>NZ_JAODOR010000017.1 GCF_025398275.1 Microbacterium memoriense | reverse complement strand
ATGTCCTGCGAGATGACAGACAAGGCTCCCGATAGGAACGAAAGTCAGGCCGATTCAGTGGCAGCCTATCTCGCGCGAAGGACACTGTTGTCATAGTGTCCAATCATGCAGACGAAGCTACGCAAGCCCCGCCGTCGGGCACTCGTCATCCTGGCCCTAGTCGGCCTTGCGATGGTGGCAGTCCCGGTCGGCGCTAAGGCCGCTATTTCTGCGAGCGCCCCCAGCCCGGGGGTACCCGCCAATGACGGGGGCTCCGGGTACACGGATCCGGGGCCGGATTATCAGGCTTCCGCTTCGGCGGGAGCTCTAATCGCAACCCGGTTTGCCGATGCGTACGCGTTTGCATTTAAGGACGTGGATGACACCTTCGTCATAGGGTTTCGAGCTGAAGCGCCAGCCGGAGCGTTGACGATTCTAGAAGGAGCGGGTGGAACCTACCGGGTCGAGGAAAATGTCGGCTTCCTGGAAACTGACCTCGAGGATCAAGTGAACGCTATTTCGAGACTTGTTAGCGAGTTCATCCCGGGTGGAAGCTTCGACGTCGGAGCGGTCCCCGATCGACGCGAAATGATCGTCACTTTTCACGGTACTCGAAGTTTTCCCGCAGGCTCAGAAGAGCTCAAGGCCCGCGTCCAGGCGTTGACGACGCTCACTGTTCAGTTTGACACGATCGAGGGCAGCGTTAGCACTACTAGCTACGGACTCAACGGGGGCACTTGGTTGGTGAATCCCGGCTCAGGGCAAGGGGTGTGCACCACCTAATTCGTGGTCAAGCGAAACTCTGGACCAGAGTTGGGCGTCTTATCAGCAGGCCACTGTGGCACCACTTCCAAGCTGTACTACAATCCGACCGGCGCCCACTCGTCTTACACGCTTGACTATTACAGCGGAACGTATGGGTACGAGGGAGACTACGCCTTCTATCGCTCGCCAAACATGATGGACCCTTGGTTTCAGAAAAGCTGGCCAAGCTCTGGCCCCGTGGGTGTAGCTGTCACTTCTTCTCGCAACCCTGTGCTCAACGAGACCGTCTGCCGATTCGGCATGGGTTCGTTGGCAAGTTTGGATTATGGAGCGGTGCAAACGGTAGTCTCCTCCTTTGTCTCCAACGGTGTCACAATACCGGGAGTATCCCAGATCAAGTCTTGGGCACAACATAAGGACAGTGGCGGTCCCGCGTATACGGGACCCAATGGGAGCATCGCGGTCGGCATAAACGTGGCAGCGAATTTTGACAATGTAGGCAACCCGGTCACAACGGGCAACGGCGAGCGCCTCTGGGTCACAAGGATTTCCTACGCACTGATCGGGACCGGTACTCATGTCTGCCTCAACGTCTCCTGTAGCTGAACTTCGAAGCGCCCAGGGTCTGATGGGGGCCGGCGCCAAAGAGTCTGCTCAAACTCGTGAGGGGTACGAAGTCGCAGAGGTGGCCGGAGGAAGCGCGGGGCAACGTGCCGGTGCATAACGCTGAGCTCACGAGCTCGATAGCAGCGACGGTTTCCCACGGTTCTGGCCCGGTGAGCTCTTGGACCAGCCCGGTCGATAGTCGCCGTCGGCAGTCTCGGCCGAAGCGTCGTCGACCCTGTTTCCAACGGTATCAATAGAGGGAGCCATGCTCGGATCTCGGCGAGACGCTCGCCAAAGCGGACCGAGGTGACTTAACCTGAAGCGCTCTGGATCAGAGCGTGGTCGCCTATGGCGCTGGCGTCTCTCGCGCAATCAGTGAAGCACATCAAAAGCATCGAGGTGCTGACGTGGACCCTCGTGGTCATCCGCATTCCGGTCATCGGGTCCCATCGCGTGGCTCTCGGTAGGGCGTCTCGAACAGACTCGGAAAAGGAGAACAGCTGATAGCCGGGTCGGAGAGCGGACCTCTAGCGAAGGCTGTCGACCGACCATCGCTCAGCCACCGACCTGCGTCCGCACCCGCCACGAATCCTCTTAGATGTCCCACCGCGGTTGAGCCCTCGCCGTTCGGAACGGGGATGCGCTTCAATCTTGATCCCCGTTGATATCGGCTCGCTGCCGAGGTGACGTCGGCGAAAGCCGGGGGGACCTAGGGCGCTCAGCTAGCTCGAGCGACAAAGACCAAAGCACGCCCCTCACCCGCCCGAGGCTGACAACTGCAGCCGGTCAGGCACCATCCAGTCCGCAAAAAGTCCGCAGAACTCTCACTCGAGGGCTCGCTCACCCTCCCGCTACCAGTCGAGATTCCGCGTATTTCCGCGGACTTCACCCTCCCCCATTCCCCCGCCATCGCATGGATGCAGTCCGTCAACTACCGCTGAAGAACTTCGCGACGCGATCGAGCGATCCCGGAACCAACGCGTAGTAGGCCCATCGGCACGAAAGCGATGATCATTCGGTGTGAGTGCCGGCGGATTGGATCGATCTTCTGCCCGGCCATGCGCACTCGTTACTACCGACTGAGAGTATCCGGCGAGGTTCTCCGATCCGGCATAGAGCCGTGACGGCAGCCTCAGCGCGGCAGCGCTTCCCAGGAGACCTCAACGGCCTGCGGGTCGCTCACCGAGACCCGCGCAGGAAGACGCACGCCGGGTTGCGGCGGCATCCTGCTGTCGAAGACCAGTAGTTGCTCGACGGCCGTCGGCGGGATGCCCGGGCCTTCGACCGAGAGGCCGACCCGATACTCGCGGTAGCGACCTCGGCCGGACGGGTCCTCGATCGTAACGATCGTCGCCACGCCGCGGACCGCGTCGGCGAGCGGATCGCGCGACAGCTTCTCCAGCCAGGCGGTCGCCTGCTCGATTTCAGACTCTTCGTACTCGTCGGAGTCGGGGATGTCAGCGGGCAAGAGCACCTCCGGTCAGCCATCTGCGGAGCGCTCGGTACGCGCTCGCTCGGGGCTCGGGAGCGGACAGGAATATGTCGTGAATGGCGCCATCGATGCGCGCGAGCGTGACGTCGGCGCCGAGCTTCGTCGCCGCGCGGGCGATGTCGTCGACAACGAGCACATTATCCGACGAGATCGCCTCCGGCGACCAGGCGAGTGGGTTGGACCCGCGTGACGACAGCAGCACCAGCACCGGACAGTCAATGTGCAGGCCCGATGCGACGCGGGCATGCCCGGCGATGATCGCCGCCAACCACCCCGGATGCGTCGGGAACCCCCGTTCGGGTCGCCAGCCGTCGGGCGCCGCGGGAAGCGATCCGAGCTCGCGCTGCGCGCGGCTGTAGAACCCGAGATCGACGGCCGGATGCGCGCCGAACGGATCGAAGCGGGCGCGCGCCTGCACGATCGGAGCGAGCGCCTGGCGTGCGAGCGCACCGGTCTGCAGCTCCAACCATGGGCTGTTCAGGACGACCGCCGACACGACACCCGGGTGACGCGCCGCCCACAGCGACAGCGTCAATCCACCCGTGGAATGTCCCAGCAGCACGATGCGTCTCCGCCCCGATGCCATCGCCTCCAGCGCCGCCGCGATGTCGCCGTCGTACTCGTCGAGAGACGAGACGTAGCCGGGCGCCCGTGTCGGGCGGAGACTCCGCCCGTAACCACGGAGGTCGAGCGCATAGAAACGCGCGCCGAGATCGTTCCAGAACTGGGCGAGCTCGGTTTGGAAGAAGTAGTCCGACCAGCCGTGGACGTAGAGCACATCCACGTCGCCGAGAGCACCCGTGAGCCCTGCCCACGCCGAGGGATGCGACCGGACGAGGGTCGCGACGATCGGGACGCCGGCATCCACCCCCACATCCAGCGTGACCTGCTGGAACGGGCGACCCAGGATGTCGGGTGCCCACTCGGATGCCATGCGCTCAGCCTACGATGCCGCGCGCCGGGCCGGATGCTGCTACTCGCCGCGCGAGACCCGCACCATCTCATCGCGGTCGACGACCTTCACACGCGCACGCCCGTGCGGTTCTCCGAGTGCGATCTCGTGCTGGTCGAGGCGATGCCAGCCATCGAGATCGGTCCAGGCGACACCGCGCTCCGCGAGGAGGGCGACGATGGCCTCGGGCGCCGGATCCTCGGGGGTCCACCACGAACCCTGGTCGTTGATCAGGTGACTGATCGTCTCCATCGCATCGGACTTCGTGTGTCCGATGAGTCCGACCGGACCGCGCTTGATCCAGCCGGTGGCGTACACGCCGGAAACCCGCTCGTTCGAGTCCTTGCGGATCGCCTGGCCCTCGTGGTTCGGGATCACACCGTGCTTCTTGTCGAACGGCACCCCGGGAAGCGGCGAACCGAAGTAGCCGACCGCACGGTACAGCTGTTGGATGGGGACCTCGCGGAACTCCCCCGTCCCCACGACACCGCCCTCATCGTCCGGCCGTGTGCGCTCATAGACGAGCGCCGAGACGCGCCCGCTCTCATCGGTCTTCACGCTGATCGGCTTGGCGTAGAAGTGCAGGTGCAGACGGCGACTGGCCTCGCCCCCGACGTTGTTCACGCTCGGCCGCTGGCGCCACGACTGCAGCACCCGATCCATCACCATGACCTGCTTGTTCGACGCGATCGCGGCCTTGGACGCCTCGTCATAGTCGAAGTCCTCGTCGTAGACGACGAGGTCGACATCGCGGAGTTCGCCGAGCTCCCGCAGCTCGAGCGGCGTGAACTTCACCTGCGCGGGGCCGCGGCGGCCGAAAACATGCACGTCGGTGATCTGCGATGCGACGAGCCCCGCGTGGACGTTGTCGGGAATCTCGGTGACGAGCAGATCCTCCGCGTGCTTTGCGAGCACGCGCGCGACATCGAGGGCGACGTTGCCGTTGCCGATGACGGCGACCGCGGACGCGTCGAGCGGCCACTCGCGCGGGAAGTCGGGGTGACCGTCGTACCAGCTGACGAAGTCAGCCGCGCCGTACGAACCGACCGCGTCGATCCCGGGGATGTCCAGATCGGCGTCCTTGATCGCACCGGTCGCGAAGATGACGGCGTTGTAGTGCCGCTTCAGGTCGTCGAGGGTGATGTCCTCACCGAAGCGGACATTGCCGAAGATTCGGATGTCGCCGCGGTCCAGCACGTCGCGGAGCGCGTTGATGATGCCCTTGATGCGCGGGTGGTCGGGGGCGACGCCGTATCGGACCAGCCCGTACGGGGCGGGAAGCTGATCGAACAGGTCGATCGCGACATCGAACTTGCGCTCGGCCTTCAGGAGGATGTCCGCCGCGTAGATCCCGGCGGGACCGGCGCCGACGATGGCCAGCCGGAGCTTGGTCATGTGATGTTCCTTTGCGTTGCGGGCTCCGCGAACGGTCCCTGAGCTGTAGAAGCGTGGTGCGTGAGCCTGTCGAAACTCAGCTCGATCGGTCGACGATGACGTGCGCGAGCCGGACGAGGGCATCGGTGACGGGACCGTCCGGAAGCGGAGCGAGCGCGGCAATGGCGGCATCCGACCAGTCGTATGCCTGCTGACGCGTCGCGGCGGTCACCGCATGATCACGGAGCTGAGTGATCGCTTCGTCGAGGATGCCGGGGTCTGCGCCATCCGCGATCCGCGCGACGCCGTCGTCGATCGTCGCCTTCAGCGCGCGCGACGCGGGGTCGCCGGCGCGGGCGAGGAGGAGGTAGGGCATGGTGGGAACACCGGCGCGGAGATCGGTCCCGGGGACCTTGCCGGTTTCGGCGGCATCCGCCGACAGGTCGATGACGTCGTCCAGGAGTTGGAACGCGACGCCGACCTTCTCGCCGTACTCGAGGACCAGCAGACGGTACTCCTCGGGCGCGTCCGAGAAGATGACGCCCGCCTGGGCGGAGGCGGCGATCAGCGAACCGGTCTTGTCGGCGAGCACCTGCAGATAGAAATCGACCGGGTCATCGCCCGCCTGCGCGCCGACGGTCTCGTGCATCTGGCCGAGGACGAGGCGCTCGAATGTGTCAGCCTGAAGCCGGATCGCCCGCTCGCCGATCTGCGCCATGAGCTGGCTGGCGCGCGAGAACAGGAGATCGCCGGTGAGGATCGCGACGTTGTTGCCCCAGACGGCGTGGGCGCTGGGCACCCCGCGGCGGACGTCCGCGCCATCCATCACGTCGTCGTGGTACAGCGATCCGAGGTGGGTCATCTCCAGCGCCGTCGCGCCGGCGATGACGTTCTCGGTCGTGCCGGTGCCGAGCTGAGCGGTCAGCAGCGTGAGCATGGGCCGCACGCGCTTGCCACCGGCCTCATAGAGGTAGCGGGTCGTCGCATCCGCGAGCGCATCGCTCACCTTGAGTTCGAGGGCGAGTGTCTCCTCGACGCGGTCGAGACCGTCCTCGACGATCGCCAGAAGCTTCCGCATGCGCGGACCGGCGAGCACGCGCTCGGTCAGGCCCAGTTGAGCTGACAGGCGCGCGCCGGGAGCGGAGGAGCTCGGAGTCACCCTCACAGCCTACCCGCGACCGGTCACGAGGGCTTCCGTGCCCGGTGGAGCGCGACGATCCCGAACGTCAGATTGCGGTGGGCGACATCGGTCCACCCGGCATCACGCATCCACGAGGCGAGGGTCGCTTGATCGGGCCAGTCGCGAATCGACTCGTTGAGGTAGTCGTAGGCGTCGGCGTTCGAGCTCACGGCTTTCGCGACGACCGGCAGGATGCGGTTGTTGTAGAACCCGTAGAGACCCGCAAAGGCGGCAGACGGCGGATGCGAGAACTCGCACACGACGATCCGTCCGCCCGGCGCGGTCACCCGCAGCATCTCGGCGAGCGCCTTCTTCGGATCGTTGACGTTGCGCAGGCCGAATGAGATCGTCACCGCGTCGAACTCGCCGTCCGCGAAGGGAAGCGCAGTGGCGTCGGCCTCGGCGAACGACAGGTTGGCGATGTCGCCGTGCCGCCGGCGCCCTTCCGCAATCATGCCGGGCGAGAAGTCGGCGGCGACGACCTCGGCACCGCTGCGAGCGAGGCTGACCGAGCTGGCCCCCGTACCGGCGGCGAGATCGAGGATCCGCTGTCCGGGTCGAGGTGCGACAGCGCGAGTGTTCGCCCTGCGCCAGAGGCGGTCGTTGCCGAGACTCAGCACCGTGTTGGTGCGGTCGTACGCGGGCGCGACCTCGTCGAACATTCCGCTGACCCGGTCGGGATCTTTGCCGAGATCGGCCCGGTGCGTGTCGCCGGCGGTGGTCTCGCCCGTGTGCTCAGTCATCATTCGATCCTAGATCGCGTAGCACGCCGAACCAGGGCGCCGTAGTCGCGTCATCGAACGGCGCGGCCTCGGCCTCGACCCGCGCTTCGAGGTCGAGGGCGACGGCCTCGAGCCGTTGCACGATGTCGGCGGGATAGCCGTACTGCACGCGATGCTCTTCCCACTCGTCGCGGTCGTCGATGAAGACGCCGCGGTCGTCGAGCGCACGAACGACATCGAGATCCATATCGATGCCGGTCGGCTCACCGGCATCCCAACGAACATCCCAGGCGATGTCGATGTACACGCGAATACGCGGGTGCGTGTCGTTGATCGTCGCGGCGTACTCGCCTGATGCCGGGATCAGCGTGATGCTGTCGCCGTGCGACGGCGCCTCGACGCCGGGCCGGGCACTCCGCCAGCCGTCGCGCTGACCGACCCAGTCGCCGTGCCGGTCACTGCCGAGGAAGACGCTCTCGTGTTCCCAGTGCGGCGCGCCATCCCACTTGCGCCAGCGGAAGATCATGCGGGTACCGGGAGCGGGGCGTGCGATCACGCTGGCGAGCCTACGCCGTCCCGTATTCAGTCTCGCCGGTGGCCCCTTATCCGCGCGACCCGCGGAAACCTGGGGATCGCGCCCCGCCCACGGCGCGTGCGGACTGAATACGGTACGCGCGGCCACCGCGACGGCGGCGGATTAGGCTGGCAGGTGTGAGTGAGACCGTCCCCAGCCCCGTCCGGCTGCGCGCGGCGACCCGCGAGATCGCCGACGCCGCAGACCTGCTCGAGTACGCCGATCCGGCCGATCCGCTCGTCTGGACCCGCCGCGGCGCCTGGCTCGTCGGCGTCGGCACCGCCCTCACCCTGACGGCGATCGGCGCGGACGTCGCCGGCCTCGCCGCCCGCTGGCGCGACGTCGTCGCTGCGGCTGAGATCGACGACCACGTCGGTGCCCCCGGGACCGGGCTCGTCGCCTTCGGCGCCCTGCCCTTCGATGAGCAGTCCGTCGCGACGGCAGTCCTCACCGTGCCACAACTCGCGATCGGACACCGCGACGGACGCACCTGGGCGACGTGGATTCTGCCGGAGGCCGGCGGCCCCGATCCCGCCGAGCCGCGCCCGATCGGGTTCGGACCGCACTGGTCGGCGGCAGTGGGCCCCGGAGCACTGACCCCCGAGGGCTACCAGGAGGCCGTGCGGCGCGGCCTCGCCGCGATCACCGCCGGCGAGGTCAGCAAGGTCGTGCTCGCCAGAGATCTCGTGGGCACGGTTCCCGCCGGCGCGGACCTCCGCCGGCTCGTGCGCTCGCTGGCCTCGGCGTATCCCGACACGTGGGTCTACGCCGTCGACGGCCTGATCGGCGCAAGCCCGGAAACCCTCGTCTCGGTCATGGCCGGGCAGGTCACCGCGCGGGTTCTGGCCGGTACCGTCGCGCGCGGCGCCAACCCTGACGACGACCGCGAAGCCGCCCTCGGACTTGCGACGAGCGCGAAGGATCTCTCCGAACACGGCTATGCCGTGCGGAGCCTCGTCGATGCGCTCACCCCGCACACGACCGCGTTGGCGGCCGCTGAGCAGCCCTTCACCCTGCCGCTGCCGAACGTGTGGCACCTCGCCACCGACGTCGAGGCGACAACGGCCGCCGACACGTCCGCGCTCGATCTCCTGGGCGTCCTGCACCCGACGGCGGCCGTCGCGGGCACTCCGACTCCTGCCGCGCTCGCGGCGATCCGCCGCATCGAGCCGTTCGACCGCGGACGCTACGCCGGCCCCGTCGGTTGGGTCGATGCGCGCGGCGACGGCGAGTGGGCGATCGCCCTGCGCGGCGCGCAGTTCGATCTGACCGCCGCCGATGACACCGGCATCCCCTTCACGGCGCACGCCGGCGCCGGGATCGTGGCCGGCAGCGACCCCGAAGCCGAAATGCTCGAGACCCGCGTGAAATTCCGACCGATCGTGGATGCGCTGGCCTGATCAGGTCGCCGCGAGGCGCACCTTCTCGGCCTCGACGTCGAAGTCGGCGACGGGCCACTGCGGATCGATGCCCTCCAACGCGTCCAGCAGCAGTGCCTGCACTGCGAGCCGCGCGTACCACTTGGCATTCGCCGGAATGACATGCCACAGGGCGTTCGGAGTCGAGGTGCGGTCGAACACCGCCTGATACGCATCCATGTAGGCCGGCCACAGCTGGCGCTCGTCGACGTCGCCGGGGTTGTACTTCCAGTGCTTGTCGGGCCGATCGAGGCGCTCCATCAGCCGGTCCTTCTGCTCGTCGGGCGAAATGTGCAACATGACCTTGACGACGCGGACCCCGGCATCGGTCAGCCGCTTCTCGAAGTCGACGATCGCTCCGTAGCGACGCTCGATCTCGGCCTCGTCGGCGAGCGCGCGCACTTTGCCGATCACCACGTCCTCGTAGTGCGAACGGTCGAACACGCCGATGAAACCCGCCACCGGGACGTGCTTCTCGATGCGCCAGAGGAAGTCGTGCGCGAGCTCTTCGGGCGTCGGCTTCTTGAACGCGACGAGGGACACTCCCTGGGGGTCGACCGAGCCGACGACATGGCGGACGATCCCACCCTTGCCCGCCGAGTCCATGGCCTGCAGGACGAGCAGAACGGCCGGAGCATCATCCTGCAGCCGGCTCTGCGCGAACAGACGCTCCTGCAGTTCGTCGAGTTGAACTGCGCCGGCCTCGAGATCGGACTGTCCCGCCTTCTTCCCGCCCGCGTATCCCGGAGTGCTGTCCGGATCGACAGCGCTGAGGCGGAATCCCTCGCTCACACGCAGGAGGTCAGCGGGATCCCCGGTCCAGTTCTGCTGGCTCGTGGCGGTCATAGAGCCATCATGGTGGATGCCGGGCTCAGCGATCCAGGACGACTTCGATCAGCTGGCGGCCGCCGAGCGGTGCCGTCAACGCCTGGTCGAGCGCGGAGCGCGTGCCGACACGGACGTAGTCCCAGTCGTAGGCCGCGGCGAGGGGCTCGAGCTCGACCGCTTGCGGCGTGTACAGCACCCGCTCCATCGCCTCGGCCGAAGCGACACCGGCGACCTCGAGTCCGTCGAAGATCGTGCCTCCGCCGTCGTTGCCGACGATGAGTTGCAGGCGCGGCGCGCTCTCGCCGACCGGGAGGAGGAGCGCTCCGACGTCGTGGAGGAAAGCAAGGTCTCCGAGCAGGATGCGGGTGACTCCCGGCGCACCTGCCGCCTGGCTGGCGAGGGCGATCCCGGTTCCGGTCGCGATCGTGCCGTCGATACCCGCGAGACCGCGGTTGGCGTGGACGGGGACCTTCTTCCCGCCGAGCACCTGATCGGCCACCCGCACCAGACGAGACGACGCGAACAGCAGCCGGTCGTGCGGCCACGTCGCGCGCCAGACAGCGTCGACCAGTGTGGCGCGATCGAGCGGTGCGCGGATCACGCCCAGTTCGGCGGCGATCGCGCCGAGCCGTTCGCTGGGCACGGTGGAGGCGAGCGCGTCGGTGTCGGGCGCGGCCGGGCTGAGATCGACCGCGGCCGCGCGGGAGGCCCGCATCCACGCTCCGAACCAGTCACGATCGAAGTCGCCGATGGCGGCGATCACACCGTCGACCGCCGTCGTGGCGCCGTTGAGGTTCAGCGGTTCGCCCGGTCCGCGTACGGCGAGCACCTCGACCTCGGGACGGGCGAGCACCGCCGTCACCTCACGACTCAGAGTCGGGTGACCGAACACGATCACGCGTTCGATGCGACCGCCGAGTTCGGGGTCGGCCAGAAGCGCGCGGTAGCCGTGCACGAGTTGCCGGCCATAGCGGGCTCCGCTCACGATCTCGGCGACGAGCGGCCAGCCCCCGGCGTGCGCGAGGTCGGCGGCCGCGGGCCCCGCGTCGGCACCGGCGACGACGATCGTGCGCGGACCCCGCGGCAACACGAGCGGGTCGTGGTCGGGCTCGGCGGGCTGATCCGCTTCACCGATGCCCCCGCCACCCTGGTACAGCGCGCCGGACGGCTCCGGCTCGGCCGGGTCGTCGGAGATCGTGTCCAGCGCGTCGATCGCCGACGGGGCGGGGGGCACCGGCATCCCGAGCCAGTCCGGCAGTGCGCCGGCGAGCGGATCGCGATACGGCAGGTTCAGGTGCACGGGTCCGGCCTGGCGCGTCCCGGCGCCGAGGGTCGCGACCACGGCATCGTCGGCGATCGTCCGCAACATCGCGGTCTGCTCCCCGGTGCCGTCCTCATCGATGTCCTCCGGCACGGGAAGGTCCGCCTCCAGCCGCACGCTCGGCGAGAACATCCCGGGTTGGCGTGTCGTCTGGTTCGCACCGACACCGCGCAACTCGGGCGGCCGATCGGCGGTCAACAGCAGCAGTGGGATGCCGGCGTGGTGCGCCTCGAGCGCGGCCGGAAGGAGATTGGCGGCGGCGGTGCCGGAGGTGCAGATGACGGCAGCGGGCATGCCCGTCTCCCGGCCGATGCCGAGCGCCGTGAAGCCGGCGACGCGCTCGTCGATGCGTACGTGCAGACGGATTTTGCCGCGCGCCTCGAGGTCGGCTGCGACGATCGCGAGGGCCTGTGACCGTGATCCGGGGCTGAGGACGATGTGCTCGATCCCCCGGTCGACGAGGCGACCGAGCAGGGCCGCCGCGGCATCCGTGGCCGGTACGCGCGTCGCAGTCATGTCAGGCGCGCGCGTCGGGGCGATCGTCGCCGTCCGGCAGGTGCGTCGGGTCCTCGTCCTCGGAATCGAGAGCGGCGAGTTCTTCCTCCAGGCGCCGGATGCGTTCGTCCTGGTCGCTGATGGAACCGATCCGGCCGAGGAATTCAGGGTTGTCGTCGGGAGCGCGGAACACGGGCGCCTGCCGCGGGCGACTGCGTCCGACGACGAGCCAGAGGATCCCGCCGACGACGGGCAGGAGCACGACGATGAGGAGCCATACCGGCTTGCTGACGCCGCGATGGCGGGTCGGCGGCTGCAGGGCACAGTCGACAATGCTGTAGACCCAGAATGCGATCAGCAGCAGCGCCAGCGGCAAGAGAACCCGGACCACACATCCATTCTAGGTGGGGCGCGGCGCGGGCGGCGCGCGAGGCCCGACGTAAGCTGGAACCATGCGTGCGCGTTCGGCTGTGGTGTTCGGTGTTCTCCGACTTCTCGCGTTCCTCGTGCCGTTCGGTCTGATGATGCTCTTCCCGGTCATGCGCGAGTACTACTGGCTATCGGCGATCTTCGCGGCCTTGATCGGCCTGAGCCTGTCGATGCTGTTCCTCCGCCAGCCGCTCGCGGAGATGACGTCGGAGATCGCATCGCGTCGAGCTCGCCGCGAGCGGGTCACCGACGAAGACGCCGAGGACGCGGCGACTCCCGAGTGAGCGTGCGGCTCAGCCGACGAACGCCCAGAGCAGCGCAGCACCGAGCGCGAGCGACGTGAGCGACGTGAGCGCGAGCGCGACGACCAGTTCGCGCGGTTGACGATAGGTCCACACGATCAGGATCGCCGCGGCGGCAGGGATCAATGCCAGCAGCCCCAGCCACGCGAGCGGATAGACCTGGGCCAGGAACGCCACGATCGCGAAGGCAGCCAGGACGAGCACGGTGTAGAGCACCTGCGTCGCGCGGGCGCCGATACGTACCGTCAGGGTCCGCTTGCCGGCGACCCGGTCCTGGTCGATGTCCCGCAGGTTGTTGGCCAGCAGCACTCCGCACGCGAGGAACCCCGCGACGACGGCGCCCAGCCAGGCCTCCTGGTTGACGGTTCCGGACTGCACGAACGCCGTGCCGATCGTGGCGACGAGGCCGAAGAAGACGAACACGAACAGTTCACCGAAGCCCGCGTAGCCGTAGGGTCGCTTGCCGCCGGTGTAGAACCACGCTGCGACGATGCAGGCGGCGCCGATCAGCAGCATCCACCAGTGGCCGGTGCGCACGATGATCGCGAGTCCGGCGACCGCGGCGAGCCCGAAGAAGGCAAGTGCGACGATCAGGACGGTGCGCGGCTTCACTTTGCGCGATGCGGTCAGTCGCGCCGGTCCGACGCGGTGATCGTCGGTTCCGCGGATGCCGTCGCTGTAATCGTTGGCGTAGTTGACCCCGATTTGCAGCGCGACGGCGACGACGAGGCAGGCCAGGGCGATGACCCAGTGGAACGCGCGATCGACGAGGAGCGCTGCGCCGGTGCCGATGAGGATCGGGGTCACTGCGAGCGGCAGGGTGCGTAGGCGCGCGGCGCCGATCCAGTCGCCGAGCGTCGCCGGGTCGGTGTGCGCGGGGTCGCGCGAGACGTGCGCCTTCTGCGGATTGCCGTGCGGCTTCCGCGGGGCGGTGTGCTTCTTCTTTCGGGTGCTGCCTGCCACGAGGGGAATCCTATGCCGCGTGTCGATGTGCGGCGGGCGCGTCACCCCTTGTCCGGGTCGGACTCCCGCAGGGCGGCCAGCTCCCGCAGAGCGGAGCGGTCGGGCTTGCCGCTCGGCAGAAGCGGCATCCGATCGATGCGGATGATCGCGCGCGGGCGGGCGGCGACGCCGATCGCAGTCTCGACGGCGGCGCGGATCTCGGCGAGCGGCGGGGTCCGCGGGCCCGCCTCCGCGATCACGACGCTGGCCTCGCCCCATCGGGCATCCGCGACGGGGACGACGGCCGCCGCGACGAGGCCCGGGAGCGTGCGGACGACCGCCTCGACTCGGTCGAGCGAGACGTTGATGCCCCCCGAGACGATGACGTTGTCGAACCGACCGGTCACACGCAGGACGCCGTCGAAAGAGCCGGCATCCCCCGTGCGATACCAGCGGACGCCGTCCTCGCGGAGGAATGTGGCGGCCGTGCGATCGGGGTCATCGAGGTAGCCGTCGGCGAGGGTCGGGCCGGATACCTGCACTTCACCCGCCGCAATGCGCACACCCACGCCGTCCAGCGGCACGCCGTCGTAGACGCACCCGCCCGCGGTCTCACTCGAACCGTATGTGCGGACGAGGCGGGCACCGGCCGCGGCAGCGCGCTCGGCGAGCGCGGGCGCCAACGCTTGACCGCCGACGAGCACGGCCTCGAACGAGGCGAGTGCGCGCGCGCCTTCCGGCGAGTCGAGCAGGGTGGCCACCTGCGCCGGAACGAGCGATGTAAAGGCCGGGACGCGGGTGCCGCCCACCGAAGACGCCATCCCGGCGGCTGCCGCGGCGAACGCAGCCGGAGAGAACGTGCCGGACAGGACGGCGGGCTCGCGCCCGGAAACCAGAGCGCGCACAAGCACCTGCGCCCCGGCGATGTACCCCGCCGGCAGCGCGAGAAGCCACGCGCCCTCGCCGATGCGGGCCGCCGTCGCCAGCGCACCGGAGGTCAACGCCGCACGGCTGAGCGCGACCGATTTGGGGTATCCCGTCGAGCCGGAGGTCGTGACGATCAGGGCGGTGCCGGCCGGGACGTCGGTCGCGGGTGCGGCCACCCGCCCGCCGAGCGCGACAGCGGGGCCGGAACCGAGCACAGCGCCGCGGAGAGCCCGCAGAACGGCCCTCGGGTCCTGCGCGTCGATCGCCTCGAGCCTCATCGCATCGCCCGTTCCGGTGCCGGTTGCAGGGTCAGAACTGGTAGGGGTAGGGCGACCAGTCCGGTTCGCGCTTCTCGAGGAACGCGTCGCGCCCCTCGACCGCCTCATCGGTGCCGTACGCCAACCGGGTCGCCTCACCGGCGAACACCTGCTGACCGACCATGCCGTCATCGATAGCGTTGAACGCGAACTTCAGCATGCGGATTGCTGTCGGCGACTTCCCGAGGATCGTGCGCGCCATCGCGACGGCCTCTTTCTCCAGGTCGTCGTGCGCGACGACCCGGTTGACCGCACCCATCTCGTACGCACGCTGCGCCGAATACTCCTCCGCGAGGAAGAACACTTCGCGCGCCACCTTCTGCCCGACCTGACGGGCCATATACGCCGACCCGTATCCAGCGTCGAACGAGCCGACGTCGGCATCCGTCTGCTTGAACTTCGCCCGCTCGGACGCGATCGACAGATCGCACACGATGTGCAGGGAGTGCCCACCGCCGGCGGCCCATCCCGGGATCACCGCGATGACGACCTTCGGCATGAAGCGGATCAGGCGCTGCACCTCCAGGATGTGGAGCCGCCCTGCGCGCGCGGGATCGGGCGCGGTGGCCTCGTCGCTCGCGTAGGTGTATCCGTCACGCCCGCGGATGCGTTGGTCTCCACCGGAGCAGAACGCCCATCCGCCGTCCTTCGCGCTCGGTCCGTTGCCGGTGAGGAGCACGACACCGATCTTGGGATCTTGACGCGCGATGTCGAGCGCGCGGTACAGCTCGTCGACCGTGTGCGGTCGGAAGGCGTTGCGCACCTCCGGCCGGTCGAACGCAATCCGCGCGATGCGGCCATCGGTCGAAGTGTGCGCGGTGATATCGGTGTAGGCGGCCGCTCCCGGCGCCGGCACCCACTCGGACGGGTCGAACAACTCGGAGACACTCACGGTGCCAGCCTACGCGCGCCCCGTCACACGGCCGCGGGGGCGCGTTGGCGGGCCCTACGCTGGACCGGTGACTTCGACTCCCCGTATTCTGACCCTCCTCGCTGCCGGCGCGCTCGCGCTCGGCCTGACCGCGTGCGCCACCGCGCAGCCTGAGCCGCAGGGGTCGGTCTCCCTGACTCCCGCACCTTCGTCCAGCGCCGTTGCGGACGGCGGCTGCGCCAGCGCCGAGGGAGTGAGCGTCTACATCAACACGGGCGATCTCGCCGGTGGAGAGTCCGTCGACCAGGCTGCGTGCATCGTCACCGACGAGCCGCTGGCCGCGGCGGATGCGCTCGAGTCTCTCGGCGTCGAGCTGGAGGGAACGACCGAATACGGCGACCAGGTCATCTGCCGCGTGGACGGACTGCCCTCCGCGTCCGAGCCGGTCGGCTCGACCGAAGACCCGGCTTATGTCGAGGCGTGCGAGTCGATGCCCGCCGCGTTCGCGTACTGGTCGCTGTGGCAGAAGCCCGCGGGCGGAAGCTGGGACTACGCGCAGGAAGGCGTGTCGACGCTGCAGCTCGCGCCCGGCGACAGCATCGAGCTCCTCTTCACGCTCGACGGCGCTCCCGCTTCGCCCGACGCCTGATCCGCATGACTTTCCGGGCCGGACCGATGAAGGCGGCCGCCGCTCTGGCGGTCGGCTTCATCGCCGTCCGGATCATCTACCGGATCCTGTTCCACGGGGCTGACGGCGACGGCATCGTGCTGTTGTCGTTGCCGTCGCTTCGGCTGCCGCCACCGTTCGCGCACGTCGTGATGTTCGGCCCGGTGACCGCCGACGGCTTGTGGGCTGCCGTGGTCAGCGCGCTTCCGATCGCACTGATGTTCCTGGCGTTC
Source organism: Microbacterium memoriense (assembly GCF_025398275.1). GTDB lineage: Bacteria > Actinomycetota > Actinomycetes > Actinomycetales > Microbacteriaceae > Microbacterium > Microbacterium memoriense. The sequence goes on along the minus strand of NZ_JAODOR010000017.1, from coordinate 66,867 downwards.
GGTCTCGTGAACGCGCTGTTCGATCTCTCGCGCGTCTTCGCCCGCGCCGCACGCCGTGGCCCGTTCCAGGGGATCGGGCGCGCCCTCGCTATCGCGTGGGCGACTCTTCCGGCCCTCGCGGATGCCGTGCGCGACGTGCGGTACGCGCAGCGGCTGCGCGGCGAGCGCGCCGGCGTCCGCCTGCTCGCACCCGTGCTGGAACGCACGCTCGAGCGGGCGACGGCGGTCGCCGCAGCGTTGGAGATCCGCGGATATGCCGGGCGCGGCATGAGCGGTGACTGTGCGCATCCGGTCGAGGTGCGGGACGCGTCCGTGGGCTTCGCCGACCCGATCCAGGTCGGGGCGCTGAGTCTGGCACCCGGCACTCTCACGGTCTTGTCCGGACCGACGGGGGCCGGGAAGACGACGTTTCTGCGCGCGCTGAGCGGGTTGCTCTCGCACGTCGACGGCGGAACCGTCACGGGCGACGTGCGGGTCGTCGGAGCAGACCGTGCCGAGACGCCCCCGCGCGATACTGCGCGCACCGTCGGGGTCGTGCTGCAGCATCCGCGCGAGGCGTTCGCGACGGAGCGGGTCGCGGACGAGATCGGCCTCGCGCTCGAACTGCGCGGCGTCGCGCGGGTGATCCGCGAGGCACGCGTACGCGAGGTGGCCGCGCGCGTCGGGATCACCGAACTGGTGGACCGGCCACTGCGGGGCCTGTCGGCCGGGGAAGCAACGCTCGTCGCGATCGCGGCCGCCATCGTGGAGCGACCGATCCTGCTGCTCGTCGACGAGCCGCTGGCCGACCTCGATCCCGCGGCGCGTGCGCGGATCGTCGAGCTTCTGGGCGCCCTCGCCCACGATGCGGGGATGTGCGTTGTGGTCGCCGAGCACCGGGTGGCCGAGCTCGCGGGGATCGTCGACCGATCACTGCGGGTGGAGGCCGGTGATGTCGCCGAGCTGAACCGTATGCAGGACGACGTCGCAGCCCCGCCCGAAAATCGGCCCAACATGGCCGGTGCGCGCCCGTCTGTCCTGCAGACGGTACGCGCGGTAGCGCTGACCGCGCGGGGGATCACCGTGCGACACGGCACGCGCGTCGCTGTCGACGGCGCCGACGTCGACCTTCGACCCGGGGAGATCGTCACGCTGTCGGGACCGAACGGCGCGGGCAAGTCGACCTTGCTCCAGGGGATCGCGCTGCCCGGTACGGACCACGACGTGCGCATCGACGGGCTCCCGCCCGCGCCCCGCGCGATCGCCCTCGTCCCGGATGCCTCCGATGACCTGTTCGTCCGTGCCACCGTCGCCGCCGAGTGCCGCCGCGCCGATCGCCACGCGTCCACCTCGACCTCCGATCGTTTCGCTGCGCTCCTGGGGCTCGATCCGACCGGCGACGCGTTCGCCGTGCTGCGCGCCCGGCACCCGCGTGACCTGTCGGCGGGGCAGCGGCGGGCCCTCGCGATCGCGGTTCAGACGGCATCCACTCCGCGCGTGCTGCTGATCGATGAGCCCACCCGCGGCCTCGACCCCCGCGCACGCGATCTGGTCGCCCGGGCGATCGCCGCTCAGGCCGACGCGGGCACCGCCGTCCTCGTTGCGACCCACGACGCGGCATTCGCCGAGTCCCTCGCGTCGCGCGGGCTGACGATGGATGCCGGTGTCCTCCGCCCCTCCCCGCTCCGCTCCCCGGTCGCACAGCGCAGCCCCGCACGGGAGGTCGCGACCGGCGAACACGTCGCTCGTTTCTTTCCTGCCGCACCGCACGACCTCCCCCCGCAGCGCGCGACCGGCGAGCGTCGTCGCGCACGCCCCGGCTGGCGCGTCCCCGCGATGATCGCGGCCAATCTCGTCGCTCTGGCCGCGTTCGTGTGGCCCCTCGCCGCGAGCGCTGTGCCAGCGCAGGGTCAAGCTGCCGTGCCCTACATCGCGATCGCGATCGCGCCGCTCGCGGTGATCCTGATCTTCGCCGCCCTCGACGCGTCCATCCGCTCCGCGCATACGCTCGCTCTCCTCGCGGTGCTGGCCGCGATCGGCGCGGCTATCCGCATCGCGAGCACGGGTGTCGGCGGGGTCGAGGCGCTCTTCGTTCTGCTGATCCTCGCCGGGCGCGCGTTCGGACCGCGGTTCGGGTTGCTCCTCGGCGCCGCATCGATCGCGCTGTCGGCGCTCCTCTGGGGCGGCGTCGGTCCGTGGCTGCCGTTCCAGGTGTTCGCGTGCGGGTGGGTCGGCGCCGGCGCCGGCCTGCTCCCCCGACGCGTGCGCGGAATCCCGGAAATCGCGATGCTGAGCGTCTACGGGATCCTCTCGTCGTACCTGTTCGGACTCCTCATGAATCTGTGGTTCTGGCCGTTCGCTGTCGGCGGCGGGACTTCGATCTCGTATGTCCCCGGTGGTCCGATCGGCGAGAACCTCGCGAACTTCCTCGTCTATTCGCTCCTGACCTCGACGGCGAGTTGGGACACGCTCCGCGCCATCACCACCGTCGTGGGTCTCGTCGCGGTCGGCAGCGCCCTGCTCCGCTCGCTCCGGCGGGCGAAACCGGTCGCCCGCGCCGGAGCGGAAAGCGACTTCGAGGTGCGCTGAGCGCCGACGCCACCTCAGGGTGCGGCATCCGTGAAACACTGGAACACGCGACAGCCACCCGAACGGATGCCGCGGAAGGACCGCCATGAAGATCACGAACTCGTCCGACTGGCGTGATGCCCTCCCCTTCGACATTCCGGTGGATGCCGCCGAGGCTGTCCCCGGCGAACCCACGCGCTGTGTGACGTGCGGCCCGGACAGCGAGCCGTTCCCGCGCGAGGCGCTGTGGGCGGTGAAGCACCGGCATCCGAACAATCCGGCCGGCTTCGTGCGCTTCTACTGCGCCGACCATCGCCCCAAGGCGAAGCTCGCACCGCCCGCTGCCCCCGCGAAGGTGCGGCGCGAGCGCGTGTCGACGCCGCGTCGCGCGGCCGCGCCGACGATCCCCGAGCGGGTCGCGGCGCTCTGCCCGGACTGCTTCGTGGAGGTCCCGGCGACCGGTGTCTGCGGAATGTGCGGCCAGCAGGTCGCCTGAGGGCTCAGACCGAGAAGTACTTCGCCTCGGGGTGGTGGAAGACGAACGCGTCCGTCGACTGCTCCGGATGCAGCTGCAGTTCTTCGCTGAGTTCCACGCCCATGCGTTCCGGCCGTAGGAGCTCGACGACCTTGCGGCGGTCCTCCATGTCGGGGCACGCCGGGTAGCCGAGCGAGAAACGCGCACCGCGGTACTCGAGCTTGAACAGCCCCGCCGTGTCGGTCGGATCTTCGGCGGCGAACCCGAGCTCGGACCGGATGCGGGCATGCCAGAACTCGGCGAGCGCCTCGGTCAGCTGCATCACGAGCCCATTGAGTTCGTAGTAGTCGCGATACCGGTTCTCGGCGAACAGCTTCGCGGTCACGGCATCGATCGCGGCTCCCGCCGTGACCAGCTGCACGGGCATGACGTCGACCTGACCCGACGAGCGGGACTTCACGAAGTCCGCGAGATTCAGGTGCCGGTCCCGGCGCTGGCGGGGGAAATGGAACCGGAGACGGTCGGACCCGAGCATCCCTCCTGAACCGCCGTCTGGAGCCAGGAGCCCGGGCACGCCGAGCACGCCGGTCGCGTCATCACCGTGGTGCAGCACCACGACGTCGTCCCCCTCGGAGACGACCGGGAAGAATCCGTACGCGACGGATGCATCGAGCATCCCCTCCGCGAGGATCCGGTCCAGCCAATAGCGCAGACGCGGACGCCCCTCGGTCTCGACGAGATCCTCGTACGTCACATCACCTCGGCCGGGCTTGAGCCCCCACTGCCCCATGAAGGTCGCGCGCTCATCGAGGAACGCCGCGTAATCGGCCAGTCGGATGCCCCGGACGATCCGCGTACCCCAGAACGGCGGCGCGGGCACTGCGTTGTCCCGCGCGACATCCGAGCGTTCCGGCATCGCGTCGGGCTCGGTGAGTGTCAGGCGCGATCCCGCCGCGTGGATGCGCTTCTTCAGCGCGGGCAATCCCACGGCATCCGGAGCCTCACCGCGCGCGATGCGCACGAGCGGCTCCATGAGCGCGAGCCCTTCGAACGCATCCTTCGCGTACCGCACCTCGCCCTCGAAGATTCCGGCGAGGTCGTCCTCGACGTACGCGCGCGTCAGCGCGGCGCCACCCAGGATCACCGGCCACCGGGTACCCAGCCCCCGGTTCGAGAGCTCTTGCAGGTTCTCCTTCATCACGACGGTCGACTTCACCAGAAGCCCGCTCATGCCGATGACATCGGCGCCATGCTCTTCGGCGGCGGCGATGATGTCGGAGATCGGCTGCTTGATGCCGAGGTTGATCACGGTGTAGCCGTTGTTCGTGAGGATGATGTCGACGAGGTTCTTGCCGATGTCATGGACGTCGCCGCGGACGGTGGCGAGAACGATCGTGCCCTTGCCCGCGGCATCCGTCTTCTCCATGTGGGGCTCGAGGAGCGCGACAGCGGTCTTCATGACCTCGGCCGATTGCAACACGAACGGCAGTTGCATCTGCCCCGAACCGAACCGCTCACCGACGACCTTCATCCCCTCCAGGAGGTGGTCGTTGATGATCTGCAGTGCGCTCAGCCCGCCGGCGCGAGAAAGGTCGAGGTCGTCCTCGAGTCCCTTGAGCTCGCCGTCGATGATGCGCCGCTCGAGCCGCTCGCCGACCGGCAGTGCGGCGAGCTCCGCCGCGCGCTGGTCGCGGAGCGACGCCGTGTCGACTCCCGCGAACAGGTCGAGCATCGTGGCGAGCGGGTCGTAGGTGAGGTTCCCGTCCGCGTCGAACTCACGACGATCCCAGACGAGATCGAGGGCGACTTTGCGCCGGTCGTCCGGAATCGACGCGAGCGGCACGATCTTGGCGGCGTCGATGATTCCGCTCGAGAGTCCGGCCTGAGTCGCCTCGTGCAGGAACACGGAGTTCAGCACCGAGCGCGCCGCGGGGTTGAGGCCGAACGACACGTTCGAGACGCCGAGCGTCGTATTGATCCCCGGGTACTTCGCGACGAGCCCGCGGATCGCCTCGATCGTCTCGATGCCGTCGCGTCGCGTTTCTTCCTGCCCTGTCGCGATCGGGAACGTCAGGCAGTCGACGATGATGTCCTCGACGCGCGTGCCCCAGACATCCACGAGTTCGTCGATCAGGCGCGAGGCGATGCGGAGCTTGTCGACCGCGGTCCGGGCCTGACCTTGCTCATCGATCGTCAGCGCGATGACGGCCGTGCCGTGCTCCTTGACGAGCGGCATGATCCGGCCGAAGCGACTCGTCGGTCCGTCCCCGTCCTCATAGTTGACGGAGTTGACGACGGGGCGTCCGCCGATCAGCTCGAGCCCCGCCTGGATGACGGCGGGCTCGGTCGAATCGATCACGAGCGGCAGGGTGGATGCTGACGCGAACCGCGAGACGACCTCACGGATGTCGGCGACACCGTCGCGCCCCACGTAGTCGATGCAGACGTCGAGGAGGTGCGCGCCGACGCGCGTCTGCCCCTTGGCGATCTCGACGCAGTCGTCCCATCGCCCCTCGAGCATCGCGTCGCGGAACGCCCGGGAACCGTTCGCGTTGGTCCGCTCGCCGATCGCGAGGTACGACGCATCCTGCTGGAACGGCACGTGCTGATAGAGCGACGCGACCCCCGGCTCGACGTCGACCTGGGTCAGCGCGCCGGCGTCGCGTGTGCGTGGCTCCCCGTGCAGCCGCTCCACCACGGCCGCGAGGTGCTCGGGCGTCGTGCCGCAGCATCCGCCGACGAGTCCCACGCCGAACTCACGCACGAACTGCTCGTGGGCCGTCGCGAGCTCGGCCGGTGTGAGCGGATAGTGTGCACCGTTCGCGCCGAGAACCGGGAGCCCGGCATTGGGCATGCACGCGATCGCGACCGGCGAATGCTTCGACAGATGCCGCAAGTGCTCGCTCATCTCGGCCGGCCCGGTCGCGCAGTTCAATCCGATCGCGTCGACGCCGAGCGGAGCGAGCGCCGTGAGGGCGGCGCCGATTTCCGACCCCATCAGCATCGTGCCGGTGGTCTCGACGGTCACCTCGACGAAGATCGGCAGACGGATGCCGCGGCTCACGATCGCCTGCTTGCAGCCGGCGATGGCCGCCTTCGTCTGCAGCAGGTCTTGCGATGTTTCGACGAGGAATGCGTCTGCGCCGCCGTCGATGAGCCCTTCGGCCTGCAGGGCGAAGGTCTCCTTCAGATGCGCATAGGTCGTGTGGCCGAGGCTCGGGAGCTTCGTGCCCGGCCCCATCGAGCCGAGCACCCACCGCATCCGGCCGTCGCGGACCTCGGCCGCTTCGGCGCGCTCCCGCGCGATGCGGGCGCCGGATGCGGAGAGCTCCTGGATGCGGCCATCGATGCCGTAGTCCGACAGGTTCGACCAGTTGGCTCCGAACGTGTTGGTTTCGACGGCATCCACCCCCACCGCGAAGTACGCGTCGTGGATGTCGCCGATCACGTCGGGCCGGGTCTCGTTGAGGATCTCGTTGCATCCTTCGAGACCCGCGAAGTCCGCCTCGATCGACAGGTCGTGTCGCTGCAGCATGGTGCCCATGGCGCCATCGGCGATCACCACCCGCTCGGCGAGCGCATCGAGCAGTGCCTGCGCGCGTTCCGCGCGCGGGACCGCCTCGATGTCGAGGGCGAAGCGGGGAGAAACGGTCGGGCGGCTCACCGGGCGATTCTCTCACGCGGGCAGGGTCGGGCGAGCGGGCTGATCAGCGCGCGCGGCGTGCCTTCAGGAGTGGTCGTCGAGGTGCACCGTTGGCACACCTGCGAAGTCCCCCGCGCCGCAGCCACATGTTCCGACGCGAACGCGGCAGGATGGATGCCGTGAGCATTCCTCCGCTGTCCGATCTGCGCACCGTCGCGCACGTCATCTCCCTGCCCCTGGTCACCCGCTTCCGGGGGATCGACACCCGCGAGGTGGTGCTCCTCGAGGGCCCCACGGGGTGGACCGAATTCTCGCCCTTCCTCGAGTACGACGACGCCGAGGCGGCCGTCTGGCTGGCCGCCGCGATCGACTTCGGCTGGCAGGCGCAGCCCGCGCCACTCCGCGAGCGGATCGTCGTCAACGCGACAGTCCCGGCCGTCGCCGCCGGTGACGTCACCAGCGTGCTGGCACGTTTCGACGGATGCCGCACGGCGAAAGTCAAGGTCGCCGAACGCGGTCAGACCCTCACCGACGACATCGCTCGCGTGCGGGCGGTGCGCGCAGCGCTGGGCCCCGAGGGCCGCATCCGCCTCGACGCCAACGGCGGGTGGAACGTCGACGAGGCCGAGCACGCCGTACACGAACTCGCCGCGTTCGACCTCGAGTACCTCGAGCAGCCGTGTGCGAGCGTCGACGAGCTTGTCCAGTTGCGCGAACGCCTCGCCGACTGGGACATCCCGATCGCCGCCGACGAGAGCATCCGCAAGGCCGTCGATCCCCTCGCGGTCGCGCGTGCGGGAGCCGCCGACCTCCTGGTCGTGAAGGCCCAACCCCTCGGCGGTGTGCATCGAGCACTGGAGATCGTCGGCGAAGCCGGGCTTCCCGCCGTCGTGTCCAGCGCGCTGGAAACGAGCATCGGCCTGTCGATGGGACTCGCTCTGGCCGCAGCACTCCCCCAACTGGACTACGACTGCGGGCTGGGGACGGCGTCGCTCCTCGGCGCCGATGTGACGTCGCGACCGCTCCGCCCGGAGTCGGGAATGCTGCCCGTCGGGCGCATCACACCCGACCGGGACCTGCTCGAGCGGCATACCGCCGCGCCGGATCGCCGCGAGTGGTGGCTGGCGCGACTCGAGCGCTGCCACGCGGTGCTCGGGACCGGGTGATCTACGCGGGCGCCTCGACGAGGACCATCACAAGCCGCTCGATGCGGGCATTCAGCAGAGTCGTGATCTCTTCCGTGGGGCGGCCCTCGAGCGTGGCACGTGCGCACGTGTCGTCGGAGACATCGAGAAGGAGCTGTGCCGCGTCGTCGATCGGCAACCGCAACCGCAACCCGTACGTGCTGACGACCTGCTGAATGATGCCCTCGACGCGATCCCGCAGGACGTTCTGCCACGTGAGGTAGGCCTCGGCGAGCCGAGGATCTCGCATCGCCTGCGTCCGGATCTCGCTGATCAGCTGCGGCTCCACGCGGTCGCCCAGCGACGCACCGACGACCTGGTGCACGAGTGCGGACATGTCCGACAGCGCATCCGGCGCGAGTTCTCGCACGCGGCCGGCCACCGCATCGAGCTTTTCTTCCGCCAGCTGGGTGATGAGTGCGAGGAACAGCTCGTCCTTCGACTCGAAGTTCGAGTAGAACGCACCGCGCGTGAAGCCGGCGCGCTCGCAGATCATCTCGACGGATGCCGCATCCATCCCGACATCGCCGAACACCTCGTGAGCGGCGTCCAGAAGCCGCGCCCGGGTCTGTTCACGACGGCGCGATCCGTGCCGTGCGGTGACGTCGGTCATGCGGCTCCCTCTCGCGGCCCAGTTTCACACCTTGTCCCCAGACTGACGAGGACGAACACCCTTAGGATACATCTATGTATTGGATACAGCGTTGTATCGAAATCCGCTGACCTCCTTCCTTTCGAACCGGAGCGCTCGTGTCCACACTTCTCTCGTCCCTCGGCCACTGGTCGTACCGCCACCCCTGGCGCGTGCTCGTCGCGTGGCTCCTCCTGCTCGGCATCGTGGGCGGCTCGGTCGGCCTCGGTATCGGGACAGGCGCCATCAAGGGCTTCGACAACTCGTTCTCGATTCCCGGGACCGAGGGCCAAGAGGGCATCGAGCTCCTCGCGCGCACGTTCCCGCAGGCGAGTGGGACGAGTGCGCAGTACGTCGTCGTCACGGCGGAGGGCGACCGTATCGATGAGGCTCCGTACAGCGACGAGATCGCCTCGACGGTCGATGAGCTCCAGGGCCTCGAGGGCGTGCTGGCCGTGACCGATCCGTTCGATGACATGGTCACCGGGTCGGTCAGCGAGGACGAGACCGCCGCCCTCATCCGTCTGCAGTTCGAAGGGACCGTCACCGACGTCCCCGATGCGACGAAGACCGCGCTGCAGGATGTGTCCTCGACGCTCGGTGCGGCCTTGCCCGAGGGCTCGCAGGTCGTGGTGGGCGGTGACCTCTTCTCGACGTCCCTCCCCGCCCTGTCGATCGTCGAGGCCGTCGGCGTGCTGATCGCGCTGTTCGTCCTGATCATCACCTTCCGATCGTTCGCGGTGGCCTTCTTTCCGCTGGCGAGCGCGCTGATCGGAGTCGCCCTGGCGATCGCGCTGATCTACGCATCGACGGCGTTCGCCACCGTCTCGTCGACCACTCCGATGCTCGCCATCATGTTGGGGCTCGCCGTCGGGATCGACTACGCGCTCTTCATCGTCGCCCGGCATCAAGATCAAGTGCGCGCGGGGATGGATCCCGAAGAGTCCGCGTCACGCGCCACCGGTACCGCCGGCTCCGCCGTCGTCTTCGCCGGTGTCACGGTGCTCATCGCGTTGATCGGCCTCGGCTTTGCCGGCATCCCGTTCCTCACGACGATGGGTATCGCCGCCGCGGCCGCCGTCGCCGTCGCGGTCCTCGTCGCCGTCACCCTGACACCCGCCTTCCTCGGTTTCGTCGGCGCACGCGTCGCCGGATGGGGTCATGGCCTCTCGCGCGGTGCGCGGATCGGACGCCGCCGCGCGCCAGAAACCGCGGAGGCGGAAGACACCTCCGAGGCGGCCACGGCCGTGACCAAGAAAACCAACCGCTGGGTCATGCTCGTCACGCGGCATCCGATCGTCACGACTCTCGCCGTCGTCGCCACGCTCGGTGTCGTGGCGATCCCGGCCGCGAGCCTGCAGCTGGCTCTTCCCAATGCGGGCATGCAACCGGCCTCGAGCGAAGCGCGACAGGCCTACGATCTGACCGCCGAACACTTCGGGCCCGGCTCGAACGGCCCCCTCGTCCTCACCGGCACGATCGTCACGTCGACAGATCCCCTGGGACTCATGGCCGATCTCAAGGCCGAGGTCGAAAAGATCCCCGGCGTGAAGGAAGTGGCTCTCGCCACGCCGAATCCGACCGCCGACACGGGGCTGATTCAGGTCGTCCCCGAGACCGCGCCCGACGACCCGGCCACCGCCGACCTCGTCCGCGAACTCCGCTCGCATCACGATGAATGGCTCGAGACCTACGGCGTCGACCTCAAAGTCACAGGGTTCACGGCGATCGCGATCGACATCTCCGATCGCCTGGGCGCCGCGCTCCTCCCGTTCGGTCTGTTCGTCGTGGGCCTGTCGTTCATCCTTCTGATGATCGTGTTCCGCTCGATCTGGGTGCCGTTGAAGGCCACCGTCGGCTACCTCCTGTCGATTCTCGCCGCCTTCGGTGTCGTCGCGGCGGTGTTCGAGTGGGGATGGCTCGCCGACGCGCTGCACGTGACGCGCACGGGTCCGGTCATCAGCTTCATGCCGATCATCCTGATGGGCGTGCTCTTCGGCTTGGCGATGGACTACGAAGTGTTCCTCGTGTCGCGGATGCGGGAGGACTTCGTCCACGCCCGCCGCGCCGCCATCGCCTCCGGGAAGCCGTTCGACGCGCGCGCCATGGCCATCGCGGCCGTGCGAAGCGGGTTCACGGCATCCGCCCGGGTCGTGACGGCCGCCGCCGTCATCATGTTCGCCGTCTTCGCGGCATTCGTCCCCGAAGGCGACACCTCGATCAAACCGATCGCGCTGGGACTCGCCGTCGGCATCGCCGTCGACGCGTTCCTCGTACGCATGACGCTCGTGCCCGCCGTGATGGCATTGCTCGGCGACAAGGCGTGGTGGATGCCGGCATGGCTCGACCGCATCCTCCCCCACTTCGACATCGAGGGCGAGGCTGTCGAACGCGAGATGGCGCTCAGGGACTGGCCGGAGCCCGGTTACCGCGGCGCGCTGGCGGCCGACGCGCTCGCCGTGCGTGCCGACGGCGGGCGCGAGACGGGAGAGGTCACGCTGTTCGACGGGGCCGATGTGCGGCTCGATCAGGGCGGGACCCTGCTCGTCACCTCACCCGACGCCCGAGCCGGACGCGCATTCGCGTTGGCCGTCGCCGGACGGATCGAACCCTCGGACGGACGCCTGCGCGTCGCTGGTCACCTTCTGCCCGGCCGGGGTGCCTGGGTCCGCGCGCACGTCGGCGTGGCCCTTCTCGACGGCTCCGCCGACCCGCTCGCGGAGCTCCGCCGAGCGGTCGCCGGCGGCACGAGCCTGGTCGTCATCGACGGGCTCGATGCCCTCACGGGTCCCGATCGCGACCAAGCCGCCGCTATCCTCCGGGATGCCGCCGAGGCCGCACTCGGACGTCGCCGCGGCGACGGGCATCCCCTCACTCTGGTCGCGTCCGCGCGGCGTGACGGGCCCGCGCTCGATCTCCTCGCGGAGGCGCATCGCCCCGGCGTGACATCCCTCGCCCTGACCGCACACCCCGCCTCGACCGGGGCCGACACGCAGGTGATCTCCTCATGACTCTCCCCATCGAACGCGCCCGTTCCCGCAAGCCCGTGACGTGGCTGACCCTGATCGGCGTCCTTCTGCTCCCGGTCGTGATCGGCGGCATCCTCGTCTCTGCGCTGTACAACCCGACCGAACGTCTCGGCGACATGCGTGCCGCGATCGTCAACAACGATGAGCCCGTCACACTCGACGGTCAGATGGTGCCCCTCGGCCGCCAACTGACGGCGGGTCTGGTCGAAGGATCCGAAGAGCTCGCCAGCAACCTCGACTGGACGATCTCGAACACGGACGACGCCCGTACCGGCCTCGCCGACGGCACCTACGACGCGATCATCACGATCCCCGCGAACTTCTCTGCAGCCGCGACCTCGACAGCCGGCGCCTCCGACGGTTCCGGCGGCACTCCCGAGAAGGCGACCATCTCCGTCGCGACGGCACCCGACAGCCTGATCGTCGATGACGCCATCACGGCGCAGGTCGCGCAGGCCGCCGCATCCGTCATGGGACAGCAGCTGTCGAGCGTGTATCTCGAGAACGTGTTCCTCGGGTTCACGACCCTGGGCGATCAGCTTGGCGAGGCCGCGACGGGCGCCCACCAGCTCGCCGACGGCGCGGCACAGACGGCGACCGGCGCGGCCGAGCTCCCGGCCGGTGCCACCGCGCTCTCCGACGGCGCCGCCCAGATCGGTTCCGGTGCCGGTGACCTTTCGAACGGACTCGCCCAGCTCGCCGACGGCACACGCCAATCGGCGGCCGGCGCGGGATCGCTCACCGACGGCCTCGGTCAGGTGTCCGCTCAGCTCACCTCGACCGCAGACGGCACTCTCGGCGGCACTGCCGCGACCAACGTCCGCTACGCGAACGAGGCCGCGGCGGCGACCGTCGCGCTCGCGACCACCTATCAGACCCTCCTGGCGCAGAACAGCTGCACGGCGCCGACGACTCCGGACCAGATCGCAGTCTGCACGGCGCTCGGCGGGCTCGCGGGCGACGTGCAGAGTGCGGTGACCGCCGCCGGGTACGCAACCGGCTACGCGGGCGGCGTGCAGCAGGGGCTGGGAGCCACGGCGCAGGGAGTCGACCAGCTCGCCTCCGGTGCGTCCGCTCTGGAATCCGGGCTCGGCACGATCGCGGGCGGTATCGATCAGTCGGCCGACGGCGCATCGGCACTCGGGACCGGAGCGAACCAGCTCGCCGATGGCGCCGACCAGTTGGCGACCGGCGCATCGCAACTCGCCGACGGCGTCAGCCAGGTCGCGACGGGCACGTCCACGCTGGCCGACGGCCTGACCGAGGCTGCGACTGCCCTGCCGTCGTACACGGACCAGCAGGCGACCGACCTCGCTTCGGTCGTCGCGGATCCCGTGACCGCCGCCGGTATCGGATCGAACCTCTTCGGAGCTTCTGCGATCCCCCTGCTGGCCATGCTGGCGTTGTGGTTCGGCGGTCTCGCGTCGTTCGTGGCACTGCAGGCCGTGCCGCGGCACGCGCTCAGCTCGCGCCGCCCATCGGTCGTGCTGGCGCTCCGAAGCCTGGTCCCCGCTGCCGCGATCGGCGCGGGCCAGGGCCTTCTCCTCGCCGGCATCGTGCAGGTCGCCGCGTCCTACGACTGGTCGACGTGGTTCCCGTTCGCGGGCCTCGCCATGGTCGCCGGTGTCGCGTTCGCCGCGGTCAACCAGGCGCTCGTGGGCGTGTTCGGCGGTGCCGGTCGCTGGATCTCGGCGCTCATCGGGGTGCTCGCCCTCGCGACCGGGATCGTCTCGACGGTACCGGGTGTGCTGACCTCGGTCGCGGGACTCATGCCGACGACGCCGGCCTATCAGGCGATGCTCGGCGCCCTGACCGATGCCGGCGGTATCGGAGCGGGCCTCGCGGGAATGATCATCTGGGCGGGCCTCGCGTTCGTCGTCACGGTCCTCGCCGTCGTCCGCCGGCGGACGATCAGCACGCGCGTGTTGCTGACGGCATCCCCCGCCCTCGCCTGACGCCCGCCCCTCGGACCTGCGCCAGAGGAGGAGGTGGCGAAGCGCTCAGCTCAGGCCGCTGTAGACGTGCAAGCCCTTGAAGAACATGTTCACGATCGTGAAGTTGAACATGACGGCCGAGAACCCGATGATCGACAGCCATGCCGAGCGGGTGCCGCGCCACCCGCGGGTCGCCCGCGCGTGGATGTATCCCGCGTAGAGCACCCAGATCACGAAGGTCCAGACTTCCTTCGTGTCGAAACCCCAGTAGCGACCCCACGCGTCGTTCGCCCAAATGGCACCCGCGATCAGCGTGAAGGTCCAGAAGATGAAGCCGATGATCGCGAAGCGGTAGGCGAGCGACTCCAGCACGTCCGCCGAGGGCAGGGTGCGCAGGAAGCGCGGGCCGCTGCGCGCCGGGCGGGATGCCGCGGCCTCGGCCTCGACGAGTGCGGCAGCGGCACTTTCACGCCGGGCCTGCATCAGCTGCAGGACCGACAGGGCGAAGGCGAGGGCGAACAGCGCCGTCGCCAACGACGCGACGAAGACGTGGATGACGAGCCAGACGCTCTTCAGCGGATCGGCCAACGGAACGACAACCGTGTAGAACCAGATCGCCGTCGCGCCCAGAAGCACGACCACGAGACCGGTGATGAACGTTCCGAGGAAGCGGAGGTCGTAGCGCAGGAGCACGACGAGGTACACCGCGACGATCAGCATCGTGCCGGTCAGAGCGAACTCGTACATGTTCGACCACGGCACACGGCCCGCGGCGAAACCACGCGTGACGTCGGCCGCGACGTGGAAGAGGAAGCCGAGAACGGTCATCGAGGTGCCGATGCGCGCCCACAGGTAGCGGCGGCGATCGCTCAGCGGCGCTTCGAGGTCGGACTGGGCCTGGACTTCCTGCGCACGCACGTCGTCGATGCTCTGGGCGCCACCGGCGGTGACCAGCACGCGAGCGGGTGCGGCATCCTTCGCCCTCACCGCGAGGTCGGAGCGACGCGCCAGGTCGATCGCGTACGCGATGAAGGCCAGGGTGTAGATGCCGACCGCGGTCCACACCAGGAGCACGGAGATATCGTCGAGCTGCAATCCGGTCTCAGGCATGGCGTCCATTCTACGGGCGGGGCTCCGGGCTGTCGGCGGGGAGCGAGGCGGTGTGCGTGCGCACGAGGTCGGCGACGGCAGCAGCGATCACGGGGTCTTCACCACGGGCGAGCCCCGCGTACTCGAGCGTCAGCGTGCTGTCACCGGGTGTCGCCTTCACCCACATCCGGCGCCGCGGGATGAAGAGCGCCGCGAGGAGTCCGAGGAGGGCCAGGACGGCGAAGGCCAGCACGAACGGGGCGCCGACATCACGGTGCACCGACAGCGAGACGTAGCGCTTGACCTGTTCGGCGGCTCCGTTCGCCGTCGCATCCTCGAACGTGATCGTGCCCATGCCCTCAGGCAGGTCGACGGTCTCGCCGGGCTCCAGCTGGAGCGCTTCGCTTCCGCTGTCACCACCGGCGAGTTGGGTCATGCCGGTCGGGTCGAGCGCGTAGACGTTGCGCGCCGTGCCGTCATCGATGCCGAGATCACCCGAGTACACCCAGAGCGTCAGGAGCGGATTGGCCAGCGACGGATACGCGGACGTGAACGCACCCGAATGCAGAGTGGCGGCTGTCGGGTAGAAGAAGCCGATGAGTCCCAGCTGCTCAGCCATCCCATCCGGGATCTTGATGACACCCTGCGACGTCATGTTGGAGTCCTGCGGGAGGAATTCGACGTCTTCGCGGAAGACGACCTCGCCCTCCTCGTTGCGGACGGTGATCGTCGGCGCGTAGCCGTTGCCCATCAGGTAGACGCGGTCGCCGGTGACATCGAGCGGGTGGTTGACCCGCACGACACCCTCCTGGGGGCTCTGTCCGGGCTCCGTGACCGTCACATTTGCGGCGAAATCACCGGCCTGTCCCTGCCCGGGTTCGCCGACGGGCACGTAGCTGACCTCGAAGCTGTCGAGCGTGATCGCGTACGGCGAGAGGGAATTCGTGTCGACGAAGCGGCCCGGATTGAACGAGGTGTAGCCAAGGCCCAGAGAGTTGACGAAGTTGTCGCCCTCGACGATGACGGTCTGGCCGGTGTAGGTGAGCCCGCCGCCGATCCCGACGGCCAGCAGGACTCCGACGAGCGCGCCGTGGAAGACGAGGTTGCCGGTCTCGCGGGCATAGCCCCGTTCCGCCGATACCGATGCGCCACCGCGGCCGTCGTAGCGCTCCACGCGATACCCCGCCGCACGCAGCTGCGTCTGAGCGAGATCGATGGCCTGCGTCGCGGAGGCTCCGGCATCCGCCGTGGCGGGAAGGTTTCGGACGACCTCGACATGATCGTCGAGCCGTGACAGCCGCGCCGGTGTGCGCGGCGGGCGGGCGCGGAGCGCCTTCCAGTGGTGCTTCGTCCGCGGGACGACGCAGCCGATGAGCGAAATGAACAACAGGATGTAGATCGCCGAGAACCAGGCCGACGAGTACACGTCGAACAACTGCAGCGTGTCGAGGATCGGGTACAGGTCGGGATTGGCGGTCTTGTACTGGGCCACACCGTTCGGGTCTGCCGTGCGCTGCGGAACGATCGAGCCGGGAATCGCGGCGATCGCCAACAACAGCAAGAGGACGAGCGCCGTGCGCATGCTCGTCAGCTGCCGCCAGCCCCACCGCATCCAGCCGACGAAACCGAGCTTCGGCTGGGCGATGCCGTCACCGGATGCCGGCTGGGAATCTGCGTGGTCGGACGGCCGGAGCGGTTCGGAGCCGTCAGAGGGGGAGGTCGACACTGCCGATCACCCCCGTCAGTTGCGACATGACCGAAGTCCAGACTCCGGTCACCATCAGCACGCCGAGCGCGATCAGGAGAAGCCCGCCGATGATGTTCACGATGCGAATATGCCGGCGCAGGAATGCCACGGATCGGGTGGCCCAGCCGAAGCCGATCGCGAGCAGGACGAAGGGGATGCCGAGGCCCAGCGAGTAGGCGATCGCCAGCAAGACGGCCCGCCAGGGGTCGCCCTGCGCGAAGGAGACGGAGAGGATCGCGGTGTAGGTGGGACCGATGCACGGCGCCCAGCCGATGCCCATCGCGATGCCGAGGAGCGGGGCTCCGACGAGACCGAGATTGCTCCGCACCTGGGGCTTGAACGTGCGCTGCGCGAATCCGAAGACACCGAGGAAGACGAGGCCCATGATGATCACCACAACGCCGAGCACCCGCGTGAGCACGTCGCCGTACTGCAGGAAGAAGCGGCCGGCGGTTCCCGCCAGCACCCCCATCGCCACGAAGACGACGGTGAACCCGGCGATGAACAGGGCCACCCCGCCGACGAGGCGCCCGCGACCGGTCACGATCGCCGCAGATTGTCGCGAACTCCGCACCGCATCGCCGGAATCGTGCGGAGTTGGCGACATTCTGCGGGGATCGGCGCCGACGGCACCGCCCAGGAAGCCCAGATATCCGGGGACGAGGGGGAGCACACAGGGCGAGGCGAAGGAGATGAGGCCCGCCAGCATCGCGATCGGGATGGCGATCCAGAGAGCTCCGTCCACGACGATCTGGTTCACGACTGTTCCGCACGCACGTCGTCGACGATCGTCGTGAGGATCGACTCGCTCGCGACCTGGCCGATGAAGCGGGCAGCGACGCGGCCCTGCGCATCCAGCACGAGAGTGATCGGCACGGCTTGCAATGGCGTCCACGAGGCGAATGCCAACTTCAGAGCGGCATCCTCCTTCGCGAGGAGCGAGGGATACGAGATGCCGTACGTCTCCTCGAAGGCGGTCGCCTGCTCGGGTCCGTCGTAGATGTTGACGCCGAGGAATTCCGCTCCGGTCTTCTGGGCGGTCGCTTCGAGTGTCGGCGCTTCAGCGCGGCACGGGCCGCATCCCGCGTACCAGAAGTTGAGGACGAGCACGTCGCCGGCGAAGTCGGCGCTCGTGACGGTCGATCCGTCGACGGCCGTCCCGGTGAACTCCACGGCGTCACCGCGCTGGTCGGCCGCGATCTCCTGCACGCTGCCGTCACCGGAGATGAAGCCCGTGTCGCCACCCTGTTCGTACGAGTCGATCAGCCCGTCGTTCGCGCTCGTGCAGGCGGAAAGCCCGAGCGCGAGGACGAGCAGGAGCGCGGCCGTTGTGCGTCGTCTCATACCGCCCCCACATCGATCGCGCCCGCGACGGCGGCCGGTTCGGCATAGTCGACTTCGCGCCAGCGATCCCCGTCGAGCTCGAAGCTCGTCACCGAGGAGAGCGCGCAGCGGCGATTGCGCGGGTCGTGCCGCAGCGACTCCCCGGCCACAGAAAGGTGGGTGATCCAGATCGGCAACTGGTGCGACACGATGACGACGTCTCCGGATGCCGTGGACGACCACGCGTCGCGCATCGCGGCATCCATCCGATCGACGACCTGCAGGTACGGTTCCCCCCAGCTCGGCACGGACGGGCGCACCAGGTGACGCCAGTTGAGCGGATTGAGGACGGCGCGCTTCATCTGCTTGCCCTCGAAGACGTTCGTCGGCTCGATGACTCGCTCGTCGAGCACGGGAGTGAGCCCGAAAACGTCGTGGAACGCCTCGGCCGATTCTTGCGTGCGCTGCAGCGGCGAGGCGAACAGAGTCGAGACCGAACGTTCCCGCTTTCGCAGGTGATCGGCGGCGGCGCGCGCCATGTGGCGGCCTGCCTCGCTCAACCGGAACTCCGGCAAGCGTCCGTACAGTACGCGTTCGGGGTTGAAGACCTCCCCGTGGCGCACGAGATGGAGGCGGTCGGCGGGCACTCCGCAAGTCTACGGGCGGCCGGTCTGTGGACGGGCTGAGAGCGGCGGTTACGCCAGGTCTGCTGACCGGCTCCGCCCGCGGAGCTGACGCACGCGGACCACCGTGAACCAGGCCAGCGCGCCCGCTGCCGCCGCGATGACGGCGTACTGCAGGATGCCGGCATATTCCTCGACGATGTGCCACTGCTCGCCGAGGAGATAGCCGGCGAGCACGAAGACCCCGTTCCAGATGAGGGAGCCGGCGAGCGTCAGCACACCGAATCGCCACAGCGGCATCCTGGTCACCCCGGCGGGGATGGAGATCAGGCTCCGGAAGATCGGCAGCATCCGACCGAAGAACACGGCCTTGCCGCCGTGACGACCGAACCACGCAACCGTGCGGTCGACGTCATCGACGTGCAGGAGCGGCGTCCGCTCGACGAGCGCCCGCAACCGCGGAAGCCCCAGCCACGCACCGATGCCGTACAGCAGGAAGGCGCCGACGACCGAACCGGCCGTGGTCCAGAACAGTGCTTCGAAGAGCGTGAACGATCCGCGCGCGGCGGCGAGGCCGGCCATCGGCAGGATCACCTCGCTGGGAAGCGGCGGGAACAGGTTCTCCAATGCGATCGCGAGACCGGCGCCGGGAGCGCCGATGATGTCCATGAGGCCGACGACACCGTCGACGAGCGCGGTGAGCCAAGAACCGTCCGGTGTCGTCATGGGTTCGACGCTAGGTGCTCAAGGTTGCCGAAACCTGAATGATCGCCCGCCGACGTAGAGTGGTCTCTCGTGAGTGAACGCGTGTTGGTAGACCAGTTGCAGTCCCGCGAAGACGGCCCCGTCTCGATTTCCGGATGGGTCGAAACCGTCCGTGACCAGAAGAAGGTGCAGTTCGTCATCCTCCGCGATGAGACCGGCGCCGTGCAACTGGTGAACCCCGCGACGCGCCCCGACCCCGACGGGGGTGAGCAGGATGCCGACGCGCTCGCGCTGACGGCACTGATCTCGGAGCTCAGCACCGGCACGTTCCTGACCGCGACGGGCGAGCTCAAGCACGATGAGCGCGTCAAGCTCGGCGGCGTGGAGATCAAGCTCGCGGGCCTCGAGGTTGCCGCGGCCGCCCTGCCCGAGACGCCGATCGCGTCCGACAGTGGCCTGGACAAGCGCATGGACTGGCGCTTCATCGACCTGCGCCAGCGCCGCAACGCGCTGATCTTCCGCGTCTCGACGACGTTCGAGCACGCGATGCGCTCGTACTGGGTCGAGAACGACTACGTCGAGCTCCACACGCCGAAGCTGATGTCGACTCCGGCCGAGGGCAACGCCGAGCTGTTCGCGCTCGAGTACTTCGGCGAGCAGACCGCGTATCTCGCGCAGAGCCCGCAGCATTACAAGCAGATGGCACAGGCGGCCGGTTTCGGCAAGATCTTCGAGATCGGCGACGTATTCCGCGCCGACCCGAGCTTCACGAGCCGTCACGCGACGGAGTTCACCTCGGTGGATGCCGAGATCTCCTGGATCGACTCGTACGACGATGTCGCACGCATGCAGGAGGAACTCCTGGCGACCGCGATCCAGGCTGTGGCCGACAAGCACGGCGCAGAGATCAAGGAGCTGTTCGACATCGACGTCGTCGTGCCGACCGTCCCGTTCCCGCGCATTCCCCTCGCAGAAGCGCGCGAGATCGTCGCCGCACGCGGCTACGCGATCCCGCGCACCGACGGCGACCTGGACCCCGAGGGCGAGCGTCAGATCTCGGCGCACGCCCTGGAGACCTACGGTCACGAGTTCGTGTTCATCACGGACTACCACCCCGAGATCCGGCCGTTCTACCACATGCGCAATGCCGAGACCGGGCTCACCAACAGCTACGACCTCCTGTTCAAGGGCGTCGAGATCACGACCGGCGCACAGCGCGAGCACCGCATCGACGTGCTGGAGGCTCAGGCGACGGAGAAGGGTCTCTCACTCGAGGGCCTCGAGCACTACCTCGACTTCTTCCGCTACGGCGTGCCCCCGCACGGCGGCTTCGGCATGGGCCTCGCGCGCGTGCTGATGCTGATGTTCGGTCAGGACTCGATCCGTGAGGTCACGTTCCTGTTCCGCGGTCCGACGCGACTGGCGCCGTAGCCCGGACCCGTATTCTGGCGCCATGACGCAGTCGGCGTGTTGTATCGCTCCGATGCACTGCACGCCCTGACCCCTGCCGGCGAGGCGGAGTCGCCATGCAAGGACCGCACCGGGGTGTGCGCGGCCGTGCTGCTGGATGCCGTGGGCGTGACGCGCGACGCGATCATCGCGGGTGTGCGGCCGGCGGCGCAGAGCGCGCGATCGGACCTCGACGTCGACGATTAGACACCCTGCGTTCACCGGCGACCGCCCTGCGCGTTACCGGGAATCCCTACGTTCGGCTCATCCCCCGATGATCTGAACGCTGTTGCGTCGCGCCATCGGGTCTCACCCGAGAGGAACACCCATGTCACGCATCACCCCGCGGCGCACACTCGCCGCGTTCGCCCTGACGACGGTCGGCGCCCTGGCGCTCGCCGCATGCGCAGGCCCCGCCGCGTCCGGCAGCGAAGGCGAATCCGTCGACGCCGCGACGGCCACCACCGTCGCCGATTTCGGTTCGTTCGCCGATCTGGAAGCTGCCGC
Organism: Microbacterium memoriense; assembly: GCF_025398275.1. GTDB lineage: Bacteria > Actinomycetota > Actinomycetes > Actinomycetales > Microbacteriaceae > Microbacterium > Microbacterium memoriense. Next base: position 45,981 of record NZ_JAODOR010000017.1, on the reverse strand, counting down.
GAAGGCAGAAGGCCAGCTCAACGTCATCGCACTCCCGCGCGACTGGGCGAACTACGGCGAGATCCTCGACGAGTTCGCCAGTCGCTACCCCGAGATCACGATCAACGAGCAGTCCCCCGACATCTCGAGCGCCGAGGAGATCACCGCCGCCAAGACGAACGAGGGCCTCGATACCGCTCCCGACGTGTTCGACCTCGGTCTCACCGTTGCGCTGCAGAGCACGGAGTACTTTGCGCCGTACAAGGTGCAGACGTGGGAGGACATCCCCGACGCCCTCAAGGAGCCCACCGGCCTGTTCGTCGGTGACTACGGCGGGTACATGTCGATCGGCTACGACTCGTCGAAGTACGACGCGCCGACCGAGCTGTCGAGCCTGCTCGATCCGGCGTACAAGGGTGCCGTTGCCATCAACGGCGACCCCACGCAGGCCGGGGCCGCGTTCGCCGCGGTCGGCCTCGCCACCGTCCAGTCCGAGGGGACGCTGGATGACTTCCAGCCGGGCATCGATTTCTTCAGTGAGCTCCAGCAGACCGGCAACCTCCTGAAGGTCGACGTGACCACGGGAACGATCTCGTCCGGCGAGACACCGGTCGTCTTCGACTGGGACTACCTGAACGCGAGCCACGCGGCGACCAACGCCGACTGGAAGGTCGTGGTCCTTCCGGGCACCGGCTACGCCGGGTACTACAACCAGGCGATCAACAAGAACGCCCCGAACCCGGCCGCTGCTCGCCTCTGGCAGGAGTTCCTCTACAGCGACGACGTGCAGAACATGTGGCTGAAGGGCGGCGCACGCCCGGCTCGCATGGACGCCATGGTGGATGCCGGCACGATCGACGCCGACCTCGCCGCGGCACTTCCCGAGGTGCCCGAAGAGACCGTCGTTCCCACCGAAGCACAGAGCACGGCCGCCGGCACGCTGCTCGGCGAGAAGTGGGCTGCAGCGATTCAGTGATCACCACCACTGTGACCCCTGCCGGGCCGGAGCACCGCGCTTCGGCCCGGCAGGGCGCGCCCATCTCACACCGACGACCCTCGTGGGCGTGGCTCGGCCTCACACCCTTCACGGTCTACGTTCTCCTCTTCCTCGCGCTTCCGACTGCGCTGGCGATCGGGACGGGCTTTTTCGACGGCGAGGGCTCGTTCACGCTGTCGAACGTCTCCGCGCTCGGCGATCCGGTCATCGTGCAGACCTTCATGAACACGACGTGGTTGTCGCTGCTGACGTCGGCGGTGGGCGCCGTTCTCGGTGCGCTCGTCTGCTACGCCGCGCTGGGGCTGCCGGAAACAGGTGCGATCCGCAGCATGCTCGATGCCGCGACGGGAGTGCTCGCGCAGTTCGGCGGCGTGATGCTCGCGTTCATGTTCATCGCGACGATCGGGGTCCAGGGTGTCGTCACTGTGGCGCTGCGCGATTCTCTGGGAATCGACATCCAGCCCGGCGCCTGGTTGTACTCGCTGCCCGGGCTGATCCTGCCCTACATCTACTTTCAAGTGCCTCTGATGGTCATCACCTTCCTCCCCGCACTGTCGGCACTGCGTCCGCAGTGGGCCGAGGCGAACCTGACGCTCGGCGGCACACGGGCGAGCTTCTGGCTGCGCATCGGTTTCCCCGTTTTGGCCCCCTCGTTCCTCGCGAGCTTCCTCCTGCTGTTCGCCAACGCCTTCTCGTCGTATGCAACCGCCGCGGCGTTGGCGAGTCAGGGCTCACAGATCGTGCCGCTGCAGATCCGCGCGGCGCTGACGAGCGAGACCGTGCTCGGTCGAGAAAATCTCGCCGGTGCGCTTGCACTCGGAATGATCGTGGTTGTCGGAGTGGTCATGTGGCTGTACTCGCTCATCCGCAACCGCGCGGCGAGGTGGCAGGCATGAAGGGCATCGCACCGTCCCGCGCCACGCGATGGGTGATCGGTCTGAGCGTCGGCATCGTCTTCGCCATCCCGCTCGTCGCGACGCTGCTGTACACGTTCCGCGACGGTGACGGCTACTCGCTCGACAACTGGATCCGAGTCTTCGACCCCGCCAATACGCAAATACTGACGCCGATCTGGACCGGGCTCGGCAATTCTCTGATCCTCGCGGTCGTCACCGTCGCGATCGTGCTGCTGCTTCTCCTCCCGACGATGATCCTCGTCGAGCTGCGCTTCCCGCGGCTCGCGAGCATGTTCGAGTTCGTCGTGCTGCTGCCGATCTCGATCCCCGCGATCGTCCTGGTCGTCGGTCTCGCTCCGATCTATCTGCAGATCGGACGCGCGCTCGGCACCGGCGCGTGGACCCTCGCCTTCGCGTACGGGATCACGGTGCTCCCCTTCGCGTACCGGTCGATCAAGGCCTCGATCGACGCGGTCGATCTGAAGACCCTCGCCGAGGCCGCTCGATCGCTCGGCGCAGGTTGGCCGGCCGTTCTCGCCCACGCACTCATCCCGAACCTCCGCCAAGGACTGCTCGCCGCCTCCCTCATCTCGGTGGCCGTCGTGCTGGGCGAGTTCACGATCGCGTCGCTCCTCAACCGACAGGTGCTGCAGACGGCCCTCGTGGTCTCGAACAAGATCGATCCATATGCCTCGGCGATGTTCACCCTGCTGTCGCTTCTGTTCGTCTTCCTCCTTCTTCTCCTCCTCGGTCGCGCGGCTCGCTCGCGCGCCGGAAAGGCCCGGGCATGACCACTGCCGACCATCTCACGCGAGCGTTCCCGAGCACCGCGGACAATGCCCTCCTCTCCGACCCGGCCGTCGGAACGCGGGTCGAGTTCCGCGGCATCGTGAAGGACTACGGATCGACACGCGTGCTCCACGGCGTCGACCTGAACATCGCACCCGGCGAGTTCGTCTCGCTTCTGGGGCCGTCGGGCTGCGGCAAGACGACGGCCCTGCGGGTTCTCGCGGGACTCGAACAGGCGACCGAAGGGGCGGTCCTTCTTGGCGACAGAGACGTGTCGAACCTGCCGACCAACCGACGCGACATCGGCATGGTGTTCCAGTCCTACTCGTTGTTCCCGCATCTTCGTGTCGTCGACAACGCGGCGTTCGGGCTCCGCCGCCGCGGGGTCGGCCGCGCCGACGCATCTCGTCGCGCTGCGGATGCACTCGACCTCGTCGGCCTCGGCCACCTCGGCGATCGGTTCCCGCATCAACTCTCCGGTGGCCAACAGCAGCGCGTGGCTCTCGCGCGGGCGCTCGTCACTGAGCCACGCGTACTGCTACTGGACGAACCGCTCTCCGCCCTCGACGCAAAGGTCCGCGTGCAGTTACGGGACGAGATCCGCCGGATCCAGCTTCGCCTCGGGATCACGACCGTGTTCGTGACCCACGACCAAGAAGAAGCGCTGGCCGTCTCCGACCGCATCGCCGTCATGGATGCCGGACGCATCGAGCAGATCGGCACTCCCGAAGATCTCTACCTGCGGCCCGCGACGGCGCAGGTTGCGGCGTTCGTCGGTCTCTCCAGCGTGGTCCCCGGTGTTGCCGAGGGTGGGGCGGTGACGGTGTGGGGCGTCCGTCTTCCGGTGCACGGCGCCGCTCTCGACGGCCCCGTGGATGTCTTCGTCCGCCCCGAGAACGTCCGACTCGTGCCGGCGTCCCTGCCGGGTGTCGCAGCCGTCGTCGAGGAGAGCACCTTCCTCGGCAGCTACCGACGCACGCTCGTCCGCACCGACGACCGCACGCTCGTGCGCATCCAGCACTCCGCCACCGAACGAGTGGACTACGGCGAGCGAGTGCGGATCGCCGTGGCCGCTGAGCCGGTCACCGTACGAGCCCGGTAACGGGCCTGCGCTCAGATCTCGACGTCGACCGCGGAGCGACTGCCGGTCACGCTGCGGATGAAGCCCACGACCGCCTGGTGGGCCGGGTGGGTCTGATAGGCCTCGAGCCCGGCCGCGTCGTCGAAGTCGGCGACGAGAGCGACATCGGCGTTGCCGGCGATGTCCAGCGCGTTCACTCCAACCGACAGCGATCGGATCGACTCGACGACTCCGTCCAGCGCCTGGAGCCGCTCAGCGACCTCGGCGGCATGCGCGGCCCGCGTCGGGGCATCGGTGGCCGCCATTGCCCACGTGACGATGTGTCGGATCATGTCTGCTCCTTGTCGTGCGCGGTGTCGAGGGCCGTCCGCAGCCGTTCAGCGGACAGGCGCCAGTGCGCGTGCAATCGGTCATCGATCAAGACGACCGGGATCTTCTCCCACCACTGGTCGTAGAGCGCCTTGTCATCGAGGATCGAGAACTCCTCGATGTCGACGGCACCCTCCGGCAGTTCCGCGGTGACCTGCTCGATGATCTCCCGTGCGACATCGCACAGATGGCAATCAGGCTTGGAGATGATCGTGAGGGTGGTCACAGCATCCATCCTGCCAGCCCGCAGACACGAAACGCCCGTCCGTGAGGACAGGCGTTCGGTGTGCGTGCCGCGATTACTTCTTGTTGCGGCGCTGGTGGCGAGTCTTGCGAAGCAGTTTGCGGTGCTTCTTCTTCGCCATACGCTTGCGGCGCTTCTTGATGACAGAACCCACGGAAAACCTCACTATGTCAGGGGTCTGGACGCGGATCGTTCGCGTCCGGGATCGGGCAATCCGAGAATTGCCCTCGGGACAGTCTAGCCGACGTCGGCGATAGGACGTTGCAGAGCTGCGGTGACGGCCGTTTCGGGCACCCGATAGCTGCGTCCGAAGCGCACCGCAGGGAGCTCGCCGGCGTGGACGAGGCGGTACACGGTCATCTTCGACACGCGCATCAACTCCGCCACTTCGGCGACCGTCAAGAAACGCACGTCAGACAGCTCCGACATCGACGACCCCCAGTGTGTAGAAAAATGCTGGTCACAGCCTAGGGTGCCAGTGCTACGCGTGTAAACCTATGAGACGGATGTGGTTTCCGTGCTCACCGGCCGGGAAGCTTCTTCAGGGCGCTGTCCCACGCGTGCTTGGCCGACGCTGCCGCACGCCCGACGAGCTCCGCCGCGTGCGCCGCGGAGTCCGGAAGCGACGATGCACCGTCGTCGAGGAGGAGCGATCCGTCGTCGAAGAACGGAACGAGCCAGTCGTCGACCTCGTCGAGCGGGGCGGCGGACAGGCTGTAGAACCGGTGCTGACCTTCTTCGCGCACCGACACGAGTTCTGCTTCGCGCAAGACCTTGAGGTGCTTGGAGACGGTGGGCTGGCTGACACCGAGCTCGGCGACGATGTGCGACACGCTCGTCCCCCGCACACCGCTGCTCCCTCGCTCGCGCAGAAGCTGCAGAATATCCCGACGGGTTCCGTCGGCGATCACGTCGAAGATGTCCGCCATGACATTAGGTTAGTCCGCGCGGCGCCCGGAGTACCATGACAACGATCTTGATCGAAAGGGGCGTGAGATGACGGGCGACACCGTCGGTGTGCGCACCCGTCACGCCATGGCTCAGACGCTGCGCCGATTCGGCCGCGCAGCACGCGAACTCGCCACCGCATCACCGTCACGGTTCGCGATCCTGGTCTTCTCCACCCTGATCCTGATCTTCACCGCTTTGCTGTCCCTGCCGATGGCTGCGGCGGACGGGCGTCCACTTCCTTTCGCCGATGCGCTCTTCACCGCCGTCTCCACGATCTGCGTCACGGGCCTCAGCACAGTGGCCATGGCCACGACCTGGTCACCGTTCGGCAATGCCGTGATCTATCTCGGCGTGAATGTCGGCGCCATGGGCGTGCTGACTCTCGCCTCGATCCTCGGTCTCGTCATCTCCAAGCGACTCGGCTTGCGCGCGAAGCTCATCGCCGCCGGTGACAGCAACCCGATGCGCGCTCACGGTGGGCCGGTCAACGAGGGCCAGACGGTGCGGCTCGGAGAAGTCGGCCAGCTGCTGGCGACCGTCGCGCTGTCCACGCTCGTGATCGAGGCCGTCCTCGCGGTGCTCCTCTACCCCGCCATGCTGGCCAGCGGGGTCCACCCGCTCACCGCACTGTGGGAGTCGCTGTACTACTCGGCGATGTCGTTCACGAACACCGGCTTCACCCCCAACGTCGGCGGGGTGGCGGCGTTCGCCGACAACTACTTCTTTCTGACCGTTCTGATGGCCGGCGTCTTCCTCGGGTCGATCGGCTTCCCGGTGATCTACACCCTGTGGAAGCACCACTTCCACGTGCGGCGTTGGTCGCTCCACGCCAAGTTGACCCTCATCACCACCACGACCCTTTTCATCGCGGGCGCCGCGGTGTTCTTGCTCCTCGAGTACAACAACCCGAAGACCCTCGGCTCCATGGAGGCCTGGGACACCACGTTCCAGGCGTTCTTCCTCTCGGCGATGACCCGCTCCGGCGGATTCGCCGTCGTCGACGTCGGTGAACTGCACGGCTCCTCGCTCGTTGTGGGTTCGATGCTCATGTTCGTCGGTGGCGGGTCCGCGTCGACGGCGGGTGGCATCAAGGTGACGACACTCGCTGTGCTCGCCCTCGCGGTCTTCTCCGAGGCGAGAGGTCGACAGAGCGTCGAGGCGTTCGGACGCCGGATTCCCAGCGATGTCCAGCGCGTGGCTCTGTCGGTCGTCGCATGGGGATCGACGATCGTCGCGATCTCGACCATCACGATCGCGCAGATCACCCAAGCCGACATCGCCGAAGTGCTGTTCGACGTCATCTCCGGTTTCGGCACGGTCGGCCTCTCGACGGGACTCACGGCAGAGCTCCCCGATCCGGCCGTCTACGTCCTGGCCGCCACCATCTTCATGGGTCGCGTTGGTACAGTGACTCTCGCCGCGGCCGTGGCCGCGACGTCCCGTTCGCAGCACTATTCGCTGCCCGTGGAAAGGCCCATCGTTGGTTGAGCAGCTGCGAAGCGATGCCCCCGTTCTCGTGATCGGCCTCGGTCGGTTCGGTGCCGCCTGTGCGGGCGAACTGGACCGGCTCGAGCGGGAGGTGCTCGCGATCGACGAGAGTCTCGACCTCGTGCAGAAGTGGTCGGAGCGCGTCACGCACACGGTCCAGGCCGATGCGAAGAACATCGACGCGCTCAAGCAGATCGGCGCGCAGGATTTCCAGGTTGCCGTCGTCGCCGTCGGCTCCTCGATCGAAGCATCCGTGCTGATCACGGCGAACCTCGTCGACCTGAAGGTTCCGCAGATCTGGGCGAAGGCGGTCTCGCAGAGCCACGGCAAGATCCTCGCGCGCGTCGGCGCCAACCACGTCATCTACCCCGAGCGTGAGGCCGGCGAGCGCGTCGCCCACCTCGTGAGCGGTCGGATGCTGGACTTCATCCGCTTCGATGACGACTTCGTCCTCGCGAAGATGTATCCCCCGAAGTTCATCCGCGGCGTCGGGCTCAACGAATCCGGCGTGCGCTCGAAGTACCACGTGACCATCGTGGGCGTGAAGAGCCCGGGCAAGCCGTTCCGGTACGCCGAGGCCGACACCGTCGTGACCAACCACGACCTCATCATCGTCTCGGGCACCAACAGCGACATCGAGCGTTTCGCCGGCCTCGACCGCTGAGGAGGCTCAGGCGCCGGCGGCCATTTCCTTCGCGCGGGCGAGAGCGGCATCCGTCGCCTCGGCGAAGACGCCGTCGAGATGCGCGCCCTGCAGCACGGCGATCGCTCGCTCGGTCGTTCCCTTGGGGCTCGTCACCCGGCGACGGAGCTCGGCGGGGTCTTCACCCGTCGCCGCCAGCAGCGCGGCAGCGCCGATGAAGGTCTGTTCCGCCATGAGGCGCGCGTCGGCGTCGGAGAAGCCCTTGCCGCGCGCCGCTTCGGTGAGATCTTCGATCAGGAGGAAGACATACGCCGGGCCGGAGCCGGAGATCGTCGACAGCGCGTCGATCTGCGCTTCCGGAAGCTCGATCACCGCGCCGCAGGTCTCGAACAAGCGTCGAACGAGGGCCGCCTCCGCGGACGACGCGCTGGGCCCCGCCGACACTCCGGTCACTGCCTTGCCCACGACCGCCGGAGTGTTGGGCATGGACCGCAGCACGGCGATGCCCTCCCCCACGATCTCCTCGAATGTGTCGATCGTCACACCGGCAGCGAGACTCACGAGCACGGTGCCCGGGCGGAGCACCGGCGCGATCTCGCGCAGGAGTTCGGGCACGAGGACCGGCTTCACGCCAACGAGGATGACATCGGCCGATGCCGCGGCCGTGACATTCGCGGTCGGGTCTGCTTCGAGCGACAGGCTCGTGACACCGGTGAGCTCGGAAAGAGCAGCGGCCTTCGCTGACGTGCGGTTGGTGACGGTCACCTGCGACGCCTGACCGGAGCGCACCAACCCCTGGAGGATCGCACCACCCATCGAGCCGGCGCCGAGGATCGCGATCGAGGGAAGGGTGTCATTCGCCATTCTCCCAGTCTGTCATCGGCCGTCCTGACAGGGGTCGGCATCCCTCTTGTCGAGGCCATATTCACCTTCAAACGGGAGGACTATAGTCGGGTCATGACCCTCTTCGACGGCATCAGTTCACGCCTCATCGATACGGACCGATTGAGCGTCAACATCCTCGAGCGCGTCGGCGACGACCCCGAGAATTCTGCCGAGAACACGATCGTTTTCATCCATGGCAACGTGTCTTCCAGCTTGTTCTGGCAGGAACTCATGCAGGATCTGCCGAGCGATCTGCGCGTCATCGCGATCGACCTGCGCGGCTTCGGCGGGACGGAAAGCCTGCCGGTCGACGCGACACGGGGGGTCCGCGATTTCAGCGATGATGTCCACGCGACGCTGGAGGCGCTGGGAATCGAGACCGCGCACCTGGTCGGCTGGTCGATGGGCGGCGGAGTCGTCATGCAGTACGCCCTCGATCATCCGGTGCTCTCGCTCACTCTGCAGGCACCCGTCTCGCCCTATGGCTTCGGCGGCACGCGTCGCGACGGCTCCCGGCTGACCGAGGATGACGCCGGATGCGGCGGAGGTGGCGCCAATCCCGACTTCGTGCAGCGGCTCATCGATCGCGACATGACCGATGAGTCCCCCACCTCACCGCGCAGCGTCTTCCGCTCGGGCTATGTCGCGCCGGGCTACGCGAGCGACCATGAAGATGTGTGGGTCGAGTCGATGAACACCACCTCCACCGCGACCGGAAACTATCCCGGTGACGGCGTCGCGAGCGAGAATTGGCCGGGATTCGCAGCCGGCGCGATCGGCGTCCTGAACACGATGGCCCCGCGCTATTTCAACACGTCCGGGCTGATCGACCTGGCCGAGAAGCCGCCGATCCTGTGGGTGCACGGCACCGCCGACGCGATCGTGTCGGATGCTTCGTACTTCGATCTGAACCATCTGGGCGCTGTCGGAATCGTCCCCGGGTGGCCCGGCGCCGATGTCGCGCCCGCCCAGGAGATGGTCGCACAGACCCGCGACGTGCTCGACGCCTACCGCGCGGCCGGCGGCGCCGTCACCGAGGTCAGCCTCGACGGGGTCGGCCACGCGCCGCACCTCGAGCGTCCCGCCGAGGTGCGGCGCGCGCTCCTGGAAGTCATCGGCTACATCGGGCACCCGGCATCCCCGGCGCCACCGACCGAAGCGATCATCCTGAGTTCTTGGGACTGAGTTCCTTCACGCACGTCCGTGCGTGGCGGGCGATGCGCCACCTTCGCTGAAGCTCGGCCGACGGCCGAGGATCTTGCCGATGCCGAGCACGATCCCCACGATCACGAGGCCGAGGGTCAACCCGGCGATCGCCGAGACGATCGTGTCGCCGATCCAGACGATCACGGGCCCCAGCGGTTCGAGCAGGTGCTCCACGCTGTGGACCAGGTCGCCGACGACGTGCACGCCCACCTCATCCAGGTTGGCGAGCACGAGGTGCCCACCGACCCACAGCATCGCGACGGTACCGATGACGCTGATCACGCGGAAGACGACCGGCATCGACCGGACGATGCGCGTGCCGGTGTGGCGCACGCGGACGTCGCGGCTCTTGGCCATCTTGAGGCCGATGTCGTCGATCTTGACGAGCAGGGCGACGGCGCCGTAGACGATCACGGTCATCATCAGGGCGATCACGGCGAGGACCGCGAGGGTCGTCCAGATACCCATGCCGGCGTCGAGACTCGCGAGGGAGATCAGCATGATCTCGGTCGAGAGGATCAGGTCCGTGCGCACGGCACCGAGCACGAGCTTCTTCTCGTCACGGGCACCGTCGTCGGCGTGCCCGTGCGCGAAGCCGAACCACTCGAGCACCTTCTCGGCACCCTCGAAGCAGAGGTAGGCGCCACCGATGATGAGAAGGAACGGGAGGACCCATGGGGCGAACGCCGTCAGCAGCAGCGCGATCGGGATGATGATGAGGAACTTGTTCGCGAGCGATCCGAGAGCGATTTTTCCGACGACGGGAAGCTCGCGCGCCGGCGTGATCCCCTGAACGTATTGGGGGGTGACGGCGGCATCGTCGATGACGACTCCGGCCGTCTTGGCGGATGCCTTGAGCGCTGCGGTGAGGATATCGTCGACGACAGCGAGCAGACCGACCGACATAGGACCCCCTGGGTATCGTGCGGAACGAGTGCGCCCCGGCTTGACAGGTTAGCGGCGCGCGTCGAAGAACGAACGCAGCACGGCGGATGCTTCCTCGGCCCGGACGCCCGCGACCACCTCGGCGCGGACCGGCAGTCGCCGGTCGCGGAGGACGTCGTAGAGCGATCCAGCGGCCCCGGCCTTCTCGTCCCACGCACCGAAGACCACCCGCGTCACGTGTGATTGCAGGATCGCGCCCGCGCACATGACGCACGGCTCGAGGGTCACCACGAGCGTGCACCCCGCGAGGTTCCACGATCCGGATGCGGCCGCCGCCGCACGAAGGGCGACGACCTCGGCGTGCGCCGTCGGGTCCCCGGTGACCTCGCGCAGATTCCGGCCCATGCCGATGACCCCCCCGGTCGCGTCGAGCACGACAGCTCCCACGGGGATGTCGCCCGCTTCCGCCGCCTCCGCCGCGAGAACCAGCGCCTGCTCCATCGCGGCGCTGAGGTGCGGGTCGGTGGGCAGGCTCACGCGCTCAGCGTACGCGGACCGCGTAGGCTGAGCGACATGCGCGTGCACGTGGCTGACCACCCCCTCATCACCCATAAGCTCACCGTGTTGCGCGACAAGCGCACACCGTCTCCGGTGTTCCGGCAGCTCACGGAAGAGCTGGTGACGCTCCTGGCCTACGAGGCGACCCGCAACGTGCGGGTCGAGGACATCGAGATCCAGACCCCGGTCACCACGACGATCGGTGTGCGCATCAGCGAGCCTCGTCCGCTCGTCGTCCCGATCCTTCGCGCCGGACTCGGCATGCTGGACGGAATGGTGAAGCTGCTCCCGACCGCCGAGGTAGGTTTCCTCGGCATGGCTCGCGATGAAGAGACCTTCGAGCCGGTCACCTATGCCGAGCGCTTGCCGGCCGATCTCAGCGATCGGCAGTGCTTCGTCCTGGACCCCATGCTCGCCACCGGCGGGTCGCTCGGCGCCGCGATCGACTTCCTCTTCGCCCGCGGCGCGCAAGACGTCACCGCGATCTGCATCCTCGGCGCCCCGGAGGGCGTCGCGAAGATCCAGGAGCAGGTCGGCGACCGCGATGTCACCCTCGTGCTGGGATCGCTGGATGAGCGCCTGAACGAAAAGGGATACATCGTTCCCGGCCTCGGCGACGCGGGCGATCGCCTCTACGGCACCGCCGAGTAAAGACTCAGGGGCCGTCGAGGGGCGAGGGCGCCCGACGCCCGGTCTCCTGCTCCCAGAACTCGAGTTGCTGGGTGAGGGCTTTCGCCAGCTCGAACACCTGCTGCGGAGGGATCCGGATCCGTTGAACGACCCGTCCGGGGACGACCGTCACGGTCGTGCCCTCGGCATCCACGTCTTCTCGCGGCGGCCGCACCAGCGAGACGAAATCCATCACGAACACGTCCGGCGTATGCCACACATTCGCGAAATCGGCATAGCTGCCGGGGATGGCTTCGGGGGGCAGATCGATTTCGAACTGCCGCGGTGCCTCGTCGACCATGATGTCTCCCCTCGTCGTGGAGGCGAGTCTAGGCCCGAAGGAGCTCTCGGAGAGCGCGCTCGCGGATGCCGGGGACAGCGGTATCGGGCAGGAACGGGCATCCGTCAGCGTCTCATTGCGGCGACGGCACCCGCCCGACGAGCCGGGCGAATGCGCTGAGCCGAGCGACACCCTCGGCGGTCCGCGGGAGGTCGTCGAGGAGCCCCGTGCCGTAGACGACGTAGGCCGTGTGCTCGGCGCGCGAGACGGCGACATTGAGTCGGTTCTGCAGCAGGAGGAAGTCGAGCCCTCGCGGAGCATCCCGCCCGGAAGAGGCCGCCAGGGACACGATCGCCACTGCCGCCTCCTGACCTTGGAATTTGTCGACGGTCCCGACGGGTACCTCGTCGAAGCCGGCGGCGGCGAGCGCCTCTTCGACCAGCACCTGCTGGGCGTTGTAGGGCGTCACGACGATCAGGTCGTTCTCGGTGAGCGCTCTGGGCGCCACGCCGGCGGCCGAAATCCACGAACGCCCGATGAGGTCGCGCACCAGGTCGACGACGACCGCCGCCTCTTCCGGCGACTGGGTGGCGTTGCCGGTATGACCGAGCGCCACCGGGATGACACCGGCATCCACGCCCTCCAGACGCCGTCCCGCCGTCGAGGGGTGCGCGGCGAGCTTTCCCTCGTAGCTGAGCTGGGAGACGGGTTCGGCGACCTCCGGCCGCATCCGCCGGGTCTGTGCCAGGAAGTAGCCGCGATCTTCCGGGATGACAGCGGCACCGTCCATGATCCAGCCGAGTGCCGAGGTGTCGACCGGCTCGGGATGCGTTCCCTGGCTCACTTGCGGCAACTGCTGGGGGTCGCCCAACAGAAGTAGTCGTCGCGCCGAGACCGATACCGCGATCGTCGACGCGAGCGAGAACTGCCCGGCCTCGTCGATCACGAGGAGGTCGAGGCTTCCGCGCGGGACCCGCCCGGCATGGCTGAGGTCCCACGCCGTCCCGCCGATCACGAACCCCTCCGGATGCGCCTCGGCGAAGGCCGCGTAGCCGTTTTTGGCGATCGGCGTGAAGGCGGCAGAGTCGGATGCCGGCCCCTTCGGCGCTTTGCCGACCTGCTCACGGGGAACGCCGGCGACGACGATGCGCTCCAGCATGTTCTCGACGACGGCGTGCGACTGGGCGACGATCCCGACTCTGAACCCCCGCTCGCGCACCAGCTGGGCGACGACGTGCGATCCGACGTAGGTCTTCCCCGTCCCCGGAGGACCCTGCACCGCAAGGTAGCTGTGGTCGAGATCGATGACCGTGCGCGCGATGTCGGCGACGTCGTCACCGGTCCCGCGGTGCAGCGCACCCGTGCCGGTGCGGGGTGCGCGCCGCAGAAGCAGATCGGTGGCGGCATCGGCGGGGAAAGATGGCGACGCGGAGATCACGGCATCCGCCCACTGGTCGATCGCCGTCTGCTGGCTGCCCGCATGGGGGGGCGACGGCGGCGTGAGCGCGATCGGCAGCTCCACCCAGGTGAACCCTTGGATCGAGTTCTCTTCGACGATGACGCCGTCATCGAGCACGTCGACGATCTTGAGGGTTCGGGCTCCGTGGATCCAGCGCGGGCTGGGCTCGAGCGGGAACGGCGTCGGCAGGTCGTAGAGCGCGTACGCCTCCGATCCGACGGTGAGTTTGGTGCCCGGCGCGAGATCGCCGCGCAGTTCCACGACGCGGCGCGCGACACGAGCGCCCTCCGGCAGGTGCCAATCGGTGAGGACGCGGCACCGATCGTGATCGAGCACGACGACATCGCGGGTGTCTTCCCAGATCGACACCGGCTCACGCAGGCGGAGGAAGTGCGTCGCCCAGAACGTCTTGGACTCGCGCGGGTAATAGTCGATCGCGGCCGACCCCAACCGAAGCGCGGCGGCTTCGTGGTCGTCACCGGCCACTGCCGCCAGCCTCCCGAGCGTCTCGGCGCGCGGGGACGGTTCATAGGGGCGCTCGGCAGGATCGGTGTCCGCGGAAGGCACGAGATGCGCTTCGCGCGCACGGTCGACGAGCCAGTCGCGCAGACGCCGCGTCGAGACGCAGTCGTAGCGGTTGTAGTCGGCGAGGTCGTCGAGGATGGCCTGTGAACCCGCGGCATCGCCCGCGTCGAGAAGGTCGCGGGACAGGACGTAGCGGACGATCGAGTCATCACCCTTCTGCACGTCGCTGGTACGCACGTCCGGACCCATGTAGAGCGGCTCGAGCTTCTTGATCGAATACGACCGCGAGCCGACCCGCAGGGCGCGGCGCACCACCGGGTAGAGATCGACGAAGACACCCTCGCGCAGCAGTTGGTCGACATCGCCTTCGCGAACGCCGTAGCGGGCGGCCATCGCGAGCAGGTGCGTCGGCTCGTACGGGGCGTAGTGATAGATGTGCATCGCCGGGTGCGCGCGCCGACGCAGCGCCACAAAATCGAGGAAGTCCTGGAGCGCCTGCTTCTCGTCGGCGAACGAGTGCGCCCACAGCGGCGTGTATTGCTCATCGGTGTCGACCCAGCCGAAGAGATAGTCGATGCCCCACTGGGGTGCGGAGCCTGCGCTCGGCGTCTCGGTGTAGAGCGGATCACCCTCGAAATCGAAAAAGAGGTCACCGCGATCCGGGCGCGGGAGCGCACCGATCGCGCGCGGGAAGACGACCTCGTAGGTGGGCACCGATGGGCCGCCGGGGCCGGAGCCCGTCGGGGCGTCGACACCTCCCGCCGGGCTGGTGAGTTGGAGGGCGGCCTGGGTCCGCAGTCCCGCGAAGGTGTCTCCCGACATGCGGTCGGGAACCTGCCGCGCCGCGGCGAGGTCGTCGATCGTATGGATGCCAGCGGCGCGAAGTCGCTCGCGTTGCACAGGCCGCATGCCCGCGACGAGCAGCAGGTCGCGTTGGGCGACGACCTCGAGGTCGCACGTGGCGCACCGGCCGCACGCGACGACACGCAGACTCCCCCGGTCGTCCCCCCACGCCAGGGGCGCGCCGCCTGCCCCGGCGGCGAGGTCTCGGTCGGCGATGAGGGCGCGCAGACGGTTGCGACGCAGGCCGAACACGGGCAAGAGATCACGGACGGCATGCGTCGACGTGCTGCCGTCACCCAGCAGGAGTTCCACCCGATCCGCGCGGGGGATCTGCAGCCGGTCGAGCTGATCGACATAAGCGGCCAGCTGCATGAGTGCGGTCACGCGCGCGTGCCGGGCGAGCTTCGTGTCTTGGACGACCCAGGGGCGCCCCTCGCCGACGGAGTCGCGCACGAGGAAGTCGGCGAACCCGACGAACTCCTCCGTCGAGAAGGCGGCCTGATAGACGACCTCGACGTGGGGATCGGCGAGCGCTGCCTCGGTGGCCAAGACCGCCGCGCCGAGGGCGTCGACGTCGGAGGAGTGAACGGCGGCGATTTCGACGACGCGACCCGGAAACTGCGCCCGATAGTGCTCGAGCACGCGCACCTCGTGCTGTGTTCCGAGCTTTCCCGCGCGTTCGAGAGTGAGGTCCTGCGGGTCGACGACAGCCGGCACGCGGCCGAGTTTCGCGTCGATCTTCCGAAGCCAGGCGAATTCACACTCCGCTGCGCTCTTCAGGTCGCTCGCGCTCCAGACGATCCGACCTTCGTCTTCGATGTATCGCATGTCACCCTTCCGCGATCGACCCTAGCCGGGGCCCACGACACGCGCCGCGGATCGCCTTCTTGCGCCGGAAGCAGGGCGAACGACGACATCCGGCCCCGACACGAGCGTCTGCGGACGATCCAGCCTGCTTTCGCCACGCTCGACGCTGTCCCTACTGACAGACTGGTGCCGTGAGCGAGAGTCTGCCGTTCGAGAACCCGTACCGTCACGGCTTTGCGCGCGTCGCCGCGTGCACGATCCCGGTCGCGATCGCCGACCCGGCCAGAAACGCCGCCGCGGTGCTCGACGCCGCCCGCGCGGCGCACGCCGACGGCGCGGCGGTCGCGGTGTTCCCCGAGCTCTGCCTGACGGGATACGCGATCGACGACCTTGTCCTCCAGGACCCCGTCTTGGACGCGACGGAAGCCGCCCTGCTCGAGATCGCCGCAGCATCCGTCGACCTCATGCCGGTCCTCGTCGTCGGCGCACCTCTGCGCGTGCGCAATCGGCTCTACAACTGTGCGGTCGTCATCCACCGCGGCGAGGTCATGGGCGTGGTTCCGAAAACCTACCTCCCGACATATCGCGAGTTCTACGAACGTCGCTGGTACGCGTCGGGCCCGGAGTTCGGCGGTCCGGTCCGGCTGGGCGTCGAGGGTGAGGACGGCAGCGTCGAGGCCATGTTCGGCACGAATCTCCTGTTCCGTGCCATCGACGTGCCCGGGCTCGTGCTCGCGGTCGAGATCTGCGAGGACCTGTGGGTGCCGGTTCCGCCGTCGTCGCGCGCGGCGCTGGCCGGCGCGACGGTCATCGTCAATCTGTCGGGCAGTCCGATCACGATCGCGCGCGCCGAGGACCGGCGCTCGCTCGTGCAGTCACAATCGCTTCGCTGTCTCGCGGCATATGCCTACGCCGCCGCGGGCCGGGGCGAATCGACCAACGACGTCTCGTGGGACGGCCAGACGATGATCTACGAGGCGGGCAATCTCCTCGCCGAAACCGAGCGGTTCCCCGACGGCCCACGCACGGCGCTGGCGGACATCGACCTCGACCGACTCCGGCAGGATCGGCTGCGACAGGGGACGTTCGACGACAACCGACTCGCCGAGCTCGACCCGACAGACACCCCGCGCGATGACTTCATCGAGTTCGACTTCACTCTGCAGCCGACGGCGTCCCTCACGGACCTGCGTCGTCCACTCGATCGCTTCCCTTTCGTGCCGGACGACGCCGCACGCCTCGACCAGGATTGCTATGAGGCCTTCAACATCCAGGTCTCCGGCCTCGAGCAGCGGATGCGGGCGATCGGGCAGCCGAAGCCCGTCATCGGGGTGAGCGGGGGACTCGACTCCACTCACGCCCTGCTCGTCGTGGCGCGGGCGATGGATCGGATGGGGCGCCCGCGCAGCGACATCCTCGCGTACACGATGCCCGGATTCGCCACGAGCGACCACACCAAGTCGAACGCGATCGCACTCGCCGAGGCGATCGGAGCGACGATCGAAACGATCGACATCCGCCCGATGGCTGGTGAGCTCCTCAAGGGGATCAAGCATCCGTTCGCCGACGGCGAGCCGGTCTACGACGTGACTTTCGAGAACGTCCAAGCCGGCGCACGCACCGACTTCCTGTTCCGACTGGCCAATCAGAACGGCGGGTTCGTCGTCGGTACATCCGACCTCTCCGAGCTCGCACTCGGCTGGGCGACGTACGGCGTCGGCGACCAGATGAGCCACTACGCGGTCAACGCCGGTGTGCCGAAGACGCTCATCCAGCACCTCATCCGGTGGGTGATCGCGCACTCCGACGACGACACCCTCGCTCCGGAAGCCAAAGTCGTCCTCCAGTCGGTTCTCGACACCGAGATCAGCCCCGAGCTCGTCCCGGCGGGCCAGGACGGCAAGGTGCAGTCGACCGAGGACACGATCGGTCCGTACGCGCTGCATGATTTCGCTCTGTTCCACGTGCTGCGTTACGGTATCCGGCCGTCGAAGATCGTCTTCCTCGCCGAGCAGGCGTGGTCGGATCCGGATGCCGGAGCGTGGCCGCCCGGGTTCCCTGCCGCAGACCGCTACGCCTACGATCGCGAGGAGATCGTGCGGTGGCTGCGGGTGTTCCTGCAGCGGTTCTTCGGGTTCGCACAATTCAAACGCACGGCGATCCCCAACGGTCCGAAGGTGCTGCCGGCCGGGTCTCTGTCACCCCGTGGTGACTGGCGTGCGCCGAGCGACGGCAACCCCGCCGCGTGGCTCGCCGAGTTGGATGCCGCGCTCACAGAGCGCGGCGACTGACTGACGAGCGAGCGTTACACCGTCGGCAGCGTGCCCGATGCGATCGTGATGACCCACCCTTCGCGCGACGCATCGGTGAGGGCGTACTTCATCTTGCGGTCGGGCAGCCAGCCCTTGCGCCGACCGGTGTCGAGCTGGACATGATCGGGCGCGACGCGCACGCCGCGGCCATCCGCTTCGAGGACCGCCTGGACGCACACCCAGTGGTGCAGCAGATCGGGGATGTTGCCCTCGTCGAGCAGATGGGAGTGCTTCTGCATCTGACGGATGTCGGCCGGTTCCGGGTGCATGTCGCGGATGTCGACGCCGAGGGGAAGCCCAGGGTCGCAGATCGCGACGACCGTCGCGGCGCGGTAGCTGGCGGTGACGATCGCGATCGGCAGCTCCTGACCGTCACGCGAAGCGATCAACCGCGTGTGATAACCGAACCCGCGCGGCGCTTCCCGCTCGATCTTGACATCTGTGGTTTCACAGCCGAGCTTGGCGGCGATCAACTCCTTGGCGATGATGCGGCGGCGGTGGTGCACGGTGGTTCCCGGGTCCCACCCCAGGCGCGCGTCGACTCCCGCGGGAGTGTCCAAGAGAATCGTCTGCAGTGCCATATCGCTCCTTCGGATGCGTCGATCTCCCCCATCCTGGCCCACTTCGACCACGAGTGGGACCCGACGTCCCGGGGAAAACCGTCCGCGGGCCAGACTCCCCTGAGACAATGAGGAAGTGAAACTTCTCGTGGCCGCGCTCGCGTCCGAACTCGTCGCCTTTCCCGCTGAGCTGGACGGCTACGACCGCCTGGTGACGGGTCCCGGGAAGCTGCAGGCGGCCTACGCGCTGACACGGCGACTGGATGCCGCCGACTACGACGAGATCCTCGTCGTCGGCACGGCGGGGTCGGTGGTTCCCGGTACCCGCGGGGTGTTCGACGTGACGGCCGCGATCCAGCACGATGTCACCGACATCGACGGCATCGCCGGTCAGCATGTCTCGCTTCCGTCTCGTGTGGTGACCGGCCGCGCCGGCGGGGTGACCATCGCCACCGGTGATCACTTCGTCGACGATGGCGACGCCGTCGCGCACATCCGCGCGCTCGACGCTCTGCTCGTGGACATGGAGACGTACGCGTACATCTGGGTGGCGCAGCAGTTCGGGGTGCCGATCCGGGTGCTCAAAGCCGTGTCGGACGACGCGCAGGGTGATGCGATCACCGACTGGCGCGATGCCGTGGCGGCCTGCAGCGCGGAGCTCTACACGGAAGTACAGCGCCTGTCGGCGACTCGCTGATCGGGCCGCCGCAACCAGCCCCGGGTATCCTCGAAGTCAGCGCCGACCCGCCCGTCGGGGGCGCGACGTACCGTGCGCACGCACAGAACAGAGGATCCGATGTCGACCACTCCGCCGAACACGCCTCCCGAAAACACCCCCGCCGATGACCAGGCCACGGCGGCCTACCCGCCGCCCGCGTATGCCTCGGGCCCGACCGCTCCCGACACCCGCACGAAGCGCATCGCGTGGACCGCGTTGGCGCTCGCCATCGCCGGAGTGGTGGCGGCACTCGTCGGCTTCGTCCCGATTCTGTGGGTCGGCTTCGGCTTCGCACTGCTCGCGGCCCTGCTCTTGCTGGCCGCGTTCGTCTTCTCGCTGATCGGACTCATCGGCAAGCGCAACGGCGGCAAGGGAATCAGCGTCACGGCGCTGATTCTGTCTGTCGTCGGCAGCGTGATCGGATCGTTCGCGCTGATCTTCTCGCTCGTCGTGTTCGGACTTGCCGCATCGGGCACCTCTTCCTCCGAATCCGCTCCCGAGGTCTCGGCCGCTCCGAGCGCCGCCCCGAGCGACGACGGAGCGATCGTGCAGCCGAGCGACGAGGCCACCCCCGCTGCACCGGATGCCGATGCCGAGGCGGCATTTCTCGCGGACGTGCGCCCCAAAGTGAACGAGCTCATGGCGTCGGTGGACGCCACGATCACGCCCGACATCGTGCAGAGTGTCTTCCCCGATGACCAGCTCGTGCTCATGGGTCAGACGCTGCTGATCGCGGGCGAAGGCGGGATCGACGCGATCGTCGACGCGACCGTCGCGCAATCGGGCGACGTCGTCCCAGCGGATGTTCTGCGCCAGCTCTACGAGTCGGTGCTGGAGTCGGCGCAGACCTACCTGCAGTGACGCAACGCACCGGGTCTCCGCACGAGGCCCGGTGTCAGCGTGAAATCGTCGCGTCTTGCCGGATCGTGCTCGGCCCCTGGCCGGCTGCCTCAACCGTGACCTGAGCGGGCAGCTGTTCCTTCATAGCATCGACGTGGCTGATGACCCCGACCGTGCGCCCTCCGGCGCGCAGCTCGTCCAGAGTGCGCATCGCCAACTCGAGCGTCTCGGGGTCGAGCGACCCGAAGCCCTCGTCGACGAACAGGGTGTCGAGCCGGATGCCACCCGCGCGCGACGTGACGACCTCGGCGAGGCCCAGGGCGAGCGCGAGGGACGCGAGGAACGTCTCACCCCCGGACAGGGACTGCGGCGAGCGTAGGCGTCCGGTGTAGGCGTCGAGGACCTCGATCGCGAGCCCCGACGCTCGACCACGGGCTGCGCGCGCATCGGAGTGGTGGAGCGTGTAGCGCCCTGCGGACATTTCCGTGAGTCGCAGATTGGCCGCGGCGACGATCTCTTCGAGTTCGGCGGCCAGGACGAAGGTCTCGAGCTCCATCTTCATGGTGTTCGGCGCCCGCCCGGCAACCGTGTCGGCGAGGCGGGTGATGATCGCCGCTTCGTCGGCGAGCGTCGCGTTGGCGCCGGCCGCCGCGTCGACATCGGCGAGCAGATCCCGCAGCCGCACCATGGCGTTGTGCGCATCGCGCTCGGCACCGATCGCGGCGGCGCGTGCCGCGTCGGCGTCGGATGCCGCTTGTCGCGTCGCGGCCAGATCCATGGGGGGCGTGTCGAGGACGTCGAGCTCCAGGCTCAGCAGCCGCGATCGGACGGTGGCCAGCTCTCCCGCGTGCGCGGCGACCTCTCCGTCCAGGCGGATGCGCTCGTGCTCATCGAGAAGCGCACGCATCACCTCGGCGTCATCGGCGAAGTCCGACGCGGCGATGCGGGTGTCACGATCGGCGAGCGCATCGGTGAGGGTGCGCACGCGCTCGGACAGCGCGTCGCGCGCGGCGACGGCGGATCGCGCCGTGTCGCGTCGTGCGACGGCGTCGGCGACACGCTCGGCGACAGTCGCGAACTCGCCCCGTGCCGCGGCGATCTCGGTGCTCAGGTCGGTGACCGTGCGGACGTTCGCCGCGTGTTCCAGCGCGATCCGGTCTCGGTGTGCGACCTGGTCCGCGCGATCGTTCTGCACGGCCACCCATCGTCGGTCGACGGCTGCCCGCTCGGTTGCCAATTCCGCGGCACGGGCCGCCGCCGCATCGGCGTCACGCATCTCCTCGGCGCACGCGCGGGCCTCGTCTTCGAGTTCCGCGAGTGGACGCCCCCCGGAGCGGACCGCAGCTTCCGCGTGCGCCTCGCGCGCAGACCGCGCTCGATCACCCGCCGCGAGGGCGCACTGGGCCGTGCGATCGCGCTCCGCTTCGGCGGCCGCAAGATCGTCGGCTGTGACGGGTTCGCCCGCGGGGGCAGCCGGACGCGGGTGCGCGGTCGAGCCGCAGACCGCGCACGGCTCACCGTCGACGAGTGCGGCGCCGAGTTCGCCGGCGTATCCCGCGAGACGTCGCTGCAGGAGAACCGTGACCGCTTCCGCAGCGGCCGAGGCGACCGCACTGTCGCGTGCGTAGTCTTCTTCCGCCACGCGCAGGCTCTCCGCAAGACCGGACGCCACCATCGTCGCTTCGATCATCATGGCGAGCGTGGAACGTCGCGCGCGGAGCTCGTCGCCGCGCTGCGCCCGGGGGGACAATGCCGCAATGTCGGCGTCGATGCGCGCGCGCAGGGCAGGGAGTTCCACCAGCTCACCGTCGAGCGCGACGACGGCGTCGGCGATCTGCCGGAGGTCCTCCGCCTGGGCGGACAGAGTGCGCTCTGCCTCGTCGAGCGTGCGTTCCCGCAGCGCGGCCGTCGACCAGAGGGCGAGGTCTCCGGTGAGCTGCTCGATCGCCTCGTCGAGGTCGCCCGCACCGCCGTCCGCCCGCCACGCCGCCTGCGCACGGGCACATGCCTCGACCGCCTCGGCGTGCGCGATCACCGCTCGCTCGGCGGCTTCCACGGTTGCGCGGAGCGTCTCCGCGTGCTGCCCGCGGAGGAGACGCCTGCGGTCGGCATCGATCCGCGGCAGGTCGCTTTCCAGCCGGGTCAGTGCCGCCCGCGCGGCCTCGAGCTCGACGACGGCGGCATCGTGCGCCGTCGCCCCCGCGAGCGCGGCGGCAGCGTCGCGCGCGGCAGCGTCGGCGGTCGCGCGCGTGGTTCGGGCGACGTCGTGTCGGTATTCGGCGCGTCGGAGAGCCAGCGCGGCAGCGTCGCGTCGTCCTGCGACATCGCCCGGTCGGTCGTCGGCGCCGGCCACGTCGTGCGTATCGATCAGCCGCTCCGCGAGGGCGAGAATCGTCGTCACCTGCGCGTCGGCGGCATCGTGCGCCTTCTGCGCGTCGCGACGTCTCTGCTCCAGATCGCTCGTGTACTTCTCGAAGCGGCGCGTGCCGAACAGCGTCCGCAGCAGCGTCTGCCGCTCGTCATTTCCCGCAAGCAAGAACCGGGAGAACTTGTTCTGCGCGAGCAGGATGACCTGCTGAAACTGCTGCGCGTTCAGCCCGATCTCTTCGTCGAGCAGGATGCCGACCTCGCGCGGCTTGGCCGCCCGACCGACCCACACCCCGTCGACGTGCTCTTCGAGTTCCGCACGCGTCGGCTCGGTCGTGAGCCCTCCACCGCGCTTCGCGGGTCGATCGTATTCGGGAGCCCGGGTGACTCGCCACCGCCGATCGCCGACGGTGAACTCGAGTCGCACCTGGGTCGGATCGCCGAGGAAGCAGTGATCGCTGCGCAGACGACGCTCGCCGGTCTCGTAGCGGGGCACGGAGCCGTAGAGCGCGAAGCTGACGCCATCGAGGATGCTCGACTTGCCGGCACCCGTGCGTCCGGTGATGAGGAACACGCCGTCCGCGTCGAACGCACCGAAGTCGACGGTCTGCGTCTCACGGAAGGGCCCGAACCCGGTGAGGTCGAGCCTGTGGAGCTTCACCGCTCGGCCGCCCTCATGTCAGCACCTCGACGCGCACGCGCTCATCGAGGACGTTCCGCAGGATCTCGGCCTCGCGTTCGCTCGCTCCCTCGCCCTCACGGACGTGCTGGAGGAACATGTCGACGAGCTCGGCATCGCTGCGCGCCGCGCGGACGCGCTGGACATAGGTGCGACCATCGTCGACGCGCGCATCGGCGGGAGCATGGGAGACCATGGCGCAGTGCGGAAAACGCTCCTGAAGCCGACGCAGCGGATCACGCTCGGGGAGCGTGTCGGTATAGACAGCGCAGACCCAGGCATCCTCCGCCGCGAGATGCGCGGCGTCGGTCAGCAGGTTCTCGAGGGGACCTCGCAGCGTGACGAGCCGCCGAGGCACCGGAAGCGCGAGCCACTCGACGCGGGAGAGTCCCTCGGCGTTCAGCTCCACGAGCCACGAGCCACGAGGCTTGTCACCCTCGCCGAAGGAGTAATGCACCGGAGCCCCCGCGTAGCGGACGTTCTCCGCGAGCGTCTGGCGCCCGTGGATGTGACCGAGGGCGGCGTAATCGACCCCGTCGAACGCACTGATCGGCACGACGTCGAGACCGCCCTGCTGAATGTCGCGCTCGAGCTGCGGTGTCGCCTCGACCCCGGCCGCGAAACAGTGCGCGATCGCGACCGAGCGTCCGCCCCGACGAGCGAGGTCGTCACGGACGAGGTCCATGGCGTGCGCGAGGACGTCGCGCTGGGCACGCACACCGGGCCACACGTGACGCAGGAGGGCCGGCTCGAGGAAAGGGATGCCGTAGAAGTGCACCGGACCGTACGCATCGTCGACCGTGACCGGCGCCGCGATCGCCGCCGGATCGGTGAGCACCCGGATGCCGCCACGCAGCAGCGCGGCCTGGAACCCGAGTCGGGCTGCGGAATCGTGGTTGCCACTCGTGACGATGACCTGAGCACCGGCGTCGGCGAGCGCGAGAAGAGTGTCCGAGAGGAGCGTGTAGCACGCCGCCGCGGGTGTCGCGGAGTCGAACACGTCACCGGCGACGATCACCACGTCGACCCGCTCTTCGCGCACCTGCGCAGTGAGCGCCTCGAGCACACCCCGCAGCGCATCGAGCGTGGAATGACCGTGGAAAGTCCGCCCGATGTGCCAGTCAGAGGTGTGCAGGATCCGCATGTCCTCCACGCTACGAGGAGCCTCCGACATCGGGTCGCAAGCCGGCGGCGGGTGGCGGCATCCGCCCTCGATGCGGATCAGATCTCGGGCGTGAGGTCGGCCTCGGCGTCCCCGGAGCGTGCGCGCCGCCGGGCGCCGAGGTCGACGACGCCGAGCAAGAAGGCGAGGCCCAGGAAGACTCCGACCGCGACCATCCCGTACGCGTACGCCTGGTGGTAGACGTCGAGCGAATGGGTCTCGGAGTCGTCGCGATAGATCGCGGCGTAGAACAGCGAAAGGGCGACCGCTGTTCCGACGGCCGTGCCGATGCGTTGACCCAACTGCCCGACGGATCCGGCGAGCCCGCCTTCGCGCGTCGGGATGTCGGCGAGGGTCAACGTCTGGTTGGGGGCGACGACCAGCCCGGCGCCGAGACCGGCGACCGCCATGACCGCCGCCATCGCGTACGCGACGATCTCGACGGGAAGCAGGTACGCGACGACCGTCAATGCGGCCGTCGAGAACAGCACGATCCCCAGCCCCCACACCACGAGCGGTCGGCCGAGGCGACTGACCAGGTTTCCGCCGACCCACGCCGACGCGGCGCTGAGGACGGCGAATCCGATCGACACCATGCCCGCGTAGACGGGCTCGAGACCGACACCCAGCTGCAGGAACAGTGTCGTGAGCAGGAACATCGCCGGGATCGCCGTGAAGTACGCCGACACGATCAGGGTGCCGTTGCGGTACGACGAGATCCCGAACAGCGAGAGCGGGATGAGCGGGCTCTTCCCGGCATCCGAATATTGGCGCTCCCACCACACGAATGCCGCGGCGAAGACGGCGAAGAGCGTCAGCGTCCACCATCGGCGCGGGTCGTCGTCGGGCGAGCCCGTCGTGAACAGGAAGGGGAACATCAGCGCGATCACCGTGAGCCCGAAAAGAAGGACACCGACCGGGTCGAGCTGGACTTTTCCCGGCGCGCGCTTCCGGGTCCGCGGGAGCAGAGCGAGGACGCCGACGAGCACCAGGAGGCAGAGCGGCACGTTCATCCAGAAGATGTACCGCCACCCGTCGGTGGGACCGCCGACGGCGATCATCAGGCCGCCGAGGGTCGGCCCGAATGCCGTCGCGATGCCGATCGTCGCGCCGAAAAGTCCGAACGCACGGCCGCGCTCAGCGCCGACGAACAGTTGCTGGATGGTGCCGATGACCTGCGGCATTTGGATGCCGGCGGCCACACCCTGGATGAGTCGGGCGATGAGCAGGACCTCGACGGTCGGCGCGAGAGCGCACACGATGCTGGTGAGCGTGAACAGGCTCAGTCCGATGACGAAGAGGGTTTTGCGGGAGCGCTGGTCCCCCAGCCGGCCGAACGGAACGAGGGCCAGCCCGAAGCACAGGACGTATCCCGAGACGACGAGTTGCAGTTCGGTCGACTGGGCGCCCAGAGCCTTCTCGATCGAGGGCAACGCGACGTTGACCTTCGAGAGATCGAGGATCGTCAGCGCCGCGACCGACACGCACACCCAGAACGCGCGCCAGCGCTGACCGCCGCTGAGCGGGATGCTGGCGGTCTCCGGCGCCGTCACGAGGCGATGCGGGGAGAGTAGCGGCCCGACTTTTCGGCCCGGGCGCGGGCCTTCGCCGCTTCCTCTTCACGGTTCTTCGGCGGCACGGCGGCGACCATGTCCGCCAGAAGGTGCCCCGTGATATGCGCGATCTCGGCGACAGCGTGGTCGAACGCTTCTTGATTGGCGCGCGACGGTTTGGTCGTGCCGGAGATCTTGCGGACGTACTGCAACGCGGCGGCGTGCACCTCATCCTGCGTCGCAGCGGGCTCGAAGTTGTGGAGCGTGTGGATGTTCCGGCACATGCCCTTCACCGTACGCTCAGCGTCGGACTCGAACCAGGGCCTACCCTCGGGTCCATGCCGATAGACCCCTCCGACGCACGCGATGCCGTTGCGGATCTCGCCGAGGCCGCCGACCGGGCGATCGATGAGATCACCGGCCTTCCCACCGACGACGGCGACATCGAGGAGTTCACTTACGCGGGCGCGACCCTGATCGCCGAACGGCGCGGCGACGAGACATCGCGGAGGACCTTCGTTCTCGTTCACGGGATCGGGATGGGGCGCAAGGTCTTCGGCGACCTGGCGCGGAGGCTCCAGGACCACGGCGTCGTGATCGCGATCGATCAGCCCGGGTACGGTATGGCCCCCGAGCCGCCACGCACGCTCACGATGGAGCGGACGGCCGACCTCGTCGCGGCATATGTCCGCCATCTGAATCGCGGGCCGGTGGTCCTCCTCGGGCACTCCATGGGCACTCAGGTCGCGACCGAAGTCGCGGTCCGACATCCGGACACCGTCGCCCATCTGGTCTTGGTGGCGCCGACGGTCGATCGGCGCCACCGGCATGCCCTGAGTCAACTCGCGCGCCTGGCGATGGATCTCATGCGTGAGAGCCCGAAGGTCCTGCTCCTCGGTGCACGCGAGTACTTCCGAGCCGGCCCGAATCTGCGCCGCAAGATGCACGCGATGCTCGTGCATCGTCCGGAGCTGTCCTATCCGCAGATCACGACGGCCGCCCTCGTCGTGCGCGGCGAGCGCGACCGCGTGTCGCCCGCGGAGTGGTGCGCGGAGGTCGCGGCGGCCATTCCGGGCGCGTACGAGGCGGAAGTGCTCGGACACGGCCACGAAACCCTCATCCGGGATGCGGAGCCGGCGGCGCGGGAGATCCTCGACTTCGTCAGCGCGCCGCCTGGTCGTCCGTAAGCAGGTCGGGGTCCGCGTCGACTCCGGAGGCGGCGCTGACCGGATCGATCTCCTCGCGATCGCTGATCTCGATGTCCGGCGCTTCCTCCTGCACCTGCTGTGCAGCATCGGCGCTGCTCTGCTGGGTCTGCCCGTCGGCAGTCTCGGCGCTCGTCCAGCCCCCGGCCGGTTCGGCGTCGACGATGTGATCATCGCTCATGGTGCACTCCTCACGTGTTGTGGTGGTGCAGCCACTGTGGCCCCGGCATCCGACATCTCCGAGGGCCTTGACGCGGTGCGCGACGCCGGGTAACGGATCAGGCGGTGCGGCGCGTGGCGAGGAGTCCGGCGTGGGCGGGGTGCGCATCGAACCACTCGGCGACGTACCAGCACACCGGGCTGACCGTACGGTCGGCGCGCTCCTCGATCTCGGCGACGGCACGGGCGACGACCTCCCCGGCGTATCCGTGTCCGCGGAACGTCGGGATCGTGTACGCCCGCGTGAGCGCGATCGTCTGACCGTCATCGCGGTAGTCGAGGACGCTGACGAGTGCGCCGTCTTTGTGGAGTGTGTACCGCGATGCATCGATCTCGTTCGCGAAAGAGAAGCCACTCATGCCGTCCACGGTACGCCTGCACGCCGACACCCCGGTTCACCTGGAATGAGACTGAGCACTTTGTCACATATCGTCATGCGCATTGAGCGGCAACCGTGCGGTTTGACACATTCCGTCGTCTTTGGTCATAATGACCACATGACTGACATCGCACGCACTCTGTCCGCCCGGGAGGCGAACGGAACGACCGGCACCATGATGCCGGGCGCTGTCATGTGTTGCCGAATGTGTCGCTGACACGGTAATCCCCGTCGGATCGGCCGTCGCTCCCCGCTCTCAGCGCAGGCGAGCACATCGATCCCCGAGTCACCGAAGCTCCCCGCCCACCACGCGGATGCCGGTCGCCTCGCACATCGGTCGCCTCTGAGGCCGAAACCGGAACACACACACGAACCCGCGTCGGGCACCTTGCCCCGGGTTCCACCCCGAAGGAATTCGCCATGTCGAACACCGCTCTCCTCTCCCCGCTCGCCACTGCCCGCCACCTTCACGCCGTCGAGGACATCGTCCCGGCCGCGCGTCCGACCGCTCCGGCTGTGCCGGTCGGGACCGCACCGCGCGGGTTTGCTCTCTATGTCGGAATCGACGAGAACAAGGCGACCGCCGACGGAGTCTCGCTCTCGACACTCGTCGAGGCTCTGCGCCGCACGCTCGCCGAACTCGCTCCGCACGCCGAGACCTACGCGACGGTCGCTCTCGCTCCCGCAACCGCGGGTGGGCGCGACGTCGATGTCGTGCGCCTCGCCCTGCACGAGCCGAGCGCCGTCGCGCGGACGAAGGCCGACGTGCCCGACGAGGACCACGTGCCCGGGGGCGTCACGATCGACATCTCCCGCCGCCGTGTGCACATCGACGGCGCGAGCGCTGCGCTGACGTTCAAGGAGTTCGAGCTGCTGCAGTACCTCGTTCTGCGCGAGGGCCGGACGATCGAGCGCACCGAGCTGGTGTCGTCCCTGTGGAGCCATGCCGATGGCGATGAGGCTCCCGGCGAGCGCACGATCGACGTGCACGTGCGCCGCTTGCGCTCGAAGCTCGGCCGCTACGAGGACATCGTCCGCACGGTCCGCGGCATCGGCTATCGCTTCGACCGGCATGCCGATGTCGTCATCCGCTTCGGACACGGCACGCCCTCGCCCGACCGCTTCTGACTCCGGCCTTCGGCCCCACCGAATGTCGGGGGGCGCGGCGTAGGGTGGCCGCATGACGACACGGGAGCGGATGCCGGCGCTCCGCGCGCCTGGCTCGAACCAGGAGCGCCCGCTCGAAACCGAGTATCGCCCGCGCACGCCGATCGATGCCGCCCGTGCGGTCCGCTATCAGCAGCGCGGCGCGCACGATCCCGCGCAGCTGCAGAGCGGCGGCGTCATCTGGCGCGCGACGCGAACTCCCGAGGGGATCGCCACGCTCGCCATCCGCGTCGAGCGTGGACGTGTCCGGGGAGCTGCCTGGGGGCCCGGCGCCGACTGGGCACTCGGCCAATTGCCCGCGCTCTGCGGCGATCTCGATGACCCGAGCGGGTTCGAAGCACACCGGCATCCGCTCATCGCCGACGCCCACCACCGCTACCCCGGGCTCCGGATCGGACGCACCGACCTGGTCTTCGACGCCCTCGTGAGCGCGATCTTCGAGCAGAAGGTCACCGGGCTGCAGGCGTTCGGCGCCTGGCGCATGATCCTCGCGTGGTGTGGCGAGCGCGCGCCCGGCCCGACACCAGGGCCGATGTTCGCGCCACCCGCGGACTGGCACGCGGTGCCGAGCTGGACGTGGCATCGCGCAGGGCTCGAGCCCCCGCAGTCGCGCACGATCGTGGCGGTCGCCGCGCGCCGCGCCTCGATCGAGAAAGCGATGGCCCCCGCCCTCACCGGCGACGCGAGAGAAGTGATCCTGACGAGCCTGCGCGGCATCGGCGCCTGGACGAGCGCCGAAACCCGCATCCGTGCGTTCGGCGATCCGGATGCCGTGAGCGTCGGCGACTACCACCTCGCCCACCAGGTGGGTTTCGCCCTCACGGGCCAGCGCGTCGACGACGACGGGATGCAGGAACTCCTTGCCCCGTGGGCCGGTCATCGTCAGCGCGTCATCCGCCTACTCGGACTCGCCGGTCCCCGCGAACCGCGCCGCGGCGCACGGCTGAGCCCGGAAGATCATCGGGATCGCTGACGCTCATCTTGTGGATGTCCGACCCCGGCGAGACACTGAGCGCATCAGTCCCACTCGGAAGGAATCGACCATGGCGCTCACGCTCAATCCGTACATCAACCTCCGCGGCGATGCGCGCGCGGCGCTGGAGTTCTACCAGTCCGTTCTCGGCGGCGAGCTGGACATCAGCGAGTTCGCGAGCTTTCCCGACATGGCTGGTCCCGACGAAGGACATCTCGTCATGCACGGCCAGCTGACGACCGCCGATGGTCTCGTGCTGATGATCGCCGACGTTCCGAGCGCCATGCCCTACGCGCCGCCGACAGGCATCAGCGTGTCGATCAGCGGCGATGAGGCCGACCGCCTGAAGGGGATCTGGGATGCCCTCAGCACGGACGGCACCGTGACCGCACCGTATGAGACTCCGCCGTGGGGCGGCACCTTCGGCATGGTCCAGGATCGCTTCGGTATCGACTGGATGGTGATGTTCAACGCGGCCGAATGAGGGGCCTTAGGCTGGCGGGATGGCGCATAACGGTTGGCCCAGGGGTCGTATCGGATGGATCGTGGGGACCGTCGTCCTGCTCGGTGCCGGTGTGCTGGTGGGATTGATCCTCGAGAACGTCTGGCTCGGCCTCACGATCGCCGTGATCGTCTCGATCGGTTGGCTGATGGCCTACGAATCCTGGCGCGGACGCACCCCGAACGACGATGACCCGTGGGACGACGGCGCGCAGATCTGACGCGCACCGCCGCCGGATCCCCTACGCCGGTGCGTCTTCGTCCTCTTCAGGGTTGAAGTTCGACGCCTCATCCGTGTGCCCCGCCGCGACGCCGTCCGCGTCGGGCGGGATGGTGCCGTCCTGTCCGAGACCGCCCGGCTTCTCGGTCGCTTCGGTGTCGTCGCTGTCGATCGCGTTGTCGTCGTGCGTCATGATGCCCTCCTCCGCGCGACCGTCGTGGTCGCCTGTGGCGAACCTACGGTGCGCCCCGCGGGCGGTCGAGGGGATTGACCTTCGCGACGTCACGACGTAGGGCGGTCACATCTCTTCGTGCGTGTCCGGGTCGCCGTCCCAGAGCCGTCCCCGCTCCAGGCCGGAGAGTGCGGTGAGGTCGGCATCCGTCAGCGTGAAGCCGAAGACATCGGCGTTCTCGATCTGACGCGCGGGATCGGCCGACTTCGGGATCGGTGTCGATCCGAGCTGGGTGTGCCAGCGCAACACCGCCTGCGTCGGCGTGACTGCGTGCGCGGCGGCGATGTCGGTGACGACCTGCTCGGTCAGCAGTTCGCTGCGACGAGCGAGCGGGCTCCAGCTCTCCGTCCGGATGCCGTGCGCCTCGTGGAACGCGCGAAGCGCGGTCTGTGGGAAGTAGGGGTGCAACTCGACCTGGTTCACGGCCGGGGTGACCCCGGTTTCATCGATGAGACGGCTCAGCATGGCCGGCGTGAAGTTGGAGACACCCACCGACCCGACGACGCCATCTGCCTGTAGCGCGATCATGGCGCGGAACGTTTCCACGTAGCGGTTCACGCTCGGGTTCGGCCAGTGGATCAGGTAGAGATCGATCCGGTCGAGCCCCAGACGCTGCAACGACCCGTGTGCGCTGCGGATGGTCTCGTCGTAGCCGTGGTCGCGGCCCGGCACCTTCGTCGTGATGATCAGTTCATCGCGAATCCCACTGCGACGGGCAGCTTCGCCGACCTCGGCTTCGTTCTCGTAGTTGACCGCACTGTCCAGCAGTCGATAGCCGCTGTCCACCGCGGCAGCGATGGCGGCGGTGCCGTCCGCGCCCCGCAGATTGTAGGTACCGAAACCGAGTTCGGGGAAGTGCGTGCCGTCGCTCAGTGCGACCGTGGGAATCGTGACCATGGCTCCACGCTACGCCCCTCAGTCGAGGCCGAGGAGTTCTTCGATCGCCGTGACGACACCGGCATCCGCGTTCGACGGGGCGCGGTAGCGAGCAACGGCGACGACGTCCGGATGCGCGTCGGCCATCGCGTACGACCAGTCCGCCGCCTGCAACAGCTGGAGGTCGTTGAGGTAGTCGCCGAATGCGGCGGTCTGGGCGGCGGTCACTCCGAGAGCGTCCTGAAGGCGACGAAGGGCAACCCCCTTGTCGACCGTGGTGTTCATGATGTCGACCCAGTGCGCGCCCGAAACCACCACTTGGTGCGAGCTGCGGAAGTCCGCGAACGCCGGAGCGGCGTGCGCTTCTCCCCCGTCGAAGTCGAAGATCGCGAGCTTGAGCACCTGATCGTCCACCGCGAGCAGGTCGCTCGTCTGCTCGAGCTTCGCGTAGTACTTCTCGACCTCTGCGAGAAAGTCCGGGTTGGAGTCCTCGATGTAGGCCGAGCGCTTGCCGCACACGACCAAACCCGCGCGAAGCGTGCCCGCCGACACGAGGTCTCTGACCCGGGTGATGACGGCGTCGACGACGACGGGGTCCACGGCATCCGAACTCACCTCGACCTCACCGCGAACGACATACGCCCCGTTCTCGGCGATGTAGTCGAGCTCTGCGTCGACTTTCGCGAACATGGCCTGGAGAGTCGCCAGTTGCCGTCCGCTTGCCGGTGCGAAGGCGATCCCCCGCTCGTGCAGGCGCTCGAGCAAGGGCCACAGCGCATCCGGAATCGACCCGTCCGGCCGGAGCAGCGTGCCGTCCATGTCGACGGCGATCAGGCGGATGTCGGGAGCAGTCACCTCTTCATCCTCGCGCACCGGTGGCATCCGCCCGCACCGATGGTGTTCGGGTTATCCCGAACCGATCCTTCCGGCTGACTCTGGCGCGGCGATGCGCCGCCGCCTCTAGCGTGGAGCCATGACCACCGTCCCCCTCGCTTCCACCCCACCCGCCGTGCGCCGCCGCGCGGGCGTGGCCCCCTTGTTCGGAGCGATCGCCCAACTCGCCGCCGTCGGCCTCGTCGGGTCGCTCGTGTTCGCGGCGCTGGCGTCCCTGCTGAGCATCGGCATCAGCCTGCTGCTCGTCCTCGGGCTCGGCCTCCTCTTCCTCATCGGATTCGTCTATCTGCTCTGGGCGACCGCGTGGGCAGAGACCGAGCGAGTAGAGGGCTTGTACGGCTACGGGGTCCCCTCTTTGCGCCTGCGCCGCAGTGGCCAGCCCGGATTCGGCGGTTGGATGCGGACCCTGTGGCAACAATTCACCGACGGCCCGATGTGGCGCGCTGTCGCCAGCGCCGCCATCGCCACCGTGCTCGGACTCATCGTCCTGCCGACGATCACCGGGATGATCGCGTCGATCGGCTTGCTGTCGGCTCCGCTCTCGTCCGAGGGCACCACGCGTATCGCCGGCACCGGGATCGACATCGCCTCCGGGTGGGCCGTCGCGCTCGGGGTCCTCGGGGTCGTCGTCGCACTCGCCGTTCTCCTCGGCATCGCGCTGCTGCACGGTGTGCTGACTCGCGCGATCCTCGTTCCCTCACGGGAAGCGCAGCTCGCCGTGCAGGTGCAGACCGCCGGCGCACAGCGCGCCGGTGCCGTCCGCGCCAGTGAGGTCGAGCGCACCCGCATCGAACGCGACCTGCACGACGGGGTCCAGCCGCGCCTGGTGGCCCTCGGCATGACCCTCGGCCTCGCGCAGCAGAAGATCGACACCGACCCCGACGCCGCCAAGGCGCTGATCGACGAAGCTCACACCTCGACGAAGGCCGCGATCACGGAGCTGCGGCAGTTGGCCCGCGGCATCCACGCGTCCGTCCTCGATGACCGAGGGCTCGATGCCGCGCTCAGCGCGCTGGCCGCCCGCTCCCCCATCCCGGTGGTGCTCGACGTCCGCATCGACGGCCGGTGCAGCGCGACGGCGGAGGCGGCCGTGTACTTCGCCGTCGCAGAGTCGCTGACGAACGCGGCCAAACACTCACGCGGATCCGCGGCACGCGTGACCGTGCGCCGCCGCGAGGACGGCACCATCTGGGCGCGTGTCGAAGACAACGGCATCGGTGGCGCCCGGGTTTTTCCTGGGGGCGGCCTCGACGGAATCACGAACCGCGTCCTGGCTGCCGGTGGCACCGCCCGACTTGAGAGCCCGGCCGGCGGCCCGACCGCTCTGGAGGTGAGCGTCCCGTGCGCATCCTGATCTGCGAAGATTCCGCCCTCTTGCGCGAAGGTCTCGTCCGCGTGCTCGCCGACGCCGGTCACGACGTCGTCGCCGCGCTCCCCGACGCGTCGGACCTCGCGGCGACGGTCGCCGCGACGACACCGGATCTGTGCCTGCTCGATGTGCGGCTCCCGCCGACGTTCACGGACGAGGGGATCCGAGCAGCACTCGCCCTCCGCGCCGCGAATCCGGCGTTGCCCGTGCTTGTGCTCAGCCAGTACGTCGAAGAACGGTATGCGAGTGAGCTGATCACCGGGCAGGCCGCCGCATTCGGCTACCTGCTGAAGGATCGGGTCGCGGATGTCCGTGACTTCCTCGCTTCCATCGAGCGGATCGCGGCGGGCGCCACGGTCCTGGATCCCGAGGTCGTCGCGCAACTGCTCACCCGGCGCTCCCGCGACGCGCGCATGAGCCGCCTCACCGAGCGTGAGCGATCCGTGCTGGCCCTGATCGCCGAGGGGAAGAGCAACCAAGCGATCGCCCAGGCCCTCTTCGTCAGCGAAGCCAGCGTGGAAAAGCACATCACCTCTCTCTTCCAAAAGCTCGACCTCGAACAGGACGAGCACGGCAACCGACGCGTCCTCGCCGCGCTGGTCCACCTCGAACACGGCGGCACCGGCACCGGCGCCGCCCCCCAGAACGGAGCATCCCGATGACCCTCACGGCACCCCCGCAGCCCCCCGCCGGCCCTCCGGTCTCTCCGCCGGCACCACGTCGGGCGTCCGCTCGGGTCGTGGCGATCCTCGCGATCGCCTTGGGCGCCGTTCTGATCATCGGGACGCTGCTCACCGGCATCTTCTCGGCCGTGCGCGCGGCAACCCTCCGCACCGAGACGTTCACGGCGGATGCCGCCGGCATCTCCGAGCTCGAGATCGACATCAACGCGGCCAACCTGACGATCGAATACGGCGACGAGGCGACCCTCACGGTCGACGGTGCCGCCGGCGACTGGCGCTTCGAGCGCGACGAAGATGCCCTCCGCGTGACCAACCAACGGTCGTGGTGGGTCGGGTGGCGTTGGGGATCCAGCGACGAGGCGGTCCTCACCCTGCCGCGTTCCCTGGAGCGCGTCGTGCTCGATGCCGACCTCACCGTGAACGGCGGCGCGCTGATCGCCGACGGACGCTTCGGTGACCTCGACATGGAACTCTCGGCCGGTTCGCTCGACGTCTCCGGCACCGCACAAGAGGTGACCGTCGATGGATCCGCCGGACGCATCACGCTCGACCTCGCCGATGTCGATTCGGCCGACCTCACCCTCAGCGCGGGGGCACTCACGGGCGCCTTCACCGGCTCCACCCCGCAGAGCGTGACGGCGGATGTCAGCGCCGGACGCATCGAGCTCACCCTGCCGGACGACACGTACGCCGTGGACTCGGATGTGTCGGCCGGTCAGTTCCGACACACACTCACGGTGGACCCGGCATCCGCTCATCGGGTCAGCGTGCAGGTCTCCGCCGGCGCCGTGATCCTCAGCGCGGACTGAGACGCCACGCGGGCTCCATCGGCGCTAGCGTTGACTTCGTGACCACCCCCATCGATGCCACCGCCACGCCCGCCTGGGCAGACCTCACCACTCGCGCTGACGGCTTCGAGCCGGACCTGCGCGCCTGGTTCGCCGAAGACCCGAACCGCGTAGCGCGGCTGACCTTTGACCTCGCCGACCTCCGGGTCGACCTGTCGAAGAACCTGGTGGATGCCGGCATCCTCGACGCACTCCTCGCACTCGCCGCGCAGGTCGACCTCACGGCGCACCGGGACGCGATGTTCCGGGGCGATCACATCAACACGTCGGAAGACCGCGCCGTGCTGCACACCGCACTCCGCCGGCCGGCAGGTGCGCAGCCGGCGCTCGTCGTCGACGGGCAGGACATCGACACCGACGTCCAGACCGTGCTCACGGCCATGTCGGCGTTCGCCGGCCGGGTACGTAGCGGCGAGTGGGTCGGGATCACCGGCAAGAAGGTCACGCATGTCGTGAACATCGGGATCGGCGGCTCCGACCTCGGCCCCGCGATGATCTCCGCTGCTCTCGAACCGTATGCGACGGCCGGCATCCAGGCCCGGTTCGTGTCGAACATCGACCCCTTCGACCTCGCGCACAAGACGAAGGATCTCGATCCCGAGACGACCCTTTTCGTCGTCGCGTCCAAGACCTTCACGACGCTCGAGACGCTGACCAATGCCCGACTTGCGCGCACCTGGCTATGGGCGGGGCTCGAGGCATCCGGGGCGATCGACGGCTCCGACGACGCCCGCACAGACGCCGTCGCCCACCATTTCGTCGCTGTCTCGACCGCGCTCGACAAGGTCGCCGCGTTCGGCATCGACCCGACGAACGCCTTCGGCTTCTGGGACTGGGTCGGAGGGCGCTACTCGGTCGACTCCGCGATCGGCCTCGCGCTCATGATCGAGCTCGGCCCCGACGCCTTCCGCGATCTTCTCGCGGGCTTCCACGCCGTCGACGAGCACTTTGCGAACGAGCCGCTCGAGAGCAACGTGCCGGTCCTCATGGGTCTGCTCAACGTCTGGTACACGAACTTCCTCGGCGCGCAGTCGCACGCCGTGCTGCCCTACGCCCAGCAGCTCAGCCGCTTCGCGGCGTACCTGCAGCAGCTGACGATGGAATCCAACGGCAAGAGCGTCCGCTGGGACGGATCGCCGGTGACGAGCGACACGGGCGAGATCTTCTGGGGAGAGCCCGGCACGAACGGTCAGCACGCGTTCTATCAACTCATCCACCAGGGCACCCGGCTCATCCCCGCCGACTTCATCGGGTTCGTCAACCCCGCCTACCCGCTCGCGGACGACGGGCGGGATGTCCACGGACTGTTCCTCGCGAACTTCCTCGCGCAGACCAAGGCACTCGCGTTCGGCAAGACCGCCGCCGAGGTCGAGGCGGAAGGCACGACGGGCGCACTCGTCGCGGCGCGGACGTTCCCCGGCAATCGACCGACGACGTCGATCTTCGCGCCGTCGCTCACGCCGAAGGTTCTCGGCGAGCTCATCGCGCTCTACGAGCAGATCACCTTCACGCAAGGTGTCATCTGGGGCATCAACTCATTCGACCAGTGGGGCGTCGAGCTCGGCAAGCAGCTCGCTCTGCAGATCGCTCCCGCGGTCGAGGGCGACGAGGCCGCGACAGCTGCGCAGGATGCCTCGACGCAGGCCCTGTTGGCCTACTATCGCGACCACCGCGCCTGAGCCTCAGCGCTGGCCTGCAACCCACACGCGAATCAGGTCAGCCGAGTGTGGAATCGCTCGCCCGCCGCGCTGAAGATGCTGAGCACCTCGGCGGGGCCTGCGGCGGTCGCGCTGATCGAGTGGGGCAGCCGCGTATCGAACTCGGCCGCCTCGCCGGGTTCGATCACGTGCTCGGTACCGTCGAGGGCCAGCCGCACCTGCCCGCTGAGGACGTATAGCCACTCGTAGCCGTCGTGCACGCGCGGTTCGGGAGCGGTCTTCCGCGCCGAGTAGACGATCTTGATCGCCTGGACGGGCGAGTGCTCGAGCGTCAGCGGCGCGATGATCATGCATCTCGCTCGTGCTGGACTTCATCTTCAACCACACGAGCAATCAGCACGAGTGGGCGCAGAAGGCGCTCGCCGGCGACCCGGAGTTCGAGGATTTCTACCTGGTCTTCCCCGATCGCGCGATGCCGGATGCGTACGAGCGGACGACGCGCGAGATCTTCCCCGACGACCACCTCGGTTCGTTCGTCCCACTGGATGACGGCCGCTGGGTGTGGGCCACGTTCTACCGGTACCAGTGGGATCTGAACTACGCGAACCCCGCCGTGTTCCGGGCGATGGCCGGCGAAATGCTGTTCCTGGCGAACCAGGGCGTCGAAGTCCTGCGAATGGATGCCGTCGCCTTCATCTGGAAGCAGCTCGGGACATCGTGCGAGTCGCTGCCTGAAGCGCACCTGCTGCTGCAGGCGTTCAATGCCGTGCTCGCGATGGCAGCACCGGGGATGGTGTTCAAGTCCGAGGCGATCGTGCACCCCGACGAGGTCATCTCCTACGTCTCCCCCGAGGAGTGCCGCCTCTCCTACAACCCGCTGCAGATGGCGCTCACGTGGGAAGCCTTCGCGACGCGCGATGCCCGCCTCGTGCAGCAGGCGCTCGAGCGTCGCCACGCTCTCCCCGCGGGGACCGCATGGGTCAACTATGTGCGCAGCCACGACGACATCGGGTGGACGTTCGCCGATGAGGATGCCGCCGAGTTCGGCATCGACGGGTACAGCCACCGTCAGTTCCTCAATCGCTTCTATACGGGCGCGCACGAGGGGACCTTCTCCCGCGGTGTGCCGTTCCAGGAGAACCCCGCAACAGGTGACGCACGCGTGACGGGGACCACGGCATCCCTCGCCGGGATCGAGGCGGGTGATGAGGCCGGGGAAGATCGCGTCGTGCTCGCGCACGCGATCGCCTTCTCGACCGGCGGCGTGCCCCTCCTGTACCTCGGCGATGAGGTCGCGCAGCTCAACGACTACTCCTACGCGGATGATCCGGACCGGCGCGGCGACTCACGCTGGGTGCACCGCGGCAACCGTCCGCGCGATCAGTACGCGCGCCGGAATGACCTCGCCACGCCCGCGGGTCGCGTGTTCCACCGACTGACGAAGCTCATCTCGGTGCGCCAGTCGACGCCCGAATTCGCGGGCAACGCGTTGACCGGCTTCCGCACGCCGCACCACAGCGTCGTCGGCTACCAGCGGATCGCCGGTGACACGGTCGTGCTGGTGCTCGCGAACGTGTCGGATGCCGAGGTCCAGATCGACCCGCTGACACTCTCCGGCTTCGCGCGTGCGGCCCGTGATCTCGTGCTCGGTGCGGACGTCGATCTCGACGAGGGCATCGTCCTGCGTCCGCACGGATTCGTCTGGTTGCGGGTCGCGCCCATCTAACTCGTCGCTCGGAGGCGTCCCGTGTAGACGGTGTTCGACGAGACGCCGCCGGTGACCGGGTTGTCGAAATCGACGACGTGCGCCGAGGCGCCGTCGAAGACCTGCGCCAGGTCGGCGAGGAAGGCGTCGTCAGGCGGATCATCCGACCAGAGAGCGAACACACCGCCGTCGTGGAGGTGCCGGGCAAGGGAGCGGAGCCCCGGCACCGTGTAGAGGTCGGCGTGGCTGGGATCGAGTTGATGGCGCGGCGAATGGTCGACATCGAGCAGAATCGCGTCGTACCGCGGCCCTTCGGGAGCGCGGCGCACCACGGCGAAGAAGTCGTCGTGCACGAGAGTCGTGCGCGCGTCGCCGACCAGTTCGGTCGACACCGGCAGCAGCTCGCGTTCGTGCCACCCGATCACGGCCGGCAGTGCATCGATCACGGTCAGCGCACCCACGCGGTCATCGCGCAGGGCGGCGACGGCGGTGTAGCCGAGACCGAGGCCGCCCACGAGAACCGCGAGGCGATCACCCGAGGCTTCGGCCAAGCCGAGCGTCGCGAGCGCTTCCTCCGCCACCGTGAACAGGCTCGACATCAGGTATTCGTCGCCGAGCTTGACCTCGTAGATCAGCGCGGCGACCGCCGGTTCGAACCGCCGCCGGAGGGTGAGGTCCCCCATCGGCGTCGGCTGCCAGTCGAGCTCGTCGAACCGGACGATCACCGCGGCGCGCCTAGACCGTCGCGTCGGCGTCGCGGGTGGGCAGCACCCAGCCCGGACGGACGAAGTGGCAGGTGTAGCCGTGCGGAATCCGGATCAGGTAGTCCTGGTGCTCGGGTTCGGCCTCCCAGAACGGACCGGCCGGTTCGATCGTCGTCACGGCCTTGTTCGGCCACAGACCCGACGCATCCACGTCGGCGATCGTGTCGCGGGCGACCTCCTCCTGCTCGGGCGTCAGCGGGAAGATCGCCGACCGGTAGCTCGTCCCGACGTCGTTGCCCTGGCGATTGAGGGTCGACGGGTCGTGGATCTGGAAGAAGAACGCCAGGAGATCGCGGTAGGTCGTCTTCGTCGGGTCGAAGACGATCTCGACCGCCTCCGCGTGGCCCGGGTGGTTGCGGTAGGTCGCGTGATCGTTCTGCCCACCGGTGTAGCCGACACGGGTGTCGATCACTCCCGGTTGGCGGCGGATCAGATCTTCGACACCCCAGAAACAGCCGCCGGCGAGCACGGCGGTTTCGGTGCCGGGAGTGCGGGTGATGATTCCGGTGTCGCTCATGATGCGTTCTCCTGGGTAGTGGTGGCGTCCTCGAAGAGTCTGCGGTACTCACCGTAGCCCTGCTGGTCGAGCTCGGCGGCCGGGACGAATCTCAGCGCCGCGGAGTTCATGCAGTAGCGGAGGCCGCCGGCATCCCGCGGACCGTCGTCGAAGACGTGGCCGAGATGACTGTCGGCTCCCGCGGAGCGCACCTCCGTGCGCTTCATCCACAGCATCCCGTCGACTTTCTCGGTCACTGCGGACGCGTCGATGGGCCGCGTGAAGCTCGGCCATCCGGTTCCGCTGTCGAACTTGTCGATCGACGAGAACAGGGGTTGGCCGGAAACGACATCGACATAGATGCCGTCGCCATGCGTGTCCCAGTACGCGTTGCGGAACGGCGGCTCGGTGCCGTCATCCTGCGTGACCCGGTACTGGGCGGGCGTGAGGCGACTGAGAGCATCGGCCGTCGCGCGGTAGTCCTGTGACATGGGGTTCCTCTCTGTGCCACGGCTGGCTGCCGCGTCATCAGAGGAGAACGGATGCCGGGCCACTTTTGGTCCCGCGAGGCTGGGAGCGGGCCGTGAGTTTCAGCCCTCGCGGACGAGGGTCCGCGCCTGCTCATCGGTCAGCAGGATGCCGGACTGCTCCGCCCGCTGGCGCAGCCGCTCGACGATCGCATCCGCGTCGGCGCCCGGCAGGTCGGCGCGCGTCTGCGCGAGGATGCCCGCGAGCTTCTCGTCATCGGTGGCGTTGTTCTGCGACATGGCGGGCAGATCCTGCTCGGCGTCCCCCGCCATCTCGCGCTGCGCCTCACCGACGCTCACCGTCTCGCGCCCACCGTCCTGGCCGTGATGGTCCGCGCCTTCGTGCTGATCTGCAACGCTCATGTCGATCTCCTCACCGAGTCTGTGCAGTCAGCGTCGCGCAGTCGGCCCGGTGGAGCC
The DNA here is from genome assembly GCF_025398275.1 of Microbacterium memoriense. Taxonomy (GTDB): domain Bacteria; phylum Actinomycetota; class Actinomycetes; order Actinomycetales; family Microbacteriaceae; genus Microbacterium; species Microbacterium memoriense. Next base: position 5,100 of record NZ_JAODOR010000017.1, on the reverse strand, counting down.
ATGGCCTTGACGCGGGCCCTTGTGCCGGTCACACTCCCGGGGTTGCCCAGGGTTCCCGCGCGACCTGCGCGATCTGACCGGTTTCGAGGGACTCCGCGATGGCCAGCCCGATGGCGTGATCCTGGCATCCGTCGGCAAGCGGGTAAGGGCCGGGGCCCTCGCCCCGTGCCCAGGCGCCGGCGGTGACCAGCATCTCGGCGATCGCGATCTCTTTATCCGAGAACCGATGACCGGGGAACGGAGTGCGCCACAGCACATCGCCGCCGAGCGCGAGGTGATCGGTCGCGTAGCCGTCCAGGTCGAGGTCGTATCCTCGCTGTCGTCGCTCGATGCGCGCGTCGACCATGGTGCGGGGCTCCGGCATCCACACGACGTCGTCGTCCACGATCTCGCCCCGACTGCCGCGGACGACGATGCGACGGTGCCGCAACTGGTTGTGCCACTGGTTCGAGGTGAAGTCGTACAGGCCGCTCGTTTCGCCGAAATCGATCGTCGCGAGGACTGTCGTCGCGGTCTTCTCGCCATCGTCATCGGTCCAGTCGTCTCGCCCCATGGGGTCGACGAGCGGGCTGTCGAACTGACGGGCGTGCACCCTCACAGGGCCGCGAGGCGCCGACAGCAGACTCCGCATGAGCGCGATCGCGTGATAGTCGTGCGTCGACGAGACCTGCACGGAGGTTGGACGGCCGATGAGGCCGCGCTCGATGACGGCGCGCCGGGCCGCATGACCCGGATACCGCGGATACTGCTCGGCCACGTGCACGAGGTCCGTCTCGCCGACGTCTGCCCACAGCTCTCGCAGATCGTCGAGGTGCTCGGCGGGCGGGGTCTCGACGAGTGTCGGCACTCCGGCCTCGACCAGCTCGCGGATCGCGGCCGGCGCAACCTCCCGGGGGACGCTGACGATCACGAAGTCGGGCCGGTCCGCGGCGAGCAGATCGGAAATGCTCGCGAACGCGCGAACGCCGTGCGCCTCGGCGCGCCCCGAACGGGAGACGACCCCTGTAGCGCGGAGCGATTCGGGCAGATTCTGCGCGGCGCGATGGAAGAAGCCCGATCGCCAGCCGGTGCCGACGACGGCGAAGGTGGCGGGGGTGGTCACGACTGCCCGATCCAGAACTCTCCCGACGGTGTGAGCTCTTCGAGTCGGCTCCAGAAGTCCTCCGGGAGCTCTGTCTGCGCGGCGCGCACCAGTCCGTCGAGGCGGGAAAGCTTGCTGATCCCGACGATCGTGGAGTGCACGCGCTGATCCCTCAGCGAGAACTGCAGCGCCGCCGTCGGCAGGTCGGTGCCGAAGTCCTCGCACAGCACCGTCATCGCTTCGATCGCGTGCAGGGTCTCCGGCGCGGCCTCACGGTAGGCGTACTTCGTGTTGCCGCTGCGCGGTGCCGCGAGGATGCCGCCGCCGTACACCGCCGCGTTGACCACACCCATGCCGTTCTCGATCGCACGGTTCAGGATGCCGTCGGCGCTGCGGTCCACGAGCGTCCAGCGATTGTGGACGAGGAGCACCTCGAAGACGCCGAGGTCGAGATAGCGCTCCATGACACCGAGCGGCCCTCCCGCCAGCCCGATGTGGCCGATCTCCCCCTCTTCCTTGAGGCGCACGAGCGTGTCGACGGCGCCACCCGGGGCCGTCATCACGTCAAACGGGAAACCCTCGGGGTCATGCAGGTGCACGAGGGGCAAGGTATCGACGCCGAGGCGCTCGCGGCTCTCGCGCACCGAGGCGCGCACGCGATCACCTGAGTAATCCCGACCGGACGGATCGACCTTCGTCGTCAGGAGGAAGTCGGCTGGGAGTCCGCCGCGCTGCGCGATTGCGGCGCCGATGCGACGTTCACTCTCGCCGTCGGAGTAGCCGTTCGAGGTATCGAGGGAGCGGATCGGGCTCTCCAACACCGCAGAGACCAGTTCGATCGCATCCTCCGCGGCGACTTCGTACCCGAAGGCCGCCGGCATGCTACCGAGCGGGCTCCCGCCAACCGTGACGGCCGTGATCTGAAGCCCCGTCTCGCCGAGGGGTCGCAGCCAGTCCTGTGGTGCATGCGTCATCGAATCGCCTTCCGTGGGGATCGGTCGGCATCTGCGCGCGACCTTCTTCCATCGTGCCGTATGCGGCGCAGTCAGTTCTCACCCGGCTGCGCATGACACTCTTGAAGAGTCCTGGATCCCCATCGGAGAACGCCATGCCCCTCGCCTCTCGTCTGCTCACCGTCGGCGTTGCCGCGTTCATGTCTGTCGCCGCACTCACCGCGTGCTCCGGAAGCGCAAGCGGGGAGCAGAGCACCCAGGACGCGTGCGGTGTCCTGGCGGAAGGCCTCGGGAACGTGCAGGAACAGGTGACCGCAGCCGACACCGCGCTGACGGACGGAGACATGACCACGGCGCAGTCGAACCTCGCCTCGGCCTCGGCCGGGCTCTACTCCGTCTCCCCGCAGATCACCAACGAGCAGATCGCGCCGATTCTCGACGACCTGATCACCGGCTTGAACGACGTCCACGCCGCCGCCGAGCCCGATGCCGCGCCCGACGCGCTGGATGCCGCATCCAGCGGACTGCGCGACGCCGTCCAGCGCTTCAACGAGGCCTGCGGGGGCTGAACCGAGGGTCGATGCGCCGACATCCTCGGTTTCCCCATCTCAGGGTGCGGGCTTGTGCCAGATCAGTTCGTACCGCCAGAGCGCGTGCTGCTGCCATTGGACTCCGGGGAGCGTCTCTGCAGCGATGGTGCGGGCTTCGTCGTACGTGTGGGGCGGCGGCCAGACGGTGGGGGCGGAGTGTTCCCAAACCGTCCGAGTGCGCGAGTACCACTGGTGCTGCAGAACTCCTGCGAGGTGTCCTCGTGCTCATGGGCTGGCGCGGCCAAGACGTCGACGTCGGTATCTATCGCGACAACGTCCGGGAGTATGCGGCGAAGATCCACGGCCAGCATCCCGTCACCCGTGCCGACATCGAGGGCGGACGTGGCGCCGGTCGCGATCGCGTTCAGCACGGTGGGATGGAAATGGAGGTTGTGGTTCCACGCTCGACCATCACCCGCGATCATTAGCCCATTCTGCACATCGATGTGTCCTACCGCGGGTCCTCGGCTGCTCGGCTTCCTATTGCTTTGGGCGTCGATCGCGTTCAACTGGCCGGCCGCGCAGTGGATCGTGCTGATCGGGTACGCGCTGTTCGCGATCCTCATCATCATCGGGCTCGTCCTCCGGAGGCGGCAGCCGCGCGATGCTGCTTCAGAGCTATCGGCATCTGACGCGTACTCGGATATCCAGCTCGGGCGAAACCCGATCACGCACTACCTGCGTGATGAGCCCAGCGCCTCCCAGATCGGCGATCCTCCCGGAGATCGCTAGTCACCTGAGCGCGCGCAAACCGGTCGGCTTGCGGACGGTTATGCCCTGGTGCCGGTCGGCGCGGGCTGAAGGCTCTCGCGCTGTGCGGATAGGGCAGTCAGTGGCCAGGCGATGAGTGCGGCGAGGATGCCCGCGGCCGCACCGATTCCGCCCCACACCGGGACTCCGGGCCAGTTGCTGAGTGTGAAGCCGAAGATAAGCCAGAACCCTAAGGCGCCGAGAGCCGCACAGGCCGCACCGAGCCACGCGCGACTGTTGACAGACCGGTGAGGTCTGCGCGTCCACAGAAACAGCCCCAGGTAGTACACCGCACTCGAAACGAGCGCGGTGATCAGTCCGAAGAAGCCGCCGACGAAGGGCATGAGCACGATTGCCGACTCTTCACCTCGGTCGGGGGGAATGAGGAGTCCGAATACGACTAGTAGGAACACTGCTCCCGCGATGGCGCCGATCGCCAGCATCCATCCGATGACGCGACCGTACGTTCGCCACAGCATGCTGTCACTAGCGCAGCGGCACGCGCAAGCGTCGCCCGGCGCCCGCGGGCGGGTCCGGCAGCGTGCAGAAAGGCGAGGCTAGGCCCGGAGTGCGAGCGTATCGGCGCGAACTGCGTCACGCCGATACATGGCCGCGTGCTCAGCGAAGTCTGGGTTGTTCGTCTCACGTAGTCGGCCGTCGGTGTACGCAGCCAAATCCAGCAGACGCGCCGTGACCGTAAGCAGCAGCTCGGTGCGCGACAACGGCATTCCGTAGGCCCGGATCAGGCGATCCAACCGACACAGGCGCTCATCGTCGGAGATGTCTACACCCGCGTCCTCGGCCAGCGGTGCGAGTCGGTATCCGAGGTACGCCAGGTCCCAGACTCGCGGGCCGGGTGAGGCCGTGTCGAAGTCGAAAAGGCCAGCAACGCGGCCGCTAATGAACGTCATGTTGTAGGGCGCGACGTCATTGTGACAGATGACCTCGGCGGGCTCGCGAGATGGCAGATTCCACACGAGATCCTCGCCGACGAGGGGAGCGCTCGCATCGTGCACTCGGCGCATCAATCTGCCAGCGCCCTCCAGAATCTCCGACGTCCAGAGCCAGTCAGGAAGCGGGTAGTTCCCGACCTCGCCGGGAAGATACGAGAGGACTTCGCGGCCCTGTTCATCGAAGCCAAACGGCTCAGGTACCTCGCGCACGCCTGCAGTCCGCAGTGCACGCAGAAGCGTGTGAACGGCCGGAGTCCAGGGCCCGGAGACGCGACGCACCGTCTCGCCAACCCGCACGACAGTGTTGGAGTTTCCCCCGCTGAGAACCTGGTCGTTCATAGCCCCAACACTAAGCGGGCCCAGCAACACCCTCCGGGGATCCACGCAGGATGCACGCCCGGGTGACGGTCCTCCACCGGGCGGCTGACACTCTGGTGCCGTTCGAGGAGGCCGGTTAGTGTCGCGTCATGGGCCGCACCGTTCTCCGAACCACGGTGATCGCGGTTGTCGTGCTCGGCTTCCTATTGCTTTGGGCTTCGATCGCGTTCGACTGGCCGGCCGCGCAGTGGATCGTGCTGATCGGGTACGTGTTGCTCGCGATCGCAATCACCGTTGGGCTGATCCGCCGAAGACGGCAGCCGCGCGCCGCCGATTCCGAGCTCTCGGCATCCGACGCATACTCGGATATCCAACTCGGGCGAAGCCCGATCACGCACTATCCTCGTGATGAAGCCAGCACGTCCCAGATCGGCGATGCTCCCGAAGGTCGCTAG
>NZ_JAODOR010000016.1 GCF_025398275.1 Microbacterium memoriense | reverse complement strand
GATCCGGGGTCAAGGCCCAGAACCTCGTCATCATCAGACGACAAGTCTTCCCCGGCAGGGGCGGCCTCATCACCAAACCAACCAAGAGCCGCAAAGAGCGTCGCGTGCCGATTCTCGACCCACTCCGGCCGGTCCTGAAAAGACTCTGCGCGTTCAAGCAATCGGACGCAGCACTCCTCGTCGGTCCACGGGGCGGCTTCCTCACGACGGCCACCGTTCGCGATGCGACCAGTTGGGATCAGGTCGTTGCTGACCTCGGCCTGCCGAACCTCACCCGACACGGCCTCCGACACACCGGCGCCACCTGGCTCGCCGACGCCGGGGTTCCCCTCCATGTCCTCCAAGAGATCCTCGGACACGCCTCAATCGAGACAACACGCGGCTACCTCCACCCCGATGACCGCCACCTCGCCTCCGCCGCGGAACAAGCCAACGCCTTCCTCAGCAGAGACACTCCTCGGAACCCATCGCGACGACCGCGGCAGGGCACGGGACGCGGGCTGTGACCCGCTCCGTCGCCGGTATTCGCCGTCCTGGTCCCCTTTTGGTCCCCTTGTCCACAGACAGGGCATCTCGACGGATTCTGTCATCCACAGGTCGACCACGCCCACCTGTCCAGGGGACCAGAGGGGGACCAGAGAAAACGACGTCCAGAAACAACAAATCCCTGATGAAAATTGCTTCTCATCAGGGATTCTCTGTCGGGCTGACAGGATTTGAACCTGCGACCCCTTGACCCCCAGTCAAGTGCGCTACCAAGCTGCGCCACAGCCCGTGGCATAGATTTTCAGTTGTTCGGGCCGACCGAAGAGTGGTAAACCACTTAACCCCCAGTCAAGTGCGCTACCAAGCTGCGCCACATCCCGGTCCATCGTCCGCACGCGGACAACTCCCCTATCCTACCCGGTCCGGATCGTGCCCGCGAACCGTTGTCGATGTCCGCAGCCGGCGCTACCGTCGCGGCATGAGTTCGATCGAGATCGTCCCGGCATCCGTCGACCGCTTCGACGACGTCGAGCACGCGCTCACCGGCGGGGGCGATGGCGGGTCGTGCTGGTGCCAGTGGTGGATGCTGCGCAACACAGACTTCCAGTCCACCACCGCCGACGAGCGACGCGAGCTCCTCCGCGGCGACCTCGCTGCGCCCGTTCCCTCGGCACTCCTCGCCTATGTCGAGAACGAGGCGGCCGGCTGGGTGAAGGTGTCGGCACGGCCCGATCAGCCCCGCCTGGCCGCGACCCGCAATCTGCAGCTGTCGCCCGAGCCTTTCGAAGACCGCTCTGTGTGGGCGATTACCTGCTTTGTGGTGCGGCCTGAACATCGCGGCGCGGGGGTGGCCGCGCGCTTGCTCGACGCGGCCGTCGCGCACGCACGCGACAACGGCGCGCGGGTGATCGAGGGATACCCGATCGATGTCGCCGTGAAGAAGACATCGAGCAACGAGCTCTTCCACGGCGCACTGTCGACCTTCCTCGACGCGGGGTTCATCGAGGTGGCCCGTCCCACGCCGAGCCGACCCATCGTGTCGCTGACGCTGCGCTGACCGGGCAGAATCGAGGGCATGGCTGCTTCTACCGTCCGCGTCGACGCGTGGCTGTGGGCCATCCGTGTCTACAAGACTCGTTCGGCGGCAGCGACCGCCTGTCGCGCGGGACACGTACGCGTCGGCGGTGAGAAGGCGAAGGCAGCCCAGCCGGTGCGGATCGGCGACGAGCTCCGCGTGCGCCAATCCGGGTTCGACCGCGTCCTGGTGGTACGGCAGCTGCTGACCAAGCGTGTCGGCGCGCCCGTCGCGGCGCTCGCTTTCGAGGATCGCACGCCCGTGCGTGAACCCGTGGCCCTGGTCGCGGTGCGTGACCGAGGTGCGGGCCGCCCGACCAAACGCGAGCGGCGCGACATCGACCGCCTGCGCGGGCGCGACCTCGGCCTCGGCCTCGATCCCGACGAATAGCGGGCGCGAATCGTCGCTCCCGCGGGGTATGGCGACGATTCGCGACCACAAAACTGCTGATGCAGGAGTCTCAGCGCCGGCGACGGGCGAAGGCCAGGTCCACGGCCAGCAGCACGAGCCCGGTCAGAAGGTAGATGAGCACGTCGCGTGCGTCGAACACCGTCCCGAACACGAGCATGAGCGGCGCCCAGGCCTCGCCCCAGCGGACCGGAAGCCCGGTGAGCTGGAACAACTCGACCGCGATGCACCACCCGATCGCGATGGCGCCGACCCGCCAGGGTGACCATCGCGGTGCGACCACCACGATGCCCCCGTAGATCGCCGCCGCGTACAGCGCATCGCCCGCGATGTCGGTGGCGGGAGTGTCACGAAGCGCCGTATGGACGATCAGACCCGCGAACACCGTCAGAATGACGCCGGCGAGCGCGATGACCCGGCGCCGCGGTGCCCGCGTAGCCGTCACAGCAGGTCGCGCAGCCACCCGACGGGGCGAACGGATGCCGCCACCCGCTCGAGTCGCGTCGCCAGTTCGCGGTCGCTCGTCACCGCAGTGACGGTGCGTCCGGTCGCGATCAATCGCTCGGCGGTCGCCACGATCGCATCGTCGCCCGCGCGCTCAGCGCGCACGACCGTGACCCCGGCGACGTCGCCGGCTGCCCGCGCCGCACCCTCGAGCACGGCGACGATCTCCGGGAACCAGGTGTCCTCGGGCAAGTCCAGGGCGACGGCATCCACACCCCGCGCGGCGACACCCGCGAGCCGGGAGAGCAACCGGTCAGCCGCACCGGAGCGATCCCGCCACCATCCGTCCGGCACGGATCCGACGACGTTGGCCGCATCGACCAGCACGACGGGGCGGACATCGAGGAGCGCCCGCAGGCGCGGCCACGACGCGGCGAAACCGGGGTGCAATGGATATCCGTCGACGGCCGCGAGCGCCACCCACGAAAGCTCACGGCTCTCCGGATCACTGATCACCGGCTCGAACGGCTCGGTGACATCGGCGACCACGGTGGCGTAGGCCCAGACCCCCGCGTCGTACACGCTGATCATCCGCGGACGGACGGCGTCGGCCGGGACCCCCGCTTCTTCCGCCGATTCACGCAGCGCGCCGTCGCACGCCGACTCGCCCTCGTGGCGGGCTCCGCCTGGCAGCCCCCAGGTGTCACCGTGATGACTCCAGGTGACGCGGTGCTGCAGCAGAACCCCGCGGTCAGCGTCCACGGCCAGCAGGCCGGCCGCGCCGAAACGCCCCCAGAATCGGGTCCCGTCCGGCGTCACGACCCAGGCGTCACCGGGATCGCGCGGCCCGTCGGGGCGGCGCGGCTCACCGGGGCTGGGCGGCACGATCGTCACGCCTCCCAGACTGTCATACCCGGCGGATGCCGCGGCATCCCACACCCTGGGGCTGTGGTCGGGACACATTTGGCGACACGCCACATCTGCGCTCGACGCGCGGTCCGACCACTACATATTGTGGTCAGACATCGCCCGTTCCCCGAAAGGACTCCCATGAGCCGCGCCACTGTCTCCGTCAAAGACACGATCGACGAGTATCTCGGCCGCGCCGACTGGCGTGTGAACGCCAACGCAAATCAGGGCTATTCGCTCGGTGGGATGATCCTGAACTCCGCGGGCAAGCTCATTGCGAATTACTGGCTCAGCGAGGTCTACTCTCCCGCGACGGGTGACGCTCACCGCGACGGCGATCTGCACATCCACGATCTCGACATGTTCGCCGGGTACTGCGCGGGCTGGTCGCTGCGCATGGTCCTCGAGCAGGGGTTCAACGGCGTCCCCGGCAAGATCGCATCCCAACCGCCCGCGCACTTCTCGAGCGCGCTGGGGCAGCTCGTCAACTTCCTCGGGACCCTCCAGAACGAGTGGGCGGGTGCGCAGGCCTTCAGCTCGTTCGACACCTACCTGGCGCCGTACGTGCGCCGCGACGGCCTGTCTCCCGACCAGGTGCGCCAGGCGATGCAGGAGTTCATCTTCAACCTCAACGTCCCGTCCCGCTGGGGCACGCAGACGCCCTTCACGAATCTGACGTTCGATTGGGTGTGCCCCGACGACCTTCGCGAGCAGCATCCGCTCGTCGCGGGTGCCGTGCAGCCGTTCACCTACGGCGACCTCGCCCCCGAGATGGCGATGATCAACCGCGCGTTCATCGAGGTGATGTCCACCGGCGATGCCGACGGCCGCGCGTTCACGTTCCCGATCCCGACCTACAACATCACGAAGGACTTCGACTGGGAGGGCGAGAACGTCGAGGCCTTGTTCGGTATGACGGCGAAGTACGGTCTCCCCTACTTCCAGAACTTCGTGAACAGCGACCTCGATCCGCACATGATCCGCTCGATGTGCTGCCGCTTGCAACTCGACCTGACCGAACTCCTCAAACGCGGAAACGGGCTGTTCGGTTCGGCCGAGCAGACCGGCTCGGTCGGTGTCGTCACGATCAACTGCGCGCGTCTCGGATTCGTGCACTCCGCGGATGAGCAGGCCGCACTCGACCGGCTCGATGAGTTGCTCCTCCTCGCCCGCGACAGCCTCGAAGCCAAGCGGACCATCATCGATCAGCACATCGAGGCGGGCCTCTTCCCCTACACGAAGCGCTATCTCGGTACTCTCGACAACCACTTCTCGACGATCGGGGTGAACGGTGTCAACGAGTACGTCCGCAACCTCACGCGCGGTGAGCACGACATCACGACGGATACCGGCTTCGCTCTCGCCGAACGGCTCCTGGACCACGTCCGCGCGCGCATGGTGACCTTCCAGGAGGAGACCGGGCACATGTTCAACCTCGAGGCGAGCCCGGCGGAAGGCGCGACCTACCGCTTCGCGAAAGAAGACATCGCCCGATTCGACGGCATCCGTCACGCCGGCACCGAGACGAACCCGTACTACACGAACTCGTCGCAGCTGCCGGTCGGCTTCACCGCCGATCCTTTCCAGGCGATGGCCATGCAAGAACCGCTGCAGCAGAAGTACACCGGCGGCACCGTCCTGCACCTCTACCTCGGCGCCGCCCTGCCCTCGGCGACGGCGTGCCGCGATCTCGTCCGCCGGTCCCTCGAGCGGTTCCGCCTGCCGTACATCACCATCACGCCGACCTTCTCCATCTGCCCGCAGCACGGCTACCGCTCGGGTGAGCACGCCACGTGCCCCGAGTGCGGCGCGGAGTGCGAAGTGTGGACGCGCGTGATGGGTTACTTCCGGCCCATCGCCAGCTTCAACATCGGCAAGAAGGGCGAAGCTCAAGAGCGCACGTACTTCACGGCCGCACAGGAGGAGTCATGCCCCGCATCGCTTCAGCCCACGAACTGAACATCGCCGGCGTCACCGCGTTCTCGACGGTGGACTGGCCGGACATGCTCGCCGCGACGGTCTTCCTGCAGGGATGCCCGTGGAGCTGCTTCTACTGCCACAATCCGGCGCTGATCGATCCGCGCGCTGACGGATCCATGGTGTGGAGCGATGTCGTCGATCTGCTGTGCGACCGCATCGGGTTACTGGATGCCGTCGTCTTCTCCGGCGGAGAACCGACCCTGCAGCGGGCGCTCGTGCCGGCGATGGACATGGCTCGAGCCCTCGGCTTCCGGGTCGGACTGCACACGGCGGGCGCGTACCCGGGTCTCCTCGCGCACGCGCTGCCCCACGCGGACTGGGTGGGACTCGACATCAAGGCGCTCCCCGACGACTACACCGTCGTCACGGGCGCGTCGCCGAGCGGGGGCCATGCGTGGCGGTCGCTCGAGCTCGTGCTCGGCAACCGCCTCCTGCGGGCGGGGTCGGACCGGCCGCTCGATTTCGAGGTGCGGACGACGGTGCACCCCGCGGCGATCGACGACGCGCGCCTGCGCGAACTCGGATGCCGCCTCGCCGACGCGGGCGTGGATGCCTGGGCGGTGCAGCGGTTCCGGGAGACCGGGACCCGGCATCCGCTCCCCCGGGTCTCGGAGGTCGGCGAGGAGTTACGGTTGGACGGCCTACCGGCCGAGCGATTCCGGAGTCTCGTCGTTCGCTGAGGCTGGAGCGCTCACAGACAGGTGGCGCATTCTGCCCGGCCGCGAAGAGTATCCGGGCGAATTGCGCCACCTCGATGCGCACGCACCAAAACAGGTGGCGCATTCTGCCCACCACAGCGCGTGGTCGGGGCAGAATGCGCCACCTGTCGCAGCGGCGTGCGTCAGCGCTGGCGCTTCTCGCGCACGCGCATGTTGGTGACGATCGGTGTTCCCTCGAACCCGAAGATCTCGCGCAGGCGTCGCTGGATGAAGCGGCGGTATCCCGGGTCGAGAAACCCGGTCGTGAACAACACGAAGGTCGGCGGGCGAGTCGAAGCCTGCGTCCCGAACAGGATGCGGGGCTGCTTGCCACCGCGGAGCGGGTGCGGGTGCTCGGCGACGAGTTCGGCCAGGAAGGCGTTGAACTTGCCGGTCGGGATCCGCTGATCCCACGACGCCAGCGCGGTCTCCAGCGCGGGAACGAGCTTCTCGAGGTGACGGCCGGTGCGCGCAGAAATGTTCACGCGCGGCGCCCACGTCACGTGCGCGAGGTCCTGTTCGATCTCGCGCTCGAGGTAGCGACGGCGGTCCGCGTTCTCCATGTCATCGTCGTTCAGGCGATCCCACTTGTTGAACGCGAGGACGAGCGCACGGCCCGATTCGAGCACGAGGTCGATGATGTTGAGATCCTGCACGCTGATCGACTGCGACACGTCGAGCACGACGACGGCGACCTCTGCCTTTTCGAGCGCGGCCGAGGTGCGCAGCGACGCGTAGAAGTCCGCCCCCTGCTGCAGGTGCACGCGGCGGCGGATGCCGGCGGTGTCGACGAAGCGCCAGAGCTTGCCACCGAGATCGACGAGCTCATCGACCGGGTCACGGGTCGTGCCGGCGAGCTCGTTGACGACGACGCGCTCTTCACCGGCGGCCTTGTTCAGCAGCGACGACTTGCCGACGTTCGGGCGGCCGAGGATCGCGACGCGGCGCGGTCCACCGATCTCGTTGCCGGCGACGGCCGACACTTCGGGGAGGACCTTCATGACCTCGTCCAGAAGGTCGGCGACGCCGCGGCCGTGGATGGCCGAGACCGGGTGCGGCTCACCGAGTCCCAGGCTCCACAGCGCGGCGGCTTCCGGCTCGTGGCGCGCGTCGTCGACCTTGTTCGCGATCAGGAAGACCGGCTTGTCGGAGGTGCGGAGCATGCGCACAACAGCCTCGTCGGTCGCCGTGGCGCCGACCATCGCGTCGACGACGAACAGCACGACGTCGCAGAGTTCGATCGCGACCTCGGCCTGGGCTGCCACGGAGCGGTCGATGCCGCGGGCATCGGGCTCCCACCCGCCGGTGTCGACGAGCGTGAAGCGGCGCTCCATCCACTCACCCTTGTAGGTGACGCGGTCACGCGTGACCCCGGGGGTGTCCTCGACGACGGCCTCGCGACGGCCGAGGATCCGGTTGACGAGCGCGGACTTGCCGACGTTCGGCCGGCCGACGATCGCGATGACCGGGAGGGCCGGGAGGATCTCGTAGCCGTCTTCGTCGCCGTCGAAACCCTGGAGGAGATCGGCATCCTCTTCGTCGAGCTCGTAATCGGCGAGCGAGGCCCGCAGGCCCGCCGCCCGCTGCTCGGCGAGTTCCTCGTCGAGGTTGGCGAGCTTCTCTTCGAGGCGGTCGGGGCCGCCTTCGTATTCGTCTTCGGCGCTCATGCGGCCGCTCCTGTCGCTGCACGGATGACGTCCAAGACGCCCTCCACGGTCTGTGTGAAATCGAGTTCGGTCGAGTCGACGACGCGCACGCCCTCGGCGGCGGTGAGGAAGTCGACGACTTGGCTGTCGGCCGCATCGCGGCGGTGCAGGGCGGCCGCGACGGTCGCGGCGTCCTGCGTGGATACTTCGGCGCTGCGGCGCGCGGCGCGCACATCCGGGGCCGCGGTCAGCAGAATCCGCACCGGCGCGTCGGGGGCGACGACCGTCGTGATGTCGCGACCTTCGACGACGACGCCGGCGCGACCGGATGCCGCCACCAGCGCGCGGAAGATCTCGTTCACGCGCACACGGACCGCGGGCACACGGGCCACACCGCTGACCGCGCTCGTCACGCGGGGCTCGCGGATCGCATCGGTGACGTCCGTCTCACCGACCCGCACCCAGTAGTCGTCGGGGTCGAGTGAGATCGCGTACGGAAAGTCGTTCGCCGAGGCCAGTACCTCGTCGGCGTCCGCGGTGTCGGCTTCACGCTCGAGCACGTGCCACGCGAGTGCGCGGTAGGCCGCGCCGGTATCGAGATAGCCGTAGCCGAGACGACGGGCGACTTCTTTCGACACGCTCGATTTGCCGCTTCCGGCCGGTCCGTCGATGGCGATCGTGGTCACACCGGTCCCTGAGCGTGAAGTGTTCATGACGGGATGCTCGCGATCTTCCAGCCGCGCGCGGTGAGGCCGTCGACGGCCTGACGCACGGCACCGGGGATGACGCTGATCTCGGCGAGGCCGAACTGCGCGCCGGGAGAATGCTCGAGCCGGAGGTCTTCGACGTTGACGTCGAGCTCGCCGAGCTCGCCGAACAGTCGGCCGAGCTGGCCGGGGGCGTCATCGACCATGACGACAACCTGTTCGAAGCGGCGGTTCTGCCCGTGCTTGCCGGGGAGACGGTCGACGCCGTCGTTGCCGCGGCGGATCGTGTCGGCGAGGGCGCGCCGCGCACCGGGCGTTTCGGGATCGCGGAGGGCGCCCGCGACCGCGTGCAGGTCATCGGCCAGCGCCGCGAGCACATCTCCGACCGGGCCGGCGTTCGCGCCGAGGATCTGCACCCACAGTTCCGGGGCGGATGCCGCGATACGCGTCGTATCGCGCGCGCCCTGGCCGACCAACCGCAACGAGCCCTCGGGCGCATCGGCGAAGCGAGCAGCGAGGAGAGAGGCCACCAGTTGAGGTGTGTGCGAGACGAGCGCGACCGAACGGTCGTGCTCTTCGGGTGTCATCTCGATGGGGGTCGCGCCGAGATCGAGCGCCAGCGCTTCGACGAGGGCGAGATCGGCGGCGGGGGTCTCTTCATCCCGGCAGACCACCCACGGGCGCCCGACGAAGATGTCGGCACGCGCCGAGATCGCGCCGCCGCGTTCGCGGCCGGCCATCGGGTGCGAACCGATGTAGTGCGTGAGGTCGAGTCCGCGGCGCTGCAGCTCGCGCAACGGCTCGAGCTTGACGCTGGCGACATCCGTGACGACAGCGTCCGGGAAGGCGGTGAGCTCACGCACGATGACGTCTGCCGTGACATCGGGCGGAACGGCCACGACGATCAGGACCGGCCGGTCGGTTTCCGCGGCCGGGCGTCCGGCGCCGTAGTCGATCGCGAGGCGCAGCTGGGCGGGCGACGCGTCGGCCAGGATGACGTCAACGCCGAGCGCGCGAAGCGCATGACCGATGCTCGAACCGAGCAGCCCTGCCCCCACGACGCGCACGGTCCCGGTGACGCGTGCCGCGCGGGCGCGCGCCGGGGCGCGGGTCGTGTCGGTCACGGGTATCTCCGGTCATCCGTCTGTGGCTCAGTGATCGGCGGCCGGCTCATCCGGCGCGGCGGCGTCACGGCGCGAAAGAGTGAGCAATGCGCCACGTTCCACTGTAGTCAATTCGCGGGCTCGGCCCGCTGGGAGCGTCCCCAGGTGCAGCGGCCCGAACTGGCGACGCACGAGGTCGACGACCGGATGTCCGACCTCCGCCATCATCCGACGCACGATCCGGTTGCGCCCCGAATGCAGAGTGAGTTCGACGAGGCTCGTTCCGCCGCCCGCCGAGGCATCGAGCAGACGCGCCTTGTCGGCGGCGATCGGGCCATCCTCGAGCTCGACACCTTTCGTCAGGCGCGCGATCGTCTGTGGCGACACACGACCGGTGACCTTCGCGATGTAGACCTTCGTGACGCCGAACGACGGATGCGCGAGCACGTGTGCCAGGTCGCCGTCGTTCGTGAGCACCAACAACCCGCTGGTCTCGGCATCCAAGCGGCCGACGTTGTAGAGACGCTCCGGCCAATCCTGCGTGAACCGGCGGAGGTCCGGGCGCCCCTGCTCATCCTTCATGGACGACACGACGCCGGTCGGCTTGTTGAGCACGACGTAGCGCTTCGTGGCGTCGAGCTGGATCGCGGTGCCGTCGACGTCGACGAGGTCGGAAGTCGGGTCGATCCGGGAGCCGAGCTCGGTGACGACGGTGCCGTTGACGCGGACACGACCCTCGGCGATGTACTGCTCGCACACCCGGCGCGACGCGACGCCGGCGTTCGCGAGGACCTTCTGCAGTCGCACACCCTCGGTGTCGCGCTCTTCTTCCGTCATCGCAGAACCTCCGTCTCGAACCCGGCTGAGCCGTCATCGAGCAACGGCGCGATGTGCGGCAACTCGTCGAGCGAATTGATGCCGAGGTTCACCAGGAGCGCATCTGTCGTGCCGTAGTTGATCGCACCGGTCTCGGGGTCGGTGAACAGTTCGGTGATGAGGCCACGGCCCACGAGCGTGCGGACGACCGAATCGACGTTGACAGCGCGGATGGAAGCGACCTGACTGCGCGTGACGGGTTGCTTGTACGCGATGACGGCGAGCGTCTCCAGGGCCGCTTGTGAGAGCCGCGAGGGTGCCTGGGAGTTCACGAACTCCGACACGACGTCGTCGTACTCCTCCCGGACGTACAGGCGCCACCCGCCCCCGACCTCGCGCAGCTCGAACCCGCGGCGCGGACCACCGGTTTCCCCGTCGTAGTCGGCGACGAGTGTCTGGACGGCGTGGCGCACGGTAGGCACCGGGGCGGCCACGGCGGCCGCGAGCGCGACGAGGCTCTGCGGCTCGTCCACGATCAGCAGGATCGCTTCGAGTCGTCGGGCGACGTCGGCCGGATCGCTCGAGCGCTGGGGCACGTCTGCTTCGGTCGCGGAACGCGTCGAGGGGTCATCGGTCATAATCGGCTCCCAGGGTGGCGAGGTTTTCTTCGGACCAGCGTTCCGCGGTCCAGCGCAGGGTCAGCTCGCCGAGCGGTTCGAGCTGCTCGAACGAGAGCGCCGCGTGGCGGTAGAGCTCGAGGACCGCCAGGAACCGGGCGACGACGATCCCGGGTTGGGCGACACCCACGACGAGTTCCCGGAAGTTGAGGGTACCGGCATCCCGCAGAAGCGTCACGACGATCGCCGCCTGCTCGCGGATCGAGATCAGCGGCGCGTGCAGATGGTCGAGCCCGACGTGCGGGATCTCCTTCGGCGCGAAGGCCAGGAGCGCGAGAGCGGCGAAGTCATCGGCCGAGAGCGTCCAGACGAGTTCGGGCACCGCGCGGCGGTACTTTTCGTCGAGCCTGGTCGAGCGCGCATGGCGCCGGTCTTCGCGCTGCAGGCAACGGGCGAACCAGGTCGACACTTCTTTGAACGCGCGGTACTGCAGCAGGCGGGCGAACAGCAGGTCGCGTGCTTCCAGCAGCGCAACCGATTCAGCGTCGACAAGCTCGCCCTGAGGCAGGAGCCCGGCCACCTTCATGTCGAGGAGGGTCACCGCGACCACGAGGAACTCCGACGCCTGCTCGAGTTCCTCGTCGGCGTCGAGGTTCTTCAAGTACGCGATGAACTCGTCGGTCACCTTACTGAGAGCGATCTCGGTGATGTCGAGTTCGTGCTGCGAGATCAGGCTCAGCAGCAGGTCGAACGGCCCGTCGAAACCGGCGAGCGAGACGCGGAATGGATCAGGCGACGGCGCCACGGGCGACCAGCTCCCGCGCCAATCGCAAGTAGGCCTGTGCGGCCGCGTGCTCCGGCGCAAACGTCGTGATGGGAACACCCGACACCGACGCGTCGGGGAACTTCACGGTGCGACCGATCACGGTCTCCAGCACGTCGTCGCCGAACGCGTCGACGACGCGCTCGAGGACCTCACGCGAGTGCAAGGTACGCGGGTCGTACATGGTCGCGAGGACACCATCGAGCTCGATCGAGGGGTTGAGGCGATCGCGGACTTTGTCGATCGTCTCGATCAGCAGGGCCACACCGCGCAGCGCGAAGAACTCGCACTCGAGGGGAATCAGCACGCCGTGGCTGGCCGTCAGCGCGTTCACGGTGAGCAGCCCGAGCGACGGCTGGCAGTCGATGAGGATGACGTCGTAATCACCGGAGACCTTGCGCAACACCCGGGCGAGAATCGTCTCCCGCGCGACTTCGTTGACCAGGTGCACTTCTGCGGCCGAGAGGTCGATGTTGGCGGGGAGGATGTCGAGCCCGTCGACCGAGCTGTGCACGATGACGTCACGCGGGTCGCGCTTGGTGTCCAGCAGGAGGTCGTAGATCGTCGGGACGTCGTGCGTCGCAATCCCGAGGCCGGCCGAGAGGGCGCCCTGGGGGTCGAAGTCGACAGCGAGGACCTTGCGCCCGTATTGAGCGAGGGATGCTGCCAGGTTGATCGTCGTGGTCGTCTTGCCCACGCCGCCCTTCTGGTTGCAGAGCGAGATGATCCGCGCGGGACCGTGCCCGGTGAGGGGCGGCGGGGTCGGGAAGCCGTGGTACGGACGTCCCGTGGGTCCCATCGGGGTGTCGCCCGTCTGAGCCTTCTTCGTCCCCCGTGCCTTGTCGGTCACCGACTCTCCTGCCTTCTGCGTTGCGCTCCTGCGATTCTCGCACACCGCTCAGCGACGCTACGGGAGACGCGACAGAGTGTCGACACCGACGAGCCCCGTGTGCAGCCCACCGCCGGCGATCAGCGTCGGAATCGCGACCGTCCGAATATCGCTTTCCACGACCGTCCGCGTGTGCGCCAGGACATCCGCCACGGCGTCCGATCCGGCGAGCGCATCGATCGCTGCGATCGCGGCAGCGTCGTAGCCCGCTTCCGCCAGCCACGCCTGAAGCTGCACCCGAGCGGCATCCGGATCCGCGTCGTTCATCCATTCCTGCCAGCTCGTCCCGTCGGGAGCTTCACCGGTGAACAGCTGCTCGAGGATCGCCCAGTCTCCCGTCGGGCCCGTGAGATGACCGAGGTCGGCCTCGTAGGACTGCACGGCCGCCAGGTACGAGGCGACCAGCGGCGAGTTCGGGAACTTCGATCCCAGGCTCGAGGAGATCGGGTACGCGAGATAGGTGACGTTGTGGGTCTCCGCGAACCCCGACTCCGCCATGTTCCGGAACAGCTCCGCGCAGAATCGGCATCCGGGGTCCAGAACCTCGACCGCGACCGGGAGTCCCGGACGGTAGCCCCCGAGAAAGGTGGCGTTCTCCGGCGCGAAGTCGGCGGCATCCCACGTTTTCATCCGACTGGGGACGGCGGTGATCGTTTCGCCGAGTGAGGAGAACTCGTTCCCGAACGCGCCGAGCACGTCTCCCCTGGCGAGAGAGTCCCCGAACGTGGGAGTGCCGCCATCGATCGAGCACGACTCGGCGGCGAGCGCGCATGCCTGCGTGTCTTGCTTGTCGCAGGTGCCGTAGACGAACAGGTTCAGGCCGCTGCGCCCCAGGAGATACAGGCTCACGATGAGGCTCAGCACCATGAGCCACGCGACGATCTCGATCGCGACGGATGCCGGCTTCACCCAGCGAGGGTGTCGGATGGCGAGGGGCGCGAGGAGCGAGCTCTTGACGTCCTCCCGGAACGTCGTATCGCACGGGCGAAAAGTGATTTTGCGCCAGACGCATCCCCACGCGCGGCCGAGGAGCGCGCGGTACTTCGCCGAGACGGCCGACAGAACGAGGACCACGAGGAACGCAACGACGCAGACCATGTCACAGCCCTCGCATGAGTCGGCCCATGACCGCCACGGTGTGAACGATGTCGGCGTCGGTGTTGTGCGCGCCGACGCTGAAGCGCACGAGCGGCGGATGGGCCTCACGCTCCTGTAGCCAGTGGTGCGCGCAGAAGTACCCGCTGCGCACCATGATCCCGGCGTGCGCGAGGAAGGTCGCCAGCCGATGACCGTCGACCCGCTCGGGACGCACCGTCACGAGCGGTGACCCCACGGGACTGAGCAGGCGGAGGTGCGGCAAGGCCGCTATCTCCTCCCGGAGACGCGCGGCGAGCCGAGCCTCATGAACCGTGAGCGACTCGCCGGCCGCACTGCGGAAACCGCTCCGCCAGCCGAGCGCGGCACCGAAGGCGATGATCTCGCCCCAGGGCTGGAGGCCCGCTTCCAACCGGGTGTGCGGCTCGGGCAGCAGCTCGAACGCGTCTTCTGTCACGGCGGCGACCTGTCCCCCGCCGACGACGCTCAGCTCGAGCGAGGTGAGCATCTCGTGGGTCGCGACCACGACCCCGAGCGAGGGCCCAGACATCTTGTGAGCCGAGAAACACAGGGCGTCGGCCCCGAGACCTCGGAGGTGTGAGAGTGCGTGTGGCGCCGCCTGAGCGGCGTCGAGGATCACGGCCCCGCCGGCACGGTGGACGTCCGCGATCAGGTCGGGCATCGCGGAGGTGAGCACCCCGGTGACGTTGTCCATCGCCGAGACGACGACGAGAGCATCCGTGAGATCTGTGCCGGACGTCTCGATGCGCCCGTCGGCGGCACGCTCGAGGACGACCCTCGGGATGCCGGCGCGACGCGCGGCGGTCATCGTCGACAGGAACACCGCGTTGTGCTCCGTGTGGGTCGTGATGATGCGGGCGTAACGCCGCGCAGGCAATTGGCCCACCAGCAGGTTCAGCGCGGACGTGGTGTTCAACGTGAATGCGCACGAGTAGCGCCGAGCTGACAGGCCGAACGTGTCGAGCACCAGAGCGCGGGTGCGCGCGACCTCGTCATCGACGCGGCGCCCCCAGGGGTAACGGACACGGCCGCCACAGGCGCCGTAATTCAGCAGGTAGTCGGTGAGCGCATCGATGACCGGTTGCGGACGCAGACTCTGGCACGCCGAATCGAGATAGACCTGGTCACTCGCCACATGGGCGAACCCGGGTCGTTCACCGGCGGGAGGCGCAGCGAGCTCCGCCCGGCGCGAGAACAAGCGGGGCCGATCACGGAGGCGTTCTACTCCCATGCTTCCAGTGTCCAGACCACAGCGCCCGCCCGCTCACACGCGGGCCGTGAATACGCCCGCGTCAGAACAGTGAACCGATGACGTCGAGGCGGAGCTGGGCGGCCACGGCGATCAGCAGATAGTCGGCGAGCACGATCACCGGCATCCAGGACAGGATGAGTCGGCCCGCACCGCGCAGCGCCGCACCCCACAGGCCTTCACGCAGTGTCCAGCCGAACACCGTCCACCCGAGCGGGATCGTCACGAGCCAGACGATCATGCACCACGGGCACAGCGAGCCGTACTCGAAGACGCTCCGGTAGGCGAGGAAGTGCACGAGCGTGAACCCGCCGGCGACGAAGAGCGCATACGTCCGCCAATACCCCGCCCGCAGTCCCCCCGGGGCGGCGAGCGCGCTGACACCGGCGTAGATCGGCCCGACGAACAGCACCATCCCGATGATCGAGTTGCTGAACCCGAGCAGGTTGCCGCCGGGCGAGAGCAGGTTCGGGCCGCACGTGACGATCGGGCTGATGTTGCAGGAGATGATCGCGTCGGCCCCGGTGAGCTGTCCGATGTACTCCTGGTACAGCAGGAACGACACGACCCATCCCGCGATCCCCGCGACGATCCAGAAGATCGCCAGCCCGCGGCCGGGTCGGTGGGCGGTGAGAGGGGATGCCGGGCGCACACCCCCATTGTGCGCCGCCCACCGCGCCGCCCGCAGTCCCCACGACCGTGTCTATCCCCGCGCCGCGGCGCGGCCGGAGGGCCTCAGCGCGCGCGGGGGTGCGAGGTCGCGTACACGTCACGCAGCGCGTCGACCGTGACGTGCGTGTAGATCTGCGTCGTCGCCACGGATGCGTGGCCGAGGAGTTCTTGCACGACGCGCACATCGGCACCACCCTGCAGCAGGTGCGTGGCGAACGAGTGCCGCAGGGTGTGGGGCGAGACGTGCGCGCCGATGTGTGCGCGCTCGGCCGCCTGCTGGATCACGAGCCAGGCGCTCTGCCGCGAGAGCGGCGCGCCACGCGCGCCGAGGAACAGCCGCGGCGTCGCCCGTCCCCGCCGGGAAAGCTCCGGCCGAGCCCGCGCGAGGTACGCGTCGACGGCGGCACGGGCATACGAGCCCACCGGCACGATCCGTTGCTTCGAGCCCTTGCCCCGTACCCGCACCACGTCGCCGTGCGCGAGGTCGTCGACGTCGAGCTGGATGACTTCGGAGACGCGCGCACCGGTCGCGTAGAGCAGCTCCAGCAGCGCGCGGTCGCGCAGCCGCACGAGATCGGTGTCGGTGGCATCGCCGGGCGCGGGCCCGGCGGCATCCAGGAGGGCGACCACGTGGTCGTACGGCAGCGCTTTCGGCAATCGCTGGGGCGTCTTGGGCGGCCGGAGCTTGTCGCTCGGGTCGTGCGCGCTGAGCTCCTCGCGCACGAGGAAGCGGTGCAAGCCCCGGACCGACGATTGCAGCCGCGCCAGCGATGTCGCCGCCGGCGGCGGGACGGATGCCGCCTTCTCCCCCACGAAGGCACCGACCAGGGCGGTCGTGACATCATCCGTCTCGGTGACGCCCTGCGTCCGCAACCACCCGACATAGCCGGAAAGATCGCGCCGATACGCCGCAACGGTGTGATCGGAGAGTCCGCGCTCGATGGAGATATGCCTGAGGTAGGCGTCGACTGCGCGCTCGATCCTCACGCCGCGGTGGGACCGATCGCGTCGGCAGGCCCGATCGCACGCGGCCGCCGCTCCCAGGTGCTGTCGGCGGGAGCGAGGGTCGCCCAGTCGCGCGCGCGAGCCGCGTACGCGGTCATCGCCCCCACGATCAGCGACGGGTTCTGCACGCGTCGGGCGAGGATGGCATCCACGACCTCGTCAAGGGGCACCCACCGCACTTCGATATCGGCTTCTTCCTCGGTGCGCTCGAACGTCTCCGCCGCGGGCGAGAGGTCCCGCGCCAAGTAGATGCGGATCGCTTCATCGCTGCCGCCGGGCGACGTGGCGAACTCCGCCAGCACATCCCAGCGCGCTGCCACGAGATCGGCTTCTTCGGCGAGCTCACGGGCAGCAGCGGACCGCGCGTCTTCCTCGGCGATGTCGAGGAGACCGGCAGGAATCTCCCACTCCCGCATCCGCACGGGATGCCGGTACTGCTTGATCAGCAGCATCCGGTCCTGCTCATCGAGCGCGAGAACGGCGACGGCGCCGGTGTGGTCCATGTACTCACGGACCATCGTTCCGCCGCCGTAGGCGACCTCGTCGCGGCGGATGTTCCACACCTTGCCGGTGTACGCCGTTTCGGTGCGGGTGACCTCGAAGCTCGTCGGGTCGTCCTGCAGCACGTCAGTCCTCGCGCTCGACGTCGAACAGTTCGCCGGCGCTGTGACGCTCGAGGGCTGCGGCAATGAGCCCGCGGAACAGGGGGTTCGCCTCGGTCGGGCGCGACCGCAACTCCGGGTGGGCCTGCGTCGCGATGTAGTACGGGTGCACGTCACGCGGCAACTCGACGTATTCGACGAGGTTGCGATCGGGCGACAAGCCCGAGAAGACGAGACCGGCTGCGGCGATCTGGTCGCGGTACTTGTTGTTGACCTCGTAGCGGTGACGGTGACGCTCGGATGCACGGTTCGATCCGTAGACCTCCGCCGCGAGCGACCCTTCCGCCAGTTCCGCTTCGTAGAGACCGAGCCGCATGGTGCCGCCCAGGTCTCCCCCGGCGAGAATGTCGACCTGCTCGGCCATCGTGGCGATGACGGGGAATTCGGTGTCGGGGTCGAACTCGCTCGAGCTCGCCCCGGTGAGACCGGCAAGGTTGCGGGCGTACTCGATGACCATGCACTGCAGGCCCAGGCAGATACCGAGGGTCGGAATGCCCTGCTCGCGCGCAAACTTCAGCGCGCCGAGCTTGCCCTCGATCCCACGGATGCCGAATCCACCCGGCACGACGATGCCGTCGACGGCGGCGAGCGCCTTCTCGGCTCCCTCGGGCGTTTCGCACAGATCGGAGGGGATCCAGACGACTTGGACCTTCGTCTCCTGCGCGAACCCGCCCGCCTTGAGCGCCTCCGTCACCGACAGGTAGGCGTCGGGCAAGTCGATGTACTTGCCGACGAGACCGATCGTGACTTCGTGCTGCGGATTGTGCACCGCCTGGAGCACCTTGTTCCAGCGTGTCCAGTCCACCTCGTTCGCCTTCGCCGCCAAGCCCAGGCGGCGGGCGATGTAACTGTCCAGGCCCTGATCGTTCAGGGTCGACGGGATGTCGTAGATGCTCGGCAGGTCGACCGTGTTGATGACGCCTTCGACATCGACGTCGCACATGAGCGCGATCTTGCGCTTGTTGCTGTCGGTGACGGGTCGGTCGCTGCGCAGCACCAGGGCATCCGGCTGGATACCGATCGATCGCAGCGCCGCGACGGAGTGCTGCGTCGGCTTGGTCTTCTGCTCACCCGATGCGCCCATGAACGGCACGAGGGAGACGTGGACGAAGAACACACTGTCGCGGCCCAGTTCGTGACGGAGCTGACGGGCGGCTTCGAGGAACGGCTGCGACTCGATGTCACCGACCGTGCCGCCGACCTCGGTGATGATGACATCGGGTCGGGGGGTCTCGTCTGCCTGCAGACGCATGCGTCGCTTGATCTCGTCGGTGATGTGCGGGATCACCTGCACCGTGTCTCCGAGATACTCGCCCCGTCGCTCGCGAGCGATCACCTGCGAGTAGATCTGGCCGGTCGTGACGTTGGCGGCTTCGCTGAGCTCGATGTCGAGGAACCGCTCGTAGTGACCGATGTCGAGGTCGGTTTCGGCTCCGTCATCGGTGACGAAAACCTCGCCGTGCTGGAACGGGTTCATCGTTCCCGGGTCGACGTTCAGGTACGGGTCGAGCTTCTGCATCACGACACGCAGGCCACGCGCCGTGAGCAGGTTACCCAGACTCGCTGCCGTGAGCCCCTTACCCAACGAAGAAACGACACCGCCGGTCACGAAGATGTGCTTGGTGGTGTCGTTGGAAGATTTGCCCGTTGTAGAAATAGTGTCCGTCACGGGCTTTCATCCTATCAGTCGTGAAGTGCCGAGGCTCAGCAACTCCCGGGCATGTTCGAGTGCAGCGGTCGAATCCGACAATCCCGAGAGTAGTCGAGCCATCTCGGCTTCGCGGTCGGCCCCGTGGAGCGCGTGCACGCTGGAGGCCGTCACGGACCCGTCACTGGACTTCACGACGCTCAAGTGGTTGTTCGCGAACGCCGCCACTTGCGCGAGGTGCGTGACCGCGATCACCTGGCTGGTCTCCGCGAGGCGCGCGAGGCGGCGTCCGACCTCGATCGCCGCAGCACCGCCGATCCCGGCATCCACTTCGTCGAAGACGAACGTCGGAACGCTGTCGGTGCCGGCGATGACGACCTCGATCGCCAGCATGACCCGGCTCAGCTCGCCGCCGGAGGCACCCTTCGCGACCGAGCGGAGTGCGGCCCCGGGATGCGGAGCGAGCAGCAGGGCGACATCATCGCGCCCGGCAGCGGATTCGGCGCCGGGCTCGACCGCGACTTCCACGCGCGCATCGGGCAACGCGAGCGCACGCAGTTCGTCGGTGACGGCGGCGCTCAACCGGCCGGCAGCGTCCACTCGGGCTGCCGTCAGTGCCTGCGCCGCGTCGTCGAGGGCGGATGCCGCTACCTCCGCGTCGGCGGTCAATCGCTCGATGCGGTCATCGTCGTCGTCGAGTTCGAGCAGGCGTGCCGCGCCAGTCTCACGGAGAGCGATGGTCTCCTCGAGCGTGCCGTGCGCGCGGATCAGAGTGTTCAGCGCGGCGCGGCGATCGAGCACGGTGGCCAGCTCATGCGGTCCGGACTCGTCGAGGTCGGCGAGGTACGCGCTGAGATCACCGGCGATATCCGCGATGCGGTATCCGACTTCCTCCAGCGCTGACGCCTGAGCGGCGAGAGCCTGATCATTTCCCGCCGCGCGTTCGAGGGCCCGGCGGGCTTCGGCCAGCATCCCCGCGACGTCGGGCTGGTCGTCGTCGCTCGACAGCGCGGCGTGGGCGGTCGCTGCCGCGAGACGGAGATCCTCCACGTTCGCGAGGCGATCTGCCCGTTGGGCGAGCTCGATGTCCTCCCCCGGCTGAGGGTCGACCTGCTCGATATCGGCCAGCACGGCGCGTAGACGCGCGGCCTCGTCGACGCGCTCTGCGCGCTGGGCCGTCAGAGCGTCGAGCTCGGCGGCGAGGGTCCGTGCGTGTGCGTGTGCGGCGCGGTAGGCGCCCAGTGCCGTCGCGATCCGCGGTCCCCCGAAACGGTCGAGTGCGTCGCGTTGAGCGGCGGCCGAGCGCAGCCGGAGCTGATCCGACTGTCCGTGCACCACGACGAGCTGGTCGGCGAGATCTGCGAGGACGCCGGCCGGGGCCGTCCGTCCACCGACGCTCGCACGACTTCGACCCTCGGCCGTGAGCGTGCGTCCGAGGTACAGTTCCGCGCGTCCGCCACCGATCGGCTCGATCTCTCCGCCCGCCTCAGCAACGCGATCGGCGACCGCTCCGGTCTCCGGGACGATCCACACGCCCTCGACGACCGCCTGGTCGGCGCCGGCGCGCACCGCCGCCGCATCGGCACGCGCGCCCAGCAGCAGACCGAGACCGGTGACGACCATCGTCTTGCCCGCACCGGTCTCTCCGGTGACGGCCGTGAAGCCGGGCCCGAGGGGAAGGGACGCTTCCGCGATCACACCGAGATCGCGCAGCGTCACCTGTTCGATCACGGGTTCTCCCGTGCGGGCGTGGTGTCGGGTCCCCGCCATCCGGTGACCGGCAGTTGGAACTTCCGCACGAGGCGGTCGGTGAACGGTGCGGGATGCAGGCGCGCGAGCCGCACGCTTCGCCGCGAGCGCCGCACGACCACGCGCGCGCCGGGCGGCAGGTCGTGCGAACGGCGACCGTCGCACCACAGGATTCCGGTGCCGTCGGTGCGCGCGAGGACTTCGATCGCGACCGATGCTTCGGGACCGACCACGAGCGGACGGGCGAACAGCGCGTGCGCCGACAGCGGGACGACCGCGATGGCCTCGACAGTCGGCCAGATGACCGGTCCCCCCGCGGAGAAGTTGTAGGCGGTCGAGCCGGTCGGCGTCGCGATCACGATGCCGTCGCACCCGAAGCTCGACAGCGGTCGGCCGTCGATCTCGATGATGACTTCCATCATCCGCTCGCGTGCGGCCTTCTCGACCGTGGCTTCGTTGAGCGCCCACGTCTCGTAGATCACCGAGCCCGGGGCGTCTTTCACGCGCACGCTGAGCGCCATGCGCTCCTCGACCTCGTAGTCGCGATCGATCACGCGCCGCATGGCGTCGTCGATGACATCCGCCTCGATCTCGGCGAGGAATCCGACGTGCCCCATGTTGATTCCGAGAATCGGCGCGGTGCCGTCGCGGACGAGTTCGGCGGCGCGGAGAATCGTGCCGTCACCGCCCAAGACGATCGCAAGTTCAATGTCAGCGACGTCGACGTCGACTCCCAGTGTGACCAGCGGCGCGATCTCAGCCAGCGCCGCGACGATCTCCGGGTCATCACCGGGCAACACCGGGCGTGCTCCGGCCGCTGTGAGCGCACCGATCACGCGCAGCGCCGCGGCGATGGTCTCCTCGCGGCGCGCGTGCGCGACAACGAGGATGTTCCGCTGCTGCGTGGTCATCCCTCTCCCGCCAATCGGTTCACCGTGCTCAACCATTCTGTCGGGTTTCCGAGATCGCCGGCGCTGCGCCGGGGGCGCAGATGCGCCACGAACTCGCGATTGCCGTGCGTGCCGGCGATCGGCGATGCGATCACGCCGAAGGTTCCGAGTCCCGCATCCCATGCAGACCACAGAACGCTCGTGGTCGCGTCGGCGCGGGCGGCCGGGTCGGTCACGAGCCCTTCCCGCACGCCCGTGCGACCGACTTCGAACTGCGGTTTAACGAGGAGCACGATCTCACACGCCGGGTCGGCAACCGCCGCGACGGCCGGAAGCACATGCGCGAGCGAGATGAAGGACAGGTCGCCGGTGATGATCTGCGGCTGTGCGGCGATGCCGGATGCCTCGGCGAGCGACGCGGCGGTCATGTAGCGGACGTTGAAGCCCTCGACCGAGACGACTCCGGCATCCGCCGCGACCGCCGGAGACAGCTGGCCGTGGCCGACGTCGACGGCGATCACCGGGTCGGCGCCGCGTTCGCGGAGCACCTGGGTGAAACCGCCCGTGGAGGCGCCCATGTCGAGTGCGAGACGCCCCTCGACCGCGACCTGGAACGCATCGAGACCCGCGACGAGTTTGTGGGCGGCGCGGCTGACGTAGTGGTCGGATGCTGCCACCTCGATCACGTCGCCATCGTCCACTTTCGCCGAGGGTTTCACGACCGGACGCCCGCCGACCGAGACCAGCCCCGCCTCGATCAGTTGGGCGGCCTGGGTGCGCGAGCGGGCGAGACCGCGCGCGGCGACCGCCGCGTCCAAGCGCGTGCTCACGCGTGGTGGTCGCGCGGGCCGGACTCGAGGCGGCGCGCGAGGTCGTCGTGCAGGGCTGCGTACG
The DNA here is from genome assembly GCF_025398275.1 of Microbacterium memoriense. Classification (GTDB taxonomy): domain Bacteria; phylum Actinomycetota; class Actinomycetes; order Actinomycetales; family Microbacteriaceae; genus Microbacterium; species Microbacterium memoriense. Next base: position 3,181 of record NZ_JAODOR010000016.1, on the reverse strand, counting down.
CACCGGCGCGTTCGGACAGCGGCTGACCTTCGATCACATCGAGGGTCGAGAGCAGGTCTTCACGGCGAGCGTCGGGGTCAGCGGCATCCATCGACATGCATCCAAGATACGCGGTGCATCGCGCCGCGGAGCGTTGTCAGGGCCGATGGAACGGATCCGCGTACAACCGCTCGGGCACGCGGAAGCCGTAGATCGCGCGACCGGTCGCCCAGATGGCGGCGGCTCCCGCGCGCACGAGGTCGATCGGACGATCCCCCTCCGCGACGATGTGGATATCGGGCCCATCGATGCGCACCGCCGCGGTTCCGACGGTCGTCACATCGCCGCGGACGACGGTCTCGGGGTACGCCTCATGGAGTTCCCGGAGATCGCCGAGGATGTACGTCGGACGCGAGGTCGTGGGTGCCGCCAACACATGCTTGGGTCGGTCGATGCCGGTCAGCACCAGGACCGAGTCGATACCCGCCGCCTGCGCGCCCGCGATGTCGGTGTCGAGCCGATCTCCGAGGAACAGGGGATGCTGCGCCCCGAACCGGGCGACCGCCTCATCGAAGATCGGGCGCTCCGGCTTGCCCGCCACCACAGCCAACCGGCCGACGGCCGTGTGGACGGCGGACACCAGCGTGCCGTTTCCCGGCGCGATCCCCCGCGCCTGCGGGATCGTCCAGTCGGTGTTCGTGGCGATCCACGGGATGCCGCCCTCGTCCTCCGGCGTCGCCAGCGCGTAGGCCGCTTCGGCGAGGTGCTCCCACCCGACGTGGGGCGCGAAGCCTTGCACGACGGCTGCCGGCGCATCGTCGGCGCTGCGGGTGACGGTGTAGCCGGCCTTCTCGAGTTCGTGCACGAGTCCGTCGCCACCGACGACCAGAATCGTCGCGGGGGGTGCCACCCGCTCGCGCAAGAGCCGCATCGCGGCCTGCGGGCTGGTCACGACATCGTCCGGCTGCGTCGCACTCAGGCCCAGCGAACGCAGGTGGTCAGCGACGGTCGCGTCGGTGCGCGACGCGTTGTTCGTGATGTAACCGAGCCGACGGGACTCACCGGCACGGTTGAGGCTGTCAATCGCGTGGGGCAACGCGCCGGGTCCGGCGTAGACGACACCGTCGAGATCCGCGAGAACCGCGTCGACGCCATCCAACGGGGTGCGACCGGCACGACGGGCGAACACTGCCATCAGGCCTTGTCCTCGTCGATGCCTGCCTCGCTCAGGATCTCGTCGACTTCATCCTCGATCGTGAAGGCCGGCTCCGCGTCCCGAACATGGTCGACGCCGGGTTCCTCGACGGTGCCTTCTTCCGGTTCGGGCGCACCAGCATCGTCGATGTCCGCGTCCGCGTCGACATCTTCGTCACGGTCATCGTCCGCGTCGGGGATCTCTTCGACCTCGTCGACCAACACGAACTCCCGGTCGGCATCGACAGCGCCCAGGGCATCTTCCGCCACCTCCGCGCGACGCTGCCACTCGGCAGCCTCCTCCGTGCGTCCGAGCTCCTCGAGCACCGCAGCGCGCGCAGCGAAAAGCCCCGGGCTCCAGCTGAATGCGCGGTCCGGGTCGAGCTCAGGAATGTCGAGCTCCTGCAACGCGCGCTCGTTCTCGCCGAGATCGAGGCGGGCACCCGACATCGCGATCGCGAGTTCGACCCGCACATCGACGGGGAGCTGGGCACGATCGACAGCGCGACCGACCTCGAGGGCGCGATCGGGACGTCCGACACCGCGCTCACTGTCGACGAGCAGCGCGATCTGGTCATCCCGTCCCGAAATCCGACGGAAGGTGCGCAACTCGCGCACAGCCAGGGCAAAGTCCTGCGTCGCGTAAGCCGTGATCGCAACGGTTTCGCGGACGACGGCGATCCGGCCGGCACTCCGCGACGCAGCCAACGCGTGCTCGTGTGCAAGCGCCGGGTCTTCGTCGATCAGCCGCGCGGCCATCGCCAGGTGGCGCGCGACCTGCTCGGCGTTCTCCTTGCTCAGCGTCTTCAGCTCGTTGCGGGCCGGTCCGTTGAGATCCTGAGGAGTGACGTCGTCGGGCAAGACGGGGCCCGAGGGAACCGATCGGCGATCGGAGTCCTGCGGCGGACGCGCGCTGCGATATCCCCCATCGCGGGCCGGGTACGAGCTGCGCTCACCATCACGGGGCGCGTACGACTTCCGCTCACCATCGCGCGGCGGGTACGACTTCCGCTCACCATCGCGCGGCGGGTACGACTTCCGCTCACCATCGCGCGGCGGGTACGACTTCCGCTCACCATCGCGCGGCGGGTACGACTTCCGCTCACCATCGCGCGGCGGGTAAGACTTCCGCTCGCCATCGCGCGGCGGATAGGAACGACGTTCCCCGTCACGCGGCGGGTAAGACTTCCGCTCGCCATCGCGCGGCGGATAGGAACGACGTTCCCCGTCACGCGGAGCATATGACTTCCGCTCGCCATCACGAGGAGGATACGACTTACGCTCACCGTCACGCGGCGGGTACGGCTTCCGCTCACCGTCACGCGGAGCGTACGGCTTCCGGTCACCATCGCGGGGAGGATACGAACGACGCTCGCCATCGCGGGGGGCGAACGACTTACGTTCACCGTCACGCGGAACATACGGCTTGCGGTCACCATCGCGGGGAGGGTACGACTTCCGCTCACCGTCACGCGGGGTGTACGGCTTCCGCTCACCATCACGCGGCGGGTACGAACGACGCTCGCCATCGCGGGGCGCGAACGACTTACGTTCACCGTCGCGCGGAACATACGGCTTGCGGTCACCATCGCGCGGAGGGTACGAACGACGCTCACCATCGCGAGGAGGGTAAGACTTCCGCTCACCATCACGCGGCGGATAGGAACGACGTTCCCCGTCACGCGGAGCATATGACTTCCGCTCACCGTCACGCGGCGGGTACGACTTCCGCTCACCGTCACGCGGGGCGTACGGCTTCCGGTCACCATCGCGGGGTGCGTACGACTTACGCTCACCATCGCGCGGCGGATACGATTTACGCTCGCCATCGCGCTGCTGTGCCGGCCTGTCGCCGTCACGCTTCACGTACGGACGGCCCTCGGCCGACCGCGGAGCGCGCGAACTCGAATCTGCCTGCGTGTAGCGCGGCTTGCCCCCGTTGCGGGGTCGTTCATCTTCGTTCATCGCAGCATCCTTTCAGGAGCGTTGTTAACGAGAAAAGGCCACC
>NZ_JAODOR010000015.1 GCF_025398275.1 Microbacterium memoriense | reverse complement strand
AATCTCACCCCACCGAAATGAGGTTGAGGTTATTTGGCATTTGACAAGTGCACGCTGTTGAGTTCTCAAGGATCGGACGCTCCCACTGCTCAGCCTCTCAGCCTCGCCCGCAGGGCAACTTCTCTTTTGTCCGTTCGATGTCGGCAGATCGGCGCTTCGTTCGACTTTCGTCGACCAGTGGTCCCTGACCTGGCTCTCTCGAACCGGACTCCCTACCCTAGCACACCCTCAGGTGAGGATTTGATAGTTGGTGGGGCATGTTCACTGCTTGAGGGTTGCGGGGCTCTTAGCCTCTCCGCTCTCCCCTTTGGGGCGAACAACAAGAACATTACGCGGCGCCCACGTGCCTGCCAAATCCGGTGGGCCGCCCGGGCGTGTCGCGTCTCTGCCCGCGCGACGCCGCTAGAGATCGACGCCGATGAGGACGGGCTCGGGCTGCAGCAGCAGGCCGTATTCGGATTGCACGCGCTGCTGGATGTAGCGGGCGAGCTCGGCCAGTTCGCCCGCTGTCGCGCCGCCCCGGTTCGTCAGCGCGAGCGCGTGCTTGGTCGACAGCGCGGCGCGCGATCGGGGCAGTTTGAATCCCTTACGGAGACCGGCGTTCTCGATGAGCCACGCGGCACTGACCTTGACGTCGGGCTGTGTGGAAGTCGGCGGCACGACGAGTCCGTCATACGACTCGAGTGGGATCACCTGTACCGAGTCCACCTCGACGCTCAGCGGCCACCGGGGGCACGCGTCCGGCAACGTGCGGGCGAAGGAGGCCGACACCACCGCATTCTGGAAGAACGATCCGGCGCTGAAGGTGTCCGGATCGTTCTCGTCGAGCACCATGCCTTTGCGGGCACGCGTTGTCCGCACGGTCTCGCGGATCCACTCGAGGGAAACCTCGGCATCCGCGGTCAAGCCGAGGGCCTGACGCAATTGTGCACCGCGAACCGGGATCGCACCGTGGCCCACATCGGTCAGCTCCAGCGTGATGGAGACGATGACGCCGCTCCGCCGCGCGCCGACGCCGTAGTGAGCTTTCAGCACCGAGGTGCGAAAGCCCAGTTCGAGCTCAGCCGCCGAGACGGTCTCAAGCTCGCCTGTCGCCTCATCGAGCAGCTCGACCTCGACCAGCGTCTCGATGATCTCTTGGCCGTAGGCACCGATGTTCTGGATCGGCGCGGCGCCGGCCGTACCGGGAATGCCGGACATCGCTTCGATGCCGCGAAGACCTTCCGCGACGGTGTAGGCGACCAGGTCGTCCCAGTCATGTCCGGCTTGGATGCGAAGTCGCACCACACCGTCACGTTCTGCGGGCACCCTCTCGATGCCGCGATTGCGCACGAGGACAACGGTTCCCTCGAACTCATCGTCCCCGACCAGGAGGTTCGATCCGCCGCCGACGACCAGCCATGGCTCTCCGTCTGCCCAGATCTGAGTCATCGCCGCGATGAGTTCGTCGCGCGTCGAGGCCTCCAGCATCCGTGCAGGTGCACCACCCGCGCGGAGAGTCGTCAGCTCCGAGAGCGGACGAGGCGTGATCTCACGCGCGACCGATGTCATCACGCTCACTCGTCCAGGCGCACACGCACCTGCGCCTTGCCGAGAACGGTCGTTTCGCCGAACGTCACCGTCAGATCGATCCGCGCGACGCCTTCTTCGAGCGCACCGATCTTCGCTGAGACGGTGAGATCGGCACCCTCTCGGGCATCGACGACGACCGGACGGGTGAACCTCACTCCGTACTCGAGGATGCGGCCAGCGTCGCCGAGCCACGGAACGAGCGTCTCGACAGCCACGCCCATCGTGAGCATGCCGTGCGCGAGGACACCCGGCAGACCGACCTCGGTGGCGACGTCGTCGCGATAGTGGATCGGATTGAAGTCCCCGGATGCGCCGGCGTAACGCACGAGTGCTTCCCGCGTGAGGTGGACGGTACGTTCGGCGATCACGTCGCCGACAGTCAGCACGGTCATGCGACTTCGCCCCCGATCAGCAAAATAGACGTGGCGGTGACGACGTGGGCGCCGGCGGCATCCGTGATCTCCGAGACGCTGGTGACCATGGCGCCTTTCCCGAACGGCCGGACGTTCGTGATCTGCAACTGTGCGACGAGCTCGTCCCCGGCGACGATCGGCCGTGTGTAGCGGAAGCGCTGCTCCGCGTGGACCGTGCGCTCCAACGCGATGCCCGAATCCGGCGCTGCCAGCAGTTGCTGCAGCGTGAGGTCTTGGATCACCATCGCGAACGTCGGCGGCGCGACGACGTCGGGGTAACCCATCGCGCGCGCTGCGGTCGGGTCGACGTGTTGCGGATCGTCGGCGAAGACAGCCCGCGAGAACTCGCGCACTTTCTCACGACCGACCAGGTAGGGCTCGGTCGGCGCGAACGCACGACCCACCAGCTCAGTATTCACGGACACGCTTCGATCCTACCGAGGCTGCTCAGCGTCCGCGCTGGGCCCGGATCGCACGCAGCGCCATCTGCCCCGCGATGAAAGCGAGGAACGCCGCGAACAGGATGTTGGCCGTGAGGGGGTTCAGGAGCGTGGCGATCCACGCGCCGAGGGCCGTCGTCGTGCAGGCGGACACACCGACGAGCGCCGCGGAGAGCAGGTCGACGTTGTGACGTCGGATGTTGCCGATCGTCCCGGAGATCGCGGTCGGGATCATCATCAGCAGCGAGGTGCCCTTGGCGATCAGGTCGCTCGTGCCGAAGAGGAACATCAGCGCGGGGACGACCACGACACCGCCGCCGACGCCCAACAGACCGGCCAAGACTCCGGTGATGACCCCCAGAGCGAGCAGTCCCAGCGCGCTCCTCCACGTCAGCAGCAGTTCGGCGTCACGCGACGGGACGACGATGAAGAGCATCACGATCACGACCACGAGGAATCCGACGAAGCCCCAGCGAAGGGCGTTCTGCGGCACGCGCGCGAGAAGCCACGTGCCCCCCTGGGCACCGACGACGGCGCCGAGGGCGAGGATGAGCGCCGGGATCCAGGCGACGGAGTCGTGCACCGCGTAGGAGATCACGCCGACCGCCGCGGTCGGGATGATGGCGGCGAGCGAGGTGCCGGCTGCGCGGCGCTGATCGAAAGCGAGAAGCAGGACGAGCATCGGCACGATGACCGTGCCGCCACCGACGCCGAACAGGCCAGACAACAACCCTGCAGCAAGGCCAATCCCCACGCACGAAAGGATGAAGCGTGGCGAGCGGCGCCCGCTCACGCGGTCTCCTCCGCCGCAGCCACGCCCGACTCTTCCGGAGAGTAGTCGTCTTGCGGCGGGCTGACCTCGGTGGATGCGTGCTCGAATTGCGACTGGTAGAGGCGCCAGTAGGCCCCTTCCGCCGCGATGAGCTCGTCGTGCGACCCCTTCTCGACAATGTCACCATGCTCCATCACGAGGATGAGATCTGCGTCACGAATGGTCGACAGGCGGTGCGCGATGACGAACGACGTGCGTCCTTCGCGGAGCGCCGCCATCGCGTGCTGCAGCAGCAACTCCGTGCGGGTGTCGACGGACGACGTCGCCTCGTCGAGGATCAGCACCGAGGGTCGGGCAACGAACGCACGGGCGATCGTGATGAGCTGCTTCTCTCCCGCCGAGACGTTGGAGGCATCCTCATCGAGGATGGTGTCGTAGCCGTCGGGGAGTGAGTGGACGAACCGGTCCACTCGGGTCGCCGTCGCGGCCGCCACGATCTCGTCGTCGGTCGCCGACTCCCGGCCGTAGCGGATGTTCTCCCGAATCGACCCGGCGAACAGCCACGGGTCTTGGAGCACCATGCCGGTACGCGAGCGCACGTCGTCCCGGCTGAGTTCGGCGATGTCCTGGCCGTCGAGAAGGATGCGTCCGCCGTCCAGCTCGTAGAAGCGCATGATCAGGTTGACCATCGTCGTCTTGCCGGCGCCCGTGGGGCCGACGATCGCGACCGTCTGCCCCGGCTCGACGCGGAACGACAGGTCGGTGATCAGCGGCCGGTCCGGCGAATAGGCGAACTTGACGTTCTGGAACTCGATGACGCCCTTGCCGTCGACCGCCTCCGGCGCGTCCTCGGCATCCGGTTCTTGCTCGTCGGCATCGAGAAGCTCGAAGACACGCTCTGCCGACGCCGTGCCGGACTGGATGACCGCGGCCATTCCGCCGAGCTCCGACAGCGGCTGGGTGAACTGCTGCGAGTACTGGATGAATGCCTGCACGTCGCCGAGGCGGAGGTTTCCGCTAGCGACCATCAGACCACCGAGGACGGCGATGCCGACGTAGGTGAGGTTTCCGATGAAGGTCATTCCCGGCATGATCATGCCGGACAGGAACTGCGCCTTGAAGGCCGCCTGGTAGAGCTCCTCGTTCTCCTCCTGGAACTTCTCCAGGGAGTCCTTCTCGCGTCCGTAGACCTTGACGAGAGCGTGGCCGGAGAACGATTCCTCGACGCGCGCGTTGAGTCGTCCGACCTTGCGCCACTGGATACCGAACGCCTTTTGGGACTTCGGCCCGATGATGCCGAAGATGACCGCCATGAGCGGGAGCGAGACGAGTGCGACGAGCGCCAGCTGCCAGGAGATGGTGAACATCATGAACAGCACACCGATGACCGTGAGCACAGAGGTGACGACGGTCGAGAGCGACTGCTGCATCGTCTGCGTGATGTTGTCGATGTCATTGGTCACCCGCGAAATGAGCTCGCCGCGCTGAACTTTGTCGAAGTACGACAGCGGCAATCGGTTGATCTTGCGCTCAACCGATTCACGCAGCCGATACATCGTGCGCACCATGATGATGTTGATGACATAGCCCTGGAGCCAGGTGAGCACCGAGGACGCGACGTAAATGGCGAGGACCGTGACGATGACGCGGCTCAACGCGTCGAAGTTCACACCCGCACCGACGACGAAGTCGTCCATTGCGCCGATCAAGTTCGCCATGTCGGTTTGTCCGGCGCTGTTCAACGCGCTGACGACGTCGCTTTGCGATGTACCGGCCGGGAACTGACCCATCAGACCGAGAGACGTGACCCCTTCGAAGATGATGTTCGTCGCGTTGCCGAGCACCTTCGGCGCAATGACAGCGAGGACGACGCCGATGGCGCCGAGAATCGACACCAGGGTGAAGGCGACCGCGTGCGGCTTCAGGAGCCCGACGAGGCGGCCGAAACTCTTGCCGAAGTTCGCCGCCTTACCGGGTGCGACGCTGTCCCAATCGCCGGAGTTCTGACGAGCCTGCTCGGCAAGCTCGATCTCGAGGCGCTCGTCCTCGCTGATGACATCGGGAGTACTCACGCTTCTACCCCCAGCTGCGATTCGACGATTTCTCGGTAGGTCTCGCTGGTTGTCAAGAGCTCTTCGTGCGTTCCCAGGCCGACCATCTGACCGTCCTCGAGGACCACGATGCGGTCGGCTTCCGTGACGGTCGAGACTCGCTGCGCCACAACGATCTTGGTGACCTCGGGCAACTCTCGCCACAGCGCTTGTCGCAATCGTGCATCGGTCGTGAGGTCGAGCGCGGAGAACGAATCGTCGAAAACCAGGATGTCGGGCTGGTGCACGATCGCGCGGGCGATGGCAAGCCGCTGACGCTGGCCTCCCGAAACGTTCGTTCCGCCCTGTGAGATGCGCGCTTCGAGCTTCCCCTCCATCTCCTCGACGAAGTCGCGCCCCTGGGCGATGTCCAGCGCCGCCCACAGGTCGTCGTCGGTGGCCTCTTCACGACCGAAGCGCAGGTTCGAGGCCACGGTTCCGGTGAACAGGAACGGACGTTGCGGGACCAGACCGATGCTCGTCCAGAGATGGTCGAGGTCGGCTTCGCGCACGTCGACTCCTCCGACGCGGACGGATCCGCCGGTGACATCGAACAGGCGCGGGATGAGGGAGATGAGCGTCGTCTTGCCGGCGCCGGTCGACCCGACGATCGCGACCGTCTCACCAGGCTTCGCCTCGAAGCTGATGCCGTGCAGCACGGGCGATTCAGCCCCGGGGTAGGTGAACGCGACGTCGTCGAACACGACGGTCCCCAGTGTCGGAAACTCGCGCGTCGCGCTCTCGGACCGGGTGAGGGTCGATTCGCTCTCGAGCACCTCGCCGATGCGTTCGGCCGACACCGCCGCCCGCGGAATCATGATGGTCATGAAGGTCGCCATCAAGACGCCCATCAGGATTTGACCGATGTACTGCATGAAGGCGAAGAGGGTGCCGATCTCGATGGAACCCTCGTTGACTTGGATGCCGCCGAACCAGATGACGCCCACCACGGTGACGTTGAGCACCAGCATGGCGAGCGGGAACATCAGCACGAACAAAGAGCCGACTTTGCGCCCGACGACCATGATGTCGTGGTTGGCGCCGGCAAAACGCTGCTCCTCGATGTCTTCGCGCACGAAGGCGCGGACGACGCGCACCCCGGTCAGCTGCTCGCGCAAGATGCGGTTGATCGCGTCGAGCTTCGTCTGGAAGCTGCGGAACAGCGGAACCATCCGGCTGATGATGATGGCGACCAGCACCAGCAGGATCGGGACGGAGACGCCGATGAGCCAACTGAGTCCGACGTCCTGCTGGAGCGCCATGATGATGCCGCCGATCGCGAGCATCGGCGCGGTGACGAGCATGGTGGCGCCCATCATGGCGAGCATCTGCACCTGCTGCACGTCGTTCGTGTTGCGCGTGATCAGCGATCCGGGGCCGAAGGTCGAGACCTCACGCTCCGAGAAGGCGCTCACCTTCTCATAGACGTCCAGCCGGATGTCGCGCCCGGCGCTCATCGCCGCACGGGCCGCGAAGTACGTCGCGATGATCGCAGCGGTGATCTGGCCGAGCGAGATCGTCAGCATCATGACGCCGGTCGACCAGATGAAGGCGGTGTCGCCCGCGGCGACACCCTTGTCAATGATGTCCGCGTTCAGACGCGGGAGATACAGCGAGGCCATCGCCGAGATGAACTGAAAGACCAGTACCCCGAGGAGCCACCACTTGTACGCGCCCAGATAGCGGACGAGGAGCTTTCCGAGCATGCGCGTACTCCGTTGCTGCGAGGAGAGGGACGGTCCATGCTAACGCTGACCGCCGACTCGCACGCGACCGACGGGTTTCACGCCCGGACGGGCACCGCCACGGTCCAGGTGCCGTCGTACGAACGGCGATGCGCGCTCGTCGGGTCGGCGGGATGGCCGGGACACGTCACGGTCACCCGGAACGGTGCGGCGACATCGGCAAGGATGGATTCTCCCGGAAACCGCAAAACCCCCGGTCGAAACCGAGGATTTTTCGTGGTAGCAGGAGCGGGGCTTGAACCCGCGACCTCACGATTATGAGTCGTGCGCTCTGACCAGCTGAGCTACCCTGCCACGCCGCATCCACACGGCGAGATGTGGATGCTGCGAGCCCCGAGTCAGGATTGAACTGACGACCCCTTCCTTACCATGGAAGTGCTCTACCACTGAGCTATCGGGGCGAACTGCCCGCGCACGGGCAACTAGAAGAGTTTATCAGAGCCGGAGCATCGGAAAAAACCGCTCAGCCGACCGTGTGCGACCCGGTCGTGTGCTCGTACAGCCACGGCATGGGGTCGACGTGCGTCGTTCCGCCCAGCAACACCTCGAGGTGCAGATGCGGACCCGTAGCTTTGCCGGTCTGACCGACCTTGCCGATGACCTCTCCGGCGGCGACGGTGTCGCCCTGAACGACACTCAGCGAGCCGTACTGCATGTGACCGTAGCGGGTGGAGACGAGCTGGCCGTCGATGATGTGGTCGATCAACACCGTGACGCCGTAGTCCGCGCCCGCCTCGGTGGCGATGCGGACGGTGCCCGCGGCGACTGCGTGGACCTCGGCGCCGGCGCCCGGCGTCAGGTCGACGCCGCGATGCGGCGACGCGAACTGCGAAAGGTACGTTGTCGAACCGTACGAGGCCGACACGGGCACACCGACCGGGAACGGCCATTGGATCAGCGCGTCGGAGTTGTTGACCCACGTGCCGGCGAACAGCGTGACGCCCGAATCTGCGGCGACATCGACCATGGAGGCGACGTCGTACGACTCCGTGCGGTCGAGGTCCGTGGCGCCGGCATCCGACGAGGCGATGAAGGCCTGGATCTCCTCCGGCGCGATCTTGGTCGCCGAGGCGGAGGCGGTGAGGTCGGCGGCGACGTCGCTCGCCGAGGCGACAGCGGCCGCGGGGGTCGTCGTGCCCACAGCGAGGAGTCCGACCACGGTCATGACGCCGATCGAGAAGGATGCGGCGGCGAGCCGCTTGGCGATCGCCCCGGCGCGGTGGCGCGTCTTGCGGCGGACGAGGTGAACGTCGATCGCTGCGACGGGTACGGGCACCTCGTCGTCTTCGACTCGGGACGCCTGGATCGGGGTCTCGCCGGTGAAGGCGAAGAGCCGTGCAGCGAACTCGAACTCGTCGACCAGGCACTCGGGCTCGGCGGTCGGCGTGAACGCCGAGTCCGCGGGAAGATCCGCGGCGGGGGTGATTTCCGGAGCGATCTCTTCGGATGCCGCAGCAGCCAACCGGCGATACTCTGCACGCGTCAAGACACCCGACGCCGCCGGCGCCGTGAGCGCGGAGGGTCGGCGGCCGTCGCGGCGCGTGAGCGCGGCGTCAGCCAAGGGGGCGTCGAGCGTCAAATCGCAGGCTCTCGTCAGGCCGCTCCGAAAGGAGCGGGGAAGTACTCGGGGGGCTTCAGATCACCATCTGCCGTTCGGGTGGCAAAGATAACGATCGGGTAAACACTACAGGGGGCAATCTGAGAATGCGATGAACGGTCAGCGGTATATCGCCGCGTGTATCCGGTCGAATGTCTCCCGACCGGCGGCAATCACCATCTCGCGACCAGGCCGTCCTGCGGGCTCACCACCGATGACACCACCGGCTTCCGTGACCAGCACGCCGCCGGCCGCGTGATCCCAGGGTTGCAAGTTCTTCTCGAAATAGCCGTCGAGGCGGCCCGCCGCAACATAGGCGAGATCGAGTGACGCGGCGCCGGCGCGCCGCAAGTCGCGCGCGAACGGCATGACGGCGCGGACGCGCGCGAGGTCGCCCTCGTGCTGCGCCGGGTCGTAGCCGAATCCGGTTGCCAGGAGTGCCCCGGCGGGCGACGGCGTCGACACGTGCAGTCGCATTTTCCCCAGCCAGGCCCCCTGCCCTCGAACCCCCGTGAAGGTTTCACCCGTCGCGGGGTTGTGGACGACACCGACCTCCGGCATCCATTCGTCTGGCGTGGGCTCTCCGGTGACCGCGGCAATGCTGACGGCGTAGTGCGGAATGCCGTAGGAGTAGTTGACCGTGCCGTCGATCGGGTCGACGATCCACGTCACCCCCGAGGTTCCCCGCTCGGCGCCGGACTCCTCGCCGAAGAAGCCGTCGCCCGGCCGGGCCTGCGCGAGCCGCTCACGAATGAGAGCCTCGACTTCGCGATCGGCCTCGGTGACGATGTCCGCGAGCGACGACTTCGATGCCGCGATCGTCACCCCGACCTGGCGGCGGATACGAGCAAGTTCCCCCGCCTCGCGGGCGATGGTTTCGGCGAGTTCCAGAAGCTCCTGCATGCCTCCACGCTACGCGCACTACCGTGGGGGCATGAGCGAGATCTACGATGCCGTGATCGTCGGCGGCGGACACAATGCCCTGGTCTGCGCCGCGTATCTCGCCCGCGCCGGCAAGCGCGTGATCGTCCTGGAGCGCCTCGGTCACGTCGGCGGCGCAGCCGTGTCGGAACGGCCGTGGGCGGGGGTGGATGCCCGGCTCTCGCGCTACTCGTATCTCGTCAGCTTGCTGCCCCGGAAGATCATCGACGATCTGGATCTGCGGATCGATCTGCGCCGCCGCCGTTACTCGTCGTACACTCCAGATCCCACGGACCCGAGCCGCGGCATCCTCATCGACAACGGCGATGCGTCGGCCACGACTGCGAGCTTCGTCCGGACGGTCGGAGATCCCCGTGAGGCCGAGCGGTTCGCGGCATTCACCGATCGGACGCTGCCCCTCGCGGCGGAGCTCTTCCCCACGGTCACCGCTCCCCTGCAACGCGCCGGCGACGTGCGCACGCGGGTCACCGACGTCGCACTATGGGATGCCGTCACGACGCGTCCGCTCGGTGCCCTGTTGCGGGCCGGGCTCGAGTCCGATATCGCGCGGGGCATCGCCCTGACGGATGGGTTGATCGGAACGTTCTCGCACGCAGATGACCCGTCACTGCGTCAGAACAGGTGCTTCCTCTACCACGTGATCGGTGGGGGCACCGGCGACTGGGACGTCCCGGTCGGCGGCATGGGCCACGTCTCCGGCGAGCTCGAACGCGCTGCGCGCACATCCGGTGCTGAGGTGCGCACGGGCGCCGCTGTCACGGCGATCACCCCCGACGGTGAGGTCACGCTCGAGGGCGGTCAGACGCTGCACGGGCGACTCGTGCTCAGCGGCGTGGGCCCTGCTCTGCTGAGTCGCCTCCTGGGTGAGGGTGATGGTCCCGCACCCGAGGGTGCGCAGCTGAAGGTCAACATGCTGGTGCACCGGCTCCCTCGACTGCGCGATGAGACGGTCTCCCCCGAGGCGGCCTTCGCCGGCACCTTCCACGTGAACGAGACGCTGTCGCAGCTCGACGCCGCCCACGATGCGGCCGTGGGTGGCAGCATCCCCTCCCCGCTGCCGGCGGAGATCTACTGCCATTCCCTCACCGATCCGTCGATCCTGGGGGACGAACTGCAGGCATCCAGCGCGCAGACGCTCACGCTCTTCGGGTTGCAGGTGCCGCACCGCTTGGGGCGGGATGCCGACCCCACGGCGCATCGCGATGAGCTTCTGGCCGCCGCACAATCGTCTCTGGACTCGGTGTTGGCGGAACCGATCGCCGATTGCGTCTTCGAAGCTCCGGACGGTTCCCCCTGTATCGAGGCCCGCACGACCGCGGATCTCGAGGAGTCGCTCGGGATGGTCGGCGGCGACATCTTCCACGGCGACCTGTCGTGGCCGTGGGCGACCGATGAGGAACCACTCGACACGCCCGCGCAGCGCTGGGGTGTCGCGTCCGCACACGACCGCATCCTGCTGTGCGGGTCCGGTGCACGCCGTGGTGGCGCAGTGAGCGGCATCGGGGGCCACAACGCCGCGATGGCCGCGCTGGAACTCCTCGGCTGACGCTACAGCGGCGCCTTGCGGGCACGTTGTGTCGCCATCCTGGGCGGGCGGCGACAGACGTGGCCCGTTATACGGGATCAGCCGTGCGCGGCGGGAGGGGCGGCGGCGGCGGGAAGCCCTCGTACCCGGAGCGCGGTGCGTCGATGGCCTTCTCGGGCGCCGCGTAGGTGGGCTGTCCCGTGTAGTAGGCGTTCCAATCGGGGGTGACTCCGTCCGGGAGGACCGGCAACGGGGTCACGCCGTCGGCGTAGGTCGGCCACTGCGCCACCGGGGCGGGAGCCGCGTAGGCGACCGGCGCGTCGGGGCGAGGCTTCTTGGGCGCGAACAACGCGTTCACGAGCGGCACGAGCGCGGTGCCGACCGCAGCGAGGATCGCAAGGGCGACCACGACCCGCCAGTAGATCGGACGGAAGTTCACCTCCTGCGACAGGAGCAACGGCAGCACCAGCATGACGGCGAGGATCGCGACCAGACCGATCGTGACGTAGGTGACGATCGTGGTGAAGGTCGTCTCGTAACGCTGGTGGGCTTTCAGATAGAGCCGCACGTGCAGGAGTGCGCCTTGCAAAACCAGGGCGATCAGGATGAAGCGGAAGAAGCGGTCGCCGCCGAATCCGTAGTAGTAGTCGGTGGGGTCCGGCATCCAGATCAGGAAGGCACCGATCAGCAGGATCGCCACCCACGTGATCATGCTCGTCAGGGTGAGCCAGTCCGGTCGGCGCGGGGCCATGTTCGCCTCGGCGATCGCGACCCCGGCGAAACCGGCCAGAAGCAGGATCGTGAGGAACGCCTTGCCGACCATGCCGTTGGCATCGCCGATCAGCACCCAGATGACACACACGATCGCTGCCGCGATGAGTGCACCGATCGCCACCCACAGGGCCGCCCGCATGATTCTGTTGCTCGGTGGCGAAGCGGTCTGTTCGGTCATGGTGGGGTCCTCCTCCGGTGCGGCATGTGGCCCCATCCTGACACGCAACCCCGGTAGAAACGACGAAGCGCCCCACGAGGGGGCGCTTCAATCGAATGGTGGCGAGTGAGGGATTCGAACCCCCGAAGTCGATGACAGCTGAGTTACAATCAGATCCCTTTGGCCGCTTGGGTAACTCGCCAGGTGCGCATCCGCCCGGCTTTTCCAGTCGATCGGAGGCGCGATCAACTATCTTACCCGTCCGCGCGCCGTGCTGAAAACCAACGGCGCTACTCCGTGCCGGTAACCCGTCCCACGAAGCTCTCGACGCGTCTCCGGGTCCCGTCGATACGACGGTCGACGCTCGCCCGGATCTCGCTCGGCGCCAACGGTGCGGCCAATCGGACGTTCTCATGGCAGCCGAGATCGGCACACATGTAGGTGCCGACGCTGGCGCCGCGGTCCCCGGCATCCCCCACTCGTCGCGCCGTGAACAGCGCGACCTGGTTCCCCGGTTGCATCGTGTGACACATGTTGCACATCGCGGCGTGCGAGCGAGCGCCGCTCGCGGCGCGCACGACGACTCCGATCGCCGCACCGTCCTGCTCGATCACGATGTAGCCACGTCCGCGGTTGGTCGGATCCGGCCACGCCAGGAAGTCGAGGTGGTCCCAGTCTGCCAGGACGAAGGACATCGGTACGGCGAGGCGTGCCCGCTCGTCGGCGGTCGCATTCACCAGTGCCGAGCGCACGTGGTCCTCGGTGAGCGGCTGCATCCGGCCAGTCTACGAAGCTGCGTTCGCCCCGGTCCCCGCCCGCGCTCGCAGGAGGAAACCGAACCCGAAAGCCACGAAGAACATCAGCACCCCGTAGACCGCGGCCGGCAGGCTGAGTTCGACCGAGCCCATCACCGTCTGGGCGATCACGATCGCGAGGGTGGCATTGTGGATGCCGATCTCGAACGACGAGGCGATCGCCTGCCGCTGCTCGACGCGGAATACGCGCGGAACGAGATATCCGACAGACAGCGAGATCAGACAGAAGAGGACGGTGATGGCTGCAAGTCCAGCCGCGTTCTCTACCAATAGCGCCCAGTTCGACGCGACCGCGCCGGCGATCACGACGACGAGAACGATGACCGAGATGATGCGGACCGGACGGTCCATGCTGTCGGCGAAGCGGGGCCACAGTCGACGGACGATCATGCCCGCGATGACCGGGAGCAGCACGATTGCGAAGACCTCGACCGTTTTCGACCACTGCATGCCGAGTTCGTCATCGAACGGTCGGAAGTAGGCAATAGCCAGATTCGTGATGATCGGCAGCGTCACGACGGCGACGACCGAGTTGATCGCGGTCAGCGAGATGTTCAACGCGACGTCGCCGCGGAAGAGGTGGCTGTAGAGATTCGCGGTCGTCCCTCCCGGTGACGCCGCGAGCATCATCATGCCGACCGCGAGGACCGGCGGGAGTTGGAAGACGAGCACCAGCCCGAAGCAGATCACCGGCAGCAGGACGAGTTGGCACGCGAGGGCGATGATCACCGCTTTCGGATGCCGCGCGACGCGCGCGAAATCCGCCAGAGTGAGGCTGAGGCCCAGTCCGAACATGATGATGCCGAGGGCGACGGGCAATCCGATGGTGGTCAACGCTGATCCCATGCGCTCAGTGTGCCGCACGTCGCGCCCGCGCGCGGGGATATCAGGGCCGGAGCTTATCGAACATTTATCCTATCAACCTCTTCCCTGTATCGTCTTTATGTTCTATACTGGGGATGGCGGCCGCACCATTCACGCGACCGCAAGGATGAGCCGGCAGAGCAACCGGACGTTGAATGATCGACGTCAGGACTGCCATGGAAGATTCGACCCTCGTCGACCCGCACTGGGTCGAGCTTTCTGCGCTCGTCACGCGCGCCGAGTCCAATCGCGCCGAGATGGCGCGATTGTTGGCGGAGCGGGCCGAGTTCTGCGCGGATGCCCTCGATCTCGTTGCGGCGCGCGTCGCGCAGCGCGATGCTGCTCGTCCGGGACGCGAAATTGGCGACACGATCCCGCTACGCGAAGTGACCGCGGAACTTGCGACTGCACTCCGCGTGGGAGAGCGGACCATCTCGGCGTGGCTGGGTGACGGCGCCGCCCTCACGCACACCTACACCGCGACGCTCGCGGCTCTCCGCGCTGGCCGCATCGACGATCGACATGCATCGGCCATCATCGATGGCGGTGCACCGCTCAGTCAGCCGAACCGAGAAGAGTACGAGCGGCTGATCCTGCCGATCGCCGAGGCCGAAACGGCGCCGGCAACGCGTCACTACGCGCGCATCATCGCGGCGCGGCTGCAGCCGGACATCACCGAACAAGCCCGCTCCCGGGCGTTGGCGGAACGCCGCGTACGAGCCTTCGACATCGAGGAAGGAATGTCCCGCCTTCTGCTGGACGCACCCGCGACGCTCGTGCACGGAATCTTCGACCGGTTGACGGCGATGGGCGTCGCGCAGCGTGACGCCGACAACGCCCCTGCCGAGCCTGACGACCCCGGCGGCCAGCCAGCGGATGAACCCGACGCGCGCACCCTCGATCAACGGCGCGCCGACATCATGTGCGACCTGATGCTGACGGGCGCACCGACGGCCGACGCCGACACGGACCTCGGCGCGATCCGCGCGACGGTGCAGGTAACCATCCCCATCCTGACGCTCGCCGGGCTAGACGACGAGCCCGCCCTCCTCGACGGCGAGAGTCCGATCGATGCCACCACCGCGCGAGCTCTCGCTGCGGGAGCACGGTGCTGGCAACGGGTCATGATCCATCCCGTCGCCCAAGAGCCGCTACGAATCGACGCCTACCGGTCGACCACACGTTTTCGCCGTCTCCTCAATGCGCGCGATCAACGCTGCCGATGGCCGGGCTGCCGCCGCCGCGCTCAGCGTTGCGACGCCGACCACACCATCCCGTTCGAGGACGGCGGGCCGACGTGCGCCGGAAACCTCGAGCTCTTGTGTCGACACCATCACACGCTCAAGCACGCATCGCTGTGGCAGGTCACGCACCTCGGCGGCGGCACGCTCGAGTTCATCTCGCCGACGAAGCGAAGATATCGAAACAATGCACCTCCCGTCGTGGTCGCCGTCGCTGGCCGACCACGGTGGGCTCGGTTCCTCGCTGCGCCGACCGATCCGGCAGACACTCCGCCTTTTTGATCGCCAGACGCCGCGCAATGCGGAGCATCCGTCGAGTAAATTGGGCGCATGGCTGATTCTTCGTTCGACATCGTCTCCAAGATCGACCGCCAGGAGGCCGACAACGCGCTCAATCAGGCGCGTAAAGAGGTCGAGCAGCGCTACGACTTCAAGGGCACGGATGCCGACATCACCTGGAGCGGGGACGCCATCGTCATCAAAGCCAACAGCGAAGAGCGAGCCAAGGCTGTCCTTGATGTTTTCCAGTCCAAGCTCATCAAGCGCGGCATCTCGCTGAAGAGCCTCGAGACCGGCGACCCCGTAGTCGGATCGAAGGAATACCGCATCACGTCGACCCTCAAAGAGGGGATCTCGTCGGAGAACGCCAAGAAGATCAGCAAGATCCTGCGCGACGAGGGCCCCAAGTCGGTCAAGTCTCAAATCCAGGGCGACGAGCTCCGCGTGCAGTCGAAGTCGCGCGACGACCTGCAGGAGGTCCAGCGCCTCCTGAAGTCGGCCGACCTCGATCTCGATCTGCAGTTCGTCAACTACCGCTAAGGCACGCTGTTGACCTGGGCTTTTCCACTCCCAGTCCGCAGCGAGTCCGCAGAATCTGCCACGACGAGCATGAAGGCAGCTGTTGCAGAACGCGTGCGATCTTCGGCAGATGGCCATAAATGGCTGTAAACGTTGAGAGTGATCGACGGCTGCGCATGGCCGAGCGCACGCTGAACAGTGACGACGTCACAACCGGATGCGATCAGGTTTGATGCGAAGGTGTGGCGCAAGGCGTGCAGCGTGAATTCGTCTGACAGACCTGCCTCCGAACGAATGCGGCGCCACTCTGCGCTCGCATTGTTGCGATTCCACAGTCGACCCAGCTCTGTGCGGAACATCTGCTCGTCCAACTCCTCGAGCTGCATCCGAGCAACGTGCGCAGCCAACGAGGACGTGAGCTCTGCCGGAACAAAGACCGTGCGCTCGCTTCCGTACTTCGGCGCCACCAGGTGCGCCGACTTGTGCGTGGCGCCCTGGACCTGACGCGCGATCGACATCGAGCGCCCCAGGAAGTTGACGTCACCGAGCTGGAGGCCCGCGGCCTCGCCGAGACGGAGACCCGCGTACAGGCAGACTTCGACGAAGACACGGAAGTCCCCGGCGACCGCCATGACACTTCTGATTTGGTCGATGGTGAGTATGCGCATCGAGGACTCGGCTCGGCGAAGCCGCGGCGGCTTCACACCGACCGCTGGGCTGGTCGGCACAAGCCGATCGGCGACGGCTGCGCGGAATGAAGCGCCCTGGGTCTGATGGAGACTCGCGCTATTTGATTCCCACCAGCT
>NZ_JAODOR010000014.1 GCF_025398275.1 Microbacterium memoriense | reverse complement strand
GCGGCGGTCCGCGCGCGGAGGGCCCACGTCAGCGCAGCCCGCGCCGCGCTGCCCGCGGCGACGCGGGATCCGGCATCCCTCCCGCTGGCCAAGCTCATGAGCACCCACGATGCGGTGACAGCGCAATGGATGCAGTACGAGACCGACCCCGCCAAGCTCATCGCCTTTCCGACGATGAGCGACGGTCGGGTTCCCCTGACGGCCGCGTTCCTCGCGGACGCCCGCGGTGCACAAGAGTTGCGACCCGCGACGGCGCAGTCGCGGATGACGACAGCGCAGTTCTCGGCGTATCGCGATGCCGTCCACCGCCTGCAGGTGGCGTTCGACGCTGCCGAAGCGGATGCGTGGCGGCGCGCGCGGACTGCCGGAACCGCACCGGCGGGTCCGGGTCCGGATGCCCCCGGCACCCCGCATTGGACGGTCGTGGCCCAGACGCTGACGGATACCCTGCTGGCCCGCTCGGCCGAAGCACTCGCGCGCGCGGCGGGACAGAGCCGCGCCACCCCGCCGTCGGCCGCGGATGAGCCAGCCCCGCGCGCCGCCGAGAAGACCGAGCCGTCGGCTCCGCCCGCCGAGCCGCAGACGCCGCCGAAGAGCCGCGACACGCCCATCTGGCCGATTCCGCGACGCGGCGGCAGCGGCACATGAACGACATCCTGCACTTCCTGGGAAGTTACTGGTGGCTCGCGTTCCCGCTCGCCGGCATCGGCGCGGGCGCGTTCCGTCGGTTCGAGCACTTGTCCGCCGAGCGTCACAAGCGGCGGCTCGAGGTCATCAAAGCCAAGGGTGAGTTGCGGTCGGTCCGCATGGATGCCGGCCAGGACCCTCAGCCCATCACGCGTCCGTCGCCCCTCCCCGACCAGCTGACGAAGATCTTCGCGACGCATGATGCGATCACGGCCCGCTGGCTCGAGTACGAACTCGACGTCGCGCGCCTCATCGCCTTCCCCACCATGAGCGATGGGCGGCAGGATCTGACGGCGGCGTTCCTCCGCGCCAAAAAGGTCGCCGACTCGTTGCGCCCGGCATCCGCCGACGCGAAGGTCACCCCGGACGCCGTCTCCGAATATCGCGGCGCCGTCACCGACTATGAGGTCGCCTTCGATCTGGCGGAGCGCGATGCTCGCCGCGTCCGCGACTCGCAGTTCAGCGCGACCGAACGCAAGCGTCTCGCGACAGCGCAGCAGCTCCTCGCCGTCGCGCTGGACCAGTCGGCGACCCCCGCTGAGCGGCAGGTCGCATACCGCCGCGTGCGCGACGAGGTCGACGGGTTGCTCTCGATCTCGGACGAGGCGGTCGACCTCCTCGAACAGAAGGTGGCGCTGCAGCTCGAGCCGGGTCGCACCGCAGCGGGAGAACGGGGCCCGGCTTCCGCCGAACCCCGTCCCTGACCGCGAAGCGATCAGGATGTGAGCGAGTCGACCCACTCTTGGTTCGCCGCGATCCACTCCTGCACGACGGGGCCATACTCGTCACCCTCGTAAGAGTTGAAGAGCGCGTCCTCGAGCGAGTACAGCGTGTCGCTGGGCATCTCGAAGTTCGAGATCCACGCGTGCACCTCGGGGAAGTCGGCGGCGAACGACGTCGCGGCGACCGAGTGGATGCCTTCGGTATCTCCCAAGAGGCCCTTCGGGTCTTCGAGGTCTTTGATCGGGAAGGCGTTGTACGCCCAGTGCGGACGCCACATCGTGATGGCGATGTTCTCACCGGCGTTGGTCGCCTTCTGCAGCTCGGCGAGCATCGCCGGCGTCGACGACTCGATGAGCTCCATGCGCTCCAGGCCATAGCCCGGCACAACCTCATCGCCCGTGATGCGCATGAGGCCCGAGCCCGGCTCGATCCCGACGATCCGGTTGCCGAAGTCGGCGGATGCCGCCGCGAGCTCGTCGAGCGAGTCGATCGGGGCATCTTCGTTCACGGCGATCGTGAGCTTCGCTTCGTCGTTCCATGCGCCGAGGTCTTCGACGTCGTCGCCGTACTGCTCCATGTAATCGGCGTGCGTGATCGGCAGCCAGGTGTCGAGCACGAGGTCGAAGTCACCGCCGGCGAGTCCCTGGTACACGGGCGCGACGTCGGCGAACGTGAGCTCGACCTCGTACCCCTTGTCCTCGAGGATCGTCTGCCACAGGTAAGACGCGGCGATGCCCTCGTCCCAGCCGTTGAACACGGCGATCTCGATCGGGCGGTCTGCGGCGCCTCCGTCCGCACTGCTGCCCGTCTCGGTGGTCCCTGCGCATCCGGCAAGCGCGAGGGTAGCCGCGCCCGCCAGGGCGACGGCGCTCAGAATGCTGTTTCTCTTGGTCATCATGACGTCCTCTCCATCCGCGTGCTGTCGCGGATCGGTCGTTGTTTGTCGAGCGCGGAGTCTCCGCGCCCCCGGCGAGTGATGAGCTCGCCTGGTCGGTGGGGTCTTCTCAGACGGCGGCGGGGATGCGGCTGACCGAGCCTGCGGCATCCTGTGCGTCGCGTGCCGTCTTCGACTTCGCGACGCGGCGGCGGCGGTCACCGCCCAGCGCCGAGGTCAGTCGATCGAGGATCATCGCGATGATCACGATCGAGATGCCGGCCTCGAATGCGAGCCCGACGTTGATGCGGCCGAGGGCGCGGACGATCTCGCCACCGAGCCCGCCGGCGCCGACCATGCCGGCGATGACGGCCATCGACAGGCTCAGCATGATGACCTGGTTGATGCCGGCCATGATCGACGGGAGCGCAAGAGGGATCTGGATCTGCCGCAGCACACGCGCCGGCGAGGCGCCGAACGCGAAGCCGGCCTCGACGACCTCCGTGTCGACGCCGCGGATGCCGAGTTCGGTGAGGCGCACGCCGGGCGCCAGCGCGAACATGATCGTCGCGATCATGCCGGGCACGGCGCCGACACCGAAGAAGAAGATCGCCGGGATCAGGTAGACGAATGCCGGCATCGTCTGCAGGAGGTCGAGAATCGGTCGGACGACACGCGAGACACGGTCGCTGCGCGCGGCCCAGATGCCGAGGGGAACCGCGATCAGGATCGCGACGACGGCGGCGACGAGGACGAGCGCGAGGGTGTCCATCGCGTTCTCCCACTGGTCGACTCCGACGATCACGAGCAGGCCCAGCGCGGTCCCGACCGCGAGCTTCCACCCGCGAACAACGAAGGCGAGAGCAGCGAACAGCGCAATGATCAGCCAGAACGGCGGAGATACGAGCGCCCAGCCAAGGCCCTCGTACACGGCCTTCAGGACGGTCGAGATGAGATCGAAGAACCCACCGAGGGTGTCGCCGAGGAAGTCCACGATGGCTTCGGCCCAGTCGCCGATCGGAATGCGGAAGAAGTCCATCAGCGCACGCTCCCTTCGCTGGTCGCCGCGCCCGGCACGAGCGTGCCTTCCGTTGCGGCGTCGACGAGGGGCGTGAACTGCGCCACCATGTCGATCGGCGATTGGATGACCGGCATTTCCCGGGTGGTGGCCGGCACGTTGCCGAGCGCGGCAAGAAGCGTCACACGCGGGATGACCCCGAGCAGACGGCGGTTCTCATCGACGACGGCGAGGGGCACGGTGGCCTCGACGGCGGTCTCGACGATGTCGGTGAGGAGGTCGTCGGGCCCGACCGTCGGCACGTGCGCGTCGACGATTTTGCGGAGGTCCGTCTCGCCCGACTTCACGGCGCGGATCACGGCGCGGTCGGTGACGACCCCCACGAGGCGGCGGTTCTCGACCGCGAAGACCGATCCGACCTGTTGCGCACGGAGCGTCCGGAGGGCCCCGCGCACACCGGCGCTGACCGGAGTGGTCTGGTGCGGCGGCTCCATGACGGATGCCGCGGTCAGCACCCGCGCACGGTCGACGTCCTGGACGAATTGCGCGACATAGTCGTTCGCCGGGTCGGTGAGGATCTCTTCGGGCGTGCCGTTCTGCACGATGCGCCCGTCGCGCATGACCGCAATGCGGTCG
This sequence comes from Microbacterium memoriense, assembly GCF_025398275.1. GTDB lineage: Bacteria > Actinomycetota > Actinomycetes > Actinomycetales > Microbacteriaceae > Microbacterium > Microbacterium memoriense. The sequence goes on along the minus strand of NZ_JAODOR010000014.1, from coordinate 172,300 downwards.
CCGAGGAACATGGCTTCGTTGAGGTCGTGTGTGATGAAGACGATCGTGCGGCCGAGCTCGCGCTGCAGCTCGACGAGCTGCTCTTGCATCTCGCGTCGAATGAGCGGGTCGAGCGCCGAGAACGCCTCGTCCATCAGAAGGATGTCGGTGCCGGCGGTGAGGGCGCGGGCGATGCCGACGCGCTGACGCATTCCGCCGGAGAGCTCGTCCGGCATGGCGTGGGCCCGATCGCCGAGACCGACGCGGTCGAGGATCTCCTGCGCACGCGCGCGGCGCTCGCTCTTGCCGACACCCTGGATCTCGAGCGCGTAGGCCGCGTTGTCGAGGACCGTCAGGTGGGGGAGAAGCGCGAAGTGCTGGAAGACCATCGACACCGACTCGCGGCGGATGGTGCGCAGCTCGGCGGGCGATGCGGCGGCGACACTGCGCCCCCCGATCACGACGTCGCCGGCCGTGGGTGGGAGCAGACCGTTCAGCATCCGGATGATCGTGGACTTGCCCGAGCCGGACAGCCCCATGATCACGAAGATCTCTCCAGGCTGCACCGTGAAGCTCGCGTCGATCACCGCCGCGGTCCCGGCATCGGCGATGCCCTGACGCGACTCGCCGGCGCGGAGCCGCGCCACGGCATCTTTCGGATTCCGGCCGAAGACCTTGTACAAGTTCTTCGCCTCAAGGGCAGGAGTATCGGTCACAGCACACCTCAGCAGCCACTCGGGAAGTGGCGGCATCCGTCGCGCCCGGGTGACGGCCCGGCGTGCACACCACGTGCATCGGGCAACGAACGTCGGGTCCGCAGCCAACCGGCCGTCGACCGTACGCCCGTCGATTTGATGCGCGATGCACCACCAACGGTCGCGGACTGGTCGAGACGGCCCGCCACGCGGAGGGCCGTCTCGACGGTTTCATGACAACGCATACACCGCAAATTGGCGTTTCACAGCGAGGGTCGCTATCACGCGTGCGCGCGTCGGCCGTCTTGGTCTTGACAGCGAGGCTCGCGTCATGGTTACTTAGTTGAGTAACTAACCAACACACCAAGGAGGTCTGGTGATCGAGGAAGGCAAAGCGCTCTTCGTGCAGATCGCGGAGAGCGTCGAGGACTCGATCCTCGACGGGAGCCTTGCCGAGGATACCCGCGCACCCTCGACCAACGAGCTCGCCACCTTCTACCGGATCAACCCCGCCACCGCCGCGAAAGGAGTGAACATGCTCGTCGACAAAGGCGTCCTCGTGAAGCGACGCGGCGTGGGCATGTTCGTCGCCCCGGGCGCCCGCGACCACCTGCTCGTCGAACGTCGATCGGTGTTCGCCGACCGCTTCATCCAGCCCCTGCTGACCGAAGCCCGGGCCCTGGGCCTCGGGCCGGACGATCTCGCCACCCTCGTCCGAGAGCGCGCAGCGGCATCCGACATCATCGAAAGGAACGCACCATGACGGCTGTGATCGAGGTGAAGAACCTGACCAAGCGCTACCGCGACACGCTCGCACTGGATGATGTCTCGTTCTCGATCGAAGAGAACACGATCTACGGACTGCTGGGGCGCAACGGCGCAGGAAAGACGACGATCATGTCGATCCTCACCGCACAGAACTTCGCCACCTCCGGGCAGGTCCGGGTCTTCGGCGAGGAGCCGTACGAGAACGCCCGCGTGCTGAGTCGGCTGTGCTTCGTCCGCGAAAGCCAGCGCTATCCCGATGACGCACAACCCCGGCATGCGCTCCGGATGGCGAGTATGTTCTTCCCGAATTGGGATCAGGCCTTCGCCGACCGCCTCGTCGACGACTTCCGGTTGCCGATGACGCGCCGGATCAAGAAGCTCTCCCGCGGGCAGCTCTCCTCCGTCGGCGTCATCATCGGCCTCGCCTCACGGGCCGAGATCACCTTCTTCGACGAACCGTACCTGGGCCTCGATGCCGTGGCGCGACAGATCTTCTATGACCGACTACTCGAAGACTATGCCGAGCATCCACGCACGATCGTGTTGTCCAGTCACTTGATCGACGAAGTGTCGAACCTGCTCGAACGGGTCCTCGTCGTCGATGAGGGCCGCATCGTCATGGACGAAGAGACCGACGCTGTGCGCGACCGCGCGGCGACCATCATCGGGGATGCGGCCGCGGTGGATGCCTTCGTCGCCGGGCGTGAGGTGATCCACCGCGAGGGCCTCGGCCGCGTCGCATCGGTCACGGTGCTCGGCACCCTCACGACCGACGACCGCGTCCACCTCTCGGCGGTCGGGCTCGACGTCGCGCCGGTGTCATTGCAGCAACTCATCGTGCGTACGACGCAGAACCATCCGCGCACCCATGAAGACGAAGGAGCACTCCGATGAAGCGGACGCTGACCGTCACGCGCATGCAGTTCGTGAACAAGATCACCTTCGTCTGGATGCCGTTGATCATCCTCAGCGCAACGTTCGTGATGTCGGTCATCATCTTCGCGCTGATCCCCTACGACGGCGCGAAGTACGGGGGCGGCAGCCAAGCGCCCATTTGGTACTTCTTCGCCATCGGGATCATGGCACTCAGCTACACCTTCCCGTTCTCGCAGGCATTGAGCATCACCCGACGCGAGTTCTTCTTCGGCACGATGCTCTCCGCGTTCCTCACGTCGCTGATGCTCGGCGTCGTGTTCGTCCTCGGGGGATTCGCCGAACAGGCCACGCGCGGATGGGGTGTGAACGGCTACTTCTTCACGCTCGACTGGGTCTGGCGGTCGGGCGCGCTCATCGCCGGATTGTTCTACGCCGCGCTGTCGTTCCTGCTCTTCGTCCTCGGGTTCTGGGGAGCGACCGTCTTCCGTCGATTCGGGACGCTGGGGCTCACCCTCGCGCTGCTCTTGCTCGGAGTCGTGTTCGTGGCAGCGATCTGGATCATCTCGTCACTGGATGCCTGGGCCGAAGCCGGCGCCTGGATGGCCGGCCTCACCGTTCCATCCCTGATCGGCGGGATCACGCTCGCGATCGTCGCGTTCGGTGCGATCTCCTTCGCGACTCTTCGCCGCGCGGTTCCCTAGTCCGCTGCGGTTCAGCGCTCCTCGGCTGCGGCCGTGTGGTGTCGGATGACCTCGGCCACCACGAAGTTGAACCACTTCTCGGCGAACTCGGGATCGAGCTCGGCATCAAGCGCCACTTGACGCAGCCGGGCGATCTGATGTTCCTCGCGCGACGGGTCGGATGCCGGCATCCCGTGCTCGGCTTTCAGAACCCCGACCTGCTGCGTCGCTTTGAAGCGTTCGGCGAGCAGGTGGATGAGCGCCGCGTCGATGTTGTCGATGCTGCCGCGCAGGCGGCGGAGCGTCGCTGTCGGATCCGTGCCGTCGGTCATGCCCCCGAGACTATCGCGCCCTAGAGTGTGTCTCATGAGACCCCGCCGCGCCTCCCGCCTCGCCGCTACGGACGCGCTGACGCCCCCGGAACCCACCGCTTCCGTCCCGCCGGTTTCCGCGCCGGCCCGACACGTGTGGACGAACGTGAACCGGCCGTTCGTGGCCGGCTTCCTCCTCACCCTGGGCGGCATCGCCGCGTTCGCCCTGGGGGCCGCGATCAGCAGTCTCGTCACGATCTGGATCTACATCGCCTTCGCGCTCTTCGTCGCGCTCGGCTTGAACCCGCTCGTGCAGCGGCTGGAGCGTCACGGCACGAAGCGCACCTGGGCGATCGTGATCGTCTACTTCGGTTTCGCGATCGCCATGGCAGCCGTCATCTGGCTCATCGTGCCCACGGTCGTCCGCCAGATCGCGCAGTTCATCTCCGACCTGCCCACCATGATCGGCGACTTCCAGACGACCGATTTCTACCTCAGCATCGCGGCGCAGTTCGGCGACCAGGTGCCGAACCTTCTGGGCGAACTCCAGCGCTTCCTCACCAACCCCGCCAACATCGCCGCGATCGGCGGTGGCGTGCTGCAGATCGGCATCTCGATCGGAGCGACGATCTCCGGGACCATCATCATCATCGTGCTGAGCCTGTACTTCCTGGCTTCGCTTCCCCAGATCAAGCACGCGTTCTACCGACTGCTGCCGGCGCGGTCACGCACGCTCGCGGCGGATCTGACTGAGCAGATCACCGACTCGGTGGGCGGCTACCTCGGCGGCATGGTGGTGCTCGCGTTCTGCAACGCCGTGCTGACGTTCATCCTGTTCACGATTCTCAGTCTGCCGTTCCCCGCGCTTCTGGCGGTCACGGCGTTCTGCATCACCATCATCCCGCTCGTCGGAACCGTGCTCTTCTGGGGCATCGGTTCGGTCGTCGCGCTCTTCTCGAGCCCGGTCGCCGCACTGGTGTTCGCCCTGGTCTACCTTGTCTACATGCAGCTCGAGGCATACGTTCTCACCCCGAAGGTCATGAACAAGGCGATCTCGGTTCCCGGGTCGCTTGTCGTGATCGGCGCGCTCGTCGGCGGCACGCTGATGGGCCTGTTGGGCGCACTCGTGGCCATTCCCGTGACGGCGTCGATCCTGCTGATCGTGAAGAAGGTCGTCATTCCGAAGCAGGATGCCGCCGTCTAGCCGACTGCATCCGCCAGAAGGCAGGCCGGACTCGGCGCGCTGACACGGTGTCGCACGCGACCGGGCACTCCGGTACGTTCGTCGATCGCCAGCGAGACGATGTCATTCGACCGCTCGCCCGCGATCAGAAGCGTGTCGCGCTCGAGGACGTGATGCCGCGGCCAGTCCACACCGGACTCGATCAGAGCGACCGAGCGAAGATCGGCGCCGTCGCCGTGGACCTGTACGACGGAGATCGTGTTGCTGCCCCGCAGTCCTGCGTAGACGAAGCGGCCATCGCGGGACATCGCGATCTCGGCGGCGAAATCCGCACCGGGCTGCGCCCCGAGAAGCGGAGCACCGCCCACGAAAGACCACAGCCCGTCCGAACCGGGACGCAGCACGAACAGCTCGTCGGAGTGTTCCGTGACGATGTAGAGGTGTCCGCTCGGATGCCAGAGGGTATGACGAGGACCCGTGCCCTGCGGTAGGGCGACGCGTTGCCGCTCTCGCAGGCGCCCGTCTCGCGTATCCCAGATGCGGACCTGGTCGAACCCGAGGTCGGTGCTCACCAGCCCGCCGGGGGTGAACCGGGTGTGGTGAGCGTGCGACCGGCGAGCGCTGTCTCCCGCCGGCGGCGGCATCGCGGGCTCGTCGGCAGCGCTCAGCAACGCGACGAGTGATTCCATGGCGGTTCGCTCGCGCGGCGGCTCGGGCACGTCGATGAGTCCGGACGGCTCGCTCGCCCCCTGCGTGCCGCTACCGGCATACGGGTCGACGGCTGCGGCGCCGATCGTGGCGGACCCGAGCGCGCCACGGGCATCCAGTCCGATCCGGACGACACTGCCGTCGTCGTACGACGACGCGACGAGCCACCGCCCGTCGGGCGCGACCGCCACGTGGCACACGGAGCCGCCGGCTGCGACCGCGCTGCCCAGCCCGACGAAAGACTCCTCGCCGATGCGTGCCCACGCGCGGACGGAACCGGATCCCTCCATCGCGGCGTACAGCACGGGCAGCGTCGGATGCCAGGCGAGCCACGACGGCGACCCGGTGGTGCGCACCGCATCGGCATACGACAACTGCCCGCCCGCGAGCACGGCGCCCGGCTCTCCCGCGCGGAGCGCGCCGATCCCGGTGGCGGCACCGCCTTTGTCAGCGGTGTACCCGCCGACAAAGAACCGCATCAGTCGACGAGGTCGTGCCGGACGATCACGGCGTCGCGCGAAGCGCCGACACCGATCACCGAGATGCGGGTGCCGCTCATGGCTTCGAGCGCGAGCACGTAGTCCTGCGCCTCCAGCGGGAGGTCGTCGAAGGTGCGCGCACCGGAGATGTCGGCCTTCCACCCCGGGAAGTACTCCAGGATCGGGGTGGCGTGGTGGAAGTCGCTCTGGTTGACCGGCACCTCGTCGAAGCGCTCGCCGTCGACGTCGTAGGCGACGCACACCGGGATCTGGTCGAGCCCCGTGAGGATGTCGAGCTTGGTCATGACGAGATCGGTGATGCCGTTGATCCGGGTGGCGTAGCGGGTGATCGGGGCGTCGTACCAGCCGACGCGGCGGGGGCGCCCGGTCGTCGTGCCGAACTCGAAGCCGCGCTTGCGCAGCCACTCGCCCTGCTCGTCGAACAGCTCGGTCGGGAAGGGGCCGGATCCCACACGAGTGGTGTAGGCCTTCACGATCCCGACGATGCGGTCGAGGCGGTTGGGGCCGACGCCCGACCCGGTCGACGCACCGCCCGCCGTCGCCGACGACGACGTCACGAACGGATAGGTGCCGTGGTCGACGTCGAGCATCGTGGCCTGGCCACCCTCGAAGACGACGACGTCGCCGGCATCCAGCGCCTCGTTCAGCAGCAGCGACGTGTCGGCGACCATCGGTCGCACGCGCTCGGCGTACGACAGCAGGTCGTCGACGATCTCGTCGACCGTGATGGAGCGGCGGTTGAAGACCTTCACCAGCAGGTGGTTCTTCTGATCGAGTGAGCCTTCGACCTTCTGCCGCAGGATGTTCTCGTCGAAGAGGTCTTGGATACGGATGCCGACGCGGTTGATCTTGTCGGCGTACGTCGGGCCGATCCCGCGGCCGGTCGTGCCGATCATGCGCTTGCCGAGGAAGCGCTCGGTGACCTTGTCGAGCGTGCGGTGATACTGCGTGATGACGTGGGCGTTGGCGCTGATGCGCAGGCGCGACGTGTCGAGGCCGCGGGCGTTGAGCGCCGCAAGCTCGGCGAAGAGCACCTCGAGGTCGACGACGACGCCGTTGCCGATCACCGCGTTCACTCCCGGCGAGAGGATGCCGGACGGCAGCAGATGCAGGGCGTACTTCTCGTCGCCGATGACGACGGTGTGGCCGGCGTTGTTGCCGCCGTTGAACTTGACGACCCAGTCGGTGCGCTCCCCGAGGAGGTCGGTGGCTTTGCCCTTGCCCTCGTCTCCCCACTGGACGCCGACGATCACAATGCCTGGCATGGGCCTTCTCCCCCGCTTGTCGGACGGTTACACCCCATCCTACCGACCTGGGCTCCGCGACCCGCGAGCGGATAGTGTTCCGACGAGCGCACTCGGACATGGGCCACGGCGTGGTCGGCATCGAGCTCCCCCAGGGCGCCGCTCCCATCCCGTCGTCGAACGAGGTGCTGCACCTCATCGCGCCGCTCATCCTGCTCGTGGCCTTCTTCGTGGTCTGGATCGGTCGCCGCCGCCGTGCGAAGCTGGGGCGATGAAGCTCGCCGAAGCACTCGCGGAGCGCGCCGCCCTCGCCACCCGGCTCTCCCAGCTCGCCCAGCGCGCAGCGCAGCACGCGCGCGTGCAGGAGGGGGAGCCGCCCGTCGAAGACCCCACCGCGCTGCTGTCCGAGCACGACCGTGTCGCCGAACGCCTCGCCGACCTCATCACGCGGATCAACCGCACGAACCTCGAGGCGACCCTCGCCGACGGCGCGACGCTCACCGATGCATTGGCCCGCCGCGACGTTCTCCGGCTGCGGGTGCAGGCCTACACGCAGGCGGCGGATGCCGGGGCCGCCCGCGGCGACCGCTACAGCCAGTCCGAGATCCGCTACGTCGCGGCGATCGACGTCGCCGCCGTCCGCGCGCGTGCCGACGCCCTCGCGAAGGAATGGCGAGAGCTCGACATCCGCATCCAGGAGGCCAACTGGCAGAGCGAACTGATCTGACGCCGGCGTGCAGTCGGTAGTCCGAGAGTGCGAGCGCACACCCCACGCCGCCGGGGGCAATCGGCGGCTCTGCAGGACCGACGAGCCGGTCCACCGGAAGATCCCGGTCACGGCGCATGCTCGGCACGGCGCACACACGCACGCGGCAGCCTGCACATCTCATCACCACGCGCTGGCTCACGGACGAGGGTGGGACAGGGGACCCGCCGGCGTCGGATCCGTCTCGCAGGCGGACCGTAGGCTGTCGGCATGCGCTCACGATTGCTCTCCGTCGCGGCTGCGGTCGGTCTTCTGCTCACCCTGACCGCCTGCGCGGGACAGCCGGCGTCCGAGGAGTCGGCGCCCGGAGCCCGAGGGTGCGAGTACACCGAAGCCCCCGGTGGGGTGCGCGACGTCGACGTTCCGCCGTCCGAGCCGGCCCGGTCCGGTGACGTGACCGCGACGCTGCAGACCTCCGCCGGTGACATCACCCTCACCCTGGATGCCGATCGGACACCCTGCACCGTCGGGAGCTTCGTCTCCCTCGCCGAGCAGGGCTACTTCGACGGCACCACGTGCCATCGACTCACCGTCGAGGGCATCTTCGTGCTGCAGTGCGGCGATCCTTCCGCCACCGGCATGGGCGGACCCGGCTATCGGTACGCCGACGAGCTCGACGGGACCGAGACGTATCCGGCAGGCACGCTGGCGATGGCCAACGCCGGCCCCGACACCAATGGGTCGCAGTTCTTCCTCGTCTACGAGGGCACCCAGCTTCCCCCCGCGTACACGGTCTTCGGGATGATGGATGCCGCCGGCATCGATCTCGTGCGAGCCGTCGCCGCCGCGGGCGTCGGCCCCGACGGCGTCGCTCCGGCATCCCCCGTCGACATCACCGCCGTGACTCTGGGCTGACCCACGCCCCCACACCGCGCGAGCCGACAAGATGCGCGCGAGCCGGCACCGTATCCGCGCGCGGATCCTGTCGGTCCGCACCGATCGTGTCGGATCGGCGGGGATGCGGCGCTCACTAGACTTGAGGCATGTCGAAGGTCCTTCAGTCCCTGCCCGTCGGCGAGCGCGTCGGCATCGCCTTCTCCGGAGGCCTGGACACGTCCGTCGCGGTCGCGTGGATGCGCGACAAGGGCGCCGTGCCCTACACCTACACCGGTGACCTGGGTCAGTACGACGAAGACGACATCGCCTCGATCCCGGGGCGCGCGCTCCAGTACGGCGCCGAGGCGTCGCGACTGATCGACTGCAAGCCGCTGCTCGTCGAAGAGGGGCTCGTCGCCCTCGCGTGCGGCGCGTTCCACATCCGCTCGGGCGGGCGCACGTACTTCAACACGACGCCGATCGGGCGCGCCGTCACCGGCACCCTCCTCGTGCGCGCCATGAAGGAAGACGGCGTCGACATCTGGGGCGACGGCTCGACGTACAAGGGCAACGACATCGAGCGGTTCTACCGCTACGGCCTGCTCGCGAACCCCGCGCTGCGCATCTACAAGCCGTGGCTCGATGCCGACTTCGTGACCGAGCTCGGCGGGCGCACCGAGATGAGCGAGTGGCTCGTGGCGCACGACTTCCCCTACCGCGACTCCGTCGAGAAGGCCTATTCGACCGACGCGAACATCTGGGGCGCGACGCACGAAGCCAAGACACTCGAGCACCTCAACGTCTCGCTCGAGATCGTCGACCCGATCATGGGAGTGCGGTTCTGGGACCCGGCCGTCGAGATCGAGACCGAAGACGTCACGATCACGTTCGAGGCGGGGCGCCCGGTCGCGCTCAACGGCGTCGCCTACCCGGACGCGGTGGCCCTCGTCATGGAGGCCAACGCCATCGGCGGCCGCCACGGTCTCGGCATGAGCGACCAGATCGAGAACCGCATCATCGAGGCGAAGTCGCGCGGCATCTACGAAGCGCCCGGGATGGCGCTGCTGTTCATCGCCTACGAGCGGCTGGTCAACGGCATCCTCAACGAAGACACCCTCGCGACCTACCACGAGCAGGGACGCCGCCTGGGACGACTCATGTACGAGGGCCGTTGGCTCGAGCCGCAGTCGTTCATGCTGCGCGAGTCGATCCAGCGCTGGGTGGGCTCGGTGGTCTCCGGCTCGGTCACGCTGCGCCTGCGCCGCGGCGAGGACTACACGATCCTCGACACGACCTCCCCGAACCTCTCCTACGGCCCCGAGAAGCTGTCGATGGAACGCGTCGGCGACGCCGCGTTCGGCCCCGTCGACCGGATCGGCCAGCTCACGATGCGGAACCTCGACATCGCCGACTCGCGCGCGCGCCTCGAGCAGTACGCGGGCCTCGGCCTCATCGGCGGGGCGACGGCAGAACTCGTCGGCGAGCTCGCGAGCGGAGAGTCGCGCGAGATCATCGAGCATGCCGAGCAGGCGGATGCCGCAGACGAAGCCCTCGCCGACGCCGTCGAGGCGGCATCGGAGTCGGCGATGTTCGACTTCGGCGCCGACTGATCGCCGACCGCCCCCCGGACCGGAAGCGGCGCATCACGCGCAAAACTCCTCATCACAACTTGCACACCGGTGTGCAGATTAGATGTACCATAGGTCGGTGCGCAAGAGTTTCCAAGTCTTCCGGCGTGACGTCACGCGGATCTTCCGCGCGCGCCGGACGTGGGTCATCGTGCTCGGCGTGCTGCTCACCCCGGCGCTCTACGCCTGGTTCAACATCAACGCGTTCTGGGATCCTTACGCCAACACCGGCAACATCGGCGTCGCCGTCGTCAACCTCGACGAGGGCGCCCGCGCGGACCCGACCGGACCCGTCGATGTCGGCGCACAGGTCGTCGAACAGCTGCGCGCCGACCACCAGCTCGGCTGGGAGTTCATGAGCGAAGACGAGGCGCGTGAGGCCGTGCACTCGGGTGCGGTCTATGCCGCGATCGTCATTCCGCAGAGCTTCAGTTCCGACCTGCTCAGCATCACGACCGGCACGTTCACCCAGCCCGCGCTGACCTACTACGTCAACGAGAAGGCCAGCGCGATCGCCCCGAAGATCACCGACGTCGGCGCCTCCGGCGTCAACAGCAAGATCACGAGCGCTTTCATCGAACAGATCGCGGAGGCAGCGACGACGGAGCTGAAGGATGCCGGTGATGACGTCGCGCTCAAGCTGCTGAACGCCAAGACCGACAGCCTCAACGCCTTCGACGCCACCGCCGCGCAGATCGCCTCGGCGCGCCAGGGCATCACCGACATGAAGACCGGACTGGAGAGATCGCGCGGCTCTCTGAGCGGTGCGCAGACGACCCTCAGCGACGTCGACACCACCCTCGGCGATGTGCAGACCGCCCTCGCCCAGGCGCAGACGAGCGTCGCACAGGCTCAGCGCGATGTGCTCTCGTTCACCGATGCCGCGACCTCCGCCTATGTGCAAGGCGCGACGCTGCTGGCGGATGCCTCGGCGCAGGCGCACATCTCAGTCACCCAGGTGACGCAGACGCTCGGGCAGGCCTCGGCGCGCATCGACGGCGCGATCGACGACATCACCACCGTGACGGAGGCGAATGCCGCCGCGATCGCGCAGCTGCAGACGCTGCTCGATCAGGGCGGTCTCGACTCGGCGGTGACTGAGCAGCTGCAGCAGGTGCTCACGGCGCTGCAGGAGCAGAACCAGGCCGACCAGCGGCTGCTCGCGGACCTCCAGACGATGAACGCCGACGCGGCTGCCGCCATGCAGGCCGTGCATCAGACCGCGGACGCCCTGAACACCGCTGTGCAGGGCGCGCAGACGTCGGCCTCGGGCCTGCGCACGGCGCTCACCCAATCGATCCCCGCGCTGACGAGCGCGATGGCGACGCTGTCGGCGAGCGCCGGAGGCTTCTCCGCCGCCATCGACGCCCAGCGCGCGCAGCTCACGCAGTCGGCCGACCTCCTCTCTGGTCTCGACACCCAGCTCGTCGCCACCTCGGGGGCGCTCGACAGTCTCGACGGCACGCTCGCCGGCATCCAGACCGGGCTCGGCGACGCGCGCACCGACGTGTTGGCGCTCGGCTCGGCATCCTCGTGGAAATCCCTCGGTACCGTCACCGGGCTCGAGCCACAGCAGATCGCGCAGTTCATCGCGAGCCCCGTCGACGTCGTCTCGCACGCCGTCTTCCCCGTCTCCTCGTACGGTTCGGCGATGGCGGCGCTGTTCACGAACCTGTCGCTGTGGATCGGCGCGTTCGTGTTGATGGTGATCTTCAAGGTCGAGGTCGACACCGAGGGGGTCGCCCCGATCCGCGTGAGCGAAGCCTACGTCGGTCGCTTCCTGCTGTTCGGCGCCCTCGGGATGCTGCAAGCCATCGTCGTGTGCGTCGGCAACCTGATCATCGGGGTGCAGACGGCTGACGCGTTCGCGTTCGTGGGCACCGGCATCCTCATCTCCCTCGCGTACGTCAGCATCATCTACGCCCTGTGCGTCGCGTTCGGCCACATCGGGCGGGGGCTGTGCGTCCTGCTCGTCATCATGCAGATACCGGGAGCCTCTGGCCTCTACCCGATCGAGCTCATGCCGCAGTTCTTCCGCAACATCTATCCGTTCCTGCCGTTCACGTACGGCATCGACGCGATGCGCGAGACGATCGCCGGGTTCTACGGCGCGCACTGGTGGCGGTTCATGGGCGTGCTGGCGATCTTCGTCGTGATGGCCTGGGTGCTCGGTCTCGTCGTGCGCCGGCGCCTCGCGTACCTCAACCGCCTGTTCAACCGCGAGGTCATCGCCACCGATCTGCTGATCGGCGAGGACGTCCAGATCGTCGGCCGGGGCTACCGGCTGACCGACGTCATCCACGCTCTCGCCGACCGCGACAAGTTCCGCGGCCGGCTCGACCGGCGCGCCCGGCCGTTCGCCGAACGGTACCCCGCGCTCCTGCGCATCGCGCTCCTCACAGGGCTCGGGGGCATGGCGGTCCTCGGCCTCATCGCGTGGCTGCTGCACGAGCAGAGCGCGACACTCCTGTTCCTCTGGCTCCTGTGGTGCCTCCTCGTCGTCGCGTTCCTCGTCGTGCTGGAATACGTGAGCCACAGCTTCGAGGCCGCCGCCGAGCTCGCCGGTATGGGCGACGCAGAACTGCGCCTCGCGATGCGGGGCGAGGAGGCCAAGGCCGGCGCGGTCACAACGATGCCGCTCGCCGCGGACGGGCGGGATTCCCCGGTTCCCGACGCCGCCGAGCGAACGGTCCCGACGAGCGAAGCTCCCGACCCGCACGTCCCCGATGCGCCGACCGGCACGGACGAATCCGAGCCGGACGAGGACGCGCTCACGAGACTGTTCCGCACGGCCGAGGCGGACGCGGCCCCGGAGACGGAGCCCGAGACATCCCCCACGGATCCCACGCCGTCACCCGAGACCCGGCGCGAAGGAGGCGAGCAGGCATGAGCGGCATCCTGCATTTGATCCGTCGCGATCTGCGGCACTCAGTCATGAACGTCATGGCGATCATCGTGATGTTCGGGCTCGTCGTGATCCCATCGCTGTTCACCTGGTTCAACGTGCTCGCCAGCTGGGACCCGTTCGGTAACACCGAGAACCTCACCGTCGCGGTGGCGTCGACCGACGAGGGGTACCAGAGCGACCTCGTCCCGGTCCGCGTGAACGTCGGCGAGCAGGTGCTCTCGCAGCTGCGCGCTAACGATCAGCTCAACTGGGTGATCACCTCGGAGGACGACGCGATCGACGGCACGAAGTCGGGCCGGTACTACGCCGCGATCGTGCTGCCGCCCTCGTTCAGCGCCGACATGCTCACTTTCTACGCCGACGGCGCGCAGCGCACCGAGCTGGCGTACTACACCAACGAGAAGAAGAACGCTCTCGCCCCGAAGATCACCGGTCAGGGAGCCGAGGGCGTCTCGGCTCAGATCAGCTCGGTGTTCACCGAGACGCTCAGCGACGTCGCGCTCAGCCTCATCTCGTCGCTGTCGGACTACCTGACCGACGCCGACACGCAAGCGGCCCTCGCCCGGGTTGAGGCCCGCGTCGGATCGGTCGCGACCCAGTTGCGCGCGGGCGCCCAGACCGCCGAGATGTTCGAGGCGCTCGCGGAGGGTACGATCCCGCTCGCGCAGAGCGCGTCGGCCCTCGTCTCCGGCACCGGGGCGGCGTTCGGCGACACGTCGGATGCCGCGGGCTCCGGCGCAGGCGCCGCGCAACAGCTCGGCGATGTCCTGCAGTCGGCGACCACCTCGGTCGCCGACGCGCTCCGCACGACCGCGCAGGGCTATGCCGCCGCGGGGGCGAGCGTCGACGATCTGTACGCGAAGGTGGGCACCCTCAGCGGCAGTCAGGCCGACGTGCTGACCACGGTTGCCGCGCGCGTGCAGCAGCAGATCGACGACGCCACGTCTCTGCGCACGACGCTCGTCACCGAGGTGCGTCCGCAGCTGCCTCCGGCCGCGCAGGCGGCTCTCGACGACGTCGTCGCCCAGCTCGACCGGGCGATCGGTCGCCAGCAGGAGCTGCACGACTCCCTCGTCCAGGCCGCGACCGACATCACCGCGGGCAACGCCGCCGCCGAGGCATCCCACCAGCAGGTGCGAGACCTCGTCGCGCAGGCGATCCAGGCGATCCAGCAGGCACAGGACTCGTACACCGGCACTCTCAAGCCGCAGCTGGATGCCCTCGGCTCGACCCTCTCGGTCATCGATGACGACATCGGGGTCGTGCGCGGCGACCTGGCGCAGGCCGCGGCCGGGCTCTCCGGGGCATCCGACTCCGTCGTCGGCACCCTGCAGGGCGCCCAGGCTCTGACCGCGCAGCTCAGCACGACGCTCTCCGACGCCGCGACGAAGTTCGACGGCGTGCAGCAGGCGATCGCCCGCGCCGCCCAGACCGGCGACCTCGCGGGTCTCAGCGAGATTGTCGGATCCGACCCGAGCGTGCTCGCGACGTCGCTCGCCGAACCGGTCCGCGTCGACCGCGTGGAGGTGTTCCCCGTCGTGAGCTTCGGCGCGGGGATGGCGCCGCTCTACACCGTGCTGGCCCTCTGGGTCGGGGCGCTCCTCATGACCGTCGCCATCCGGGTCGACGTCAGCCGTGATGCCCTCCCGGGAGAACCTGAGCTCTCGCCGACCCAGAAGTACCTCGGCCGCTACGGCATCTTCGCCGCGACCGGCCTCGCGCAGTCGACGCTTGTGGTCCTCGGTCTCATCCTGTTCGTGCGCATCGAACCCGCGCATCCGTTCCTGCTGCTCCTGGCCGGGTGGGTGACCTCGCTCATGTTCTCGCTCATCATCTACACGTTCGTCATCGCGTTCGGCAACGCGGGCAAGGCCCTCGCGGTGGTCCTGCTCGTGATCCAGATCTCGGGGTCGGGGGGCGCGTACCCGCTGCAGCTGCTACCGCCGTGGTTCCAGGGCGTCAGCCCCTTCCTCCCGGCCACGCACGCGATCTCAGCGATCCGGTCCGCGATCGCGGGGACCTACGGCGCTGACTTCTGGGTGTCGCTCGGGCTCCTTCTCGCCTTCATGGTCCCCGCGCTGCTCCTCGGGCTCGTGCTGCGGCGGCCGCTCATCTCGTTCAACCGAGGTCTCGTCGATGCGATGGCCTCGACGAAGCTCATGTGAGGAATGCCATGGCCACGACCATCTCCTCCACACCGCGCCGGCGGCGCGACGCGACCGCGAACCGGGCCGCGCTGCTCGCGGCGGCCCAGTCGGTGCTGTCGAACGACCCGAACGCGTCGCTCGACACGATCGCCCATGCCGCGGGGCTCTCCCGCCGCGCACTCTACGGGCACTTCCCCGACCGCGACAGCCTGCTGCGCGAGGTGATCACGAACGGCACCGTCCGCTTCAACGCGATCGCCGAGGAGGTCGACGATCGCGACCCGCGCGTCGCCCTGGCCCGGATGGCCGCGCGGCTGTGGCACGAGGCATCCACCGTGCGCGCAACGGCGAACATCGCCCTCGACGACACCCATGTCGCCGTGACGATCCGCGCACTCGCCCCGCTGCGCCGCCGCCTGCGTGCGCTCGCGCGCGCGGGTGTGGCGTCGGGGGCGTTCCGGGGCGACGTCCCGCCGGACCTCCTCGCCTTCCTCATCGAGGAGACGGCGCGCGCGACCTTGCGCGAACTGCGTCTGACGACGGCGGATGCCGCGGCCACCGTCATCCGCGTGGTCCTCAGCATCGCGGGCCTGTCGTGGACCGAGCAGCGCGACCTGCTTGCCGCCCACCCCGACATCCTCGGAGTGGGCTGACCGCGCGCTGCGTCCGGGAGGGGACGACGTTCGGGGAGGTCTTTCCGGGCGGCATTCGCCCTCCCGGACGCAGAAGTCCTCCCGAATGCGGCATCCCGGCGTCCCGGGTCACCCCCTGATCGCGGAGGAGGACCTCGCCGGGCGGCGCGCGGCATCCCCCTGCGTGCTCGTTTCGCAGCCGTCGCGCCCCCGCCGAAACGCGGGTCGTGGACCGGCTCAGCCGCCCGCTGCGGGCGGGGTGCGACGTGATTCGTCGAGCTCGTCGACAAGCAACGACTGCTCGTCGATCGTGCCGTTGCGATACGCCTGACGGCCGACCATGTGCGCCGACAGCGGCGCCGTCGCGAGCTGGATCAACACGATCGGCACGAGGAACGCGGTCACCTGCCACGAGCCGAGTGACAGGCCGATCGCGATCGCGATGAGGATGAGCCCCAGCACCTGGGGTTTCGTGGCCGCGTGCAGGCGCGACGGGACATCCCGGAATCGCAGCAAACCGATGGCCGCCGTGAGGCACAGCAGGGCGCCGATGAGGATCAGGACCATCACGATGACGTCGATCACTTCGTTCCTCCGTCTCGGCGGGCCACGAACCGGGCGATCGAGATCGATCCGAACACACCCACCGCCGCGACGATGAGCAGCAGCGGCAGCGTGCGGGTGTGGTGGTTGATCGCCATCTCCGCCCCGAGCACGCAGATGATGAGCGTCAGCAGCACGTCGGAGGCGACAGCCCGGTCGAGGATCGACGGCCCGGAGATGATCCGCCACACGGTCAGGAGCGCGGCCACGGCGAAGACGACGTAGACGACGGTCAACAGGACGCTCATGCGGATTTCCCCTCTGCGGCCGCGTCGCGGATCGCCGCAACCTGATCGCGGGATCCGACAGCGCGCACGATTCGCTCTTCCCACTGCTGCACGGAGCGACGCTGGTGTTCGAGCTGCGCCTCATCGCGCACGCCCAGCACGTGCAAGTAAAGGATGCGTCGATCGCGGTCGACGTCGACGATGAGCGAGCCCGGGATGAGGGATGCCGTGACCGCGACGTGCGTCATGATCAGGTCGTCGTCGGTGACGAGCGGGACAGCCATGATCGCCGTGCCAGGATGGCCGGGAGCGAGGATCTGCCACGTCACGGTCAGCGACCCGCGGATGAGGGCCGCCAGGAACTCGACGAAGAACACGAGGCCCCACCAGAGGTTCACCCGTCCGGAGAGCTCGACGGGCGGCAGGCGGAACACTCGGGTGACGAAGATCGCCACGATGATGCCGGTCACCGCTGCGAGCACCGTGAACTGGCCCCAGAGCAACATCCAGAGCGCGACGAGCCAGACGAAGAACGGCAGCTGCCGCCAGAGCGCGGAGGCGATCGTCGCGGGGCTCACGACTGCGCCTCCTGCTCGAGCTGGACGAGCGAGATGGGATCCTGCAGCGCATCGCCGATCCGAGCGCACAATTCGTACAACGGCCCGGCGAAGAGCGTGAGCGCGACGGTGACGGCCACCATGCCCGCCGTCGTGGCGGTCATGATGCGCGGGATGACGCGACGCTCGTTCTGTTCGTCGGCGGCCGGTGCTTCGTCGAGATAGGAGATGCGATCGGGCGCGGCGAGCTCGTCGGTCTGGTCATCCTCTTCACGCCAGAACGCCAGGTTCCATGCCCGCATGAGGGTATAGAGCGTCAGGAGTGACGTGATGATGCCGCCGATGATCAGCGCGTACATCAGCGGCGTCCCCACCTCGGCCGCCGCTTGGAAGAGTGCGAACTTCCCGATGAAGCCCGAGAACGGCGGGAGCCCTCCCAGGTTGATCGCCGGCAAGAAATACAGGACTGCGATCACCGGTGCCGCGCGCATGAGCCCGTTGACCTTGAGGATCGAGGTCGATCCCGCGCGCCGCTCGATGAGACCGATCGCGAGGAAGAGGGTCGTCTGCACCACGATGTGATGGACCATGTAATAGATCGTCGCGCCGAGGGCGAGCGGTGTCGCGATCGCGAGACCGAATACCAGATACCCGACGTGACTCACGAGCGTGAACGACAGGATGCGTTTCAACTCGGCTTGCGCGACGGCGCCGAGTACCCCGACGATCATCGTCGCGAGGGCGGCGAACAGAAGCAGCGTATTGACATCGTTGTCGCGGAAGATCTGCGTTTCGGTGCGGATCATCGCGTAGACGCCGACCTTGGTGAGCAGACCCGCGAAGACCGCCGTGACCGGCGCCGGCGCGGTCGGGTACGAGTCGGGCAGCCAGAACGACAGCGGGAAGACCGCCGCCTTGATACTGAAGGCCAGCAGGAGCATGAGGTGCAACACCAGCTGGGTGGACTGCGGCAGTTCGCTCATGCGCTCGGCGAGCTGCGCGATGTTGACCGTGCCGAGCGCGCCGTAGATCGCCGCGATCGCCGCGAGGAAGAGGATCGAGGACATGAGCGAGACGACGATGTACACGACGCCCGTGCGGATGCGGTTCTCGGTCGATCCGAGCGTGATCAGCACGTAGGAGGCAACCAACAGGATCTCGAATCCGACGTACAGATTGAAGAGGTCTCCGGCGATGAAGGCGTTGAAGATGCCCGCCGCGAGGATCAGATACGAGGGGTGGAAGATCGTGACGGGGGTGTCGTCGTCGCCGTCCGCCGCACCTTGGCCGACCGAGAAGAGCAGCACCGCGAGCAGCACGACGCTCGAGATCACGACGAGGAGCGCCGCCAGACGGTCGACATAGAGGACGATCCCGAAGGGGATCGGCCATCCACCCACCGACACCGCGATCGCCTGACCGGTCGTATCGACCGCGTAGAGCAGCACGGAGGCGATGACGAGGACGAGCGTCAGCGTGACGATCGACACGCCGACCTGCACCCGACGCTGCCGGCCGAAGATCAGCACGAGCGCTGCCCCCAACAGGGGCAGTGTCACGAGCAGGGGCACGAGCGCGCTCATCGCCGATCGCCTCCGTCCGGGGTGTCGGTGGGCGCGTCATCGCGGATGCTGTCGAGATCGCGGTGGTGCAGCACGGTGATCGGCGCGGTCGCGGATCCGATGAAGTCGGTCGTGGCGTCGTCGTCTTCCGGTGTGATCTCGTCGTCCAGCACGTCTTCGTCGACGGGGGTCCGCGCGCGCAGCGCGACGTCTTCCTCGTCGTCGAGAACCGTGTCGGCCTGCCCCAATTGCCACGAGCGGTAGATCAGGGCCAGGAGGAACGCCGAGACGGCGAACGTGATCACGATCGCCGTGAGCGTCAGCGCCTGGGGCAACGGATCGCTCATCTCCTCCGGGGACGAAGCCGCCCCGAAGAACGGAGCCACACCGGGCTGCCCCATCACGATCAGGAGGAACAGGTTCGCGGCGTTGCCCAGGAGCAGGAAGCCGAACAGCACACGCGTGAGGCTGCGCTCGAGCATCGCGTACGAGCCGGCGGCGAACAGCACGCCCATGATGATGATCAGCACGAAGGAGACGCTCATGACACGCCCACCGTTCCCGGCGTCTGCCGGAGGGCCTGCACCTGTCGGTCGACTTCGCCGCCGAGCGAGCGCAGAACGTCGAGCACGAGTCCGATGACGACGAGGTACACGCCGATGTCGAAGATCGTCGAGGTCACGAATTCGATGTGACCGATGACGGGGAGTTCGGCTTCCCAGAACCAGCTGGTCAGCGGCGCCGCGCCGAACAGCAGCGGAACGACCGCGCACCCGACAGCCAACGTCATGCCGACGCCGAGGAGGCGTCCCGCATCCGTCGGAGCGGCGGCACCCAACTCATAGCGACCGCCCGCGACGTACCGCATGACGAGCGCCATACCGGCCACGAGGCCCCCCGCGAATCCGCCGCCCGGCAGGTTGTGTCCGGCGAACAGCAGATAGATCGACACGAGGATGATCGTGTGGAAGAGGATGCGGACGATCACTTCGAGCATGATCGACCGGTTCTCGGGACGCATCCGCTGCCCGCCGATCAACCACGCCTGACGCGTGCTGTCCGGCCGGGCCGAACGGGGGCGCGGTCCCTCTTCGGTCTCCACGAGCGGGCGGCGGGTCCGTGTCGCGGCCGTCGGCAGCGGCGAGATCGCGCGGGAGAGCAAGTCGGAGCGATGCGTGACGAAAACGAGTGACGCGACCCCGGTTGCCGCGAGGATCAGCACCGATAGCTCACCCATCGTGTCCCACCCGCGCAGGTCGACGAGGGCGACGTTGACGACGTTCTTGCCGTGGCCGAGTTCGTAGGCCAACTCGGGAAAACGGTCCGAGATCGGATCGGCGACCCGGGCGCCCGTCGCCACCATCGCGATGAACGCCATCGTGACACCCACGCCGACGGCGAGGAGGGCCCGCGCGACGGGCCACACCGACGCATTGTGTTCACCGAGGCGCGCGGGAATCCGACGCAAAACGAGAGCGAACGCGACGAGAGTCACCGTCTCGACCAGAATCTGCGTCAGCGCGAGGTCCGGCGCACCGCTCGTCGCGAACAGCAACACCATCCCCAGCCCTGTGACCGACACGAGAACGACGCCGGTGTACCGCTTGCGCGCGCGCACCGCCATGAGCCCGGCGAGAATCATGATCGGCGCGGCGACAAGCTGCATCGGTGTCTGCCAGCCGTCGAGCTGGATGTTCCAATCGGCCATGCCGGCGACGAGCGCGGTGCCCTCGGCGGCGACGAAGACCACCAGGATCGTGCCGACGTACAGCGGCAACGATCCCCGCTGAGTGAAGGTCGTGGTCCACGTGGAGACACGCGCGATACCGCGGAGCGTGGCGTTGTAGACGTCGGCGGCGGAGAAGCGCAGCACGCGGCGCGGTGCCCAGCCGAACCGCAGCTGCAGCGCGAACACCGCGAAGCCCAACGCGATCGATCCGAGTGACAGGAAGAGGGCGGGCTCCCATCCGTGCCAGAGAGCCAAGTGGTACGGATGCTCGGAGACTCCGGCATCCGCCGCCTGATCGGCGTACGGGGCGATCGCGGTGTCGACCCACGGAGCGGCGAAGCCGAGCACGAGCGTGAGCCCGGCCAAGAGCACCGGCGCCGCGAGGAAGCCAATCGGCGGGTCGGGCCATGCGGTGACCGGGCGCGGTGCGCCATCGGCATCCTTCTTCGTCCAGAACGCACCCCAGACGAAACGGATTCCATACGCGGCCGTCAGAACCGAGCCGAGCACGATTCCGATGAGTGCGACGAGTGCCCAGGGATCGGTCGCGGCGTCGTGGAGGAAAGCGGTGAGTGTCGCCTCTTTCGCCACGAACCCGATCGTGGGGGCGAGCCCGATCATCGAAGCGACCGCGATCATCGAAAACGTCGCCAGCGTCGTGGCCTGCCGGCCGACGCCGGAGAGCTCGCCGATGTCGCGTGTGGAGAGTTGGCGGTCGATCACACCCACCACGAGGAACAACGCCGACTTGAAGAGGGCATGCCCGACGAGCAACGCGAGTCCCGCCAGCGCCGTATCGCGGACGCCGTAGCCGAGGACGGCGGTCAGCATGCCGAGTTGACTGACGGTGCCGAAGGCCAGGATGCGCTTGAGGTCCGATTCGCGGAGCGCCTGTAGACCACCGAGCAGCATCGTGAAGATGCCGAGCGAGATCACGATCGGACGCCACAGATCGGAGATGAACAGGAACGGGGCGAACCGGGCGATGAAGTAGATGCCGGCTTTGACCATCGCCGCCGCGTGGAGATACGCGCTCACCGGTGTGGGAGCTGCCATGGCGCCGGGAAGCCAGAAGTGGAAGGGGAAGATGGCCGACTTGCTGAGCGCCCCGACCAGCAACATGGCCACGGCGGTGTTGAGGAGCGCGGGGTTGACCGTCGCCTCCAGCGCCTGCCAAGACACGAGGATCTCGGAGATGCTCGACGTGCCCGCCTGCACCGCGACGATCACGGCGCCGACGAACATGACGAGGCCACCGAGGGTTGTCACGAGCAGCGCCTGCAAGGCCGCGCGGCGACTGGCACCGCGGCGGTGATAGAAGCCGATCAGCAGATAGGACAGGATGCTGGTGACTTCCCACAGCATGACCAGAACGATGAGATCGTCCGTCAGGACCAATCCGTACATCGCTCCGGCGAAGCCGAGCAGGACGGCGGAGAAGAGTCCGACTCCCTCTTTTTTGCCCGCGAAATACCAACGGCAGTAGATCATGACGAGGGCCCCGACGCCCGTCACGATCAAGGCCATCACCCAGCCGAGGGTGTCCATCCGCATCGACAGATCGATGCCGAGTCGCGGAATCCACGCGTAGGTCTCAAACGGTGCGTTGCCGGCGAGCACGGTGGGCGTCTGCAGCACGGCGTGGGTGAATGCCGCAAGCGGAACGAGTGCCGCGAGGAAGAAAGCGCGGGGTCCGAGACGACCGACGAGCCACGGAAGAACCAGCGGAACGATCGCGAACGCGCCGAGGAGAATCAGCAACCTGGCCTCCTCGGGTTCGCGGGGGTCGTTGCGACTAGTTTACGGGAGTCCTCAGCGCCCGGCGCGCGAAACCCCTCAACGCATCGCTGACGGGCCGGTCGTATTCCCGGGTCGGAATTCGCACGTGAACAACAGTGATGAGGGCTCGCGGTCATCGAGCATGGCGGCGATCACGGCGCCCGCCGCGCGTCCCTTCTCGGTGGCCGCCTGCACAAGAGTCGTCAGCACGTAGGGGGCGAGGCCGTCCACCGGGACACCGTCGAAACCGGTGACGCTCACATCTTCCGGCACACGGAGCCCGAGTTCCTCGGCCGCGCGGATCACCCCGGTCGCGAGCAGATCGCTCTGGGCGATGACGGCCGTCGGCCGCGACTCGGGGTCACTCAGCACAATGCGGCCGGCCGCTGTCCCGCCATCGATCGTGCTCGTCGCGGCCGAGAAGGCCCGGGCATCCGGGTAGACGTCGCGCGCGCCGGCAAGCCGATCGCGCGTGACGTCCACCGTGATCTCGTCGGACTCAGACACCCAGCCCGCTTCGCGGCGCTTGTCGCGGCCGAGAGTGACGATCGCGACATTCTCGTGCCCGAGGTCACGCAGATGCTGGGCGGCCTGACGCTGCGCTTCCCGGTTGTCCAGCAAGATCCGCGGAACACCGTCACCGGCATCACCCTCGATCACGACAACGGGTATGCCCCGGGCCTGCACTGCCTCGAGCGAGTGTCGCAGTATCGGGCTGCATCCGATCAGCACCGCCGCATCGATCGGTGCGGTGATGAGCGTGGGTGCGGAGGGGTCGGCCTCGCCGGCTTCGACCGGGTCCCGGAGGAGGAGCAGGCCGGCGCCGAGGGGCGCGACCGCCTCCGACAGGCCGTCCATCATGAGCCGCTGGACCGGGTCGAGGAACGCCGAACCCAGCGGTCCTTCGAACACCACCGCAACAATGCCGCTGCGCCCACGTCGCAGTGACGCCGCGCGTGGGTCGGGACCGGTGTATCCCAGTTCTTCGGCCGCCACGAGCACCTTCAGCCGGGTGGGGCCCGAGACCGGTGTCTTTCCACTGAAGACGACCGACGCCGTCGACGGCGCGACCCCGGCGGCGCGCGCGACGTCGGAGATGGTCGCCCGCCGAGTGGTCACCCCTTGATGGTAACCCCTCTGTTGCGCCCGGTGTCGAATCGATTCGGTAGGCTCTCTGCGTGACCACCATTGCTCCCGAGATGACCCGCACCACCCTGGTGCAGTGGCGGACCGCCATCTTCGCTCTGTTCCTCTTGTGCGGAGTGACGTTCGCCTCGTGGGCCTCGCGCCTGCCCTCGGTCAAGCGCGCGCTCGGCATCGGTGACCTCGAGTTGGGGATGCTGCTGTTCGTCATGGGCGCCGGATCCCTCATCGGTCTCACTCTCGCCAACATCATCGTGGTGCGCTGGGGCGCTCGTCGCGGGCTGTACGTCATGTTCACCGGACTCACGATCGCGCTGATCATCGTGGGTTTCGGCGTGGAGACGCTCGGGTCGTTTCCGGTCGCCGCCGTCGGCCTGGCCCTCATGGGTCTCACGTTCGGCGCCAGTGACGTCATGATCAACGTCGAAGCAGCCGCGGTCGAGCAGCGTTTCGGCAAGACGCTCATGCCGCTCTTCCATGCCTTCTTCAGTCTCGGCACCGTCGCGGGCGCCGGCATCGGTGTCGCGATGGCAGCGTGGCAGGTTCCGGTCAGTGTCCACCTCTGGGCCGTTGCGGTACTGGTCGTCGCCGTCACTGTCGTGTCCCTGCGATTCGTGCCGGTGCACGACCCCGGAGACGTCAAGGACGATTCCCCCGCCTCTTCCCGCCGCGAACGGTTCTCGGCCGCGCTCGCGGTGTGGCGGGAGCCTCGCATCTACGCGATCGGGCTCATCATGCTCGGCATGGCCTTCGCCGAAGGTAGCGCGAACGACTGGTTGACGATCGCGGTCGTCGACGGGCACGGCCAGCGCGAAGAGGTCGGCGCGATCGCACTCACGGTGTTCTCGGTCGCGATGACCGCCTTCCGCGCCGTCGGTGGACCGCTCGTCGACCGGATCGGACGCGTATGGACGCTCCGCATCCTCTCGGTCGCCGCTGCCGCGGGACTCATCACCTTCATCCTCGCCCCGAACCTGCCGGTCGCCTTCGTCGGCGTCGCGCTCTGGGGTGCCGGCGCTTCGCTCGGCTTTCCCCTGGGCATGTCCGCGGCGGCCGACGACCCGTCGCGCGCGGCGGCATCCGTCTCCGCGGCCGCGACGATCGGCTACGTCGCGTTCCTGTGCGGCCCACCCGTGCTCGGCTGGATCAGCCATCAGATCGGGATTCTGCCGACCCTGTGTATCATCGTCGGCCTCATCATCGTGAGCGGCCTGGCCTCCGGCGCCGCGAAGCCCATCGCCGGCTCGCAGGTCGGCGTCGGCCGCCACTGACCCCGCCCCCACGTCCGCCGAGCGCGCTGGTTCGTGCCGAGCGCGCCGGTGGATGCCGGAGGACGCTGCGGGATCAGCGCGGCGGCGTGAGGGCCTGCTCGGCGGACCACGGGAGTGCCCAGATCAGGCGCGCGATCAGGAAAGCGATCGCACCCGTGAAGACCTTGTCAAGCAGTGACACGGTGAGATTGGTCCCCCCGACCGCGAGCCACGTACCGAGGCCGTCCGCCTGCAACTGGGCGAAGAAGACATCGAGCCCGCGATCGACCTGACCGTTGAAGTACAGCATCGTGATCGGGATGGCGACGGCCGACGTCGCGACTGCCACGACGGCGCTCACGGCGAGAAACCGCGGCAACGTGCTGCCCCAGCCGCGCCGGACGCCGAAGCCCCAGATCAGTCCCGCGAAGATCATGGTCACCGCGAACAGTGCGTCGCCGATCTGGAACTTGAGGAGTTCCACGACGACGAACAGCGCACCGACGAGAGCAGCCAGCCACGGCCCGCCCACCAGTGCCACGACGGCTGTCCCCACCATGTCCAGGAAGAAGATGTCACCCAGAAGCGGGTTGAAGAACTTGCCGGTCGCGTTAATGAGAAGACCACCCGCGACAAGCGCGACGATGATCGCCGGCGAGGCGCGAGGCGCGACCGGGAGGATCGGTGCCGGCGCATCGATCACGCGGGGCAGAGGACGACTCGCCGGCGGCAGCGGAGCCACCTGAGCGACCCGCGCACGCCAGTCCTCTGCCGCCACCACATCACCGTCGAGCGCACGCACGATCTCCGCGACGAGGTGGGCGTTCAGCCGCGAGCGCCCGGGCCGGAAGACGTCAGAGACCGTGGTGTGCGCGATCCGCGCGGTGGCGGGGGCGACGCCATCCTGTTCGCGCTGCCGAGTGATGCGGGCCGCGAGCTCTCGGTACGTGACGCCGCGCGCCTCTCGCAGCACGCGGAGCTCGTCAACGAGTGGATCGAACCGCGATGCCGAGCTCGGCGGGCTGACGTCCTGTTCCACGGCGTCAGTGTATCCGGGTCGCCCGCTACCTCCGGCGATGGACCCGGTTAGCGGCCCATTCTGCTTCTCGCTGTCGTTGACGCTTCCGTTTGTCCCGCTCGAGCGCGGTACTCAACTCGGCGCGCAGGCGCTGGAAGCGCGCGTCCAACTCCGCCTTCTTCTCCTTGCCGGGGTACCCGAAGCTGCGGTACCGCTCGGAGGCCTCGGTCCACTTGGTCCATCGGTCGGTGACATCCGAGCCGTGCGCGATCCGCTCCAGCACGAACAGTGCGTGATCCATATCGCGCGCAACGCGGTCGCGGTGTTCCTGCGCGCGCTGCATTGCGCCGTCGAGCTTTCGGAAGTACTCCGAGCGCAGACCGGAGAACTCCGCCGCGAGTGCATCGTTGTGCTCGTTCCCGGCGTACCCGGCCTGGAAGAACTCCCCACCCAGCGTCTTCACCTGTGCGGTGGCGGGTCCCCCCGGCTCTCCACCCACCACCAGGCGGAGCTGCCCGATGAGGGTCTGTTTCCGCCGCCTGGCCTCGTCCTGTTCCTTCGCACGCTCAGGGAAAGGTGCCGTTGACCGCGCTGAAGTGGTGCCGCCCGCCCCCCGTCCACGGGCGGCGCCACTCCCCGACTCCCTCGCCGCGAAGAACTCCGCGCGCGCGTTCCGATACGCGGCGCGGGCGGCGGAGAAGTCAGCCCAAATGCGCTGCCGATCTCTCGGCTCCGCCGGTGCACCGAGCTTCTTCAGCTCAGCCTCCAGCTCACGCAGTCTTTGCTCCCCGTTTCGCCAGTCGGTGGAGGCGCGCATCGCCACGACCCGAGCGATGATCGCGTCGTACGCGGATGTGTCGGCCATGCATCTGCTCAGCGGTAATAGTTCGACAGAACCGCGGCCTCGAACGCCGCGTACTCCATCTGAGCGCGCTGCGCATCCTTCGCCGCAGCCTTCGCTGCGGACCCGGCGAGCATGTTTCCGACCAATCCACTGACCATTCCCCCGCTCGCAGATAGCTCGTTGGCCAGCCCCATCTTGCCTCCGCGGGAAGCGCCGTCCTTGTTCCAGAGACCGTTGTCGGGCGACCAGCTGATGCCGTGCGGTGTCTTGACCACGTCAATCTTGACCCAGTAGTTCTTGACGCCCTTCAGGCTTGCGGTGAAGCTGGCCTCGACCTCCTGGCGACGCTTGTTCACCTTCGAGGTGACCTTGTGCTTGGTCAGCATCCCGGCCGCGATCGCGTCGTTCTTGAGCGAGTTGAGGATCCCGACCACATCATCGTCTCCACCCGAAGCCGCCGCCATCTGCGTGACCTCGGCGGCGGTCACGGGCGGGGCAGGGGCCTCGGCTAGCGGCGGGTGGAAGTGGCCCGTCCACTGTTCCCCGTCCCAATACCGCTGACGTCCGGGGTGTTGTTCCGTGGGGTACCAACCTGCGGGAGTCGTGGTCATCGTGAGGCCTTTCGGTGAGGTGATTCGGGGGAAAGAGTTGACCCAGTGACGTCGCCGAGCGGGTGAATACGGGGAGGCGCGAGCTGGGAGAGAAGAGCGATAATCGGCTGCGGGTACAGGTCTGCCTCGAAGGTCAGGCGCGAGAATTCGTCTTGCGCCCGTCGGTGCTCGTTCTGCGCGTCCTCGAGCTCTGCATCGAGCGCGACAATTCGACCGGTGGCGGCGGTCACTTCCTGCTCGGTCGCCTGGCGCGCGCGCCGGGCATCCGAGAGCTCTCGCTCGGAGCGGTCACGCGCCCGATCGCTCTGATCTTGCGCAATCCGCACCTGGTGGTCGCGGATCTGCTGCGCGGTTGCCGCTTCACGCGCAGCGACCGCACGCCGTTCCGCCAGCTGGCGGAACGCCTTTGTGAGCCACACGATGAACAGGATGCCGAAGACGACTGCAGCCGTCCCGGCGATGAACGAGACGGATGGATTCGCACCCGCGAACGCCATCGACAAGACCGTGACGATCAGCGCCACGACAGGCCGGGTGAACGGTCGGATCCCACCAACGACATGTGCCGTGTGTTCGAGCGTCGCCGTCGCGGGCGGAAGCATCCGATATGCGGCGGCCGCGGCATCCGCGCGAGCTACCACCTCGACGGCGGTGTCGCGCCGACGTTCGAGCTCGCGCAGATTCTCCCGCACGTGGGCAAGAGTGAGACGACAGAGATTCGCTTCCGCTCGTGTGAACGACACGACGTCGGCCGCAGCGTCCAATCGCTGAGGGATGCCGGTACGGGCGTGCTCCTCGACCACAGGGAGTGCCGTGCGGACCCATCCGGCGTAACCGATCATGGCCTGCGGAATATCCGCAGGCTCGACATTGGTGCCGAAGCCGTCGTCCCCGGACGCGGCGACGAGCCGCTGGATCTCCCGGCGCGCGTGCACCGGGCTCGACGGATCGGTCGCCACCATCTCGGCCGCGTCCTCCGCGCCGGGAACACCGGCCTGGATCGCCACGATTGCCAATTCCGGAGCGAAGGTGAAGGCCTTGACGAGATCCGCCTGGATCCCGCGGTGCACGGCGCGGATCAACAGAAGCTCGGCACAGGTGGGGGCGACCCGCAATGCGCTGTCGATCGCATGCCCGACCTCGTCGACCTGATCGGGTGTCGCCACCGAGCGCAGCAGAATCGCGGCGCTCGCGGCGAGCGAACCCCAGCGCTCATCGGCCGCGGAGTACTTGATAGCCAACATCAGGGATGCAAACGCCTCCGCCTGGTGGCTCTGGGCGGCCTTCGCCAGGCCAAGGGCATAGTGAGGCGCCGGATTGGTCCGGTCCTTTTCAATCGCGAGTTCGAGCTCGGGAACCGCCTCGTCGAGCCACCCTTGCCGCAACGACACCGCTCCGCGGCGGTAATGCTCGGCGGCTGCCGTCGTCAGCGGGTTGGCGGTCATCGCAGCGATGTCACCGAGGACGGCGGTCTGCTCGATCATCCGTTGCCCGACCAGCTCGAACCCGCCGTGCATGATGCCGGCGAGCACGTTGAGGTTGCGGTCGAGCGTCTCCAAGCCTTCGCTCACCGTTTCTTGGACCCGCAGGAAGCCGAGGTCCAGCGCGTCACCGAGCCGGTCGTTCATGGCATCCATCGATGCACCCAAAACAGCGACGGCGTGCGTGGTCTCCCGCTGCGCGTCGATCTGACGGTCGGCGGCCGCGGCAACGGCGTGCTGGGTCGCGAGCGCTGTTTCGCGGACGACAGTGGTCTGCCGCTCGGCCGCCTCGATCTGACGGCGTGCTGCCTCCAGCTGCACGCGGCGACTCCGCTGCGCCTCGACCGCAATGAGCGTGCCCATGGCGGCAGTGTCCGCGTGGGCACTCTCCACGATCCGGTCGTGTCATGTTTCCTGTTCTAACAAGCCACTCGCTCGCGTCCCCTCGCGTACGCCCAATCCCGGACAACCCCGGACACACGTCGGCCAGCGCGCTGGTTCGTGCCGAGCGCGCCGGTGGATGCCGGTGCGCACGCAGCGCGCTCGCGCGCACCCCGCGCACTCGGCGCGGAACCGGGCACCGTAGGATCGTCGGATGCGCCTGGTCATCGCTCGTTGCTCCGTGGATTACACCGGGCGTCTCAACACGCATCTCCCCCTCGCCACCCGCTTGATCATGCTGAAGGCGGACGGCACCGTCGCTTTTCACCGCGACATCCAACACCAGCCGCTCAACTGGATGAGCCCGCCGTGCACGCTGACGGTGGAGGTTCCGGATGCCGAGTCCACCGCGGCCGGTGTGCAGGAGCACTGGCGGGTGACCCATGCCAAGAGCGGCGACGCACTTCTCGTGCGCATCTATGAGGTGCTGCACGACTCGTCACACGAACTCGGCGTCGATCCGGGCCTGCAGAAGGACGGCGTCGAGGCCGATCTCCAGCGCCTGCTCGCCGAGCAGGTCGAGGTCATCGGCGACGGACTCACCCTCGTCCGACGCGAGTTCCCGACTGCAATCGGTCCCGTCGACCTGCTGCTCCGCAACCCCGCCGGCGGCACGATCGCGGTCGAGGTCAAGCGTCGCGGCGACATCGACGGCGTCGAGCAGCTCACCCGGTACCTCGATTTGCTGGGGCGAGACCCGCACCTGGCCCCGGTAACGGGGGTGTTCGCCGCGCAGGAGATCAAGCCTCAGGCGAAGGTGCTGGCCACCGACCGTGGGATCCGGTGTGTGACGCTCGACTACGAGGGCATGAAGGGCACCGAGTCCGGAGCGCCGCGCCTGTTCTGACGCTCGCTAGGCTGGGCGCATGACGCTCAGATCACCGTGGACCTGCATCCTCTGGGACGTGGACGGGACCGTGGTCGATGCCTCCGACGGCATCCTTCGACGCCTCACTCTGGCCTTCGATGAACTGGGCTTCCCGCCGCCGACGCGTGCCGAGCTGGTCAACTGGATCGGACCGCCCATGCACGAGTCGTTCCAGAGAAACCTCGGCCTCACCCCCGAGCAAGCAGCGGATGCCACCACGATGTACCGCCGCATCGGTCGCGCCGATGGGTACACGAACGGCGCCAAGCTCTATCCCGGGGTCGGCGACCTGATCACCGAGCTGGGCGAATCCGGCATCCCCCAGGCGACAGCGAGCTCCAAACCCGAAGTGCAGGTCGCCGCCCTCGTGGAGCACTTCGATCTCGCGCCGTACCTTCAGGCGGTCGTCGGCGCGACGCCGGACGAGAAGACCCTCGCCTCGAAATCGGCGATCATCGCCGAAGCGCTCCGGCGCCTCGAAGCCGTCGGGGTGGACACGAGTCGCCCGGTGCTGATCGGCGATCGCCACCACGACATCGAGGGCGGTGCCGAGCAGGGTGTGCCCGTGATCTTCGTCCGGTGGGGCTTCAGCTGGCCACACGAAGGAGAGGGTGCCGCCGCACAGGTCGACGACGCCACCGAGTTGAGGGCACTCCTGGTCGCGGACGGCGAATGAGCGACGCGCTCGGGGCGATCGGAGCGTGGGTCCTCCCGGCGCTGATCGTGTTCGGGACCGCCGCCGCTCTCTGCACTCTCGCCATCTGGGCGTTGCGGCGCCAGCGTCGTTCTCCCCGCGCTCGCGCGGCCGCCGAGCAGGAGCGCACACTCACCGGTGCGGGCCTCGTCCGTCTGGATGATCTGGTCGAGGAGCTCGACCTCGAGGTGGGTCTGTCGGGTGCCCTGTACGACGGCACCGCGCCGGCCGCGTTGCGGCGTGCCCGCATGACGGCTCAGCATGCGCGTGACAGCGCGTTCGCGGAGTTCCGTGAGCTCGGGCCGGACACGCATCCCGACGATGTGCGGCGTGTGTCGCGAGCGATCCGCGCACGCACCGACGCCGCGATCACATCGGTCGAACGCGCACGGAGCGAGCACGACGAATGGATGCGGGCGAACGTGTCTGCCGCATCCCAGGTCGGCGCGGCGCGAGATCGGTGCCGCCAGCTGAGCGCGGAACTGGCCGATCCGGCGGCGCTCTTGGCGGAGCTCGTCGAGCGCTGGGATCGCTCCGAATGGGCCGACGCGGAGCGGGACGCCGCGACGGCCGTCACGGCGCTGGCCACTGCCGAGCGACTGATCGATGACGCCGCAACGCGAGCGAGCGACCCGACCCGGAGTGCGGTGCCGGTGCTCGCCGAGGCGGAGCGTGCACTTCGAACGGCCTCCGCCGCCGCGCGCCGCGTGGAGGAAAGGCATCGACTCGTCACGGATGCCGGCGGCGCGGTGGAGGGCGAGGTTGCGGACGCGCGTGCGGCCCTGCGCCATGCCCTGTCGGTACGGAACGAACTCGAGCCCGCCGACGCGGAACGCCTAGGCGTCGAGCTGCGGAAACTGGAGAACGAGCTGTCGGCCCTGGAACCTCATGCGCATCGCCGGCCGAACGCGACGGTCGATCGCCTCGCGCGCCTGCGCGATCGTCTCGATCTGGCGCTCGGCGACGCGCGCACGGCCCAACAGCGCCTCCGCGGGGCGCGCACCGCTCTAGCGGGGACGCTCACTGCGGCGCGCGACGCGATCTCGCGCGCCGAGCCCCGTGCTGCCCACGCCGGCGCGGATGCACGCGTGCGTCTCGCGGCCGCGCATCGAGAGCTCGCGGCGGCACGCGGCGCGGAGAACCCGGTGACTGCGCTCGATGCCGCTCGGCGCGCCCTCAGAAACGCCGAAGACGCCGTGGCCCTTGCGGACTACGACGTCTTGGCGAAAGACTGACGATCCGCTCTGCGGGCCGTGAAGACTTCAGATGGGTCGGATGTTCTCCGCCTGCAGGCCCTTAGGGCCCTGGGCGATCTCGAACTCGACGCGCTGGTTCTCCTCGAGGGAGCGGTAACCGCTCGACTCGATGGCGGAGTAGTGGGCGAAGACGTCTGCGCCGCCCTCATCGGGAGCGATGAAGCCGAAGCCCTTCTCCGAGTTGAACCACTTGACGGTACCGCTGGTGCTCATGAACTGCCTTACTAAATCGAGCTGTATTCGGCGCGAGTGCGCCAGTCGTCATGGTAGCGCCGTTTCCTGGGCATCCGCCTGACCGTTGTCAGATGGTGACATAAACGTTGCAATAATTGCCGGTTAACCATTCGACGCCCAGGCGTCTCGCGCTGAGCGCGTGCGCCCGGGCGTCGACGGATCCCCCCGGATAATGCCACGCTAGGCGTGACTGCGCTCACTCTACCGATATATCAGTGCCTCAGCGAGGGGTGCATTCATGGGAATCGGCCGTGAAGACGGGCCGGCGCGAAGTAGGATATTTCCCGCGATGACTGCGATTCTCCCCCCGATCGAACTCACCAGCGGCACGATCCTCGGCGACGAGGTGTATGCGCGCATCGGTGATGCCATCCTCGACGGATCGCTCGCACCCGGGCAGCAGTTGCGTGACGTCGATCTCGCCATGCAGTTGGGTGTGTCTCGCACTCCGGTGCGCGAAGCCTTACAGCGCCTGGAGCGCTTCGGGCTCGTGGAGATCGCGGTCGGCCGCTACACGCGTGTGTCCGATCCCGATGACAAGCTCCGCGCCGACACCGGAGCCTTCACGGCGTACTTCATGGGCAACGCCCTGCGTCTGGCCCTCACCGAGTGCACGGATGACGAGCTGGCCGAATTGGTGAGCGCGTCGGATGCCGTGATAGCGAGCGTCGATGGATCCGATCCGATCCGGGTGTTCGACGCATCCGTCCTCTTCTTCACCCGCGTCACGATCGCCACGCACAACGCGGTGTTCACCGGGTTCATCCGCGAGGCGTCGCTGGCGATTCGGCGGAATCTCCGCGGATGGGTGCCGTTCGTCGCCTGCCCGATGGCGCGGGCGGACGGATACCGGGATCTCCGCGAAGCGATCGCCACCCGTAACGCCGACGAGGCCGAACGCGTTCTGCGATTCCTCCACAACGTCGGCTGAGGGACGCGGAAACGACTCAACCCCCGCCCGGAAGATTCCGGTCGGGGGTTGAATGTGTTGTGTGCGCGAGGGGGGACTTGAACCCCCACGCCCTTGCGGGCACTGGCACCTGAAGCCAGCGCGTCTACCTATTCCGCCACTCGCGCGAACTGGTGTCACCACCGGGTCAACTTCCCGAGGATATCACGCAGTGGAGACCCCGCTGCAATCGGCTCAGGGTGCGGCATCCGCGTGCTCACAGTCTGTGCAACTAGCATGTACGAACCGGTCAGCACGCCAGAGGAGCCCCGTGGGACTACTTGACAGCTTCGAGAAGGGACTCGAGCGCGCCGTCAACAGCGCGTTCGCGAAGACCTTCCGCAGTGGCGTTCAGCCCGTCGAGGTCGCCTCGGCGCTGCGCAGCGAGCTCGACGCGAAGGCGGTCGTCGTCAGCCGAGACCGCATCCTCGCGCCGAACACCTTCGCTGTGCGGCTGGCTCCCGCCGACGCCGAACGGATGGACTCCTTGGGCTCCACGCTCGAGCAGGAGCTCCTGCTCCTCGTCGAGACCCACGCGAAAGCGCAGGGCTTCAGCTTCGCCGGGCCCGTGACGATCGCGATCAAGGCCGACGCCCAACTCCCGACGGGCACGGTCCGCGTCGATTCGCGGACCGCCGCCGGGGACGTCTCCTGGCGCGGCGTCGTCGACATCGCGGGCAAGAGGCATCCACTCGTCAAGGGCCGGACGGTCATCGGTCGCGGCAGCGACGCTGACATCACGATCCCGGATGCCGGCACGAGCCGCCGCCACGTCGAAATCCTGTGGGACGGCGAGCGCGCCATGGTGCGCGACTTGAAGTCGACGAACGGGACCAAGATGGACGGCCGCCCCGTCTCCGAGGCGGCCCTCGCCCCTGACTCGGTCGTCACGATCGGACGCACCGACATCGCTTTCCACGTGATCGCACAGGCAACGCCGCCGCGCCCGTCGACGTCGGCCGCGGACGCGACACGCGCCTTCGGCCACGGAGGCATGTCGTGAGTGAACTCACCCTTCTGCTCTTGCAGATCGGATTCTTGGTCCTGCTGTGGTTCTTCGTCTTCGCCGTGGTCTATTCGCTGCGCGCAGACCTGTTCGGAGTGACCGTGCGAAAGATGCCCGACCCCGCACCGGTCGCGGCGACTCCCGTGGCCTCTGCCCCTGCTCACGCCGCGACCGCGCCGATCACACCGTCGACCCCGCCGGCGGCCACACCGACCGGATCGGGATCGAACGCAACGCGTGACGCCGTCGCGCGCATCATGATCACGAGTGGCCCGAAAGCCGGGCTGGAGCTCCCGCTCGGCTCCGAGCCGCTCACGATCGGCCGCTCGAGCGAGTCGGGTCTCGTGATCCGCGACGACTACACCTCCAGTCATCACGCGCGCCTCCTTCTGTGGGGGGACCAATGGATGATCCAGGACCTCGACTCGACGAACGGCACCTGGCACGACGGCCAGCGCGTCAGCACGCCCGTGTCGGTGCGCATCGGCGCGCCGATCAAGGTCGGCGCCACGACGTTCGAGCTGCGGAAGTAGCGGCCGCTCGTCATGGCCTTCGAGGGATCCAGTGTCGCCATCTCCCATACGGGGAAGGTGCGCTCCAACAATCAGGACTCGGGCTACAGCGGCTCGAACCTATTCGTCGTCGCCGACGGGATGGGTGGCCACGCCGGCGGTGACGTCGCCTCAGGCCTGGCCGTGCACCGGCTGAAAGAGCTCGATCACCCGTTCCCGACCCCGAGCGATGCCGAGCATGCTCTGCAGGAGGCGATCGGCGAGACCGCGACGCAACTCATCGACACGGTCGCCGAGCGGCCCGAGCTCGCCGGGATGGGGACGACGGTCAGCGCCTTGGCCATGGTCGAGGATTACGCCGTCATCGCCCACATCGGCGACTCGCGTATCTACCTGTACCGCGACGGCGCACTCACCCAGATCACCGCGGACCACACGTTCGTGCAGCGCCTCGTGGACTCCGGCCGGATCACGCCCGAGGAGGCGCGGTATCACCCGCGGCGCTCGGTTCTCATGCGGGTACTCGGCGACATGGATCCCGATCCCGATGTCGACACCTTCATCATGCCGACCCAGCCGGGTGACCGCTGGCTGCTGTGCTCGGACGGCCTGTGCGGCGTCGTGGACGACGCCCACACGGAGAAGGCGTTGGGTCAGGGTTTCGCGCCGGGCCGAACCGCCGATCTTCTTCTCAAGCAGGCTTTGGATGCCGGCGCCCCGGACAACGTGACGATCGTCATCGTCGATGTGGGTGGCAATCATCCGCTTTTCAGCGGGACGCCCACGATCGTCGGGTCCGCGTCGAACCCGCAGGGCATCGAGGTCCCCGCCGCACGACCCGGACGCACGAGCTGGTTGCACCCGGGCCGCCAGGCGGCGAACGAGCCCACACACTTCGAGCCGGCGGTCGAGTTCCTCGAGGAACTCATCGAGGAAGATCGCCGCCGTGGGCGCCGCCGCCGCGTCTGGTGGTTTGTGGGTTTCGCGCTGATCCTCATGGCGATCGCGACCGCACTCCTCGGCGCCTACACCTGGACGCAGACGCGGTACTTCGTCGGCGCCGACGACGATACGGTCGTCATCTTCCGCGGCATCCAGCAGGACATCGGCCCGATCGCCCTGTCCTCCGTGTACGACGACACCGGCATCCTGCTGGCAGATCTGCCGACGTACCAGCGGATGGCTGTCGAGGACACCATCTCGGCCCGCTCGGTCGCCGATGCGAATGCGATCGTCGCGAACCTCCGCCCGACGACGGGAGGGACTCCGTGACCGACACCGTCGAGACCGACACCACCGTCGTGAAGGCCCTCCGGCGGCTGCGTCTGCCGCAGACGCAGCGCAACCGGGAACTCGGACTCCTGCTGTTCGCCTTCCTCATCAATGCGGTCGCGGTCGCCCTGGTGCAGTTGGGCGCCGAAGGCCAGATCGACGCGACGTTCCTGTACTACTGCGGCGGGCTCACGGTCCTCGTGCTCGTCCTCCACGTCGTCCTGCGCTTCACGGCACGCGCCGCCGACCCGTTCGTCGTTCCGATCGCCACGGTGCTCTCGGGTCTCGGACTCGCGATGATCTACCGCCTCGACCTCGCCGATGACCTCTCCGGGTGGGGTGCGTTCTCGACCCGCCAGCTCGCGTGGCTCGTCATCGCGATCGTCGGGGCCACGGCGGTCGTGCTCTTCCTCAAGAACTATCGCGTGCTGTTCCGCTACACGTACGTCTTCGGGTTCGCGGGTATCGCGCTTCTCCTGTTGCCCCTCGTTCCCGGACTCGGTGTGGAGGCCGGTGCCGACGTCTGGGTCTCGATCGGGGGGCTCTTCTCGTTCCAGCCGGGTGAGCTCGCCAAGCTCGCGCTCGGTGTCTTCTTCGCCGGGTACCTCGTCCGCACGCGCGAATCACTGACCTCGGTGGGTACCCGATTCCTCGGTATGACGTGGCCGCGCGCGCGCGAACTCGGTCCCCTCCTGCTGATCTGGGCCGCGTCCATGGGCATCATCATCTTCCAGCGCGACCTCGGCACGGGTCTGCTCATCTTCGGCATGTTCGTCGCGATGCTCTATGCCGCGACGGGCAAGACCAGTTGGGTGCTGATCGGCGTCGTCCTCGCCGTATCGGGTGCTTTCTTCGCCTCGCGGATCCTGCCCTACGTCGGCGCGCGCTTCACGAACTGGCTGGATGCCTTCAACCCCGACCTCGTCAACGGCTCGAGCTACCAGCTGGTCAGCGGGATCTTCGGTTTGGCGCAGGGAGGTCTGATCGGCACCGGACTCGGCCGCGGACGCCCCGACCTCACGCCCCTCGCGCACAGCGACTACATCTTCCCCAGCCTCGGCGAGGAATTGGGTCTCATCGGGCTCTTCGCGATCCTGTGCCTGTACATGGTGTTCACAAGTCGCGGCATCCGGATCGGCATGGCCGGGCAGGACGACTTCGGCAAGCTCCTCGCGACCGGGCTCTCGTTCACGATCGCGCTGCAGGTATTCATCATGGTCGGTGGCGTCACCCGCCTGATCCCGCTCACCGGGCTGACGACCCCGTTCCTCGCGGCCGGTGGGTCATCACTGGTCGCCAACTGGCTGATCGTCGCGCTACTCCTGCGCGTGTCGGATGCCGTGCGCTCCCGTCCGCGGGTGGTGATCGGCTAGTCATGACAAAAGAACTCCGCCGCCTCAGCATCGTCATGCTGGTCATGTTCGTCGGGCTTTTCGGCGCGATCAGCTGGATCCAGGTCGTCCAGGCCAGTGAACTGAGCGCGAATCCCTATAACAAGCGCGCGCTCTACGACTCCTACGAAGTCCAGCGGGGCTCGATCCTCGCCGGTGACACCGTGATCGCGTCATCCGTGCCGAGCGGCGACCTCTACAGCTGGAGCCGGACGTACCCGGACGGCACGATGTGGGCTCCGGTGACCGGCTTCATCAATCCCGTGCTCGGATCGTCGCGGGGCCTGGAGAGTGCCATGAACACGGTGCTCTCCGGAACCGACAGCTCGCAGTTCCTGTCGCGTATCGACCGCATCGTGACGGGCCAACCCCCGCGTGGGTCGAACGTCGTCCTGTCGCTGGATCCCGCTGTCCAGAAGGTCGCTTACGACGCACTCGGCGATTATCAGGGCGCCGTCGTCGCGATGGAACCGAAAACCGGCCGAGTTCTGGCGATGGTGACGAGCCCGAGCTACGACACGAATCTGCTGGCATCGCACGACACGGCGCAGGTGCTCGCCGACTACGACACCCTGACCGCGAATGCCTTGCGACCGCTCGACAACCGCGCCATCGCCGGCAAACTGAACCCGCCCGGGTCCACGTTCAAACTCGTCGTCGTGTCGGCCGCGCTCGCGTCCGGGGATTACACGCCCGATTCGACGTTCCCGAACCCCGCCCGGTACACCCTGCCGGGCACGTCGACGGACATCAGCAACTTCGACGGCGGCACGTGCGGCGAGGGCGACCAGGTGACGCTGGCAACTGCCCTGCGGCTGAGCTGCAACATCCCCATGGCGCAATTGGCTGTCGCGCTCGGCGACGACGCTCTTCGTGCCGAGGCGGAGAAGTACGGCTTCAACACGAGCTTCGACATTCCGCTGACCACGACCGCCTCGGTGTACCCGCGGGCGCTGTCCGACCCGGAGACCGCACTTTCCGGCTTCGGGCAAGGTGACGTCATCGCGACGCCGCTGCAGATGGCGATGGTCTCCGCGGGTATCGCCAACGACGGCGTCGTGATGAATCCACGCATGGTCGATCGCGTCGTCGCTCCCGACCTGACAGTCCAGCAGACCCCCGAGGACACGGAGTTCGACCGTGCCCTGTCGGCGAATCTGGCCGCCCAGATGACCACGATGATGGTGGCCAATGTCAGTGACGGCGCAGCCAGCGGTGCAAGAATAGATGGCGTCGACGTGGCGGGAAAAACCGGCACCTCCGAGCATGGTCCGGGAGACCCGTACACGTTGTGGTTCACCGGGTTCGCCCCTGCCGACGACCCCCAGGTCGTCGTCGCAGTCATGGTCGAGAACGGCGGAGGGCTCGGGCAGCAAGGCACGAGCAACGGGATCGCGGCCCCCATCGCGAAGAAAGTCATTGAGGCGGTGCTGAGCAGATGAGACCGACGCAAGGTGTGAGCTTCGGCGGGCGGTACGAACTGGATTCCCGGATCGCCATCGGCGGTATGGGTGAGGTCTGGGAAGCGACCGATCACGTCATCGGGCGTACCGTCGCGATCAAGATCCTCAAAGACGAGTACATGGGCGACCCCGGCTTCCTCGAGCGCTTCCGCGCCGAGGCCCGGCACGCAGCTCTCGTCAACCACGAGGGCATCGCCAGCGTCTTCGACTACGGCGAGGAGAACGGCTCCGCGTTCCTCGTGATGGAGCTCGTGCCCGGCGAGGCACTGTCGACGATCCTCGAACGTGAGGGCTCGCTCTCCACCGACAAGACGCTCGACATCGTGGCCCAGACCGCTGCCGCGCTCCAGGCTGCCCACGCCGCCGGCCTCGTCCACCGCGACATCAAGCCCGGAAACCTCCTCATCACGCCGGATGGCCGGGTCAAGATCACCGACTTCGGCATCGCACGTATCGCCGACCAGGTGCCGCTGACGGCGACCGGGCAGGTCATGGGCACGGTCCAGTACTTGTCTCCCGAACAGGCCTCGGGGCACGCCGCCTCACCGGCGACCGACATCTACTCGCTCGGTATCGTCGCGTTCGAATCCTTGGCCGGCAAGCGCCCGTTCACGGGTGAGTCGCAGGTCGCGATCGCGATGGCGCAGATCAACGATGCGCCGCCGCCGCTTCCCGACACGATCGGTGAACCGGTCAAGAACCTCGTCCTGAGCATGATCGCCAAGAAGCCGGAAGACCGCCCGGCGACGGCATCCGCCGTGGCGCGCGCCGCGACCGCGCTCCGTCGCGGCGACATCGCCGGTGCGGCGGCGATCGTGCCCGCGATCGCTGGTGGGGTCGCCGTCAATGACGTCACCCAGCTCCTCAACCCGGGGGGACTCGCGACTGACGAAGCCACCCGCATCCTGCCTGCTGCAGCTCCGGCGGGCACGCTCGTGGACGAGGCGACCGGCGAAAAGAAGAAGCGCAGCCCGTGGACCTGGCCGCTGATCGCGCTGATCGGAATCCTGTTGCTCGTTCTCGGTGGCACGCTGTTCGCCCTCTTCGGCAACACGGGAGCCCAGCCCGAGCCCACCAACACGTCCCCCGAGTCGTCCGCGGCCCCGACGCCATCCGACACCCCGGAGCCGACCCCGACGACGGTCCAGATCGACACGCTCGGGTTCCTCGGTCAGACGTGCGCGCAGGCGACCGAGATCGCCAACGCGAACAATATGACCGCGGTCACCTGCCAGACCGGATCCGTCGCCGCGCCGACGGCCGATCAAGAGGGACTCATCTACGAGACCAACCCGGTCTCGGGCACCGTGGGGCTCGACCAGCAGGTGACGCTGACCGCCTACGGTCCCATGACGCCGATGAACACGCCGACGACCGCTCCCGTCATCCAGGTGAACGGTGCCTCGTCCCCCACGGTTGAGGCCGGCAGCACCGCAACGATCAACTGGACCGGGTTCACGTGCCCCGCCGGATCGAGCACGGTGTCGTCGTACAACATCACCCTCACCAACGGTGTGTTCCAGTCCAACGGACAATCGAGCGGATCGTTCGGGCCGAACGATCGCCCCGTCCCCGTGACGGTCGCGAGCGAAGTCGGACGCATCCTGACTGCGCTCTACACCGTCACCTGCACGGGTGAATCGGGTGAACGGACGTCGGCGACCTCGCCAGAGGTCCAGGCGACGATCACTGCCGCACCCACTCCCGACGCGGAGGCGCCGACCGACGGCAACAACGGCAACGGCAACGGCAACGACGGCAGCGGCAACGACGGCTGACGCCGAATCGTGAGGGCGCCCTCCAGGGGCGTCGGTTAGGCTGGCTACGAGTCAGCCCAGGGAGTGAAGTGTCAGTAAAGCCGCGCGTGCTTTCCGGCCGCTACCGCATCGACGAACTCATCGGGCGTGGTGGCATGGCGAGCGTCTACCGTGGGAAAGATCTCACGCTCGGCCGTTCGGTCGCCATCAAGATCCTCAAGCGCGAACTCGCGGTCGACAGTGCATTCCGCACGCGGTTCCGCCTCGAGGCCCAGGCTGCATCGCGGATGGCGCATCCCACGATCGTCCGCGTCTACGACGCCGGCGAAGACACCGAGACCGACCCGGACGGCACGACGCATCCCGTTCCGTACATCGTGATGGAGCTGGTCGGCGGCGTTCTGCTGAAATCCGTGATCTCGGACGGTCCGGTGCCACTGGCGGACGCCCTCCGCTACACCGACGGCATCCTCGAGGCGCTCGAGTACTCGCATCGGGCCGGAGTCGTCCACCGCGACATCAAGCCCGGCAACGTCATGGTTACCGAGCGCGGGCAGATCAAAGTGATGGACTTCGGGATCGCGCGAGCCGTCTCCGATTCCTCCTCGACCGTGGCCGAAACGACGGCGATCATCGGCACTGCGTCGTACTTCTCTCCCGAGCAGGCCAAGGGTGAGCCGGTCGACGCGCGCGCCGATGTCTACTCGACCGGCGTCGTGCTGTACGAACTCCTCACCGGCCGCACGCCGTTCCGCGGAGACACTCCCGTTGCGGTCGCGTATCAACACGTCAGCGAGACGCCACTGCCGCCGTCCGATCTCGTCGAGAGCGTGCCGCGGGCGTTGGATGCCGTGGCGCTCCGCGCGCTCGCGAAGGACCCCTATCAGCGGTATCAAGATGCCGCGTCCTTCCGGGAAGCTCTCGACGCGACGGCCGATGGTCGCACCCCCAGCAAGCGCCAGGTCGGGGTCCTCACCAGTGAGCTGTACGGCGCGAACCCGCGTCAGGCGGCGGAAACCGCTCGGTCGCTACGACAGTTGAGCACCGACACCACCATGCGCCGCACGCAGGCAGGCCCCCCGGCCGCGTGGATCTGGATGGGTGTCGCGGTGCTTGCCGCCGTGCTGATCTCGGTGCTGATCTGGGTCATGACGAGTCGTCCGGGGCCCAGTGTGACGCCGGACGCCCGCGTCGTCCCGAACGTCATCGACATGTCGTGGGACCGGGCCAACGAGGCGCTGTTCGACGAAGACCTCCAAGCCGAGCGGCTCGATGAGAGCAGCGACACGATCGCGGAGGGGAATGTCGTCCGGACAGACCCCTCCGCCGGCACCAGGGTCACACCGGGCCAGCAGATCACGCTGTACGTATCGACCGGCGCGCAACTCGCGACCGTTCCCACGCTGGTCTCCCTCAGTCAGGCCGAGGCCTCGGCGGCGCTTTCTGCTGCCGGGCTCGGGGTGGGGTCGGTGCGCAACAGCAACGATCCGAATCTCGCAGCCGGCGTCGTCATCTCGGCAGATCAGACCGAAGGATCACAGGTTCCCGTGGGAACCACGGTCAACCTCGTCGTCGCGAGCGGCAAGGTGACGCTCGTGAACATGGTCGGCTACACGGTCGCCGCCGCGCAGCGCGACCTCACCGCCGATGACATGGCCCTCACGGTCGCCGTGATCGAAGATCCGGCGTGCCTGGCTGCTCCGGGAGAGCCGGTCGTCGCGTCGCAGTCGCTCGCGCCGGGAGACGTGCCGATCCATTCGAACGTGGATCTGACCGTCTGCACGGGCTGATCGGGATTCCGCGTCGCACTACCTGAATAACTCCTGCAGGGTGACGAGCGGGTGTGGATCGTCCCCCGGAATTCCGGGCCGGCGCGCCCCGGCACGCAGAACTCTGCAGGAGTTGTTCAGGTCACCGACCTGACACCCGGGCGATCGGGATCAGCTGACCGGCCGGAGCGGACGACGCTTCGCACCGCGGGCGGCAGCACCGTCGATCCCGGCGGTCTCGAGCCACGTTCCCAAGAGCTGGTAGCCCCCCTCGGTCAGTACGCTCTCGGGGTGGAACTGCACTCCCCACGCGGGCGCCGTGCGGTGCGCGATACCCATGACGACGCCGGACTCCGTCGTCGCCGTCACCACCAGCTCCCG
Organism: Microbacterium memoriense; assembly: GCF_025398275.1. Taxonomy (GTDB): domain Bacteria; phylum Actinomycetota; class Actinomycetes; order Actinomycetales; family Microbacteriaceae; genus Microbacterium; species Microbacterium memoriense. The sequence goes on along the minus strand of NZ_JAODOR010000014.1, from coordinate 129,662 downwards.
CGGGAGCGTCTCGGCCCGCACGGCAAGAGAGTGATACCGCGTCGCGGCGAAGGAATGGGGGAGTCCCACGAAGATCCCGGTCCCGTCGTGGTGGATCAGGGAGGTGATCCCGTGGCGCAGTTCCGGGGCCTCGGCGACGGTCGCACCGAACGCGGCGGCGAGCGCCTGATGGCCGAGGCACACCCCCAGCAAGGGGATGCCGGCATCCACCGCAGCCTGGACGATGTCGATCGAAGCGCCGGCGCCTTCGGGTGCCCCCGGGCCAGGTGACACCAGGACCCCGGCGAAGCCGGAGATGACCTCGGCCGGGTCCACGACGGCATCCGCCTCGACGAGCACCGTGTGCGCACCGAGCTCGTCGAGATACCCGATCAGGGTGTGGACGAAACTGTCGTGATTGTCCACGACGAGGATCCGCCCGGACAACTCATCCACCGATGGTGGATTCCGTGGGAGTGATGAACTGCGCGGCCCACGGGAAGACATGCCAGAACAGGCCGTAGAGCACGGCCGCGGCCAAGATCAGCAGAAGGAGGACACGCACCCACACGGGTCCGGGAAGAATTCGCCACAGTGCGCCGTACATCAGACGGTGACCCCTTCGGTCAGTGCCGCCGGAGGACCGTCAGCGGTCGGGGTGAACTCGTCGAAGACGGCATAGGCGATGATGCGCTCGAGCATGTTGAGCTTGGGCGCACAGCTGGTGAGTGTCAGATAGCGGCCGTTGGCTTCGACGCCGGCCTGCTGCGGCACCGGGAGGAGCACGTCGACCTGCGTGTCCTGCACGTATTCGAGGGTGCGGAACCGGTAGGTGTACCACCCCTCCGCGGTCTGGACGACGATCGCGTCGCCGACCACGAGCTTGTCGATCGGGTCGAACGGCTGCCCCGAGGTCCAGCGATGAGCGGCGTACACCGTGTTGCCGACCTGCCCCGGCATGGCGGTGTCGGCATAGTGGCCGATTTCGCCGAGATCGAGGATGTCCTTGCGGGTCGTCCCTGCGGCGATCGTGAACTTCCAATCCGTGCCGAAACGGGGGACGAACATGACGCCGAACTGCTCACCGTGCGCCGGCTGCGCCAGCACCGGAACCACGGCCTCGGCGGGCGCATCGGTGGGAACGGGCGCAGGCGAGGCGGATTCACTCGGCGTCGCCGCGGGCATCATCCAACTCTGCGACAGTGCATCGGCTTCCGCGTGCTTCTGCCCGCCGATGATCACGTCACCGATCCACATCTGCCACGCGACGAACAGCAGCGCCACGACCCCGACGGTGATCAGCAGTTCGCCGATCACGCCGAGCACGGATACGCGGCGACGTGGTCGCTCGCGTCGCTCGCGACGAGACGTGTGTTCACGGTCCCCCATGCCGAGGATTCTATCGAGCGTAGGTTGTGCCGCGGCTGACAGGTAGAATCGACGCCATGGCACGTTCAGGCAAGGGTGACGAACAGATCGTCGAGCACACCGCGGGTGACGCCACCCCCAATCCGGTGTGGTTCAAGCCCATCATGTTGAGTCTCATGATCCTCGGGCTTCTCTGGGTGATCATCTTCTACCTCAGCAACCAGACGCTGCCGATCCCCGGCATCGCCGGCTGGAACCTGGTCATCGGCTTCGGGATCGCCTTCGTCGGCTTCCTGATGACGACCCGCTGGCGCTGAACCCGCCATCCCCAGCTGATCCCACAGCTGTGAGTTACACCGGTGTAATTCATCCCCAGCTGTGGATGAATCTGTGGATAACTCAGGCGTAGTACAGCAGGTACGGAATGGCGAGCAGGGCCACGAGGCCCACGCCCACCCCGACCAGCAACCAGATCTGCCGGCTCCGCATCCGCGTGGCCCGCGTGCGCGCAAGGATGAAACCGATGAGCGCGCCGACGAGGCCGCCACCGATGTGCGCTTGCCAGGAGATGCCGGATCCGGGAAGGAACGTCAGCACGAGGTTGATGCCCATGATCACGGCGATCGCGGTGACATTCGCACCGATGTGGCGTCCGATCACGAACATCGCGCCCAGCAGCCCCCACACGGCGCCGGAGGCTCCGACCACCCACGTGCCCGGAGCGAGCAAGGCGACGAGAACCGACCCACCCAGCGCACTGAGCAGGTAAAGCGTGAGGAATCGCCATCGTCCGAGGAGCGGCTCGAGGCTCCGTCCGAGTGCCCACAGAGCCAACATGTTCAGCGCGATATGCCAGATCCCCGCGTGCACGAGGGTGACCGTGACCAGTCGCCACGGCTGGATGTAGGCCAGCACGCCGTTGAACGCCAACAGACTCTGGACGCTCTCGCCGATCCCCGGGATCAGACCGATCAGATAGAACACGGTCGTGATGATCACGAGCGTGTACGTCACGATCAGTCGGGAGTCGACACCCGCCCGGCGCCGCGGCATCCGGGTGACGGTTGCGGACTTCTGTTGCTGCTGAGCGTCGCGCAGGCACTCCGGGCAGATCACTCCGACCGGCAGCGGCGTCTGGCACTCTCCGCAGATCGTGCGCAGACAGCGCTGGCACAGCACGAAGCTCTGCCGATCAGGATGCCGGTAACAGAAATTGTCCGGATTGGTCCGGAGATCCGAATCCGTCATGTGCACCGGTTCCTGATCGTGTCGATGATCAGACGGCGACGACGTCGACCGACTTCAGCACGACGGGCTCGATCGGGCGGTCGCCCGCACCGGTGGGGACAGCTGCGATCGCGTCGACGACGGCGCGCGAATCCGCATCCGCCACCTCACCGAAGATCGTGTGCTTGCCCTGCAACCAGGGGGTCGGGTCGGTCGTGATGAAGAACTGCGAACCGTTCGTGCCCTCGGCCTTGCCGGTGATGGCGTTGCGGCGGAGGCCCGCGTTGGCCATCGCGAGGATGTAGGGCTCGTTGAAGTTCAGCTCGGGGCTGATCTCGTCGTTGAAGTTGTAGCCGGGGCCACCGACGCCCTGTCCGAGTGGGTCGCCACCCTGGATCATGAAGTTCGGGATGATGCGGTGGAAGATGACGTCGCTGTACAGCGCGCCCTCGCCGGGCTTGCCGGTGCCGGGGTGCGTCCAGGCCTGCGATCCGTCGGACAGTCCGATGAAGTTCTGCACGGTGCGCGGCGCGTGGTCGCCGAACAGGTTGACGACGATGTCGCCGTGGTTGGTGTGAAGCGTGGCTACGGCGGTGTGAATCGTCATGCTCACTATTCTCACATCTGTCAACCCCTGGCATGGCCGCCGCTGTCTGGCAAGATGGAGAGAAACGTTCCCCGATCAGGGAGGTCACCCCGTGAGCGTCAGCCGTAAGCGCAAGAAAGAACTTCGCAAGCTCCAGACCCAGGCCAACAAGGTCTGGGAGTCGCAGCAGGTCCTGGTCGGTCAGGCCGGTGACATCGCCCGGGAAGCGGGACGTCAGCTGGGTCACTACAACCGTGAGCAGGTCGTGCCGGCTGTGCAGCACAGCTACGAGAAGTACGCCGCTCCCTACGTGAACCAGAGCGTCGAGACCGGTCGCAAGATCTACAACCGGAACCTCGTACCCGCCGCGGGCGCCGTCGTGGGTTCGGCGCTGTCGGTGTGGGATGCCGCGAACGACACACGTGCGCGTCTCGCCGCTGGTCGCGGCTTCGGTGGCTTCGACGTCGCCGACCTGCAGAAGAAGGCCGACAAGTACGGTGCGAAGGCGGCCAAGCGGCTCGCCATCGCTGAGCCGAAGAAGTCCGGCATCAGCGCGGGCGGAGTCATCGCGATCCTCTTCGGTCTCGCCGCCGCCGCCGGTGTTCTGTACGCCGCCTGGCAGACCTTGCGCGCCGACGACGAGCTCTGGGTCGCCGACGACCCGCTGCGCGCTCCCGACGCCTGAGCGTCGCTATGACGCTCGAACGGGTCCGGACGGCAGCAGCCGCGCGTGGACTTGAGATCGAGATCCGCGAAAGGCCCGCCGCATCCTCCCTGGAGGAAGCGGCGGGCCTTCTCGGTCTGCATCCGTCGGAGATCGTGAAGACCCTCGTCGTCAAACGCGGCGACGACACCTATCTGTTCGCGCTCATCCCGGGCGATCGGTCCATCTCGTGGCCGAAGCTGCGCGCCGTCGTCGGAGTGAACAAGCTGCAACTCCCCGACCCGCAGCGTGCCCTTGAGGCCACCGGATACGAGCGGGGAACGATCGTGCCGGTCGGGAGCACCACGGCGTGGCCCATCTACGCGGATGGGGCCATTGCGGGTCGGCGCATCGCGATGGGTGCCGGCGCACACGGCTACAGTCTGTTCGTCGAGGCCGATGACCTGATCGCTGCCTACGCGGCGACCGTGGCCGACATCTCGCAGGAGAACAAATAACTGTGGAGCCTAGGAGATTCGAACTCCTGACATCCTGCTTGCAAAGCAGGCGCTCTACCAACTGAGCTAAGGCCCCGGACTGGGGTGGTGGGGCTACCAGGATTTGAACCTGGGACCTCTTCATTATCAGTGAAGCGCTCTAACCAACTGAGCTATAGCCCCGTGCGGAGGTCGACGCTTGCGCGCCGTCAACCTCCAAGACTTTACCCGAACTGCGGGAGAATCCGAAATCAGTTCGAGGTGAAGCCGACAAGCAGTCCGCCGGTGACCTTCACCATGAGGTTGTAGATGCCCGCCACGACCGCGCCGAGCACCGTGATCACGATGAGGTTGAGGATCGCGACGATCGACGCGAAGGCCATCACCTGCGGCAAGCCGACATAGTCACCCAGCGTGAAGTTGTCGTCGAACGCCTTCAGCAGCTCGTCGAGCTTGCCGATGACACCCGTCGTGCTCAGCACCGTGTAGATCAGGAAGACCGCGACGATCGTGACGATCGCGAGGGCGACGGCCGCGAGGAACGACAGCTTCACGGCGGACCAGAAGTCCACGTAGACCAGGCGGAGGCGGACCTGCTTGGAGCTGGTCTTGCTGGACGACTTTTTTGCCAGCTTGTCGGCTACCGTGCTCATGCGTCAGTACTACTCTCTTCGGGGCTCGCAGTCGAAGTCTCTGCGGCAACGGGGGCATCTTCGGATGCCGCTTCTTCGGCGGTCTCGGCCAGTCCACGCTCACCGTTCCGAGCGATAGCGAGGATGCGATCCTCGTCGTCCGGTCGGGCGAATACGACGCCCATGGTGTCACGGCCCTTGGCGGGGACCTCGGCCACGGCAGAGCGTACCACCTTGCCGCTGGCAAGAACCACCAAGACCTCGTCGTCCTCACGGACCATCAGACCACCCGCGAGATCACCGCGATCCTCGTTCAATTTGGCCACCTTGATGCCCAGTCCACCGCGCCCCTGCAGGCGATACTGCCCGACCGCGGTGCGCTTGGCGTAGCCACCCTCAGTCACGACGAAGACGAATGCATCGTCCTGCGCCACCGACGCGGACAAGAGTGTGTCGCCTTCGCGGAACGACATCCCCTTCACTCCTTCGGTGGAACGTCCCATCGGGCGGAGCGACTCGTCGGTGGCGGTGAAGCGCAACGACATTCCCTGACGGGAGATGAGGAGGACGTCGTCGGTCTCATCGACCAGTAGGGCGCTGACGACCTCGTCGCCGTCTTCCTCTTCCTGCCCACGCAGCCGGATCGCGATGATGCCACCCTGACGGTTCGTGTCGTACTCGCTCAGCAGGGTCTTCTTCACCTTGCCGTCGCGGGTGGCGAGCACGAGGTACTGCGCCACGGCGTAGTCACTGATGTCGAGGATCTGCGCGATCTCTTCGCCCGGCTGGAGGGCGAGGAGGTTTGCGACGTGCTGACCCTTGGCGTCACGGCCGGCCTCGGGAACCTCGTACGTCTTGCAGCGGTACACCCGACCCTTGGTCGTGAAGAACAACAGCCAGTGGTGCGTCGTGGTGACGAAGAAGTGCTCGACGACGTCATCGGCGCGCAACTGCGCGCCCTTCACCCCCTTGCCTCCACGGTGTTGCTGACGGTAGTTGTCGCTGCGTGTGCGCTTGATGTAGCCGGCACGTGTCACCGTGAGGACCATTTCCTCGACCGGGATCAGGTCTTCCATCGACATGTCGCCGTCGAAGCCGTGCAGGATGTGGGTGCGACGCTCGTCGCCGTACTTGTCGACGATCTCGGTGAGCTCATCACGGATGATGGTGCGCTGACGCATCGGATCGGCGAGGATCGCCCGGAAGTCCGCGATCTGCTTCTCGAGCTCGAGAGCCTCGTCGATGATCCTCTGGCGTTCCATCGCGGCAAGACGGCGCAACTGCAGCGCGAGGATCTCGTCCGCCTGGTCCTTGTCGACATCGAGCAGCGTCATCAGGCCGTCGCGGGCTTCATCGACGGTGGGCGAGCGACGGATCAACGCGATGACCTCGTCGAGCTGGTCGAGCGCCTTGAGGTAGCCCTCGAGTGTGTGCATGCGGCGCTCAGCCTTGCGCAACCGGAATCCGGTGCGGCGCACGATGACTTCCACCTGGTGCTCGACCCAGTACGAGATGAACCCATCGATCGCGAGCGTGCGCGGCACGCCGTCGACGATGGCGAGCATGTTCGCGCCGAAGTTCTCCTGCAGCTGCGTGTGCTTGTACAGGTTGTTCAGCACGACCTTCGCGACCGCATCGCGTTTGAGGACGATCACCAGGCGCTGGCCGGTGCGGTCGGAAGTCTCGTCGCGGATGTCCGCGATGCCGGTCAGCTTGCCATCGCGGGCAAGGTCACGGATCTTGGCCGCAACGTTGTCGGGGTTGACCTGGTACGGCAATTCGGTGACGACGAGGCAGGTGCGACCCTGAATCTCTTCGACAGCCACGATCGCGCGCATCGTGATCGACCCGCGCCCGGTCCGCTGTGCGTCGCGTACCCCGCGGGTGCCGAGGATCTGTGCGCCGGTCGGGAAGTCGGGACCGGGGATGCGCTCCATGAGCGCCTCGAGAAGTTCGTCGCGCGTCGCTTCGGGGTGCTCGAGCGCCCAGAGTGCGCCGGCAGCCACCTCCCGAAGGTTGTGCGGCGGGATGTTCGTGGCCATGCCGACCGCGATACCCACGGACCCGTTGACCAGCAGGTTCGGGAACCGCGCCGGCAGAACTCTCGGCTCTTGCGTCTTGCCGTCGTAGTTGTCCTCGAAGTCGACGGTGTCCTCGTCGATATCGCGGACCATCTCCATGGCGAGGGCCGCCATCTTGGTCTCGGTGTAACGAGGAGCCGCGGCCCCCATGTTTCCGGGCGACCCGAAGTTTCCCTGGCCATCGGCGAGCGGGTAGCGCAGCGACCACGGCTGCACCAAACGCACGAGCGCGTCATAAATGGCCGAGTCACCGTGCGGGTGGTACTGACCCATCACTTCACCGACGACGCGTGCGCACTTGTTGAAGCTCTTGTCGGGGCGGTAGCCGCCGTCGTACATGCCGTAGATCACACGGCGGTGCACGGGCTTGAGGCCATCGCGCACGTCCGGCAACGCACGACCCACGATGACGCTCATCGCATAGTCGAGATAGCTGCGCTGCATCTCGACCTGCAGGTCGACCTGGTCGATATTTCCGTGGTTGTGTCCGGAGGTTACGTCCGGACGTTCGTCGTCAGTCATTTTTCAGAGGTCCCTGAGCTGGTCGAAGGGTCAGATGTCGAGGAAGCGGACGTCTTTGGCGTTGCGCTGGATGAACCCGCGCCGTGCCTCAACGTCTTCGCCCATCAGGATCGAGAAGATCTCATCTGACGCGGCCGCATCGTCGATCGTCACCTGGCGAAGTGTGCGTGTTTCGGGGTCCATCGTGGTCTCCCACAGTTCCTTGGCGTTCATCTCGCCGAGACCCTTGTAGCGCTGCACCCCGTTGTCCTTCGGGATGCGCTTGCCGGCGGCAACGCCGGCGGCAAGCAAGGCGTCGCGCTCGCGGTCGCTGTAGACGTACTCGTGATCGGAGTTCGACCACTTCAACCGATACAGCGGCGGCTGGGCGAGATAGACGAAGCCCGATTCGATGAGTCCACGCATGTAGCGGAACAGCAATGTCAGAAGCAGTGTCGTGATGTGCTGGCCGTCGACATCCGCATCGGCCATCAGAACGATCTTGTGATAGCGAGCCTTCTCGACGTCGAAGTCCTCACCGATACCCGCGCCGAACGCGGCGATCATCGCCTGGATTTCCGCGTTGCCGAGAGTGCGATCCAGACGCGCCTTCTCGACGTTGAGGATCTTGCCACGCAGCGACAAGATCGCCTGGTGCTCGGGATCGCGACCGCTCACGGCGGAACCGCCGGCCGAGTCGCCCTCGACCAGGAAGATCTCGCTGAGCGAGGGATCCTTGCTGGTGCAGTCCTTCAGCTTTTCCGGCATGGATGCCGACTCGAACACGCTCTTGCGACGCGCCGTTTCGCGGGCCTTTCGGGCGGCCATGCGCGCGGTCGCCGCGTCGACGGCCTTCATGATGACGCGCTTCGCCTGGACGGGGTTGCGGTCAAGCCAGTCGGTGAGCTTGTCACCGACGACCTTCTGCACGAATGCTTTGGCCTCGGTGTTGCCGAGTTTGGTCTTCGTCTGACCCTCGAACTGCGGCTCGGACAGTTTCACCGAGATCACCGCGGTGAGGCCCTCACGGATGTCTTCGCCCGTCAGGTTGTCGTCCTTCTCCTTGAGAAGGCCCTTTTCGCGCGCGTACTTGTTGATGTACGTCGTCATGGCGGCACGGAATCCTTCTTCGTGGGTGCCGCCCTCGTGGGTGTTGATCGTGTTCGCGAACGTGAAGACGTTCTCGGTGTAGCTCGTCGTCCACTGCATCGCCAACTCGAGTGAGATGTGGCGGACGGTGTCTTCGGACTCGATCTCGATGATCTCGTCGTTGACGACCTCGGCCTTGCGCACCTTGTTGAGGTACTCCACGTAGTCGACGAGTCCGCGCTCGTAGTGGAAGTCGTCGTGCGGCTGCTTCGTGACAGCCGTGCCCTCCTCATCGAGGACGTAGGCGGAGTCGGGGCGGAGGTCGTTCAGCGTGATGCGCAGTCCCTTGTTGAGGAACGCGGTCTGCTGGAACCGGGTGCGGAGAGTGTCGTAATCGAAATTGACCGTCTCGAAGATCCCGGCATCCGGCCAGAAGGTGATCGTCGTGCCGGTCTCGTCCGTCGCCTCTTCTTTCGCAAGAGGAGCCGCGGGGGCGCCACCGTCGCGGAAGGTCTGGCGCCACGCGTGACCTTGACGCTTGACGGCGACATCCAGTCGGGTGGAGAGCGCGTTCACGACCGACGAGCCCACACCGTGCAGTCCGCCGGAGACCGCGTAGCCGCCACCGCCGAACTTTCCACCGGCGTGCAGAACCGTGAGGACGACCTCCACGGTCGACTTGCCTTCGGTCTTGTGCATGTCGACCGGGATGCCACGGCCGTTGTCGACGACGCGCAACGCGCCGTCTTCGAGGATCGTGACGTGGATCGTGTCGCAGTAGCCGGCGAGTGCCTCGTCGACGGAGTTGTCGACGATCTCGTAGACCAAATGGTGGAGGCCGCGCTCACCGGTGGACCCGATGTACATACCAGGACGCTTGCGGACGGCCTCGAGACCCTCGAGCACCTGGATCTCGTCGGCCCCGTAGTCGTTGTGCACCTTCTGATCGGGAGTGGAGAGTTCCTCGGGAACGCTGTCGGGGGTTTCAGACGTCATATGTTTCGAGCACTCCAGATCGATTCGAAGGATCAGTTCATTCTATCTCTTCTGAGGGGTCTGAATGGCGCTGTGGCGCGCGGAAACCGCTCCGGATGCCGCAGGACGTGGATTAGCCGTAGGTATCGCGAGGACCGCGCCCTGGAACGGCTCTGGGGCCCCATTTCCATGAGGGGACGTCCGGTCCGACGAACCGCACGTTCTGCACCCCGGCATCGGGGAATCGTCGCATGAGCTGCGTCACGATGTCTGCGCGCATGAGTTGAAGGTTCTTGGCCCAGGCGGTCGAATCGCACTGCACAGTCAGGATGCCGTCGGCCAGAGCCACCGGACTCGCATGCCGCGCGGTCTCGGCACCGGTCACCTGTTCCCATTGCAAGACCAGGTCTTCGCGCGCGAGTTGCGAATCCCAGCCCGCCTGACGTGTGAGGTCCGCCAGGACATCGCCGACACCTGTGGGGTCGCGCCCCGGTGCGAAGGGCATCTTGTCGTCGTCGATGTCACCGCGCTTCTTGCGCCGCCGAGCAGTGCGCGCCGAAGGCTCGAGACCCCGCAGTCGGAGGTATGTCGCGACAGTTTCGGGAATCCCGCCGAGGTGTGATTCAGTCATCGGCGACCTCCTGGATGGTGCCGGCCACGACCCGGACGGTGCGAGCGCGGAGCGCCGGCGGCACATCCTCCTCGACGGCGGCCGTGACGATGACCTGTTCGAAATCGCCCACGAGTCCGGCCAACCGGGCACGCCGGTCGGCATCGAGCTCGGCGAAGACATCGTCGAGAATCAGCACCGGATCACCCAGCTGGGACTGTTCCCGCAACAAGCGAGCAGACGCGAGTCGGAGCGCGAGCGCGACCGACCATGACTCACCGTGTGAGGCGTAGCCCTTGACCGGAAGATCGCGCACACGGAGGAGAAGGTCATCGCGATGCGGTCCGACGAGCGTGATCGCGCGGTCGAGCTCCTGCGAACGTTTGGCGGCGAGTGCCTGACGGAACCCCGTCGCGATCTGCTCGGCAGGTGCACCCGCCGATCGAGTGCCGGGGCGCAGCGTCGGTCTATCGAGATCGTCCCCGTCATCGGCCGCGTCACCGCCATCCACCGTCAGGCTCCACTCGAGCTCGGGCCGATGGTCTTCGCCGGCGATTGCGGCGTACGCCGCCGCGACGGGAGCGGACAAGTCCGCCGCAATGGCGAGACGTGCGCGAATGACCTCGGTACCGAGTTGGACGAGCTTGTCGTCCCACACCTCGAGAGTCGACAGGCCTTCACCGCGGACACCCCGCGATCGTGCGGACTTGAGGAGAGCGTTGCGCTGCTTCAGCACTCGGTCGTAGTCGGCGAGGACGCCGGCCATGCGCGGAGCACGCTGGATGAGCAGCTGGTCCGCGAATCGACGTCGCGCAGACGGGTCGCCGCGGACGATCTGCAGATCTTCGGGGGCGAACAGCACCACTTGCGCGTACCGCGGAAGCTCCACGGGACGCACCGCCGCTCCGTTCACCCGCGCCTTGTTGGCACCGGAACGGTTGATCTGCATTTCCAGAACGATCCGCCGATCGCCGTGGGAGAGACGAGCACGGATGATCGCGGCATCCGCCCCATCACGCACCATCGGCGCATCCTGCGAAACGCGGTGGGAGCCGAGTGTGGCCAGGTAGGCGATCGCCTCGGCGAGATTCGTTTTGCCTTGTCCGTTGCGACCGACGAAGACGTTGGCACCCGCCGTCAAGGCAACGTCGGCGACCGCATAGTTGCGGAAGTCGACGAGGCTGAGCTGCTCGACGATCACCGGATCAGCCTAGGCGGCGTGGATGACACTCCCGATGTCAGCGCAGAAGCAGGTTCGGCTGCAGCAGATATTTGAAGCTCTCCGGCCCACCGGACGTCTGCGGGGTGATCAGCACCGGGCTCAGCTTGTTCGCGTTGTCGCTGGAAGTGAACGTGATCCGCGCGAACTCGCTCTTGACGGCCCCGAGGGCCTCGAGCAAGTACTGCGGATTGAGTCCCAGCGTGACATCGTCACCGGCCAATGTCGCGTCGACCGATTCGGATGCGCGAGCCTGCTCGGTTCCGGAGGCATCCATCGAGACGCCGTCCTCGCTGAACGTGAAACGGAGGGGAGCGGAACGGTCGAGCACGAGCGACACGCGTCGGACGGCTTCGGCCAGCTCCGCGGTGTTCACGACGGCGTAGTGATCGGTCTGCTCGGGGAACAGGCGGCGAACCGGCGGGAAGTTGCCCTTGATGAGCAGCGAGGTCACGGTCTTGTTGGCCGCGGTGAAGGCGATGATCTCGCGATCACCCGAGCCCGAGAACGAGATCTTGATGTCACCCGAGTGCGCGAAAGTCTTCCCGACCTCGGTCAAGGTTCGTGCCGGCACGAGTGCCGTGGTGGACTCGTCGGACGCGACCGTGCCGCCGTCCCACGAGACTTCGCGGAGCGCGACGCGGTAGCGGTCGGTCGCGACCAGGCTGAGCTGCGTACCCGCCACCTCGAGCTGAACACCCGTCAACACGGGTGTCACGTCGTCGCGAGATGCCGCGAAAGCGACCTGAGCGATCGCCGTCGCGAACTCTTCGGCCGGCACAAGGCCCGACTCGCCGGACACCTCGGGGATCGCGGGATATTCCTGCACCGGCATCGATGCCAGGGTGAACCGCGCCGAGCCGCACGTCAGAACGATTCCATCGTCCTCTCCGACCTCGATCTGGACGGGAGCGTTCGGCAATCGACTCGCGATCTCCGACAGCAACCGCCCGTGGACGAGGATCGTGCCTGGGGCGTCGACGGTTGCGTCGATCGTGGTGCGTGCTGAGGCTTCGTAGTCGAACGCCGCGAGCGAGAGGCCCTCTTCGGATGCCTCGATCAGCACGCCGGCCAAGATCGGCTGCGGATTTCTCTGCGGCAGGAGCTTGACGACGAATGACACGGCCTCGCTGAAAACATCGCGATTCACGTGGAACTTCACTGGCGCTCCCTTGGGTCGACTAAAGCCCTCCCATGCTAGTGCCCTTGTGGTTCGGTTTCCGCAGACGGCTTTTCACGGAGCGCGTTGTTCGTTCTGGTTATCGAACGGGTTTCTTCAAGAGAGGTAACTGTCATGGTGTTAACCCCTGTGGAAACTGGGGATAACTCGGTCGATCCGAGTCGAGACACGGAAACCACACGCGTGTAACTTGTGGGCGAGGTGCGGATGAGTGGCGCGGCGTGAGGCGACCCGCATCCCGAACGTCGACGGTGATTCCACAGGGAGTTGCCATTCGTTCACAGAAGTCCGCGTTTGATGACGAGTTATCCACAGGCTTTCCACACTGTGAAGAACACGTATGATCGCGTTCGCACGGAGTCGTGTCAAGCGCGCGGGCAGGAATATGCCCGCTGCGTGCGAGCTGCGATCAGCGGCCGATGCGCCCGAGCTGCGTTGTGATCTCGGAAACCTGGTTGTAGATCGAGCGACGCTCCTTCATGAGCTCCGCGATCTTCTTGCAGGCGTACATGACCGTGGTGTGATCACGATTGCCGAAGAGTTGACCGATTTTCGGGAGCGACAGACTCGTCCGCTCGCGGCAGAGGTACATCGCGATCTGTCGAGCTGTCGCGATCGACTGCGATCGACTGGAGCCGTACAGGTCGTCGACCGAGAGCCGGAAGTATTGCGCGGTCGCGGTGATGATGTCGGTCGGGGAGATGATGTTGGTGTCGTCGGTGTCGACGATGTCCCGCAGCACGGTCTGAGCCAACGAAATATCGAGGTTCGAGCGGTTGAGGCTCGCAAAAGCCGAGACACGAATGAGCGCGCCCTCGAGTTCGCGGATGTTGGAAGACACCTTCGTCGCGATGTATTCCAGTACATCGTCGGGAACGAGAAGCCGCTCGGACTGTGCCTTCTTGCGGAGGATGGCGATGCGGGTCTCGAGGTCGGGCGCTTGTACGTCGGTGATGAGGCCCCATTCGAACCTGCTGCGCATCCGGTCTTCGAACCCGGTGAGTTGACGAGGCGGGACATCACTCGTGATCACGACCTGTTTGTCGTGGTCGTGGAGAGTGTTGAAGGTGTGGAAGAACGCTTCCTGCGTCTCTTGACGCCCCTGGAGGAATTGGATGTCGTCGATCAGAAGGATGTCGACATCTCGATACCGCGCTTGGAATGCCGACCCGCGGTTGTTCGCGATCGAGTTGATGAAGTCATTCGTGAACTCTTCACTCGAGACGTACCGCACGCGGATGCCGGTGTAGAGGCTGAGGGCGTAGTCACCGATGGCATGCAGGAGGTGGGTCTTGCCGAGACCCGAATCTCCATAGATGAAGAGCGGGTTGTAGGCCTTGGCCGGGGCTTCGGCCACGGCGACTGCGGCCGCGTGAGCGAAGCGATTGGATTGTCCGATGACGAAGTTGTCGAAGCTGTATTTGGGGTTGAGGCGAGTGTCGCTGCGGGCGGACGATGCCGCCTGCTCGACATACTCTTCCGACGCCGGTCGGATGACCGTCATCTGAGGGGCGGTCGATTGCACCGGGACGGGCGCCGTCAGATGCGCGTCGGCGAGCTCGGGGTTCACCACCACGCGGAAGGATGAGGCCGAGGGTTCGGCATCCACATTCGCGAGAGCTTCCATGATCGGAGCCCGGAGTCGCTTGTTCAGCTGGGCAGCCGTCAGGTCGTTGGGAACATCGAGATAGAGAGTGCCGCTCATGACGCCCTGTGCGACGGCGAGACTCAAGAAACCCTGCAGCTGCGGAGTGACGCGCTCGTCACGCATGAGTTCGTCCAGCACGGCGGTCCAGACCGGGACATCCGGAATTTCGTGCTGAGACATGTCCCTCCCGGGAGCCGATGATGAAAACGATCCACACCTGTGGATAACTATCCGTGACACGCTAGTCAGGGAGTGTGTCCGGCGCAAAATCCACTGTAGATCCGGGCTGCGTGTCGCCGCCAGGCATGGCGCTCGAGCGGTGGATAATGTGGCTCCGAACTGCTCGGTTTGAGTTTCAGGCCGTCTCGACGTAGCCTTAATCGGTTGACTTACGCCCGCATGGGCAGTCCCTATACCTGTGTCCCCGGCCCCGAGCGTTCCGGTGACCGCCGATCCGGAGTGATCCTCATGACCAAGCGCACGTTCCAGCCCAACAACCGCCGCCGCGCCAAGAAGCACGGTTTCCGCGCCCGCATGCGTACGCGTGCCGGCCGCGGCATCCTTTCGGCTCGCCGCGCCAAGGGCCGCGTCGAGCTGTCGGCCTGACCTGACCGCGTGCTGGCGCGCGGGAATCGCATCACTCGCGGCGCGGACTACAAGTCCGTCGTGCGAGGAGGTTCCCGATGCGCCGGCTCGAGCACGGTGACCTACGTGGTCGCAACAGCCGAACACCGCTCTGCGCGGTTCGGATTCATCGTCAGTAAGCAAGTGGGGAACGCTGTGACCCGCAACACCGTCCGTCGCCGGCTGAAGGCCGTGTGTGCCGACGCGTTGCCCGGAGTCCGCGTCGGAGCTGACGTCGTCATCCGTGCTCTGCCTTCCGCGGCGACCGCTGACTACGCTCAGCTGCGCGATGAAGTCACCCGGTGTCTCGGCCGGAAAGCAGCGGCGTGAGCGTCTCGACCCTTCCGGTTTCTTCGGTCGGCGACGGTGCACTTGTGGCATCCGAAGTGATGAGGGGTCTTCCCCTGTTGCCCCGCAATGTCGTCCTGGCCGCCCTTCACGGGTATCGAGCCACGATTTCGCACGTCTACGGCGATGTCTGCAAGTACTACCCATCCTGTTCGGCCTACGCAGTCGGAGCGGTCCAGCAGCACGGAGCGGTGAAAGGCGCCGCACTCACGGCTGCCCGACTCGCTCGGTGCCACCCGTGGGCTCAGGGTGGGATCGATGATGTGAAGCCGCACGCGCACTTCCGTCATGAACTGACTCCGCACGGATTCGTCGTGCCCCCCAGAAAGGACTGATCCGTGCTGGATCTTCTCTTTGCCGCTGCGACTCCGTCGCCGGCTGTTCCCACGCCGACGACGCCGATGCCAACAACGGGCCTCGACTTCTTCAGCACGATCATGTGGCCGTTCAAGTGGATCGTCGAGGCGATCTTGGTGTTCTGGCACTGGGTTTTCACCTCGATCGGTATGGAGGCGAATGCCGGCACCACTTGGGTGCTGTCGATCATCGGCCTCGTGATCGTCGTGCGCTCTGCGTTGATCCCTCTCTTCGTTCGGCAGATCAAGAGCCAGCGCAAGATGATGGAAATCGCCCCTGAACTGCGAAAAGTCCAGGAGAAGTATCGCGGTAAGAAGGATCAACTCTCTCGTGAGGCGATGAGCCGAGAGACGATGGCGCTGTACAAGAAGCACGGCACCACCCCCGTGTCGAGCTGCCTTCCTCTGCTCGTGCAGATGCCGATTCTGCTCGGCATGTTCTACACGCTCTCGGACGTCAAGAAGCACGCCGAGTGGAGCATGGGCGGCGTCGGGCTGCTCAACGCCGACTTGACCAAGCAGTTCTACGACGCTGAGCTGTTCAGTGTTGCTCCCCTGCACGTCAACATGATCGAGGCGTGGGGTGCCGGTGAGACGGTCACCGTCGTCATCCTCATCATCCTCGTCATCCTGATGATCGCCTCGCAGTTCTTCACCCAGTTGCAGATCATCTCGAAGAACCTGTCGCCGGAGGCCAAGACCGGCCAGGCGTACCAGATGCAGAAGATCATGCTTTACGTTCTGCCGTTGGCGTTCATCTTCTCGGGTGTCTTCTTCCCGCTCGGCGTCGTCCTGTACTGGTTCACGTCCAACATCTGGACGATGGTTCAGCAGTTCATCGTGATTCGGAACCTCCCCACCCCCGGTTCGGATGCCGCAAAGGCTCGCGAGGAGCGACTCGCTCGTAAGGGCAAGGCGCTCGACGCGCAGGGCAAGATCATTCCCTTGGAGAAGTACCAGGCCGAGCAGCAGCGGCTTTTCGACGAAGCGCAGAAGGCCAAGGCGGAGGCTCCCAAGCGTCAGCAGCCGGTGAGCAAGCAGCGCGCGAAGAAGCAGGCGCAGAAGAACACCAACCCGCCCACGGACGCCTGAGAGAGCCGCGAGGATCATCATGACTACCACTCCCGAACAGGACACTCTGCGCCCGACGGCGACCGTTGAGCAGCTGGAGCAGGAAGGCGATGTCGCCGCGGACTATCTCGAGGGACTGCTCGACATCGCCGACATCGACGGAGATCTCGCGCTCGATGTGCGCAGCGGCCGCGCTTATGTCTCCGTTGAGAACGACGACGATGCCGCGCTGTCGTTGATCTCGGAGCCCGACACCGTGCAGGCGCTGCAGGAACTCACCCGCATTGCCGTGCAGACCAAGACGGGTCGCTTCTCGCGTCTCATTCTCGACGTCGGCGGATCGCGTGACGCACGTCAGCAGCAGCTGCAGAAGCTCGTTGACCGCGCCATTGCGCGCCTCGATGAGGGTGTGTCCCAAGCTTCGCTGCCCGCAATGTCGAGCTACGAACGCAAGCTCGTGCACGATATCGTCTCGGAGCGTGGCTTGGTTTCCGAGTCATATGGCGATGGTGCGGACCGCCACACGGTCATCCGTCGCGCGTGACGTTTCACGTGAAACTCCAGTGATGCTCGAGCAAGAACCTGACGTCGCAGCCGACATCTTCGGTGATCGAATCGTGCAGGCGCGCCAGTTTACGGCTGCATTGGCGCAACATGGCGAGGAGCGGGGTCTGATCGGTCCCCTCGAACTCCCCCGATTGTGGAGCCGGCACATTCTGAACTCCGCTGTGGCCGGACCACTGTTTCCCGCTGGTGGTCGAGTTGGTGACATCGGCTCAGGTGCAGGCCTTCCCGGTCTCGTCCTGGCCATTTCGCGTCCGGACGTGCAGTGGGTGCTGATCGAACCGATGGAGCGCCGTGTCGCGTGGCTGAATGAGCAGGTCGCTGATCTTGGGCTGCACAATGTCGAGGTGCTTCGCGCGCGCGGTGAAGATTGGAAGCAGGGGCCGGTGTTGGATGCCGTCACGGCCCGCGCTGTCAGTGCTCTTCGCACCTTGATCCCGCTCACTGCTCCCCTCGTGCGTGATGGCGGCGAGCTGATTCTTCTCAAGGGTGCCAATGCGGCCAATGAGGTGACGGCGGCGGACAAACAGATCCGCAAGTTCCGCCTCTCGAACGTGCGCGTGGAGCCGGTCGGTGAAGGCTTGATCTCCGAGCCGACTCGCGTGATCCGCGCGACCGTCCGCTGATCCATTCGCCCGCAGCATCCATCGGTGGTCGAGTAGGCGCCGCAGGCGCCGTACCGAAACCACGCCCTGTTTCACGTGAAACGCTGGGGTGTGATCTGGGCTCGATACACCTGCGTCGCGCGCCGGCACTCGATCCCCGGAGACCGGCCAGATTTCGGTGGTTGAGTAGGCGCCGCAGGCGCCGTACCGAAACCACGCCCTGTTTCACGTGAAACACTGCCTCCTCCACACGCCGGCACTTTCGCTGACTTTCCACATCACGCCATGTACCTGGGATGGATCGCCGCCGAATACTGCACTCTGTCCCCATGCCGTACATGTACATCCTCGAATGCGCGGATGGCAGCTTCTACGTAGGCAGCTGTCGGAACCTCGAAAATCGAGTCTGGCTCCACGACATCGGCGAGGGCGCGCAGTACACGAAGCGTCGACGTCCAGTGGTCCTTGTCTACAGTGAGACATACGACAACGTTCACGACGCGTTTGCGCGGGAGAAGCGAGTGCAGGGCTGGAGTCGCGCCAAGCGGAATGCCTTGATCGCGCGTGAATACGATCAGCTCTCCGATCTGAGTCGCAAGACCTTCGGTCGTCGTTACACAGAGGTGTCTGACGACGAGTCTGATCATGGGTGATCTCGGTACACCGGCGCTCTGCGCCGGCACCCGATCAGCGGCGACAATGTGTCCCGGTGGTTGAGCGGCCGCCGGAGGTGCCGTATCGAAATTAGGTGTCGCGTTTCACGTGAAACATCGGGTGAGTGGGGAGTGATCGAGATCACCGGTCCCACTTTCGGTGGTTGAGTAGGCGCCGAAGGCGCCGTATCGAAACCACTTGGATGTTTCACGTGAAACGAGGTATGCAGGGTGATCTCGATACACCGGCGCTGCGCGCCGGCACTCGATCAGCGGGGATTGGGCAAGATTCGGTGGTTGAGTAGGCGCCGGAGGCGCCGTATCGAAACCACTACGTGTGTTTCACGTGAAACGGGCAGGATCGGGGAGCGGTGTCGGTGTGCTCGACTACAGTGGGAGGACCCCCCGCGTGACAGGAGTTGATGGTGCAGCAATCGGAGAATGCGAACTCTCCCGCACCCCTCCTCGCAGATAGCCCTATTGCGCGCGAACTCGCTGATCTGACCACTCGGCGCAAGGCTCTCGCCGCCGTGGAGATCGAATTCTCCGGGTCCACGCGTGTAGTGACGGTGTCGAACCAGAAGGGCGGGGTGGGAAAGACCACCACGACCGTCAATCTTGCATCTGCGCTGGCTTCCGTCGGTGCACGGGTCCTCGTCATCGACCTGGACCCGCAGGGAAATGCATCGACAGCACTGGGTGTGCCGCACACGGCCGACATTCCGAGCATCTACGATGTGCTCATCGACGAGTTTCCGCTTGCGGATATTGTCCAGGTCAGCCCTGAATCCCCGCGACTTCTGTGCGCTCCCAGCACGATCCATCTCGCCGGCGCAGAGATCGAGTTGGTATCACAGGTCGCCCGTGAACATCGCCTCCGCACGGCCCTCGATGACTACATCGGTGGCCTCGAGGAGCGACTCGATTTCGTCCTCATCGACTGTCCACCGTCGCTCGGATTGCTCACCATCAACGCTTTCACGGCCGCGCAGGAGCTTCTGATCCCGATCCAGTGCGAGTACTACGCGCTAGAGGGCCTCAGTCAGCTCCTCGGGAGCGTTCGGATGATCCAGAAGCACCTGAATCCGAACCTGCACCTTTCCACGATCCTCCTGACGATGTACGACGGCCGCACCCGCCTCGCGCAGCAGGTCGCCGATGAAGTCCGGACACACTTTCCGCAGGAGGTGCTGTCCACCGTCATCCCCAGATCCGTGCGCGTTTCCGAGGCTCCGAGCTTCGGACAAACCGTCATCGCGTACGACGGGCAGTCCGCGGGCGCCGTCGCGTACCGGGAAGCGGCCGTGGAGATTGCGCGGCGAGGGCTCAAGAACACAGACAACGAGGGAGCCCACTGATGGCAAAGCGAACTGGACTGGGGCGCGGCATCGGAGCGCTCATTCCGACGACCGAGTCGTCGGAAGCACGCCCGGTCGACGTCTTCTTCCCGGGGGCTTCGCTTTCCGAGGCGACACCCGTACCCGATGACACGACAGAGCTGCTGAACGTGCCCGGTACGCGGCTGATCGACATCGACCCGCACGACATCGTGCCGAACCCGCGCCAGCCGCGGTCGAACTTCGACGCCGATGACCTCGCCGAGCTCGTCCACAGTGTGCGCGAATTCGGTGTGCTGCAGCCTGTCGTCGTCCGCACGAACGAAGACGGTAAGTACGAACTCATCATGGGTGAGCGCCGCACACGAGCATCGCGCGAAGCCGGCTTGACGTCGATTCCTGCCATCGTGCGCGAGACCACGGACGAGAATCTCCTGCGGGACGCGCTGCTCGAGAACCTCCACCGTTCCCAGCTCAACCCGCTGGAAGAAGCATCGGCCTACCAGCAGCTTCTCGAGGATTTCGCGATCACTCAGGAAGAGCTCGCGCAGCGCATCGGCCGGTCACGGCCGCAGATCAGCAACACGATCCGCTTGTTGAAGCTCCCCATGCCGGTGCAGCAGCGCGTCGCGGCAGGCGTGCTGAGTGCGGGCCACGCGCGGGCGATCCTGTCACTCGACGACGTCGCGGCCATGCAGCGGTTGTCCGACAAGATCGTCAACGAAGACCTGTCTGTGCGCGCGGCCGAAGCTGCCGCCAAAATGACGGATGCCGGTTCGTTGCGGCCGATCGCACCCAAAGCGGGTGCGCGCCGGGCTCACCTCGATGACGTCGCGGAGCGGTTGGGTGACCGCTTGAACACCAAAGTGAAGATCACACTCACGGCAAGAAAAGGCCAGATCAACATCGATTTCGCCACCATCCAGGATCTCAACCGCATCCTCGGCGAGATCGGCGAGACCGAGTACGGGGCGCTCTGACGCCCGTGCCCCCGGGTCGTCGTAGGCTGGATGAGTGACGGACGACCCCAGCCTCCCGCGCCGCGCCAGCCTCGAGCTGTTGCGGGCCGAGGCTACGGACGAACTCGCCGTGCTGATCGAGGAACGCATTCGCTCAGGTGAGGATCCCTGGGAGTTCATGGAGGACCTCCCCTCGGTCGATGAACTCGTCGTTCTGACGCTTCGCGCCGAGAACATCGCGTCGGACGGTGGATCGCGCCCGTCGGCCGCGCGCAACTATCGAGTGCTCCGCCAGATCGCGTTGCAACATCCGGAACTCACGCGAGCCGTGTGGCGCTTGCTCGGCAGTGAGCCGCACCGCACGTGGGACGCGCGCGTCCGCCCATAATTGGATACGAAAAAGCCCCTGACCGGGGATGATTCCCGGTCAGGGGCCGATGCTTCCGCTCTTAGGCGAGGTACGCCGCGAGGTCCTGCTCGAGCGCGAACTTCGGCTTGGCGCCGACGATCGTCTTCTCGACCTGGCCCTTGTTGAAGACCTTCATCGCCGGGATCGACGTGATCTGGTACTCCATCGCGAGGATCGGGTTCTCATCGACGTTGAGCTTGAGGATGGTGATCTTGTCGCCGTTCTCAGACTGGATCTCGTCGAGGATCGGGCCGACCATGCGACACGGTCCGCACCATTCGGCCCAGAAGTCGACCAGGACGGGGCCGTCGGCCTCGATGACATCCTGCTTCCAGGTGCTTTCGCTCGTGGCCTTCGAAGTCATGTGTTCTTCTCCTTTTAGAAGTGTTGAGATCTGGAAACGCCTGGATGCCGGGGATTGTTCCCGGCGCTCAGACGGTGGGCAGTGCGTCGATCTCGGAGACGTCTTCGGCCGGGGATCCGGCTTCGCCGAGACCGGCCAGATAGTGCTCCACGTCGAGGGCCGCGACGGTGCCGCTGCCGGCGGCGGTGACGGCCTGACGGTACGTCGGGTCGATCACATCACCCGCCGCGAAGACGCCGGGGACCGACGTGCGGGACGAGCGGCCGTCGACCCAGACAGTGCCGTCGGCGGTCAGGTCGAGGATGTCGTGCACGAGATGTGTGCGCGGGTCGTTTCCGATCGCGACGAAGACGCCCTCGAGGGCCAGTTCACGGCGCGAACCATTGACGGTGTCTTCCAAAACGACACCGGTGACCGCATCCTCACCGAGGATGTCGACGACGGCGCTGTTCCAGACGAACTCGATCTTCTCGTTCCGCTGCGCGCGCTCCTGCATGATCTTCGACGCGCGCAGTTCGCCGCGGCGGTGGATGACATAGACCTTTGACACGAACTTGGTGAGGAACGTCGCCTCTTCCATCGCCGAGTCGCCACCGCCGACGACCGCGATGACGCGTTCGCGGAAGAAGAATCCATCACACGTGGCGCAGTAGGAGACGCCACGACCCGAGAGGCGGGCTTCGCCCTCGATCCCGATCTTGCGGGGTGCGGAGCCGGTCGCGTAGATGAGGGCATCCGATTCGACGACCTTGCCGGAACCCATCGTGATCGTCTTGACGGGGCCCGTGATGTCGAGGGAGACGACGTCGTCGTACACGACCTCGGCGCCGAAACGCTCAGCCTGCTCCTGCATCTTCGTCATGAGGTCGGGGCCCATGATCGCCTCGGGGAAGCCGGGGAAGTTCTCGACCTCGGTGGTGTTCATGAGCTCCCCGCCGGCCTCGACCGAACTGGCGATGACGAGGGGAGACAGGTTCGCGCGCGCCGCGTAGATCGCCGCGGTGTAACCCGCGGGGCCCGAGCCGATGATGATGACCTGTCGCACGCTTTTCCTCC
This sequence comes from Microbacterium memoriense, assembly GCF_025398275.1. Classification (GTDB taxonomy): domain Bacteria; phylum Actinomycetota; class Actinomycetes; order Actinomycetales; family Microbacteriaceae; genus Microbacterium; species Microbacterium memoriense. The sequence continues at coordinate 107,081 of NZ_JAODOR010000014.1, read as the reverse complement.
TTGGTGGGAGAGGCCGAAGGGCCTCACCGCAGTCAACCCATGGTAGTCGCGGCGCATTCCTTGACCGGCCGACGACGCCGTATTCTCAGCGGCCGAACAGACGCCGTGCGGTGCGGGCGGCGATCGTCAGCTCGGGGGCCCGCAGGACGGCCAGCATCGCGACGTAGACGACCAGTGCGGCGGCGCCGATGATGGTGGCGCCTACCGCTCCGAGCAGTCGATCGGATGCCGTCCAGCCCTCCGCGCCTCCGAGAAGGAGGAAAGTGAGCCATCCGGCCGCGAAGGCCGGCACGGAGGCCACGGCGAAGCGGGCGAGCGCGCGCCAGGTCGCACCGAGTCGCAGGGTGCCGGTGTGCCGACGCAGAAGGCGCAGAGCGACGGGGAGTTGCACGAACGTCGAGAGGGACTGGGTGAGGGCGACACCGGCGGCGAGGAAGGCGAGGGGCAGCCATCCCGCACTGACGGCGAGGGCGGCCAGGAGGGCTCCACCGGCCGCGAGGAGGCACTGCACGATCGTGAAGAAGAAAGGTGTGCGGGTGTCTTGGAAGGCGAAGAAGGCACGCCGCACGATCACGAGCACGCCGAACGGCACCAGGGCGATGAGGTACGCCCCGAGCACCCACGCCATGGCTTCCGCGCCGTCGGGGCTGTTGGTGAAGATCCGGGAGATCGGAACGGATGCCGCGCCCAGGGCCGCCATGAAGCCGAACGCGAAGACACTGAGCGCCCGGATCGACTCATCGAGGTTCGGTCCCACCTGGTCGACCTCGCCCGCCACAACCAATTCCGAGAGGCGCGTGAAGTACGTCGTGGAGATCGACATCGCGACGATCGAGTGCGGCAGCATGAAGATCAGCCAGGCGTAGACGATGACCGTGATGCCGGCGGAACCCGACGCATCCGACACCACTCGTGACTGCACGAGACCCGCGATCTGTCCGATCACGACCGTGAGGAACGTCCACCCGGCGAGGGTCCCGATGTGGCGCAAACCCATGCCGCGCCAGCGGAAGTCGGGGCGGACGTGGAGGCCGGTGCGGCGCCAGAAGAACACGAGAACGATCGCCTGAAGCGCGATTCCCAGGGTCGCGGTGCCACCGAGCACCGTCACCATCGCGCCGTTCCAGTCGGACACCGCGGTGAAGGGCCCACCGAACACCGCGAGGAAGACACCGAATCCCGCGATCGACACGAGGTTGTTGACGGTGGGTGCCCAACTGTAGGGGCCGAACACCTTGCGGGCGTTGAGGACTTCGCCCAGCAGGGCGTACAGGCCGTAGAACAGCAGCTGCGGCAGACACCAGTACGCCAACGACAACGCCAACGCGCTCTGCTCGGGGGTGTAGCCGGGCACGTAAAGCCAGATGAGCAACGGCGCGAGCGCCATGGTGAGCGCGGTTGCCGCCACGAGCAACACGGTGCCGAGAGTCAACAGCTTCGAGACGAACCGTGATCCACCGTCGGTGTGTGCGGCGGCCTTCACAATCTGCGGCACGATGATGCCCGTGATGACGCCGGCGGCGACGAGCTCGTAGATGTTCGTCGGCAGCATGTTCGCGGTCGTGAACGCATCCGCCGCGCGAGAGCCGTACGAGCCGATGACGGCGACCAACACGACCGAGCGCAAGAGGCCGGTGAGCCGTGAAACGAGAGTGCCCGCGCCGATGATCGCGCTGGCGCGCCCGAGGCTAGCCATCCGCATGCTCCTTCGTGGTGCGCTTTCGACGTCGCATGATCGTGCGGATGATGCCGAGCACGATCATCGTGGACACGAGGGTGATCAGGACGGCGATGCCGACCGATTCCCACTCGGCGCGGACGGACACGTCCACCGAGACCGGGTCGCCGATCGCGATCATGCTGGGGCTGCGCAGTTGCACCGTGAGGTTGGATTCACCACTGCCGACCCGGGCTTGGATCGGCACGTCCGCGCGGGAATTCTGGCTCGCGCCAACCTGGATCGGGGTCGTGTTCTGCACGATCACGCGGGGATCGTTCGGCGTCGTGATCAGCACGAGGGACACCGGCCACGGGAGGTCATTGCGGATCGTGAACCCGAGTGATGCACTCGAAGCCGCGAGAGTGAGCCCGGACGGTCGGGTGATCGAGACGGCATCGAGTGTCGCCCGGGTCGCGGTGCGATGCCGGGCGACAGCACGGGCGAAGCCGGCGGCATCCGGCAGCCAGGCATTGCCGATCAGCTGGAGGATCGACATGCGCTCGGGGCCGAGGAGGACGCGCGGGTCGGCGAGGATCGAGGAAAAACTGCCGAGTTCGGTCTCACCCGTGAGGAACTCGGTGAGCGCCGCGACGTGGGCCGGGTTCGGCTCGACCTCGCTGAGGGTCACAGGTGTCGGCACGTCGTCGAGGAAGGAATCGAGCCCGATCGGGATGCGCCCGGTGAGCGCGAACGCGGCACGGACCGCGTCGTCCAGCGCGCTCGCCGTCCGATTCGCGCCGCGATCGATCGTGACGAGCAGTCCCGCACCCGGCGACTCCGCGTGTGCCAGCGAGGTGAAGGCGGATGCTGCGGCGCGCCCTCGGCCACGATCGACACTGCCGGTGGCGACCGACACGGCATGGAGGGCACTCGACACATCCGCGTCGTAGACGAGGAGGTGCGCATCGCCGGCACTCGCCCGCCCGGACATCGACTCCGCCGCGACAGACGACGGCACCAGCGTCGTCGTCGGAAGCTCGGCCGTGGCGAGCGCCGCGACGGCGGCCGCGACGGTTCCGCCGGCTGTACCGCTCGCCGGCCAGTAGAGGCCATCGGTCACGGACCCGATCGCGAGAAGCTCCTCGAGAGTCCGGATGGCCCCCTCTGGCGCGGTCGTCGGTGTCGGAGCGGGCGATGTCGCCCCCGTGCCACCGTCGCTCGCCGTCAGGGCCGAGCCGAGCGATGTGACACCCAGCGGCGCGCCCAGGCCGGCGCCGAACTGCGTCGCGAGGTCGGCATCGCCGAACTGCAGAGCGAACCGTTCATTCGGGAGGGCGAGGAGATCGGCCAGCCAGGCACGCGCGGCGGTGGGGGCCGACGACCCGAGCACGCGGATCGAGGCGACGATCGCCGGGTCGACCGCGAGGATCGCGGGCGTACCGCTGACCGCATCCAGCTGTGCACGCAGGTCGCCGCCGACGCCGGTCTCCGTCGCGAGCTCCTCGCTCGTGAGGAGCCCCACCGAGCGTGCCGGTGTCGTGATCGGCACGATGACACCCACCGGTGCGGAGGCGGCGGCATCCGGAACGACCAGCACACTGGCGGTCGTGAGATCGCCCCGCGCCGACGCGTACGTCGCGGTGAGCGGGTACACGCCCGGGGCAAGCTGCCGGAGCCCGGTCGCATCAGGGTCGATCGTCGCGGTTTCGGTGCGCTGGGCGTACGCGTCGAGCCCACCGATCGTGGCGGCGCCGATCTCGCGGGCCGCGGCCTCCGGCGTGGCGTCATCGAGCCACGCCCGCAGCGCCTCGCGGGTCGGGAGTGCCGTGTCGGTCACCGAGATGCTCACCGGGCCCGATGCCATCGGGACCGCCGTGGGGTTGCTCGCGCGCAGCGCCACGGTGAGCGGCTGGCCTTCGGTGAGGACACCGTCGTCCGTCGGGCCGGCCGTGAAGGTCACACCCGTGGTGTTCAGTGGCGTCTCCACCGCGCCCGCCGCGGCGGCGGGGGCCACGCCGAGCACGAGCGCCACCAGCACCGCCAGGCGCACCCGAAAGCGGCGCGCGGGCGTGGATGTGGACGAGGTCACGGTCATGGGATTGGACTCCTGTGCGATCCCCGACCGCACGATCAGATGCGATTCTAGAGTGAGGGCCCTGTGCGCGAACCGTGACGGAGCCGCACCGACGACGATTGGACTCTCCTGTGGATGTCACCGCCGACCGTGAGCTGTGCGCGGCACTGCGTGAGGATCTCCGCGAGGCGGACTACACGGCGGCCGCCGTGCGCGCGGCGTGGGGTGGGATTGCCGACGACGCGATCGGCCGCGGCCTGCACGGGCCGGCGCTGACAGCGCTGGGTGACCGCACGGATGCGCTCGCCGTCCTCGCGCGGGTGTTCTTCCTGGGCACCAGCGCTCCGGTCTCGGATGTGGATGCCGCGCTGCCGCGCGTCGGGGCTGCGGGCCTCCGCGCTCTCGGCCTGGTATCGATCGACGGCGGACGCGTGGTGCCGGCGGCACTCGTGCGGCCACAGGAATTCGGCGACGCCGCGGGATCCGGTCTGTGGTGGATCGCGAGCGATCTCGATGAGGGGGCCCTCGGCGGCGCTCTGCCCGCCGACCACGTGCTCGGTGTCGGCGGCGCCTCGATGACCCTCGCCGGTCTGCAACTGCCATCCTTCGCGGGCCGGGTTCTCGACGTCGGCACGGGATGCGGCATCCAAGCGTTGCGTGCGCTGCGCCACGCGGATCGGGTCGTCGCAACCGACGTGTCCGCCCGGGCGCTGCAGTTCACCCGGCTGAACGCACTGCTGGCCGGAGCCGATGGCCGGATCGACGTGCGGCTCGGCAGCTTGTTCGACCCGGTGGCGGGCGAGCAGTTCGAGCGCGTCGTGTCCAACCCGCCGTTCGTGATCACGCCGCGGGTCGCCGGCGTGCCCGAGTACGAGTACCGGGACGGCGGGATGGCCGGCGATGATCTCGTGGCCGCGTTCGTGACGCAGGTCGGTGCCGTGCTCGCCCCGGGTGGCGTTGCGCAGTTGCTCGGCAACTGGGAGTATCGCGGCGACGAGGACGGGCTCGATCGCGTTCGCGGCTGGGTGGCCGACTCGCCGGTGCCGCTGGATGCCTGGATCATCGAGCGTGAGCAGCTCGATCCACTCGCCTACGCCGAACTGTGGGTGCGCGACGGCGGCACGGTGCCAGGTTCGCCCGAGTACGCGCGGCTCATTGAAGCCTGGCTCGCCGACTTCGCGGCGCGTGGCGTGACGGCGATCGGATTCGGCTACCTCCTGCTGCATCGACCGGCATCCGGCACCCCGACGCTGGCCCGCTACGAGCGAGTGTCACAGCCGGTCTCGAAGAGTCTGGGCGAGCATCTGCTGGCCGCCGTCACGGCGTGGGAACGGGTGAGTCGGATGGACGACGCGGCGCTCGCGGCATCCACGCTCATGGTTGCGGGCGACGTCACCGAGGCTCGCCACCACTTACCCGGGTCCGAGGCGCCGAGCATCATCGAGCTGCGCCAGGGTGGCGGTTTCGCGCGCACGATCGAGGTCGACCCTGCTCTGGCCGCGCTCGTCGGCGCGAGCGACGGCGATCTGCCGGTGGGTGTGCTCGTCGCCGCGATCGCCGATCTGCTGGAGGTGGATGCCGACGCCCTCGCCGCCGACGTCTTGCCCCGCGTGCGAGAGCTGCTGTTCACCGGGTTCCTCGCGTTCACCGAGTCGGCTCCGACGACGTCCGAAGTGACCCATCCCGACCCCCGGTAGGCTCGACACATGCTCAATATGGCCGAGGGACTTGACCGGCTGGGGGCACTCGCATCGTCACCGTTGATGGCCACTCTCGGTTCCGCCTTCGTGGACGCGGGCTTCGAGATCGCGATCGTCGGCGGGCCCGTGCGCGATGCGCTGCTCGGCCGGACGACCAATGATCTGGACCTCACGACCGATGCACGGCCGGATGACATCCTGCGGATCGTGAAGCCCCTTGCCACGGCGACATGGGACATCGGTCGCGCGTTCGGGACGATCGGGGCGAAGATCCACGGCGAGCAGGTCGAGATCACCACGTACCGCGCCGACAGCTACGACGGTGCGACGCGCAAGCCCACGGTGGAGTTCGGCGACACGCTTGAGGCCGACCTCGTGCGCCGTGATTTCACGGTCAACGCGATGGCGCTGCGTTTGCCGGTTCCGGCGCTCGTCGACCCGACGGGAGGCGTGGAAGACCTCGTCGCCCGGCACCTGCGCACCCCCGCCGACCCCGCCATCAGCTTCGGTGACGATCCGCTGCGGATGCTCCGCGCTGCGCGCTTCGCCGCCCAGCTCGGTTTCGACGTCGCTCCGGAGACGCTCGCGGCGATGACGGAGCTGCGTGAGAGTCTTCGCATCGTGAGTCCCGAGCGGGTGCAGGGTGAGCTCGTCAAGCTACTCCAGACCGCGGCGCCGGACCCCGGCATCCGACTGCTGGTCGAGACGGGACTCATGAGTGAGTTCCTCCCCGAAGTGCCGTCTCTGCGGCTCGAGATCGACGAGCACCACCACCACAAGGACGTCTACGAGCACTCGCTCACGGTGCTGCGGCAGGCGATCGAACTGGAGCAGGCGCGGCATCCCGGCCAGGCGCCCGACGTCGCGCTCCGCCTCGCGGCGCTCCTCCACGACATCGGCAAGCCCGCGACCCGCAAGCTCGAGCCCGGCGGCGGCGTGAGCTTCTACCATCACGATCTCAAAGGTGCGCGGCTGGCGCGCAAGCGGCTGCACGCGCTCCGCTTCGACGGTGATACGACCGCGTCGGTCACTCAGCTGATCGAGCAGCACCTGCGGTTCTTCGGGTACGCGGAGGGTACGTGGTCGGATTCGGCCGTGCGCCGCTACGTGCGTGACGCGGGCGCCGAGCTCGAGCGGCTCCACATCCTCACGCGCGCCGACGTCACGACCCGCAATACGAAGAAGGCCGGGCGGCTGGCCCGTGCCTACGACGACATCGAGCGGCGCATCGCCGAGCTCGCCGAGCAGGAAGAGCTCGACGCCATCCGGCCGGAACTCGACGGCAACCGCATCCAACAGGTGTTGGGGATCGGCCCCGGTCGCGAGGTCGGCGAGGCGTACCGGTTCTTGCTCGAACTGCGACTGGATGAGGGCATGGTCGGCTCCGAGGTCGCCGAGCGGCGCTTGCGCGAGTGGTGGGCCGCCCGAGGCTGAGCCGATCGACCTAGACTGTGCGCACTCCCCTCGCCGTCGAACGGAGTCGCCGTGCCCTCGTCGTGGTCGTCACGCCGGGAGGTCTCACCCGAGACGTCCCGGTTGCTCATCGAGCGTGCGCACGAAGAGTTCGTCGGCGGCAATCCGGGTGATCCCCGGGTCGATCAGGTCCGCCCGCTCGTGCAGGACTCGTGGCGCCGCTCGCGTGCGGGTCGTGTAGGTGCCGAGGACCTCCCGCCCCTCGAACTCACCGACGAGGAGCTCGAGGCGTATCGCAGCACCCATCCGCTCGCCGGAGCGTTGGACATGATCCGCGCGCTGCTGTTGCCGGGAGACAACGCGAGCGATGCCGGGGTGGTCGTCGCGGTCGGGGACGCGGCCGGACGGCTGCTGTGGATCGAGGGTGACCGGTCGGTGCGGGCGCTGACCGGCGCGATGGGGTTCGTCGCCGGTACGAACTGGTCCGAGAAGTTCGTCGGCACCTCCGCTCCCGGCACCGCGCTGGCGCTCGATCGCTCCGTGCAGATCCACGGGGCCGAGCACTACAACCGGCTCGTGCAGCCGTGGTCGTGCACGGCCGCCCCCGTCCACGACCCGGAAACCCGTCGGATCCTCGGGGTCATCGATGTCACCGGCGGAGCGGATGCCGTCACACCCCAGGCGCAGTTGCTCGTCGACGCGACGGCCCGAGCGATCGAGGGTGAGTTGCTCGTGGCGCGCTTGCGCGCACGTGCGGCCGTCACGGCGCCGATCCCCAGCCGACGGTCGGTGGTGCGGGCGCCCGAGACCGCGACGCTGCGAGTCCTCGGCCGTGATCGCGCGCTGCTGGAGATCGCGGGTGACGCGGCCGAGACCCTCACCGAAGTATCGGCGCGGCACGCTGAGATCCTCCTCATGCTCGCGGTGCACCGGCAAGGGCTGTCGGCGGAGCGTCTCGGCGAGCTCGTCTACGGCGACGCGGCCGAGGGCACACTCCGGCCCGAGATGGTGCGCCTGCGCAAGGTGCTCGAGCGGACGGCTCCGCACTTGGTCCCGACATCCCGGCCGTATCGGCTGGCGGCGGACCTCGAGATCGATGCGCACCAGGTGCTGTCGCTGCTCGGTCGCGGAGCGCATCGCGTCGCCCTCGCGGCCTACCGGGGGCCGGTCTTGCCGGATTCGGTGGCCCCGGGCGTGGAGGAATTCCGCGAGACGGTGCGGGTCGCGTTGCGCGATGCCCTCCTCGCCGAAGCCTCGATCGATGTCCTCCTGGCCTACGCCGAGACCTCGGACGGCTCGGCGGATGAGGAGATCCTGCGCCTCGCGCTCAGCATGCTGCCGGCGCGATCGCCCAAGCGGGCCGGGCTCGTCGCCCGGATCGAGCGCCTCTGAGCGCCCCTCGCCGTGCACCGGATTCGGACGGATGCCGCAGATTCGGCCGCGCGAGGGTTGCGGCATCCGATTCGGGTGACATTGTCCGATCTGATGACGGGGCGGCGGGGGCGCGCGCGGCGCGGTCCTGGCAGGATGATCGTGACGGAGGGAAGACATGACCGACGACACCCCCACACCCGCGCTCACGGAGCTCGCCGAGGCGCACGGTATCGCGACCTCGTACTGGTCGTTCTTCGGTGACCGGGTGACGGTTCCCGCCACGACCCTGCAGGCGGTGCTGCGGTCGATGGGTGTCGCGGTGGGGTCGGATGCTGAGATCACCGCGGCGCTGGACGACATTCAGGAAGAGCCCTGGCGGCGCTTGCTGCCGGCGTCGCTCGTGTCGCGCCCCGGCGCACGCGTGCTGCTCGTCCACGTCGCCGATGGTCACGATGTCACCCTGTCGATCGCGCTCGAGGACGGATCGTGGCGTGACCTCCCCGTCCCGCCACAGGAGGCGACCGCCCGCACAGTCGACGGCGCCCCGGTGTGGCGCCTGCAGATCCCGGTGCCGGTCGATCTCCCACTCGGGTGGCACACAGTCCACGCGTGGCAGCGGCCGTTCGGCGGCGACGTGAATCGGACGGCATCCGCTCCATTTGTGATCACTCCCGAGCGGTTGCCGGCCCCGCCCACGCGGCCCGGCCGCCGGCGGGGCTGGGGTCTGATGGCGCAGCTGTACTCGGTGCGCTCGCGCGCCTCGTGGGGCATGGGTGACTTCGCCGATCTCGCCGATCTCGCCGCGGTCGCGGGCGCCGAGGGGGCAGACTTCCTGCTGGTGAACCCCATCCACGCGGCCGAGGTCACGAGCCCGATCGAACCGTCGCCGTATCTTCCCGCGACGCGGAGATTCCTCGCGCCGCTGTACGTGCGGCCGGAGGACATCCGCGAGGTCGCGTATCTCACTCCGACCGAGCGTGCCGTCGTCGAGGCAGCCCGCACCCCCGTCGCCGCGACCGATGACGATCCGACGCGCATCGATCGCGATGCCGTGTGGGCGGCGAAGCGTCTCGCGCTCGACGCGATCTTCCTCGCGCCGTTGTCGACCGGCCGTCGGGCCGAGCTCGATGCCTTCATCGCCCGCGAGGGTCAGCCGCTGCAGGACTTCGCCCTGTGGTGCGCACTCGAAGAGCACTACGACGGCGCCCCGCGCCCCGACGATGCGCGCGACATCTCCTCGCCCCTGGTTGCGGAGTTGCGGGCGCAGCTGACGACCCGGGTCGACTTCCACATCTGGCTGCAGTGGGTCGCGGACCAGCAGGTCGAGCGTTCGCAGGCGGCGGCGAAGGCATCCGGCATGACGATCGGGGTCATGCACGACCTCGCCGTCGGGGTGCACACGCAGGGGTCGGATGCCTGGTCGCTCCGCGGGATGTATGCCCCGAGAATGACGGTGGGGGCCCCCGCGGACATGTACAACCAGCAGGGCCAGAACTGGAACCAGCCGCCGTGGCTCGCGCCCGCGCTCGCCGAGGCCGGGTACGCGCCCCTCCGCGACATGATCCGCACGCTCCTCCGTCACGCCGGAGCGCTGCGTATCGACCACGTGATCGGCCTCTTCCGTCTGTGGTGGATTCCGGCAGGACTCTCGCCGGCGGCCGGCACCTACGTTCGCTATGACCACGAGGCGATGATCGGCGTGCTGGCGCTCGAGGCCCACCGCGCGAGCGCCGTGCTGATCGGCGAAGACCTCGGCAACGTCGAGCCGTGGGTGCGCGACTACCTGTCCGCGCGCGGGATCCTCGGGACCTCGGTGCTGTGGTTCGAACGCGAGGGTGAGGGGTTTCGTCCGCCCGAGCACTACCGCGAGTCGCTGCTCGCGACCGTCAACACGCACGATCTTCCCCCGACCGCCGGGTATCTCGCCGACGAGCACGTCGCGTTGCGGGCCCGGCTGGGGCTCCTCACCCGCCCGGTGGAGGTGGAGCTCGCCGAGGCCGACGCCGAGCGCGGTGCGATGCTCGCCCTGCTGCGCGAGCGCGGGCTGCTGGGTGGGGAGGCGAGCGAGCAGCAGGTGATCGAGGCGCTGAACGTGTTGATCACGGCATCCCCCTCGCAGCTGCTCGGGGTGGCGCTGGTGGATGCCGTCGGCGAACGCCGCACGCAGAACCAGCCCGGCACGGACAAGGAGTATCCGAACTGGCAGGTCCCGCTCGCCGACGGCGCCGGCGCGGCCGTGCTCCTCGACGACCTGGCGACCCACCCCCGCTTCGTCTCCCTGCTGTCGGCCGTCGACGCCGCGCTCTGACCCCCGCCCCGCGGAAGGCGGACGGTCGTGGCGCGGGGAGCCACGGCGGGGGCGCAACCGCATGCAACGTGGGGCGACGTAGTGTCGGCGGCATCTGAAGCGCGGCGAGGATGCCGCGGACCATGACCGTCGAAGGAGACATCATGACCATCGTTGAAGAGGGCGTCTCGAGCGTCTACGCAAACCCGGGACAGCGTGGAGCTGTCGCCGACTATCGCCCCCGGTATGGGCACTACATCGGGGGTGAGTTCGTCGAGCCGATCAAGGGTCAGTACTTCGAGAACATCTCGCCGGTCAACGGCAAGCCGTTCACCGAGGTGGGTCGCGGCACGGTCGAAGACATCGATCGTGCGGTCGACGTCGCCTGGAAGGCGTTCGAGTCGTGGAAGAAGACGACGGCGGCGGATCGGGCGAACATCCTGAACAAGATCGCCGATCGCATCGAGCAGAACCTCGAGGCGATCGCCGTGGCCGAGACGTGGGACAACGGCAAGCCGGTGCGCGAGACGCTCGCCGCCGACATCCCGCTGGTCGTCGACCACTTCCGCTACTTCGCCGGAGTCCTGCGCGCACAGGAGGGGTCGCTCAGCCAGATCGACGAAGACACCGTCGCGTACCACTTCCACGAGCCGCTGGGTGTGGTCGGTCAGATCATCCCGTGGAACTTCCCGATCCTCATGGCCACGTGGAAGCTCGCCCCGGCCCTCGCCGCCGGCAACTGCGTCGTGCTGAAGCCGGCCGAGCAGACCCCGGCATCCATCCTGTTCCTCTTCGACATCATCGGTGACCTGCTGCCGGCCGGCGTCGTGAACATCGTCAACGGCTTCGGGATCGAAGCGGGCGCACCGCTCGCTCAGCACAAGCGGATCCGCAAGGTCTCGTTCACGGGTGAGACGACAACCGGGCGCCTGATCATGCAGTACGCGTCGCAGAACCTCATCCCGGTGACGCTCGAGCTCGGTGGCAAGAGCGCGAACATCTTCTTCGAGGACGTCGCACGCGCGAAGGACGACTACTACGACAAGGCGCTCGAGGGCTTCACGTTCTTCGCCCTCAACGGCGGCGAGGTGTGCACGTGCCCGAGCCGCGCGCTCATCCAGCGCTCGATCTACGACCAGTTCCTCGGCGACGGCATCGAGCGGGTCGGCAAGATCGTGCAGGGCAACCCGCTGGATCCGGCCACGATGATCGGGGCACAGGCATCCAACGATCAGCTCGAGAAGATCCTCAGCTACATCGACATCGGCAAGCAGGAGGGCGCGAAGGTCCTGATCGGCGGCGAACGGGTCGATCTGGGTGGCGATCTCAGCGAGGGCTTCTACGTGCAGCCCACCGTTTTCGAAGGTCAGAACAGCATGCGGATCTTCCAGGAGGAGATCTTCGGACCCGTCGTCTCGGTGACGAGCTTCGACGACTTCTCCGGGGCGATCGACATCGCCAACGACACCCTGTACGGCCTCGGGGCAGGTGTGTGGAGTCGCTCGGGCGACACCGCCTACCGCGCGGGCCGTGCGATCGAGGCGGGTCGCGTCTGGACCAACACGTATCACCAGTACCCCGCGCACGCGGCGTTCGGGGGGTACAAGCAGTCCGGCATCGGGCGGGAGAACCACCTGAAGATGCTCGACCACTATCAGCAGACCAAAAACCTTCTGGTGTCGTATGCCGAAGGCGCGATGGGTTTCTTCTGAGCATGAACGACACACTCAGCAGGGTCGCCGTGACGGAAGCCGCGGCGGCCCTGCTGCGCCAGTTGACGGCGCAACACGGCACGCTCATGTTCCATCAGTCGGGCGGATGCTGTGACGGCTCGGCGCCGATGTGCTTCCCCGTCGGCATGTTCCTCACCGGACCGAGCGATGTGAAGCTCGGCGATCTCGACGTCGGGCTCGACGATCTCATCGAGGTATTCATCTCGGAAGCGCAGTTCGAGTACTGGAAGTACACGCACCTGACGATCGACGTCGTGCCGGGCCGCGGCGCCGGATTCAGCGTCGAGGGCCCGACCGGAAACCGGTTCATCATCCGCTCCCGGATGCTGGATGAGGCCGAGTTGGGGCAGTTCGGACTGTCGTAATGGTCGGTGACGGGCGCTGATACCGACCGTCGTCTCTGATGGCACTCGGTTTCGTTCTCGTTACAAATGTGGCGTGAGTGCCGGAAGTACCCCGCACCGGGTGAATGATGGCCATCGGGTCTCGCGCACTGACGGGACCGAACCCACACAGCAGAGGTATCACCCATGGCACTGCACACCAGCAACCGAGGCCGCGCCGGCCTCGCGATCGGGGCGCTCGGCGTCTCGGCGCTGCTCCTCGCCGGTTGCGCCGGCGCGTCGACCGGCACGGATGGCGGAAGCGCCTCCGGCGACCCGATCATCGTTGGCACCACCGACAAGGTCACCACCCTCGACCCGGCCGGCTCGTACGACAACGGCTCGCTCGCCGTCCAGACGCAGGTCTTCCCGTACCTGGTCAACACGGACTACAACAGCACCGAGGTCGTTCCCGACCTCGCCGAGTCGGCCGAGTTCACCGCGCCGAACGAGTACACCGTGACGCTCCCCGCCGGCCTGAAGTGGGCCAACGGCAACGACCTGACGTCGTCGGACGTGAAGTTCTCGTTCGACCGTAACGTCGCGATCGCCGACCCCAACGGCGCCTCGAGCCTGCTCTACAACCTCGACAGCGTCGAGGCACCGGATGACACCACGGTCGTCTTCACCCTGAAGACCGACAACGACCAGGTCTTCCCGTTCATCCTCACCTCCTTCCCCGGCGCCATTGTCGACGAAGAGGTCTTCTCGGCCGACGCGATCACGCCCGACCAGGAGATCGTGGATGCCAACGCGTTCGGTGGCCCGTACGCGATCACCTCGTGGGACTTCAACAAGGCCGTCGAGTTCACCCCGAACGAGAGCTACGAGGGCCTCCTGTCGGCCGCGGAGAACTCCGGAGTGATCCTCAGCTACTTCGCCGAATCGTCCAACTTGAAGCTCGCCGTGCAGGAGGGTGACGTCGACGTGGCTTACCGGAGCCTCTCGGCCACGGATGTCGATGACCTCTCCGGCAACGACAAGGTCAAGGTCGTCGACGGTCCCGGTGGAGAGATCCGCTACATCGTCTTCAACTTCAACACGCAGCCGTACGGCGCCACGACCGCCGACGCCGACGCCGCCAAGGCGCTCGCCGTCCGTCAGGCCGCCGCCGACCTCGTCGACCGCGACACGATCGCGGAGCAGGTCTACAAGGGCACCTACACCCCGCTGTACTCCTACGTTCCCGAGGGCTTCGCTGGCGCAACCGAGGCACTCAAGGGCCTCTACGGCGATGGCGAGGGTGGACCGGATGCCGCGAAGGCGAAGGCGACCCTGGAAGCTGCCGGCGTCACGACCCCGGTCGAGCTGAACCTGCAGTACAGCCCGGATCACTACGGACCGTCGTCGGGTGACGAGTACGCGCTGATCAAGCAGCAGCTCGAAGCCGATGGTCTGTTCACGGTCAACCTGCAGTCGACCGAGTGGGTCCAGTACTCCAAGGACCGCACGGCGGACGTCTACCCGGCGTACCAGCTCGGATGGTTCCCGGATTACTCCGACGCCGACAACTACCTGGCGCCGTTCTTCCTCCAGGAGAACTTCCTCGGCAACCACTACGACAACGCAGAGGTCAACGACCTGATCCTCCAGCAGGCCGTCGAGACAGACCCGGCGACCCGCACCGCGGACATCGAGAAGATCCAGGAGCTCGTCGCGGGCGACCTGTCCACTCTCCCGCTGCTGCAGGGCGCGCAGGTTGCCGTGACCGGTGCTGACGTGAACGGGGTCACCCTCGACGCGTCGTTCAAGCTCCGCTTCGCACCGATCACCAAGTAATCCCACTACGGGCGTTCCGTCTCGTCTGCGTCTCGTGCGCGGCGAGCCGGAACGCCCGTTGTCCGTAAGGTAGTCACTCATGAGCACCGACGCTGCCCTCGTCGCCGAGCCACCCCCCGCCCTGCATTCCCGGACGAAGAAGCCGGGATCGACGCTCGGCCGCTACATCCTCGTGCGGTTCCTGTTGATCATCCCCACCGTGCTGATCCTGGTGACGCTGGTCTTCTTCCTCATCCGCCTCACCGGTGACCCGATCACCGCGGCCCTCGGCGGACGCCTCCCGGCCGATCAACTCGCCGAGCGCATCAGCGAAGCCGGCTACGACCGGAACATCTTCATCCAGTACTTCGAGTATCTGGGCCAGGTGTTCACCTTGAACTTCGGCACGACGATCACCGACAACCAACCGGTCATCGAGGTCATCGCGACGTACGGCGCCGCGACGCTCGAGCTCGTGCTCTACTCGCTGGTCGTCGCTTTCATCGTCGGCATCCCGCTCGGTCTCGTCGCGGCCGCCCTGCGCGATCGCTGGCCCGACGCCCTCCTCCGCGTCAGCGCGATCCTCTTCTACGCAACGCCGGTGTTCTTCGCCGGGCTCGTCGCCAAGCTCGTCTTCGGAGTCTGGCTCGGCTGGCTTCCCGTCTCCGGCCGCGCGAGCGTGCGCACAGAGATCGCTTTGAACCGGGAGGGCGGCACCGGCATCTATCTGATCGATGCGATCGCCTCCGGCAATCCGGCCTACGTCCAAGACGTCCTCGCGCACGCCGTGCTCCCGGCGCTCACGCTCGGGCTCTTGACCGCCGGGATCTTCCTGCGCCTGGTGCGCACGAACGTCATCGGCACCTACAACATGCCCTACATCGACGCCGCACGATCGCGTGGTGTCGGCGAGGGTCGCCTCGTGCGGACGCACGCGTACCGGCCGGCGTTGATCCCGATCATCACCGTCATCGGTCTGCAGATCGCCCTCATGCTCGGCGGCGCGGTGCTGACCGAGACGACGTTCGAGTGGCAGGGTCTCGGCTTCCAGTTGACCGAGTACCTCTCCTCGCGCGACTTCGTCGCGGTGCAGGGCATCGTCGCGATGATCGCGATCATCGTCGCCCTCACCAATTTCGCCGTCGATATCATCGCGGCCTTCATCGACCCCCGTGTGAGGTTCTGAGATGACCAAGCCTCGCCTCGTCGACCGCCTTCCGGTCGTCCACCAGCTCCGTCAGAGCGTCGGCCTGCAGCGCGGGATGCTGGTGGCCGGTCTCGTGTTGACCCTGCTGTTCCTGGTGTCCGCGGTCTTCGCACCCATCCTCGCACCCTACGGTTTCTCGCAGCTGAGCGGCCCCGACGGCAACTTCGGTGCGCAGCAGCCGCCGGGCGCGGAGCACCTGCTCGGCACGACCGTCGGTGGATACGACGTGCTCTCGCGCGTGATCTGGGGAGCCCAGACCGCGCTGTACGTCGTGATCGTCGCGATCGCGCTCTCGGTGTTCCTCGGCATCCTTCTCGGCCTCGTCTCCGGCTATCTCGGCGGCTGGGTCGACCGTGTGCTCGTCGTGATCGCCGATGCGATCTATGCGTTCCCGACCCTGCTGCTCGCGATCGTCGTCGCCATCGCGATCAGCGGCGGTCAGTCGGGCCTGTGGCCCGGCGTACTCGCGGCGGCCGCATCCATCACCGTCGTCTTCATCCCGCAGTACTTCCGTGTCGTCCGTGCCGAAGTCGTGCGGGTCAAGGCGGAGGCGTTCATCGAGTCGGCCAAGGTGATCGGGGCCTCGACGCCCCGGATCATGTTCCGTCACGTGCTGCGCAATTCCACGCGCACCCTGCCGCTGATCGTCACGCTCAATGCGTCAGAGGCGATCTCGACGATGGCGGCCCTCGGCTTCCTCGGGTTCGGCATTCAGCCGACGGCCGCGGCCGAGTGGGGGTACGACCTCAACAAGTCGATCAGCGATGTGGCCGCCGGCATCTGGTGGACGGCGATCCCGCCGGGCATCGCGATCGTCTTGACCGTTCTCGGTGTCACCCTCATCGGGGAGAGCCTCAACGACCTGGCCGACCCGCGCCTGCGCGCGCGGCGCCGCGCGACGAAGCAGACGCCGGCCGACGCGGTCGCCGCGACGCAGCCCGCCAGCCGCGAATTCATGGGAGAGGTCGAGTGATGACCACGGCATCCGAGACGGGGCTTGCCGTCGACATCCAAGGGCTCGACGTCACGTTCGCGACCGACGGCGGCGATGTGCACGCCGTTCGCCGCGTCTCACTCGACGTCCGCCGTGGCGAAGTTCTCGCGATCGTGGGTGAATCCGGCAGTGGCAAGACCGTCACGGCGCGCACGATCCTGGGACTCCTGCCCGAGACCGCGGTCACCCAGGGTGTGGTGCTGCTGGACGGTACCGACGTCGTCGGACTGGATGCGGAAGGCCTCCGCGCCGTCCGCGGTACGAAGGCCGCGATGATCTTCCAGGAGCCCTCGACCGCGCTGAACCCCGTGTTCACGGTCGGGTGGCAGCTCGCGGAAGGGCTTCGGGCCCACGGCACCTACACGAAGAAGCAAGCGCGCGCCAAGGCGATCGAGATGCTGGCGCGCGTCGGCATCCCCGAGCCGGAACGCCGGGTCGACGACTATCCGCACCAGTTCTCCGGTGGGCAGAAGCAGCGCATCGTCATCGCGACGGCGCTCGCGCTCGACCCGACGGTCATCATCGCGGACGAGCCGACGACCGCGCTCGACGTCACGGTGCAGGCCGAGATCCTCGATCTGCTGCGGCGCCTCCGCGATGAAGACGGCACGGCGATCGTGCTCATCACGCACAACATGGGCGTCGTCGCCGATCTTGCCGACCGCGTGGCGGTCATGCTGAACGGTGAAGTCGTCGAGACGGCGCCCGTTGTGGATCTCTTCGCCGCGCCGACGCACGAGTACACGAAGCGGCTGTTGGCTGCTGTCCCCCGGCTGCAGATCGTCGATCGCCAGCTGCCGGCGGGCGCGGCATCCGCAGCCCCGATCGTCGTCGCCGACGACCTCGTCATCGAATACGCCGGCCGGTTGGGGCGCCCGACGTTCCGTGCCGTCGACCGGGTCAGCTTCTCGATCGCGCCTGGTGAGGTTCTCGGCCTGGTCGGCGAGAGCGGATCGGGAAAGACGACGATCGGTCGCGCGATCGCTGGACTCACCCCGGTCAGCGGTGGATCTCTGCAGGTTCTGGGCGTCGAAATGCTCGGGGTGAAGGAGCGGGTCTTCCGCCGTCACCGCAAGGATCTCGGTTTCGTTTTCCAGGACCCCGCGACGAGCTTCAACCCGCTGTTGACGATCGCGCAGAATGTCGCGGAGCCGCTCATCGTGCACGGCGGCGCGAAGAACGCCGACGATGCCCGAGACAAGGTCGACGAGCTGCTCGAGGCCGTGCAGCTGCCGAAGGCGTTCGGCGACCGATTCCCGCACGAACTCTCCGGCGGGCAGCGCCAGCGCGCATCGCTCGCGCGGGGACTCGCGCTCGACCCGAAGCTACTGATCGCCGACGAACCGACCAGCGCTCTGGACGTGTCGGTGCAGGCGCGGGTACTCGAGCTGTTCGCCGAGCTGCAGGAACGCTTCGGGTTCGCGACCCTGTTCATCACGCACGATCTCGCCGTCGTCGACATGCTCGCCCATCGGGTCGTCGTGCTCCACAAGGGTGAGATCGCCGAAGAGGGAACGGCCGCCGAGGTTCTCGGCAACCCGAAGGACCCCTACACGCGCAAGCTCATCGCATCACTGCCGGTCCCCGACCCGGCCGAGCAGGCCGCGCGCCGCGCCGTGTGGGAAGCCCACCGCTACGACGTGTGAGGGGGAGGCGAGCCCTCTTCTGTGCTCGCTCACCTGAACAAGTCCTGCAGCGCGGCCACTGGCCGTCGGGGTGGGTGCGGATTTCCGCGGGTGACCGGTCGCCAGCCCGTAGCGGAGCAGGAGTTGTTCAGGTGCGAGCCGGTCAAGGGCCGCAGGGCTCTACTATTCGAGCATGACCCGCGACGCGCCGCACCTGTATCGCGCCGAACGTCCGAAGGCGTTCATCGACGCCGTGGTCGCCATCGCGATGACCCTGCTGATCCTGCCGCTGATGGACAGCGTCGCGGACCTCGACGATGCGAGCGTGTCGACCGCGGACTGGTTCGTCGACCACCGCTGGCAGTTGACATCGTTCGTGCTGAGCTTCGTCCTCATCGCGATGTTCTGGCTCAATCACCAGCGCCTGTTCTCCGGCGTCGAACACGTGACCACTGGACTGCTGTGGATCTGCATGGCGTGGCTCTTGAGCATCGTGTGGCTGCCGGTGGCCACGGCCCTTTCGGGACGCGCGGACGGGGAAGACCCGCTCGTCAAGGGCATCTATATCGGTAGCCTCATCGCGACGGCGGCCATCGGTCTGATCCACCGGCTCTATCTCCGTGAACACTCCGAGCTGCACAACCTCACGCCCGACGTCCTCCGCTCGGGGCTGGCCGCCGACATCGCGATGTGCGTGCTGTTCAGCATCGCGCTGGTCGTCGCCGTGCTCGTACCGGTGGTCGGCTATCTCGCGCTCCTGGTCATGTTCCTGATGGGGCCGGCGCAGAGTCTCCTGCTGCGGATCCTTCCCGCGCGCTGAGCTCAGCGGAACAGGCCTCCCAGGATCGAACCGAACGTACCGAGCTGGCCGAGCACCCAGATCGCGACGAACACCCCGACGACGATCAACGTCCGCCACGGCACGCCGCGCGTGAGGCGCCGACCCTGGGCCGCAACCCCCGGCGGGCGGAGCAGGGCGGCGGGCGCGACGAATGGCAGCGCGCTCTCGACTGCGGCCGGCGCCGCGAGGCGGTCATCACGCCAGCGCTCCCACTGGGCGAACTTGTCGAGTACCGCCGCGACGGCCGCGAACAACCACGCCCAGGTCGCCGGGTCGAGAGTCGAGAATTCCCGCTTGCCGTAGAAGAACATCCAGTCGTCGACGATCTCGACGTCCAGCGCCGCCGCATTGTCGATGAAGCGCGCCATGATGTCGGGCGTGAAGAGATAGAGGGCGTCGCGCTCGTATCCCTGCGGGCAGTACAGCGTGAAGTGACGGTCGAAGTCGCCTTCCAGGCTGAGCCTTTGGTCCTTGTCGAAGGACGCCGGCAGGTTCGAGCCGAACAGCGAGTTGTTGCTCGTGGCATCCAGCACGATGTGCGGCAGCGGGCTGGAGAGCTTGACGGCGACGTACCCCCAGCGGTGCGTCGTGCGGTTTTTGCCCGAACCGGTCGTGTATCGGTAGTTGCCGAACTCCACGAAGCGGGGCGTCGTGCCCCGGAGGACATCGGTGGCGACACGGGAACTCCCCTGGCTGAAGATCATGCCCGGGAGCGGCGGGTCGGGTGACGCCGGATACCAGGTCATCCCGTTCGCCTGCGCGAACCGGTCGAGGCGCCACCAACGCTCGCCGGATGTTCCCTGCACGAGCCGGTAGATGGCGGTGCCGGCGACCGCGACGACGGCCAGCAGCATGAGGATCGGCACGATCACGAACAGCACGCCGCCGCCGCCCGCCCCCATGCTCAGCAGACCGGTGATCACCGAGAAGAACGTCGATCCGAAGATCATCATGAACACAACGCCGACGAGGATTCCCACGACGAGCTGCACCCCGCCGCCCGTCGGGGCGCGCCCGCTCTGACGCAGCTGCTGCACGTAGGCGCGGACGGCAGCTCGATCGGCGGGTTCGAGCAGAGGGCGTGCATCGAAGGGCGTGCTCATCGGTTCACCTCGATCTCGAACGTCTCGAGGCGCAGGTCGGTGACCAGAGCTGCGATCAGTTGCGCCGTGCCGCCGACGATCGTGCCGACGTGCATGGTCGAGCCCAGCGCGGCTTCGCTGCGCTCCCGCAGCCAGTCGTCGGCCGACATGTCCGCAGTCCATTCCATGCGGCCACGCTACCTCGGGTGCGAGGCGTCGCCCTCAGAGAGCGAGGACTGCGGCGCGCAACCACTCGCGATAGCGATCCGGGCTCCATCCCGACTGCGCTACCAGCTGCTGAGCGCTCTCCGGTGACATGAGGAACGACAGTTCGTCAGCGGCGGCGCGACGGTCGACCGGGGGGTCGATCAGCTCTCGCCGGGTCAGTTCGTCGACGAGCGCGCGGAAGTCGGCGGCCCGCCGCGCGAGCATGCCGGTGAGGGCGTCCCTGACGATGTCATCGGACAGCGACGCGCCGAGCAGCACCGTCCACAGCGCATATGAGTCGAGGTTGGCCTGGCTGATGCGCGCCACGACCCCGTCGACGAAGTCGTCGTCGGGAAGGTTCAGCAACCCCAGACCCGCGGTCGTATCGGTCAGCGAGGCGGCTGCTTCGGTGCCGGAGAACGTGACCTCGAACGCTGCGATCAGCAGCTCCGCCTTCGCAGCTGTTCCTTTCACCGTCTCGACGGATACGGATGCCTGGCGCGCGATGGCCGGGAGGGTCGTCGCTTGGTACCCATTGGCGGAGAAGAGGACTGCCGCCGCCTCGAGAATCCGTGTGCGCGTCTGTGCCGCCTGCTGGGTGCGCAGCGTCGACCGATAGGCACGCGGTGAAATCACGGAATCCACTATTGACTACCCTCTCGGTGTGGTGAATACTTTGTCAGGCAACCTAATCTTAACGAAGGATCTCTGCATGTCCACTTACCTCCTCACATGTACGCCGGCGCACGGTCACCTCTCGGCGCTTCTCACTGTCGCGCGACACCTGCGTACACAGGGTCACCGCGTGCGCATGCTCACAAGCGTGCGGTACGCGGAGCGTGTCCGCGCGGCCGATGTCGAATTCTTGCCGCTGCCTCCCGACGCCGACATCGACCTCGACCGTCCCGACGATGCCTTCCCCGAGCGGAGAGGACTGCGCGGACCCGCGGCCATCCGGTTCGACATGATCCACCTCTTCCTGCGCCCCGCCGCGCAGCAGTACGCCGCGCTGACCTCAGCCCTGGCCGAGGTCCCGACGGACGTCGTGCTCACCGAGCCGCTTTTCGTCGCGGCCGCCCTGCTCAACGAACTTCCCCGCGATGCGCGGCCCGCGATCGTCGCACTCGGTATCTTCCCGCTCGGGACGAAGAGTCGCGACACAGCGCCGTTCGGACTCGGAATCCCTCCGTTGCCCGGTGTCGTCGGCCGCGCACGAAACAGCATCCTGACGGTCGTCGCAGAGAAGGGTGTGTTCAGACCCGTCGTGAAGGAAGCGGATGCCGTGGCCCGCGCCACTATCGGCTTACCGTTGTCGCGCTTCTTCTTGGACTGGGCCGCCGGCGCGGATGCACTCGTCCAGTTCAGCGCGCAGGAGTTCGAGTATCCCCGCTCAGATCTGCCGGCATCCGTCCACTTCGTCGGCCCGCTCCCGCCCTCGGTGCCCCACGTCGACGTTCCGGAGTGGTGGAACGACCTGGACGAAACGCGCCCCATCGTGCACGTGACACAGGGCACGATTGCCACCGACGACTTCTCCCAGCTCGTCGCGCCGACGCTCGCCGCGCTCGCGGGCGAAGACGTGACCGTGGTGGTGAGCACCGGCGGGCGTCCCCTCTCGGCATTGCCTCCGCTTCCCGCGAATGCCCGCGCCGCGGCCTACCTGCCGTACGCCGTGCTGCTCCCGCGGACGTCGGTGCTCGTCACCAACGGCGGCTACGGCGGCGTACAACAGGCTGTGGGGCACGGCATCCCCGTGGTCGTCGCCGGGCAAACCGAGGACAAAGTCGAAGTCAGTGCGCGCGTCGGGTGGTCGGGGGCCGGGATCAACCTCAAAACGAACCGTCCGACGCCGGAGGCCGTGCGTCTTGCGGTGCGTTCGGTGCTCGCCGACCCGACCTTTCGCGCTCGGGCTCAAGAGTTGGCGGCGCGCTTCGCCCATACCGATGCGCTGGCCGGTCTCGACGGTGTGCTCCACTCCCTCTCCCCGCGATTCCGCAGATCAGAGGAGGTCCGCTAGACTGTGAAGGTTGTCTGGCATCGGCCGTGTCCGAGGAAGTCCCGACACGTGCATCAACCCTCCTGATGCCGGGAAATGCCCGGCATCCGTTCAAGTCCGAAGGAGGTGGGTTAGTGACGCACTCACACCAGTACGAGCTCATGGTCATTCTCGACCCCGAGATCGACGAGCGTCAGGTCGCCCCCAAGCTCGACGGGTTCCTCAAGGTGATCACCGCAGACGGTGGTTCCATTGAGAACGTCGACATCTGGGGCAAGCGTCGCCTGGCGTACGAAATCCAGAAGAAGAACGAGGGCATCTACGCCGTCGTCAACTTCACCGCCACGAGCGCGACCACGCAGGAGCTCGACCGTCAGCTGAAGCTGAACGAGCAGATCATGCGTACCAAGGTCCTGCGCGCCGAAGAGGGCATCGCCCTCGTCGCCGCCGAGAAGGAGCGCGCCGACGCCAAGGCCGCCCGCAAGGCAGCGAAGGCGTAAGGACGATGGCCGGCGAGACCATCATCACCGTCGTGGGCAACCTCACGGCAGACCCCGAACTGCGCTACACGCAGGGCGGACTGCCCGTCGCGAACTTCACGATCGCGTCGACTCCGCGCAACTTCGACCGTCAGGCGAACGAGTGGAAGGACGGCGAAGCGCTGTTCCTCCGTGCGTCCGTGTGGCGCGAGTTCGCCGAGCACGTCGCCGGTTCGCTGACGAAGGGTTCCCGGGTCATTGCGTCTGGTCGCCTGAAGCAGCGTTCCTACCAGGACCGTGAAGGCAACCAGCGGACCGCGATCGAGCTGGAGGTCGACGAGATCGGCCCTTCGCTGCGGTATGCGACGGCTCAGGTCACGCGTGCGGCATCCGGCGGAGGAAACTTCGGCGGCGGCGGCGGTGGCCAGGCGCGTCCCGCGCAGGTTGCACAGCAGCAGGACGAGCCGTGGTCCACGCCCGGCTCTGCTGCTCCGGACGCGTGGAGCGCCCCGGGCACGTCCTACGGCGACGACACGCCGTTCTGATCAACTCACACACTTAAGGAAAAACAATGGCTGGAAAGGCTACCGGCGATCGCCGTAAGCCGCGGAAGGGCGCGAAGAACGCCGCTCCCGCGAAGGCGATCCGCGTCGGCGTCATCGATTACAAAGATGTCCCGACTCTTCGCAAGTTCATCTCGGAGCGCGGGAAGATCCGCGCCCGTCGTATCACCGGTGTCTCGGTGCAGGAGCAGCGTCTGATCGCCACGGCGATCAAGAACGCGCGCGAAATGGCACTCCTGCCTTACGCCGGCGCTGGCCGCTAAGGGGCACGATCATGGCAAAGCTGATTCTCACGAACGAGGTTGCCGGGCTCGGAAGCGCCGGTGACGTCATCGAGGTCAAGAACGGGTACGCCCGCAACTACCTCGTCCCCCAGGGCTTCGCAGTGGTCTGGAGCCGCGGTGGCGAAAAGCAGGTGGCGTCCATTCGCGCCGCTCGCGAGTCGCGCGCGATCCACGACCACGAAGAGGCCGTGGCACTCAAGGACACGCTCGAGGGCGCCAAGGTCCGTCTGGCCGTCAAAGCCGGCAAGGAAGGCCGCCTCTTCGGTTCGGTCCAGACCGCCGATGTCGCGGACGCCGTCAAGGCTGCCGGTCTCGGTGATCTCGACAAGCGCAAGATCCACATCACCTCGCCCATCAAGGCGACCGGTGAGCACGAGGCGACGGTTCGTCTGCGCGACGACCTGACCGCCGTGATCACGTTGAACGTGGTCGCCGCGAAGTAACTTCTCGCGTCACGACGACGGATGCCGCGGACCTTCGGGTTCGCGGCATCCGTCGTTTCGTCTTTGTCTGAATTCTCTTGGCGGAGGACTTGACAAATGGCTCATAGCTTCCGTCCAGGTTTCGGATTTGTCCCCAACCCTGATGTGCGAACGCAACCTTCAAGGCTGACTTCAACCACATTCGCTTTCCACAGGGTGTTGGTGAATAAACTCCTGATCAAACGGCAAGAAAATGTCGAGATGGATGGTGTTCCCGGGCGTTTTCCACAGGTGTTGTGCACAGGCGTGGCGGCGTTTCGCGGGATTCCTCCACAGAGTTATCCACAGCCGGGTTTGCGGGTGTCGGTACCCGTGCCT
Organism: Microbacterium memoriense; assembly: GCF_025398275.1. Classification (GTDB taxonomy): domain Bacteria; phylum Actinomycetota; class Actinomycetes; order Actinomycetales; family Microbacteriaceae; genus Microbacterium; species Microbacterium memoriense. Next base: position 82,621 of record NZ_JAODOR010000014.1, on the reverse strand, counting down.
AGCGTGGCCTGTGGCTCGGGGATCGAGTCGGGGAAGAGGGGCGCGGCATGTCGATCGCGGACATTTCGGAAGAGCGCCTGGGTGGATCGGGGCGCGGTCCTGAGCGGATGCCGCCGCACGACCTGCTGGCCGAGCAGAGCGCGCTCGGTGGCATGCTGCTGTCGAAGGATGCCGTCGCCGATGTCATCGAGACGCTGCGGGGTACGGACTTCTACGTCCCGAAGCACGAGCTGATCTTCGAAGCGGTCCTCTCGCTCTATTCGCACGGTGAGCCCACCGACGTCGTCGCCGTCACTGACGAGCTGATCAAGACGGGTGACCTGCAGCGCGCGGGCGGTGCGGACTACCTCCACTCGCTCACCTCGATCGTGCCGACCGCCGCCAATGCCGGCTACTACGCCTCCATCGTCAACGAGCGCGCTCTGCTGCGCCGTCTCGTCGAGGCCGGGACGCGCATCGTGCAGATGGGCTACAACGGGCAGGGCGAAGCGCTCGACCTCGTCAACAATGCCCAGGCCGAGATCTACTCCGTCACCGGTGCCGAGCGCGCCGAGGACTACGTGCCGCTGCAGATCGCCGTCGATGCTGCCGTCGAAGAGATCGAGGCGGCGCGCGGGCGCGACGGTCAGATGACCGGCATCCCCTCAGGCTTCGCCGGACTCGACCAGCTCACGAACGGTATGCACCCCGGGCAGATGATCATCATCGCTGCCCGACCCGCGATGGGTAAGTCGACGCTCGCACTCGACTTCGCGCGCTCAGCAGCGATCAAGCACAACATGCCGACGATCTTCTTCTCGCTCGAAATGGGCAAGAGCGAGATCGCCATGCGTCTGATGAGCGCCGAAGGCGCAATCCCGTTGCAGAGCATGCGCAAGGGCACGCTCGACTCGCGCGACTGGACGACGATCGCCGCGACGCGCGGTCGCATCAACGATGCGCCGCTGTATATCGACGACAGTCCCAACATGACGCTCGTCGAGATCCGTGCGAAGTGCCGACGACTCAAGCAGCGCGTAGGGCTCAAGATGGTCGTGATCGACTACCTGCAGCTCATGACGAGTGGCAAGCGCGTCGAATCGCGTCAGCAAGAGGTGTCGGAGTTCTCGCGTGCGCTGAAGCTGCTCGCGAAGGAGCTCCAGGTGCCGGTCATCGCGCTGTCGCAGCTGAACCGTGGCGCCGAGCAGCGTGCCGATAAGAAGCCGGCGCTCTCCGACTTGCGTGAATCGGGCTCGATCGAGCAGGACGCCGACATGGTGGTGCTCCTGCACCGCGAGGCGGCCTACGAGAAGGACAGCCCGCGCGCGGGCGAGGCCGATCTGATCATCGCGAAGCACCGTAACGGTCCGACCGACACGATCACGGTCGCCTTCCAGGGTCACTTCTCGCGCTTCACCGACATGGCGCCGGGCGACTTCGGGTAGTTGTAGGGATTTTTTTGAGATGTCGATTTGGCAGGTGAAATGTCCACGCGGTGTCCATATGGACATTTCGCCTCCCGGGTGGATGACGTGGTCAGCTGCGGAACCGTGCACCTACCCGGGGGAGGGGCGTCTGATGCGGCTATGGGACTGTGCGGAAGGGGGAGCAGCTAAGCCGCCCTGTCGTGGGTTGCACATGAGCCCCTTTGCGGGCATCTTCACCGCGGCGGGGTGCACGGGCACTCCTCCTCGTCGCGGTATCTGACCACCGCTCGAGTGAAGAGGATGCGCGTTGGTCGCTCCGTTGCGGACTTCCGCGTCATGCGAGATGACGTCGTGCCGCGGGCTTAGCGCAGGATGCCGCGTTGTCTGGCTGTGGATACGGCTGCGGTTCGTGAGGTGACGGCGAGCTTGGTGAAGATGTGGGCGAGGTGGGATTTGACGGTGGTCTCGCTGACGAAGAGGTCTGTTGCGATGTCGGTGTTCGAGTGACCGGCTTCGACGAGCTTGAGCACTTGCATCTCGCGACTGCTGAGGTTCGCTTGGGGTGCCCGCATGCGGTTCAAGAGTCGTGAGGCGATGACGGGCGCGAGTGCGCTTTCGCCTGCGGCGGCGGCGCGGACGGCTGCTGCGAGCTCGTGGGGTGGGGCGTCTTTGAGGAGGTAGCCGCTGGCGCCGGCTTCCACGGCTCCAAGAATGTCGGCGTCGGAGTCGTAGTTGGTGAGTATGAGGACGTAGGGTGCCGCGTCGAGGGCGCGGATACGTCGGGTGGCGTCGGCTCCGGTTGTTGCGGCTTGGGCGCCGAACTGGAGATCCATCAGTACGACGTCGGGGTTGCCGTGTTCTGCGGCGGAAACGGCTGCGTCGGGTGTGGCAGCTTCCGCGATGACGTCGATGTCTTCCTCGAGGGCGAAGAGAGCCACGAGCCCCGCGCGGACGATGGGGTGGTCGTCGGCGATGAGAAGCCGGATCATGTCGTCTGCTCCAAGGTGAGCTCGATGGTCAGTTGCGTTCCTTCGCCAGGGTGCGTGTCGAGGGTGAGGCTGCCACCGAGTTGTTCTGCGCGTTCGCGGGTCGCCTGGAGTCCGAACGAATCTGAACGACCGCGCGGTTCGAAGGCTGCCATGTTGGGGTCGAAGCCTTTGCCGTCGTCGGCGATGGTGAATTGCAGCCGTTCGTGATCGGCGTCGAGCGTGATTGTCACGGTGGTGGCGTCTGCGTGCTGGATGACGTTGGCGATGGCTCCCTGCGCGATTCTCAGCAGCGCCGTCTGGACGTGCATCGGTAGATCGATCGTGTCGGATACACGCACGTTGACGTGGAGTCCTTGCGCAGCCCATTGCGATTCGGCGAGCCTCCGCAGCGCTCGGCCGAGGCCGCGGTCGTCGAGGTCGGGTGGGGTGAGTTCACGGATGAACCGGCGTGCATCAGCAAGATTGCTGGCCGCCGTGTCTCGGGCAAGCCGGATGTGTTCGGCGCCAGGGCGTTCAGGGTCGGATTTCTCGGCGGCGTAGAGGAGCATCTGGATACTGGAGAGGCCTTGGGCGACGGTGTCGTGGATTTCGCGGGCTAGCCGCGCGCGTTCGGCGAGAACTCCCGATTCATGTTCGGTTGCGGCGAGCTGGCCTCGGGTGGCGACAAGTTCACGCATAAGGGTTTCGCGTTGCTCCGCCTCGCGGGCCAGAGCTTGGTAGCCAAGACCGATGAGAAGGGCGACTCCTGCGCCGACTAGTGGACCGATGACTCCGCCGAGACTCCATCCGCTGTGGATGCCAAGCGCACAGATAGCAGTCGCGGTGGCGACGACGATCGCGGCACCCCCCCACCACGGGCCGAGGAGATGGAGGTAGAGGAAGAACAACGGGAAGACGAGGTACGCAGCTTCGGGTGTCAGCCAGAGGAGGACTACCCACTCCAGACTGAGCGCCGCCAACCACAGTAGGCGTAGGACGCGACCACGCTGACGTGTGGTCCTGGTCTTCACCGCCCCGATTCCGTAGGTGACGATCATCCCCAGCGTGAGGACGATCGCGGCGACGTTGCTCTCCGTTGGTGAGATCACCGCGCGGACGATGACCAGAACGGCGAGAGCAGCGAAAAGTACATGCAGCCCGGTGCGGAGACCCACGAATACCGGGGTGAGCGCGGTGTGGGGCATGGACCGAATCTTACGCAGCGCTACGACTGCGGCATCGTCCGAAAGGACGACTTCCCCCACCACCTTTCAGTCGGCAGAGCCCGTGCTGACGGCCGATGAGATGGCGCGTCGAGAAAGGAAAAGTGGTACGTGTCCCCAGGTCGGGTGACCGGAAAGGAATCTCATGTTCGTCGCGCTCCGCGACCTACGCTTCGCCCGCGGCCGTTTCGTCTTGATCGGGTCGGTCGTTGCCCTCATCACCGTTCTCGTCGGCTTCCTCAGCGGCCTCACCGGCGGCCTCGCCACCCAGAACATCTCCGCCGTCCTATCGATCCCGGCAGATCGGGTCGTATTCTCTGCTCCGACCACGGACGGCGCGGCTCCAAGCTTCTCTGACTCCACCATCAGCGAACAGCAGACCACTGCCTGGGACACCGCGGCTGGCGTCACCTCGGCAGAACCCATCGGGATCAGTCAGACCCGGGCAGAGGCCGGCGACACCCGCATCGCGATCGCCATCTTCGGAGTGCAGCCCGGTTTCAACGCCACCGCCCCCTCTAAGGACGGCCGGGTGAGTCTGTCCGCTCCCGCAGCCAAAGACCTCGTCATCGCCACCGGCGATGACGTGACGATCGCGGGGACCACCTACACGGTCGAAACGATCGCTGGTGATGCCTGGTACAGCCACACCCCCGTGGTGGAGATGACCCGGTCCGACTGGCAGGCCTACTCGGCAGCCACCGGCAACCCCGACGCTTACGCTACGGTCCTCGCTGTCACTGGGTCGCCGGACTGGGAGACCACAGACACCGCAAACTCCACCGTCTCCCACACCGTCGTCGGGTCGTTGACCGCGCTCAGCGCGTTCCGCTCCGAGATCGGGTCGCTTCTGCTGATGGTCACCATGCTGTTCGGGATCTCTGGCCTGGTCATCGGCGCGTTCTTCACCGTCTGGACCATGCAACGCAAGGGCGACATTGCAGTGCTCAAAGCACTCGGCGCAAGCACGTCCTCTCTGGTCCGGGACGCACTGGGTCAGGCGCTGATCGTCTTGCTCCTGGGGATAGGAATCGGGTTGGGACTGGTCACCCTCTTTGGCGCGCTCGCCGGTACCGCCCTGCCGTTCCTCCTGAACCCACTCACGACACTGCTGCCCGGCGCGATCATGATCACGCTCGGCCTCGCTGGAGCCGCATTCGCGCTCCGCTCCGTGACCTCCGCCGACCCCCTCACCGCCCTCGGGAGCAACCGATGATCCGCCTCGACAGCATCACCCTCACCTTCCCCGACGGCGACAATCGCGTCACCGCCGTCAACCAGGTCAGCCTCACCGCTCACCCAGGAACCGTCACCGGCATCACCGGACCCAGCGGCTCCGGAAAATCCAGCCTTCTCGCCGTCGCCGCGACCCTCATCCGCCCCGACTCCGGGCAGGTCATCATCGACGACGTCGATGCCACCCGCCTCACCCCCGGCGACGCGACTGAGACCCGCCGGAACAAGATCGGCATCGTTTTCCAGCAGTCCAACCTCATCCCGTCCCTGACTGCGCTCGAGCAGCTGTCCGTCATGAACGAGCTCGGCGCGCGCCACTCCCGCCGAAACCGTGGCAACGCCGGCAAACGAGCCGAGACGCTTCTCGATGCGGTTGGACTCACCGACCACCGAGACAAACGACCCCATCAGCTCTCCGGAGGTCAACGCCAGCGAGTGAACATCGCCCGCGCCCTGATGAACGACCCCAGCGTGCTCGTCGTTGACGAACCCACCAGCGCCCTCGACCAGGAACGCGGCGCCAGCATCATCCAGCTCATCCTCCGCCTGACCGACGAGTTGAACACCTCGACGCTGCTCGTCACCCACGATCTTGTCCACCTGCCCCGGATGCACGGTGTCGTCAACCTCGTCGACGGCAAACTCGTCGACACCGTCTCCGCAACCGCGTAACAAGCAGCCCTTCAGCAAAGGAGATCCCCTTGGACCTTCTGTTCAGCGTCCGGCCTGCGCGCGCTTCGCACCGGAGACACCGCTCGCGCAACCGCGTCAGCCAAGAGCCTCGGCCGCCTGACATACCTGTCCCTCCTGGTGATTGTCACCGGATTCGGGGTCATGGGTATGGCCGACCCGAAATATGACCTCTCCATCACCACCCCCTGGGTTCTGGGATCTCTCATCCTGTATGTGATCGCCGTTGCGCTCACGCTCGGGATCGTCATCCCTACATACCTCCACCCGGAACGGCGGGAACCGAAGCAGCGCTACACACGCGTCGCGGTGAGCCCAGGCATCACAGCCATATGCCTGGTCGCGATAGTCGTGCTGATGGTGTGGAAGCCCTGACACCCGCACGAACGTGCACGATCCGACGCGCTCAACGGTTGGCAGGGTGCATCTCACTGAGCCACGCCGCTGACCGCTCAGGAATCGCCCAGCGTGCAGCGGGCTCAACGGAATGGACAACTCGTCCTCGGATGCGGTGCAATCCGCGTGGATATCTTCGCTCCCCGAGCGTCGTGGCGTCGCGCGGTCGGGATGGACATGTCGCACCGAGTCCTACAGGTAGTAGGTAGTCATGTAGGGACCGCTGGAAGATGTCCATTTCGTAAGAGAGTCGTCCACGGCATGTCCAAGTGGACATTTCGAGTGCGCTTTATGTACAGCGGCCACTGTATGATCAGTGGATGCTGACTATTACGACGCGTCTCGATGTAATGAACCGGCTCGGCCGGGCGATGGCCGATCCGACTCGATCGCGGATTCTGATGGTGTTGCTCGAGGGGCACTCCTACCCGGCGGTGCTCGCGCGGGACCTCGAGTTGACCCGGTCGAACGTCTCGAACCACCTCACCTGTCTGCGGGATTGCGGGATCGTCGTCGCGGAGCCGGAGGGCCGGCAAACCCGATACGAGATCTCCGACCCGCACCTGACAGCCGCGCTCACCGCGCTCGTCGACGTTGCTCTCGCCGTCGACGCGGACGCCCCATGCCTGGACCCGTCTTGCGCTGTCGCCGGCTGCTGTGAGGTCACGGCATGACCACGCTTACCCCCGACCGTCGAGAGCGGCTCCACCGCCGGGTGCGGTTCATCGTCGCGTTCACGATCACGTACAACGTCATTGAGGCGATCGTCGCCATCACCGCCGGTGTGCTGGCGTCCTCGGCGGCGCTGATCGGATTCGGTCTCGATTCTGTCGTCGAGGTGCTCTCGGCGGTCGCGATCGCATGGCAGTTCACACGGAAGGATCCCGAGCGGTGGGAGAAGGTCACCGTGCGCGCGATCGGGCTGGCGTTCTTCGCCCTTGCCGCCTACGTCACCATCGACGCGATCCTCAGCCTCGTCTCGCAAGAGGGACCCGAACACAGCCCGCTCGGGATCGGTATTACCGCGCTCAGCCTGCTGGTGATGCCGCTTCTGGCCTGGTTCGAGATCCGCACCGGACGCGAGCTCGGATCAAAGAGCGTCCTCGCCGACGCACGCCAGCTGCTGCTGTGCGTCTATCTCTCCGGCGCCGTCTTCATCGGGCTGATCCTCAACAGCCTGTTCGGCTGGTGGTGGGCAGACTCCGTCGCCGCGTTGGTCGTTGCCGCTCTCGCCGTTCGTGAGGGTATTGAAGCCTGGACCGGCGACGTCGAGTCACCCTTCGAGGTGCTGAGCGAGATGAAGGAAGAGTAGCCCGCAGACATCTCTCCACGTAGTCTGCAGCCGCCTACGCCGACGTGTTCTGTTTCGACGCGGCCGCGGGCTGACCCGTCGCCGGGAGTAGTTCGCGTGCGAGCAGAGCCGAACCGGCGACTGCGGCCGGCATGGTCGCCACGGCTCCGCCCGGCACGAGGAAGCACAGCTGTGTCGCGACGCCGAACCCGAGCGTCAGCGCGCGGTGCCGACGCATGAGTGCGCGGCGCTGCGACGCGACGAGGCCCCGCGCAGTCAGGGCGCGTGAGCCGAGCTCGTCGGCGAGGAGCATGCCGGTGAGGAAAACGGCTGTGACGGCAGAGAGAGCGCCGCCGACTCCGGGGATCAGCCCGAGAAGAGCCGCGAAGAGTGCGACGCCGATTCCGCGGAAGACGAGTCCCGCACTGTCCGCGAGCGACCGCCAGAATCCTCCCTCGGATGCCGGCGGCGCTTCGCCCAGGTCGGCTTCGACGGCTCGCCAGATGCGCTCGTAGAACGGTTCCCCGACGAAGAGGGTCAGAGCGGTGAACGAAATCGCGACGATCACGAGTGCTGCGCCGATCAGCGCGGTGCCGACGGCGATGCGGATGACGGACGCCCAGAGCCCCGGCCATCCCTCGGCGAACGGTGTCAGGGCGACCGTGATGCCGGGGACGGACGACGCGAGCGCGACGAGGCCCACCAGCAGCACCGTCGCGACGATTGCGGCGGGAATCAGACCGAGCGCCATCAGGCGTGGGCGTCGCCGCCAATAGCGGAAGCCGCCGCCCAGGAGGGCCATCCCTCGGGTGAACTCGCGCATCGGCGCGCGGGGTCGGGGCATGCAATGCAGAATAGCCTCGGGTTCAGAATCCCGCTCCGTCGGCGGGATCGTAGGGTGTCGCGAGGAGCCGTGCCCAGGGCGGTTCGGTGACTGCTTCGAGCACGGGTGGCGCATCGTTTCGGTATTTTCGCCGGGTCGGCGACGTGAACAGCAGTGTGCCGCCGCCGAGGTGTTCGATCACCCACGGCGAAGCGTGCTTGAGCCGGTGGTGTCGGCGACAGAGGATCTCAAGATTGCCCGCGTGGGTCTTCCCGCCCTCGGAGAAGGCGATCGTGTGGTCGGCGTCACTGCGGCGGGCCTGGCGACGGCATCCGGGCCACCGGCAGCACCGGTCACGAGCATCGAGAAGGCGGCGAAGCCGCTTGCTCGGCGGGTAGCTGTCGAGCCTGAGCGGCTCGGCCGTGACCGGGTGAATCATGACTCGCTGCCACGACTCGGCCGCCGCCGCGAGGATGCGGGCCGTCTCCGCATCGATCGGTCCATGACCGTCGAGGATCGCCGGCGCGTCGTCGAGGCCGGCGAGAGTGAGGATCGGGATCGTCACCTGCACGGTGGCGCGGATGGCGGCGAGGCCACTGTCGCCGTGGGCGGCGGGAGCGCCGCTGAGCAACAGGTCGCACATGATGTCGGCGCGGCGTTGGTCGAGGGTCCGGTCGTCGCGCTCTTCGGGGTCGGACTCGTCGCCTTCCGCCCCGTCGCCCTCGAGCCCGTCGCCCTCAGTGTCGGCGTCATTCAGCGCGACGGCCATATCGGTCACGCGTTCGAAGATGCCCTGAACGAGAGCCGCGGGGGCGTCGAGGAGGAGCCGCGACAGCCCGTCTTGCAGGGCGTAGGTCTTCACCTGCCGTTGCGCGAGCGCATCGCGTTGCCGCTGCTCGGTGATGTCGGGCTGGAGGTGCGCCGCGATGACCCGGGCGATCTCGCGGAGTTCAGGTGCCGTCGCGACGTCAGCGCGAGTGAGGACGAGCTCTTCGTAGTGGGGGCGGATGGCCTCATCGAGCGGCATGCCGGCATCGATGATCGCCGACGCGTGACGTTCGTCGATGCGCCCGGTGCGCAACGCCTCGAGCGTCGCGGGGAAGTTGTGGACGAGAGCTGCACCGTCGCCCAGCCAGATCGAGACGGTGCGCTCGCCGACGCGGAGCGCACAGGCGAGCTCGGCCATCACTTCGCGCAGAGGAATCGTGTCGCCGATCTCGCGTCCTGGGCGTGCGGCGTGCCGCTGCGCGGTGCGGAGGGCGACGAGTTTCAGCGCCTCCGCGCACAGTTCTGCGCGGTCGGCGTGCAGGCGGGCCATCTCGGCACGATTCTGCTCGGCGCGCTCGACGATCAGCGACAGATCTTTCCAGTGGGGGTCCAGGTCCGCCGCTTCGCGCGGCACCTGCTCGCCACCGGAGAACGACACTGGGCGGTGCGGCCCTGTGGGTGATTGCGACTCTTTCATGGCACTCCTCGACGCGAAGAAAATATTCACGCCTGGAGGCATCGTCCAAGCTCGCCCCCAGTCGGGCCGATCGCCAATACAGAAAGACTAGCATATATCGACGAGATAATGAACTGCCATTTCAGCACAAAATAGAACATAACTGCGCTCGATCCCGAATCAGCGCGCGCGCAGCGCCTGCCGGATGAGGGTGAGCTGCAGCGGTAGCCGCGCGATCGAGACGACGAACGCGATCCACGCTCGCGGGGTGCGCCGGCGGAGCGCGCGGCGACCGAGGTCGAGGCTCATCTGGATGTTCGCCGGCCAGATCGCGGCGAGCACGAGCGCGCTGGCACATCCGGCGGGCTGACGCGTCTTGGGCGCGACCAGACCGAGGGCGCACGCCAGCTCCACGAGCCCCGACGCCACTACGAGCGTGCGATCCCAGCGCCGCAGCGGACGCGGGACGATCGGCGTGAACACACCGGGTCGCACCAGATGGATGATCCCCGACACCGCAAACGGCAGAGCCACGACCCAGAGAACGTGGGCGGCTGGCTTCTTCGCGCGGCGACTCATCCTGCCATTGTGCAGGCTCACCGCGGCGTCGCACCCAGAATCGCGCGCGCGGCACGCTCGCCCGACGCGAGCGCGCCGTTGATGGATGCCGTGTCCCGGTGGTCGCCCGCGACGAATATCCGGTCGGCGAGCTGCGCGGGGCCACGCGATCTGAGAGGTGCGGGTTGTGCTGGAAGAGCGTCGGGGATGTCATCGCGCCGCAGAAGCTGCCACGCAGCGACATCGCCCTGCCAGATCTCGCTCAGGTGCCTGCGCACATCGGCCTCGGCGACCGCGCACGGCAGCAGGCAGGTCGCCTCGACCGGGTGTCGCCCGCTCGGAGCGTAGGACGGCACCGTGCGCGATATCACCACCGTGTGCACGACGGGTCCGCTCCGACGGCCGTCGACGGCGAGCAGGCGTTACGGTGGCCACGAGAACCCTTGACGCGAGAAGGAGCAGTTCAATGAGGCCGCTCCGAATGGACGACCGTGCGGGGGTGGCCTGGGCACGTTCGGGGTCGCGCGGAGCGGGCCAGCGATGGCAGCCGACGCCACCGCGCGGCGGGTGCTCCGAGCGCTCGGGCGAGAAGTCGAACACCCGTCGCCGCTTGGCACAGGGCTCGCGAGCGATGCGTGGCGTGTGAGATCGGGGCCTGCGTGGTGGGCCCTGCGCATTGCGCGAGATCGGCCCGGCGCCGGCGCAACCTACCCCATGGAACATGCGGTGATGGCCGAGCTAGCGCGGGCCGGTGCCCGCGTGCCCCGGCCCGTGCGCGGCAGTTGGCAGCTCGACGGCTGGACCGGGCCCGCATTCTCGGTGACGACCGGCCTCGAGGGTGCACCGCTTGCGGAGAGCGACAGGCTGCGCGCCGCGCCCGCCCTGGCGGCCTTCCTCCGCGTGCTGCACGCGCAACCTGTCTCAGGGTTCGGCGCCGTGCAGGTGGACGGTGGCGCCCTGCGCGGAGAGCAGTCGTCGATGCCCGCCGGTTTGATGGCGTGGGCCCGGCGCCCACTGTGGCCTCTGGGGCACGCGCGGCTCGAGGATCACGCGGCGCTCGCCGATCGACCGCATCTCCGCGAGCGGTTGCAAGCTCATGCGCCCGTGGTGCGCGCGGCGCTCGAGAGCGGGACTGGCGTTCTGGTGCATCCCGATCTCCACGAGGAGAACATCCTCGACGCGGGCGGCGAGATCGGCGTCATCGACTTCGGGGAGGCGCTCATCGCTCCCGCCGCCTGGGAGTTCGCCGCCGTTGGCTACTTCACGGACGACGCCACCGCCGACGCCACCCTGTCGGCTTACGCCGCCGACGACGCCGCGCGGGTGCGCTTGCGCGCCGACAGCACCGCCATCGGGCTGTGCTTCGGCGTGCACCGGTGGGCCCATGACGGCGATCTCTCCGAAGAGAGGGATGCGTTCAACGACACCTTCCTGCGGCGCACGCTCGCGAGGATGTGAGCACGCATCGGACGTATCCTCGATGCGTGCTCACCATCGATTCCGCTCTCGCGATCAGCGAGTGGCGCCCGCTCGAAGAGCGACACCACGCCCGAGCCGATGCGCTGACCGAGGGGCGGCGAGCCCGTGCATCGCGAGGTCAGACGCATCCGGTCGACGACTTCCTCTACACGTACTACTCGTACAAGCCGGCGATCCTGCGGCGCTGGCATCCGGGTGTCGGAGTGGCGTTACGGGAGGCCGCCGACACCCCGCGGGCCGAGTGGCGCTGGTACCGCTCAGACGGCGAGGACCTTGTCGTCGACACGGCCAGCTTCGTCGCTGACAAGGGCCTCATGCTCGCCGGCATCGGAAACATTCTGCGCGCGACGTCCGACGCCCGTGCCCAGTACGGATGCTTCGGACTCCACGAATGGGCGATGGTCTACCGCGAGGCAGAGCACCGGCATCCCGTGCCGTTGCGTCTCGGGCGGGAAGGAACGGATGCGGTCGTCGACGCGCATCCCCTCACCTGCACGCACTTCGACGCCTACCGGTTCTTCACCCCCGACGCCGTGCCCCTCAACCGGCGTGAGCTGAGCCGCGCGCAGCAGTCCGCAACCGAGCAGCCCGGGTGCCTGCACGCGAACATGGACCTCTACAAGTGGGCCGTGAAGCTGGGCCCGCTCGTTCCCGGCGACCTGCTGCTCGACTGCTTCGAGCTCGCGCGGGACATCCGCGAACTCGACATGCGCGCGTCGCCGTACGACCTCGTCGAGTGGGGCTACGCGCCGGTGCCCATCGAGACGCCCGAGGGCAAGGCGACCTACGTCGCCCACCAGCGGGAGTTCACCGACCGTGCGGCGACTCTGCGCGCGCACCTGCGCGCGATCATCGCAGCAGCTCAAGAGGGCGCCGCATGATCACGGTGAACGAATCCATTGCGATCGACCGACCTCAGGCTGACGTGTTCGCGTACCTCGGCGACCCCCGCAATCGCGTCGAGTGGGACTCGTCGGTCATTTCCGAAGAGCTCACCTCGCCCGAGCCGATCGAAGCGGGCAGCACACTTCGCACCCGGATGCTGGCGGTCGGGCGCGAGGTCACCTTCGAGTGGCGGATCGAAAGGTTCGTGCCGCCGACCGGACTGACGGTCGCCAGCACGTCGGGCCCGATGGAGACGACCCTGCGCATCGAGATCACCGGCATGGATGCCGCGTGCACCGTGACGGCGACGATCTCGGATGTGGCGGTCCCGCTGCGCGCCTGACGCCGCTGTCCGGCCGGCCGCCACGACCATGAGCTCCGGCGATAGCGTGGACACATGACTCTGCAGCTCCCCGGCCTGCCCGCCCTGTCGTGGACGAACGGCCCCGGCGTGGCCACGTTCGCGGCCGACATCCTCGAACTCACGGCGGCGCCGGGTGTCGACTGGAGCAACGACTCGCTCGGCGGGCCGCAGCAGCATGCCGCGACGGCGCTCGTCTTCGCCGCACCGGCGGACGACTTCATCCTCTCGGCCCGGGTGCAGGTGCCGGGCGAACGGACGACGTTCGACGCCGGCGCGCTGGCACTGTGGAGCGACGAGGACCACTGGGCGAAGCTCTGCTTCGAGTACTCGCCGCAGGGGCAGCCGATGGTCGTCAGCGTCGTCACCGATCGTTTCTCGGACGACGTCAACAGCGCGCCGGTCGATGACGCCCACGTGTACCTGCGGGTCGCGCGCGTCGGCCCGGCATGTGCGTTCCACGCCTCGACGGACGGCATCCACTGGGATTTCGTGCGGCTGTTCCGGTTGCCGGAAGGAAGCGCGCCGCTGCGCGTCGGGTTCCTCTCGCAAGCGCCGATGGGTGAGGCGTGCGTCGCACGGTTCGACGAGATCTCGCTCGCCGAGCGCCGCCTGGACGACCTGCGCGACGGCTCGTGACCTCGCCGATCCGCGACGCCGTGGCGGCGGATGCCGGGGGCATCGCCGAGATCTACAACGACGCCGTCGCGCACACGACGGCGATCTGGAACGAGCAGAAGGTGGATGCCGCCGATCGCGTCGCCTGGATCGAGGGGCGTCAGACGTCCGGGTACCCGGTGCTGGTCGCGGTGGATCCCGCCGATGACGTGCTCGGATACGCGTCGTTCGGCCCCTGGCGTCCGCACGACGGATACCGTCACACGGCCGAGCACTCCGTGTACGTTCGCGGGGACCAGCGGGGACGTGGGATCGGTGAAGCGCTGCTGCGCGCCGCGATCGCACGGGCGCGAGAAACCGGCATCCACGTCATGGTGGGGGCGATCGAGGCCGGCAACACCGGATCACTCCGCCTGCACGAGAAGCTCGGCTTCGCGCGCATCGGCACGATGCCCCAGGTGGGGATGAAGTTCGGCCGCTGGCTCGACCTCGCCCTGCTGCAACTGACGCTGGACGACCGCCCGAATCCCTGATCTCCGCTGGTGACGCGTGCTGATCGTGTGCGATAATGGAAACTTCGTCTCGAATCGATTCGATTTCCACCCACGAACGCACGAAGGCACGCGCATGGCCAAGAACCTCACTACCGGCAGCCCTTGGCGCGTCATCCTCATGTTCGCCGTGCCGCTGTTGATCGGCAACGTCATCCAGCAGCTGTACCACGTGGCCGACGCGATCGTCGTGGGCCGGTGGCTCGGTGTCGATGCGCTCGCTGCCGTCGGTGCGACGGGCGCCCTGCTCTTCTTGTTGCTCGGCTTCGCGTGGGGAATGACGAGCGGTTTCGCCATTCCGACGGCGCAGGCCTTCGGCGCCCGCGATGACGCCGCCGTGCGGCGGTCGGTCGCGGCCGGCACGATCCTCACGGCGATCGTCAGCGTGGTCCTCACGGTCGGTGCCCCGCTGATCGCGGAGCCCCTTCTTCAGCTCCTCCAGACGCCGCCCGAGCTGCTCGCCGACGCGACCGTGTTCGCGCAGATCAGCTTCCTCGGCGCGGGCACGATGATGTTCTTCAATTACCTGTCGGCGATCATCCGCGCGATCGGCGACTCCCGCACGCCACTCGTGTTCCTGACGATTGCGTGCATCCTGAACGTCGTGCTGGTCGTCCTCATGGTCGGCCCGCTCGAGTGGGGGGTCGGCGGCGCGGCGCTGGCGACCGTGCTCTCGCAGGCGGTCTCGGTACTGCTGTGCCTGGAGTACGTGCGTCGTCGCGTCCGCGTCCTGTGGATCACGCGTGCCGACTTCCACGTCACCCGCGCGGAGCTGCGCGAGCACCTGCGCCTCGGCCTGCCGATGGGGTTCCAGGCATCCATCATCGCGATCGGCACCCTCACGGTGCAGGTCGCGCTCAACCGTCTCGGGTCCGACGCCGTGGCTGCTTACACGGCCGCGAGCCGCGTCGACGGTCTCGCCGTGGCGCTCTTGATGTCGCTGGGCCTTGCCGTCTCGATGTTCGTCGCCCAGAACCACGGCGGTGGACGCCCCGACCGCATCCGCCGCGGCGTCGTGCAGGCCGTGTGGATGGCGATCGCCGGCGCGGTGATCCTCGGCGCGCTCCTCGTCGCCTTTGGCGCCCCCGTCGTGCGCATCTTCGTGGGCGATGCCGCCGATGAGGTGGTCGATCTCGCGCACCTCATGCTCATCATCAACGGCGTCAGCTACAGCGCCCTCGGCGTGCTCTTCGTGCTCCGCGGCACCCTGCAGGGTCTGGGCGACGCGATGATCCCGACGGTCACCGGTGTCGTCGAACTCGTCATGCGCGTGGTCGCCGCGCTCGTGCTGGGGTCCCTCTTCGGCTTCGCGGGAGTCGCCTGGTCGAACCCGCTGGCCTGGTTCGGCGCCGTGCTGATCCTCGTCCCCGCCTACCTGGCCGCACACCGCAAGCTCGCACTCCTGCCGGTCAACCCGGCCGAGGTCACCCTGACGACGCCCATCCCCGTCGTCGGACCGACCGACGGTTCGATGGTCGTCGACGCGATCGTGACGCAGCCGATCACCCTGCCGCAGCAGCACGGAGCGAGCCAGCGCGGACACCTCATCCGCATCCTGCCCCGGCGACGCTCGGGACAGCCCCGGCGACGCAGCGACGCGCGCTGACGCGCGCAAGGCCCTTGCCTCCCCGGGCGCCGCACGACACGCTGGGGGAGGACAAAGGAGGCGCACATGCGCGCAATGCTGGGTGACACCGTGGTGGCTGAGGCGGACAAGGACGACCTCATCTCGATCGAGGGGAATTGGTACTTCCCGCCCGCGAGCGTCGCCTGGGACCTGCTGAGCGAAAGCCCGACGCCCTACACATGTCCCTGGAAGGGCGAGTGCCAGTACTACTCGGTCGCCGACCGCGAGAAGGTCCTGAAGGATCGCGCGTGGGCGTACCCGCATCCGTATCCGACCGCGTTCGAGCGGGTCGGCAAGGACTTCAGCGGATACGTCGCCTTCTGGAAAGAGATCAGCGTCCAGGACTGAGGATGCCGAGGACTGGCGAACGCGGCAGAATCGAGGAGTGAGCTCCCCGCTGCAGCAGTTGACCGAGATGCCCGACCCGCAGTACATCATGGTGGGCGAGGGGCATCGCGTCGCGACGTATTCCTGGGGAGACGAGGCTGATCCGGTCGTCGTGACCGTGCACGGGTTCGCCTCGTCGACGCGCGACAACTGGGTGAGCACCGGGTGGGTACGGGACCTCTTGCGCGCCGGCTACCGGGTGCTCGCGCTCGATCAACGTGGGCACGGCGCCAGCGACAAGCCGCACGAGCCGGGCGATTACGACCTGCGCCAGCTCGCCGGCGACGTCGAAACCATGCTCGACACCTACCTGGTCGACGAGGCGTTCTACGTCGGCTACTCCCTGGGTGCACGCGTCGGGTGGGAAGTGCTGCAGGACATCGCCACCCGTATCCCGAAGGCGGTGCTCGGTGGGGTCCCCGACGGCATTCCGCTCGCCCGTCTCGACATCGATCAGGTGCGCGCCTATGTCGAGGACGGCACCGAGGTCACCGACCCGGTCACACAGAACTACATCCGGTTGACCGAACGGGTTCCGGGCAACGACCTCCGGGCGTTGTTGGCGATCGCCGGAGGGCTGCGGGCCTCGCGCACGGTCGACCCCGATCCCGCGCGCGCGCCGCAACAGCCCGTGAT
This sequence comes from Microbacterium memoriense, assembly GCF_025398275.1. Lineage (GTDB taxonomy): Bacteria > Actinomycetota > Actinomycetes > Actinomycetales > Microbacteriaceae > Microbacterium > Microbacterium memoriense. The sequence continues at coordinate 66,042 of NZ_JAODOR010000014.1, read as the reverse complement.
GTTCGCGACCGGGTCGCTCGACGCCATCATCGAGGGGTCCAAGACCCTGGCGGCGGCGTGCCCGCAGGGCCGGTTCGTCGAGATCCCCGACCGGCATCACTTCAACGCCCCCGGCTCTCGCGTCTTCCGCGCCGCCGCGATCGAGTTCCTCGGCGAAGGCTGACGCAGATGGCCGATGCGAAGCGGTACTCGCGAGGCGCCGCCCTCGACTGGTTCTTCTTCGTGGTCGCCGGGCTCGCCGCGCTGTGGCTCGCGGTTCTCAGTTTCACGGAGACCTTTGTCGTCGGATGGTGGGGCGCGCTGTTCGCGGTCGTCTTCTGGGCGCTCCTGGCCTACCTCGTCTTGCCGCGCATCCACCGCATCCTCACGACCGTCTACGTCCCGGACTATTTCATCGGACGTACCCGCACGAGTGACGGCCTGCTCGGCGATCCGGTGAATCTGGCGCTCATGGGCACCGCGGATCAGATCACGAGCGCGATGGAAGCGGCCGCGTGGACGCGGGCCGACCCGGTGACGCTGAGATCCAGCGTCGAGCCAGAGCGCCGCCGCCTACGCGCGTCGTAACGAGGGCACGCGCCGCCGCGTCAGATCGTGACGACGATCTTGCCGCGCGTATGCCCCTCTTCGAGTTGGGCGTAGGCGGCCGCGCCCTCATCGAGGGCATAGGTCGCAGCGATCTCGACCCGCAGGTCTCCGGCCGCCGTGAGTCGGGCAAGCTCGGCGAGCTGGTCGGCATCCGGCCGCACCCAGATGTAGTGGCCGCCGAACTCGGTGCGCGCCCGCGCATCGGCGATCGACGCGACGCGCCCGCCCTCGGCGAGGAGCTCCGGCGTCGCGTCGAGCGAGGTGCCGCCGGCGAAGTCGATGATGACGTCGAAGCCGTCCGGCGCGACCTCGAGGGCAGCGGCCACCAGCCCGTCGCCGTAGGGGATCGGGGTGGCGCCGAGGTTGCGGAGGTAGTCGTGGTTGCGGGGAGATGCCGTGCCCACGACCGTAGCGCCCCGGAGGCGCGCCAGCTGCACGCCGAATGAGCCGACGCCGCCGGCCGCGCCGTGGATGAGCACGGTGTCGCCCTCGCCGACCGCCAGACGTTCGAGCGTCTGCAGCGCCGTGAGTCCCGTGAGCGGCAGCGCCGCCGCGTCGGTGAACGACAGCCCCTCGGGCTTGGTCGTCGCGGTGCGCACCGGCACCGGCATGAATTCGGCCAGGGAGCCGTGCTGAACGACATCCGCGCGGGCGTAGGCGAGGACGGCGTCGCCCACGGCGAACTCGGGGGTGTCGAGCCCGGTCTGCTCGACGATGCCGGCGACATCCCAGCCCGGGACGGCCGGAAGGACCGTGTCGATCGCGCCGCGCAGGTACCCCTCGCGCACCTTGTAGTCGACGGGATTGATGCCCGCGGCGACGACCCGCACGACCAGCGTGTCGGGGCCGATGTGCGGTCGGTCGACCTGCGCGATCTCGAAGCGGTCATTGCCACCGAAGTCGCGGTACACGAGTGCCTTCATCTGCTCAGCCATGCCGAGAGACAACCGTGCCCGCGACGGATGCATTCCCTCGCGCGCGTGCCGTCGTGGCCTATCGTTGCAGCGTGATCAGACTTGCCACGATCGGAACGAGCGCCATCACCGAGCGCTTCATCGACGCCGTCCGGCAGAACGACGGCATCCGCGTCGATGTCGTCTTCTCGCGGGACCTCGCGCGCGGGCGCGCCTTCGCCGACAAGACCGGCGTTGCGGGGGCCTCCGACGACCTCGATGCGCTGCTGGCCTCCGGCCGCATCGACGCTGTCTACGTCGGGTCTCCCAACGGCGCGCACGGCGCGCAGGCGCACCGGGCGATCGAGGCGGGCGTGCACGTTTTCCTCGAGAAGCCCGCGACGCCGACCTCGGCCGAGTTCACGGCGTTGGTGGATGCCGCATCCGCACGCGGCGTGATCATCTTCGAGGGCATGCGCAACGTTTACGACCCGGGTATGGCGGCCGTCCGCGAGCTCCTGCCGGAGGTCGGTACCGTTCGCCTCGTCGCATTCGCGCAGTGCCAGCGCTCGGCGCGCTATGACCTGGTGCTCGCCGGCGAGACCCCCAACATCTTCGATCCAGCACTCGCCGGCGGCGCGGCCTTCGATCTCGGGGTCTACCCGCTGTCGGCTCTCATCGACCTGTTCGGCACGCCGTCGAGCGTTGCGGGCGGCCTCGTCGAGATCGCGACGGGTGCCGACGGCGCCGGGGCCGCGACGCTCACCTACCCGGGCATGGTCGCGCAGCTCGCCTTCTCGAAGATCGGATTCTCCTCACGCCCCAACGAGATCCAGGGCGAGACCGGCACGCTCACGATCGACGAGATCACCCAGCCGCGGCACGTGGTCCTGACGCGACTCGATGGCACGACGGTCGAGCGTCGCATCGACGGCGCCGACAACAACATGGCGTACGAGGTGGGTCGGTTCGCGGAGCTCGTGCGCGGCGAGGTCGACGCCAGGCCCGACCAGCAACGCACCCTCGACGTACTGCGGGTCATCGAGGCGCTGCGGGGCTAGTCCAGACACAGGAGCACACATGGGTGACACGAAAAGCGGCTTCAGCGACGACGAACGCGCCGCGATGAAGCAGCGGGCCGACGAGCTGCGGTCCACGAAAGGCCTGAAGGGTGCGGCGAAGCTCGCGAAAGAAGCGGAAGCCTGCGTCGAGGCCATCGACGCGCTGACCGGCACCGACAAGGAAGTCGCGACGGCGTTGCACCGCATCGTGATCGATGAGGCCCCCGATCTTCAGCACAAGACCTGGTACGGGTTCCCGTCGTACGCCCGCGACGGCAAGGTCGTCGTGTTCTACCAGCCGGCGGAGAAGTTCGAGGCCCGTTACGGCACCGTCGGGTTCCAGGAGGACGCGCTCCTCGACGACGGCGAGATGTGGGCGACGTCCTTCGCCGTGATCGAGGTCACCCCCGCGGTCGAGGCCACGTTGCGCGCCCTGGTGAAGAAGGCCGCCGGGTAATCCCGCCCCTGTCTCGCCGAACCCGCGCAGTCGGTGACCGGTGCGGCGCGGAATAGACTGGGGGAGTGTCCGAGAACCCCGCCCGCACGTTTGCCGTGCGCCATGTGCAGCTCGGTCGCGCCCTCTTCGCCGCCGTCGCGGCGATCATGGTCACCTTCTCGGCGGATCACTCGGCCGAGGTCGGCCTCGCGGTCTTCAGCGGATGGGCGATCGCAACCGCCCTCGTGCTGTTGATCGGTGCCGGACTCGCTTACCCGCGCGGACGCCGCGCCCTGCCCGTGCTCCTCGGAGTGCTCACGATGCTCGCCGGCATGATCGGCGGACTCCCTGGCATCCGCTCGACCACCCTGTTCTTCGTCCTCGTGATCACCTGGGCGCTCGCGACCGGCATCGCGGAGGTGGCGTTCGGCATCCATGGACGTCGCACCGGCGTGCCGGAAGCGCGGGACTCGGTCCTCATCGGCATCTTCACGATCGCGCTCGGCATCGGGCTGCTCATCGTCAATCCGGCGTACCGCCTCGACTACGTCATCGACGCGGCCGGATCGTTCACGCTGACCGGCATCGTCATCGCCGTCGGCATCTTCGGTGCGTACGCCGCGATCGTGGCCGTGTTCCTCGGGATCGCGGGGTTCTCTCCGCGCCGCGAGCCGGCGGCATCCGTCGCACCCGCCACCGATCGACCTGTAGGAGAGTCCGCATGAGCGAGCAGCGACCCACCCGGCGCGACCTCATGAAGCCTGTGCAGCTGCTGGGTTTCGCCTTCGCGGCGGCCCTGTTCGGCGGAATCATCGCGCTGGTGTCGATGGGCTTCTTCCAGGACCTCACCGAAGATCAGCGCGCGCACGTCGTCGTCGTCGCCCTCGTGGTCGCCGGCATCTCGTTCATCGCGACGCTCGTGATGATCGCGCTGCTGATGCTGGCGGTCGATCCCGCCCAGGTCACCAAGCAGATCGATCAGCCCGTGCTGCACCCGAAGGACGACGACTCGCGCCCTTCGGCCCACTGACCGTCGCTCGCTCGCGTCTCGCGGGGGTGGATGCCGGGGGCTACAGCTCGTCGACGAGGGAGTCGGCCACGCCGATGTAGCTCGCGGGAGTCAGCGCGATCAGGCGCTCCTTGGCTTCGTCGCCGATGTCCAGTCCCTGCACGAACTCCGCGAGTTCGGGTCCGCCGACACGACGGCCGCGCGTGAGCTCCTTCAGCAGTGCGTACGGGTCGGTGATCTGCGAGCGACCGGCGACGATCTCCGCGCGCACCACGGTCTGGATCGCCTCGGCGAGCACTTCCCAGTTCGCGTCGAGGTCGGCCAGCAGCACGTCGCGACGGAGGGAGATCTCGGTCAGCCCGCGCTGGAGGTTGTCGAGCGCGAGCAGCGAGTGCCCGAACGCGACGCCGATGTTGCGCTGCGTCGTCGAGTCGGTCAGGTCGCGCTGCATGCGCGACGTGACGAGAGTCTGAGACAGGGTCTGGAAAAGACCGCCGGAGATCTCGAAGTTCGCTTCGGCGTTCTCGAACCGGATCGGGTTGATCTTGTGCGGCATGGTCGAGGACCCCGTCGCGCCGGCGACCGGGATCTGCGCGAAGAACCCCATCGCGATGTAGGTCCAGATGTCGGTCGCGAGGTTGTGCAGGATGCCGCCCGCGTGGCGGGCGCGGTCATACAACTCGACCTGCCAGTCGTGCGATTCGATCTGAGTCGTGAGGATGTTGAAGTCGATCCCGAGACCCTCGATGAAGGTGCGGGAGAGCTCCGGCCAATCCACATCGGGGGCGGCGGCGAGGTGCGCCGACCAGGTGCCCGTCGCGCCGGAGAACTTCGCGAAGTACTCCCCGCCGTCGATCTGCGCGGCGACGCGTTCGAGGCGCCAGGCGAAGACCGCGAGCTCCTTGCCCATCGTCGAGGGCGTCGCGGGCTGACCGTGCGTCCGCGAGAGCATCGCGGCATCGCGGTGCTGCTGCGCCAGCTCGCCGATCGCGGCGATCACGGCGCGGAGCTTCGGCAGCCAGACCTCTTCGACGGCGCGTCGGACGGTGAGCGCGTACGACGCGGAGTTGATGTCCTCGCTCGTGCAGGCGAAGTGCGTGAGTTCGGCGAGGTGATCGAGCCCGAGCGATGACAAGCGGTCACGCACGAGGTACTCGATGGCCTTCACGTCGTGCCGGGTGACGGCTTCCTTCTCGGCCAGCCAGTCGATCTCGGCCTGACCGAAGTCGCGGTACAGGGCGCGGAGGGTGTCCTTGTCGGCATCCGTCAACGGCGTCGAGCCGAACAGCGACCGGTCGGTGAGGACGATGATCCACTCGACCTCGACCTCGACGCGGGCGCGGTTGAGGCCCGCTTCGGACAGGTAGTCGGCGAGCCCTGAGACGGCGGCGCGGTAGCGACCGTCGAGAGGGCTGAGGGGCTGGGGCGGCAGAGAGGTCACGAAGCTCCGATCGGGGTGGCGGGCGCTCGGACGTGGAGACTCAGGGAGAAGCCGGCCGGAGGGCCGGTTCGAGCTGCCGGAAGAGCGCCCGGCTCGCGCTTTCGATCATACCGAGCACCTCGTCGAACATCGGCGGGCCGGCGTAGTAGGGGTCGGGGACGTCGAGATTCCCTCCGGCCGCGGCGTCGAACGACAGGAGCAGTGCGAGCTTGTCGGTGTCGGCCGGGGTGCGTGCCCAGCTCGCCAGGATCCGCTCGTGCGACCGGTCGAGAGCGACGATCAGATCGTTGCGGTCGAAATCCTCGAGCGAGAACTGACGAGCGCGATGCCGTGTGCCGTCGTAGCCCAGGCGCGCGAGCGCGTCGAGCGTGCGACCGTCGGCACGCTCTCCCACGTGCCAGTCGCCCGTGCCGGCGCTCGTCGACGTGACCAGGTCGCCCAGCCCTGAGCGCTCGGCGAATCCGCGGAAGACGACTTCGGCCATCGGCGAGCGACAGATGTTGCCCGTGCAGACGAAGACCACGCGGAAGGGGGAGAGGGTGCGGGGCACGGTCCCTATTGTGGTCCCCACGACAGGTCCTCGCGAGGCCCGATCCTCCTCCCCAAGGGGCCGCGAGCGGAAGTTGTCCACGGAATGCCCTCGCGGGCGTCCCTCGGGCGCGCGACCCCGCCAGCCTGGGTGGATGGGCTCAGACGCCTGCATCCCCTCCCCGATCGCGCTCGCGCACGCACGTCGGCTCCTCGACGACGCCCGTGCGGATGCCGCCGACCTGCGGGGCCGGGCGCGCGCACTCCGCGCCGACACCGGCTGGCGGGCGCGCGCCGCCGACGACTATCGCGCGGCGGTCGAGGAACTGTGTGCGACGTTCGATCGGATCGCGGTGCTCCTCGATCTCGCCGACGATGATGTCGCCGCTCTCCACCGGCTGTCGATCGCGGGGGCCTCGTGTCGCTGACCGACGATCTCGAGATCCGCAGCGGCGGCATCATCGCCGTCGACACGGACCATCTCCGCGACGCGGCCGCGCGGCTGGCGGTCCTGGCGGACGACTGCGACGTGCTCCGCTCTCGGCTGAGTGAGCTGGCCGGAGTGCTCCGCGATGCAGATGTCTGGGCGTTCGTGCCGACGGCGGAGGTCACCGCGGCCGGCGCGCAGGCGGCATCCCTCGCCGGTGGCGTGAGGTCGATGGCCGAGACCTACGACCTGGTCGAGCTGTGGATTCAGATCGAGGTCGCCCGCTCGTCTGACGATTCGGCGCGGGTCGCGGTGCTGGCGGCGCTCTCGGGACAGCTCATCGCGGCGCACCCGGATGCCGCCGCTCGGGCCGCGGGTGAGGTCGCCGGTTGGGTCGTCGGACATCGCGAGGGAGCCGTCGCACAGCTCGGAGGCTCGGTGGGTGCGTTCGGCTATCTCATGCCCGGCTGGAGTCTGCGCCAGGCGGCGGGCCTCGTGGGGAGTGCCGTGGCATTGCTCGGCACGATCGCGATCGACGGCGTCGGCCGGGGGGCGGTCGCCGCGACGCCGCTCCGCGGCGATCCGCGCCCGGTCACGGTGACTCCGCTCACATCGACTCGCGGCACGGCGCCGACCGGACTCGCCGATATGGCCACCCGCATCCCGCGCGATGACGCACGCGTGCGCGTCGAGAAATACACGATGGCGGACGGGTCGACCCAGTTCGTCGCCTACGTCGCGGGCACCCAGATCGGCGCCGATGCGGACGAACCCTGGGACATGCAGTCCAATGTCGAGCTGTACACGGGGTCGCGCTCAGCCTCGTACGACGCGACGATGGCGGCGTTGGAGGCGGCCGGCGCGCATCCGGGTGACACCGTGCACCTTGCCGGACATTCCCAGGGCGCCATGGTCGCCTCCCATGTCGCGACATCCGGCGTCTATGAGGTGCCGGCGCTGGTGACCCTCGGCGATCCGGTACAGGTAGCCGTGGGCCCGGGCACCCTGAGTGTCGACATCCGTCACGGCGACGACCCCGTGTCGGCGCTCGCCGCCGGGGGCCATCCCGCTGCGGTCGGATCGGCCGATAGCTTCGTCGCCGGGCGGACGAGCGCGGCATCCCTCGTCGACGGCGAAATGCCGATGCAGCCCCACGCTCTCACGCGGTACGTCGAGACGGCGGCCCTGCTGGATCGATCGAGCGATCCACGCATGACTCCGGTGCGGTCGCTGTTCGAGGGACTCGGTCAGGCCGTGTCCGTGCAGGTCACGACGTACGGCGCGACACGGCCGAGCTGAGTCAGCGGTCGCGGCGGGAGGTCTGCGGGCGCAGGATGATGCCGAACACCCAGTTGATCAGCGAGATCAGAAGGGCGGCGACCACGCCGAGCCAGAAGTCCTCGACGCGCAGACCCCAGTTCCAGGATGCCGTGAACCAGGCGGTGATCCACAGCAGCAGCCCGTTGATCACGAGCGAGATCAGCCCCAGCGTCAGGATGTACAGCGGGAATGCGAGGACCTTGATCACCGTCCCGATGATCGTGTTCACGACCGCGAAGATCGCGGCCACCACGAGCAACGTCAGCACGAGTTGCAGGGTGTCCCCGGGGGCGAACGGAATGACGTCCACCTCGAGAGCGGTGATCAGGGTGACCACCCAGATGGCGAAGGCGTTGACGACGACGCGGATGATGAATCGCATGATGCGTCAGTCTCCCACGGAGTGTGCGCGGAGGGAATCAGTGATCTCGACGAGCTGCTGGGACACCGAGCTCTCCGGGCGCGCGACCGCGGGGGAGAGCACTCGTCGCATTCCGGGTGAAACATTGCGCTCGTAGAATCGACGCGTGACCGACTTCCCCGTCCGTATCCGTCCCGCCATCGCCGCGCATCCCGCCTACAAGCAGGGCAAGCAGGCCGGGGCAGAGGCCTTCAAGCTCTCGAGCAACGAGAACCCGTTCGAGCCGCTTCCGGGCGTCGTCGCGGCGATGCAGGCTGCGGCCGGTTTCCACCGCTATCCCGACGCGTCGTCGCCGCGCCTGCGCGCGCGCCTGGCCGAGCGCTTCGGTGTCGCGGACGATGCCGTGCACATCGCCGCCGGCTCGGTCTCGATCCTCTACCAGCTCGCCCACGCGACATGCGGTCCCGGTGATGAGCTGCTCTTCTCCTGGCGCTCCTTCGAGGCGTACCCGGGCCTCGCGATCGTCGCCGACGCCACGCCGGTCCCGGTGCCGAACACCGTGGCGGGCGGGCACGACCTCGACGCGATGGCGGATGCCGTCACCGACCGCACCCGCATGATCATCGTCTGCAGTCCGAACAACCCGACCGGCCCGATCGTCACACAGGCCGGCTTCGAGGCGTTCCTCACGCGCGTGCCCGCTGACGTGCTCGTCGTCCTCGATGAGGCCTACGCGGAGTTCGTCACCGATCCCGACGCCGTGGACGGCGCACGGATTCTGGCGGCGGGGCATCCGAACGTCGTCGTGCTCCGCACGTTCTCCAAGGCGTACGGTCTGGCGGGCCTGCGCGTCGGCTACGCGGTGGGGGACCCTCGCATCCTCTCCGCGGCGGGGACCACCGGGATTCCCCTATCGGTCACGGCGGGCGCCGAAGCGGCCGCCCTCGCGAGCCTCGATGCCGAAGACGAGCTGCTCGAGCGGGTGCGCACCATCGCGGACCGTCGTGATCGCCTGGCCGCGCGCCTCCGCGACGTCGGCTGGGACGTCCCGGTCGCGCAGGGGAACTTCGTCTGGCTTCCCGCAGGAGACCGTGCGCTCGAGGTCGCCGCCGCGTTCGAGGCGGCCGACCTGATCGTGCGCCCGTTCGCCGGCGACGGCGTGCGGATCTCGATCGGCGAAGAAGAATCCCTCGACCGCGTGGTCGAGGTCGCCGCGGCCACGCGACTGTAGACCGAGGACGGCGGATCACAGCATCCATTGTCGAACTCATGCAGAGCCGCGCATGCCCTGCGCGGTAGCGTGAACGCATGACCCCGCCTGACGACCCTGCCCTCGTGCGCGTCCTGGCGGCGGACGGGACGTTCGCCCCCAGCCCTGCAGCGGAGCGCTTCTTGCCGCTGATCGACACCCTTGGCGACGACGATCTGCAGACTTTCTACCGTGACATGGTGACGGTCCGCGCCTTCGACCGCCAAGCCACGAACCTGCAGCGCCAGGGCCAGTTGGCCCTCTGGCCGCCGTCGTTCGGGCAAGAGGCCGCGCAGGTCGGCTCGGTGCGCGCGACGCGCCCGCAGGACCACATCTTCCCGTCGTATCGCGAGCACGTCGTCGCCACGACGCGGGGTGTCGATCCGATCGACATCATCCGCGTCATGCGTGGACTCACGCACGGCGGCTGGGATCCGACCGATCCGAAGAACGGCAACACCCACATCTACACGTTGGTCCTCGGGTCGCAGACCCTGCACGCCACCGGCTACGGAATGGGGCTCACATTCGACGGGCGCAGTGGCACCGGTGATCCCGACTCCGACGCGGCCGTCATCGTCTATTACGGCGACGGCGCCTCGAGTCAGGGCGACGTGCACGAAGCCATGGTCTTCGCGAACAGCTACCGCACGCCCCAGGTGTTCTTCCTCCAGAACAACCACTGGGCGATCTCGGTCCCCGTCGCCACGCAGGCTCGTGGACCGCTGCACCAGCGCGCCGCCGGGTACGGCATGCCCTCGACCCTCGTCGACGGCAACGACGTGCTGGCCAGCTACGCCGTCAGCAAGCTCGCGCTCGACGAGGCGCGTGCGGGCGGGGGCCCGCAGGCGATCGAGGCCCTCACGTACCGGATGGGCGCGCACACGACGAGCGACGACCCGACGAAGTACCGCACGTCCGATGAGGAGCAGTCGTGGGCCCGCCGCGATCCGATCGCGCGCCTGCGGACCTACCTCGAGGCGAAGGGGGCGGCATCCACATTCTTCGACGAGGTGGATGCCGAGGCTCAGGCCTACGCCGACGATGTGCGCGTGCGCACCAACGAGCTCGGCGGGCTGGAAGCCTCTGACATGTTCGCGCACGTCTACAGCGAGTTCCACCCGCTCCTCGCGGAGCAGCAGCGCTGGTTGTCGGACTACGAGTCCACGTTCGAGGGGGGAGCCGCATGAGCGGGCCCGTCGTGATGCCGTTCGCGAAAGCGCTCAATGCCGGGCTGCGCGCGGCGATGACCGCCGACGATCACGTGCTGCTCATGGGCGAGGACATCGGCCGGCTCGGCGGCGTGTTCCGCGTGACGGAAGGACTGCAGGCGGAGTTCGGCGACCGGCGCGTGCTCGACAGTCCGCTGGCCGAATCGGGCATCGTCGGCACCGCGATCGGACTCGCGATGGCCGGTTTCCGTTCGGTCGTCGAGATCCAGTTCGACGGGTTCGTCTTCCCGGCGTTCGACCAGATCACCTCGCAGCTCGCCAAGATCACGAATCGCCATGAGGGCGCCCTGCAGATGCCGATTGTCATCCGCATCCCGTACGGCGGCCACATCGGCGCGATCGAGCACCACCAGGAGAGCCCCGAGGCCTATTTCACCCACACGCCGGGGCTGCGGGTCGTCTCGCCCTCGACGCCGAACGATGCGTACTGGATGATCCAGGATGCGATCACCTCGCCCGACCCGGTGATCTTCCTCGAGCCCAAGGCCAAGTACTGGATGAAGGGCGAGGTCGACACGACCCAGCGCGCTGTTCCGCTGCACGCATCGCGCGTCGTCCGTCGGGGCACCGATGTCACGCTCGTGGGCCACGGCGCGATGGTGACGATGTTGCTGCAGGCCGCCGTGCTCGCCGAGAGCGAGGGGACGTCCTGCGAAGTCATCGACCTGCGCTCGCTCTCGCCGGTGGACTACGGTCCGATCCTCGACTCGGTGCGGCGCACCGGTCGGATGGTCTACGCGCAGGAGGCCCCGGGGTTCACATCGCTCGGCTCCGAGGTCGCGGCGACCGTGATGGAGCGCGCGTACTTCGCGCTCGAAGCCCCGGTGCTGCGGGTATCGGGCTTCGATGTGCCGTTCCCGCCCGCGAAGCTCGAGGGCGTCTTCCTGCCGGATGTCGACCGCATCCTCGAGGCCGTCGACCGCGCCCTCGCCTACTGACCCGCCCCCCTTACAGTGAGACACCTGATGTGCACCGAGACACCCGATGCACACCGGTGTCTCGGAGCAGAAACCGTGTCTCGTGGCATGGGCATGACGAGGAGAATCACATGAGCGAACAGACCTTCCGGTTGCCGGACGTCGGCGAAGGCCTCACCGAGGCGGAGATCGTCCAGTGGCGGGTGGCTCCGGGCGATGCGGTCGAGGTCAACGACGTGCTCGTCGAGATCGAGACAGCCAAGTCGCTCGTCGAGCTGCCGTCTCCATTCGCCGGCACGGTCGGTGAACTGCTCGCGCCCGAGGGTGAGACGGTCACCGTCGGCACGGCGATCATCACGATCGGCGGCGGGGCCGAGACGACGGATGCCGTGGTCGGCGACTCGCAGCACGGCGAGAAGCCGGCGGAGGCCGAGGCCGGTGGCGCCGTGCTCGTGGGCTACGGCACCGCGGAAGCCCCGACCTCGCGCCGCAAGCGGCCCGCCGAACGCGCCGAGACAGTGAAGGCCTCGGTCGGGGTCGTGGCCAAGCCGCCCGTCCGCAAGCTCGCGCGCGACCTGGGTGTCACCCTCTCCGAAGTCAGCCCCAGCGGTCCGGCCGGCGAAGTGACGCGCGACGACGTCGTCCGCCACGCCGAGCAGGCCAGCGTCTTTCGCAACATCGCGACTCCGGCGGTCCCCGCCCAGCGTGAGCAGACGATCCCGGTCGCACCCGAGCCCCGTGTCGAGGTCGCCGAGCGTGAGGACGACCACCGCGAGGAGACGATCCCGGTCAAGGGTGTGCGCAAGGCGACGTCCTCGGCGATGGTGCGCTCGGCGTATACGGCTCCGCATGTATCGGTGTGGACCGACGTCGACGCGACCCGCACGATGGAGCTCGTCAAGCGGCTCAAGACCTCGCCGGATTTCGCGGATGTCAAGATCTCGCCGTTGCTCATCGTCGCGCGCGCCGTCGTCTGGGCCTCGCGCCGGACGCCCATGGTCAACGCCGCCTGGGTCGACAAGGAAGACGGCACCGCCGAGATCCGGGTGCGCAACTACGTCAACCTCGGCATTGCGGCCGCGACGCCGCGAGGTTTGCTCGTCCCGAACATCAAAGACGCGCAGGACCTCAACATGCGTGGACTCGCGCGGGCCCTGGAGAAGCTGACCGTCACGGCCCGCGAGGGCAAGACGACCCCGGCCGACCAGCAGGGCGGCACGATCACGATCACCAACATCGGTGTGTTCGGGATGGATGCCGGCACCCCGATCATCAATCCCGGCGAAAGCGGGATCGTGGCGATGGGGACGATCCGCCAGAAGCCGTGGGTCGTCGACGGCGAAGTGCGCCCGCGTTTCGTCACGACGGTCTCGGGATCGTTCGATCACCGCGTGATCGACGGTGACGGCATGAGCCGGTTCATCGCCGATATCGCCGCCGTGCTCGAAGAGCCGGCGCTGCTGCTCGACTGACCCATCGGGCTGTCAGCGGCGTGCTGTACCCCGTACAGGAGAACCTGGCCGGTGCGTGACGCCCAGCCCCGGATTTCCGGGGGTGATGGTCGGCCCGCGGTCGAAATGTCCTGTGCGCGGTACGGGCGAGGGCGGGGATCAGCGCTCGACGCGTGTGCCGAAGACGATCGCCGCGCCGGTGAGGGCAGCGCTCAGCGCGGGACGCCGGCCGCCCAGCCACGACAGTGATGAGCCGAACGTCCACGCGGTGCGGGCCAGGTGCATTCGCCCGCGCACGGAGTTCGACGAGCGGATCACGCCACCGCCCGGGCGCCGCTGCAGTGTCGGCAGCGGGAGCGTCCAGGTGCCGGGAAGATCGATCGTCGCGGCCCCGTCGAGTTCGGCCAGCACGGCCCGGTCTTCCGCGCGGTGCCGCACCCGCAGACGGCGACCCGCCGCTGCACGCCGTGTCGTCATCAGCTCCTTCGGGATGCCCCACAGGGCCCGCCCACCGGCCCGCGAGGCGGGGGAGGTCACCCAGATCTGGGGGATCGTCAGGGCGAGGCGACGGCGCTGGATCGTCGGGACGGCCACGAGGAGTTCGTCGTATTCGAGCACGCCGCCGGGCGTGTACCGTACGGCCGCCACCGCCACGATCGCCCGCCCGCCGAGTGCCAGCGGCCGCGCGGCGGACGGTATCTGGGCCCACACGTATGCGGGCAGTTCGCTCGTCGGCACGAGGAAGATTCCGGCCAGGAACTCGCCCCGGAGGTGCCATGGTTCAGGAGGATAAGACCTCACCGGTACGTCGCTCCGGTCTTCGCCTTCTCGATCAGCGAGGTCGGCGGGGCGAGGTGGTCGCCGTAGCGATCTGCCAGCTCGCGGGTGCGCCGCGCGTAGGCCGCCACACCGAGGGTGCCGTCTGCGGCCTCGTAGCCGTCGACGTGCTGCAGCGCGCCGCCGAGGAGGGGTGGGAACCCGATCCCGAGGATCGACCCGATGTTGGCATCCGGCACCGTCCGCAGCACGCCCTCCTCCCACACCCGGATCGTCTCATTGCTCATCGCGAACGTCAGCCGATCTTCGATGTCGGCGAGCGGAACGTCCACGTCGCCGCCGAACAGATCGGAAAGCCCCGGCCAGAGCACCTTCCGCCCGCCCTCGGGGTACTCGTAGAACCCCGCGCCTGCCGCCTTGCCGCACCGGCCCAGGGCGATGAGCTCGTCCAGTACCTGCATCGCGGGGGACGATTCGTAGGCCGCGCCGGCGAGTCGCTGCGCTTCCTTCTCGATCTTCTGGGGGAGCTCGAGCGACACTTCGTCGAGCATCGCGAGTGGTTGCCCGGGGAAGCCGGCGAGCGATGCGGCGCGCTCGATCGCGACGGGATCGATGCCCTCGCCGACCATGCGCGCGGCCTCCATGACGAGCGACCCGAACACGCGACTCGTGAAGAAACCGCGGCGATCGTTCACGACGATCGGCGTCTTCCGCAGCTGCACCGCCAGGTCGAACGCGCGCGCGAGCGCCGCGTCGCTCGTCTGTTCCCCGACGATGATCTCGATCAGCGGCATCTTGTCCACCGGGCTGAAGAAGTGGATGCCGATGACATCGGCTGGGTTCTCCACCCCCTCCGAGAGCACGCTGATCGGCAGCGTCGAGGTGTTCGATCCCAGCAGTGCGCCGGGGAGAACGGATGCCTCCGCCTCGGCGAGCACGCGATGCTTCAGCTCGACGGATTCGAACACGGCCTCGACGACCGCGTCGCACCCGGCGAGGTCGGCGACATCGGCGGTGGGCGTGATGCGGGCGAGGGTTTCATCGCGCTGCTCCGCGCTGAGGCGGCCCTTCGCGACGAGTCCGTCGAGCAGCGTTTCGGCATGCGCGCGACCGCGGGCCGCGGCCTCCGGCGTCACGTCCTTCAACACCACCCCGATGCCCGCGCGGGCCGCCGAGAAGGCGATACCGGCGCCCATCATGCCCGCACCGAGGACGGCGAGACGGGTGACCGGGCGCGGCGGGATGCCGGCCGGTCTCGAGGCGCCGCTGCCGATCGCCTGCATGTCGAAGAAGAACGCCTGGGTCATGTTGCGGAACTGCTGGCCGGTCGCGAGCGAGACGAAGTAGCGTGACTCGATGCGCGACGCGGTCTCGAGATCGACCTGCGCGCCCTCGACGGCTGCGGCGAGGATCGCGCGCGGCGCGCGGTAGCGGGCGCCCTTGAGCTTCGCACGCAGAGTAGCGGGAAACGCGGGGAGCATCGCGGCGAGAGCGGGCGTCTTCGGTGTGCCGCCGGGCATGCGGTAGTCGGGGCGATCCCATGGCTGCGCGGCGTCGGGGTGCGCGTCGATCCACGCGATCGCGGCGGGCAACAAGTCGTCGCGGGACGAGACCACCTCGTCGATGATCCCGGCTTCCCGTGCCTGCGCGGGACGAAATCGACGCCCCTCCAGGAGCACACCGGTGAGCGCCTGTTGCAGCCCCAGCATCCGCACCGTGCGGGTTACGCCGCCGCCGCCGGGAAGCAGCCCGAGCGTCACTTCGGGCAGGCCGAGGTCGTAGCGACCATCGACCGCGATGCGGTGATGTGTGGCGAGGGCGATCTCGAAGCCGCCACCGAGGGCCGCCCCCGCGATCGCGGCGACGACCGGGCGTCCGATCGTCTCGAGGCGCCGGAGGTCGGCCTTGATCCCCTCGACCTCCGCGAACAACGCGGCAGCGCCCGACGGCCCGGTGGCCATCAGCGCGACGAGGTCCCCGCCGGCGAAGAACGTCTTCTTCGCGCTCGAGATGACCACACCCCGCACGGAAGTAGGGTCTGCGGCGATCTGGTCGGCGACGGCGTCGACCGCGGCGGTCAGGGCGGAGCGGAAGGCCGGATTCATCGTGTTGGCCGACTGGGTGGGGTCATCGAGCACGAGGTGCGCGATGCCGTCGTCGAGGTCGAAGCGCACGGCGGGTGCGAGATCTGTCATGGCGTGATCCTGTTCTGGCAGACGGGTTCAGATGCGTTCGACGACGGTCGCGATGCCCATGCCGCCGCCGATGCAGAGAGTGGCGAGTCCATACCGGCCGCCCGTGCGTTCGAGCTCGTCGACGAGCGTGCCGAGGATCATCGCCCCGGTGGCGCCCAGCGGGTGCCCCATCGCGATCGCCCCGCCGTTGACGTTCGTGCGCGCGTGCGGGAAACCGCCGAGGTCGCGCATGAGCTTGAGGGCGACGGCGGCGAACGCCTCATTGATCTCGATGAGGTCGATGTCGGAGATCGTGAGCCCGGCACGATCGAGGGCGATGCGGGATGCCGGGGCGGGGCCGGTGAGCATGATCGTCGGCTCGGTGCTGGTGACTCCGACCGAGACGATGCGCGCGCGAGGCGTGAGGCCGTGCCGAAGCCCCGCCGCTTCCGAACCGACCAGCACGAGCGCGGCACCGTCGACGATCCCCGAGGAGTTGCCGGCGTGGTGGACGTGGTCGATCTCGCGGACATGGGGGTATTTCTCGAGGGCCACCGCGTCGAAGCCCGCCGCGCGACCCACCTGTGCGAACGACGGGGCGAGGGCGCCCAGCGACTCCCGCGAGGTGCCGGGGCGGATCGCCTCGTCACAATCGAGGATGACGAGACCGTTGCGGTCGCGCACGGGCACCACGGATCGGGCGAAGCGGCCCTCGTTCCAGGCACGCTCGGCGCGCGCGTGGGATTCGGCGGCGAACGTGTCGACGGCGTCGCGGTCGTAGCCTTCGATCGTGGCGATGAGGTCGGCGCTGATGCCCTGTGGCACGAAATCCGCAGCGAACGCGGTGGCGGGGTCCATCGCCCACGGTCCGCCGTCACTCCCCATCGGCACGCGGCTCATCGATTCGACGCCACCCGCGACGAACAGGTCTTCCCAGCCCGATCGCACGCGTGCCGCGGCTTGGTTGACGGCCTCGAGCCCCGAGCCGCAGAACCGGTTGAGCTGCACGCCCGGGACGATGTCGGGGAGGCCCGCCGCGAGCGCCGCGGTCTTGGCGATGTCGGCGCCTTGGTCGCCGACGGGCGTGACGCAGCCGAGGATGACATCGTCGATCCCCGCGGGGTCGAGGCCCGGGTTCCGCTCGCGCAGGGCATCGAGAAGTCCGGTCACCAGCGACACGGGCTTCACTTCGTGCAGGGCGCCGGTCGCCTTGCCTCGGCCGCGCGGGGTGCGGATCGCGTCGTAGACGAACGCCTCGGTCATCGGGTCTCCTGTCGTTCGGTCGGAAGGTCGGTGCTCTGGACGGGGGCCCAGTCGGTGAGCACATCGACGATGTCATCGGGCGCTGACCGGGGCGGGCGGATGCCGGGTGCCCGAGTCCGGGAGAACCGCGGTGCCGGCGCGGCCTGCACCACTCCGTCGGCCTTTACCAGTGTGCCCCGGGCGACGAGGTGGGGGTGGGTGGTGGCTTCGGTGAACGAGAGGACGGGGGTCACACAGGCATCCGACCCGTCGAAGACCTCGGCCCACTCATCCCGCGGGCGCGTCGCGAACGTATCGGACAGACGCACACGCAGCGCCGGCCAGGTGCGCGGGTCGTACTGCGCGGCCGCGACGGCATCGGCATCCGCCCAGCGCTCTTTCTGTTCGGGAGTCGCGAGATCGAGGAAATACGGGATCACGATGTCGTCCTGCAGCCCGATGCCGACGCCGAAGGACGTGAATCCCGTTCGCGCGATCTCCTCCGCGAACACGAACCGGTAGCGGTAGTCCGGCTCGCCGCCTCCGCCGAACTCTTCCGGCACGCCGAGGCCCAGCATCCCGTGCGCGCCGGCCTTCTCCCAGATCGCGCGATCGACGCCGTGCTCGAGCTCCCAGCGCTCGTGGTGCGGTTCGACCTCGCGACGGAGGAACTCTCGGACGCTCTCGCGATACGCCTCGTGGTCGTCGGTGTAGAAGGTGCTCTTCATGTCTGGTCCTGGTCTGCCGTGAACGGATGGGTGCCGGCGATGATGCCGGCGCACGCGTGCGGGTCGTCGGAGAAGGGAAGATGCCCGGCGCCGCCCAGGGCGATATGGCGTGCCGCCGGGTAGCGCCGCCGCGCGCGACGCGACTGCGTGAGGAACGGCAGGATGACATCGCGTCTGCCCCAGACGATGACGATCGGGACGGCCGGGTTCGGCGCGGGTGCGGAGAACGTCGAAAAGGAGTCGCGGGCGCGCTCGAAGCCGGATGCCGCCGCGAGCGCCGCGAGGTCGTCCGCCGCATCGAGTGGCGTGACGTGCGCGGGGCGCCCGAAGAACGGGCCGAGCAGCAGTGTGCGGATGCCGGGCGTGCTGACGCCGCGTTCCAACGCGGCGGGGATCGCGCGCGCGGCGTTCCGCATCTGCGTGAGGAACCACTGCGCGAAGCGGCGCTCGGGAGTGCTCCAGAATCCGATCGGCGAGCGCCAGGATGCGGGGGCGACGGGTGAGCTCGCCCACGACGGGTGCGAACGCCTGATGGCGACTGCCGAGCCCGTGCGGCAACACGAGATCCGGTCCCGCGGCGCCCACGAAGATGCTCATGCGATGCAGCCTCTCGCGGCCGCACCGGGACGGAGCGTCGGTGTCGTCAGGCGGAGCGCACCGGGCGCCGACTCGGGGACCACGGGAGTGCGCGGAGCGACCGGCTCGATGCGGCGATACGGCTCGCCGAGCCGCGGACGTGCGTCGGGCTCGCCCTTGTTCGGCCAGAGCGCGGTGGCCCGTTCGGCCTGTGCCGTGATCGTGAGCGACGGGTTCACGCCGAGATTGGCGCTGACAGCGGAACCGTCGAGGATGTGGAGGCCGTCGTAGCCGAACACGCGCTGGTAGGGGTCGATGACGCCGCTCGTGATCGACGTGCCGATCGCACAGCCGCCGATGAAATGCGCCGTCGTCGGGATGCCGATGAGGTCGGCCGATGACCCGCCGGCGAGGCCGTCGACGCGGGTGGCGAGCTCGCGGGCGACGCGGTGGGCGGCGGGGATCCACTCGGGGTTGGGCTGGCCGGTCCCCTGCCGGGTCGTCATACGCCGACCGAAGATTCCGCGCGTGAGGTAGGTCGTCAGCGAGTTGTCGAGGGACTGCATGACGAGCACGATCATCGACTGCTCGGCCCATCGCCGGACCGCGTGGAGGCGCAGAGCGGGACGCATGCCCAATCGGGCATACGTGCGGAGCGTCGCACGCAAGCGCGGCATCCCCTCAACCGGGTCGACGAGGTGCGCGTTGAGGAGAGCGAGCAGACTCGACCCCCGGCCATACCTGACCGCCTCGACGTGCGTGTGCGGATCGGGATGGAATGACGACGTGATCGCCGTGCCGGGAGTGAGGTCGGCGTGCGGATCGCTCGTGCGCGCGGACAGCACGGCTTCGGAGTTCGTGCGACTGAGTTCGCCGAGTCGCGGTGACAGGCGGGGGAGCGAGCGCCGGCGGAGCGTGTGGAGGAGGCGTTGGGTGCCCAGGGCATTCGCCGCGAAGACGACGTGATCCGCCGTGAACGTGCGCCGGCGGAGCGGATTGCCCGTGACGTGTCCGGTCACGCGGTAGCGGTCGCCGCGCTGCGGACGGACATCGGTGACGGTCGTCAGCGCGTGGATGCGGGCACCGGCGCGTTGGGCGAGCGGCAGATAGTTCTTCACGAGAGTGTTCTTCGCGTTGTACCGGCAGCCGGTCATGCAGGCGCCGCACTCGATGCACCCGCGCCGCTCCGGTCCGACTCCTCCGAAGAAGGGGTCGGGTGAGGGGATGCCGTGACCCTCCCCGAAGAAGACACCGATCTCGGCGGCATGGAACGTGTCGCTCACGCCCTCGTCGGCGGCGAGTTCGCGGAGCAGGTCGTCGGGCCGCGTCGTCGCGTGCGCGCGGGTGACCCCCAGCATCCGCTTCGCTTGGTCGTAGTAGGGCGCGAGCTCGCTCTGCCAATCGGTGATGTGCGCCCACTGCGGATCGCGGTAGAAGGCCTCTGGCGGCTCGTACAGCGTGTTCGCGTAGACCAGCGATCCGCCGCCGACGCCGGTGCCGCTCACGACGAGGACGTTGCGCAGCAGCGTCATCCGCATGATGCCGAAGCAGCGGGCCGCCGGCATCCACAGGTAGCGCCGCAGTCGCCACGAGGTCTCCGGGAGCTCGTCGTCGCGGAACCACCGTCCCGCTTCGATCACACCGACGCGGTAGCCCTTTTCGCTCAGGCGCAACGCCGCGACGCTCCCGCCGAAGCCGGAGCCGATCACTACAACGTCGTAGTCGCTCACGCGGCCACCGTAACCCACTATTGACACTTTGCCAATAGCCGATCACACTGACCGATGTGAGCGAGACCCCGAGGACGAGGCTGAGCCCCGACGAGCGCCGGCAGCAGATCGTCGATGCCGCCAGCGAGCTCTACCGCGAGCGGCGCTACGACGACATCTCGATGGAGGAACTCGCCGCCGCCGCGGGTGTCGCACGGGGACTTCTACACCACTACTTCGGGTCGAAGCGCGAGCTGTTCCTCGCTGTCATGACGCAGTCGGTGCGTCTTCCTGTCGAGGAGCTGCCCGACCTCGAGGGGCGTCCGATCGCCGAGCGGGCGCGGTTGATGATGGCGTGGATCCTCGAGGGGGCGCGGACGTACGGTCAGCGGTGGGTCAACACGGCCGGCGCCGAGGGGATGCACGACGGGGGTGACGTGCAGGTGCTCGTCGACGTCGCGGACGACCGTGCGGCGCGATTCGTGCTCGACGCACTCGGCCTGCCCGATGACGCCGCGCTCCGCGCACGCCTGCGCCCGGTCGCCGCGTTCATCAAAGCGCTCTGCCGTGAATGGCTGCAGCGCGAGACGCTCACGCGCGACGACGTCCTCGATCTCAGCACCGCAGCCGTGCTCGCCGCCGTCCGGGAGCAGTGATGCCTCGCATCGGAATCATCGGCTCGGGTTTCGGTGCGATCGCGGTCGCCGCCGAGTTCCTGCGCCACGGGTACCGCGACATCCGGCTGTGGGAGCGGGCCGATGCCCTGGGTGGGGTGTGGCGCGACAACACCTACCCGGGAGCCGCGTGCGATGTGCCGTCGCCCTTCTATTCGTTCTCCTGGGCGCCGTCGGCATCCTGGAACCGGCGCTACGCCGAGCAGCCCGACATCCTGCGGTACCTCCGCGGTGTCGCCGACCGCGAAGGTGTGACGCCGCGCACGCGGCTGGGGGTGAGCGTCGTCGCGGCGCAGTGGACCGGCGCCGCGTGGACGGTGACGCTCGACACCGGCGAAACAGACGAGGTCGACCTCTTGGTGCCGGCCGTCGGCCAGCTGTCGAATCCGGTGATCCCGGCGATCGCGGGAGCCGATTCGTTCGGCGGTCCGGCATTCCACACGGCGCGCTGGCCGGAAGATCTCGACCTGGCCTCGGCGCGAGTGGCGGTGATCGGCGCGGCGGCGACCGCCGTGCAAGTCGTGCCGAAGCTGGCGGTCACCGCCCGGCAGGTCACGCTGTTCCAGCGCACGCCGAGCTACATCTGGCCGAAACCGGATGCGGTCTATCCGCCGTGGTATCGCCGGTTCGCCGCGCGCGCCGAGCGTCCGTTTTTCCGCGCGCTCGGCGAGCTGTTCTCCCGCCAGCTCGATCCCGGCTCGCCGGCCGCGCGCATGGGCCGGGCGGTGACGCTGACCCACCTGCGTCTTCGGGTGCGCGACCGGGACCTGCGCCGAGCGCTCACGCCGGACTACCCGATCGGATGCCGGCGCATCCTGTTCTCGAACGACTTCTACCCGGCACTCTGCCGCCCGAACGTCGACGTCGTCACGGAGGGCATCGAGCGGATCGAACCGGGCGCGATCGTGACGACGGGCGGCGTGAGACATCCCGCCGACGTCCTCGTCTACGCGACCGGATTCGACACGCAGTCCTTTCTCCGGGGCATCCGCATCACCGGGCGGGATAGTGCGGATCTGCAGGAGCAGTGGGCGCTCGGCGCGAGGGCGCACCTGGGGATCTACGTGCCCGGATTCCCGAACCTGATGCTGTCGTACGGCCCGAACACGAACCTCGGCGGCAGTTCGATCATCCGGATGCTGGAGGCGCAGGCCCGGCACATGCGCCTCGCCGTCGACCGGATGGTCGGCGCCGGGGGACGCGCGATCGAGGCGACAGCGGCCGCCGAACAGCAGTGGGACGACGACGTGCAGGCGCAGTTGGCGACATCCGCCTGGACCGGCTGCGACAGCTGGTACCGGCATCCGGTTTCGGGCCGGATCACGTCCAACTGGCCCGGCGGCACCGACAGCTACGTCACGCGCACGCACGACCTGGCGCTCGCCGACTTCACCTGGACCTGAGGGCTCGAGATCTGAGAACGATTATCAGTAGCGTAGAATCATGGGATGCCTTCCACACAGCTTCCCGCCGCAGGTGCGCTCGTCCTGGCCTCCACCCTCGTCCTCGCCGGATGTGCCGGCGCCGCGCCGTCGGCATCCTCCGAGGAGGACGGCACGCTCACGGTCGTCGCCTCGACGAACGTGTACGGCGACATCGCGCAGGAGATCGGCGGCGACCTGATCGAGGTCACCTCGATCATCGACTCGATCTCGCAGGACCCGCACTCGTACGAAGCATCCGCGAAGGATCAGCTGACGGTGTCGAAGGCCGATCTTCTGATCGAGAACGGTGGCGGCTACGACGCGTTCCTCGACTCGCTCATCGAGGCCACCGGCACCGAAGCACCGGTCATCATGGCGGTGGAGTACTCCCACGACTGGCCCGAGAACGGCGGCCACAGTGACGAGGAGCACGACCACGCCGACGACGAGACGGATGCCGCGGACGACCATGCGGGGCACGATCACGTCGAGGGCTTCAACGAGCACGTCTGGTACGACCCGCACACAATCGCCCATGTCGCCGAAGAGATCGCGCATGAGCTGGCCGAGATCGACCCGGACAACGCGGCGACCTACGAGACCAACTACGAGAGCTTCGCGGCCGGCGTCGAGGGCATCGAAGCCTCCCTCGACGAGATCGCGGCGACCTACAGCGGCACTCAGATCTTCGTCACCGAGCCCGTCCCGCTCTACCTCGCCGCCGCCGCCGGGCTCGAGAACGCGACACCGGCTGCCTTCAGTGAAGCTGTCGAAGAAGGGCAGGACGTCCCGCCCGCCACACTTCTCGAGGCACTCACCATCGTCGCCTCCGGTGACGTCAGCGCCCTGATCGTCAATGCGCAGACCGGGGGCGCCGAGACCACCGAAGTGATCACGAAGGCCGAGGATGCCGGCATCCCCGTCCTCGAATTCACCGAACTCGTGCCCGAGGGTGACACGTATCTGACGTGGATGCAGGCGAACGTCGACGCGTTGGCCGGTACGCTGGCGCGGTGAGCGAGGCCGAAACCCCCCCTGTCCTGCAGGTGCGCGGCGCGGCGCTCCGGCGCGGCGACCGCGAGTTGTGGAGCGGCCTCGACCTCGATGTCGCGCCCGGCGAACTGATCGCCGTCCTCGGCCCCAGCGGGTCGGGAAAGACGACACTGCTGCGAGCGATTCTCGGGCTCGAACCGCTCAGCGAGGGCACGATCACGGCGCTCGGCGAGCCGGTGCACCACCGCGGCAACCGGCGCATCGGCTACCTTCCGCAAGCACGACCCCTCTCGCGCGACACCGCGATGCGCGGGCGGGACCTGATCGCCCTCGGCGTCGACGGACACCGGTTCGGTCTGCCGTTCGTGCGGCGCTCCGACCGGGACCGCGTCGAAGCGCTCATCGATGCCGTCGGCGCGCGGGACTTCGCCGACAAGCCGGTCGGCGTGTTGTCCGGCGGCGAGCAGCAGCGCCTGCGCGTCGGACAGGCGCTCGCCGACGATCCGCGTCTGCTGCTCTGCGATGAGCCGCTCACGAGCCTCGATCTCGCCAACCAGCAGGGCGTCGTGCGGCTGATCGACGAACACCGCAAGACCGGCGCGGGCGTCCTCCTGGTCACACACGACATCAACCCCGTCCTCGGCAAGGTCGACCGCATCCTCTACCTCGCGAACGGCCGCTTCACCCTCGGTCGCCCGCAAGAAGTGCTCACCTCACCGGTGCTCACCGACCTGTACGGCGCACCCGTATTCGTGCTGCGCGCGGGCGACCGGCTGGTCGTCGTCGGTGCGCCGGATGCCGAGGACTCCCACCACCATCACGACCACGAGGATCACTCATGAACTGGTCCGACGTGGGCGACGCGATGTTCGGCGGCCTCGCCGACTACGGCGACATCCTCGCGCTCGTGTCGAACTCGATCTGGGCGGGCGCCGTCCTCGGGCTCGTCGGCGGCCTGATCGGTGTCTTCGTGATGCAGCGCGACATGGCATTCGCGGTACACGGCATCAGCGAGCTGTCGTTCGCGGGAGCCGCCGCGGCACTGCTGATCGGCGTGGATGTCGTCACCGGATCGATCGTGGGGTCGCTGATCGCGGCGGCGCTGATCGGCTGGCTCGGCGCGCGAGCCCGTGACCGCAACTCGATCATCGGCGTGCTCATGCCGTTCGGCCTGGGCCTCGGCATCCTGTTCCTCTCGCTGTACGACGGCCGGAGCGCGAACCGGTTCAGTCTGCTCACCGGTCAGATCGTGTCGGTGCAGAACGCTCAGCTGGGCTGGCTCATCGGCATCTCGGCGTTCGTGCTCGTCGCACTGCTGCTGATCTGGCGTCCGCTGAGCTTCGATTCCCTCGACCCGCAATCCGCCGCCGCACGGGGCGTTCCGACCGTCACGGTTTCGCTCGGATTCATGCTGCTGCTCGGCCTCGTCGTCGCCGTCGCCGTGCACATCATCGGCGCGCTGCTCGTGATGGCGCTCGTCGTGACGCCGGCGGCCGCCGCGGCCCGCGTGACCTCGGGCAAACTCGCCCTGCCCTTGCTCTCGGCGGTGTTCGGCGTCGTCGCGGCGGTCGGCGGCATCCTGCTCGCGGTCATGGGGACGCTCCCCGTCAGTCCGTACATCACGACGCTGTCGTTCGCGATCTACCTGGTCTGCCGCATCGTCGGCAGCCGCCGCGGCCGCGTCACCCGCTGATTCCCCAGTAGGGGGGCGGTGGATGCCGCGCCATGCTCCCAGCCGCCTCCGAAACCGCGCGGGTACACTTGCGAACCATGGTCCAGCGCAACACTTGGCAACGCGATCGCGTGCGCACGGCGCTCGGCGACGCCGCTGGATTCGTCAGCGCCCAGGACCTTCACGCCGCGCTCCGTACCGACAACACGGGCATCGGCCTCGCGACGGTCTACCGGGCACTGGCGACCCTCGCCGCAAGCGGCGAAGCCGACCAACTGCAGAGCCCCGAGGGCGAAGCCATCTACCGCGCGTGCTCGAGCGCGGGTCACCACCATCACCTGATCTGCCGCTCGTGCGGTCGCGCGGTCGAGATCCAGGCCAGCGACGTCGAGGAATGGGCGCAGCGCACCGCAGCCCAGCACGGGTTCACGCAGGCTGAGCACGTCGTCGACATCTTCGGTGTCTGCGCGGATTGCGCCGCGAATGCTCCTGCAGCCCCCGCGCCGGACGAGCGTGGCTGACCAGATCACTACGGCGCCGCGCACGCAGCGTCTGCAACGTGATCCTCGGGTGCGCCCGGCGCTCCTCGTGGGCGCGGGGATCATCGTCGTCGCCGCGCTCATCGTGGTGGCGCTGCTGACCCCCGGACCGAGCCTCCCCACGCGCGCGCAGGACGGCCTGACCCTCTCGATCAGCGTGCTGATCGAATCGCTCCCGTTCGTCGTCCTCGGCGTGCTGCTGTCGATCGTCGTGCAGGTGTGGGTGCCGCCCGGCGTCATCGAACGGTGGATGCCGCGGAACGCCTGGGGCCGCCGGGCCGTCCTGTCGCTGCTCGGAATGCTGATCCCGGTGTGCGAGTGCGGCAACGTCCCGTTCGCCCGCGGCCTGCTGATGCGCGGGTTCAGCGTCCCCGAGACCCTCACGTTCCTCATCGCGGCGCCGATCGTGAACCCGATCGTGATCATCACGACGCATCAGGCATTCGGCTTCGACGACGGCATCCTCATCGCCCGACTCCTGGGTGGCTACGCGATCGCGAACCTGATCGGCTGGCTGTACAGCCGGCATCCGGACCCGGACGGCCTGGTCACCGACCGCTTCCGCGCGACGTGCGCGATCGTCGAAGAGGAGACGGGCGGCAAGAGGCGGCGGAGCCTCGCGCAGTTCGTCGTGGAGCTCCGCGCGGTCATGCCCGCCCTCGTGATCGGCTCGGCGCTGGCCGGTGCCGTGCAGGTGCTCGTTCCGCGGGATGCGTTGCTCGCGATCGGCTCGAACCCGGCGCTGTCGATCATCGCCATGATCGCGCTCGCGATGATCGTGTCGATCTGCTCGAATGTCGACTCGTTCTTCGCGCTGTCGTTCGCGTCGACGTTCACTCCGGGGTCGATCGTCGCCTTCCTGCTTGTCGGACCGCTCGTCGACGTCAAGATGCTGGCGCTGCTGCGCACGACCTTCCGCACGAAGGTGCTGGTCGGCCTCGTCGTGATCGTCGTCCTGTCCGCGATCGTCATCGGCGGGGTGGTGAACCTCCTTGTCTGAGTCACGGACCTCGCAGTTCGGCGCCCGCCTGCTGGGCGTCGGGTTGACCGCCGCGCTGGCGGCCGTCACGATCGCGCTCACCCTCACCGGGCAGCTCGGCCTGTACATCAACCCGGAGTCGGCATGGTTCGCGGTGACGATGGCGATCGTCGCGCTGCTCGGCACGATCGCGAGCTTCGCCCTACCGCTCGGCGCCGAGTCGGATCATGGACACGACCACGGCGACGCGCACGATCACGCGGAATCCGCGCATCGGCCCAGCGCGGCGGGCGTCATCGCGACTGTCACCGGCGGGGTCCTCGCCACCGGAACCGCGCTGGCGATCGTCCTCACCCCGCCCGCGACCCTGTCGGCCGAGCTCGCGATGTCACGGGACACCGGAACCGCGCCGCTCTTCCAAGGCTCCGACACGATCGCGCTCGCCGCGACCGGCGACACCGCAGCTTTCGGCGTCGGCGAATGGGCCAGTGTCTTTGCGACCGCGACGAACCCGGAAGCGTTCGACGGCGACGAGATCACCCTGACCGGGTTCGTCACGCCCGGCGGCGACGGCTTCGACCTCACGCGGCTGGTGATCACGCACTGCGTGATCGATGCGCAGCCGGCGAGCGTGCCGATCGCGGTCTCGGATGCACCGGACACCGGCACGTGGGTCACCGTGACCGGCACCATTCGCGACGTCGACGGGCGCCTGCAGATCGATGCGGCCTCGGTCGCCGTCGTCGATCAGCCGAAGGACCCGTATGAGTACTGACGGATCGCGGCGCGCGCGCGCGCGGCGGCGCCGGTCGCGCGCTTTCGTCACGAGCTTCGCGATCGTGATCGGCATCCTCGCTGTCCTCGGGTTGGCCGCGGCGGCCATCTCGGTCGCCCAGGGGCCGCGGGTCACCGGGGTGCAGGTCGATCCGGATGCGGCGGTCGCGGCATCCGGATCGCGCATGATCATCACGACGACGCAGTCGCTGCAGGAGATCACGCCCGAGCAGGTGACCGTGACGCCCGCCGCAGACTTCACCGTCGATACCTCGGGGCGGAGCATCGGTATCCGCTTCGCGCTGCCGCTCTGGGACGAGACCGACTATGCCGTCACCGTGACGGACGTCACCGGGATCGGCGGAGGGCCTGCGGCGACGATCGAGGAGTCGTTCACGACGCCGGGGCTCACGGTGTTCGTCCTGACGCGGAGCGCGGCCGGGGACACGATCTTCCGCACCGACCTGGTCGGTGATGCGGCGGAACCCGTCTACACGCATGAACACATCGAGGACTTCCGGGCCACCTCGAGCCACCTGGTGGTCTCGACCGTCGACGACGACGGACTGTCGCACGTGATCGTCACCGACCTCGACGGCACGGGCGAGCGGGATCTGCCGTTGCCCGGCGACGGCGTCGTGTCGAACCTGCAGAGCGCCGATCGGGGAAACCTGGTCGGGTACACCTTCACGGACGCGTCGATCAGCGCCGACAGCGGGCGCGAGAGCGAGCTGTTCACGGCATCCCTCAACGCCGCGGAGGCGAGCGAGGCGCCGACCGCGATCGAGCGGCCCGGCGGCGACTCGCGCGTGGGCGATTGGCGCTTCGTCCCGGGGACGGACAGCATCCTCATGATCACGTTCGACGGCGCGCTCACGCTCGCCTCGTCCGCGGGCGGGGAGCCGGTCGCACTCGGCAACGCGCTGACGATCGAGGGCATCGCCCGCGGATCGACCGTCGCCGTCGTCCAGCGCACCGACGCTCCGGTCGCGATCGATCTCGCGACCGCCGAAGAGACCCCGCTGTCGGCGACCGACCCTGCCCTCGGACAGCTCAATGCCATCACCCCGCTCGCCGACGGGTCGACGCTGCGCGTGCTCGCACAGCTCGACGGCTTCACGGTGTCGTCCACCTCGGTCGACGTCGTGGATGCCGAGGGCGTCGCGCGGTCGGTGTTCGCGGTCGAGCCGACGGACACGCTGATGGAGACGTGCGTCTCGCCCAGTGGGCGGTACGCGGCGTTCCTCGTCGCCCCGGATGTCGTCGACAACCCGTACGACGGGTACCTCCTGCCGTTGCCTGAGCGCGTGCAGACCCACGTCGTCGCGCTCGGGGACGGCACCGAGGTCGTCACCCTCAGTGGATTCGACATTTCGTGGTGCCAGACCCCGCCGCGAGGATGAGTCGCATGGCCGGTGGTGCGGGTGAGTCCTGGTGGGGCACGCGAGGCGTCGCCACACCGAATGCCCATACGACTGGTGGGGGTTCGCGCCTTGCCGCGGCGACCCGGGCGGACCTGACCGGGCTGCCGGTCGACGTGGCGCCCCGCCTGCTCGGCGGAGTGCTCGAAGTGGAGGCCGGCGGCGTGACGGTGGCGGTGCGGCTGACCGAGGTCGAGGCCTACCACGGTGCGGGGACCGGGTCGATTCCCGATCCCGGATCGCACGCCCGGATGGGACGCACCCTGAGGAACACCACCATGTGGGGCGAACCGGGGCATCTCTACGTCTACCTGAGTCACGGCATCCACTCGTGCGTCAATGTCGTCTGCGGTCCGGTCGGGGTCGCCGGGGGAATCCTTTTGAGGGCCGGTGAGGTCATCGACGGGGTGGATGCCGCCTTCGCCCGGCGCCCGGCCGCGCGCTCGGCCCGCGATCTCGCCCGGGGGCCCGGGCGGCTCGGCGCGGCGGTGGGGCTCCGGCATCCGCTCCACGACGGGATCGACGCCGTGGCGGGCCTGCCGCAGGAAGACGCCGTCGCGCGGCTGCGGCTACCGGTATCCCGTGCGAAGGAGATCGCTGCGGGGCCGCGCGTCGGCGTCGCGGGCGTCGCGGGCACCACCGTCTTTCCGTGGCGCTTCTGGCTGCCCGGCGACCCGACGGTGTCCCCTTTCCGGTGGGGCCGCGGCGCCGAGGCTGAGGCAATCGCCGTGCTAGACTGACTCTTTGTCTGCGCGCACTCCAGCACGCAGTTCGCGTCCGCCTGTCGGACGCAGACAAGGGATCTTGGGTGAGGCCGTCCGGCCTCACGGTATAAGGAGTAGAACAATGGCAGCAGTGTGCCAGGTGACCGGGAAGATTCCTGGCTTCGGTCACAGCATCTCGCACTCGCACCGCCGGACGAAGCGTCGCTTCGACCCGAACGTGCAGAAGAAGACGTACTTTGTCCCCTCGCTGGGTCGCAAGATCTCGCTCAACGTCTCGACTAAGGGCATCAAGGTCATCGACGCCCGCGGCATCGAGTCCGTTGTCAAGGACCTGATCGCGAAGGGTGTGAAGCTCTAATGGCCAAGAAGGCTCAGGACGTACGTCCGATCATCAAGCTGCGCTCGACCGCCGGCACGGGGTACACCTACGTGACGCGCAAGAACCGCCGCAACAACCCCGACCGCATCGTGCTCAAGAAGTACGACCCGGTGATCCGCAAGCACGTCGAATTCCGAGAGGAGCGTTGATCCATGGCTAAGAAGAGCAAGATCGCGCGCAACAACCAGCGCGAGGTCATCGTCGCTCGCTACGCCGAGAAGCGTGCCGAGCTGAAGAAGACTCTCGTGGACCCGAACGCCACCGACGAGGCCCGCGAGGCCGCTCGCGTCGGCCTGCAGAAGCTGCCGCGCAACGCGTCGCCGGTGCGCCTGCGCAACCGTGACGCCATCGACGGTCGCCCCCGTGGCCACCTCTCGAAGTTCGGCATCTCGCGTGTCCGCTTCCGCGACATGGCCCACAAGGGCGAACTGCCCGGCGTGACCAAGTCGAGCTGGTAAGCACCCGCTTCACGAAGGCCCGGATCTCCTCGGAGATCCGGGCCTTCGTCGTTTCGGTGGCTCACGCCGCGTGGCTGGCGCGCACCAGATTCGGACAGAGTCGCCAGATTCGGATGCCGGAGGGCGCGCGCCGCCGAATCCGGTGACGGCATCCGATTCTGGTTGCGGCGGCCCGGGCGCGGGGGAGGTCGTTGACGAGGGTGAAGAGGGCCACACGAGGCCACATTCGTCACATTAGGTGGCGACACGCCGGGAAAAGATGGCCGAACGGGGTCGAAATCCGCGATTTTCCGCGGTTTCTGGGTATATTCAGGGACGGTCCACCCGACCAAACCGGAGGCTCGCCCCCGGTCCGAAGTAACTAAAGTCGGCACTCGCTGCTGGCTGGAGGACAACCCCATGGCTATCACCAAGACCGAGCTCGTTGCCAGCATCGCTTCCGCGACCGGACAGAGCCAGTCCACCGTCTCCGGCGTGCTGGATGCTCTCTTCTCCTCCGTTTCCGAGGCTGTCGCCAAGGGCGAGAAGGTCACGATCCCCGGCTGGATCGCCTTCGAGCGCGTCGAGACCTCCGCTCGCACGGGCCGCAACCCGCAGACCGGTGAAGAGATCAAGATCGCCGCCGGCCAGCGTGTCAAGGTCACCGCCGGTTCGAAGCTGAAGGCGGCCGTGAAGTAATTCACGTACACCCTGTGAAGGGGGGATGCCCACTCGGGCATCCCCCCTTTCGCGTGCGGCCGGGGGTCCATCCCGGCCGACGTAGGCTGGACGGGTGAACTCCCGCGCGCTGCGTCTGGCCGGACCGGCGATCCTCGCCGGGGCCGCCCTGTTGGCGCTCATCGCCGGTCTGCTCTACGGCGGCGGCGCTGCGCCCCTGCTGATCGCCGACCCCGGCCCCGTCGTGCGCTGGGGCCTGCCGATCGCGACCCTGACCGTGAACCTGTCCGCCGCCGGGATGCTGGGATCCCTGGTCCTCGCTCTTTTCGTGCTCCGTTCGGGGACCGAGAGCTTCGACACGGCGCTGGATACGGCATCCGTCTCGGCAGCCGTGTTCACGATCGCGAGCGCGAGCACGGCCTTCCTGACGTTCATCAACATCTTCAATGCGGCGCCCAGCGCCGATGCCGAGTTCGGGCAGTTGCTGGGTCGCTTCCTCGTCGACACCGAGCCCGGGCGCGCGTGGGCGATCACCACGATCGCCGGCGCTGCTCTCACGGTGCTGACCTTCGCCGTGCGTAGCTGGACGGCGACCCTGGTCGTCGCGGCGCTTGCGGCGGCTTCGCTCATCCCGATGGCGACGCAGGGCCACTCGGGCGACGAGTCGGGCCACAACACCGCCGTCACGGCCCTGGCGCTCCACATCCTTGCGGCGGCCGTCTGGCTCGGCGGGCTCCTGCTCCTCGTCATCGTCCGTCCGAAGCTCAGCAGGAATGAGCTCGCGGACGTCCTCGCGCGCTATTCCAGCATCGCGCTGGCCGCGTTCGCCGTCGTGTCGCTCTCAGGGATCGCGCGCGCCGTCGTGGGCCTGCTCTCCTGGGAGAATCTGCTCTCGTCATACGGCGTTATCCTCGCCGTCAAGGTCGTCGCCCTGCTCGGAATGGGGGTCCTCGGAGCCTGGTATCGCCGCCGGGTCATCGGCCGCATGCGCACAGCCGAGCCCGGGCATCGGTTCTGGGGACTGATCGCGCTCGAGCTCGCCTTCATGGGCATCGCGAGCGGCGCCGCCGTGGCTCTGGCCCGCACACCTCCGCCCGTCGACACGAGCTTGCCGCCGGTGCCGACACCCGCGGAGGTGCTCACCGGGTCGGTCTTGCCGCCGGAGCTCACGATCACGCAGTGGTTCACGGCCGTCGACATCGATGTCCTGTGGGCGTTCGCCGTGGGGTTCGGCCTGTTCTTCTACCTCGTCGGCGCATGGCGCCTGCACCGTCGCGGTGACCGGTGGCCGCTGTACCGCACGATTCTCTGGGTGTGCGGGCTGCTGCTGCTGCTGTGGGTCACGTGCGGTCCGATCAACGCGTACCAGGACTACCTGTTCAGCATGCACATGATGGGGCACATGCTCCTGTCCATGGCGATCCCGATGCTCCTCGTCGCCGGGGCGCCCGTCACCCTCGCCGCGCGCGCGATCGACAAGCGCGCCGATGGGACGCGCGGCGGCCGCGAGTGGATCCTGTGGGCCGTGCACACGCCGTTCTCGCGCGTGATCACGCATCCGCTCTTCGCCGCGGCCCTGTTCATCGGGTCACTGTGGATCTTCTACTACACCGACCTGTTCCGCTGGTCGCTCTACGACCACATCGGCCACGAGTGGATGGTCGCGCACTTCCTGATCACCGGATACCTGTTCGTCCAGTCGCTGATCGGCATCGACCCGGTGCCGTACCGCCTGCCGTATCCGTTCCGCTTGCTGATCCTCATCGCGGTCATGGCGATGCACGCGTTCTTCGGCATCGCGATCATGATGAGCTCGGGCCTGTTCGTCGCGGAGTGGTTCGGCTCGATGGGCCGGACGTGGGGCCCCACGCCCCTCGAGGACCAGTACACCGGTGGCGGCGTCGCCTGGTCGATCGGCGAGATCCCGACGCTCATCCTCGCGATGACGGTGGCGATCCAGTGGAGCCGCAACGACGACCGCGCGCAGAAGCGTGCGGACCGGCAAGCCGATCGCACCGGCGAGGCGGAGCTGGGCGAGTACAACGCGCGCCTGCAGGCGCTCGCCGATCGCGACGCGCGCGCCGGGCGCTGAGCTCAGTCGGTTCCGGCGACGGTGATGGATGCCGTCCCGTCCGGCAGGATCGTCACCTCACCCGTGAGGAAGAACGGCACGTCTTCGTCGACCGGGGTGATCGACCCGTCGAAGATCGACTGAATGCCGACCTGGATGTGCGCGGTGGCCTCGGTGCGTTCGATCGTCCAGTTCGCGCCCGCAGGGGCGAGAGTGATCGCCGGTTGCTGCGCCATGGTCCACACCGGAGCGTCCACGATGCGGTTGCGCACGGTGAAGCCGAACGGGCAGCCGGTGGGCTGAAGCACCTGCTGCGTCGTGCACGAGTCGAGGAAGGCATGGACCTGCTCCTGCACGACCGCAGTGAACTGCGCCGTGGGTTGGGTCTGGAGGTCCACCGGGATATCGGCCGCGGGGGTGTCGGAGAGGACAGCGACGCCGGGGCTCGCCGAGATAGGCGTGTCTATCTCGATCGAGTACAGCCCGGGGGAGAAGACGAGCAGGGCCACCGGGGCGAGCGGATCGGCATCCAGCTGTGCCGGGGAGACCTGACGCTTGTCGACCTCGAATCCGTTCACCTGGAACTGCATCGCGCCGCGTACCGTGAGGTCGATCACGGCGAGCGGGCTGTCGGTGAAGCGCCACGCCGGCGCGATGCCGAGCCATCCGGCCTGTCGTACGCGGAAGGTGCTCTGCCCCGCGTAGGTGCCGGCCGTGTACGCGACCGTGACGAGGGTCGTGCCGTCGTCGCCCGGGACCTCGCCGATGCCGGTGGCATCGGTCAACGGAGCGAGGGCGTCGCGGCGCAACAGAGCGTCACTCGCGCTCGTGAAGAGGTCTGCGTTGGGTACGGTCGCGGAGTCGATCGCGACACCCGGGAGGGCGAGGGCGTCGGCGGCCTGGCCACGTCCGAGGAGATCGAGATAGTTCAGGACGAACGCCGTCGGGCTGTACAAATGCCGGTACATCAGGATGCCGGTGGTCCCGATCGCGCCGGCCAGGAGCACGCCGATGAGTGCCAGCGCGGTGAGGTCGAACGCGAGCCCGCGACGACGGCGTGATCTCACGGGCGGTGGAGTGGCGGCATCCACCCCGCTGCGCTCCTCGATCACGTCCATGGCTTCAGTCTAGGAAAGGCGCCTGATGGTTAGCATGGTGAGGATGAGCGCGCCGTCCCTGTCTCCCGAGCAGGAAGCGCTGTTCCGTCTCATCGAGGACACCCGCGAGCACGTGTTCGTCACCGGCCGTGCCGGCACCGGCAAATCGACGCTTCTGCAGCACCTCGCGTGGAACACCGACAAGCAGATTGCCGTGTGCGCGCCGACGGGTGTGGCGGCTCTCAACGTCGAAGGGCAGACGATCCACTCGCTGTTCCGTTTGCCGATCGGTCTCATCGCCGACAGCGAGCTCGAGCAGTCCGAGCCGACGCGCAAGATCCTCAACGCGATCGACACGCTCGTCATCGACGAGATCTCGATGGTCAACGCCGATGTCATGGACGGGATCGACCGGTCACTGCGGCAAGCGCGGCGTAAGAGGTCGGAGCCGTTCGGCGGCGTGCAGATCGTGATGTTCGGCGATCCCTATCAACTTTCGCCCGTGCCGCCGCGCGGCGATGAACTGCGCTACATCCAGGATCACTATCGGTCGTTCTGGTTCTTCGACGCGCAGGTGTGGGCGGGGCCCTCGGCCGACGGGTCCGCGATCCGCTCGGACGGATTGCTGGATCTCG
This sequence comes from Microbacterium memoriense, assembly GCF_025398275.1. Taxonomy (GTDB): domain Bacteria; phylum Actinomycetota; class Actinomycetes; order Actinomycetales; family Microbacteriaceae; genus Microbacterium; species Microbacterium memoriense. The sequence continues at coordinate 31,425 of NZ_JAODOR010000014.1, read as the reverse complement.
GCCGGGTGGGCGCGCCGCTGCACATCCGCGAGCTGCGCGAGATCCACCGCCAAGCCGACGACGGTTTCAAGGCGATGCTGAATGCTGTGCGCCACGGCGTCGTCACGGCGGAGATCGCCGGCGCGCTCAACGCGGCCGGCGCGCGCGTGCCTCCCGAGCCCACCGGTGACGAACCGCCGATCATCACGCTGGCCACGCGCAACGACATCGTCAACCGCATCAATCAGCGCCATCTCGACGCGCTGCCCGGGCCGGTGCAGACGGCGCGGGCCGAGATCAGCGGCGATTTCGGGCGGGGGGATGCCGGGTACCCGGCCGACGCCGATCTCCAGCTGAAGGTCGGGGCGCAGGTGATGTTCCTCCGCAACGACATCGCGGGGTACGGCGGCGACGGGCCGCGCTGGGTCAACGGTTCGATCGGGACCGTGATCCGGATCGCGGGGACGTCGGTGCGCGTCGAGCTCGACGGCGAGGAGCACGACGTCGAGCCGGCCGTGTGGGAGAGATTCCGGTATGCGTACGACCCGGGGTCGCGCAAACTCAGCCGTGACATCGTCGCCGAGTTCACCCAGTTTCCGCTGCGGCTGGCGTGGGCCGTGACGATCCACAAGTCGCAGGGGAAGACCTACGACCGTGCGATCATCGACCTCGGCTCGGGCGCTTTCGCCCCCGGCCAGACCTATGTCGCGCTGTCGCGCCTGACCTCGCTCGACGGTCTGTACCTCTCGCGACCGCTGCGCCCCGCCGACATCCTGGTCGACGCGGACGTGCGCCGCTTCATGGCCGGCGTCCGCGCCGCCGCCGCCCGCTGACCCGGCATCCCCGCCCGAACTTCCGCGAGACACCGTTGGTGCACCGAGACACGTGCGCACGGCGGGTGTCTCGGTGCAGCGACAGTGTCTCGCGGTCGGAGGAGGAGCGCGCGCGGGGTTAGGCGGCGGTCGACTTCGCGGCGGCCAGGTCCAGGAACAGGTCGGTGTTCAGCTGGTAGGCCAGCAGCACCTCGTCGATCACGCGCTCGCGTTCGTCGGCATCCCACCCGGCAGCGTCGAGCTGCTCGCGGTAGACATCCTTGAAGGATGCCGGATCGGCGATCTCGGCGAACACATAGAAGCCGATGCCATTGGTGTCGAACCCGAACTGGCGTGCCATCAGCTTGCCGATGAACTGCCCGCCCGACAGGTCGCCGAGGTACCGCGTGTAATGGTGCGCGACGAACCCACCGGGCCAGGTCGCACCGACCTCGTTGATGCGATCGACGTATCGGACGGTCGTCGGCAGCGGCTCGATGCGCTCCCGCCAATTCGGCCCGATGAGGAAGGCGAGATCGGCCTCGAGCGCCGGCAGGCGGGTGAGCTTGTCGCTGAGGAACGGCGCCGCGATGGGCGACTCCTTCATCCGGTCGGTGGCACCCTCGAGCGCCTCGTAGATGAACCAGTGCTGGGCGACGAGGGCGACGTAATCCTCGCGCGTGCCCTTGCCGCGTATGAGGTCATCCATGAAACCGGCATGCTCGCTGCCGGAGTGCGCGGTGCGGGACCGCTCGCGCAGAGCGGTCGAAAAGGAGATCGTGTCGGTCACGTCACCGACTATAGCGGAGTTAGGTACAGCTAACCTGAAGCTTTTTCACTCGTGCGGCCGAGGTGTGATCCCGAGGCGTGCGCACGCGGCGTCATAGAGTGCCACGATCTCGCGGCGCACCTCGCGTCGTTCGGTGATCGGCCCTCCGGGCCACGGCACCGAGATGACGTCTTCGGCGCCGTCGGCCGTGATCACATGCCATTGCCCCCGATCGCCGTCGAACGTCGTCATCTCGGAGTGGACGACGTCGGCGAGCGGGGAGAAGGCCCGCGCGATGAGGAGGTTGTCGTCGATGTGGTCGTTGTTCATGTGTCCGAGGACGCCCGAGAGCGCTTCGGGCTCGAAACTGTGCGGCATGCGTCCACCTTAGGCACGCAGATGATCGGGCCGGTATGTGATGTGATCTACGCTGGAAGCAACACCATTCGGGGGTGAATATGCGGCGTTCCCACTACACGCGTCGGCTCGTCGCGTTCGTCGGCGCAGCCGTCTTGCTCTTCGGAGTATCCGCGTGCGCCGCGGACTCTGAGATCGAGGTCGAACTCCCCACGCAAGTGGATGCCGCACTCCCGGACGACACGCAAGCACAGCTGCAGGCGGCCATGGACCGGGCCATCGCGGCGACCGGGTCCAGCGGTGCGATCGTCGGCGTGTGGGCGCCCTGGGCGGGATCCTGGGTCACGGGAATCGGGACATCGACGCCGGATGGCGAGCCCGTGACGACCGACATGACCTTCAAGGCCGGCGCGACGACACGCGCGATGACCTGCGACGTGTTGTACGCGCTCGCCGCGGAGGGCACGGTGAATCTCGACGATGCCGTCACCGACTGGGTGCGTGGCGTCCCGATGGACAGCGAGATCAGCCTCGGCGAGCTCTGCGACTCGACCGCCGGTCTCGGCTCGTACACCGATCGACTGACCGGACGCATGCTGGCCAATCCCGCACGCAACTGGAATCCCCGCGAACTCCTGGCCTACGGCACAGCGCAGGGGATCGGCGGCGACTCCGGTGCGACCTTCCGCGATTCATCCACCGGATATCTCCTGCTCGGCCTGGCGTTGGAGAATGCGTCCGGCATGTCGGCAGCGGCGCTGTACGAGGACTACATCGCCCAGCCGCTCGGACTGACGCAGACGCAGTTGGCATCGACCAGCACCTCGACGCTCCACGGGCTGCTGTCCGGTGATGTCGACGGCGCGGTCGCCTGCGCGGCACCGACCGACGTGACCGGATTGTCGCCGTCGGCCGGGTTCACGGCATCCGGCGTCGAAACAGATGTCACCGAGCTCGGTCGCTACGTGCAGGCTCTCGCGATCGGCGCGCGGGCGTACGACGACGATGCGCGCTTCGAGAGCCCCTTGCCCGTCGTAGCCGATGGCCCGGCATGGTTCACGGCGAGCGGCGGTGCCTACCAGGCCGGTGACCTCATCGGGCAGTACGGATCCGTGCCCGGATACCTCACCGCCGCCTTCGCCGACAAGAACACCGGCATGAGCGTCGTGGTCGTCCTCAACAACTCCCGCGCCGGCGCTGACGTCGCGCGCGTGCTGGCGTGGGAACTCGCGGCGGTCGTGTCCAAGGTTCCCGCGGCGGCCGGGCAATCGGCGCCGGAGGCCGGTCTTCCGTGGACGGCCGAGGACATGTCGGCGCAGCTCGCGGCCGCGGCCGTCTGCCCGATTCCGTGATCGTGCTCGCCCGGTCGTGAAGACGACCGCCCCCGCGGCCGTCGCGCTGGTCGTGATCGGTCTTGCGTGCCAAGAAGTCGGCGCCTCGCTCGCGTATCTGCTGTTCGACGATGTCGGGCCGCTCGGTATGGTCATGCTGCGCTTGGTCTTCTCGGCGATCGTTCTGCTGCTGATCGCCCGTCCGCGGTTGCGCGGTCACGGGGCCTCCGCCTGGCGCGGTGTGCTGTGGCTCGGTGGCGTGCTCGCGCTCATGAACGGCCTGTTCTACCTCGCGCTCGAACGTCTGCCGCTCGGGATCACCGTGACGATCGAGGTGCTCGGGCCACTGGTCCTGTCGGTCGTCGCGAGCCGGCGTCGCTCGGCGTGGCTGTGGGCCGCGCTCGCCCTGGCGGGTGTGATTGCTCTCGGCGGCGGCGGATGGGACCGCCTCGATCCGATCGGCGTCCTCTTCGCGCTCGGTGCGGCGGCGACGTGGGCGTTCTACATCCTCGCGTCGGCCCGCGTGGGCGCCACCTTCCCGAAGCTCGACGGGTTGGCGCTCGCGATGGTCGTCGGCGCAATCGTGTCGCTCCCGTTCGGTGTCGTGGATGCCGGGGGCGCACTGCTGCGGCCGGAGATCCTCGGGATCGGCGCGGCGGTTGCCATCCTCAGCTCGACGATCCCGTACGCCCTCGAACTGATCGCACTGCGCCGGCTACCGGCATCCGCCTTCGCGATTCTGATGAGCCTGGCGCCGGCGACTGCGGCGCTCGCGGGTTTCGTCTTGCTCGGTCAACACCTCGCGTGGCTCGAACTGGCGGGGATCGCGCTCGTGATCACGGCCTCGATCGGCGCCGTCCGCGCGACCGGCCGCGCCGCGCGCGTCGTCAGTGAGCCGGTGGGCTGAGGCAGGAATCACTCAGGTCGAACGGCGGGTACCAGCAGCGCGTCGAGCAGCAGCCGCATCGCGGCGACCGGGTCGCTGCCGTCGGCGAGCCAGCGGATCTGGATCCCCTCCCACCCGCTCATGATCAGCTGCCCGAGCCGCTCCGGATCGCCGTCCGTCGTGATTCGCCCCGCGACGCGGTCGAACGAGATCAGCTCGGCGTACGTCGCGGTCACCTCGGCGTACCGCCGCAGCAACCAGGCGTGCGCCTCATGCTCGGGATGCGTGGCTTCGGCCGAGACGATCGAGAACATCCGGACGAGTTCACGGCGCTCGAGGTTCCGCTCGACGATCGCAAGAATGCCGGGGACGAAGCCGTCGCGCCGAGACTGCCCGGTGAAGTCGGGGTTGGCGGCATCCTCCTGCTCCAGCACGGCTTCCAGGAGAGCGACCTTCGTGGGGAAGTGGTGCATGAGGGTCGTGAGGCCGAGATCGAGATCCTTCGCTATCTGCCGGAGGGATCCGCCGTGGTACCCGTAGGCGGCGAACACGGCGGTCGCCGAGGCGATGATCTCGCTGCGACGCTCGGCCGTTTTGGCGTACGGGCCGCGGCGGCCGGGATCGGTCATGGGTTGAGGCTAGCGGGTTTCGTTGTAAACCGTGCAACTGCACGTGTTTGGGATATAGGCTGAGACCATGGCAACGGATGCAACGACGTATCAATGGGTGAAGGATGGCGCTCTCGGCGCCGGGAAGATGCGCTACGGCGCGGACTACAACCCGGAGCAGTGGCCCCGCGAGGTGTGGGCCGAGGACGTCCGGCTCATGCGCGAAGCGGGCGTGAACATCGTCTCGCTCGGGATCTTCTCCTGGGCACTCCTCGAGCCGCGCGAGGGTGAGTGGGACTTCGGCTGGCTCGATGACATCATCGACCTGCTCCACGAGAACGGGATCGATGTCGACCTGGCCACCGCGACGGCGTCGCCGCCTGCGTGGCTGACGACCAAGCATCCCGAGGTCCTGCCGGTGACCGTCGACGGCACGATTCTCTCCCCGGGCGGTCGCCAGCACTGGCGTCCCACCTCGCCGATCTTCCGCGAGTATGCCCTGCGGCTCGTGCGCCAGCTCGCGACCCGCTACGCCGATCACCCCGCGCTCGTCGCGTGGCACATCGGCAATGAGCTCGGGTGCCACAACCTCTACGACTTCTCCGACGACGCCGCGCGGGCCTTCCGCATCTGGCTGCAGGAGCACTACACCTCGCTCGACGCGCTCAACGACGCGTGGGGCACGGCGTTCTGGTCGCAGCACTACAGCGAATGGGATGAGATCCTCCCGCCTCGCGTCGCCGCCGCGCAGCGCAACCCCGGTCAGCAGCTGGACTTCCAGCGGTTCTCGTCCGACGCGCAGCGCGACCACCTGCGCGCCGAGGCCGCGCTGCTGGGGGAGCTCACCCCGGGTGTCCCGCGCACGACGAACTTCATGGTCGCGCAGAACATCCGCGACATCGACTACCCGTCGTGGACCGGCGACGTCGACTTCGTCTCGAACGACCACTACCTGCGTCCGGGTGCCCGCGGCCGTGACGACCTGTCGTTCTGGGCGAACCTGACCGGAAACATCGCCGAGGGACGGCCGTGGTTGCTCATGGAGCACGCGACGAGCGCCGTCAACTGGCGCGAGATCAACCCGCCCAAGCGTCCCGGCGAGCTCATGCGCGATGCGCTCACGCACGTCGCGCACGGCGCCGACGGCGTCTGCTACTTCCAGTGGCGCCAGTCACGCGCCGGCGGCGAGCGGTACCACTCCGGCATGGTCCCGCACGCGGGCGCCGACAGCCGGGTGTTCCGTGACGTCGTGGCGCTCGGCGCCGAGCTGCAGGCGATCGCGCCGTTGACCGGTGCGCACCGTGAGAAGGCCCGCGTCGCGATCGCGTTCGACTACATCTCGTGGTGGGTCAGCGGCCGCGACTCCCACCCGACCGAGCTGCTGCGCTACGACGAGGAGGCGCTGAGCTGGTACTTCGCGCTGCTCGACCTCGGCATCCGTGCGGACGTCGTGCCGGTCGATGCGTCATTCGACGACTACGACGTCGTGATCGCGCCGATGCTGCATGTCGTGACCGACGACCTGCGCGCGCGCCTCGAGCAGATCGTCGCGGACGGACGTCACCTCGTGACGACCTACTTCTCCGGCACGGTCGACGAGTACGACCGTGTGTGGCTGGGTGGATACCCCGGTGCCCTGCGCGAGCTCGTGGGCCTCACGGTCGAGGAGTTCGTGCCGCTGCTGGCGCCGGAGAAGCTGGCCTCGGGTGCGTCGGCGACGAACTGGAGCGAGCGGATCATCCGCCTCGGTGACGACGTCGAGGTGCTCGACACGTATGCGTCCGGTGACCTGGCGGGGGAGCCCGCCGTGACCCGGCGCCGCGTGGGTGCGGGGTCGGCGACCTACGTTTCGGCCGATCTCGGCGTCGAGGGCGTCACGGGTGTGCTGCGCTCGCTCGCGGGCGACATCGATGCGCTCCGCGGCGATGCTCGGACGCAGGACGGTCGCCTCGAGGTCATCACGCGGGCGGCTGACGGCATCCGGTACGAGTTCTTCGCGAACCGCACCGACGAGGTCGTCACGCTCACGCCCGCCGGTGCCCGCTTCGGGACGGATGCCGGTGCCCCCGGCGCCACGATCGAGATCCAGCCGCGCGAGGTCGTGATCGTCACCGAGCCGGTGGCGTAGCGCCCCGCCGGCCACGCGGCGTGCACGCGGGCGGTGGATGCAGTTCGCACTACCCGGCTCAGGTGGGTGGCTGGAGGAGCGCAGCGAAGCTCCGCAGCGTGTTTTCGAGCTCGAGTGAGGGCTCCAGGAGCCACTGGATCTGCAGGCCGTCGGAGGACGCGACCAGCAGTGCCGCGATGTCGGCGGCGGGGACGTCGGTGCGGATGCGTCCGGCGCGCTGGTCGGCCTCGAACTCGGCCGTCAGTCGAGCCCGCAGGCGCTCGAAGCGGGTGGAGAAGTGCTGCTTGCCGACGTCGCTCCCGGCTTCGAGCGACGCGGCCAGGAGAGTCGTGTAGAGCTGCACGAGGCCGGGGACTTCGACGTTGGCGACGGCCGCCTCGACGAGCGCCTCGACGCCCGTGCTGGATGACGGCGCCAGTGCTGCCCGCTGCGCCTCGGCGTGCGCGTACACGGCGACCAGCAGCTGCTCGCGCGAGTCGAAATAGTGCAGCAGTGCGGCGTGCGACACACCGAGGGCTTCCGCGATGCGGCGCAACGATGTGCCGTCGGCTCCGCGTTCCTGGAACACGCCGATCGCACGGTCGAGGATCTCTTGCCGACGTGCGACGCCCTTGGGTTGGAGGCCGGGTCGACCCAGCGCGGCGTCGGCGGATGCTGTCATGCGACCAATCTAGTCGAGCGACAACCCAAGAACCTCCACATGGAGGTTTTGTGTTATCTTCGACGGAAGCCGTTCGCGGCGCTTCCGAACAACGACGTACGAAGGATTCACCATGGCCCTCCCCGCGGCATCCGTCCAGCTCTACACGCTGGCGAACGAGTTCAGCGCCGATCCGCAGGGATCGCTCGACCGCCTCGCCGAGATCGGCTTCAGTAACGTCGAGGCCTTCGACTTCGTCCGCCGCCCGGCCGAGATCCGCGCCGCCCTCGATGCGAGTGGTCTCGCCTCGCCGACCGGACACGCGCCGCTCCTGTCCGACCAGCTGTGGACGCCGGACGGCGCCATCCCGACCCCGGAGCCCGAGGTCGTCTTCGCCGCGGCAGCCGAGATCGGCATGACGACCGTGATCGATCCGTTCGTCGACCCGGAGCGTTGGCTCACGGCAGACGGCGTCGCCGACATCGCCGAGCGCCTCAACCGGGCCGCCGAGCAGGCCGCGACTTTCGGTCTGACGGTCGGCTATCACAACCACGCGCAGGAGTTCGTGGCCTCCTTCGACGGCCAGACCGCGTACGCGCGCTTCGTCGAACTCACCGACGCGCGCGTCGAGCTCGAGCTCGACCTCTTCTGGGCACTGACCGGCGGACAGGACGTCCCCGCGCTCGTGGCCCAGCTCGGTGACCGCCTCACCGCCGTGCACGTGAAGGACGGCGTCGTGCCGACAACGAACCCGTGGGCGCCCGGCGCCGGCGAGTTCGGGTCCGCGAGCCTCGATCAGCGTCACGCCGGCACCGCCGACGTCCCGCTCGCCGAGGCGCTGCGGGCGGGCACCGGCATCCGCTACGCGATCGTCGAGTACGACAGCGCACCCGGAGACGTCTTCGAGGACATCGCTGCGAGCCTGGCTTTCCTGAAGAACGGCGGGTTCGTCGCATGAGCGGCCGCCTCGGAGTCGGCATCATCGGTGCCGGCGTCATCAGCCAGACCTACCTCGAGAACCTGACCTCCTTCCCCGACGTGGACGTCGTCGCGATCGGCGATCTCCTGCCCGAGCGGGCGCAGGCGAAGGCCGACGAGCACGGCGTCGCCTCCTGGGGGACCCCCGAGGATGTCCTCGCGAACCCGAGCGTCGACCTCGTGGTCAACCTCACGATCCCGCAGGCGCACGTCGAAGTCTCGCGGCAGGCGATCGCCGCCGGCAAGCACGTGTGGACCGAGAAGCCCACGGGTCTCGATCGTGAGAGCACGCGTGCCTTGCTGGATGCTGCGGACGCCGCCGGTGTGCGCTTCGGCGCCGCGCCCGACACGATCCTCGGCCCCGGATTCCAGACCGCCAAGCGCGCAATCCAGGACGGTGTGATCGGCACTCCGCTGTTCGTGCAGACGGCGTTCCAGACCCAGGGCCCCGATCTCTGGCATCCCGAGCCGGCGTTCCTGTTCGCCGAAGGCGCGGGCCCGCTCCTCGACATGGGTCCGTACTACTTCTCCGCGCTCGTCAGCCTGCTGGGCCCGATCGCGGGGGTCGCGGCGCACGGTTCGCGCTTCCGCACGGAGCGCCAGATCCACGCGGGGCCGCGCGCGGGCGAGACCTTCCCCGTGGAGGTTCCGTCGACCGTGCAGGTGCTCTCGACGTTCGCCGGCGGACAGTCCGGCACGCATCTGCTGAGCTTCGACTCCGCCCTCGAACGTCACGGGATCATCGAGATCCACGGCACGGAGGGCTCGCTCGTTCTGCCCGACCCGAACCGATTCGAGGGACGGATCGCGTTCGTCAAGCCGCTCGGCGTGATCCGCGACGGCATGAGCGTCGACCAGGAATGGATCGAGATCGAGCAGCAGGGCACCGTCACCGGCCGAGGCCTCGGCGTGCTCGACATGGCCCGTGCGATCGCCGAGGACCGACCGCACGTCGCGACCGGCGAGCTCGGCTACCACGTGCTCGATGTCCTGCTCTCGGCGCAGGACTCGGCATCCACCGGGCAGTACCTCGAGATCGACAGCACCGTGGCCGAGGTGCCGCTGCTCCCCGCCGGCTTCGACCCGTTCGCGGCTGCGCTTTAAGGCATGGCCGCTATCCAGCACACCGTCGTCTTCCGGCTCGCGCACCCCGCGGGATCGGAAGCCGAACAGGCCTTCCTCGCCGCCGCGCGCGACGTGCTCACCTCGATTCCCGGGGTGACGGAGTTCCGCATCAGCGACCAGGTGAGCCCGAAGAGCGACCTGACGTTCCAGTTCTCGATGGTCTTCGCCGACGACGCGGCCTACCGCGCCTACAACGAGCACCCGACCCACGTCGCCTTCGTCGAGGAGCGCTGGGGGAGCGAGGTCGCGGAGTTCCAGGAGTACGACTTCACGCGCCGCGCCTGAGCGCCGTCGCGATTCGTCGCCGTCGCGATTCGTCCCGAAAGGACACCCTCATGCCCACGACCGTTCGCGCCTACGCTGCGCCGTCCGCCACCGAGCCGCTCGTCCCCACGACGATCGAGCGCCGGGACGTCGGCGAGAACGACGTGCTGATCGCCATCCGCTACGCCGGGATCTGCCACTCCGACATCCACACGGTGCGGGGCGACTGGGGCAAGATCGCCTACCCGCAGGTCGTCGGGCACGAGATCGCCGGCGAGGTCGTCGAGATCGGCGCCGGGGTGACCTCGTTCGCCGTCGGTGACCGCGTCGGGGTCGGATGCATGGTGAACTCCTGCCGCGAGTGCGAGAACTGCCGCGGGGGCTTGGAGAACTACTGCGCGAAGGGCAACACGGGCACCTATGCGTCGGTAGACCGCGACGGGACGATCACGCAGGGCGGATACTCGACCCACGTCGTCGTCGACAAGGACTTCGTCCTCCGCATCCCCGAGGCGATTCCCTACGAGGCGGTCGCGCCGCTGCTCTGCGCCGGCATCACCACGTACTCCCCGCTCGCGCACTGGAACGCGGGCCCCGGCAAGAAGGTCGCGGTCGTCGGCATGGGCGGCCTCGGACACATGGCCGTCAAGATCGCCGTCGCGATGGGGGCGGACGTCACCGTGCTGTCGCAGTCGCTGTCGAAGCAGGCGGATGGCCTGGCCTTCGGCGCGAAGCACTATTACGCGACGAGCGACAGCGAAACGTTCCGGACGCTCGCGAGCACGTTCGATCTGATCATCAACACGGTCTCGAGCGCCGAGCTCGATATCAACGCCTACCTGAAGCTCTTGCGCCTGGACGGCACGATGGTGAACGTCGGGGCTCCCCCGGAGCCGCTCCCGGTGCGGGTGTTCACCCTGTTCAACAACCGTCGTTCCTTCGCCGGATCCTCGATCGGCGGCATCGCCGAAACGCAGGAGATGCTCGACTTCTGCGCAGAGCACGGCGTTGCGCCGGAGATCGAGCTCATCTCCGCCGACCAGATCAACGAGGCGTACGAGCGGGTGCTCCGCTCCGACGTCCGCTACCGCTTCGTGATCGATACCGCGACGCTCTGACGCGCTCGGCGCCGTGGCATCCTGGCGCTATGACCCGTGATTGGACCCCGCTCGCTCTCGTCTATCTGGCGCTCGCCGCCATCGGTCTCATCTGGACGTGGACGTTCAACATCCTCGCGATCACGCAGATGGTCGATTTCGTCGGCGATCTCGTGAACAGCGGGCCGGCGGTGTCGTCGATCACGGTCGACCTCCTCGTGGTGGCGGTTGCCGGCGCGATCTTGATCATCGTCGAAGCGCGTCGCATCGGCATGAAACGTGGCTGGCTGTACGTGGTCGTGTCGGGCGTGACGGCGTTCGCGTTCGCGTTTCCGTTGTTCCTGGCGATGCGGCAGCGGCATCTCACCCGGCGGGCTCGCGCGGCCGCAGAGTAGACCGCGGTCGGCGAGCGGCCAGGATCGCGTGACATGATCCGCAGGTGGCTTCTTCGGCATCCCGCGCTCGGCGCACCGCGCCGCGAGGTCCGAGTGCGCGAGCGCTCGCCGCGCGTCGTCGGGCCCGGGAGGTGCGCCGCCGCCGGTGGACGATTGCCGCCGCGGTCGCGGGGGTGCTCGTGCCGTCGCTGGCGCTCGGCGGAGTGGCTCTCGTTCACGCGACGGCCGAACCTCTCGCCCCGCTCTCGGCGGCCGAAGTGACGTGCCAGGCTGTGGAGTCCTACAGCGACGCGCAATGGGTGCACGCCGAGACGATCGTCGCGGCAGGGCGGGCTCTCGGCGCTTCCGAGCGTGACCAGACGATCGGCGTGATGACGGCGCTGGGGGAGTCGAGCCTGCGCAATATCGACTACGGCGACTGGGAGACGAGCGGGGTGACCAATCCAGACGGCACGCGCACGACCTCGATCGGGCTCTTCCAGCAGCAGGACAGCTGGGGAACGCGGGAGGAGCGCCTCGATCCGCACACCGCGGCGATCCTCTTCTATCGGGCGATGGTCACCCGTGTGCCCGAGCCGGAACGGTCGGCGCTCGAGCCGACGCTGGTGGCCCATCGCACACAGGTCAACCGCGACCCGCAGCACTACGCACGGTACTGGGAGCGTGCGCAGCAGCTTGTCTCCGCCATCGCCCAGGGTGGATGCCGGTAGCCCGCGGCCGCTCCCGCATCCGCAGGCCGCTCGTCCGCCGCGGCGGGTCGGCTCAGCCGGCCACGCTCTATGGAGCGGCCGCCGTGCCCACAGGCAACCCGGCCGCACGGCCGGGTAGGCGGGGTCGTGCGGGGCGCTACGGTTAGCCTTCGATCATGACTTGGACGGACCGGGAGTAGACGATTGCGCGCATGCCGGTAGTGCAAGGCGCTCGGCCGCGCGTGCATTCATCGCCCGCCGGAGCCGCGCGACGATTCGAAGCGTAATCGGGTGGAGGGTCAGTCGAAGAGTCCGACCGACTCTGACAGCCGCGTCACTTCATCGGCGGTGAGTTCCAGGTGGGCGGCGTTCGCCGAGTCGGTGATGGATGCTGCACGCCGCGCACCCGGGATCGGGATGACATGCGCGTCGAGGGCCAGTTCCCACGCGAGCACGGCCTGCTGAGGGCTGACGCCGTGCGCATCGCCCACCTCGCGGAAGACCGAGAACCGGTCGCGCGCTGTACCGCGGATGTCGCGGAAACAAGAGGAAAAGTGGAGGGACTGACGGGAATCGAACCCGCGCTATCTGCTTGGGAAGCAGAAGTTCTGCCATTGAACTACAGTCCCGAAACGCCCGAAGGCGCCCCGCCAGCTTATCGTGTCTGCCCGCGGTCGCCGCACGACAGGTGTCGCGCTCGGATCTGAGTAAATCCTTGCAGACCGGACGGATGTGCGGCTGACCTCGCTCAACAAGGGCATGTTGACGTAAACATGCTTCCTCCACCCCCTCTCGCAGCCGCGCTTCGTCGCGGCGAGAAAAGGTCCATGACAATGAAGTCACAGCGCGCACTCGCGGCACTGACCATCGGAACGCTCGTCGCAGGAGGCCTCGCCATTGCGGCACCCGCCGCCGTCGCGGCGCCGACACCCCTCACCATCACGCCGAACCCGGCGTACGCGGGCGAACCCTTCGAAGGGTGGGGGACGAGCCTCGTCTGGTTCGCGAACGCGACGGGCAATTACCCCGAGGATGTCCGGCAGGACCTCTTCGACAAGGTCTTCGGCGACGAGGGCCTCCGGCTCAACATCGCCCGCTACAACATCGGTGGCGGCAATGCGACCGACGTGCCGTCCTACCTCCGACCCGGTGGCGCCGTCGAGGGATGGTGGAACCCCGATCTCGGTGCCACCGACGCGCAGGGTGAGATCACGGCGACCTACGCCGACCGCGACCGGTATGCGGCGGCCTGGGATGCCGATGACCCGGCCAGCTATGACTTCACGGCCGACGAGACCCAGCGCTGGTGGATCGACGCTCTTCGCGATCGCATCACGACCTGGGAAGCGTTCAGCAACTCCCCGCCCTACTTCCTCACCGAGAGCGGCTTCGTCTCGGGCGGCATCAACAACGCGACCTCCGAGCAACTCGCCGTCGCCGACATGGAAGACTTCGCGACGTACCTCACGACCGTCGTCGAGTACATCGAGGCCGAACACGACATCGACTTCAAAACCCTCGACCCGTTCAACGAGCCGAACACCAACTACTGGTCGACGCGGCTCGGCGCGAACGGCTGGCCGACGTCGGCGAGCCGGCAGGAGGGCGCGCACATCGGCCCGTCGCGGCAGGACGCCATGATCAAGGTCCTCGCCGAAAAACTCGCCGACGAGGGCACCACGACCGACGTCGCGATCTCGGCGATGGATGAGACGAACCCGTCGATCTTCACGACCAACTGGAACGGCTGGTCCGCCGCGGCGAAGAGCGAGGTCGACCAGCTCAACGTGCACACGTATGGCACCGGCGACCGGCTCGTCGTGCGCGATATCGCGAAGGCATCCGACAAGCCCCTGTGGATGAGCGAGGTCGAAGGCAACTGGGATCCGGACGGCTTCAACCAGGTGAACATCGAGAACGGCCTCGGCATGGCCGGCCGCATCGTCGACGACCTGCGCGAGCTCGAGCCGAGCGCCTGGGTGTTCTGGCAGCCCGTCGAGGACCTCTACAACATGGAGAAGGTCGAAAACCTCAACTGGGGCAGCATCTTCGTCGACTTCGATTGCAACGCCGAGGGCAACTCGGAGCGCCGGCTCGCGGATGGCGACGCCGACCCGTCGTGCCAGGTCCTGACGAACGCGAAGTACAACACGGTGCGCAACTTCACGCACTACATCCGTCCGGGCGACCGTCTCATCCCGACGAGCGACACGCAGAGCACGGCCGCACTGTCCTCGACGGGCGACGCGGCCACGATCGTGCACGTCAACTCGGGCACGAGCGAGCGCGCGCTGACCGTCGACCTCTCGAAGTTCGGCACGATCGCTCCCGGCGCCACCGTCACGCCGATCGTTACGACCGAGTCGCCGGCGAGCGACGTCACCGCGAACGGCCTCGTAGCCGGTCAGCCGGTGTCGGTGGATGCTGCCACCCAGAGCGCGGTCGTCACCGTCCCGGCGCAGTCCGTGACCACGCTCGTCATCTCCGGTGTCAGCGGCGTCGCGGTCGATGCCCCCCAGTTCGAGGACGGCCACAGCTACCAGCTCGTCGGCGTCCAGAGCGGCCGCGCCCTCAGTGGAGAGGCGAACGTCACGATCCGCTCGGCGGCGACGACGACGGATGCTGCGAAAGCGCAGACCTGGACCGTCCAGACGCTCTCGGGCGACGGCACCAACCGTGAGCGCGTCGCGCTCGTCAACGGCAACGGCCAGTATCTGGCGGTATCCGGCACCTCGACGGCCCTCGTCGCCGCGTCGGGGGAGCAAGCGGCCGCCGAATCGCGACTGCAATGGATTCCGTCGTCGACCGATGGCCGCACGTTCTCCCTCGTGAGCGTCTCCGCCGAATGTGTGCTCGACGTCAACGGTCAGGGGACCGCCGACGGCACGACCGTCGGAACCTGGACGTCGAACAACGGCACCAACCAGCGCTGGACCCTCGCCGACACCGAGGTGACGGGCGTCCGCCCCGTCACCTCCAGCACGATCGTCGGCACCCCGCCGCAGCTGCCGGCGCAGGTGACGCTCGTCTATCGCGGCGGCGTCGAGCGTACGGCGGCCGTGGTGTGGAACACCGACGGCGCTGATTGGAGCAGCCCGGGATCGGTCACGGTGGCGGGCTCCGGCACCGACCTCTTCGGCTCTTCCTTCGAGGCCACGGCGACGGTCGAGGTCGGCGGCTTCGCCGGCACCGACCCGGTGTCGCTGACGACGTATGCGGGTGCCTCGCTCGCCGCGGTGCAAGCCGCCGCCCCCGCCACGGTGCCCAGCCGGATCGGTTCGAGCGAGAACCGGTTCCCCGCATCGGTGACGTGGGACTGGAGCGCGCTCTCCGACGCCGATTTCGCCGCACCGGGTGTGGTCGTCGTGCCGGGTAGTGCGGCATCCAACCAGCCCGACGCCCCGAGTCTCGAGGCGACGCTCTCGGTCATCGTGACCGCGCCGACCCACGCGAACGTCGCTCCGACGTCCACCGCGTCGGCGACGTTCACCGAAAGCTCGTCGTACAGCGTCGACCGGACGAAGAACGGCATCCTCGACGACAAGGGGTGGTCGAACTGGCGGTCGGGAACGAAGAACGCGCAGGACACCCTGACCTATGCCTTGCGCGAGCCGGCATCGCTCGGGTCGGTCGCCGTGCACTTCTACCGCGACGGTACCAACAGCTGGGCACGCCAGCTGCGGGTCGAGACGCGGCTCGGATCGGGCGCGTGGACACAGACCGCGACGATCCCCGTCACGGCTCCCGCGACCGGCCCTGCGCCGATCGTCGAGGTGCCGCTCGGCGGGGTGAAGGCCGATCAGGTGCGCGTCGTGATGGATGCGCACCCCGCGACGCACATGATCGTCTCGGAAGTACGGATCCTGGCAATTGCCCCGTCGCCGGCCGGTGTCACAGATCTCGCTCGGCTGACGCTGGACACGGCTCCGCTCGAGGGTTTCTCGGCCGACACGACGGCGTACTCCGTCGAGCGGGTCGGTAGCGCGTGGCCCCGGATTGGCGCCGTCGCGGTCGATTCCGCGGCGCGAGTCGACATCGTCCAGCCGGCGGATGCCGGGGGCGCCGGATCGGTGCGGGTGACCGCGCCCGACGGCACGGTGCGCACCTACACCGTGACGGTGAGCCGCACGGTGGCGCTCGCCGACCCGACGATCAGCGGCGACGCCCTCCTAGGTGAGACGCTGACCGCCGGGGCAGGTACGTCCGACCCCGCCGCGGCGACGATCGCGTTCCAGTGGACGCGGGACGGAGCCGACATTGCGGGCGCCACCGGTGCCTCGTTCCGAGTCGGTGCTGCCGACATCGGACAGGCCATTGCCGTTCGGGCCACGGCATCCGCCCCCGGATTCACGGATGCGTCGGCGACGTCGCAGCCCGTCGTACCGGTCGAGGTGCAACCGGGCGACGGCTCGAAGGCCGCGCCCGGTCGTGGGGTGCTGTCGTCCGACAACGGGTGGGACACCGGGCTCCAGGACGGCGACTACGCGATCACCATGAACCTGTGGTGGGGCACGAACGCCACGCTGCTGAAGCTCTACGAGAACGGCACGCTGATCGCGACGAAGCGCCTGACCGCGGCGACTCCGGCGGCGCAAGCTGTCTCGGTGCCGATCGCCGGACGGACGAACGGGACCTACGTCTACACGGGCGAACTCGTGAACTCGTCGGGCACGACCGTCACTCAGCCGGTCGCGGTGACGGTTCGCGACGCGAACCCGGGCAAGCCCTCGCTCAGCCACGACAACTGGGACCGGGACGGGGGCTTCACGCTCACCGCGGACCTGTGGTGGGGGACGAACGCGACGTCGTATGTCTTCTATGAGGGCTCGACGGCCATCGCATCGGGCGACCTGACGGCGGGCACCCCGGCCGCCCAGCGCGCCACGGCCGCAATCACCGGCGCGAGTGTGGGCAAGCACGTCTACACGGTCGTGTTCACGAACGCGGCCGGCGCGACCACCAGCGCGCCGATCACGGTGACCGTCGCGCGGTGACCTGAGAAACGAGAACGGCGGGTGGATCCTTCGATCCACCCGCCGTTCTCGTTCGGTCAGCGCTGCGGCGGCGCGCCCGGGTACGACTGCGGCGGCATCGGCGGGCGGTACCCCTGCGGCGCGAACTGCTGCCCGGTCTCCTGCATGGCGAGCTTCACCCCGTTCTTCACCGCGGTGCGCATGATGAGGTATCCGAGCCACAGCATGAGAGCGAGGATCGCGAGATAGATGACGATGGCGATGAGGAAGAAGCCGATGCCGAATCCGGCGGCTGCTCCTGAATAGTCGGGGTTCATGCTCGCAACCTATCGCGAGCGAGATGCCTGCCCCCGGGTAGGCTGGCCGCGTGCTGCTCAGCGACCGCGATATCCGAACCGAGATCTCCGCCGGACGGGTCGCCCTCGACCCCTGGAACCCCGAGATGGTGCAGCCATCCAGCGTGGATGTGCGGCTCGATCGCTACTTCCGGCTTTTCGACAATCACAAGTATCCGTTCATCGACCCGGCCGAGGACCAGCCCGATCTCACGCACCTCATCGAGGTCGCGCCGGACGAGCCGTTCATCCTGCACCCGGGGGAGTTCGTGCTGGGGTCGACGTTCGAGCAGATCACCCTCCCCGACGACATCGCTGCGCGCCTCGAAGGGAAGTCCTCGCTCGGCCGGCTGGGGCTCCTCACCCACTCGACGGCGGGCTTCATCGACCCGGGCTTCTCCGGTCACGTCACGCTCGAGCTCTCCAACGTCGCGACGCTGCCGATCAAGCTGTGGCCCGGTATGAAGATCGGGCAGCTGTGCTTCTTCCGCTTGTCGTCGCCCGCTGAGAATCCTTACGGCACGGGCCCATATCTCAACCGGTATCACGGCCAGCGGGGGCCCACGGCATCCCGTTCGTCGCAGAACTTCCACCGCACCGACGTCGGCGCCACACAGGCCGGATCGCTCGGAGGCTGATCGCCGGCGCCGGTGTCTCTCGGCGCGGGCACCTGAACAACTCCTGCAGTGATCGCGCTCGTGGCGACGGGTCACGCGAAATCCCGCCCCGGCGGTGAGCCGGAGCGGGATCTGCGCAGGAGCTATTCAGGTGGCGGGTTCAGGCGGCGCGATTCTGCGCGCCGCGGGCGAACCCGGCGTCGAATCCGCGCTCGTACGCGCGCTCGCCGTGGCGTCCGTGGCGGCCCGGTTCGCCGTGCGGGTGGCACGGGCGGTCGCCACGCGGGTGAGCGCCCGGAAAGCCACCGGCGACGGAGACATCTTCGAGGGAGCCGAAGCGCTCGCCGCGGGGACCGAAGCCGTGACGTGGGCCGAAGCCGGCAGGGCCGGGATCGAATCCGGGGCGTCCGTGGCCGAAGCCGCGCCGGTGACCGGAGCCCCGCGGCGTCTGCTCGGCTGGGTCCCAACCGAGTTCGCGGGCGATCGCCTCGAGAGTCGCCACCGTGGTGGCGAAGTCCTCATCCGGCACGGCGCCGGAGACTTTCGCGCGGATGCCGGTGACGATCTCGGCGAGGCGTGCCTGAGCGGCGCGGCCCTCGTCGGTGAGCGACCAGACGCCGTCCGACTCGATGACCCAACCGCGCTCGAGGAGCGGGCGCAGCTTCTTGCCGCCGCCGCGCTGGAGACGCGCGAGGCGCTCGGGATCGACGGCGTCACCGGCGAGCAGAGTGAGGATGCGCCAGTCGCGGCGGCTGATGCCCTCCGCGTGGAAGGCGGTCTCGAACTCGCGGGCGAGCAGTCTGTCGACGGCACGCAGCCAGTATCCGAGCGGGCGGGGAGTGGGTTCTGTGGTGATGTTCTCGGTGTTCATGAGACATCCTTTCGATGTGATCAGGGGGCGGACCGGTATGTCCGCCAGATGCATGTCAGATGGCATACATATGCAGTATGACATGCATTATCGAAACATGTCAAGTCGCATGTAAATTTGTCGTATGACCGAACCGGATGCCGCCAGCGACCTCGACGCGATTGCCCGGGCCTTGTCTCGACTCCGCGGCCGTGGTCGCGGTCCGTTCGAGCACGAGGGTCCCCGCGGGGACGGCCCGCACAGTCACCGCGGAGGGCCGCACGAACGGGGGCCCTGGGCGCACGGTGGGCCGGGAATGCGGGGGCGTGCAGAGTGGGCGGCGGGTGCGCGCTTCGGCGGGCCGGCGCGGATGCGACTGCTCGACGCGCTGGCCACGGCATCCCACCCGCTCTCGGTCGGTGAAGTCGGCGAGATGATCGGCGTGGATCAGCCGCGCGCGTCGCGCCTGATTCAGCAGTCCGTCGAACTCGGGCTCGTGCGGCGCGAGGCCGATCCGGACGATGCTCGGCGTACGCGGGTCGCGCTCACCGAGGAGGGAGCGCGGTTCGCGCGCGGCTTCCGCGGTCAGCGCCGTGAGCACCTCTCCGAGGCACTCGCGGACTTCAGCCCGGAGGAGCGCGCCGATCTGGTGCGCCTGCTGACGAAGCTCGCCGAGGCCTGGCCCCAGCGCTGAACGCTCACAGGCCGCAGAGCCGGCGACGGATCCACTCCGCAGCGTCGGCTTGCGCGAGTTCGCCGGAGCGGATCGCGCGGACGAACGCGATCGCCTCGTCACTCAACCGGCCATCGGCGGTGTGCGGAGGGTCACGCAGGACGACGGTCGTGAGTCAGCGGGCGAGCCGTCCGCCGAGGCGTGCGGAGACGGCCACGGTTCCGGCGAAGTGACGTGCCTGGCCGTCGGTGGCGTCATCCAGCACCGGCCGAAACCCGCGCCCGCGGAGCATGTTTCTCCCGCCGGAGGCGGCATCCGTCAGCCAGAGCGGACCTCGTCGCACCCCGCCGATGCGGCCGACCTCGCGTAGGAACCGCCCGTTCGAATACCCGCGCTGGGCAATCCGCGACACCACGTCGGCCAGGGCAGCGCAGGCATCCATCCCTCCACGGTACGCGCTGCTCTTTCCCGTGGGAGCGACGCGATAACGGGCGCATTCGGTCGCCTCAGCCGCCTCGATGCGACAAAACGCGCCCGTCATTTCGGGGGACGAATGCCGCAACTGCCCCCGCTACTCGATCTGTGCTTGCTTCGCCTTCACCGGAAGCATGAGGAGCAGCCCTGCGAGCAGCACCAGGACGATCCCGAGGATGCCGAGACGCGTGTCGCCGGAGAGGCCGACGAAGAGGGCGAACAGGCCGGGTGCCAGGAACGACACCGCGCGCCCGGTCGTGGCGTACAGGCCGAAGATCTCGCCCTCGCGACCGGCCGGAGTGATGCGAGCCAGGAATGAGCGGGATGCCGACTGGATCGGGCCGACGAACATGCAGAGGATGAGGCCGACGATCCAGAATCCGATCGGGGCCGTGCCGATGAACAGGACCGCCGTCCCGGCGATGACCAGGCCGATCAGGGAGAAGAGGATCACGTTCTTCGCGCCGAAGCGATCGTCGAGTCGGCCGGCGACGATGGTCGAGATTCCGGCGACGACGTTCGCGGCGACGGCGAAGTAGAGCACCTGGGAAGAGCTGAACCCGAAGACCTGCGCCGCGATGATCGCGCCGAAGGTGAACACCCCGGCCAGCCCGTCGCGGAACACCGCGCTCGCGAGCAAGAACATCAGCACCTGACGGTTGCCGTGCCAGAGCTTCTTCAGCGTGCCGAACAAGACGCCGTAGGAGGCGAAGAATCCGACCCGACCCGTGCGTGCGCGGGCAGGGATCTCGGGCACCCGAAAAAGCACGGGGATCGCGAAGACGCCGAACCAGATGGCCGAGGCGAGCACCGCAAGACGGATGTGTAAACCAGCCTCGGTCGTGATCCCGAGCGGGCCGGGGCTGGTGACGAGCCCGATGAAGCCGACGAGCAAGATGATGAGCAGGACGATGCCGCCGACGTATCCCATGCCCCAGCCGAAGCCTGAGACACGGCCCATGTTCTCGCGCGTGGAGACTTGCACGAGCATCGCGTTGTAGTTCACTCCGGCGAACTCGAAGAAGATGTTGCCGACCGCCAGCAGCGTCGCACCCAGCACGAGGTAGCCGGGGGAGCCTTCGACGAAGAACATCGCGGCCATCGACAGCACGACGACGCCCGTGTTGATCGCGAGCCAGAGTTTGCGTCGCCCCGAGCCGTCCGAGCGCTGACCGAGGACGGGTGCGAGAACGGCGATCAGGATGCCGGCGATCATCAGCGCCACCCCGATGAAGGACGCGTTCCCGGCCTTTGCGGCGACGAGCGCCGGGTTCTTCTCATCGTCACCGGCGGCGGCCACGATCGCCGGATCGATGAAGTAGTTGCTCGACAGATATGTGCTGAAGACGAACGTCGTCACGACGGCGTTGAACGCGGCCGATCCCCAATCCCACAGAGCCCACGCGAGGACGCGGGGCTTGCGGGTGACGGTGGCGCGGCCGCCGGTGGCGGCGAGAGCGTCGGGAGCAGGTTGGTCGGGCAGCGACATGTTCGTCACGCTAGGTCCCTTCGGTGAACGACAGGTGCACGCGCGTCGGTGCCGCGCGCCGCGTCGTCGCGGTGCGTCCTCAGAATAGAGCTGTCCCGCGCGTTCGGGGTTTTGACGGGGCCGTACCAGTACCGTGGTCTTATGGCATCTGACAGCACTCCCGACTCCGCCGGCGCGGACACCCCTCTCGGCTTCGCCGACCTCGGCCTCGATGCCGCAGTTCTGAAGGCTCTGAAGGACGTCGGGTACGAGACCCCGTCGGCCATCCAGGCCGCGACGATCCCTCCCCTCCTCGCCGGCAAAGACGTGCTCGGCACGGCTCAGACCGGCACCGGAAAGACGGCCGCGTTCGCGTTGCCGATCCTCTCGCGACTCGACCTCGCGCAGAAGACCCCGCAGGCGCTCGTGCTCGCCCCCACCCGCGAGCTCGCGCTCCAGGTGTGCGAGGCGTTCGAGAGCTACGCGTCGCACCTGCGCGGTGTGCACGTCCTTCCGGTCTACGGCGGTCAGGCCTACGGGCAGCAGCTGTCGGCCCTCCGTCGCGGCGTGCACATCGTGGTCGGTACCCCCGGCCGCATCATGGATCACGTCGCCAAGGGCACGCTCGACCTCACGCAGCTGAAGTACCTGGTCCTCGACGAGGCCGACGAAATGCTGAAGATGGGCTTCGCGGAGGACGTCGAGACGATCCTCGCCGATACCCCCGCCGAGAAGCAGGTCGCCCTCTTCTCCGCGACCATGCCCGCGCAGATCCGCCGTATCTCGGCGCAGTATCTGAAGGATCCGGAAGAGATCAACGTCAAGTCGAAGACCTCGACCGCGACGAACATCACGCAGCGCTACCTCATGGTCGCCTACCCGCAGAAGGTCGATGCGCTCACCCGCATCCTCGAGGTCGAGAACTTCGAGGGCATGATCGTCTTCACCCGCACCAAGAACGAGACCGAGACGCTCGCCGAAAAGCTCCGTGCGCGCGGCTACACGGCTGCGGCGATCAACGGCGACGTCGCGCAGGACAAGCGCGAGCGCACGGTCAACCAGCTCAAGTCCGGAAAGCTCGACATCCTCGTCGCCACCGATGTCGCCGCGCGTGGTCTGGATGTCGACCGCATCAGCCACGTCGTCAACTTCGACCTGCCGATCGACACCGAGTCGTACGTCCACCGCATCGGCCGCACGGGCCGCGCCGGCCGCACGGGTGACGCGATCAGCTTCGTCACCCCGCGCGAGCGTCGGATGCTGACCTCGATCGAGAAGGCGACCCGCCAGCCCCTGACCGAGATGCGGCTGCCGAGCGTCGACGACGTCAACGCGACCCGCCTCACCCGTTTCGACGACGCGATCACGGCGGCGCTCGCTGATACGGAGCGCGTCAACCGATTCCGCGACATCATCGCCCACTACGTCGAGCACCACGACGTTCCCGAGGGGGATGTGGCAGCGGCGCTCGCCGTCGTCGCGCAGGGCGAGACGCCCCTGCTGTTGGATGCCGATGCCCTCAAGACGGCGGCCCGCGAGGACCGCGACGCCCGCGACCGCGAACGCGCCGACCGAGGCGACCGCGATGACCGCCCGCGTCGTGACGACCGTCGGAGCGGCGGGGGAGCGACCGCGACGTATCGCATCGAGGTCGGCCGCCGTCACAAGGTTGAGCCGCGTCAGATCGTCGGCGCACTCGCGAACGAAGGCGGCTTCCGCCGCGAAGACTTCGGGGCGATCCAGATCCGTCCGGACTTCTCGCTCGTCGAGCTGCCCGCCGACATCTCGCACGACACGCTGCGACGCCTCGAGGGAACGCGCATCAGTGGCCGCCTGATCGAGCTGAAGCCGGACAAGTTCCAGCGCTCGGCGAAGCGCGTCGAGCGGCCGAACCAGCGTCCCCGCGACTGACGCCGCGCCTGAAGCGATGGGTGACGCCACCGGGGCGACGCGCCGGATCGATCTGCGACTGCACAAACCGCGGATCGCTGTGTACGCCGGGCTGCGCCCGACGCTCGTGATCGAGGGGCGCGGTCAACCGGTGCAGTGGGGTGCCGGCACGTGGCAGGTTCCCGCCGGAGAATCGGTCGTCATCGGTGTGTATCTCTACACCCGCCTCTGGTACTTCGGCCGGGCGGAGTTCATGCTGCACCCCGAACACACCGGCGCGCTCGTCTATCGCGCGCCGGTGCTGCCGTTCGTGCGCGGCCGCCTGGAGCTCGACAGCGAGTAAGACGTGCCACCTGAAAACTTGATATGAGTCATATCAAGTTCATTTGACACGGCATCCCGACCTGCGTATCTTGGAACTCGGACGAAGTTGAGCCGCTATGACTCAATGTCCGCAGGATTACTGGATCTCGATACACCACGGCTCCGCCGCGGCACTCGAGCAACGAACAAGGAGAAACACACATGGCACGTGCAGTAGGTATCGACCTCGGTACGACGAACTCCGTTGTGTCCGTCCTCGAAGGCGGCGAGCCGAAGGTCATCGCCAACGCCGAAGGATTCCGCACCACCCCGTCGGTGGTCGCGTTCACCAAGGACGGCGAGGTGCTCGTCGGTGAGACCGCGAAGCGCCAGGCCGTCACCAACGTCGACCGCACGCTGACCTCGGTCAAGCGTCACATGGGCACCGACTGGAAGACCCAGGCGATCGACGGCAAGGCCTACACGCCGCAGGAGATCTCGGCCCGCATCCTTCAGAAGCTGAAGCGTGACGCCGAGGAGTACCTCGGTGACACCGTGACGGATGCCGTGATCACCGTTCCCGCGTACTTCAACGACGCCGAGCGTCAGGCCACGAAGGAAGCCGGCGAGATCGCCGGCCTCAATGTCCTCCGCATCATCAACGAGCCGACCGCAGCAGCCCTCGCCTATGGACTGGACCGCGGCAAGGAAGATGAGCTCATCCTCGTCTTCGACCTCGGTGGCGGAACCTTCGACGTCTCGCTGCTCGAAGTGGGCAAGGACGACGACTTCTCGACCATCCAGGTGCGTTCGACCGCCGGTGACAACCGTCTCGGTGGCGACGACTGGGACCAGCGCGTCGTCGACTACCTGATCAAGCAGTTCAAGGACACCACAGGTGTCGATGTCTCGAGCGACAAGATCGCCCTGCAGCGCCTCAAGGAGGCCGCAGAGCAGGCGAAGAAGGAGCTCTCGTCCTCGACGAGCACGAGCATCAACCTGCCGTACCTGTCGCTTACCGACTCGGGCCCCGTGTCGCTCTCCGAAACGCTGACCCGTGCGAAGTTCGAGGACCTCACGAAGGACCTTCTCGACCGCACGAAGAAGCCGTTCCAGGACGTCATCCGTGAGGCCGGCATCAAGGTGTCCGAGATCGACCACATCGTGCTCGTCGGCGGATCGACGCGTATGCCGGCCGTCGCCGAGCTCGTCAAGAGTGAGACCGGCAAGGACGCGAACAAGGGTGTCAACCCGGATGAGGTCGTCGCCGTGGGCGCTGCCCTCCAGGCCGGCGTCCTCAAGGGCGAGCGCAAGGACGTTCTGCTCATCGACGTCACTCCCCTGAGCCTCGGTATCGAGACCAAGGGTGGCATCATGACCAAGCTCATCGAGCGCAACACCGCCATCCCGACCAAGCGCAGTGAGACCTTCACAACCGCCGACGACAACCAGCCGTCGGTCGCCATCCAGGTGTTCCAGGGCGAGCGTGATTTCACGCGCGACAACAAGCCGCTCGGCACATTCGAGCTCACCGGCATCGCGCCGGCGCCGCGCGGGGTCCCGCAGGTCGAGGTCACGTTCGATATCGACGCGAACGGCATCGTCCACGTGTCGGCCAAGGACAAGGGCACCGGCAAGGAGCAGTCGATGACGATCACCGGCGGCTCGTCGCTGGCGAAGGACGACATCGAGCGCATGGTGCGCGAGGCCGAGGAGCACGCCGCCGACGACAAGAAGCGTCGCGAAGCCGCCGAGGTCCGCAACCAGGCCGAGACGCTCGCGTACTCGATCGACAAGTTGATCAAGGACAACGACGACAAGCTCCCGGCAGACGTCAAGGAGTCGGTCCAGGCCGACGTCGACGCGCTCAAGACGGCACTCGCGGGCGAGGACGACGACGCTGTGAAGACGGCGTTCGACAAGCTCAACGAGTCGCAGGGCAAGCTCGGCGAAGCGATCTACGCCTCGTCGCAGGCAGAGCAGGCTCCGGATGCCGGTGCCGAGCAGCCCGCCGACAGCGCCGCCCCGTCTGACGAAGACGTGATCGACGCCGAGGTCGTCGACGACGAAGACGAGAAGAAGTAAGAGAATCGGATCATGACGAAGGACTTCGAGAACGAAGTCCCCGGTGACGAGGGGTCGGAAGCGAACGCTTCCGGCCCCGACTCGCAGGGGGACATGAACACCGATGACGGACTCACCGTCGAGGACATCCTCGACGCGACGCAGACGGATGAAGCGGCCGTGGCCGACGCGTCCGAAGAGGACCGCGATCTGCTGCTGGACCTCAAGCGGTTGCAGGCCGAGTACGCCAACTACCGTCGGCGCACGGAAGATCAGCGCGAGATCGAGATCGGGCGCGCCAAGGGCTCGGTCGCGAAGAGCCTGCTTCCCGTGCTCGATGACCTCGACCGTGCCGACAAGCACGGCGACCTGACCGAAGGATCGCCCTTCGCCGTCATGGCGGAAAAGCTCCGCTCTGTCGCCGCGAAGCTGGGTGTGGAGACCTACGGGCTCGCGGGTGAGGCGTTCGATCCGCAGCAGCACGAAGCGATCTTCCAGGCGCCGACACCCGGTGTCGAGACCGCGACGATCCTCGAGGTCGTCGAGGTGGGCTACCGACTCGGTGGGATCGAACTGCGTCCGGCGAAAGTCGTCGTGGCCGTTCCGGTCGAGTAAGTCGGGAGGAACCACATGGCCAGTCAAGACTGGTTCGACAAGGACTTCTACAAAGTCCTCGGTGTCAGCAAAGACATCACCGATGCGGAACTGAAGAAGACCTACCGCAAGCTCGCGCGCACGTATCACCCCGATCAGGCGCAGGGTGACGCCACGAAAGAGGCGAAGTTCAAGGAGATCAGCGAGGCGTACTCGGTGCTCTCCGACAAGGAACAGCGCGAAGAGTACGACCAGATCCGGGCGATGGGCGCGGGTAACGCGCGGTTCCAGTCCGGAGCGGGTGGCGGGTTCGAGGACGTCTTCAGTCGCTTCGGTCAGGGGCGCGGCGCACCCGGGGGTCAGCAGTCCGCCGATTTCGATGACCTGTTCGCGATGTTCGGTCAGCAGGGCGGCGGTTTCGGATCCGGACGGTTCGGCCAGTCGACCGGCGGATTCCGTGGCAACGGCGGTCCGCATCGCGGCGCGGACGTGACCGCGCGGACGACGCTCGACTTCCAGACCGCGGTGCGCGGCGAGACCATCAGTCTCGCCGGCGAAGACGGTAAGCCCTTCAAAGTCAAGATCCCCGCGGGAGTCTCGGACGGGCAGAAGATTCGGCTCCGCGGCCGCGGTCGCCGCTCGCCGGACGGCGGCGAATCGGGCGACATCGTCGTCAGCGTGTCCGTGCGCCCGCATCCGGTCTTCACTCGCGACGGATTGAACCTGCGGGTGACCGTGCCGGTGACCTTCACCGAAGCGGCTCTCGGCGCCACGATCGAGGTACCCACGCTCGGCGGTAACCCGGTCAAGCTCCGCGTCGCGCCCGGCACCCCGTCGGGCCGTGTTCTGCGGGTCAAGGGTCGCGGGGTCGAGACGTCCAAGGGCACCGGAGACCTCCTCGCCGAGGTTCAGGTGGCCGTTCCGTCGCATCTGGACGACGCGGCACGCGCGGCGCTCGAACGCTTCCACGAGCTGGAACCGTCCGAGAACCCACGCGCTGATCTGATGGCCAAAGCGCGGGAGTAACGGTGATGGCCGAGGAAGTGGACGAGGAGACGCCGATCTTCGCGATCGCGGCGGCGGCCGAACTGTCGGGGATGCATCCGCAGACCCTCCGCCAGTACGACCGCCTCGGCCTCGTCGTCCCCGGCCGCACGCAGGGCGGATCGCGCCGATATTCGTTGCGGCACGTGAAGCAGCTGCGTGAAGTCGCCGCATTGTCGGCAGAAGGCATGAGCCTGCCGGCGATCTCGCGCCTGCTCGAACTCGAGAACGAGAATCGCGCGCTCCGGCGACGGATCGCGCAACTCGAGGTGCGCGTGCGGGAAGAGCTCGAGCAACGTTCGCGGGTGTTCGCTGCCGGCGCGAGCGGCTCGGTCGTCTCGGTGCGCCACGGAACGCGCGTGCGTCGTGCGACCGAGGTCGTGCTCTGGCGGCCCGAGGCAGACGACGCGTTCTGACCGCATCTCCCACTCGCTGACATGACCGGATGGACTCTTCTCCGGTGATGCCCGGTCGCGTCGGCAGACCTCCGGTAGCGTCGGGGGTGACGAGGAGGTCGCGCATGCAGATCATCGGAGCCGTGCTCGAGCGCAGCGGCGCGGAGCCGCCGTTCGCGGAGAATCGCCCGTTCACGATCGGTCCGCTCGAGCTCGATCCGCCGGAGTCCGGCGAGATCCTCGTCCGGATCGAAGCCGCGGGCGTCTGCCATTCCGACCTCAGCGTCGTCGATGGCAACCGCCTGCGGCCGACGCCGATGCTCCTGGGGCACGAGGCCGCTGGGATCGTCGAGCAGATCGGCGGCGGCGTCGACGATGTCTCGATCGGCGATCGGGTCGTCATGACCTTTCTGCCCCGGTGCGAAGCCTGCGCCGGGTGCGCGACCGACGGACGGTTGCCGTGTGAGGTCGGGACGGCGGCCAACACGGCGGGAACGCTCGTCGGCGGAGGCATCCGTCTGCACCGCTCGGGGGCGCCCGTGCATCACCACCTGGGTGTGAGCGGGTTCGCGTCGCACGCCGTCGTCAGTCGCACCTCCGTCGTGCCGGTGCCCGCCGATGTGCCGGCCGAGATCGCGGCGCTCCTCGGGTGCGCCGTGCTCACCGGTGGCGGTGCGGTGATCAACGGGGCCGATCCGGCGCCGGGTTCCACGATCGTCATCGTCGGACTCGGCGGGGTCGGGATGGCGGCGCTCCTGGTGGCGCTCGCGCTCGACCTCGAGGTGATCGGCATCGATGCGAACGACACCAAGCTCGACGTCGCGCGCCGACTCGGCGCGGCCCGCGCGCTCTCGCCCCAGGATGCGGTGGATGCCGGCATCCGCGCTCCCGCGGTCATCGAGGCCGCGGGGAACGTGCGCGCGTTCGAGACGGCGGTGGCTCTCACCGCCCCCGGCGGCGTGACGGTGACGGTGGGTCTTCCGGCGCCGGATGCCCGGGCGCAAGTCTCACCACTGCAGATGACCGCCGAGGCGCGGACGATCATCGGGAGCTATCTGGGATCCGCGGTGCCGGCCCGTGACATCCCCCGCTACATCGAGCTCTGGCGCGACGGGCGGCTGCCGCTGGAGCAGCTGGTCTCCAGTCGCATCGACCTCGACGACATCGCCGGCGCGATGGATCGCCTGGCCGCCGGCGGCGAGCTACGCCAACTGATCACGTTCTGATCTGCGTGCGGCCGAGGAGGAGACGAACGCGTCGAAGTCGGTGCGGGAGAGTGCGGCGTAGGCGTGTGCCCACTCCAGCAGCGCGTCGCCGGCGACGCGGCCGCTGCCCAGGTATCCGACGACTTCGGTGGCGTGCGGAGACTGGCTGTGCGCGCGGGCGAGAATTGCCGCGCACGCCTGGGCGTAGTCGTGGAAGGCGGCATCGTGGAGCGTCTCGATGTCGAGCCCGACCTTCATATCGCGGAACTGGCGCAGGTAGTAGTCGCCCTGATCCCCGCGGAAGTGCCCGAGGAAGGGGTCGGAGACACCCTGCAGAATGCGCTGCAGAGCAACGACCCGGGCGCCTTCACCCGACGCGTCGATGAGGGCGGCGACTCCGGGCGGCACTTCCTGGCGGCCATGCTCCACCAGGACGCTCGGCCCGGCCTGCTTGACCTGCAGAATCAGCGGATGGCCGCCGGCATCCTGCAGAACGGTGATGTAGCAGCGGGTACCGACGCTCCCCACGCCCACGACGCGCCGCACCGTGTCGGACGGGGTGAACTGCTGCAGGAGCAGGCGGATATCGGCGTTCGTCGTCAGACGGTAGGCGTCGGTCGCCGCCTGCACGCGCCCGGCGAGGTCGGGTTCGAGGTGGGTCATCGTCGGCGGTGTCTCGACGAAGCGGAGTCGACCGTCGTGGCCCGGCTCGGTGAGCTTGCGCACGGCGCGCTCGCCGGTGCGCCTCTGCGCCTCGCGCACGGCGGACTTCACGACGTCGCGACTGCGCTTGTCGAGAGCCTTGTTGCGGCCGGTCACCTCGTAGTGCTGGAAGTAGCGGTCCAGAGGGCTGCGTGCCACGGCCGTCGACATCGCCCGGGCGTACGTGCGCACGGCGCCGCGGGCAGCCGCATCGGTCACGCTCTCCGCGCGCGCCGACGACTGCCCCGCGATCACGATGCTCGTCACGAGCCGCTTGAGGTCCCATTCCCAGGGTGCCCAGCCGGCCTCGTCGAAGTCGTTGAGGTCGAAGACGAGCGAGCGTTGCGGAGACGCGTAGAAGCCGAAGTTGGCGACGTGCGCATCGCCGCACGATGCGACCAGGATGCCGGAACTCGGGCCCGCCGCAAGGTCTGCGGCCATGAGCGCCGCCGTTCCGCGATAGAAGGCGAAGGGGCTTGCCGACATCCGCTCCGCGCGCAGCGGCACGAGCTCGGGGACCCGTCCGGCGTTCTGCGCCGAGAGGATGCCGAGCGGATCACGCCCGTCGGTCTCGAGCTGGGCCAAGGCCCGTCGCGGAACGATGCGCCGTGCCGCGCGCCCGCGCTCGTGCGCGTCGCCGACCCGGGTCACGACGACACCCCGGTTCCCGGGCGGACGGGAGCGTCCGCTGCGGGTTCAGCGTCGGTCTCGCGCGCCTGTCGCTGAGCGGTGCGGTGGATCTGGTCGGTGAGCGCCGAGATCACGGTCGCACTCGTCACGCCGAGGACGACGAGCCCGCCCATCATGAGACCCACGGCGATCGTGCGCGGTGAGATCGGTGCCGCCCCAGATGTCATGCGCTCATCATGGCATCGGAGCGATCTCTCCGACGGCTGCAGAGAATCGGGGCGACCGGACACTCCCGGCCGAGACCCCACGGGCACAGCCGCTAGCCTGGCCGGGTGAGACGCAACAGAGCCGCACCCGCGCCGGTCGCGACGATGCCCGCGCCGTCGCCACTGTCACCGACGCTGCGGATTCTCATCGGCTTGGCCGCCGCGGTGATCGTTCTGGCCGGCCTCTCGCTCGCCCGCGAGCTGGTGGGGCCTCTCGCGCTGGCCGCCGTGATCGTGATCATCTGTCACCCGGTGCGGCATCCGTTGGAGCGCCACGGATGGCCCACCTGGGCAGCGACCACCGCGGTGATCGTCGTCGCCTATCTCATCCTTGCCCTGCTCGCTTTTCTCCTCACCTACGCCGGGTCGCAGTTCGTCCGGCTCGTGCGCGACTCCGCGGACGAGCTGACCGCGGCCGCGGAGCGCCTCGTAGTGTGGTTGGAAGGGCTCGGTATCGAGTCGCAAACGACGGATGCCGCGACCTCCGTGCTTGATCCGGAGACGCTCTTGGGGTGGGCGGGTTCGCTCGGCAGTGCGGCTCTCGGCATCCTGACCGCTTTCTTCTTCATCCTCGCGTATGTCGTCTTCATGGCCGCCGATGGTTCTCGCTATGCCCGCGCCGAGCGCTCTCTCGGTGCCGCCGTGCGACCAACCGTCGCGCGATTCCAGGCTTTCAACCGGGGAGTGCGCCGCTACTTCGTGGTCAATGCGTCGTTCGGCGCGGTCGTCGCGATCATCGATGGTCTGGCGCTCTGGGCCCTGCAGGTTCCGGCGCCGATCGTGTGGGCGATCCTCGCGTTCGTGACGAATTTCATCCCCAACGTCGGTTTCATCGTCGGTCTGGTCCCGCCCGCGTTGCTCGCCCTGTCATCTCGCAGGACATC
>NZ_JAODOR010000013.1 GCF_025398275.1 Microbacterium memoriense | reverse complement strand
GATCAGGGGTCAAGCCCCGTGATCGTCTCACTAACGGCCAGTCCGATGGCGACAGCGGACGCGCCCCAGGCTGATGCAGCCAAGGCCATCACCACCAATCCAACACCAGCGCTACACAGCGTGGTGTTGAGCACCTGCCGATCGAGCCCCCCCGGGATCAGGATGTTTCGGATGAGCGGAGTCGACGCCGCGACCGAGAAGAAGGCGATCGCGAGATACACCATCGCAAGCTGGGTCGCAACGACGGCGCGACCGAAGAGGAGCGAGGTCGCGGGCACGCCGAAGACGGCGATCGCGATACCCCCCAGCAATCCGATCCCTAGCATCAACGCGATGGCGACAAAGTTGCGTCTGGCTCGGCTCGTATCGGTTTCCAGCACCCAGCCCTGTAGCGCGTTACCGCCGGCAACGACTGCGTAAAGCGAGTACCGATAGATGCGGTCGCCGGATGCGTATGCCGCCACACCAACCGAATCACCAAAGACCGAGGCGAAGGGAACCGGCGCGCTGGAGTAGAGGTTGCCGGTTGCCTCTATCGCCCACGCAGACCGGTTTCTTCGAATGTCCGCTCGCAGCACGGCGAACCCGCACCATCGAGGCACGGCCCTCCCAAAGAACCGCAAGTGGAAAGCGAGCAGCCCGAGGATCGGTGCAACGATGAGCCCGATGGCGTACGGCAGACCGTCGCGGACGAGCAGAACGAGCGGAATAGTGATCAGCGTCGTAGCAAGACGAGGCAATAGATCAAACATGGCGATCAGCCCAGGAGACGAGACGCCGACTCCATACCACGCAACCCCTAAGGCACCCAGCGCGGACGCGACTGCGAAGAGAATAGCCGTGTGCGCCTCATCGCCCGGGACGATCACGATGGCCACTGTTGCGACGACGGGGATCACAACTGCCAACGCCATCAAGCGCGCGTAGAACGATCGCGCGTACAGATCCCGGCGCACTTCAGGTTCGCGAGCCGTTGCCACCGTCGGAGTACCCAGAACGTTCCATCCGACGTAGGCAACCGCCGCACCGTACGAGCCCACCGCCTGCCCCACAGCGAGAGCGGCCCATCCCGCTGCGCCGTCGACGCGGGCGACGATGGGCAGCGCCAACAGTGGGATGACGAGGCTGAGCAGCGGCAGAGTAGTGAAGCCGAGCAACCGCCGCGCAACAGTGGTCACTGACGAACCAGACCGCGCTCGCTCGGCAGATGGAGGCATTCTCACCTCGCCTCTCGGCTCCCGGAGAGCCTCCGGGGATAGCGGCTCGACCCGCAGGTCCTCCCCAGGGCCGGCATCACCGAGTTGCTCCGCCGTGAGCGGCAGAGCCTCCGAGAGCTCCTGCACCCCCCGGGTGCTGAGTGGTAGCAACCCACTGCCTCACACGACTGGCGAAGGTCGCTGTGTCGAACTGGCCGGCCTGAGCGCGTGACTGCTCTGCGCTCAGGCTCACGGCGAGTTCCACCGCTGCGCTCAGCTCGTCGCGCTGCCAGTCATGCACGTGAACACCCGTCAGGCCGTGCACCACGGACTCCGCCGCACCCCCGACTGCATTCACGATGACAGGAGCTCCTGCGGCCATCGCCTCGACGGGTATGATCCCGAAGTCTTCGATCGGCGGGAACACCACCGCGCTGGCACTGCGATACAGTTGCGCCAGAAGTGCTCTCGACGGCCTGCCGACGAAAGTGACTCGCGCCGACGCGCGTTCCGCGAGCGACTCCAGTCTCGCCAGATCGGGCCCCTCCCCCGCGATCACGACGGGTATCCCCGTCGCAGCTCCGGTTTCGATCACGAGATCGATTCGCTTGTAGGGGATAAGTCTCGACACACCGAGCAGGTATTCGCGGGGCAACGCGTCGAACACCAGCTGTTCCTCGCCCGACAGCTCGATCGCATCGACACTATTGAAGTACTCGACGTCGACAGGTGGATAGATGACGGTGGATTCCCGCTCCCAGGCCGTCGCAATGCGCTCCGCGACGAAACCGCTGTTCGCGGCGATGGCGACGGGCTCCTGAGCACGCTTGCGGTCCAGCGGCTTGAGAATCCCCGCGACGGCCCGCGCGGGCAGGCTGTGACCACGACCGTCAAGCTCCGGCACCCAGACGTACCTCGCGGGCGTATGCGCGTAGACCAGCTTCGGCGCGTCGCGAGCCGGTCCTCGAAACCGCGCATGGTGAGCGAAGACATGGCTGCTCGTCAGTACCCACTCCGCGTCAACGGCGGGCAAGCTGCGCCACGCGATCGGCATCAGAGCGAGCGCCGCAGCTTTGTGGCCCTTCAGCGGCGTCCGCGCCAGCCATGTCTCGCCGACATCCGCGAATCGCCCGCCGCTCGAGTTCCAGAGACAGTAGCGATCTGCATCAGGGAAGACGCTGCTCAGTACCTCGAAGACATTCTCCGATCCACCCGTTTGAGCAAGCCACTCATGGACGATCACCCCAGCCATGCGACAGCACCCACCACTTTCTCCCCGGTGCCTTGAGCCTAGACGACGGGGCGCGTCGGCCTCGCATTGCTCGGAGTGGGAAGTCAGAAGAGCTCTCTCCGGTGCCGGACGCGCCTTAGGAATGCAAATCGCCAAGCGTGTTGCTCATAGACTCTGCTCGTGCATACTGTGAGCCCGTCGTCAAGGCGGCCTGACGTGCAGGGCCTTCGTGCTGTAGCGGTGCTCGCGGTGATCACCAACCATGCAATCGGGTGGCCGCACGGTGGCTTCCTGGGTGTCGACGTTTTCTTCGTCGTCTCGGGGTACATCATCACCGCTCTGCTGCTAAGAGAGCAGGAGCGCGCGGGACGCGTCTCGTTCGTCGACTTC
The DNA here is from genome assembly GCF_025398275.1 of Microbacterium memoriense. Lineage (GTDB taxonomy): Bacteria > Actinomycetota > Actinomycetes > Actinomycetales > Microbacteriaceae > Microbacterium > Microbacterium memoriense. The sequence goes on along the minus strand of NZ_JAODOR010000013.1, from coordinate 1,861 downwards.
TATAGACGGCGAGTCAAGCGCATCTTCCCCGCGTCCACGCTCGTCCTCGCGGTCACAGTCGCTGCTAGTTGGCTGGTTTTCGGCGGTGAGCGTGCCCGCGCGATCGCGCTGGATGCGATCGCCGCCCTGTTCTTTGTCGGGAACTGGCGGTTCGCTGCCGAAGGTGTGGACTACTGGGCAGATACGGGCGCCACCTCGCCCCTCCAGCACTATTGGTCACTCGGCGTGGAGGAGCAGTTCTATCTCTTCTGGCCTGCCCTCCTCGCAACTGCGGCGATCATCGCCGTCCGTGTACGCCTCCGGCCACTCACGGTGATCGCCGTTGCGCTGACAGCAGTGCTCCTTGCCTCGCTCGCTTGGGGATACGCGCAAACAGACTCGCAGCCGATGATGGCCTACTTTTCCTCGCTCACTCGAGCTTGGGAGCTGGCGCTCGGTGCGCTCATTGCGGTGGCTGCACCTCTCCTTGCACAGATGCGCGATCGATGGCGTGCGCCGATCGCCTGGGCTGGCATCGCTGTGCTCGTCATAGCGCTGCTGACGACGGGAGAAGGAAGTATGCCGGTGCCGGGCGCGCTGCCGGCGACGATTGCGACCGCGGCTATCATCATCGCCGGAACTGGCTCTCGCCCACCCGAGTTATGGCCCCTGACCAACAGGGTGGCCGTTAAGGTCGGCGACTGGTCATTCTCGCTTTACCTCTGGCATCTTCCAGTCATCGTCTTTCTGGGCGCGATCGTCACCGTGCATCAGCGCAAGTTCCTCGTCGCTGTCCTTGCAATCACAACACTGCTCGCGATCCTCACGTACTACCTCGTAGAGAATCCCCTACGTCGAGCACGCTGGCTCACTCGAGACAGTAAATGGAAGAACTGGGCGGCCACAGCAACGGCATCCTCCGCTGCGGTAGCCGTGATCGTTGGCGGCCTCATCGTTCTACCCGCGACGCCAAGCGTCGCCACTGCACCAGATAGCGCGGGGGCGTTCAACACCCAAGAGGAAGTCGACGCAGAGTTGCGGGAGGCGTTGGACCAGAAGCAATGGCCACCGCTTGTCCCGTCGATGGCCGACGTCGCAACCGCCGGACTACCCGAAGAGGACCAGGAAGGCTGCAGCCAGGTCGATCTCAACGATCCCGATGCTTGCAGCTTCACCCACGATGGAGCCACGCGCACCGCTGTCGTAATGGGCGACTCCACCGCGATCGTGCTGCTGCCGGCGATACGCGCGGCGCTCGGTGAGGATTGGAACGTCAAGGGCCTCATGATGGCGTCGTGTTCTCAGATCAACATACCTGTAGCGGACGAGAACGACGCCAGAATTGTGGCATGCAAGGCGCACCAGGCTGAGGCTCTCGCTCAGGCAAGCGAACGCCAGCCCGATCTCATCCTCGTCAGCGACCTGTACACCGGGGTCTACCAACTGGATCCACCCGCCGACCCCCTCACGGGCGGCGGGTCATATCGCTGGGCTCTGGCAACCGCGCACCTGGCAGCGCAGCTAAAGCAAATCACCGATCACGTCGTATTCCTTGCTTCACCATCTCTACGGACTGAGGAAGTCGACTGCGCTGTGGCCGGCAGCACACCCGCCGACTGCGTACACACCGTTAACGATGTCTACCGAGAGGTCATCGAGGGCGAGGCCGCCGCCGTGACCGCGATGGGAGCTGTTTACTTGACCACCGAAGAGTGGCTGTGCGTGGACGGACAATGCCCTGCATTCGCTGGATCAACACCGACCATGCGCGACGAGATGCACATCACGCGTCAGTATTCGGCGCGCCTAGCGCCGCTGCTGCACGAGCGACTCAACGACGCTGGATACCTTTGACGCCGCCGTGGGGCCTTGACCCCGGATC
>NZ_JAODOR010000012.1 GCF_025398275.1 Microbacterium memoriense | reverse complement strand
CGATCCGGGGTCAAGGCCCTCCTCCCGCTCACACGACGGATGGATGCCGCGCTCACCCATCACGTCTCGCGGCTGTCCTACGCCAACGCTCTGCGCGCGCATGAGTGCACGCGAGAGCGTCACCTTGATGGCTGGACCTCAGGGCTGCACGCTGTGCCTGTCAACCACACCGGAAACTCGGTCGCGTCGACAGAGGAAGCGTCCGTCGTGGTCGACCTCGTGCGAACGCTCGTCGGGGCACGGTGGACCGATCCATCAAGCGGGCGCACCAACGATCCCCTCCGCCCCGACGACATCATCATCGTCACGCCGTACAACGCGCAGCGCCAGGTTCTGCTCGACGCTCTCGCAGCGGCAGGCCTCGCTGACATGGAGGTCGGTACCGTGGACAAGTTCCAGGGCCGCGAGGCCGTGATCTCGATCGTGTCACTGGCCGCTTCGGATGCCTCCGAGGTGCCCCGTGGGATGGAGTTCCTCATCAACCGCAATCGCCTGACTGTCGCCATCTCCCGAGCTCAATGGGCCAGCTGGCTAATTCACTCTCCCGCCCTCACGACGCACCTACCCACCACCGTCAGCGGTGTGAAGGAACTCAGCGCGTTCGTGAGAATCGTCGAGACCGCAGACAGCTCATCGTTCTGAACGGGGAGGAGTCGAATGCGTTCAGATCGATCTGGCGCTCGCCGTCTTGCGGAGCAGTGACCCCGAGCTAGTGCAAGAGTTTTGACTAGTTCAGCGGCGTGCCGCGCACGACTTGGTTCAACGGATAGGAGCGAACATTCTCGGCACCACGAGTTGATTCGTGCTTCACGAGGATGTTCCCTACACGCTTCGGATCGACGCCGACAACGACCCCCGTCCAGTCAAGACCGAGCCGATCGACGACGACGACTCTCGCACCCACATTCGCACCCTCGTCGCGCAGGGCTGCCGCGGCGCGAACAGGCGGCGGTTCGACGCCGGCGCGCGCTGCTCGCTGAGCAGGCGGCTTCGGCTGGGCAGGGCGCGCCGCGCCGCCAGTCTGCCCCGCGCTCGAGCTCTTCGAGCTCCCCTCGGGCAGCAGGTCTCGGACTTGAGCCAGCGCAGCCACCGCGGTCGGGCGTTCGCGCGCGTCGAAAGCGAGCATCGGCGCGATGAGATCACGGGCGACAGGCTTTAGGGAGGCGAGACGAGCACCCTTGCTCATCGCTAGGCGCACAGTCTCGTCATCGCCGAAAGGATCCGTGCCCCAGAGATCCGGCAAGCGAACTCCTGCCGCGACAGCGAGAGTCACTCCGAGCTTGAAAATATCGGCCGCCGGTGCGAAGTCGCGTTCTTCGATCACGTCGTCGAGCTGCTCCGGTGTGAGAAAGCCGGGCGTGCCGCCAAACCGACCTGTTTGATTCGCTTTGGTGACCAGGCCGAAGTCGATGAGGCGAGCCCTTCCCGGCTCGAGCATCACGTTGTCGGGTTTGAGATCGAGGTGGACAAGGCCGACATGATGAATGGCGGCCAATGCTGACAGGATGTCGTGCGCGAGGTCGAGGAGTTGATTCTGATCCATCGGCCCGACGCTGCCGACCTGCTCAGCAAGGCTTCTTCCACTGATGAGTTCCGTAGCGAACCACGGGACTTCCCAGCCGGCCGATGTCTGCTGAGTCGCCGCCTCGAAGACGTCCGGAATGTACAAACTATCTATCTTGCTGAGCGCCATCGCTTCGAAGAGAAACGCCCTCGCTTCCTTCTCGAGCCAAGAGTCAAATCGGTTGCGCGGTATGGGCACTTCGTCAGGAGCAGGCGGAAGCATCAGCTTGATGACACCGCGATTGAGGTGTCCACCAGCCACGCCTACCCGCGTGAGGGAATGGTCCTCCCTCTTCCAAACGGCTCGCCACGTCGTGCCCTGGCCTCCACGGCCGAGTGGCTCCGTAAGCTCCCAGTTTCCGACCTGTCGCCCGTGGACGACTTCTTGAAGCGCTGCCTGCGCCGGATGCAGACCCCCCATTGCTAAGCGCCCTCGTTTGGCGTGCGCGCGTAAGTGAAGGTCGTGTCCGACTTGATGCGCCGAAACTCCTGTCGAGCTTCTGCGATCGCGTTTGTCGGAGGCTCCCAGATATCAAGACCTCTTCCGAGGAGAATCCGCCACCCGTGGTCGGTAACGATCGAACGGTCGTGGATGCCATCGACAAGGCGGATGTCCAGATTGACGCCGAAGCTCAATGCCGCTTCACGCAGAGCAACGAGACGCTCAAGCTGGTCCTTCTTCATATGATCCTTGTCCGTCTGCGTAGTAACGAGTTCGACGACGACCTCATCGGCTGGCCCCTTGGCGAGAGCGATAAGCCCAAGCAGGTCGCCGACATTGCGAACTTGGTGTGGCATCCGAATGTAGGGATCAATGACGGTGATCTTCGCGGCACCGACGAGGTAAGGCAGAAGCACGTTCTCGTAGGACACACCTGTCTGTCCGGCCTTGAAGTCGCGTATGCCCTCGAAGAGCGGCGTCGTCGCATCCGGAATGACGGGTGAATCGCTACCATCGGGCAGAATTGGCAGCGGCGGCGCAACGGAGACGACGGAATACGGCTGATGTAACGGCGCCGGCGGCGTGTAGGTGGGCAAGTCGCTACCAGCGATGCCGGAGCGAGGGGCTTCCGCGTCCCAGTCGCGCCTATAGAGCTGCGGATACTGGTTCTCTTCGACGGTGACGACATCGTGCCACTCGCCGAGGGAGTCTCGGTAGCCGAAGCGTGCCGGGTTGTCGCGCATGGTGGCGTCGATTCGGAGGATCTGATCCTTGACTCTCTTGCGGCCCTCGATGGCATAGCCGAGCAGCTCCTCCATCTCCTTTGGCGTCGCGACGCCAGTCGGATGAATGAGCTTCATCAGACCCGAGAAAGTCTTGTTGATCCCGTCCCGATCGCGCGTGGAGATGTCAGCGCCAAGGCTGAAGTGGGATTGATACTTGTCGGAGAAATCTTCGTTTCGCTTGGAGTGCAAGATTTCGGCGAGGTAATCGACGACGAAACCATAGCCGTCGGAGAACATCTCGGAGCGGATCGGCGAGACTTCCCAGCCAGGGATGTAGTGGTGGATGCGATCGAGCCACGCCGCGTCGCGATACGAGTCGGGGAGCTCGTCGAACAGATCGGAGTGTTGGAGCATGTACGGCACGGTGTGCGACGTGTTGCCGATGAAGACCATTGATGCTTCAGCGCCGAGCGGCTGGTTGCCGCGGTTGAACTGCTTGTTCGCCATGTAGTTCTTCATGATGTTGACCAGGTTCTGGTCGGTACGGCGGTTCGACGCGAACTCGTCAAAGGCGACCACGTCCCAATACCCGACGAGGCCGAGTTTGCCATTCGCGTTGTTGACGAAGAGCTTGGCGACCGTGACTTCGCCGCCGGAGATCAGCGCGCCGTTCGGCGAGAGCTCACTGAACGTGTGCGACTTTCCCGTGCCCTTCGGACCGAGCTCGACGAGGTTGTAGTTGCGCTCGACGAACGGGATGAGCCGGGTGAGCGCGATGAGCTTGCCTCTGCGACTGAACTGCTCCGGGTTTAGCCCGATGGACTGCATCAGCACGTCGATCCACTCGTCCGTCGTGAACGATGCGCGCGCCGTGTTGTACCGATCGAAGTCGACGCCAGCGATCTGGATCGGCTTGAGGTTCGCGAGTACCCACGGCTCGGTCGGGCCGTCGCTCGGCTGGTACTCGATGTCGCAAATGCACCAGACGCCGCCGACGAGCAACTTCTGGTTGTTTGTGACGGTGTTCGCATCGATCGGTACACCCTTGATGTCAAGGTTCTCGAAGGACGCCTCGTAAAAGTCTTGCTTTGTATTGAGGTCGACGGTCACACGGTCGATGATCCGATGTCTGCCCTTCTCACGGATCAGGTGTTGCACGAGCACCTTCTCGTTCCGATTGACGTAATGCTCCGCCAGGATGCTGCGCACCATCTCGATCCCGTCCTGGATCGTCTCCTCATCGTCGGACGCGGCGTACTGGCCGAGAAGGTATTCCAGGACGTATCCAGGTACGACGGCGTTGCCGCGAACGGCTTTCACGAGATCTTTACGTACCACCGATCCCGCGAAATGCTCATTCACCTTCTGGTCGAGGCCGGACTCGTCCTCAGTAAACGCAGGCACGTACACTTCTTCGGCCCCAGTTGCGCGAAGACCGCTAAGTGCGTCGTCGAGATTGGTCATGAATCCTGCTCTTCCTAGAAGTCCGGTGTGGCCGTGATCCGGTTCGTGAACATGTGCTTGTATGGCGCCTGCCACGAGTTGCTGTTCGCGCTCGGCTGTTCGAGTCGGAGCTCGACTTGCGCGCCAAGCGGTACTCCAGCATCGGGGCGGATCTGAAGCTTGATCTCCTGCAGGCGATCCCGCTCATCACCCGTCGCGGCGAAGACGATGACCACCTGGTCTGAGATCAAGGCATCACCGTAGTAGAAGGCAGCGCGGAGCTCACGTGCATGGGTTCGCTCGCTGATGGGTTCGGACTGCAGCAGGCTGATCCGCACGATGGCGTTTGTCAGCACGTCGCTCTTGGGCTTGATCTGCACATCGACGGGCCTAACCCCGCTCTTGCCCTTGCGCGTGACGGTGACGACAGGCACGACAACCTCCTGTAGCGTCGCGCCACCGTGGACGAAACGGTCTGCGGCGCCCTGGAGCTTCTGCGTCAGTCGGTAGATCGACTTCGGAATATGCACCTGCCAGTCGCCGACGAGTCCGAGCTGTGATGACGCGTACGTGTTGAAGGAAGCTGTCTGTTTGAAGTCCTCGCCGAGCAGGAAGCGTCGGTCTCGGTACTTGATGTCACCGTGCGGTTCTTCATCTAGTTTGCTGCCATCGCCGATCTTCGATTCCTGGAAGAGAAACCCGTGGTCGCTGGTGACGAGTACGTTCGCGTCGGCGGAGGTGAGGTTGCCGATCAGCTTTGTCAGTTCTGCAATGGCGTCCCTCGCCGCCTCGGGAGTGCCAGACTCCGCGCCGAGCTTGTGGCTGCGCTTGTCGATGGTGTCGTGGTAGACGTACACAATCTTGTGTTGCTGCAGATAAGGCCGTAGCTCGTCCTTGATCTTCTTCGCGAGCACGTCCTCGGCGCTGATAGCGGTGCCGCCGATCGCGTCGAGGATCTTGGTTCGGTTGACGAGGCCGCCGGCCAGCTTCCCGTCAACGACGACGTCGGCCCCCTTGCCCGCAAATCCGATCGCCGTGTGCGGAAGCAGGGACGCCATGCCCAGCTGCGTATAGCTCGGCAAGGCACCGAGGATGACGTCGAGCTTCGCGTCGTAGGCGATCTTCGTATCGCTCCGCAGGGCGGAGGCGAGCTCGTCGGCGACCTCATAGCGGAGCGCATCGGAGATGACGACGACGACGCGGCGCCCCTGCGAGACGATCGGGTCGACGAACGACTGGTAGAACGCTCCCTGCGACCGGTAGGCGACTGACTTCCACGACGGAATCGCATCGATCTGCTTCTGCCACTCGGTCGCGAGTGGGAAGACGTACTTGTTCGTGTAGAAGAGCTCGACCTGATCGAGGAGCGGGGCGAGTTGATCAGCATGCTCGGTGGCGTGGGTGGCGAGGAGGAACTGTCGGTAGCGCTGGTCGATGCGGTACCACCGCTCTTTGTACTTCGTGAGCCCGTCGTCGAAATCAGCGATGGCAACGCTCAGTGTGCTGATGTCATGCAGCAATTCGGCCGCCGAACGGATCGCGGTATACAGGGCGCGGATTGACGGATCAAGCGTGTACCAGAAGGTGGTCTGGCGGGCCCTCTCCGCTTCCTGCAGGTCGCGGACGGTGAGGCTCTGGTTGCTGACGCCGAGCGCGAGGTCGCCGATGATCTTCCAGTCGATCGTCTCGAAGACATCGGAATTGAGCAGCTCGCGGTAGTCGAGATCGGCGATCTGGACGCCGAGGTCGCGCTCGACGCGGCGGGCAAGCGCTGCCATGGCCTCCCGGCTTCGGACGTCGTTCCGCCACGCGCTGTAATCGTGCCGGAGCCCGACTCGAGCGGAACCGAAGTCGGTGTTCGCCTGCGTGAACACCCACTCGACGAAGTCGCCGATCTTCGGGTTCGCCGACTCGTACCCGTAGATTGCTCTAGCGCCCTCCCAGTAGAAATCGGACAATCCGTAGGAGGAGAGCGCGTCATAGCCGTTCGACGATCCAGCGGCATTCTCGATGAGAAGACCACGGGTGAGCTCACCGAAGCTGTGTGCCTTGACACCGAGCGCGACTGCGCTCATCTTTGCCCGGAGCATCGTGCGGTCATCATCGGCGCTGAGTAGAGCCTTGAGCTTTGCCTTGCGATCGGCGCTGTTGAAGAACTTCGGGTGCTGAGCGACGACCGGTTGGAGGGAGAGGGGGAGACCGAGGTCCTGCACGTCCATCGAGGCGCGATCGGCCGTGAAGACGCCATAGGCGAGTTCGAGATCCCAAAGCCAGTTGGCCGTGCCATCGAGGATGCCGCCCTTGCGATACACGATGAAGGCCTGGTCCGGCTGCTCCTTGAGCAGCCGGAATTTGACCGCATACTCGTCGCGGTCGACCCGGATGACTTCGACCCCATCCAGCTCCGCCTCAAGCTGGTCGAGATCCGCCTCGTACTCGCCATCGGGATCGTGCCAGAAGGCGATGTGACGGTCGCCCGCCTTCCGGCCGTTCGCGAAGCGCTCAGCGAGTCCTTTTCTCAGGACGCCGAGGTCACTCACCACCGCCTCCCTTCTTCAGGCCGATGTCCTTGAGAGCGGGGCCGAGTTTCTGGTAATTGACGAGAACGCCGTCGTCGAGGTCGAGCTCGATCTGCTGGCCAGCCAGCGGGAAGAGCACGTCGTGCTCGTAATCGCGGAGCTCGACGAGGACCTTGCGAAGCCGGTCGGCCTCCTTCAGCGCCGCCGCTACCTCACGAGCCGAAGCGCCGCCCATTCCTGCGGCAACGCGGCCCTGGTGCTCAAGGTTGGCCTCGAGCTTGCCGATGAACTCTCGGAGGTAGCTCGTGAGCACCGTCGACGCGGTCGACGGGCTGTAACGGTGCAGGTAGATGAGCGCGCTGAATGATCCCTTCGGGCTGCGGAATAGCCAATAGATCGGGCGCTTCTTGTACCGCCTCACGTGGTCGTCGTAGAATGACTTCACGAAATAGTCACGGATGTCCTTCACACCAAGCGACTCGGTGACAAACTGCAGGTTCTCCTCGAAGTGCTCTTCACCGAAGGCCACACGGAGGAAGGTACGGAAGCGGGCGACAATGTCGTCCTCGAACCAATCGCCATCGACGATCGGGATCACGTTGTCCTGGTCCGGCATGAACGAGGCGGTCGGGACCTTCGCTAGGTAGTCCTGAAGCGTGCTCCCCTGATCCGCGAGGATCAGGCCCGGCCTGTCCAGGCTGTACCGCCCGAACATGCAACCAACGGCGTAGGACACCAGTTCGATCGCGGCGGTTCGCGCGAACTCTGCTCCCCCCTCCCCGTTCAGCGCGGCTGCAGCGTCGAGTGTGATCTCGGCTCCGGAGACGCTCACGTCTTGGGCGTCTCCCAATCCGTAGGCTTCGATTGCGCCTCGGTTGAGGAGTGTTTCCAGTTCCGTCATTCGCTCGACGATGCTCCGGCACTCGACGACGTAGTTGCTCAATCGGTCTCGAATGCGCCCGATCTCCGAGCGACGAACCAGTGGTGATGTATCAAAACCCCAAGCTGTCTCCCGCCGGTCCCAGTCCTGCCAAGCAAGCTGGACGCACTCATCGGCCCAAGCAGCGAACTCCGCAGGCAATGTGTCGAGGAACGGGATACTCATGACGTGCCCGAGGTTGAAGTCCAGAGTCGGCGCGAGCATCCGCATGAACCGCACCGCCACGGCACTGTTCAGCAGACCTTGTAGGAGGCGCAGCTCGTCAACCTTGATCGGGAACCCCATCGGCCCCTTGGTGTCGAACATGAAGCCCTGCGGCACATCGCGCACGGCGAAACCGTTGCTTGAGATACCGGACCAGGTGAAACCGGCGCGAAATGCGTATTCACCGTTGTAGTTGTGTGCACGAATGCGACTTGTATCGGGATCGATGTTGGCTTTGACCTCGGAGCCGTCGTTCAACCAGTTGACAACGTACTCGTAGTTTCCCGCCCAGCGCCGGTACTCCCCGCCCTTGACGTAGGGGAACCACCGGCGGGAGGACCGCTTGCCCGGAGCGGCGTTGAAGTCGATCTGTGCCAAGGCGACCTCGTGCCACCTACGCAAGAAGGAATCATTGTCGCCCGTGATCAGTCCGACGCGCGTCTCGATATGGGCGGATACCGGGTCAGCTGTTTCGAAGAGCTCGAACTCTCGAGCCGTTGCCCAGTACACGAACGCTCGACCAGGTGCGCGCGCGAGGTGCTGCAGGTCCAGAACGTAGCGATCTTTGGTCCGCCCAGCCGCAACTTCGCGGAGTTCGGCCGACTTAGCAGCCTCGGACCTGCCCTCGACGAGCCGTATGAACACCCCTTGAGACCCCGGCTCGGCGATCTGGTGGGCGATTACGAAGGCAGTCGTGCCGACAACCTCGCCACCAATACTGTCGAAAGCTCGGGCTCCGAAATGAGCCATAGAAAGCACGCGGTTGTGATCAAGGATCGCGGAACGTAATGCCTCGAAGTAACGGAGAAACATCCAACTCTGCATCGTCACCATGGCGACCAGGCCACGGCCAACTGTCAGCTTGATGGCGCGCTCGATAAACATCGAGTACAGGTCCGTCTTGGTCGCGGGGTACGCCTTCCTCGCCCACGTAACGAAGCGCGCATTCATGTTGCCGAGGCCGGCATATGGTGGGTTCGCGACGGCCACCAAGTACCGGTCCGACAAGAATTCCGCCTGCTTGATTACGATGGCAGCCATCTGCAGAGTCCTTCCGGCGAGGATGTCGCCGTCCGCCTCAGCTCCCTCGATCGCAGCCTTCATGGGCGCGATGGCTTTCTCCCTCGGTTGGATCAGCGATCCGAAGGTGTCGGCATGCTCGAAGGCATTCCAGAATTCATCGGCGTGGGCCCGGACGAAGGTGCCTCCATTGGTGAGCGACCAGAGGTAGTCGAGCTCGGCGGGGTCGAAGTGGACGTTCTCCAAAACACAGACGTTCGGTTGGATCGGGTTCTTGAGGAAGAGCTTGCGCTTGGCCGCCGCCTTCATCGTGAGCGCGAACGCGGCGAGGGCTCCGGCGCGGGGGTCGATTTCGGTGCCGTAGAGGTTGTGCTGGAGGATCAGGCCGGGGATCTGGGCGGGGTCGTAGCCCTTTTCCGTGTAGATCGCATAGAGCAGGTCGAATGCGTAGGTGAGCATGTGCCCCGAGCCGACGGCCGGATCGACGACCTTTAGTTCTTCCGGCCTCGCGATCTTCAGGAAGTCGGTCTCCTCGTCGACGGGTTTGATGTAGTAATCCATCTGCTCCGCTAGCCGCGAGGATGGGTTGTTCAACAGCCAGAGGCGCCCGAGCGAGTTTTCCACGAGGTAACGCACGATCCAGTGCGGAGTGAAGAGCTGGGTCGCGGCCGGGATCTCGGCGGCGCCAGCCTTCTTGTTCTTCTTGAACCCGTCGAACACCTCGGCCTTCCGGTCCGAGATGTAGAACTGGTACAGCCATCCGATCACCTCGACGTCACGGCATACCTCCTCAGTGAGAGTCCTAACGGCGCGGTCCCGCACCGAGTCAACAGCGAGGAGCGCGGCCGGTATGAGCAGCTCGGTGTAATCGCCCTCGCGCTCGAACATGAATGGCATGGCCTTGTGCCACGAGCGGCAGTACGCCTCCAGGAGCAGGCCGTAGGCCTCACCGTCGGGGTCTTGGCTCGGGCGGGTTCGATTTAAGAGCGCAGTGATCGTCTCCTGCGTCTTTTCCGGGACGACGGAGCTGTCAAAGGAGCCCGCCTTCGCCTCGGCGAGCACCTCTGGTTGACCAGTCGTGCGGCCCGCTTCGGGCGAGACGATGGCGGATGGGGTGTAGCCGTTGGCATCCATGAAGCGCAGGGCGATGATCCGGTTGAACCAGGTATACGCCACCCGGTCGATCACCTTGTCACGCCCGTCTCTGACGATTGCCTCCTCCAGGCGGCGGACGGCCGCAAGCGACTCAACGCGAGCAAGTGAGTTCTCCGCGAGGACGACGGCGACCCGTGCTCCAACTTCCTTAATCAGATCGGTGCGCGCCTTCGTGGCGAAGGACTTTAGCGTTGTCGTCTCCATCAGCGCGTAATCCGCTTCCCCTCGGCGATCGTGGACTGGAGCGCAGCGCGGAGCGCTTCGACGTACTCATCGACATCCGCACCGGTCGTGAGCACGAACTTTCCTCCGACGACCTCGATCTGCGAGATGGCCACGGTGGGTTTCGGCTGGGGCGCAGTGGGAGGCTTCGGCGAGATCGGCCCCTCCCCTCCGTTCGCGAAGCCCGAGGGCTCTCCGCCGCCGGGATCGGTCACTGGGCGCGCTGCGGCGAGATCGGCGACGAGGGATGGGAACGTCGACGTCGCGAAGCTGTTGGCCGCGAGCTTGATCTTCGAGACGCTGGTCTCTTCCCACACCTGCTGGATCGCGCGGTCGACGCGATCCAGCGCCCGGCCCTGCGCGGCTTCGTTCGCCTCGTTGTACTCGATTGTGCGCTGCAGCTGGATGCGGCGTTGCTCTATCGAATCAGCCGCCTTCCCCTGCTCGTCTTTGACAAGCTCACCGACCTGTTGCCGCAGCGCGTCGGCCTCGTGCTGAAGATCTACGATCCGGTTGCCGCGGAACACGGCGAGATCGTCCAGCAGCACCTGCACCGGCTCGGCCGCTCCCTTGGGGAGATAACCGAGGTTGTCGCTCGCATCTCGGAGGAACCTGCGGACTCCGTCGTAGATCGCCTTTCGATCGTCCTTCAGGAAGGCGCGGATCGGGTCGAGGACGGTCTCCTTCGCCTCTACCAGTTCGTCCGCCTCTGCGAACTCAGTCAGGTACCACTCATCGGTCTTTCCGGCGACGCTCGTCAGCAGGGTGATCGAGGGGTCGAGCTGAGCGATGAAGGGGTAGTCGTAGGCGGCGCGCACCTCCTTGAGCCTGGCCAGCTGGTCCTTCAGCTTGTCGGCGCCGAAGTGTGCCAGCTCCAGCGGGTCCTTCGGCGTGACGCCCTCGTCGAAGAACTCGGTGACAAACTTGCGGAAGGTAGTGACCTTCTTCTCGTCGTAGCTCTTCTGCACGCCGATCTTGAGGTTCCCGAGCTGCTGGGTGTTCTTGAGCAGCGGCGGCACTTCGGTGCGCTTGAGCACGTTCCCGTTGTGCTCGATTGTGATGCGTGAGCCGCCGAAGAGGTAGGCGATCACGACCAGAGTCGAGGTCTGGTCCCAGCCGTAGGGCTTCCCGGTGAACTGATCGACGATCGTCTTGGCCGTGACCTGCTGGCCGATGTTGGCTCGCTGCTGGACACCGACCGAGTAGACCTCGCTCGCGGCATCCGTCAATGCAGTGTCAACCGTGACGAGACCGTCGGCGGGCGCTTGAACGAACTTCTGGATGTCGGACTCGATGTAGACCTTGCCGCCGAGGAGCGACAGCTGCGGGTAGGCCTTCGTCACCAGCACGCTCAGGCCGTCGAAGACGCGAGCGTCGGCGACCTCGCTGCTCGAGTCCACATCGACCGTGTAGACGATGAGGGATGCCTTGCCGATTGCGCGGCGCAGGCGCTCGAGCAGCTCCTTCTTCCGCTCCAGGTTCTGCTGCGCTTTCGCGCTGAGGAGGCGCTGCTGCACCGCAGTGAGCGATCCGTTCTGCTTCTGCTTGACATACTTCTCGGTCTTCAGCAGGAGCCGCAGATCACCAAAGAGTCCCGCATCTGCGTCGAGAACGACCCGCACCTCGTCGAGCCCGGTGCTGTGCGCCCGGATCGTCTGCAGAACGTGCGCGTAGCCGGGTGTGAAGAAGTGGACGGTCAGCGCGTGCTGGGGGCCATAGCTGACGTCGTCGATCCGGTAGCCGAAGCTGTAGTCGAGGTAGTCGCCCTTGCCGGTCTTGTACCGGAACTTCGGGGTCTTGAGAACATCCTGCGAGAGCATCTCGAAGAGCCGCTTGCCGACCTCGGAACTGTCCAGATCGACGACCTTGATCTCGTTCTCGATCTCCTGTTCTTCGTTGGTCAGGTACTCGTAGGTGTCGCCGTTGCGCTGCACATAGGTCTGCGTCTCAAGCAGCGCGAGCGCCTCTTCGACGTTCTTCGAGAGCTCCTGGAGGTTCCGGCCGAACCGGTCATATACAAGTACCGTCAGGTTCCGCGCAGTTGCGCGGAAACCATCAACGTACTTGACCAGGAACAGCGCCTTGAGCACACGGACGGCGAGCTTTGTGACATCCGACTCCTGATCCGGGAGGTTCTTCTCGGCGACGTCAATCGACCGCTTCGTCGCAGCCTGGACGGTGTCGCGGATGCCGGCGAAGAGGTTGTCGAACGCGGCGATCTGGCCGACGTCAGTCCCCTCCAACTCTTTCGCGACCTGTTGGACGACGCCGAGCATCGATCGCTCGCCGACCGAGGCGTGCCGGCCGGTGAACGCGTTGTGCTCCGACAGCCCGACGAGGGCGGCGCTGAAGAGCGGGAACTGGTAGTTCACGAAGGGGTAGGTCGAGACGAACCGCGCTTCGTCCGTGTAATTCGGATATGTGCGTCCGCCGACGAAGTCGAAGAGGGTCTTGAAGTGGCCCGATTCCGTGGCGTAAATAGCCTTCAGGTCGGCCACCCCGGCTGCATTCTTCGCCAGTAGTCGCTTGCGAATGACCTCCTCGACATCCGCACTCGAAAGACTGACTCGTGTCTTGAACCGCGCCTGAATCTTCGAGAAATCGTAAGCCTGCTGGGCCGACTGATCGCCAACGATGCGATCGAGCGCCTCTTGGCTGGTCACGAAGACCCACGCACGACCCTTCGCCTTCGTGTTCAGGGTCTCGGCGATGGATTGGAGCTGCAGCTTCATCTTTCCGTCCTCGCCGATGAATTGGCCCACCTCGTCGACGAAGAAGTTGAGTCGCATGCCCGGCCCCTGCTTGTCGAGCCAGGCGACGACCTCACTCGCGAACTCGTCGATGTCGACGCGGTATGAATCCCGGTACTTCTCGAGAATGTTCTCCGGGGCGCCCGCGGCAGCCCCTGAGATCTCCGCGTAGGCGGCGGCGACGTTCGGCTCCTCCAGCACGTCGAGCTCACGCCCTTCAGTCCAGGGGATGCCGGCGATCCGCTGATACGTCTCGGTGAACTTCGCGAGGAGCTCCCGGGAGTCGAGATCTCGCTCGAAGCGGGCGACGTGCGGCTGCATACCGTAGTAGCCGCGACTGTTGTTGAAGACCTTGATGAAGACCTTCAGGATCGAGTCGGTCTTTTCGCCTCCCTGCGCGTCGGCCACCTGGTCGATGTTGAAGAGAATGCTGCGGGCCGGGATGCCTTCCGTCTTCTTGAGCGAGGCCTTCAGGAAGTTGTCAGTGGTCTTCGTCTTGAAACTGTCCGAGACCTGCGCGCGCGGGAAATCCTGGCCGTCGACGTCTCCAAGCAGGTGCGCCAGCATCTTGAGCAGGTGTGACTTGCCGGAACCGAAGAAGCCTGAGATCCAGACGCCGTTCGCGTTCGTGTAGTTCGTGTACTCCTCAAGGAGATTCGACAGCGCGGTCTCTGCCTCTTTGGTGAGAACGTATTCCTCGACCTCCGTGCCGAGGTGTGTCGTGTCGTCGGCCTTGATCACGCCGTCGATCGGACGAGTGATGTCTTTCTCGAAAATGTCATGGAGCTTCACTGTCAGGCCTCCCGATCCCGGATGTCGAACGCCCGGTAGTAGTTGTCGTCTTTGAGTCGCCCGAAGAGCACTAGCGATGAGCCGGATGTTCCCGATTGCTTGTAATCACCGGGAAAGAACATCAGCATCGGCTTGCTCGTCGCGACAGTCTGCAGGTTGTTCAGAACGCTGTGCGAGCGGATGTACGGGAATACCTCGCCGATGCCTGTGAGGAAGAGGATGTCGTAGGAGGCTGTGTCGAGTCGCTCTTTGATCGCCGGGATCAGCTTCGAACCCGGATCCAGCATGTTCTGCAGTGGCTTGAGGAGGGCGTCCTTCCCCTGCTCGACTTCGAGCTTCAGGAGCCGGTCCCAGACGCCGCGCGCTTGGAGCATCTCGACCGTGAGGTCGTAGAGGTTGATCTCAAGGACGCTGACACCATGGTCGTTCTTCAGCTTGTTCTTGACGCGCTTCTTCGCTGCGGCGACCGCGAGCGAATCTTCGGGGTCGTAGGGGTAGATGAAGAACGGCACTTCGTTGCCGAGCCCCTCCATCTCTAGGAACCGCCGAGTGCCGAGCACCGACACGAGGTGCTGCTCCTGCTCCAAGACCTGCTGTGCCGTCATGCCGAATCCCTTGTCGGAAAGAAGCGGACATCACTCGGCGTCCGCTTCGCGAGCTCGTCCATCACGCGCGTCGAGAGGACCGCGGGGATGATCCTGCCGTCGTTGTCGGTGAAACCCGCGTCGCGCATCAACAGGAAGACCGTGGAGCGCAGCTTCTGCATCGTCTTCGGCGTAACGTCACTGAGTTCTTCGTGCCAGAGCGCCTTGCCACGAATAAATGAGTCGAAGTGCTCAGGCAGCACATCCGCGGCCAGTTGGAGGAAGCGCTCACGAAGCACCTCCTCTGCGAACTCACCGATGAGTGAGTATCGGCGACAGGTAGCGGCCCACATGAGGTGTGCGCGCTCCTCTCCTGTAATGACCGCGAGCAACTCGACCTCCGCTTCGGTGAGTTCTTGAAGCCTCTGGATCAGCTCACTACCCATACGTGTTGCGCTGCGGGATGCGCGGCTCTGGAGAAGGTTGTCCGAGTCGATGGTTTCGCGCACCTCTCGCCAGTCACGAAGCCGAACGTAGATTTCCGCGGCGCCAGAGGCGTTCTGCAAGAAAAGGCGCCCGGTCGTGAAGGACAGCTTGTATCGCTGCGACTGGTCTCGCGCAGTCACGGCTACCTCCTCCTCGAGTTAAAAAGTTGATCAGTCTATGGGTGAACATCGACATTGCTCGCACGCCGGGCCCGAGCCAAACTGCAGCGCTGTTCAGCTTCTTTCCCAGCCGATCGTATCGGCCGAATCCACTCGCGCCGCGCGCGCCGGCCCTGCAGTTCGTTCGTTGATGTCGGGACCCACCCATATCCTGATCCACTGCCCAGATTCAGCGGGCCTCAATATCTCTGGAGTTCCGTGTGGAAACCCTCATCACAGTTCTGACAATCGTGAACCTACTCGTGGTGGTCGCGGTGGGCGTCCTATTGATATCGCGGCGGGAGCGTTCGGTCGCCGCCGTAGACCTCGGGCCCATCCGGGAGGAACTGCAGGTGCTCACGACGGCGCTACGCGGTGATCTGTCCGCTCAGCGCCAGGAGCTTCGTGAATCGCTGGGAGCCGCGCAAGACCGGCTTGAGCAGCGCGTCGCGGAGTCCGCGCGTGCGCAGTCTCAAGAGCTCGGACGCGAGCGGCTCGAACGAGCGGAAGCGCAGAAGGGCGTGGACACGCAGCTCGCTGGCGGTTTCACCGCCATCACGACGCGCATCGATTCGCACGCTAACACCAGCACCACCTCGCTTTCTGAGTTCCGTCGATCCTTTGAGGCGCGCTTCGACGGTCTTCGTGCAGATTCCGATGCCAAGCTCGAGCAGATCCGCGCAACGGTGGACGAGAAGCTTCAAGGCACACTAACGACTTCGCTACGCGAAAACGCAGTCAAGGTGGAGGAGCTCAGGACCGCGAACACGGCCAAGCACTTGGAGATGCAGAAGCTACTGAGTACTGAACTGGAGAAGCTGCGGACAGGCAATGAGGCGAAGCTCGAGAAGATGCGTGAGACGGTCGATGAGAAGCTCCAGGGCACTCTTGAGAAGCGTCTTGGTGAGTCCTTCGCGCTCGTCAGCAGCCGGCTGGAGCAGGTGCAGAAGGGCTTGGGCGAGATGCAGACACTTGCATCAGATGTGGGCGGCCTGAAGCGCGTGCTTACCAACGTTAAGAATCGTGGCGGGTGGGGCGAGGTGCAGCTATCGCGTCAGCTGGAGGACATCCTCACACCCGGTCAGTATGAGCGGAATGTCGTTATCAAGGTGGGCACGCAGGAGAGTGTCGAGTTCGCAGTCAGGCTCCCTGGTCGCGAAGAAGGAGCGCCTGTCTACCTTCCGATCGACTCGAAGTTCCCTCAGGAAGATTACGAACGCCTGCTCGATGCCCAGGAGCGCGGCGACAAAGTCGAGATAGAGGCGGCCAGCAAGAGTCTCGAGCGCGCAATCCTCACGCAGGCGAAGACGATCGCGTCCAAGTACATCGATCCGCCCCGAAGCACCGACTTCGCGATCATGTACCTGCCGACTGAAGGCCTGTTCGCTGAGGTCGTGCGCCGTCCTGGTCTGGCGAGCAAGCTGCAAACCGAAATGCGCGTCCTGATCACCGGACCCACTACGTTAATGTCACTCCTGAATAGCCTCCAGATTGGGTTCCGGTCGCTGGCGATCGAGAAGCGCACCTCCGAGGTCTGGCAGGTGCTCAGCGCGGCAAAGGCCGAGTTCCAGAAGTACGGGCAGGTGTGGGACAAGCTCGGCCGACAGCTTGAAACAGCGCAGAAGACTGTGAAGGAGGCCGGCGTGCGCACCCGAGCCATCGACCGCAAGCTGCGCGAGGTCGCGGAAACGGAGATCGACGCGGCAGAGGATGATGCTGCGACCGATCGCGTTCACGCAGCGGCTGCCGACGAGGTGGACGTCGAGAAGCTCGAGGCCGACCTTGCCAGTATCCAGTAGGCGCTCCCGACAACCACGAAAGCAACTTATGAATGCAGCATCATGCACGAGGTGAATTACCGCGATCTCGATGGCGAACACCTCTCCCGGATCGTTCCTGCCTACTTCTACATCACAACCCGCGAGCGAAACGCGTGGCATTCGACAACGAGTAGGCAGTACCGCGGGCAGACGAGCTTGACCTGCACGTTCGCGGGAGCCAAGAAGGTCGCGGAGGGATGGCGCGCCCAGGGCTCCGCGTTCGCTATTCAACAGGTGCCAGGCTTGCACCTCATGTCGGAGTGGGCTGACGTGGCCATCGTCGAGTTCCACACGAACGACAGCTACTCGGCATGGGACCACTCATACGCGGAGGCCCTGCAGCCGGGGAGCGGGCTACGTGACGTTCTCAATGCTTTGGGAGCGGCGGGACACTGGCGAGCCATCCCACCCAGCGCGCACTCGTTCGTCACGGGCGTGCTTGATGCCGACGAGGTGGCCGAGCCGCTGGGTGCCCGCGCCGTTTTCCGCGCATGGTCCTCACTATCACTGGGCAGCGACTACGTGCTTGGCTGGTCGGAGCACCCTGGTCGCCACAAGGCACCGGGGGTACGCCGCATCGCCAAGCTCGCAACGACTGACTCGGCGACCGACGGCACGACGGTTGGCCGATAGCTCTCCTGCACGGGAACCCAGCGCTACTGGTGAAAGGTTGGAAAGGCGTGCGGCAATGACACCCTTTCGGCCGTATCTTCAGCGTTCGCCAGACACTCAGCGAGCGGAATCGAGGATGCCACGCTCCAGCGGCACGCGCCGCCAACTAGAAGCATCGCGCCACATGCCTCCTCAACACCGTTGACCTCCTTGCCAGAGTGTCCGACACTGGCCCAATACTGACCATCAACCCGACGTGATCGGAGGTCGAGATGGGCACCATCACCCCGTACGAAACGGTGAAGGGTCGCCGTTACCGTGTGCGCTACCGCAGACCGGATCACACTGAGGCAGAGAAACGCGGCTTCACGACGATGGGCGACGCACAGCTCTACCTCTCCATGGTCACGGTGTCGAAGTCGAAGGGCGAGTACATCGACCCAAAAGCATCGCGGGTTCCGGTCCGGATGTTCGCCGACAGCTGGCTGCGCTCGAAGCAGCCCCCGATGTCGAAGCCGTCGTACTACATGACGCTCGAGCGCGCGTGGAAGAACCACGTCGCTCCGGTCTGGGGCCATCGCGAGATTTCCTCGATCCGGCGCTCCGAAGTCCAGGACTGGGTGTCGGAGCTCGCGACGCAGAAGTCGCGCACCGTCGTCATCCGCGCGCTCGGAGTCCTCGCCGGCATCCTCGATGTCGCGATTGATGATCGCCGCCTGGTGAACAATCCGGCCCGACGCATCCGCAATCTCCCTCGGAACGGGCCCGGTAAGCGCCGCGTTTACCTCACGCATGATCAGGTGGCGACCCTGGCTGCGTGCTCGGCGCATCCGACGCTCATTCTGACCCTCGCCTACACGGGCCTGCGCTGGGGCGAGGCGACCGCGCTCCGGGTGCGCAGCGTGAACCGGCTGCGTCGCCGCTTCGTCATCGAGGAGAACGCAGTGATGATCGGCTACGAGATTCATGTCGGCACGCCGAAGACACACAAGAACCGCTCAGTCCCCTACCCTGAGCGTCTCACGCCGATGATCGAGCAGGCCTGCGCCGGGAAGGGACCGGAAGGGCTCCTGTTCGGCGACGGGGTCAGTCACATGCGCAACTCCGGCGCGCAGGGCTGGTTCGCGAATGCCGTGAAACGCGCGCAGGCGGTGGATCCATCGATCCCGCGGCTCACTCCGCACGATCTTCGCCACACCGCCGCATCACTCGCAATCAGCTCCGGCGCGAATGTGAAGGCCGTGCAGCGGATGCTGGGACACGCGTCGGCGGCGATGACGCTCGACACCTACGCGGATCTGTTCGATGACGATCTGGATGCCGTCGCTGCGCGCCTGAACGACGCGATGCCGCTGGTGGCGTTGCCGGCGGGTCCACAGACTCGGTACCGGCGGCTGACCTAAGACAAGGCGTCTCGTCCTGGAGGCGGGTCAGCCGGGCAGGTTGAGCGTGCGTCCTGAGTAGATCTGCTGGTTCTCGTTCACTGCGCGCAGCGGACCTGTGTCTGGGTAGCAGAAGCGCTCAGCAACGCGCTCCCAGGAGTCGCCGCGCGCAACCTCGTAGCCGACGGCGATGCCGGCGGAGTTGCGAGCGGTGACGTAGCCCTCTGCGCGAAGGATCGGGCCCCGGTCGTAGCCGACGGTCTCACACGCGATGCCCTGGGTGGGTGTGCCGTTCCGGATGAAGCACTGCCCATTCTCGATGTCGAAAGTGGTGGCGGAGACGTTGAGGTATTCGCCGTCCCAGCGCTGGAACGCGCTGAGCACGTATCCGTCTGCACCGAAACTGCGCTCGGCTTCGATGAGCAGGTCAGCGCCGAGCTCTGGCTCGCCCATGTAGTTCGCCGACCATGCACGGTCGATGATCGCGCATGCTGTCGCCCATTGATCGGGGGTGACGGCCGCGACTCGCGCCTCCCATGCCTCGTGCTCAGCTTGCGCGGCGATTTGCGCGGCGGTGAGCGTCGGGGTTGGGTCCGGTACGGGCCGCGGCGTGTACGTCTCTTTGGGCACCGGCGTGTGCGTCTGCTCCGCAACCCCCTGAGCCTCGGGAATGAAGGAGACCACGACAGGAGCTGCGAGTGCCACCATGCCCGCGACAGCGACCGCCGCCCCGCCCAAGAGGAGCTTCTCGCCGCGGTTCATCCTTGCAAGCTACCGGGATCGCAGATGGGGTCTCAAGTCGGCTCCGTCGTTGCCACGCCCACCGGCCGGCCACCGTCAGCGCGGAGTCCGCGGAGTCCACCGCGAGCAGATTGCTCAGTTTTTCGACGAGGCGCGAGTCGCTCAAAATGGTCGATTTCGGCGTTCTGAGACGACGACAGAAGCGCTCTGCAGGGCCTTGTTTTCGGCTCATAGCATTCTCAAATGCGGGCAAAAAACGGGCAAAAACGTCTTTTGGGAGGTCTGACCTTAGAAGAAATTCCTGGTCAGAGGCAAAAAAAGGGTGTGCCCCTGGAGGGATTCGAACCCCCGACCCTCTCCTTAGGACGGAGTGGCTCTTCCACTGAGCTACAGAGGCTGGCCCCTTAAGTCTACCGATCGCGCCCCGTCGGGTAACGTCGCGGCATGACCGTCCGCCGCCTGCTCGTGCCGCTCGCGGTGGTCGCAGTGCTCCTGACCGGATGCGCCGCAGATGCGCCACACGATCCGCCGGGCGGCCCGCGTCTCCCGCCCGTCGGTGCCGGGCTCGACTACCAACTGGGCGGCGCATACGACCCACCGGCCGGCGTGGAGATCGTCGTGCGCGATCGGGGTGCGGCATCCCTCGACGGCCTCTACTCGGTGTGCTACGTCAACGGGTTTCAGACGCAACCGGGCGAGCTCGACACCTGGCCGGGCGATCTGCTGCTGCGTGACAGCGCGGGCGATCTCGTCTTCGACCCGGACTGGCCCGACGAAGCGATCGTCGACACCCGCAAGACCGACGAGGTGGCCGCGATCGTCGGGCCCTGGATCCGGGCGTGCGCCGCCGACGCATTCGACGCCGTCGAGTTCGACAACCTCGACACCTACACGCGCTCGGGCGGCGCCCTCACCCGGGCCGATGCGGTGGCTCTCGCGACACGGCTCGTCGAGATCGCTCACGAGGTCGGCCTCGCCGCCGGGCAGAAGAACGCCGCCGAGGACGCGCAACTGTTCCACGATCGGGCAGGGTTCGATTTCGCCGTCGTCGAGGAGTGCGCGTCCTACAACGAGTGCGGCGCGTACACAGCGGTGTACGGCGACCACGTGCTCGCCGTCGAGTACCCCGACGCGCTCCCCCGCCCGTGGAACGACGTCTGCGCCGACCCGGCGACACCGGCATCCATCGTGCTGCGCGACCGCGACCTGGCGACGCCCGCCGACGCGGCCTACGCCTTCGCCACGTGCGACTGAGTCACCCCGCGACCCGCACAACGACCTTTCCGAGGGCCCGCCCCTCGCCGTGGAACGCCAGAGCCTCGGCGACCTGCGCGAGCGGAAACACCCGGTCGATCTCGACGGCCACGGCTCCGGCGGCGATGGCTTCGGCTACGGGCGCGAAGTGCGCCGGCCCCTCGCGCACAGCCATGACGCCGAGGCGGGTGCCGGTGAGCAGCCCGACGAGGGTGCCGAGGGTCAGCATCCGCAGCAGGGTGCGGGTCGTTCCGCCCACCACGACGGCTCGGCCGCCGGGCGCGAGCGCGCGACGGTAGGCGAACACCGACCGGCGGGCGACGAGGTCGACGATGAGGTCGAACGGGCCCTGCCGCGTGAAGTCCGCCGCGCGGTAGTCGATGACCTCGTCGGCGCCGAGCCCACGGAGGAAGTCGCGCTTGCCGGCGTTGTCGACGGCGGTGACGTGGATGCCGCGCGCCACCGCGAGCGGGATGGCGAACACCCCGACGCCACCGCCGGCGCCGTTCAGCAGCATCCGCTCCCCCGGGCGGGCGCGGTCGACGGCCTGCGCGGCGATCGCGCCGGACTGGGGGATGGTCGAGGCCTCTTCGAACGTCAGGCCCGCCGGCTTGCGCGCCAGCGCCCCCTCCGGCGCGACGGCGAACTCCGCGAACCCGCCCTTGAGGGCAAGGTTGTCACCGTAGACCTCGTCGCCGACCCGCCAGCGCGTTACCCCCGGCCCGACCGCCGTGACGACGCCGGCGATATCTGACCCGAGCACGCGGCGCGCGGGCCGGAACAGCCCGCCGATGCGCGAATACGCCGGCGATCCGTGCAGCACCTCCCAGTCGCTGAGGTTCACCGAGGTGGCCAGCACCTGCACGAGCACCTGCCCGCGTCCCGGGGTCGGCGTGGGGATGTCTGCCAGCCGGAGTCGGTCGACTCCGCCGTACCGGTCGTACACCGCTGCCCTCATGCGACCAGTGTGGCCGATGGCGCGTCAGTCGAACAGACGACGCCAGAGGTTCGTGTCGGCGAGGTCGAGCAACTCGTCGCCGCGGCCCGACATGACCGTGCGCAGCGCCCACAGGGTGAAGCCCTTGGCCTGCTCCACGGTGATCGCCGGCGGCATCGACAGCTCCTGTCGCGCGGTGACGACGTCAACCAGCACCGGCCCCTCGATCGCCATCGCGCGCTCGATCGCGGCGCGCAGCTCACCCGGCTTCTCCACCCGGATGCCGGTGATGCCGACCGACTCGGCCACATCGGCGAAGTTGGGGTTCACGAGGTCGGTCCCGAAGTTGACGATGCCCGCGGCCTTCATCTCGAGTTCGACGAAGTTGAGCGACGAGTTGTTGAAGACGACGAGCTTCACCGGCAGGTCGTTCTGCCGGACCGAGAGGAGGTCGCCGAGCAGCATGGCGAGCCCGCCGTCTCCGGCGAGCGCGATCACCTGGCGCGACCGGTCGACCGCTTGCGCCCCGAGCGCCTGCGGAAGGGCGTTGGCCATCGACCCGTGGCTGAACGAGCCGATCAGCCGCCGCGTGCCGTTCATCGTCAGGTAGCGCGACGCCCAGACGACCGGGCTGCCCACATCCGCCGTGAAGACGGCGTCGTCGTCGGCCAGCTCGTCGATGAGCCGCGTGAGGTACTGCGGATGGATCGGCTCCTTGCCGTCGTCGACGGCCAGGTCGTCGAGCTGGGCACGGGTCTTGCGGTAGTGCTCGACGCTCTCGGTGAGATGCCGGTCGGAACGTTCGCCGCGGAGCAGGGGAAGGAGCGCGGCCGCCGTCTCGGCGACACCGCCGACGACGGGGACGTCGATGGGAGTCCGCCGCCCGAGCTGCTCGCCGCGGATGTCCACCTGGATGATGGTGGCCTTCTCCGGGTAGAACTGCCGATACGGGAAGTCGGTGCCGAGCATGAGCAGGGTGTCGCACTTCTCCATGGCCCGATATCCCGACGCGAAGCCGAGGAGACCCGTCATGCCGACGTCGTGCGGGTTGTCCCACTCGATGTGCTCCTTGCCGCGCAGCGCGTGGACGATCGGCGCCTGCAGCGCATCGGCGAGCGCGATGACCTCGTCGTGCGCGCCGGCCACCCCGGCACCCGCGAGGATCGTGACCTTCTTCGCCGCGTTGAGGGCATCGGCGGCGGCGGCGAGGGAGGTGGCGGAGGGGAGCACGTGCGCCGGGGTCGCGACGATGGGCGCGGTGGCGCGGCGCGACGGCGCATCCTGGAAGAACACGTCTCCCGGCACGACGACGACGGCGACCCCGCGCTTCTCCACCGCGGTGCGCATGGCGATCTCCAGCACCCACGGCAGCTGACTCGCGTCGCCCACGAGCTCGGTGTAGACACTGCACTCGCGGAACAGCTCTTGCGGGTGGGTCTCTTGGAAGTACCCGCTGCCGATCTCGGCCGACGGGATGTGCGAGGCGATCGCGAGCACCGGCACGCGGTTGCGATTGGCGTCGTACAGGCCGTTGATGAAGTGCAGGTTGCCGGGCCCGCACGATCCCGCGACGACGGCGAGCTCTCCCGTGAGAGCGGCCTCTCCCCCGGCCGCGAAGGCCGCGGCCTCTTCGTGCCGCGCGTGCAGCCAGCGGATCCGTCCGTCGCGGCGCAGGGCGTCGGTGAAGGCGTTGAGCGAGTCGCCGGGCAGGCCCCAGATGCGGCTGATGCCCGCGCGCGTGAGTGTCTCTACGAAGAAGTCCGCAATGTTCGCCATACCTCAACGCTACGCCTCCGGATGCGCCCTGCGTTTCGCCGATGGACGAAATCAGCGATTACGCTCAGCGGATGACCTCCCCGGTGACGATCACCGTGTGGTGGGCCCGCGACTACCTCTACGCCGCCCGCTGGCAGGTGCGCGCCTTCTTCAGCCGCACGACGCCGGACGCCTTCCTGGGCGGTGACGGCGTGCCGATCGTCGCCCTCCCCGGCATCTACGAGACGTGGAAGTTCCTGCAGCCGCTGGCGTCGGCGCTCCACGACCGCGGGCATCCGGTGCACGTGCTCGACGAGCTGGGCCGCAGCCGCCGGCCCGTCACCGAGATGGCCGACCGTGTCGCGACCTACCTGACGGCGCGCGACCTCTCCGGCGTCGTGCTCCTCGCCCACAGTCGCGGAGGCCTCGTCGGCAAACAGGTGATGACCGGTCCCGCCGGCGATCGCGTGCGCGGCATGGTGGCCGTCGCCACCCCGTTCGCCGGCTCCTGGTACGCGCGCCTCATGCTGACCCGGTCGCTCCGCTCGCTGTCGCCGCGCGACGCCACGATCGTCGCGCTCGGCACGCACGCCGATGTGAACGCCCGCATCGTGTCGGTCTACGGCGCGTTCGACCCGCACATCCCGGGCGGGAGCGAGCTGCCGGGCGCCAAGAACGTGCGGCTCGACACGGGTGGGCACTTCCGCATCCTCGCGCATCCTCGCGTGATCGCCGAGGTCGCCGCGCTCGCCGAGCCCGCCGGGTGATCGCCGGGTTCCCCGCGTGATCGCGACACGGGGGCCCGTGGATGCCGGTTACGCTCGGCCCATGAGCCCTGCCCGCACGATCGCCCGCTGGCTACTCGGACTGGGGCTGCTCTTCGCCGGCACCGGGCACCTGACGTTCGCCCGCGAGACCTTCGTCGCCCAGGTGCCGCAGTGGCTGCCCCTGCCGGTCGATTTCGTCGTGGTCGCCTCCGGCGTCATCGAGATCGCCCTCAGCCTGGCGCTGCTGTTCCTAGGGCGGTATCGCGTGGCGGTGGGGTGGATCGTCGCGGCGTTCTTCGTCGCCGCCTTCCCGGGCAACATCGAGCAGTTCGTGCGCGGCACCGATGCGTTCGGGCTCACCACCGACCTCGCCCGCGGCATCCGCCTGCTCTTCCAGCCGGTGCTCGTGATCTGGGCGCTCTGGGCGACCGGCGCGTGGAAGGCGTGGCGCGAGCGGCGACGCGACCGCTACCTGCACTTCCCCGGGAGGTCGCGGAAGGCGAACACGGCGCCCGCCGGGAAGACGTACAGGTCGTCGCAGCCGTATCCGCGCAGCCACGGCCGCCCATCGACGACGCGCAGGTAGAACCCCTTCGGAAAGTCGACGTCGTCGTCGAGCACCGGGGAGGCGACGGTGAGGGCACCGTCCGGCGACCGCCCAGCCGACATCACCGAATTGGCGGAGGCGGCCTGCGAATCCCACGCCAGCCGCAGGTACGGGCCGGTCGTCGCGGGGCAGAGCCCCAGCCCCTGCGCCTGGGCGGCAGCGAAGATCTGCGGCAGGGTGGCACCGTCGGTCTGGCCGAGCTCCGCCACCGTGCGGCGGACCACCCGCACCACGTCGCGCACGCTCGCGTCGAAGACGGGGTGCGCGAAGAGCACGTCGGCGTGATCGTTGAGCGCGATGCCGTGCGCCTGCAACGCCGCCCGGAGCTCGGCGCGCGACATGCCGCCCACCTCCACCTCGTCGACCGGCTCGCCGGAGGCGCTGATGGTGGTGCGCCCGAGATCATCCACCGGTCCAGGCTACGCACCAGGCGACGCGGTCTGAATGTCGGAACCCCGGCGTAGCGTGCAGACATGACGCTCACCCCAGCGACCGATCCCGATCGGGATCCGCTGTGGGACGACGCCGAGCTGCGCGAGGCGCTCTGGCAGATGACCCTCGCCGAGGGCCTCCCGCCCGAGCACGACGACCGCGACGACGACGTCGAGTGCGCGACACCCTCCGACCTCGATCGCGAGCTCGACGACATCTCGCGCGCGGTCCAGCGCACGCGCGCGTCGAGCGCCGAGCAAGACCTCCTCCTCCATCGGATGCTGGCGCGCGCGTTCGCCGAGCCCGATCCCTGGGTGGGGCCCGACCCGACGCTCGATCCGGCGTGGGTCGATTCGCGGGGCCGGTCGGCGAGCGAGGTCCGTGCCGATCGGCGCGCCATGGGAGTGCGCGCCGCCGCGGCCGACCTCGGAGTGCGCGTGGGTCTCACCGACACGCACGTCCGACATCGCGCCCAGACGCTCTCCACGCGGCTTCCCCAGCTGTGGGAGCTTTGCCGGCAAGGGCTCGTCGTCGAGCAGAACATGGCGTACGCCGCGCAGCTCGCCGCGTCGCTGCCCGACGACGACGCCGATTCGTGGGCGAACTTCGACTCCGCTCTCGCGGCCTGTGCGTGCCGACTGGTGCCCGGCCGGTTCCGGCAGCGCGCCCGTGCGGCACGTGAACGTGCGCACTCCGAGTCGCTGTCGGCACGTCACGTGCGTGCCGCCGCCGACCGGCGCGTGTCGATCGAGCCGACCCTCGACGGCATGGCCGAGCTCTACGCCCTCATCCCCGCGGTCGACGCCGCCGCGATCGACGCGGTCGTGGAGGCGCACGCGCGTCAGCTCGCGGCGGGTGACGACGAGGCGCGCACGCTCGCCCAGATCCGCGCCGACGTGGTGGTCGCTCTCCTCACCCGGGAGCGCGAGACGGCGGGTCCCCGTGTAACCGCCTCGGTCTCGCTCACCATTCCGGTGATGACCCTCCTCGGCCGGTCCGACGAGCCGGCGACGCTGGCCGGCTCCGGGCCGATCCCCCTCGACACCGCGAAGCTCTGGGCGGCCGATGCACCCGAGTGGCGCCGCGTGCTCACCGACCCGTTCACGGGCAGCGTGCTCGACGTCGAGCGCCGCGCCTACCGCGTACCGGCCGACCTCCGGCGGCTGCTCGGTCTCCGGCATCCCTCCTGCGTGTTTCCGGGCTGCTCCCGTCCATCGAAGGAGTGCGACATCGATCACCGGAAACGGTGGGCCGATGGGGGTCACACGTCGTCGGTCAACCTCGCGCCCAAGTGCGTGCGACACCATCCCGTCAAAGACGAGAGCCTCTGGAGCCTCGAACGCGAGCCCGACGGAAGCCTCAGCTGGACGAGCCCCACCGGCGCGCACGTGTGGGTCGACCCGCCGCCGTTCTGACCCGGCGCGCGGTGTCGGCCACCCGCCGCGGCGCTGACCGCCAGCGGTCCCCCACCTCGTCAGCGGAAGTCGCGCGAGCGGTGCTGCACACCGACCCGCAGATCTTCGAACGCGTCGGCGAGCAAATTCGTCACCCCCTCCGGCGAGCGCTCCAGGATGCCGCGCGCGATGAGCGCCGGACTGTCGCGCAGCACCCGCCGATACCGGTTCCACACGCCGACCGAGCACACGACGTTGACGAGACCGTGCTCGTCTTCGAGGTTGATGAAGGTGATGCCGGATGCCGTCGCCGGCCGCTGGCGGTGCGTCACCAGCCCCGCCACCTCGACCCGCCGGCCCTCTTCGTGCGTGCGGAGCTCGCGGGAGGACAGCACTCCCCGGGCATCGAGCGGCGCTCGGTAGTGCACGAGCGGATGGTCGTCGGTGGAGATGCCGGTGGCCCAGAGGTCGGCGGCCAGCAGGTCGTAGCTGGACTGATCGCCGAACAGCGGCGGCTGCACCGACATGAGCGATCCGGCGAGGAACTCGCTGCGGTCCTGCGCCGCGTCGCCGGCGAGCCAGATGCCCTCGCGCCGGGTGATGCCCATGCTCTCGAACGCGCCCGCGGTCGAGAGCGCCTCGACCTGCGCGGCCGTGGCCCCCGTGCGGCGCACGAGGTCGCGCAGATCGCGGAACCCGCCGTGCGCCGCTCTCTCGGCGACGATCCGTTCGGCGAGGGGCTTTCCGACGCCGGTGACCGACGCGAGCCCCAGCCGCACCGCCGACCCGCCGTCGCGCCGGTGCGCCGCCGACACGTCGGGCGCCGTCGCATCGAAGTCGGGCACCGGCGGCTGGTGCCGGTCGGCGCACGCGGCGAGCCCGGTCGGCGACGGCGCTGCGCCCGAATCGGCCAGGGGTTCGAGGCACGCATCCACCGCGGAGGCATGGATGTCGGGGCGGCGCACCGTGACGCCGTGACGGCGGGCATCGGCGGTGAGAGTCGCGGGCGTGTAGAAGCCCATCGGCTGCGCGCGCAGCAGCGCCGCCAGAAACGCCGCCGGATAGTGGAGCTTCAGCCACGACGACGCATAGACGAGCAGCCCGAACGACAACGAATGGCTCTCGGCGAAGCCGAAGTTCGCGAACGCCTGGATCTTCGCGTAGATGTCATCGGCGACCTCGCCCACGAGCCCGTTGCGTTCCATGCCGGCGTAGAGCTTCGTCTTGACCGACTCGATCCGCTCGATGCCGCGCTTGGAGCCCATCGCCCGGCGGAGGACATCGGCATCCTCCCCCGTGAGGTCACCCACGGCCATGCCCATCTGCATGAGCTGCTCTTGGAAGATCGGGATTCCGAACGTGCGCTCGAGCACGGGGATGAGCTTCTCATGCGCGTACGTCACCTTCTCTTGCCCGAGCTTGCGGCGTACGTAGGGATGCACCGCGCCACCCTGGATCGGCCCCGGCCGGATGAGCGCGATCTCGATCACGAGGTCGTAGAACCGCCGCGGCTGCAGGCGCGGCAACAACCCCATCTGCGCGCGCGATTCGACCTGGAACACCCCGATCGAATCGGCGCGGCACAGCATGTCGTACACGGCCTGCTCTTCCTTCGGGATCGCGTCGAGGTCCCACCTCTCCCCCGTCGTCTCGGCGATCTCGTCGAAGCAGTATTGGATCGCCGCGAGCATGCCGAGCCCCAGCAGGTCGAACTTCACGAGCCCCATCCAGGCGGCGTCGTCTTTGTCCCACTGGATGACGGTGCGATTCTCCATGCGGGCATGTTCGATCGGCACGACTTCCCCGACCGGACGATCGGTGAGCACCATGCCCCCGGAGTGGATACCGAGATGCCGCGGCGCCTTCAGCAACTCCCCCGCATAGGCCAGCACCCGCTCGGGGATGTCGTGCGACCCGGGTACCGGCCCATCCCAGCGCTCCACTTGCTTGGACCACGCATCCTGCTGCCCCGGTGAATGCCCGAGCGCCTTCGCCATGTCGCGTACGGCGTTCTTCGGCCGGTACTGGATGACGTTGGCGACCTGCGCCGCCCGCTCCCTGCCGTACTGCGCGTACACCCACTGGATGATCTCTTCGCGGCGCCCCGAATCGAAGTCGACGTCGATGTCGGGCTCTTCGTCGCGCATCGCCGAGAGGAACCGCTCGAACGGCAGCCGATAGAAGATCGAATCGATCGCGGTGATATCCAGCAGATAGCAGACCGCACTGTTGGCCGCCGACCCCCGACCTTGACACAGGATGCCGCGCCGCCGCGCCTCTTGCACGATCCCGTGGACGATGAGGAAGTAGCCGGGAAAGTCCTTCTGCTCGATGACCGCGAGCTCACGGTCGATGCGCGCACGGCCGTCGTCATCAAGGTCCGGATACTTCCGGGGCACGGCATCCCACACCAGGTGGCGCAGCCACGACATCGGCGTGTGCCCCTCCGGCACCGCCATCTTCGGCAGCGCGGGCTTGGCGCGCCGGAGCGAGAACGCCAGCTCATCGGCGAGGGTCACCGTCCGCGCGATCGCCCCGGGGTAGCGCCGGAACCGGCGGGCCATCTCGGCGCCGGAGCGCAGGTACGCGCCGGCATGCGCGGGAAGCCAGCCATCGAGCTCGTCGAGGCCGCGGTTCGCCCGAACGGCGGCGATCGCCGCCGCGAGATGCACTTTTTCGGGCACGGCGTAGTGCACGTTGTTGGTCGCGAGGATCGGCAGCCCCCGGTCCCGGGCGAGCGTGGCCAGCAGATCGTTGTCCCGCGTATCGCGCGGACCGCCGTGGTCGATGAGTTCGACGTGCACGGCGTCACGCCCGAACAGGTCCACCAGCCGGTCGAGCTCCGCGGCCGCGCCCGCGGGCCCCTCGGCGGCGAGGGCCTGACGGACGGAGCCCTTCCGGCATCCCGTGAGAATCGCCCACTGCCCCTCGGCCTGGTCGGCCAGTTCGTCGAGGCGGTAGAGCGGGCGCCCCTTCTCCCCGCCGGCCAATTGTGCATGGGTGAGCGCCGCGGCGAGCCGGTGGTACCCCTCTTCGGCTCGGGCCAACACCAGCAGGTGCGAGCCCTCCGGATCGGCGGCGCCGGCCTGCGGCGCGGAGAGATCGAGCGAGAGCTCGGCGCCGAACACGGTCTTCACCCGGAACTTCTCGGCCGCTTCGGCAAACCGGACGATCCCGTAATACCCGTCGTGATCGGTGATTGCGAGGGCGTGCAGCCCGAGCCGCTCGGCCTCTTCGGCAAGCTCCGCCGGCGATGACGCGCCATCGAGAAAGGAGAACGACGAGTGCGCGTGGAGCTCGGCGTACGGTACCGCGCCCTCCGGACGCTCGATCGGCGGAGGCTCATATGAGCCGCGTTTGTGCGAGAACGCAGGCCCATCACCGCCGTCGGGTGGACGACCGCTGAGGAGCCGCTCCATCTCGGACCACGACACCGAGGGATTGTGGAAGCCCATCAGTCGTACACCCCCTCGGCGTGCCACGCGCCCTCTTCGCAGACGAGCAACCAGGCGCGTTCGTCGTCGTCGAGCACCTGGAACCGGTGCGCATGGCGCGCCCGCTCAGGATCCCACCCGCGTTCGACGATCGGCCACGGCCCCGCCCAGCCGCGGATGCGGCGACCTCGGCCGGCGACGACGAGCACCGCGGGCTCCCCCGTCGGCTCACCGCGGGCCCCCACAGCGACCATGTCACCGTCCGCGTCGACCACTTCGACCGCGAGTACCTCGGCGAACACCGTTGCCGGAAGGGGCCCGGCCAGACTCCCCGGCCAGGGCCGTGCTCGATCGCGGACGCCCGATACCGCGTCTCCCCAGGGCACGAGTACCTGTCGCTCGGCCAGCCAGCGGCCGCCCCCGATCGCCGGAGTGAGCACGCCCCGATGCCCGAGCATCGCCTGCACGCGCGACAGCGCATGGTGCACCCGCTCCTCCGGGCCGCCGCCGAAGAGGCGCGCCGTGTGGTGGGAGGCGGCATCCACCCCCTCCGGCTCGAGGAGGACGCGCTCGACACCGCTGCGCAGACCCTGCTCGGCCAGCTGCCACCGCACGCGGTCGACGATCGCGGCAGCATCGAACGACCCCGGATGCAGCCACACCCGATCGCTGCGCTCCCCCCGGTCGCCGGTGAGCACGACGCGCAGTTCGGTGCAGACGAGGTCCAACGCACCGAGCCGCGAAATGAACTCCTCCGCCGGCACCCGCACCCCGAAGGCCACCTGCTCGGCCGCCTCGACCGGCGGCTCGAACGTCACCTCACGGTGGAGTTCGGGCGGCGGCGTGCGCGCGGTCACCGGCTGCGAATCAGCGCCACCGGCCAGCGCATGCAGTCGCGCCCCGCGGGCGCCGAACCGTTCGATGAGACGCGCTTCGGGCATGGCCGCCACAGCGCCGAGGGTCTGCACCCCCAGGCGCGCGAACAGCGACACGATGTCGTCTTCGGCGAGCACCGTGACCGGCAACGGCGCGAGAAAGGATGCCGCCGCTCCGGCCGGAACGATCCGCACCGGGGCGTCGGGATGCGTACCCGAGCGCGCCGCCTGCTCGGCAGTGAACGGCCCGTCGGCAACTCCCACTCGCACATCCGGCAGACCGAACTCGGCGATCACTCCCGCGAGCACGGTCGCCGCAGCTGCCTCACCGCCGTAGTACCGCGCGGGGCCGCGTGCGCGTAGCGCGCAGAGCCCGGGATGGCGCAGCTGCACCCCCGGGGCGAGGTCTTCGAGCCGGGCGACCAACGGCGCGAACGTCCGCTGATCGCGCACGGGATCGTCCTCGGCCACCACGAGCGCGGGGCACCGTGACTGCGCATCGCGGCGCCGTTGCCCCCGCCGCACGCCCTCGGCGCGCGCCGCCGGCGAGCATGCCACCACTGCGCCCTTCGCGAAGATCGCGATCGGGAGCGCGGGATCGGGCGGATCGTCGCCGTCGCGGGTGAGGGCGACGACGGGCCAATCGGGCACCCACACGACGAGGGTGCGTACGGGAGCGTCACCCATCTCACACCGCCGCCGGCAGGCGCTCGGCCCGGTCCCAGCCCGGCGCGGGCACCGGCGCCGTACGCTGCGCGGTGAGCGAGCCACCGGCATCCGGCAACAACATCCGGCCACGGCGCGGAACGGGAAACCGCCGACTCGATACCGTCACCGTGAGTTCGCGCTGCTCGAGCAGCCCGTACCCGTCGCCGAGGCCCGCCCACACGGGATCGGCGATGTCGATCATCGCCTCGGTCTGCGGCCACGGGCCCTGAACCAGCAACACCGATCCCCGTTCGCGCATGCGGGCCGCGAGGCGGGAGATCTCGGCATCCTTCGCCCGTGCCGGCGGCCGGACAGCCACCACCGGCAGCACTTCGGCGATCGTGGCGACAACGGCCAGCCAGCGTTCCCCCGGATCGGGGATCAGCACGAGATGCGAGAGGTCGACACCCGCGCTCTCGGCCGCCTCGGCGCCGAGGCGCGGAACCCCCACGACACCGCACCACGAACCGTCGTGCGACGGACGCGCCAGCAGCGCGAACAGCAACGAGGTCGACGACCCGAGCGAGTACGCCGATCCCGGACGCAGTCCTCCGCCGGGCAGCAACGCAGCCAGAGCGGGGTGCACCGGCAACACCGGCGCATCGAGGCGCCGCCCCTGCACGCGCTCGAGTTGCGCGCGCAGACGCGTCACCTCATCTGCGACCGCCGCGTTACCCACGATCGACCTCATTCCCACAGGCTAGAACTTTTGTTCTAGTAACTCAACCTGCGGAATCGAAGATACAGACGGCCTCCGACATCGCTCCCACCCCCTGACCGTGTCCCACTTATGGCTGTTTCCACCCCTTGAAATCAGCCATAAGTGGGACACACCCAACCTGCACTCTCCCCCCTGACCATGTCCCAAAAAGGGCTGGATTCACCCCTGAAATCCAGCCATAAGTGGGACACACTCAACCCCAAGTGGGACGCACCCATCCCGCACTCTCCCCCCTGACCATGTCCCAAAAAGGGCTGGATTCACCCCCTGAAACCAGCCATAAGTGGGACACACCCCGCCGTAAGTGGGACAAGCGGGCCGAGTTGCATCGCTTGCAACTGCGCGTTGCATCGCATGATCGTTGATTTGGCGCGGACATTCGGCCTGTACAGACCAGCGCTGGGGCTGCGCGTCCGATGCTGGCCGCCCCGGCCACGATGACGCGAGGCGGTCGGTTGTGCGCGTGAGTTCGGTTTTGCCTGGTTGACGGGGATATCGGCGAAATCGAGCTTTGGCCGTACCGCCTGATGCAACTGGGTTCCAGAGCGCAATACTCGTTGCGTCTGTTGACTGTGTGTTACGTTGACTGTCGCTTCTGTTGCGTCTGATGCATCCGCTGGAGGATGAATGGTTTCGTATCGCGTGGTTCTCGCGCCGGTTGTGCAGCTGGACCCTGAGCGCGCCACGTTCACCGACATGCTGGACCGGTACGCGATCTCGTTGCGCTCCCGCGGGTTGTCGACGTCGACAGTGGAAGCGCGGTTGTGGGGTGTGAGGCGGTTCCAGGAGTTCACCGGCGAGTATCCGTGGAACTGGGGTCCGCGGGATGTCGAGGACTTCACGTCGGCACTGTTGTCGAGGCCGCAGCCTGTCGCGCACTCGACGATCCGCGGCTACCACCTGATGATCAAGCTGTTCTGCGAGTTCCTCGTCAACCCGGCCTACGACTGGCACGACGTCTGCCTCGAGCGGTTCGGGCTCGTGCCCGCGCAGATCTGCCACCCCTGGAACACGCACTCCCATCTGGCCGAGTTCGAAGCGCGCGCGTCGCGGCGCCCGTTCGGGTATGACGAGCTCGAGGCGTTCTTCACCCGGGCCGATGAGATCGCGGAGGACCTGGTCGCGAGTCGCGGGAAGGCGGCGCTGCCGGCGCTGCGAGACGCGCAACTGTTCAAGACCGTCTACGCCTTCGGCCTCCGCCGGCGGGAGGCGGTGATGTTGGACGTCAACGATCTGCGCCCGAACCCGCACATGCCCGACTGGGGCCCATACGGGAAGGTGCACGTCCGCTACGGGAAGGCGATGAAGGGGTCACCGCCGCGGCGCCGCACGATCCTCGCACTGCCGGAGTTCGAGTGGGCCACGCGCGGGTTGAAGGTGTGGGTGGAGGAGATCCGGCCGCGGATCGCGACAGACGGTGCCGCGGCGCTCTGGCTGAGCGAACGCCGCACCCGGATCAGCACCCGCACGGCGGATGTTCGGTTCGCGCGGATCCGCGACGATCTCGACTTGGACCCGATGCTGACGCTGCACAGCTTGCGGCACTCGTATGTGACGCATCTGATCGAGTTCGGCTACGCCGAGCGGTTCGTGCAGGAGCAGGTCGGGCATCATCACTCGTCGACGACGGCGATCTACACCTCGGTCAGCGATGACTGGAAGAACCGGGTGTTCCACGAAGCGCTCGATCGGGTGCTCGGAAAGAAGGAAGGCGTCGCATGACGCGCAAGTTCGAGTGGCACCTGCGCCGGCGGCTCGCTGAGCGTGACATCTTCAAGACCACTGACCTCGTCCCGCTGCTAGCCGAGCAGGGTGTCTCCCTCTCTCGGGAGCAGGTCTACCGGCTGGTGACGAGCCCTCCGCAACGACTCAACATGGAAGTTCTGGACGCGCTCTGCCTCATACTCGGCTGCACCCCGAATGACCTCATCACGTTCGAGGACGTCACCGTGAAGCAGACCCGGGTCGTCGGCGGCACTGTCACCGAGCTCGGGGCGCTGCGAACGGTTCCTGCCAAGCTCGTCCGCCCCGACAAGCAGTGACCTCGCCACCCACCACCGCGCTCCCTGACACCGTCCACCATCTCCTCGCACAGGGCGAACCCTGGGTGAGCATGGGCGAATCCGCCCTCACGGAGTTCATCGTCGAGTTCGCGCCCGCCGCCGTCACCCGCGGGCACATCGCCCGCTACGTCCGCACCACCACCGACCTCGCCCAAGCCGGCGACCGGATGACCCCCGCGATCCTGCAACGCATGCTCCGCCGGATCCGCGACAACGGGCATGCCGTGGTGATCCCGGTCTGCGAGCGATGCGGACGAGAACGGATCATCGGGCGCGGCCCCGACGACCGACGCATCTGCAAGCCCTGCACAGACGCGCTCCGCGCCGAGTACTGCGCGGACTGCGGGCGGCTGCGCCCCGTCTGCATACGTCGTGACCGGAAACCGCTCTGCAACAACTGCCGTCGACGACTCCCGGACGCGAAGAAGCCCTGCATCCGCTGCGGCAACGCACGCCTGGTCCACACGGTGACAGCGGACGGACCGCTCTGCCCGGAATGCGCGCCCGGAAAGATCGAACCCTGCGTGCACTGCGGCCGCACCACTCGGGTCAGAGTCCGCTTCACCGGCGGCGCGACCTGCAGTCCCTGCTTCGACATCATCCGCGGCACCCGACGTCCCTGCCCGCGATGCCAGCGCGTCACCCTCGTCGCATCCGTCGCCGACGACGGCACCCTCACCTGCACACCCTGCGCCGGGAGACCGTCACCGTTCATCTGCGCCAGCTGCGGCATCGAAGACATCCGCGACGGCAAAAGGTGCTACCCCTGCAGCGCACGCGACGCCGTCGACGCCCTCTTCAGGGGCGGCATCCCCGAACGACGGGAAGCGCTCGAGCCACTGCGGGTCAGGCTCACGAACCACCCCGAACCCAAGTCGATGAATGGCCGAAGCGCTCCGCATCCGCCGGGGTGATCCGCGACATGCTCACCGGGCGCCTCGATGTCGCTCACGAAGCTCTCGACGAGCACCCGATCACTCAAGCCGCCGAACTCATGCGCCACGCCCTCACCGACGTCGGCGTGCTCCCACCCCGCGACCAAGCATGGGCACACTTCGAACGCTGGCTCGACCGATTCCTCACCGGCCACCCCACCGCGATCGCGCGGGTCCTCGGCCCCTACTGCCGATGGTCCGTCGTCGCCCGAACCCGACTGCTGATCGCCCGCAACGGCATCAGCGACGGCACCTTCGATCGCGCCCGCTCATCCTGCCGGATCGCGCTGGCCTTCCTCACCCACCTCGAAGACCACAACCTCGACCTGCACACCGGCTCTCAGACCATCGTCGAGGACTACCTGGAACAGTTCCCCCGGCACCTCGATCAGCTCCGCACCTTCATCCGCTGGGCCGCGGACACCGGCAGGGCGACGAGGATGAGCCCGCCGCCATCCCGCTGGATCGATCCCTCCACCAGCTACCCCATCCCCGTCTACCGCGACTGGATGCACCGCTTCGAAACCGACGAGACCATTCCCCCTCGAACGCGGATCTGCGGCCTGCTCTGCGGCACCCTCGGACGCCCCAGCTCCGCCGTCGCGAAACTCACCCGCTCCGACATCACCGACACCGGCGACGAGATGACCGTCACGATCGGCACATCGCCCGTGAGGCTCCGCGACCCGCTCCCCGCCCTGATCCGACGCCAGATCGACGCCCCGCGGCGCTGGGACACGGACTCCGACTGGCTCTTCCCATCCAAGCTGCGCGCCGGCGCTCACACCGATTACAGCATGATGGTCAAAGACCTGCAGATCCTCGTCTGCAGCATCGTCGCCCTCCGCGGCGCCGCGCTCCTCGCCCTCGCCGCAGTCATGCCCGCAGGCCCTCTTTCCGACCTCACCGGCATCAGCGTCGGCGTCGCCAACCGCTGGCAGGCCCTCGCCGCGGCCGCATACTCCGGATACCCCGCACTCCGCCTCGAATAGGGCGCTAACAGCCAAGGAACGCTCCGCCGACCACCGCCTCGACGTTTCATCCTCGCAGGGCAAGGTTCGGCATGGCTCCGTCGGCGTCGAATGCGATGAGACTCTGGTGCCATCGAGGATCAACCGCCTGCGGCACACATCTAGATCCACGGCACATCGAGTCCCCCTATCCTCGCCGCGCGAAGGACCAACCCGAGACCGGACGCCGGCGCTGCGGCGGAGTTGGCCGATCGGCTGCAACGCCGCCGCCGGCGAACGGGACAACGTCGGTATCCACGTCGCCCCGGATGCACGCCTTAAGCCTGTCGAAGGAGGGTCTTTGAGAGAGTCACGGTTAGGAGGATTTTGCCCAGACCATGTTGAAGCCATCTTCCTTGAGTGCCCACTGAGTTCGCTCGCCGCTGTAGCTGACCTCCGGACTGAGCCAGATCGTCTCGTCGGGGTCCCAGCCTGTCATGATGCTCAGGGCGCTTCCCGTATCGATCGGGAGAGCGCTGGCCGCGAGGTACGCGCCGACTTGAAGATGCACGCCTTGATACTGATCTGCGACTCGCAGCCAATCCGGGACTAGCACTCGGTTAGCTGCGTCGCGCACAACGCTCCGACTCGCGCCCGCGCCTCCCGTTTGGGTCACCTCGAGCGGATACCGCACGCATAGCTCGGCCCAGTCGGCGGAGGAGGTGATTTCGAACACTTGTGCCTCGTCCGGCGCGATTAATCCAGTGCTCTCCGCGCGGGTTTGTCCGAGGTTGTCCTCAACGAACCAAAGGCCAGCAGGACTTCCGTCGGCGAGCGAGCGAGTAGATGACGGCACCGGGCGCGGTGTGGAGGGAAAGTCGAGCCCGCGCTGCATGGCGTTGACCTGGGGCACAATCGAGCGGTTTTCGCGGGGAAGTGGCGGGAAAACGCCGTTCCAAGTCACGACCTGCTGTCTACCTTTGGCGATGGGGGTGTACCACCAGCTGGTGAGCCCTGAAGCGGTGATATAGACAGCGACCCGCCGCAATGCCCGGTGAAGTTCGGGGGTCGCTGCAAGGAGGTCTTCGCCGTCAGGGTGTTCCCAATATTTCCCTCTGTCGGTCGCCAACGCCAGAGCAAGGCGAATTGACGCATGGGAGGCGTGGAGTTCGACGTGGTTCAGTCGGGCGGCAACTTCGCCGACTGTCATGTCGACGATCTTCGACTCCCTTGCGTTGGAACCAACGAATGGCATCCCGCGCCATTTCCTCGGAGTGAGGGCATGTGCCGCATGGGCAACTGCGAACCCGAACGAGCCCTCGTCGCGCACGGGTCGATAGGTGGACTCTGAGGCAAGTGCATACTCCAGGAGGAATCGTCTGCCGCGAGGACCAGCAATGAGCGTTTCGGTGGGGTGCGTCGGCGCCGAGGTGTCGTACATTTGGCTATCTGCTCCAGTTCTAGCTGTATGCGCCCTTAGTTTTTCAGTAGAGCCATGAAGCTTTCAGGGGCCTGTCCCTTTGGGGGGACCAAGACGCCGCCGAGCGCGAAGTATTCAGTGTCAGCAATAGCGGTCCGCACGACGTTGAGGGGCATCCGGACTCCGGTTGCACCCGACACGAGGTCAGCACAGGACGCGTGCGCCTGAGCCCCGCACAAGGGGTGAACAACGACGCTTATGGGCACACCGTTCTCATCGAGCCCCTCTGGATAGGTGAGGACCTCGAGGACATCAAAGTCACGATCGTTCGTCGTGTCGAACATGATCCACTCGCCTGTAGAAGGCAATTCGAACAAGTGCCAAGCGTCAGACCGCGGTACGGGAGCAGCGTCTTCCCTGGAGCTATCGATAGTGTTCAGCCAAAGACCGATCTCCACGTCAACGGGCAATTCGACGGTCGCGCCCTCAGACTCGACTCTTATGGTGGACAGGCGCCCATCGACGCCCGATCCTACGGTGCGTGATGGATCCGGTCGCTGGCTACCCACCGCCGTGCAGGCGGACAGTAGCAAGAGAGGGAGCGATAGCACCACCACCGATCTCTTGGCAGATTGTACCAGAACTGAGCACAAGCAACTCTGCCCATACGGCAGAAGGTGCTTGCACCAGACAACACCCACCCAGAGTGGGACGAGGATCACGCGGCGAGCGACAGGTACGGCTCCCAGGTCGGATCCGCCCGCTCGGTGCCGCGCACCGTCCACTGGCCCCCGCGCGGCGGCTGCGGGACCCAGCGCAGCTCCCACCCCATTTCCTGGGGCGTGCGGTCACCTTTCACGTTGTTGCAGCGCAGACAACACGCGACGAGGTTCTCCCACGAATCTGCGCCACCACGCGAGCGGGGCAGCACGTGATCGATCGTCGTGGCGCCTTTCGCGCAATACGCGCAGCGATGTCCGTCGCGACGCAGCACGCCTCTCCGCGTGAGCGGCACCCGACGGCTGCCCGGTATGCGCACATAGCGGGTCAACACGATCACCGCGGGGCGTTCGTAGACCCCTCGGATCCCCCACACCGGATCGCCGTCGATGCGCTCGATGACGGTGGCCTTGTCGTTCATCACGAGCACGAGCGCCCGTTTGAACGAGACGATGGCCAGGGGCTCGTATCCGGCGTTCAGGACCAGAGTGCGCATGCAGTGTCCTCTCGAGAAGGGACGAAAAAAGGCACTGTCATGAAGACAGTGCCTTGATTCCAGGGCGATAGCCGCGGCAGTCGAACTCGCGATGCCGAAGGACATGGCGACCGATCGCATTCAGCAAGCGAATGCTCGGAACTCGATCCATCTCATCTCCCTCTGCGACGCGCGCAACGGGATCAGTGTAGGACAGTCAGCTGACGTTGGCCTGCAACCAGCTCTCGGGATTCACCCACGAGCCGCTGACGTAGATCTCGAGGTGCAGGTGGGTACCGAAAGCGCGTCCGGTGTCACCGACCTGGCCGATCAACTGTCCGGCGGTGACGGACTGACCGACCGTGACCCGCCGCGTTCCGTAGCTCATGTGCGCGTAGAGCGACGTGACGGTGGTGCCGTTGATGTTGTGGGCGATCTTGACGTAGACGCCCCAGCCGCTGCTGCTCTCCGCCGACTCGACGACGACGCCATCGGCGATCGCGTAGATCGGCGTGCCGCGGTCGGCCATGTAGTCGGTGCCCTTGTGACCGGCGTACGGCGTACCGAAGCTGTTGAAGGACGTGAGCGGGCGCACCACCGAGCCGGACGAGGCGATCGACAGCGCAATGGCGCCACTGTACGTAGCCGAGAAGTTCGACGCCGTCGACGCTGCCGCCGCAGCGATACGGGCGGCTGCAGCTGCCTTCGCGGCTTCTTCGTCCTTCTTGCTCTGGATCTCCTCGGGCGTGGTCGCCGAGTAGCTGTCGCGGGCGAGCGCTTCGGGGGTCGCCTCGGAGGCGACGACGAGGGACTGCGCGTTCTCTGCCGCGACCTGCTGCAGCGTGACCGCCTCTGCCGGTGTTCCGGTGCCGGCCGCGAACGCGGGGATGGCGACGGTCGCAACGAGACCCGCAACAGCGGTGACCGTCAGGAAACTCCGCATGGGGTGGGCCGTCGAGCGTCCCGGACGCGGAGACTTCGGCGTCTTCGCGACCGCCGTCGACAGAGCGACAGGGGTCCGGGTGGCGGACCGCTGGGACAAGAAACGTCGCGCGCGGCCGCGCTGATCTGGGTTCGTCGGAGCGGTTTCGGGTTCCGTCGACGAGTCGAACTGTTCAGCCAAGCTATCCTCCGGCGCCTCCGCACGCCTCCCGAAATACAGAAGGATGCTGGCTCGTCGGCACTCAGTGTCATGCACAGATGTACGGGTGCACCGTGCAAACGACGAGCCGTTGAGGCAATTCGCGCGGCGATCCTGTGGCGGGCTTCTCGCCGACGGACTTCCCCAGGCTAACGGAAGGTAACGAATAAGTCACGTTGCGGGGTAGCGCACCCAGCTGGTTCCCTGGCGACGTTCAGACTCGCGGACGCGCATCCACGAGGAAAATGTGGGACGCGACCTCGACCGGCAGCTCGAGACCCTCGTCTTTTCCGTCCATCTGGACGAGCACGTAGCCCTCGCTGAAACGGTAGTTTCCGGTGCCGCCGGGCATCACTCCAGCATCCCGCAGCTGTTCGAGGAGTTCGGGGTCGACTTGCACCGGCTCGGCCAGGCGCCGCACGGTCCCGTCGACCGGGCCACCGGTTTCGTTCAGCAGCCGGACGAGGCCGACGACCCCCTGGTCGAACGTGTTCGCCGGGACGTCGCCGAGTTGCGCAAGCCCCGGGATGGGGTTGCCGTAGGGCGATTCGGTGGGGTGGCCGAGCAGCTCGACGAGCCGACGCTCGACCTGCTCGCTCATCACGTGCTCCCAGCGGCAGGCCTCTTCGTGGACATACGCCCAATCCAGACCGATCACGTCGCTGAGCAGGCGCTCGGCGAGGCGATGCTTGCGCATGACGTCGACGGCCTTCTGCCGACCGGATGCCGTGAGTTCCAGCGACCGATCCTCGGTGACGACCACGAGGCCATCGCGCTCCATGCGGCCGATGGTCTGCGAGACCGTCGGACCGGAATGCCCGAGGCGCTCGGAGATGCGCGCGCGCAGAGGAATGATCCCCTCCTCCTCGAGCTCGAGGATGGTGCGCAGGTACATCTCTGTGGTGTCGATCAGATCGGTCATGGCTGGCCTCGGTGCACGGGTCGGAAATGCCCTCTCAGCCTATCCGTTTGTGACGGCCCGGAGTCTGTCGCCGCGGACGCTCGACCCTAGAATCGGTGCATGGCCCACGTGACGCTACCCCGCGAGATCCTCCCCACCGACGGACGATTCGGCTGCGGCCCTTCGAAGGTCCGCCCCGAGCAGGTGCAGGCTCTCGCCGGCCCCGGTGCGGTGCTGCTCGGCACCTCGCATCGCCAGGCTCCGATCAAGAGCCTCGTCGGCCAGGTGCGCATGGGCCTGTCCGACCTCCTCCGCCTGCCGGACGGCTACGAGATCATCCTCGGCAACGGCGGATCGACGGCGTTCTGGGATGCCGCATCCTTCGGCCTCATCGAAAAGCGCGCGCAGAATCTTGTCTTCGGCGAGTTCGGTGGGAAGTTCGCCGCGGCGGCCGGCGCACCCTGGCTCGAAGCTCCCGACGTGCGCAAGGCCACCCCGGGATCGAGCGTCGCGGCGGAGCCGGTCGAGGGCGTCGACGTCTATGCGTGGCCGCACAACGAGACCTCCACCGGCGTGGCTGCCGCCGTCACGCGCGTGGCCGGCGATGACGGGGCGCTCACCGTCATCGATGCCACGAGCGCCGCGGGAGGCATCAACTTCCGCGTTGTGGAAAGCGACGTCTACTACTTCGCGCCGCAGAAGAACCTCGGCTCCGACGGTGGCCTGTGGTTCGCGGCGGTCTCGCCCGCGGCGATCGAGCGGATCGAGCGGATCGCGGCATCCGGTCGGTACATCCCCGAGTTCCTCAGCCTGAAGAACGCCGTCGACAACTCCCGGTTGAACCAGACGCTGAACACTCCGGCCGTCTCGACGCTGTTCCTCCTCGACAAGCAGCTCGAGTGGATCAACGAGAACGGCGGACTCGGCTGGGCCGCCGCCCGGACGGCGGAGTCGTCGGGCGCGCTCTATGACTGGGCCGAGGCTTCTCCCGTCGCCACGCCCTTCGTCGCCGACCCGGCCGACCGCTCCCCCGTCGTCGTCACGATCGATTTCGATGAGTCCGTGGATGCCGCCGCTGTCGCCGCGAGCCTGCGCTCGAACGGGATCGTCGACACCGAGCCCTACCGCAAGCTCGGCCGCAACCAGTTGCGCATCGCGACGTTCGTCTCGATCGAGCCGGACGACGTCCGCCAGCTCATCAAGTCGATCGACTACACGATTGATGCGATGCGCGGCTGAACCCGCACGAGTCGTATGGTCCGTGGGGCTGGTGTGACCGGGTGTGGCGCATGAGGCGTCATCGGCCCCAGTGACCATGCGACTGAGCGCGGCTCGAGCGCCGAGCGCGATCGAACCGGCTCAGTAAGTCCGGTCAGCGCCCTCGTCGAGGGAGTCGTCCTCGTCGGAGTCGTCCTCGTCGGAGTCGTCCTCGTCGGAATCCTCGTCGTCGGAGTCGTCCTCGTCGGAGTCGTCCTCGTCGGAATCCTCGTCGTCGGAGTCGTCCTCGTCGGAATCCTCGTCGTCGGAGTCGTCCTCGTCGGAGTCCTCGTCGGAGTCCTCGTCAACGAGGGAGTCTTCGTCCTCATCGTCGGCGTCCTCGTCGAGGGAGTCGATGTCGACCCCGTCCACGTCGCCGGCGTGCAGGATCGGCGATCCGTCCTGGTCGAAGTCCGACGCGTCCAGGTCGTCCAGGTCGTCGAGGTCGTCCTCATCCTCGGCGGCGTCGTCAGCCTCGTCGGCATCGTCGCCCTCGTGCTCGGCA
This sequence comes from Microbacterium memoriense, assembly GCF_025398275.1. GTDB lineage: Bacteria > Actinomycetota > Actinomycetes > Actinomycetales > Microbacteriaceae > Microbacterium > Microbacterium memoriense. The sequence goes on along the minus strand of NZ_JAODOR010000012.1, from coordinate 28,146 downwards.
GCGGCCGCGGCCTGCGCCGCCTGGTAGTCGGCCAGACGCTCGGCCCACGGCACCCAGTCCGGCGCGAGCAGCGCACCCTCGCCGGGCAGCAGTTCGACCTCGAGCACGGTGGGCTCGGAACCCTCGACCACCGCGACACTCACGGTCCAGAACCACGAGGGGTAGCCGGGCTGCAGGTTCTGGAAGCGGAGCGAGACGACGCCGTCATCCTCGACCGTGTGCCCCACGGGCGCGCCGACCGTGCGGGCCGGCGTGATCTCGTGCAGTGCGGCCAGCGCCAGATCGTGCGCGCCGATCAGTCGCTCGTCGGGGGCCTCAGGCATCGAGGTCATCGGCGACCTTGCGGAGAATCGCAGCGACCTTCTTGCTGTGGCCTGCGTTGGGGTAGTGCCCACGCCGTAGATCTCCGCCGACGTTGTCGAGCACCTTCACGAGGTCTTCGAGGACGACCGCCATGTCGTCGGCCTTCATGCGGTTGCGCTTGGCGAGGCTCACCGGAGCATCGAGCACGCGGACGGCGAGCGCCTGCAGCCCCCGCTTGCCGTCGGCGACGCCGAACTCGAGTCGCGTTCCGGCCGCGAGACCGGGCGTTCCCGCCGGAAGTGCCGTCGCGTGCAGGAAGACGTCCTGGCCATCGTCGCCGGAGATGAAGCCGAAGCCCTTTTCCTCGTCGTAGAACCTGACCTTGCCGGTGGGCATCTCAACCTCGCTGATCGACACCCGCAGAGCGGGTTCGTGTTGTCGGGGCATTCACCCGTGCGGACACGGCGAATGGGCGCCGGACGGCACCACTTCCAGACTACGGCACCGCCACCGCGGCGACGCGTGAATGCGCAGTAGGCTGAGGGGTGATGTCCCACTCGACTCCCCCTTCGCGCGACGATCTGCCGGTTCGCCGCATCGATCGCATCCTCGCCTTCATGTCGCTCGGCCTGTTGGTCCTGTCGATCGTGTGCTTCATCGCGATCATGATCGGCACCTCCTCCGGCCTTGAGTACGCCGACTTCCAGTCGGGCGTCTGGCCGGTCGTCAGCGCTCTGCTCTACATCGCCCCGATCATCGCCTTCCTGCTCCTCCTCACGGTGTTGATCATGACCTTCATCCGGAGGTCGCGCGCCAACAAGGCACGCTGACGTGGCCGCCTCGGACGCACGCTCTCTCGCGAGTCGCCTCGCACAGCTTGATGACGCGTCCTTGGCGCACCTTCTGGCCCTCCGCCACGCCTCGCCATCGGCGTCGTGGTCCGACGCGTTCGATGCCGCCGACGCGCTGCTGGATCCCGCATCCATCTCCCGCGCGCTCGTCGAGCTGTCGGCAGCGGATGCCGATGCCCTCGACGCTGCCCTCGAGGCGGATGCGGCGCTCCCCGCCGACGCCACGCGCGACCGGCTGCACGAGCGCGCTCTCGTCGACGACGAAGGCCGGCCGTACGCCGCCGTGATTGCGGCGCGGGCCGACGCCCACCGCACGGTCCCGGATGCCGCGGACATCGATGCCGTGCCCTCCTCGACCGACGAGCACGCCGCCGAACGGGCTTTCGCGGCCTCGGCAGCCCTCGCCGACATGCTGCAGGCCACGCTGATCCTCCCCGCCTCCCGAATCGGGTCGGGGCTCCTGGGTGCCGCCGACCGGCGCCGCTTCGTCGAATCGGGTGCCGTCATCGACGGCCTCGCCGCCGACGAGCTGATCGCGATCGCCGAACGTGCGGGCCTGCTCGCCGTCGACGACCGGCACTGGCTCGTCACCCGAGCCGGCATCGAGTGGATGAGCGTCGGCACCGTCGACCGCTGGGAAGCCGTCGCGCACCGCCTCCGCGATGCGCTCCCGCCCGCCGTGCGTACCCCCGAGGGCGGGTGGATGCCGGTGGCCCACTGGCCCGGCGCCTACCCGTTCGATCCGACGTGGCCCGCCCGTGCGGCCACGCTCCGCGGACAGCTCGAACGCTGGGCGGTGCTCTCCGCCGATGGCGAGCCCGCGAGCTGGGCGCGCGCGTTCGCCGCCGGGTCCGATGCGGATCTCGCGGCCCTCCAAGCGCTGCTTCCCCCGGAAGTCGACCGGGTGTACCTGCAGAACGACCTCACGGCGATCGCGCCCGGTCCCCTGGCCCCTCACCTCGACATGCGCCTGCGCGCGATGGCGCGCCGGGAATCGCGGGCCCAGGCATCCACCTATCGCTTCACGGCCGAGACGCTCTCCGAAGCCTTCACGGCGGGCGAGACGGCCGACACGGTCCGCGAGTTCCTCACGGCGCTGTCGCTGACGGGGCTGCCGCAGCCGCTCGCGTACGAGATCGAACGCTCCTCGAGTCGGCACGGCGCGATCCGCGTCGGGCCCGATCCGAGCGGTCATACCCTCGTCACGAGCGACGACGGCGCGTTGCTCCGCGCGGTCGCCGTCGACCAGTCGCTGCGCCCGCTCGGACTCATGGCCTTCGGCGAGGGCCTGGCGACCCGCAGCAGCCCCGACACGGCTTTCTGGCTGATCGCCGACGCCCGTTACCCCGTCGTCGCCGTCGATCAGGACGGACAGCGGCGCACGCTCGACCGCCATCGCCTTGCACCCGAGGCTGCCGCAGAGCCTGATCCGGCGGCTGCCTACGCCCCCCTCGTCGCGCGGCTTCGCGCCGCGCACGCGAACGATGCGGATGCGGCGTGGCTCGGCCGAGAGCTGGAACAGGCAGCCCGCGTGCGCGCGATCCTCGTCGTCGTCGTCCGGCTCCCCGACGGCAGCGACCGCGAGGTCACGCTGGAAGTGACCGGCCTCGGTGGCGGGCGCCTCCGCGGACGCGACCGCGGCGCCGACGTCGAACGGACCCTCCCGATCTCGTCGATCGTGAGTGTGCGCCCGGTCTGAGCACGCCCAGCCAGCGCGGGTAGACTTTCCCGTTATGGCTGATGGCCCCCTGATCGTCCAAAGCGACCGCACCGTCCTGCTCGAGGTCGCCCACCCGCAGGCCGAGAGCGCGCGCCACGAACTCGCGATCTTCGCCGAGCTCGAGCGCGCTCCCGAGCACATCCACACGTATCGCATCACCCGGCTCGGTTTGTGGAACGCCCGCGCCGCGGGACATACCGCGGAAGACATGCTCGCGACCCTCGAACGCTGGACGCGGTTCCCGGTGCCCCCGTCGGTGTCGATCGACATCCGCGAGACCGTGGGGCGCTACGGCCGCCTCGTGATCGAACGCGATGTCGAAGGCACCCTCATCCTCCGGGCGATGGATGCCGCGGTTCTGGCCGAAGTCGCCAAGAACAAGCGCATCCAGCCGCTGTTGATCGGCCGCCCCGCTCCCGACACGTTCGTCGTGGATGCCTGGGCGCGCGGACACATCAAGCAGGAACTGCTGAAGATCGGCTGGCCCGCCGAGGACCACGCCGGCTACACGCCCGGCACCCCGCATGAGATCGATCTCGCCGAGGACGGCTGGACGCTGCGGCCGTATCAGCGTCAGGCCGTCGACATCTTCACGGAGGGCGGATCCGGCGTCGTCGTCCTTCCCTGTGGTGCGGGCAAGACCCTCGTGGGCGCCGCGGCGATGGCCGAGACCAAGACGACGACGCTCATCCTGGTGACCAACACCGTGAGCGCCCGCCAGTGGCGTGATGAGCTCCTCAAGCGCACGTCGCTGACCCCCGAGGAGATCGGCGAGTACTCCGGTCAGGCCAAAGAGGTCAAGCCGGTCACGATCGCGACCTACCAGATCCTCACGGCGAAGCGGAAGGGCGAGTACGCTCACCTCGCGCTGTTGGATGCGTTGGACTGGGGCCTCATCGTCTACGACGAGGTGCACCTGCTGCCGGCACCGGTGTTCAAGCTCACGGCCGACCTGCAGGCTCGCCGCCGCCTCGGCCTGACCGCGACCCTCGTACGCGAGGACGGCCGAGAGGGCGATGTGTTCAGCCTGATCGGCCCCAAGCGCTTCGACGCGCCCTGGAAGGAGATCGAGGCCCAGGGCTTCATCTCCCCCGCCGTCTGTTACGAAGTGCGCGTGGATCTGCCGGCATCCGATCGGCTCGAATACGCCGCCGCCGCCGATGACGAGCGCTACCGCCTCGCCGCGACGGCGCACGCGAAGATCCGCGTCGTGCAGGGCCTCGTCGCGCGCCATGCGGGCGAGCAGATCCTCGTGATCGGGCAGTACCTCGACCAGATCGATGTGCTCGCCGAGGCGCTCGATGCGCCCAAGATCACGGGCGCGACCCCGGTCGACGAACGCGAGCAGCTCTACGGCGCATTCCGCGAGGGGCGCGTGCCTGTGCTCGTCGTCTCGAAGGTCGCGAACTTCTCGATCGACCTGCCCGAAGCATCCGTCGCCATCCAGGTGTCGGGGTCGTTCGGCTCGCGTCAGGAAGAGGCCCAGCGCCTCGGCCGGTTGCTGCGCCCGAAGACGAACGGGCACACGGCGAGCTTCTACACGTTGATCGCCCGCGACACGGTCGACCAGGACTTCGCGCAGAACCGGCAGCGTTTCCTCGCCGAGCAGGGCTACAGCTACACGATCCTGGATGCGGACGGCATCGCCGCCTGACCCGCCGCCACCTGCACGGCATCCAGGGTCAGAACGTGCCCCGTCCTCGCCGCCTACAGGGCACATTGCGTCCCCTCCGCCCACGCGCCCGCCATCAGGGGTGCCCATTCTGCCCACCCGCAGTCTGGTGCAGGGCGGTTTGCGCCCCCTCAATCTCGCACGCCATCAAGGGGGCGCATTCTGCCCACCCCCACACTGGCGCGGGGCAGATTAAGCCACCTCAATAGTGGTCGCGCGATCGAGGGGGCGCATTCTGCCCATCTCCGCGCTGGTGCGGGGCAGATTGCGCCCCCTCATCGCCCGGTGAGCGCGCGCAGCGCGACGAATCGCCTACGGCTGAGGCTGAGGAACAGGCGGAGCCCACGCAACCGGAGCCGGCACCGTCAGCACAAGAGTGCGGGGCATCCGGGAGCGCCGGTACAGCCACTCGACGACGGCGACGTATCCACCGATCAGCACCGCCGACGACAGCAGGCTGAAGACACCCTGGTCGGTCGCCGTGGGGTCGCCTCCACCCGCCAGCCCCAGCAGGAATCCCAGCAGGTTGTTGACGACGTGCAGCGCGATGGCTGCTTCGAGCCCGCCCGTCCGCCATGTGAGCCAGCCGGCCGCGACCGCGAAGATCCCGACGCCGATCTGGCCGTAGACGTCGTAGAGATGCCCGAGGACGAACAGGGGCACCGGCAACAGAATCGCGAACGCCGGATGCTTCAGCCACCGCCCGATGGCCTGCATCAGGTACCCGCGGAACAAATACTCCTCGGCCGCCGCCTGCACCGGTACCAAAAGGAGCAGGACGATGAGCGTCGCCAGCCACAGCGGGTTCTCCGCCGGCGGGGTGGATGCGGGGGCGTCGGTCGGGATGAGAAGTGACAGCGCCGTGAGCACCACGGCGATGATGACGGCCGCGCCGGTGCACAGCAGCATCCACCGCCAGCGCAACCGGCCCGCCGCCGACGAGATGAGCCCCACCCGGCGACCGTTCACGATCAGCGACGCCAGAACATACGCGGGGAGCATGAGCGCGATCGTCCCGAGCAGAATCGACACGAGGAACGGGTCGGTCAGATCGAACGTGGGGTTCACCGTCATGGCCTCGAGCTCGCCGAGGAGCGACGCATCAGCGAAGGCCGCGATCACCGTGACGACGAGCACGACCACGAGGAAAGCGATGTAGAAGGCCAGGGAGAGCAGCCCCGTCGCGAGGGGGGTCCACCACCCGCTCCGGCGGCGCGCGAAGATCAGTCGATGGAAGGCGAGGCCCTCCGTCGTCGCATCGGCCGGGAGCGGTCGGGGGGCCTGCATCGGCACCGCAGGAGCAGAGGTCAGCGGAGTGGGCGGCACGGGATGCGGTGACGTCATGCCTCTATCTTCGCCGATCCCGAGCGAGCCAGCACTCAGCTGGCGATCGTCGCGCCGATGCAGATGCCGAGGCAGCCGAAGTACACCACACCGGCGAACAGAGCGTGGAAGGTCACGAGCCCGGGCATCTGCCCACGGAACACCGCGGCGATCGCCGCACCGTAATCACGCCAGAGCCCGTCGCTGCGCCCCGACAGCCGACGCGCGCGGTCGCGGAGGAGCCCGTCCCCGACCGTGTTGCCCACCGTGAGCGCGACGAAGGTGAGCCACGCCCACAAAACCACACCTGTGGCCACGAACAGCAGCCAGAACACGAGTGCGGCGACGCCCGATCCGACGTGTGATGCCACCGCCGTCCCTATCCCGTGGCCCGCGCGGAGGACGCGGGTCAGCAGCACGACACCGGCGGTCATCTGCACCGCGAGGATCCCCAGCATGAGCCATTCCATGGTCGCATGGTACTACGTTCATAGTGCAAATACTAGACTTATAGTGGATGAATGCCCTCCACTCGCGACCGTGCTGTCGACGCCGCTCTGTCTCTGGTCGGCGAGGAGGGCATCCGGGCCCTCACCCACGCCCGCGTCGACGATCGCGCAGGCCTTGCCCGCGGCTCGACGTCGAACTGGTTCCGCACCCGCGATGCTCTTCTCGCCGGCGTGATCGACGGGCTCGCCGAGCGCGAACGATCCGATCTCGCCCGCGGCGAGTCGCCGGCCATCGAGTCGCCGGAGCACCTCGTCGAGGCACTCACCGCCATGATCGTCGCGCAGACCGGTCCCCTCGCCACACGAACCCGCGCACGCTATGCGTTGTTCGCCGAGGCCGCCGGTGACATCGAGCTTCTCGCACCGCTGATTCGCCAGCGCGCGGCGTTCGTGGAGTGGACAGCCGGCCTGCTCGCCGATATCGGCGCCCCGCATCCGGACGAGGCCGTCCGCACCCTGATGGCGACCCTCGACGGACTGGTGCTGCACCGCGTGACGGTGGACCCGGATGCGGAGATCCGGCCGGTCGTCGTGCGCGCGGTGCGCGCCTCCTGCGACTGAAGTCGCCGCCGATCGGCGGTGTCATCCACCCCGCTCGGTCGAATATCCAGCAAACTGAACGATTCCGGTGCCAGACTGGCCCTATGACTGCACCGCGCATCCTCGTCGTGGACGACGAACCGAACATCCGCGATCTGCTCGTCACGAGCCTCCGCTTCGCCGGCTACCAGGTGCGCGCCGTCTCCAACGGCGCCCAGACGATCTCGGCCGTCCTCGAGGAAGAGCCCGACCTCATCATCCTGGACGTCATGCTCCCGGACATGAACGGCTTCAGTGTCACCAAGCGCCTGCGCGGCGCCGGGTACACTGCGCCGATCCTGTTCCTCACGGCGAAGGACGAGACGGAAGACAAGATCGAAGGCCTGAACGCCGGCGGCGACGACTACGTCACCAAGCCGTTCAGCCTCGACGAGATCGTCGCCCGCATCCAGGCGATCCTGCGGCGCACGATGCAGGCCGACGAAGAATCGACGATCAAGGCCGGCGAACTGTCGATGGATCAAGACACGCACGACGTGCTGGTCGGTGACGTGTCGATCGATCTCAGCCCGACCGAGTTCAAGCTGCTGCGCTACCTCATGCTCAACCCCAATCGGGTGCTCAGCAAGGCGCAGATCCTCGATCATGTGTGGGAGTACGACTTCAACGGCGACGCGGGAATCGTCGAGAGCTACATCTCCTACCTTCGCCGCAAGATCGACCCGTACTCCAGCGAGCCGCTCATCCAGACCAAGCGCGGCTTCGGCTACATGCTGAAGGCCGGCAAGACGGCGTAGCCCGCCGTCATGGACACGACGGACGCCCCGGCGCGGCACGCGAAGAAGAACGACCGGGTCACCCTGTGGTGGCGCGAGCTGAGCCTGCGGGCCAAAGTCACCGGCGTCACGGTCGCGGTGCTCGCGATCGGCCTGTTCGCCGCGGGCCTCGGAACGGCTGTGTTCCTCCGCAACGCCCAGATCGCCGAGCGTGACCAATCGATCAGCCAGACGGTGACCCTCGATCAGGCCAGCAGCCTGCTCGACGTCGTGGTGGTCGACGGGGTCGCCACTTTCGCCGCGCCCTCCCCCCTCCCCCTCACGACGTTCTACATCGCCGTCTACGGACCCGACGGCACGCGGCTGGCCACCGGCGGTCCGGCGTCGCAGCATCCCCCCGAATTCCCCGACACGTTCGGACTCGACACGGCGATCATGCAGGGCACGTCGACGTTCGACCTCACGTCCGCCGACGGCGAGACCGTCTTCCACGCCGCCGTCGACATCCTGCAGATTCCGGGGGCGCGCGAAGCGAATGTGCAACTGCTGGCATTGCCGCTGACACCGGTCACCCAGACCGTGCGGAACTTCCTCGGGATCTATTCGATCCTCGCGGTGCTCACCATGATCGGCGGGGCCCTGGCCACACGGTGGCTGGTGACGCTCGCTTTCCGCAGCCTCGGGCAGGTCGAATCGACGGCGATGTCGATTGCGGCCGGCGACTTCAGCCAGCGCATGGGTGACATCTCGCCGCGCACCGAGGTCGGCCGATTGAAGACGGCGATCAACGCCATGCTCGACCGGATCGACCAGGCCCTCGGCCAGCGCGATGCGACCGTACAGCAGATGCGCCGCTTCATCGGCGACGCGAGCCATGAGCTGCGCACCCCCCTCGTCACGGTGCGCGGCTACGCGGAGCTGTACCGGATGGGCGCGATCTCGGGCGACGACCAGATCGCCCAGTCGATGGAACGGATCGAGAAGGAAGCGATCCGGATGGGCGTGCTGGTCGAGGATCTCCTCGCGCTCGCCCGGCTCGACGAGCGCCGTGACATCGTGGTGCGGGACGTCGATCTTCGCCCCATCGCCCGCGACGCCGCATTGGATGCCCGCGCCACCGCACCCGACCGAGAGGTCACCTTCGTCACGCGCGAGTCCGTGCGCACGCCACTCCCCTCGACCACACCGATCACGACACCGCAGGGTGCGACCCCGCGCCGCCCCGCGACGGCATTCGCCAGTCTGTTGCGTCGCCGCGGACGAGCGGTACCGGACGGCGAGGTGCCGGCATCCGAAGAGCCTGCTTTCCTCGCGGTCGCCGGTCCCCCGCCGATCGTCCTGGGTGACGAGAACCGCATCCGCCAGGTCGTGGCCAATCTCCTCGGCAACGCGCGGCGCTACACGCCCGCCGGTTCGCCGATCGAGCTCAGCGTCGGTGTCGACGAGGAGGCCGGTATGGGATGGATCGCCGTCGCCGATCACGGTGAGGGCATTCCCGAGCAGATCCGCGACAAGATCTTCCAGCGGTTCTGGCGCGCCGACACCTCCCGCACCCGCGAGACCGGCGGCTCCGGACTCGGCCTGTCGATCGTCGCATCGGTCGTCGAGGCCCTCCACGGGTCGATCGCCGTGACCGAGACACCCGGCGGCGGCGCAACATTCCGCGTCGCGTTCCCGCTCGCGCACGTGCGGGATGCCGCCGACCACCTGCTCATCGAGACCCAGCCGCTCCCCCGGATCCGCTCGCTCGACGAGTAGCTCGCGCCGCCCGGGGGCCGCATCCGATCCAGGTGGCGCGATGCGCCCACCCACGCAGGAACTCCGGGCAGATCGCGCCCCCTCCCCCGCGCCCTCCTGGACAAGGTGGCGCAATCTGCCCAGAGGCGAGCGCGCACCGGGCAGATCGCGACACCTCGCGCGGCGGGCGAGGCCGAGCTGCCACGGCGCGCAGCCTCCTCCACAGGAGACGGAACGCCCGAGTTGTCCTCAGAGGAGGGGCGACGAGCGGAGGGATGCCGCGCCCCGGCCTAGCGTGGAGCCACATCCAACGGAAATGGGGTCCTCATGGCTATCTTCAGCGTCGACAGCGACGCGGTGATCACCGCGACGGCGGCGATCCGCGCGACCGGCGACCGTCTGCAGGGCGAGACGGCATCGATGCTCGCTCAGCTCACGCATCTGCAGGGATCGTGGACCGGATCGGCGGCCGTCGCATTCCAGGGCGTGATCGAGCGCTGGCGGCACGCACAGACGGAACTCGAAGCCGCGCTCGGCGACATCGGCGGCGCGCTCGCGCACGCCGGCAATCAGTACGCGCAGACCGAACTGTCGGCGGCCGGTCTCTTCCGCTGAGCCCGGCCCCGGCCGCGCCACGCGCGCGCCTTCGTCCCCCTTGTCCCACTTTGGGCACCCCTTGTCCCACTTTGGGCAGCCCTTGTCCCACAAATGGTTGCTTTTCGGCCCCAGAAACGACCACAAGTGGGACATGGTCCGGCCCGGGTAGACATGCAGCCCCGGTGGGCATGCAGAAGGGCCCCTCCGCGAGGAGAGGCCCTTCTGTCAGTGCAGGTTCAGCGGACTCAGAAGTCCATGCCACCCGACGGGTCGCCCATCGGGGCGGCAGCCTTCTCGGGCTTGTCTGCCACGACGACCTCGGTCGTCAGGAACAGGGCCGCGATCGATGCCGCGTTCTGCAGCGCCGAACGCGTGACCTTGGCCGGGTCGATGATGCCCTGTGCGAACATGTCGCCGTACTCGCCGGTCGCGGCGTTCAGGCCGTGACCGATCGGGAGACCGGCAACCGTGTTCGCCACAACGCCGGGCTCGAGGCCCGCGTTGAGAGCGATCTGCTTGAGCGGAGCCTGGATCGCAACGCGCACGATGTTCGCACCGGTCGCCTCGTCACCGGTGAGCTCGAGGGCGTCCAGCGCCTTCTTGCCCGCCTGGATGAGCGCGACGCCACCACCGGCGACGATGCCCTCTTCGACAGCTGCCTTCGCGTTGCGAACGGCATCCTCGATGCGGTGCTTGCGCTCCTTGAGCTCGACCTCCGTCGCAGCGCCCGCCTTGATGACGGCAACGCCACCGGCCAGCTTCGCGAGACGCTCCTGGAGCTTCTCGCGGTCGTAGTCGCTGTCGGTGTTGTCGATCTCGCGCTTGATCTGCGTGACGCGACCCTCGATCTGGGAAGCCTCGCCGGCACCCTCGATGATCGTGGTCTCGTCCTTGGTGATGATGATCTTGCGCGCACGGCCGAGCAGGTCCGTGGTGGCGTTCTCGAGCTTGAGACCGACCTCCTCGGTGATGACCTGTCCGCCGGTCAGGATCGCGATGTCCTGCAGCTGAGCCTTGCGACGGTCGCCGAAGCCGGGAGCCTTGACGGCAGCCGACTTGAAGATGCCACGGATCTTGTTCAGCACCAGAGTCGCGAGGGCTTCACCCTCGACGTCCTCGGCGATGATGACAAGCTCCTTGCCCTCCTGGATCACCTTGTCGACGATCGGCAAAAGGTCCTTGATGTTGGAGATCTTCTGGTTCGCGATCAGGACGTAGGCGTCCTCGAAGACCGCCTCCTGGCGCTCCGGGTCGGTGACGAAGTAGGGGTTGATGTAGCCCTTGTCGAAGCGCATGCCCTCGGTGAGCTCGAGCTCGGTGCCGAAGGTGTTGGACTCCTCAACGGTGACCACACCTTCCTTGCCGACCTTGTCGATCGCCTCGGCGATCAGTGCGCCGATCGCCGGGTCCGCGGCCGAGATGGATGCCGTGGCAGCGATCTCTTCCTTGGTCTCGATCTCCTTGGCCGAAGCCAGCAGCTCGTCGGTGATGGACTTGACGGCCTTCTCGATGCCCTTCTTCAGGGAGATCGGGTCGGCGCCGGCTGCGACGTTGCGCAGGCCTTCGCGGACGAGCGCCTGAGCGAGAACGGTCGCGGTGGTGGTTCCGTCACCGGCGACGTCGTCGGTCTTCTTGGCGACCTCCTTGACGAGCTCCGCGCCGATCTTCTCGAACGGGTCGTCCAGCTCGATTTCCTTGGCGATGGAGACGCCGTCGTTCGTGATCGTGGGGGCGCCCCACTTCTTCTCGAGTACGACGTTGCGACCGCGCGGGCCGAGCGTCACCTTGACGGCGTCGGCGAGGATGTTCAGGCCGCGCTCGAGGCCACGGCGGGCCTCTTCGTCAAAAGCGATGATCTTTGCCATAAGTGTGTCGTCCCTCCCGGACGTGAGGATGAGTCTTTAGCACTCACGTGGAGTGAGTGCTAACCCATTCTGGCACTCGACAGGGGGGAGTGCAAGCCGCGACCGTCAAGGGCATCGCACGCAGAACGGCCTCGACGCGGCAGCGTCGAGGCCGTTCTGGACAGTGGTTGTCAGACGGGGCGCACGGCCTCCGCTTGCGGGCCTTTCTGGCCGGCGCCGACCGTGAACTCGACCGCCTGCCCCTCCTCGAGGACCCGGAAGCCGTTCATGTCGATGTTCGAGTAGTGGACGAAGATGTCTTCGCCTCCGTCGGCGGTGATGAATCCGAAGCCCTTTTCGGCATTGAACCATTTAACGGTGCCGCGGGTCTGTGCGCTCATTCTGGATCTCCTGATGCTGTGGGACTTCGCCATGCTAACGAGCCGCTGAGCGGCGAAATCGCCGAATCCGCAACTATTGACATGTGCGCATCGAAGTGTTCACACGCGTGAAACACGCGGCTCAACCGGCGGCGTCGGTCGTCCGATCGAGGCCGATCACGAGGACGAGCTGCTTCGTGGTCCCATCCCCCAGAAGATCGGCATAGGCGTCCGTCAACGCGACCTCTGCACCCCCGACCACTTGCGCGAGTCCGCGCGCGGCGCCCTCGTCGGCGGGGTCCGCGTAGAAGACGGTCGTGGTCGCGAAGTCATCCGACCCGGCTTCTCCCGCCGTGACGTCGGCCGCGTTCCAGCCGGCCGCGACGATCACGTCGCCGAGCTGACGGCCGAGACCCGACTGCGGGGTCGCATTGAGAACGGTGACCTCGTAAGACGGGTCGACGACGGCCGCCACCGGCGGGACGACGACGGCCGTCGCGGACGGCGTCGGGAACACCGTGATCCGGCCCGTCGCGATCAGCGTGCCGAAGATCCCGATGGCCACGAGCGCAACGGTCGCCACCGCCGACCAGAGGAAGATGACCCCGCCACGCATGCGCGGGTTCTCGGCCCGGTGAGCGCCGATCCGGCTGTTGTCGACGGGGAGCTCGTCGAAGCGATCCTGGGGTGGGGCGGTCTTCGGCACCTGAGAATGCTATCGGCCCGAAGCTGTGGACACCGTGGCACGGGCGCCGCGCTCACGCGCACGCGCGTCACGCAGGCGACGCAGCCGGTGGACGAGCAGCGGGTCGTGTGCCACGGCATCCGCTGTCTCGATCAGGCGCCCCAGCAGCTGGTAGTAGCGGGCGGGGGTGAGGTCCAGGTCGCTGCGGATGGCTTCTTCCTTCGCGGCGCCGTGCTGCTGCCACCGGGCTTCGAAGGCCAGGAGCATCTCGTCGCGGTCGGAAAGGGGCACCCCTCCACGCTATCCCCGCGCGGCGGTCGCACCCGGGCGCGACGCGGCGCCGTCGCGGAATCGCCACCATCCCCCGAGCGGATCGGCCGCCGCCTCCACCCGTCCGTCAAGGGCGACGGCGAAGCCACCCCGCCAGGCGTCGAGATCGATCGGCACCTCCCATCCGTCGTGGAGCTCCGGCGCATCGATCGTGATCCAGCGCCCGGCCGCCCGTGCCGCGTCGATCACGCGCCGCCGCCCGGCCCAGGGAATGTGGGCGAGCACCCCGGGCGTCTGGATCACGAGCGTCGCGCCGGCGGGGGCGGATGCCGCGACGTCTGCGAGCGCGTCGACGGCGTCGCCCGCGACCATCAGCGGCGGATCGGCCGCAGCGATCGCGAGCGCGTCCCGCACCCGCTGCGCGCGGCCCGTCTCACCCGGCCAGACGAGACCCTCGAGCCACGCAGACGTGTCGGACGCGGCCGGATCGAGCGGGTGGAGATCGAGCCCGGCCCGCCAGACGATCTCCGGCAGGGCGACCTCCGGCATCCGCTCACCCCGCGCCTCGCACTCGAGGACAACAGACGACGGGCCGGATGCCGGGTCGAGCGCGATCGTGCCCGCCGCACCGGAGTAGCGATACGAGTACCGGTCGGGATACAGACACAGTCCCGCGCTCGCCCCGACCTCGAGCAATGCGATCGGCCCCTCGATGCGGCTGAGCGTCGGCAGGAGCGCCGCGCAGCGCAGCGGTTCGTTCGTCTGCAGCGAGCGACGGCCGCACTCCGCGACCACCGCATCGGCGTGAGCGAGAATCCACTCGCGCCACACAGCGAAGCCCGGCTCACCGGAGCCGAGCAGGCGGGTCACGGCGAACACGAGCGGCGGCTGACGGTGCCGCGCCGGGATGCGGGCCAGCACCGTCTGCACGTCCGCATCCGCGGCGACGCCCGCCGCCCACTGCGCATAGAGATCCGAGCGTCCGGGCGCCTCGTCGCGGGCGAAACGGCCGAAACGCTCGGCGACGGCATCGTTCGGGTGGTCCACTCCCCCATTCTCGGGGAACACGTGCGCGCAGGTTCGGGTTGAATAGGGGTGGACGTAAGGAGTCTGAAATGAACTACCGCGTAGACAAGACCGATGAGCAGTGGCGAGCAGAGCTGTCCCCCGACCAGTACGCCGTCTTGCGTCAGGCCGGCACCGAGCGGGCCTGGACGGGCGAGCTGCTCGACGAGAGTCGCGCCGGTCTCTACGCCTGCGCGGCATGCGGGTCGGATCTCTTCCAAAGCGGCACGAAGTTCGATTCGCACTGCGGATGGCCGAGCTTCTACGAGTCGGTGCGCCCCGAAGCGGTCGAGTTGATCGATGACAGCTCGCACGGCATGCAGCGCACCGAAGTTCGCTGCGCGGCCTGCGGTTCGCACCTCGGGCACGTGTTCCCGGATGGCTTCGGCACGCCCACCGGCGACCGGTACTGCATGAACTCGTTGTCGCTGTCGTTCACGCCCGAGCAGACCCCGTGATCGATGCGCTGACCGATCACCCCGCGTTCGCCGCCGCGCGTGCGCGCCGGTCGTGGTCGAAAGTGACCGACGAGGCGCCCGACCGCGACGAGCTCCTCGCCTTGATCGCGGCCGCCGGCCGGGTCGCCGATCACTCGGCGCTCCGCCCGTGGCGGCTGATCGAACTGCGCGGTGCGGACCGCACCCGGCTCGGCGCGGCGATCGCCAAAGCGGAGGGCGACAGCAAGCCGTCGACCAAGCCGATGCGCGCACCGCTGTTGATCGCCGTCGTCGCCAGTTACCGCAAGACCGACAAAGTCCCCCGCTGGGAGCAGGAGGCCGTCGCCTCGGGAGTCGCCCACATGTTGAGCCTGCTGCTGGACGAAGCCGGATGGGGCGTCTTCTGGCGCACCGGCTCCTCCACGCGCTCGAAGGCGGTCGCGAAGGCGCACGGACTGGGCAAGAACGAAGAACTGCTCGGGTGGCTCTACGTCGGCGGCAAGCCCGCGGGCGCCCGCGCCGGCCGGCGCAAGCCCGTCGACGCCAAGAAGTTCCTCACCCGGATGCCGAAGAAGGCCTGACGAAGCGCTCAGCGGCGGCGCCACGGCGCGGCCGCGACGACGACCGAGAGCAGCGCGACCAGCACCATCACGAGTTCGGTCAGCCATCCCGGTCCGGCGTCCGCCGGCCAGATCGCGTCCAGAGCGAACGCCGTGAGCAACTGCCCGGCGACGGCGCCGAGCCCGAGCAGCAGCACGCCGGTGTGCACCACGAGCGCGGCCGACAGAAAGATGTACGTCACCCCGACCACGCCACCGAGGTAGAGCCATGCGTCGCCCGGCAGCGCATGCGGCGCACCGACGATCGCGACATGGATGCCGGCGGCGACAACGAGAATCGCCGTGCCGCCGATGAAGTTCACGAGGGTCGCGGTCAGCGGCGTTCCGACGCGCTGACGGAGGCGGCCGTTCGTGGCCTGCTGCCAGGCGATACCGATGCCCGCCAGGATCGGGAGGACCAGCATCCACAGCGGAACCCGCTCGAGAACACCGCCCTGCAGGGAGATCCCGACCGCGAGGAGCGCGAGCGCGCCGCCGGCGATGCGCGGCATCGTGACGGCGACGACTCCGGCCGGGCCGTATCCGGCGCGATCGAGCACGAGACCGTTGATCGTCTGCCCCGCGACGACCCCGACCGTGAAGAGGGACACGCCGATGACCGCGACGGCAAGCCCCTGGGTTGCCACCGTGAGCGCACCCGCGGCGCCGCCTGCCAGCATCCACCACGGGATCGTCCGCGAGCGGATGCCCGTGGCCAGCGCCCGGAATCCCCGCCGGCCGGCGGGGAGCGCCAGCGACAGGACGATGAGGACGATCAGCCCTGAGCCGAACGAGATGGCGGCCGCGACGAAGCCGTCGTCCAGACGGAGCCCCAATTGCCCGTTGACGCGCGCCTGGATCGCGGTGAGGATACCGACGACGACGGCCCCGCCCAGAGCCACGCCCGCCGGAAGCCGGGCGGGAGCGGGGTGAGGGGACATCCTCGACAGCCTAATCGGCGGGACCGATACGATCGGATGTCCCGCGGGATGCGGCACTCGATGAGGAGAACCGATGAGCAAGGCAGCCCTGTACGACGAGATCGGCGGCCCCGATGTGCTGTACATCGGGGAGGTTCCTGACGCAGCGCCTGGTCCCGGCGAAGTCGCCGTGCGCGTCGGCGCCGCCGGCCTCAACCCGTACGATGCGAAGGTCCTCTCGGGCGCCATCCCCACGAAGGCGTCGTTCCCCCGGCGTATCGGCGGGGATCTCGCCGGCACGGTGGAGGCTGTCGGCGAGGGCGCCGTCTACGCCGACGGCACTCCGATCGAGGTCGGCGACGAGGTGCTCGGCCGGGCCGCGGGAGCGATCTCCGAACGGGTGATCGCCGCCGCATCCGATCTCGCCCGCCGCCCCGCCGCGCTTCCGGTCGACGTCGCCGGCGGCCTGTACGTCGCGGGCCTGACCGCCGTCGCCGTTCTCGACACGCTGCCGGTCGACTCCCGCGACACGGTTCTCATCGGTGGTGCCGCCGGGGGCGTCGGCTTCATCGCGGCGCAACTGGCGGTCGCCACCGGCGCGCGCGTGATCGGCACGGCATCCGCCCGCAATCACGACCTGCTGCGCTCACTCGGCATCGAGCCGCTCACCTACGGCGACGACCTCGCGACCCGCGTCGCCGCGCTGGGTGCACCCACAGCGGTCTACGACTGCCACGGCCGTGATGCGTTGAATGCCGGCATCGCGCTGGGCCTGTCCCCCCAACGCATGGTCGCGATCGCCGCCGGACCAGCCGGCGACGAGCTCGGCGTCCGCACGGCGGGACGCGAGGCCAGAACGGCCGTGAACCTCTCGATCCTCGCGGCTCGCGTCGCGGCCGGCGAGATCGTGGTGCCGGTGTCGGCGAGCTACCCGCTCGATCAGGTCGCTGCGGCATTCACCGCGCTAGGGCGTGCTCACGCGCCAGGCAAGGTGATCGTGACCCCGTAAGCGAGATCGGTTCAGTCCTTCTCAGCGACGACGACGGTGAACGTCAGGTCCTCTATGCCGGCATCGGTGTTCGTCAACGTGACGTCCGTTGACCCCACCGAGAGCGCCGTGACCCCGGGATTCATCACTGCAGTTCCTCCGGCATCGCCCGCGACGAACTCCGCGATCGCGGGATCGGCGACATCACCGGTGTAGCTGTCGACGGCGAGATCACCCGTGTTGATGTTCAGCGCCTGACCGACGATGAGATCGACGGTCTCGCCCTGCAGGTCGCCCGCGTCGAGGGTGACCGGCGCGATCACGTCGCCACCTGCCTCCGTGGCACCCTGGCAGGCTGTCAGGCCCACGAGAGCGAGGGCGAAGGCGAAAGTGGCGGCGGCGCGGCGAATGTTCATCGCTCCATCATGGACCCACCGAACCTGCGGTGATGGCCCTTACGGTGCCGGCTACAGGACTTGAACCTGCAACCCCCTGTTTACGCTGATGATTCTCTGGCCCTCTGAATGCGCCGCGATACCTAGCCTCGTGCTACCCAGAGTAGCCGTACCGGACCACCTGCTACCAGTCTCATTCGTCACCTATTCGTCACCTCTACGACGACCATTCGGCGAATCTTGTCGCCTTGCCACGAGCACCGATCAAGCGCGAATGCGCTCCTTGCGTCGCGATCACGATGAAGCGTGTGCGTTGACCAAAGAGGATGAATTCCGAAACGCGCTACGAGGACTGCGCAGCATCTTGAACACTCAACTGCTGACGGACCGCCCATAGCGCCAACTGCGTTCGATCGGACAAACCTGTCTTCTTAAGTGCGGACTGAAGATGTGACCGTACGGTGTGGACTGAAACGCACAGGTGCTGCGCGATGTCCTCGTTGCTCGTGATCCCTCTCGCTAGAGTTACCGTCACACGAAGTTCAGCGGCCGAGAGCGTGGCAGCCGATACATCAAGCTGTGCACCGCGTCCACGTCGGACGAATTCCCGAAGAACCGGCGTCATCATGGTGGTCGAAACCACAGCGTCGCCTCGATGCGCAGTACGTATTGCTTCCACCAGCCGCTCTGAATCGTGGCTCTTCAATAGGTATCCCACGGCGCCTGCGTCTAGAGCATCCCTGACGTACCCTTCTAGCGCGAAGCTCGTCATTACGATCACGGCGGGGCGGTGTGGCGACTCATCGAGAAGTCGCTTCGTTGCTTCCACGCCGCTCATTCCGGGCATCTGAAGGTCCATCAAGATCACGTCGGGCTGTTCGCTGCGACCAGCCATGACCGCGTCGATCCCGTTCCCTACTTCACCGACAACCTCGATATCCGGGGCATTGTCCAATTGCAGACGCATTCCGATCCGCACTGCGCGGTTGTCGTCTGCAATCAGCACTCGTATGCGTTGTGACTTCGTCATGAGATTGTCCTACTGAGTGGGTCGTCGATAAGCGGAATCCAGAGGCGCACGCGCCACCAACCCGGGCCGACGGGGCCAGCTTCGAGCGTCCCGTGCAGGAGCTCAACGCGCTCACGCATTCCTGTCAGACCCCAGCCCAGGTTGAAGTCGGCGGTAGGCGGCGTCCCATCGCCGACGAGTGAGTTCTCAACGACTACCTCCAACGCGGCATCGTGCGCGTCTATCTGCACTCGTGCTGCAGCGCCGGGCGCATGTTTCGCGACGTTTGTCATCATTTCCTGTAGTGCGCGATACGCAGTGCTCGACACCACGGCGGGAAGTTTGTCCAATGACCCCGAGGTATGGAGACTCGCTGCCATCCCGACTCGTCGCCAGTAGTCGGCCAGCTCAGGAGCGCGCAGAAGGTCCGCGGTACCCCCGGGTGCCTCGACGCCTGCCGCTCGAAGGTCCGCGAGCGCGCCGGCCAGGCTGGCCGCAGCAAAGCGACCTTCGCTACGAACGGCCGCCACCAGTTCAAGTGCCCGTGTCGGCTGCCTCGGAGCAATAGCGAGCGCTGCCTCCGAGAGGGTGATGAGACCCGCGAGATGCTGACCGGCGACGTCGTGCAGCTCCTGAGCGATTCGCGCACGCTCGTGTTGCTGTGCATCCGCGACTCGGCGAGCGTGTTCGTTAGTCGAACGCGTGGCCTCGTCTCGAGCTGCAGCGACCCGCCGTACACGCGCTCCCCACCAAATGCCCAATGCTGTCGCGCCTGCGGCGGGCGCCGCGAACCGCGCCGCTTCGCCAAGAACGTACCCCGTGGTCGACACCTGGCTCGTGCCCACGCCCGAGAGCAAGAGCCACAGCCAGAGACCCCCCATCGCCGCAACGACTGCGCCGGCGGACCACAGACAGCTCGCGATCACGGAAGCGCGTGCTGCGTGGACGAACAAGGAAGCCGCGATTCCGAGGGACATTCCAGTCAGCCACGAAGGAATGCCGAGACCGATCGCCAGCAGCAAGTACGTGACGACCGTAAGCACGATGGTGAGTCGGGGGAATCGGTCGGCCAATGTCAGAACGCCCGCCTGAACGGCGCAACCTACAACTAACAGGCTCACCACGACATCTTCTGGCAGAGCCAGCCCCCAGTGGATGGTTCCGCCAAGAAGCGCTGTCACGGGAATGGACAGCACCTGTATCGCAGTTGTCACGAAGATCGTCAGTGCAAAAATGAGAGCGGTCCGCCGCGAGCCGAGCAGCGGGTCGTATCCCCCATCGGCGCCCAGCAGTTCGTGTTTGACGTCTTCAGTGCTCATCACAACTCCTCGTGCTCACCGTAGCCGCCACGCCGAATAACGTGTGCGCCAGCGGCTAACGGAGTCTCATGACCACCACCGCGCGGTCCCGCAGCGATAATGCCGCGGGGTGGCACCGGGGCTCTCTCGGTGCCACCGTGAATCAGCAGACCGCGGAGTGTCGACGACACGGAGACGTTGCTCAAGCACACAGAGGCGCTGATATAGCTCGCGAACTGTCCGTTCCGCTGCTCATCGTGATCCCGCTCCATCGCCTGCAACGAAAGTAGATATCCCATTTGTCGTCACCTCCCTTGCCATGTTCTAGTCGGCCCGCTGACCGCGGACGCCGTCGGCTCCAAAAACGAGAGAGGCCCAAGGGCTCGGGCCTGGCCGGAGCGCCGAGCCAATACCGCAAGGACTCCCGCCGCACCCGACGCCAGATCGCACGACGCACGCAGCAAACCGTTGCCAGCAAACCGTGTTCCCTGGGACTGGTGCAGCGAGTACTGACATGTCGCGAAGGTGTTTGAACGGGACACCATGGTCGTGACAGAACGCGGAGACATCGCGGAGCATCTCCTCGCCGCCCGACGGCGTCGTGCTGATGTGAATCTTCCAACCCTGTTCAGGAAGAGTCGCTCCAGGAGCAAGCCAGTGCACCCAATGGCGGTCCGAGCCAGACCTCCAACTTGTCCAGTCACGACCTTCGTCTGGCCTAAATAGGGCTGCATTCACCGCCTGAGTGCGGCCGGGTACGGATGGCTCGTCGAGAATGCCGCACGAACCGGTACCACCCGACCCCCAAAATGTTCTCCGTGACGCATCCGTCGGAGCACATTGTCCGGTCTTCAGTACTCGTGACCCGACCAGCCGCGGTCCCCAGCCCGAGCCTTCGCTCCGAGGTCTCTCGCCCCGCGCGCGGAAACACTGGTGTCTCTGTCGCGCCGATTCCGATAGTCCAACCGCGCCACAAAGAACATTCATTCAAATGAATGACGCCACTACGTGTTCGCTGGAGCGAAGATCTGTGACGGCGCGTAGCTCGACTCGGCGAACAGCACCTCCCTGGGCGCTGGGTGTTGAACATCGACCAACCAACGTCGGGAGTAATCGAGCTGCAGACAACGCGACAAGCGTGAGTTGAAGCTGCTGCCGAGACAAGACCGGGCTCAACGAGGTCGATGCGCATCTGCTGGCCGACACCCGCGCGCGGTCCGCCCCGCTAGATACTCCGTTTGAATCGCTGACCATACCCACCAGGGCGCGCCGAAGTGAGCGGCCCGCTGGCAGTCCCAGCCTCGAACTCCTGCTGGCGGTCGTCACGCCTCTCGTCTCAGTGACGTCCGAGCGGCGTGCAGCCGACAGGTGAATAGCAGAGGCAACCGAGCTGTCCGACCCGTCAGGATTCGTGCGCGGTCGCGTTTGGAACATGACACAAAACAACGTCACCCGCGGACATGGGGCCCGCCTTACGGCGCTCACGGCTGGTGGGATCAGGTACGGCTTCAAGTTTTCCGGCGGACTCCACATGGTCGCGCGGGCAGAGGCGCGCGGAAAATAGTGGCTCCGGGCAATCAATCACTTCGCGCGATGCTGTCCGCGACGCGCACAACCGTGTCAACGACGACCCTGTCAGATGTGATGCTCGACTTCGCGACAGGTAGCTGGGCCTATCCGTCAATCACTCTTCGGAGTCCGGCGATCGTGGCGGTTGGATCACGGAGCGCGCTGATCGCGGTCGCTGTTATCGTCCAAATGAGTGAAGTCACCGACGACGTAGTCACTCGAAGGTGCGAGCCCTGACGGCTGGCGCACTCTCCCGACCGAGATCCGAACTGGTTCTGCAAGGGTTTGGCGTCGTCGGGCACAGCAAAGCGAATATGCCATGCGATAGCTGCATCAGTCCCCGCATGTGCGCCGGTGTTAGCGTCGCACCATGATGTGCATTGTGACCCGCGGACGAACATGGCAGTAGAAGTCCGCGCGAGGGCATGCTCCCCGTGGGTTCGCCGCAGCCAGTCGTGCGCGGCCGGCGGAGCGCCGAGTGAACGGTAGCCACGCGAAGCGGATCGGCCCCGCAGTCGGCTGGTTTCTTGCCGGTACCGCGCTGACCGGCGCTCTGGCATGGTCGATGCTCACTGTCGTACGCCCGCCTGATGATCCGACCAGCGCCGCCAAGTTCACGCTCGTGGAGGTGGTTGCCGGAGAGGTCGGATCAACGGTCCGCTTGAACACCGTCGCGGCTTGGACGACATCACCCGTCGGGACTAACCGCGCGGTCGGAGTCGTGACATCGATAGGTGCGGAAGCTGGCGCGGAAGTATCGCAGGGGTCCGCGCTCTACTCGGTGGACCTGCACCCTGTCGTGATTGCGCGGGGTGTCGTCCCTTCGTTCCGGGACATCAGTGAGGGTTCCAAAGGCGAAGATGTACGTCAGATCCAACAGCTACTTGCCGACCTCGGGTTCTATCGGGGCGAGGTGGGCGGCGAGGCGGGAACCGTTACGGCAGCTGCGATCCGCGCATGGCAGAAGAGCCTGAACGTCGAAGTCACGGGAACAGTCCGCAGCGGCGACGTGATCTTTGTCCCTACTCTGCCAGCGCGCGTTGCGCTGAACATAGAGGAAATCTATAGAGGGGCATCACTCGTTGGGGGTGAATCCGCTGTTTCCGGGCTCTCGCCCTCGCCGGCATTCAACGTGCCCGTTACCGACTCTCAAGCGTCACTCATGCCAGCGGGCACTCGCGTACTGATCACGTCGCCAAACGGGAGCGTGTGGGACGCTGTCGCGGAGGAACAGGTTCGTGACGAGGTGGCGGGATCGATCACGGTCAAACTCGGATCAGGCGGACAGGATCCTATTTGCAAGCAAGAGTGCGCACAGATTCCTGTTGACGACTCGATCACTCTGAGTTCCGAAGTCGTGACGGTGGAGACGGTGACTGGACTGGTGGTGCCCTCAGCAGCGCTGGTGTCCGCCGCAGACGGCCAACTGGCAGTCATTGATGAAGCGGGAATCCGTCGATCCGCCACCGTGATGGGCACCGCTCGAGGAATGGCCGTGATCGACGGCGTCGATGCTGGCGTTCGTGTTCGAGTCCCCGGGGAGGCGACCGGATGACCGTCATACTCGAAGCGTGTGATGTTTCGTTCGGCTACTCCGGCGGTCAGACAATCGTCGACGGATTCAGCGCCAAGTTCCATGCTGGAACGACGACCGCAATTACAGGACCATCCGGTCGAGGCAAGTCGACGATGCTGTACTTGCTAGGCCTAATGCTGGCGCCCCGCTCTGGCGAAGTCGTTGTCGAGAGCAAGAACGCGAGTCGGGCGCAGGACAAGGAGCGCGCGGACCTGAGAGCGCGGAAGTTCGGATTCGTCTTTCAGGACGCAGCGCTGGACTCATCTCGGACCGTACTCGACAACGTGACCGAACCAGCGCTATACCGCGCGCAAAGCCGCAAGGAACTGGAACCCGCCGCCCGAGATCTGCTGGCGAGGTTCAAGGTCGATGTGCCAGCGCACAGGAAGCCGGGACAGGTCTCAGGAGGGCAGGCGCAGCGAATCGCTCTGTGCCGCGCGCTGCTAGGCAGCCCAAAGATTCTGCTCGCCGACGAGCCGACCGGCAATCTCGATCCCGCTACTGCGCAAGTGGTTATTGATGCCTTACGAGAGCACGCTCACAATGGGTCCGCCGTGATCGTGGTGACCCATTCGCCGGACGTTGCCGCCGTCTGCGATGCAGAAGTGCGGCTATGAGGCGTCTCGCACTGGAAGCGTGGGCGTCCGCCAGGGCGCAGCCGGTTGGCTCCACGCTGACAATGCTCGTTATTGCCGGCATGGTGGTGACGGTCATGATGACTACGGGTAGGACCGTCGCTGCAGAGCAAGAAGTACTATCGTCCATCGACAGCGTCGGCACTCGCACCATCCAAATCCGCGCGGAGGATGCTGCGGGTGTCACTGGCGAGATCCTCGAGAGGATCAGAGCCATAGAGGGAATCGAGTGGGCTGGCGCGTTCTCGTCGGCCGTCGATGGTCGGAACGCACGTATTCCTGGCGGCCCCCCGGTCGCCGTTCGCTACGTTTACAGCGATCGGCTTGAAGCCTTGGGGATCCTCACCGAGGGGACAGTGGGGGCCAGTGCGTTTGCGTCGCAGGCCGCTCTCGACCTGCTAGGGCTTCCTGATGTTGCTGGTGCAATCACACTTACAGACGGTCTCACTGCCACCGTCTACGCACGACTGGACGCTCCCGATTTCCTGGACGAGTTCGAGCCCATCGTGCTTGTTCCTGGCGAAACGCCTGCTTCAACGCCAGTCAACCTAGTGTTCGTGATCGCGGAGTCCCCAGAGCTAGTCGCGCCCGTCGCCGACGCTGTGCTGTCGGTAGTTGGCGCGGACGACCCCAGTAGGGTGACCGTTCAAACCAGTGAGAGCCTGGCGGCGTTGCGGTCAATAATCAAGTCTCAACTCGCCAACTCCTCTCGAAGCCTTGTCCTTGGTGTCCTCGGAGTGGCATCGGGCCTGGTCGCCACGATCCTGTTCGGTCTCGTGATGATGCGGCGGAAGGACTTCGGGCGACGGCGAGCTCTTGGTGCTACGCGGGGCTTTATTGTTCGACTCCTGATCGCCCAGACGGCACTGCTGGCGACGGCGGGTGTGATCACCGGTGTCCTGCTATCAGTTGGCATCGCGGTGACCGTCCGTGACCCAATCCCCGGCCCGACGTTCGTGCTGGCCCTTGGGACTCTGGGTCTGGCCGCCGCGGTCGCCGCTGCCGTTCCGCCCGCTATGATCGCTAGCCGCAGGGAGCCTATACGCGAGCTACGTGTGCCCTGAATGCCTCGAGGGAACCTGCGAGGACTCCGGGGCATACCTATCCGTCATACCGTCGCTCCGGGCGGGACGAGCGCGCTCGGAGTTTTGTGCAACTAGAACCTAGCTCCGCCTTCGCCAACGTTGGTTTGCAGTGATGCTATGGAACCGCTGCTGCGCGGCCGCGCACGAGACTACGTGACCGCTGCGCCTGTTCCCCCGCCATCGTTCAGGACGCGCTGTCTGTATCCCTCCGTCAGCGCAGAAACGGCCGCACCCTCGACGGCGATCACATGGGCGCCGGTGGGAATGACGCAGACGAGGGTCGTCACCGCGGTCCGATCAAGCGCCATCTGGTGTCGAATACGGTTCCCTATAAGAAGCGGGTGTCGAGTGCCCTCGTCGGGTGCGCGTTTGCGAAGGTGGCAAAGGGCGCAATCGTGGCGTCGACCCGATAATCCGCCTCGATACCGCCAAGCCGAAGTTGGTTACACTCGGCCACTCTGTTCGCTGGGGCATCTCACGTGTCAGGAGGAAGAGCACCGTGGTCAGGTCCAGTACGGACCAAGATGCCTGAATGAGATTCTCCACCAAACCGCAACTTCGAGTTCGTGCGGGCAGGGCTCATCAGGATCGAGGGTGCCGCCGATGGCCGAGAGCGCCTGCACAGTCCACCACCGACGGGATCGCAAGGGCTCCGCAGTCACCACTCATGCCCCGCGCACTACAAGGTGTCGCTACCTACATGCTCGTTGTATCGACTCGGCGCTGTTCAGGGCGTGTAACAACCTGAGTAGGTGAGTTGATGCGATCCCCATGTGAAGTTCACGGCGCTCGCAGACGACTTGGTGGAGTAGAACTGCCTCGACCTCCACACACCGTCACCCGGCCACCACTTGCCTTGGTTGTTATTGATGCTCGTCCAGATGTTGTGGGAGGTATCCCCCATCGTTGTAGAGCCCGAGTACAGCTTGCTACTTCCGCTGCATCCGAGCGGAGTCAAGGTGTTACTTCCCGCCCAAGTGGGCGATGCTGTGAGCAGCACCAGCCCAACGGCAATGATCTTTCCTTTCATGTGGTCGGACTAGGTGGATGACTCGACCGGTCGATGATCTACTACAGATCGGACGGCGCTTGAGGGCAGTCACGGCTGAGTTGAGACCGCTGGTCTTCGCTCAATGGGCCGCTGAACGCCTCCGCGAACGGTAACCAGGGCGCCGTGTAGTAGGTCTCTTTGAACACCTCACGAGACGGCCGGGGCGGGACCTCGTACTTCAGGTTCTGAAGACAGTCAGTGAGCTCGCCGACGTAATAGTCGTAGAGCTTGTCCAGTTGGGCTGGTGTCAATCGCCCCTGATGCGAGGGGTCCCGTGGAAACATGACGGTGCAGCTGTAGCGAGCAACGTGAAAGCTCTGCATCTGAGCTTGCGGTACTCCGCTCCACTCGATTGACCCGTCCCCGGGTGACGTGACAGCTGGAAATCCTTCGTCCCGAAGGCACTGAGATATCACGTCCGCCCATTCATCGGTGGTTACCGTGCGCACCGGCTCCACATCGGGCCGCAGCGCATCGGGATAGACGGAAACAACGTCGCTCCAAGCGCCGTCGGCGGCTGAGGATGCGTCGAGTTCACCGGCCTCCGGAGTAGACCCTTCGGCGGCGAGAGTTGGTGCGCACCCGGGGAGCCCCAGGAGAGCGACAAGCAGGAACGTCGCGCATCCAGCAACTTTTGATCCTTTGGTCTTGTTCACATGACCCCCTCGTCTGACGCATCCTGTCGCACAACCGGCCGCGAGGCATGAAGCTTGATCGGCCTCCGACGATGCCGCCGTCCCATTTTCTGTTGCCATCAGCGCACTCACGAGCCGTCACAGCTTGGTTTCCATACCCACTGCGCTTTCGACTGCTCACTTTGATGGGCGGGCCAGGATTCGTCTGAACGGATGAGTTCTACTTAGGCAGCGGGCACTCACGCGTGTTCCTCGCCGCCCGCCAACCGCCGCCCTCTCGAGGCCCACCGATGACGAGCGTTCACTCTGAGACGCATCACGGCCAAGAGCAGAACGTGCGCGCCGGCATGCACCCCAGCGGAGGAATCATCCGTACGGATGATTCCTCCGCTGGGCGCTCGTATGACCCCGGCACGGGTTTCAGACCCGAACGCGCGTAATTGCGGGCGTTCACGCGTAGCTAGCCATCTCGATTGTCGTCGCCAATGGCCGCCAGCCGTTCGCGAGGCGAAGTTGGATCGTGGATCTCGCGCTTCCCGAACTGCTTCTATGTGCCCAACATCACAACGCCGAAGTCGAACGGCGCCGTCGATCCTGGCGGCTTCCTCAACGATGAAGGCCTACATCAACTGAAAGGCGAATCCGCACATGAAACAGCGCAATCGTGCATCCCGTCCGCTACTGGCCGTGTTCGCCGCCCTGGCACTCGTCCTCGCCCCCGCGGGCGCCGCCAGCGCGTCGTACTACCACGACCTGGGTAGCGGGTCGTGTACCACCGCTACCGCGTTCATTCGCAGCAACTCCACTGGATACACGGCCCACTACCGGCAGAACGTGATGTTGGCATCCTGGAACAACAGCATGTTCGGTGCGACCAGACAATCATCGATGGCGCGCACCTGGAGCGCGGCCACCGTCACCGGCCAAGACGGAGCAACCGCGACACCAGCGCACCTTTCCTGGGCCTACACCGGATGCGGTGGTGTGTGATCGGTAAGCACCGGAGCCTGGCGGCGGCGGTTCTGATTCTGGGGGCGTCGCTGCTCGTCGGATGCGCGGGGGGCGCAGCCGCGGCGCCCCCCGCGCCAACGGTTGACGCTGCCACTGAGAAGCGGATGATCGACGAGGCCGCGAACCAAGCGTGGGGCGAAGTTCAGCGAATGTTTCCGGATGCGGAACGACCTCAGGTTGAGCAGGTGCGTGTCGTTACGGCGGCCGACTCAGCAAAAGTCGTCGCACAGTGCATTCAGGAGCTCGGCTACCCGGCGACAGCCCGCGAAGACGGCGGCATCTCGTTCGGTGCGACGCCCGAGGCACAGGCGGAACAGCAGAACATTGCCGTCTATACCTGTCGCGTGAAGTACCCCACAGATCCCGCGTTTACTCTGCCGCCAACGGACGATGAGATCGCCTATCTCTACGACTATTACGCCAACACGCTGGTGCCATGCCTAGCCGAACGCGGCTATGACATCGAGATGCCGAGCAAGGGTGCTTTTGTGGATTCGACGAATGTGAACGGCATTCCGTGGTCGCCCTACCAGGAACTGGCATCGGTGGGCGGCGGCGAACTGGACGCCCTATTACTTGAGTGCAAGCAGACACCTCACGGGTTTCGGGGCGGCGAGTAAATGCGATGTAGGCCAATGCGGACCGAAGGGGCTTGACCCCTGATCT
>NZ_JAODOR010000011.1 GCF_025398275.1 Microbacterium memoriense | reverse complement strand
AGATCAGGGGTCAAGCCCCGAAGGCACGTCGACCGTCTCTTCCATCAAGAAGCCTCCCACCTCTCCGATGCGACACCCGTGGCCAAGCCGAGTTCGATCGCCAGTCGCAACTGCGGGCCCCGACGCGGCCCCGATCTGCTGCTGGCCTCCCACTGGCGGACGCAATCTCGCAGCACGGCCACCTGTGCGCGAGTGAGGGCCTGCTTCTGCCGCTTCGGACCCTTTACCTTTTTCGAAGGCCTCGGCAGTTCTCGCGCCGGGTTGAAAGGTATGGCACCCATGCTGACCGCAAGTCCAAGCGAGTCCCGGAGCGCGCGAAGAATGTGCAGACGGTAGGAGACCGAATAGCCGACCTCGCCCTTGCCTCGTGGAGTGCGATGGGGTGCGACGCGCATCTCCTTCATGAAGTCGCGCAGCTGAGGCGTCGTGATGTCGCCGAGACACAACGCTCCGATGCGCGGGACGATCGCGCCTCGCGCGGTGCGTGCATATGTTTCGGCTGACTGCGGCTTCTGCGCATTCCCTTCATCCGCGTCACTCAGAGTCGCGATCCATCGCTCAATTGCTTCCTCCAGCGTGGCCGATCGCGACCACACGTCCCCGAGGTAGACGAGCGACGCGGCCTTCATCCTGAGCTCGGCCTCTACTTCTACGCGGGTATCGCGCACGGCGACGACGCGCCTCGGCCTGTCGGCACCATCACGCGTGCGGGCGACCCCGCGGATCTTCCCCGGAGTGCGCTCATAGTCCCAGTCGATCCGTCCGATCGCTCCCGGCTTGATTCGCGTCGGCGACATCAGCTGGCCATCCGATCGGCGGACTGCTCGCATGCTTCAAGCCAGCGCAAGACGGAGACCGCCCGATATCGCGGCTTCTTTCCCTCGAGAATGAAGGGTGGGCCTCCCCCGTCCTTGCGCCCGCGCTGGATCTTGCGAACGTGGTAGCCCGTCCGTTTGGAGAACTCCACCTCGTCCCACATCTCAAAAGGGTCAATGCCAGTGTTCGAATCGCTCATGGACACCACATGCACGGTGTTCGACCGGTGTCTATGGTCGCCAACGGCGAGGGGCGGCGAGGTGTGCACCAGCGAGCTCGTATAAGGCGCCGCGGGACCCTCATTCGGCACCCATTCGACACCTCGGCGCGCACTCCGGGAAATCCGAAACAAGAACTGATCCACGATCCACCTCTGCAATTCCGCGGAAATCAGGTGGTCAGAGCTTCGTGAAAACGGTGCCGGCTACAGGACTTGAACCTGCAACCCCCTGTTTACAAGACAGGTGCGCTACCAATTGCGCCAAGCCGGCAAGGAGACTCAAGTCTATCCGGCCGACAGCCTGATCACGGAGTCGGGCTCGGTGTCGCCGTCGGCGTTGCGGACTGCGACTTCTGATACGCGCCGCTCGCGCTCGTCAGGACGAACTGCGAGAACTCGGCCGCGTCGGCGAGATCTCCGACGTACTGCTGACCGTTGACGATGACCATCGGGGTTCCGGTGAGCGCGAGGTTCGTGCCGGTGATGCCGGACACAGCGCGTTCGGTCGCGGATTTGACCCAGGAGGTGAATGCCTCGTCCTCGACGCAGGCGCGGATCTGCTTGGGGTCTTCAGCGCCGGAAGCGATGGCCAGGTCGGCGAGCTTGGCGTCGGAGATGCCGTCCGAATCGATCTCGGGCTGCTGCGTGAGCAACGAGGTGTGGAACGTGAAGAACGTCGCCGGCTCGTAGGTCGCGACGCACGCGGCAGCGCCGGCCGCACGCAGGGAGTATTTCGTGCCGTTGGACTTCGCCGTCATCATCGACACCGGGTGGTACCGGAGCGCCACCGCACCCTCGCCGACCCACGAGGCGAGTTGAGCCGAGTTGGCGAGCTGCCACTCGCGCGCGCCCGGCGAGAGGTAATCGACATACACCTGAATGTCGACGGCAGCAGGAGCGTCGGTCGCCGTGGGCGTGGGGTTCGCTTCACCCTCGGTCGTCGCATCCGGAGTGGCGGCTCCGGGGTCGGTCATCTCGGCCTGCGCGGGCGCGAGCCCGCTGACGTCGGTGATCACGAAGCCGTCGGCGGTCGTGTTCGCGGGCGACAACTGGGGGCGGCCCGCCGTCGAACCGATGGCCCACATCACGACGACGGCGACGACGGCGACAGCAGCGACGAGACCCGCGATGAGCGCGGAGCGGCGGAGCACGCGGGCCCGCGACTGCTGGGCCTGTACCTGCAGCGCCTTCTCGCGCACAGCCTCACGGCTGCTGCGGGATGCGGGTGCACTCGAATTGTCGTCGCTGGACATGGAACCTTCTGGAAAGAGCAGGGCGGACGCGTGATCGCAGTCCGATGGGTAGCCACCCGGGCGTGGCACTGTGACGATGCTAACCAGCCACCCTGAGAGAACCCAGACACCGAAACGCGGATGGAGGCCCGCTCATGCGATAATGGAGGTGCGCCCAATGGTGGGCGTGCGGGTCAAGCCCCCGCTCATTCCATTCACTACGGATCGTCCGGCACGTACCTGCCGGTGAAGGAGAAGAAAACATGGCATCTGTCACGTTCGACAACGCCACCCGCCTCTACCCCGGCGGAACCCGCGCCGCGGTCGACAAGCTGAATCTCGAGGTCGCGGACGGCGAGTTCCTGGTTCTGGTCGGACCGTCCGGTTGCGGTAAGTCCACGTCGCTTCGCATGCTGGCCGGCCTCGAAGAGGTCAACTCGGGCCGCATCCTCATCGGCGATCGCGATGTCACCGACATCCCGCCGAAGGACCGCGACATCGCGATGGTGTTCCAGAACTACGCGCTCTACCCGCACATGACGGTCGCCGAGAACATGGGCTTCGCCCTGAAGATCGCCGGCGTCGGCAAGGACGAGCGTGCGCAGCGTGTGCTCGAGGCCGCGAAGCTCCTCGACCTCGAGGAGTACCTGTCCCGCAAGCCCAAGGCTCTCTCCGGTGGTCAGCGTCAGCGTGTCGCGATGGGTCGCGCCATTGTCCGTCAGCCGCAGGTGTTCCTCATGGACGAGCCGCTGTCGAACCTCGACGCCAAGCTCCGCGTGCAGACGCGCACCCAGATCGCGTCGCTCCAGCGTCGCCTGGGCGTCACGACGGTCTACGTCACGCACGACCAGACCGAGGCCCTCACGATGGGTGACCGCATCGCGGTGCTCAAGGATGGACTCCTCCAGCAGGTCGGCACGCCCCGCGACCTGTACGAGAAGCCGGACAACGTGTTCGTCGCCGGCTTCATCGGCTCGCCCGCGATGAACCTGTTCCCGGTCGCCCTGACCGAGGGCGGCATCCAGTTCGGCACTGCCGTCGTCGAGGCAGACATCGACAAGCCCACGAGCGCAGGCCAGGTCACGGCCGGTGTGCGCCCCGAGGACATCGTGGTCAACCCCGCCGATGGCAAGGGTCTGAGCGTGACGGTCGACCTCGTCGAAGAACTCGGCGCGGACGGTTACCTCTACGGACACACCGATATCGCCGGCAAGCGCACCGACATCGTGGCGCGCGTCGACGGTCGCAGCCACCCGAGCGCCGGCGAGACCGTGGTTCTGGCCCCCGTGCCGCACCACGTGCACGCGTTCGACATCGAATCGGGACAGCGCCTCACCAAGAAGGCGATCGCGTCCGTCTGATCGGATATCTCACGACGCAACGGCGCGGGCGGGTCTTCGGGCCCCCCGCGCCGTTGCGCATGAACGGACGAAAGGCTTCCCGGTGGTGAACTCCCTGACGATCACGGCGAGCAGCATCGACGCCGGGCTCCTGGAACTCCCGTGGAAAACGCCGCTGGGCGAGTGGGGCAGCGACACCATCGTGTCGTTGCCGAAGGGGCTCTCTCGCCACCTCGTGCGGTTCGCGAACCTGTCGGGCCGTGTCGTGGCCGTCAAAGAGACCACGGGCGAGATGGCCCGCCGCGAGTACGAGATGCTCGGCTCGCTCGCACGTCTGGATGTCCCGTGCGTCAGCCGGGTGGCGGCCATCGACGGGCGGCGGACGCCGAAGGGCGAGCCGTTGCCGGCGGCCCTCGTGACGGCGCATCTGAAGTTCTCGCTCCCCTATCGCGCTCTGTTCACGCAGACGCTGCGTCCCGACACGGCCGGACGCCTGGTCGACGCCCTCGCCGTCCTTCTCGTGCGCCTGCATACCGTCGGCTTCTTCTGGGGCGACGTGTCGCTGTCGAACACGCTGTTCCGCCGGGATGCCGGGGCATTCGCCGCCTATCTCGTCGACGCCGAGACCGGCGAGCTGCACGAGGGCGGCCTGACCCGCGGTCAGCGAGAACACGATCTGGATGTGGCCCGGACGAACATCGCCGGCGAGATCATGGATCTCGAAGCCGGCGGGCGTCTCGAAGGCGGAGTGGATGCCGTGGCCATCGCCGACGGCATCATGGCGTCGTACCACTCCCTGTGGGGCGCACTCACCGGCCGTGAGACCTTCGCCGCGGATGAGGCCTGGCACATCACCGAACGGGTCCACCAGCTGAACGCTCTCGGCTTCGACATCGGTGAGATGTCGATCGAGACGACGTCGGATGGCACCCGCGTCTCGATTCAGCCGAAGGTCGTCGACGCCGGTCATCACCAGCGGCGTCTCCTGCGCCTGACCGGACTGGACGTGGAAGAGAACCAGGCCCGTCGCCTTCTCAACGACATGGATGAGTTCAGCGCCCGTATCTCGCGCCTCGGGACCGACGAGGAGATGGTCGCCCATGAGTGGTTGACGCGGGTATTCGAGCCCGTGGTCAAAGCCATCCCGTGGGATCTGCGTGCCAAGCTCGAGCCGGCCGAGGTCTTCCACCAGGTACTCGAGCACCGCTGGTACATGTCGCAGGCGCGAGGCCGGTCCGTGCCGATCGCCGAAGTGCTCTCGTCCTACGTCGCCAATGTGCTCCGTCATCGCCGCGATGAGGCGACCCTGATGGGTCCCCCGACCGAGACGGTGGCCATCCCGGTCATCGCCGATGACACGCCGGACGAGGATGTGCCCACCGACACGGGCACGGTGGACTGGCGCGACCTGGTCTAGCCGCGCCAGTGCCGCTCAGTAGCCGACGGTGAAGCGCTGGCGCGAATGCCGGGGATTCTCGACCTCGTCGATCACGGCGACCGCAAGGTCTTCGCCCGAGATGAACGAGACACCCTCGGCATCCGTGACGAGGACGTCGCCGCCGGTGCGGTACTTCCCCGTGCGCTCCCCCGGCGCGAAAGCGCCGAAGCCACCGGCCGGGTGGACGAAGAACCAGTCACGATCGGACTGCTCCGACTGGAGGTCCTCGAGCACACCGATCAACTCGAAGGCTTCGGCCTTGAACGCGTCGGGGAACTCACCGTCGATCACGCGCGGCCCACCGGGCGCGACGAGGCTTCCACCGGCACCGCCGATGACGCCGATGCGCACCGAGTCCGGCAAAGCCGCTGCCAGCGCCTCGAGATTCGGACGGACGAGACCGGCCATCTCGCCGCGCGGCGACACGGCGCTGATGACGACATCGACACCGGTCAGCTGCGCGACGAGCCCGGGGACATCCAGGAGCGTGCCCTCGATGTAGCTGGCACCCGGGACGCGCTCTCCCGGCACCGATCGGGCGATCGAGACGACCGTGTGGCCACGCTGAGCGGCTTCGGCGACGATGTGGCGGCCGGCGTAGCCGGTGCCACCGAGAACGGCGATGAGTGCCATGGGGTTTCCCTTCGGACGGTAGTGTCCTCAGGTCCAGCCGTGGGACCTCACCGGATATTCCCGACTATTCGGCCGCGGCGCGGATCGTTGCGACCTGGTAGAGCGCGACGGATGCCGCGATTCCGGCGTTGAGCGACTCGGTGGCCGTCGAAATCGGAATCGAGACGATCTGGTCGCACGTCTCGGTGACCAGGCGCGAGAGCCCTTTGCCCTCGGAACCCACGACGATCAGCACGGGGCGATCGGCCAGTTCGAGCGCGGGGAGCGAGACATCGCCGCCGCCGTCGAGGCCCAGCACGAACACACCTTGCTTCTTGAACTCTTTGAGCGTCGAGGTGAGGTTCGAGGCCATCGCGACCGGCACGCGCGCCGCGGCGCCCGCGCTCGTCTTCCACGCGGCGGAGTTGACTCCCGCCGACCGGCGCTGAGGGATGATCAGACCCTGGCCGCCGAACGCCGCCGTGGAGCGGATGATCGCGCCGAGGTTGCGGGGGTCGGTGATGCCGTCCAACGCCACCATCAGCGGCGTCTTTCCTGCGTCGATGATCTCCTCGAGCAGATCCTGCGGGTGCGCATACTCGTACGGCGGTACTTTGAGCGCCACACCCTGGTGGACGCCGTCGAAGCCGGCCATACGGTCGAGTTCGGGCCGCGTGACCTCCATCACCGGGATCCCGCGGTTCGTCGCGATCGACAGCATCTCCTTGACGCGGTCATCCATCTCGACGCGCTGCGCGATGTAGAACGCCGTCGCGGGGATCTTGGCGCGCAGCGCCTCGAGCACCGAGTTGCGTCCGGTCACGTTCTCGGTGTCGTCGCCGGCTTTCGCCTTCGGCGAGCGCGAAGGACCGCTCGGACGCTGACCGGGAGCTCCCTTTCCGCCCGCGGCGGCATAGCGCTCCGCAGCGGCCTTGCGCTTGCCCGCCGGGTGCCATGCCCGGTCTTCAGCCTTCGGCGTCGGGCCACGGCCCTCCAACGAGCGCTTGTTCTTGCCGCCGGTGCCCTTCGTGGGGCCTTTGCCGCCCTTTGCGGCGCCGGGACGTCCTGGCTTAGCCATCGATACTCCAATGTGTTCCGTCCGGAGTGTCCTCCAGAGTGATTCCTGCCGCGGTGAGCGCGTCGCGGATGCGGTCGGCCCCCGCCCAGTCCTTCGTGGCGCGGGCGTCTGCGCGCTGCGTGATCATCGTCTGGATGAGCCGATCCAGAGCAGCCGCGTCGGCGCCGGCGTCGGCGGCACGCCACTGCGGGTCGTCGGGGTTCAGCCCGAGAATGCCGGTCATCCGCGCCACTTCCACGGAGGCGCGCGCCGCGAGATCGCGATCGCCGGCGTCGAGGGCGGCGTTGCCCGCGCGCACGGTCTCGTGGATGACCGCGAGCGCCTGCGGCACCCCCAGGTCGTCGTCCAGCGCCTCCGCGAACGCGGTCGGCAGGCCGGCGGCCGTCAGCCAGCTGGCGGTGCCGAGCATCCGCTTCGCCCGCTGTTGGAAGGTCCGGATGCGCCCGAGCGCCGCCTCGGCCTCATCGAAGCTCGCGGGTGTCAGGTCGAGGTTGGAGCGATAGTGCGCGGCGCCCAGCGCGTAACGGACGACCAACGGGTCACGCTCGGCGAGGACCTCGCGCGCCAGACGATAATTGCCCAGCGACTTCGACATCTTCTGGTCACCCACGGTGACCAGACCGTTGTGCACCCAATAGCGCGCGAAACCGTCGCCGGCGGCAGCGGATTGCGCCAGCTCGTTCTCGTGGTGGGGGAAGCGGAGGTCCAGCCCGCCCCCGTGGATGTCGAACTCGGCACCGAGGTAGCGCCGACTCATGGCCGAGCACTCGATATGCCACCCCGGACGGCCCGCACCCCACGGCGACTCCCACACCGCGTCGGCGGGCTCACCTTCCTTGGCACCCTTCCACAGCGCGAAATCCCGCGGGTCACGCTTTCCGCGCGGATCGGCATCGGGCGCCGGCTCCATCGCGTCGATCGATTGATGCGTCAGCGCGCCGTACGCGGGCCACGAGCGCACGTCGAAGTACACGTCGCCGGCCCCACCGTTCCCTGAGCCTGCCGAAGGGTACGCATGGCCGGCGGCGATCAGACGGTCGATCATCTCGATCATCTGCGGAATCGACGCGGTCGCGCGCGGCTCGTACGTCGGCGGGAGGATCCCGATCGCCGCGTAGGCGCCGGAGAACTCCTGCTCCATCCGGTACGCCAGTGCCCACCACGGCTCGGCGTCGGTCGCGTTCGCCAGGACCTTGTCGTCGATGTCCGTCACATTGCGCACGAACGTCACTCGGCCGTACCGACGGACCAGCCAGCGGCGCAGCAGATCGAAAGCGAGTGCGGCGCGCAGATGATGGATGCCGGGCCCGGATTGCACCGTCGGGCCGCAGACGTACATTGTGACGTTCGCCGGATTCAGGGGCGCGAAGTCTCGCAGCGCCTGCGCCTGAGTGTCATAAAGCCGAACCGTCACCGCTCCAGCCTACCGGCGCACGGTAGAACTGATGGGTGCGCTCCGTTCTCGCTGTCCTCGCCGCTGCCCTGCTGTTCGGCACCACCGGCACCTCGCAAGCGCTCGGCCCCGACGGGACGACCCCCCTGTCGATCGGCGTGATGCGGATGGTCATCGGCGGCACGGCGCTCGCTCTCGTCGCGTTCGCGCTGGCGCGGCGTCACGCGCGCACGCGCACCGGTGCCGGGCCCGCGCTCACGGCGCGTCCGGTGGCGCTCATGATCCTCACCGGCGTCTGCCTGGCGGTCTACCAGCCGCTCTTCTTCCTCGGCACCGAGCGCAATGGTGTCGCCGTCAGCACCGTCATCGCCCTCGGCTCGGCCCCGGTCCTCGCGGGCCTGCTCGAGTGGGCATTGACCCGCCGGCTTCCCTCGCGCGTGTGGATCGCCGCGACGGCGCTCGCGACCCTCGGCGTGGTCCTCCTCGGCGTCGGCGGGTCCTCCGGCGGCGGCACCGATCCCATCGGGATCATCGGCGCCGTCGGCGCGGGCGCGTCGTTCGCGGTGATCGCCAACGTGCAGCGGCGCCTGCTGGACGACGGGTGGGATGCGTTCACCGTCGTCGGAAGCATGGGAGCGAGCTCCGCGGCACTGTGTCTCCTCGCCCTGCCCTTCGTCGATGTCAGCTGGCTCGGCGACCCGGGCGGGCTCGCGATGGCGCTCTGGCTGGGACTGGCGACGATCGCGGTCGCCTACATCCTGTTCACCTGGGGCCTCCAGGGCCTATCGGCGGCGACAGCGGCGACCCTCACGCTCGGTGAACCGCTGACGGCGGCACTCCTCGGGATCACCGTGCTCGGCGAGCACCTGTCGCTCCTGGCCGTGATCGGTCTCGTCGTCCTCGGGACGGGTCTCGCCCTCCTCGCCTGGGGATCGCGCTCCGCGCGTGACCCGGCACCGTTCGCGATCGAGGCATGACGCGGGGCGAAGAAACACTCGGGAAACCTACGCGCGGCATGCTGGAAGCCGTGACCCTGCACATCCGCACCGACGATCTGTCGGGTGCCGCCACGCGACAGCTCATCGGCAGCCATCTCGCCGGAATGTACGACACGTCCCCCGCCGACAGTGTGCACGCACTCGGAATCGACGAACTGCAGGACCCCGCCATCACGGTGTGGTCCGCGTGGGACGGTGAGGACCTCGTCGGAATCGGCGCGCTGCACCAGCCGGATGCGACCCGCGGCGAGCTCAAGTCGATGCGGGTCGCCGACGACTTCCGCGGCACCGGAGCAGGTCGCGCGATCCTGCGGCACATCGTCGACGAAGCGAAAACACGAGGAATCGAGACGCTCTGGCTCGAGACCGGGTCTGAGGACTTCTTCGCCCCCGCGCGGGCCCTCTACGCGAGCGAAGGATTCACCGAATGCGGGCCTTTCGGCCGCTATCTTCCCGATCCGAACTCGACGTTCATGACCCGGACGCTCTGACGACGCGCGGGAGTCAGGCCGGTCGCGGGACGACCAGGGCAACCGCGAATGCCGCGACACCGTCGCCGGTGCCCGTGAAGCCGAGCCCGTCGGTCGTCGTCGCCGACACCGTCACGGGCGCCCCGAGCGCGGCTGTCAGCACGGCCTCCGCCTCCGTCCGCCGCGGCGCAAGCTTGGGCCGATTCGACTGCACCTGCACCGACACGTTCCCGATCGCGAAGCCGGCGCCCGTCAGGAGCACACGTGTGCGCGTGAGGAACGCCGCGGCGTGAGCCCCGGCATACTCCGGCTGATCCGTGCCGAAATGGGTGCCGATGTCTCCGAGCCCGGCAGCGGCCAGGAGCGCATCGACGATCGCGTGCGCGACGACATCGCCGTCGGAGTGCCCCGACAACGCCTGCTCCCCCGGCCACTCGAGGCCCGCCAGCCACAATGCCCCCTCGCCGCCGAACGCATGAACATCGGTACCGACACCGATCCGCGGCACCGGGGCACCGGCCGCCCTGGGCACGGCGAGCAGCGCGCGCGCCCGGTCGAGGTCGGCGGATGTCGTGATCTTGAACGCGAGGGCATCCCCCGCCACCGTGGCGACCTCGTGCCCCGCGGCCTGCACCAGTGCGGCATCGTCGGTGTGGTCGGCCGCGGCCGCGGCGTACGCGGCATCCAACACCGCGCGCCGGAACCCCTGCGGGGTCTGGGCGGCGGCCAGCTCGGAACGATCGAGCGCTGCGATCACGCGCACAGCGTCGACACGCTTGACCGTGTCGACCATCGGCACGACCGGAAGCGCGGCGTCGTGGCCGCTTTCGAGCGCAGCGACGACGCGCGTGAAGACGACGGGCGGTGTGAGGGCGCGTGCGGCGTCGTGCACGAGCACGTACTCCACCGCCGGCCAAACGACACGTAGGCCCGCGGCAACCGATTCCTGGCGCGTTCGCCCACCGGCGACCACGTCGATCAGCTCGTGCCGTGCCCCAGCGACGGCGCGCGCCTCGGTGAGAGCGTCGCCGACGCGGTCCTCCGGAGCAACGACGATCACCTGCGCCAGCGGACCGGCGAACACGCGCTCGAGCGCGTGGCGCAGAATCGAATGCTCATCGATGCCGACGAACGCCTTCGGCGCTCCGGCGGCCAAGCGTGTGCCCGAGCCTGCCGCGACGACGATCACGGCGACATGCGGGGTCGGAAGCGCATCGGAGCTCATGCTCCGACACTACCGATTCAGCTGGCGAGGACCTCGTCGAGCACGGCAGAAGCGTGCTCTTCGTCGGCCTTGAGCGCCAACGCGATCTCGGAGACGAGGATCTGGCGGGCCTTGGCCAGCATGCGCTTCTCGCCGGCCGAAAGTCCACGGTCCTGATCGCGGCGCCACAGGTCGCGAACGACCTCGCTCACCTTGATGACATCGCCGGACGCGAGCTTCTCGAGGTTCGCCTTGTACCGGCGCGACCAGTTGGTCGGCTCCTCGGTGAACGGCGCGCGCAACACGTCGTAGACCCGCTCCAGACCGTCCTGACCGATCACATCGCGAACACCCACGAGGTCGACATTGTCTGCCGGGACCTCGATGATCAGATCACCCTGAGTGACGTTCAGCTTCAGGTATTTCTTGGTCTCGCCCTTGATGACCCGGTCTTTGACCTCGATGATCGTAGCGGCCCCGTGGTGCGGATAGACGACCGTCTCGCCAACCTCAAAAAGCATGCAGTTATGTCCTTTCGGCAACCTCTAGGATACCACAGGCGTTATACGCTAAGGTACGCGGGCTCAGGCCCCGCACGCATACCCCAGACCACCGGTTCCCATAGACTGAGATGAACCCGTCTCGCCTCTGGAGGATCCGTGAAATCGCGTCTGCTCACCTCGCTCGCCCTCGGCGTCACGCTCGTCCTCGGCACCACCGGGTGCAGCATGATCACCGAGCAAGCGACGACGATCCCGTACTCGGCCTCCGACGGCGTCAACATTCCGGACTCCGGCCCCCTGAAGGTGCGCAACGCCTTGCTGGTGGCCGACGAGTCCGGCGCATCCGCCAACTTCCTGGCCGCCGTCGTGAACGACACCGACACCGCGGAGACCCTGCTCGTGGGCCTGGACGGTGCAACCCAGACCGTGCGCGTGCCGGCACGCTCCGCCGTGAGCCTCGGCTTCGACGGCTCGGACCCCCTGCTGTTCCCGCGCATCGATTCCGCACCCGGCACGAACGTCGAACTCACGTTCCAGTCCGGCGATGGTGAAGGCGTCGCCTACTTCGTCCCCGTGCTCGACGGCACGCTGGACTACCTGGCCGACTTCGTCCCCCAGGACTGACGCGCGGCACAGCCGCAGCGAAGAGCCCCGACCGGTCAGCTGACCGGTCGGGGCTCTTTCACGCTCAGCCCTCGAAGCGGTAGCCGAGCCCTCGCACGGTCAACAGCATGACCGGCTCGCTCGGGTTCTTTTCGATGCGGGAGCGGATGCGTTTGATGTGCACGTCGAGCGTCTTCGTGTCGCCGAAGTAGTCACTCCCCCACACCCGGTCGATCAACTGGCCGCGCGTGAGTACGCGTCCGGTGTTGCGCATCAGCACCTCGAGCAGCTCGAACTCCTTCAACGGCATCGAGATCACTGCACCGTCGACCGAGACCGTGTGCCGATCCATATCCATCGTGACCCGGCCGCCCTCGACGATCCGCTCGTCGATCCCGAGGTCAGGACCCTCCGACCGGCGGAGCACCGCGCGCATCCGGGCGAGCAGTTCGCGCGACGAATACGGTTTCGTGACGTAGTCGTCGGCACCGAGTTCCAACCCGACGACGATGTCGATCTCGCTGTCCTTGGCCGTCAGCATGATGATCGGGACGGCGGAGGTCGTCCGGATGATGCGGCAGACCTCGGTTCCCGGCATCCCGGGGAGCATGAGGTCGAGGAGCACGATGTCGGCTCCGCGCGCTCCGAAGGCGTCGAGGGCCGATGGTCCGTCCTCGGCGATCTCGACCTCGAACCCTTCCCGACGGAGGAGGTAGGCGAGGGGGTCGGCCAGATCGGGTTCGTCCTCGACGATCAGCACGCGAGTCATAGAGTCTTCTCTCGGTTGACGGCCGCGGCCTTCGCGGCTTTCTTCTTCTTCGCGCGGCGCTTCTTGTCCGGCAGATTCAGGGGCGGGTCGACGGCCGGCAGGCGCAGAGTGAAGGTCGAGCCGCGTCCTGGACGCGACCAGAGTTCGATATCGCCACCGTGACGCTGCACCGCATGCTTGACGATCGACAGCCCGAGACCGGTCCCGCCTGTGCGGCGTGAGCGGGCTTGGTCTGCCCGGTAGAAGCGCTCGAACACCCGGCGTTGCTCGTCTTCGGAAATACCGATGCCACGGTCGGTGACGGCGATCGACACGACACCGTCGATGAGTTTGACCCCGACGCCGACCTGCGCACCCGCGGGCGAATAGGCGATCGCGTTGGCGACGAGGTTGCCCACCGCTTCCGTGAGCACCTGCACGTCGCCACGCACGTAGGCGCGGCGAGACCCTCCGCGGGCGATCGTGATGTCGGCCGACTGCGCCGCGAGCCACTGGGATTCGATCGCGGCCGCGACGACCTCGTCGACGGAGACGTCGCGGAGCTCGGTGAGATCATCGGCGGACTGCAGCCGCGACAGATTCATGATGCGCGAGGTCAGCTGCCCGAGCCGCCCCGCCTCGGCGGTCAGGCGAGAAGCGAAGTGGCGCACCTGATCGGGGTCGTCCGCGGCCGATTCGATCGCCTCCGCCAGGAGAGTGACAGCCCCTACGGGGGTCTTCAACTCGTGACTGGTGTTGGCGACGAAGTCCCGCCGCATCTCCTCGACGCGCTCCCGCTCGGTGATGTCCCGGATGACGACGAGGGTCAGCCGCGCGGTGATCACGCTGGCCCGGGCCGTCACGAGGCGGGGCTCGATCCCGCGCTTCAGGCGCAGATTCTCCGACTCAGGATGCTCGGCGCGCCGCGCCGCGCGCACCAACAGGCGCAGGTCATCGCCGGGAAGATCTTGCCCTTCTTGCATACCGAACAGCTCTGCGGGCGGCGAGGCCGCCACGATGAGCAACGAGGTGTCGACCACGACGGCCACGTCGTCCATGCCCTGCAAGACGGAACGCGTGCCGTCGGGAAGCTCGAACGATGCCTCGATGCGCGCACGGTCGCGCGCCCGCAGCGCCATGAGCACCAGGGCCGCGAGGGCACTACCGATGAGGACGCCCACCACGAGGGCGACGAGCGCCGCTTGCGTCGAGTCCATGAACACCAGCGTAGAGCGGGGCGCACAGGCACTGCGGACGTTTTGCGCGGCGGCCGACACGATCACCCGGAGTGTTCACGGCTCCGGCACCGTTCGTTAACCTTCGAGGGAGAAGATCACCGAGTCTGCGTCGGGCGCCTGCCTGCCGCAATGAAGAGAGGTTCCGAAGATGCGCGAAGTGTTCCACCAGTCGCTCGAGGACGTTCAGTCACGTCTCGTGGAGATCGCCGAGCTCGTCACCGTCGCGATCGAACGCGCGACGAAGGCTTTCGGCACCAGCGACGTCACCCTCGCCGAAG
Source organism: Microbacterium memoriense (assembly GCF_025398275.1). Classification (GTDB taxonomy): domain Bacteria; phylum Actinomycetota; class Actinomycetes; order Actinomycetales; family Microbacteriaceae; genus Microbacterium; species Microbacterium memoriense. The sequence continues at coordinate 363,395 of NZ_JAODOR010000011.1, read as the reverse complement.
AGGTCATCGAAGCCGACCAGGTCATCGACGACAAGGCCATCGAGCTCGACGAGCTCGCCATCCAGATCCTCGCGCGCCAACAGCCCGTCGCGCGTGACCTCCGCATCGTCGTCGCCGCGCTCCGCGTCAGCGCGTCGCTCGAACGGATGGGTGACATCGCCGAGCACATCGCGCAGCTGACCCGCATGCGCTTCCCCGAGCGCGCGATCCCGAAGGGCCTGAAGAGCACCTTCACCAAGATGGGCGAGATCGACGTGCAGGTCGCGAATCTGCTCACCGAGATTCTCCGCACGGAGGACCTGGCGCTCGTCGAAAAGCTGCGCACCCTCGACGACCAACTCGATGACCTCCATCTGTCGGTCTTCGAGAAGGTCCTCAGTGAGAACTGGCAGGGTGAAGCCGGCGCCACCGTCGACGCGACCCTCGCGAGCCGTTACCACGAGCGCTTCGCCGACCACGCACTGTCCGTCGCCAAGAAGGTCGCCTACCTCGCGACCGGCGAGTGGACGCCCGACACCGATTCGATCGCCGTGATCGTGGCCGCCGACCTGGCCGCCGTGCGCGAGAACGCCGACGGCGCCGAGGCCTGATCGACAGCACGAAGAAGGGGGATGCCGGCCGGCATCCCCCTTCTTCGTGGTTCAGGCTATTTCTTACCCTGGCTCGCGACCGCGGCGGCGCCCGCGGCAGCGGCCTCGGGATCGAGGTACGCGCCCGGCTCGAGCGGCATGAAGTCTTCACCGAGTCGGTAGACCAGCGGGATGCCGGTCGGGATGTTGAGCTCGGAGATGTCGGCGTCGCTGATCCCGTCGAGGTGCTTCACGAGGCCGCGCAGCGAGTTGCCGTGCGCCGTGACGAGGACGGTCTTACCGGCCTGGAGGTCGGGAATGATCTCGGACTCCCAGTAGGGCAGCATCCGGTCGATCACGATCTTGAGCGACTCGGTACGCGGAACCTCGCCGTCGATGCCGACGTAGCGGGGGTCACCGGACTGGCTGTACTCGGCGTCATCGGCCAACTCGGGCGGCGGCACGTCGAACGAGCGACGCCACAGCATGAACTGCTCGTTGCCGAACTCCTCGAGCGTCTCGGCCTTGTCCTTGCCCTGCAACGCGCCGTAGTGGCGCTCGTTGAGGCGCCAGGAGCGCTTCACCGGGATCCACAGGCGGTCGGCCGTGTCGAGCGCGATGTTCGCGGTCTGGATCGCGCGGGAAAGGAGCGAGGTGTGCAGGACGTCGGGCAGCAGGCCCGCGTCCTTGAGGAGCTCGCCACCGCGGGCGGCTTCGGCCTCCCCCTGCTCGGTGAGGCGGACATCCACCCACCCGGTGAACTGGTTGGTCTTGTTCCACTCGCTCTGCCCGTGGCGGAGGAGGATGAGCGTATACGGAGCGGTCATAATCGTCATCCTACCCATCGCAGCGCTGGCATCATGAGGGGATGACGCCGGAGAAATCACCCGGTTCGCGCGCGACCGGCAAGATCACACGCGGCACGACGAACACCAACCGGCTACGCCGTGTCGATCGATGGATCGCGCGGCATCCGGTGCTGCACCGGACCGACGATCCGCTCGTCGTCGACCTCGGTTACGGAGCCAGCGGTGTGACCGCCTTCGAGCTCGAGGCGCGGTTACGACGCGCCCGCGCCGACGTCGAGGTCCTCGGGCTCGAGATCGACCCGGCCCGCGTGCAGCGTGCCACCGCACAGCTCGCCGAGGTGCGCGATGGGAGCACATCGTTCGCACCGGATGCCCGCGTCTCGTTCGCACGCGGAGGCTTCGAGGTGCCGCTTCCCGCCGGGCGCCGACCCGCCGTCATCCGCGCATTCAACGTGCTGCGTCAATACGACGAGGCCGACGTCGCCGCAGCCTGGACGCTGATGGCGACGCGCCTGGCTCCGGGCGGCATCATCGTGGAGGGCACCTGCGACGAACTGGGCCGCATCTGCACGTGGGTGGAGGTGGGCGCGGACGCCCGCCCGCGGAGCCTCACGATCTCGCTCCGGCTGGCGCAGTTGGACTCCCCCGGCATCGCCGCCGAACGCCTGCCGAAGGCCCTCATCCACCGCAATGTGCCCGGCGAGCGTGTCCACGCATTCCTCGTCGCGCTGGACGCCGAATGGACCCGGGCAGTGGCGGCGTCGAGCTTCGGTGCCGAGCAGCGCTGGCGGGCCGCTCTCGCAGCGATGGCGGCATCCGGCTGGCCCGTCGGCGACCGTGCGCGCTGGCGACTCGGCGAGGCCACTGTGCCGTGGGACTGCGTCGCGCCGTCCTGACGCCGCTCGGTCGTGCGCGCGCCGCGCTCATCCGGCGCACAGCGCGCCTGCGGGGCTACGAAGCGCCGCTTTCCGCCGGATGAAGGGATGCCCCACACGCTCATCCGACGCGAATCGCGGCCGCGGCGCCGCGTTGCGCCGCTTTCCGCCGGATGAACCCGATGAACCCGGATTGACCGGGCGGGAGCGCGGGGTCACGAGCGCGGGCGCCGTCAGACGCGAGGGAGCGCAGCGCGGGCGTCGGCGGCGGGCATGCCTGCCGCCGTCATGAGGTCGACGGCGAGCGGGCGCAGGGCACCGAGGAGGTTGTGCTCGCTGCCCGCACGTCCACGCGTGAGTTCCGCGGGATCCAATCGACCGGCGACCGCACGCACGGCTTCACGCGCGGGCGGCTCGAACGAGATGTCGGCGAGCGATTCGCCGATCAGCCGGGCGCCGGCCGCCAGTTCCGCGAGCAGATCGGCGGCGACCGGACGCGCTTGCCGGTCATCGCACAGGTAGACGACCCGACGCGCGATCACGCGAAGGTTGCGGCTGGCGAGATCCAGGTGGGCACGGACTCGCTCCTGGCGTTCGAGTTCGCACCGCTCGCGACGCAGGAACGGCGAGATCCGTGCAATGGCCATGCCGGACTCGAGCGACACCCGCCAGTCGTCCACGAGCGGCTGGAGTGCGCGGGCCTTCTCCAACCCCCGTTCAGCACGGACACGGTCGCCGCGTCGAAGGGCCTGGACGAGTGTGGCTACGGCGTTGTCGAAGGCTGCCAGCAGCGCGGCGCCCTCCCGGGTCGCGGCTCGCAACGGCCGACGCGGCACGAGAGCGGTGACGAGCAGCGCCGCGACGCCCCCGATGATCCCGTCGATGAGTCGCAGGAAGGGCACGCTCGCCGGGATCACCATGACGATCGCGGACTGGATGGCCGCCGCGATCGCGAAGCCAGGCTGCGCCGACAGGAATCGGGCGACGATGAGCGACGCGGTGAGCGTGATCGCCAATTGCCACCATCCGACCCCGGCTACGAGCACCATCAGCTCGGCGATCAGGATGCCGACGATCATCCCGACGACGGTCTCCAGCACCCGGCGGGGCCGGGCGTCACGGACCAGGCCCAGGCTCGAGACCGTGACGGTCGCGGCCAGCAACGGCACCGGGTGCCCGAGCGCGTAATGCGCGAATGCGAACGCGGCTGTCGACGCGATGACGATCTGGAGCACGGCCGGCGCGGACTCACGGACGCGCTCGATTCCGGGACGCGGGTCGAAGCGGTGACGCCACCCGGTGCGGACGGGAGTCGTCGGCGGATCGACGTGACCCGACACGTCAGCGGCGACGGGACAAGCGCGGAAGACGCGGCACGGCGGCGGTGCGACCGGCATCCGGCGGAACGATCGTCTCTGCCGACGCGGCGACCTCGCCGTCCCCCGTCTGCACGGTCAGCACGGCTCCCTCGACGAGTGTGCGCTTCACGAGCGCCAGCGCGATCGGGCCCTCTTCGAAATGGCGTGCGACCGACGTGATCGCGCCGACCGGTTCGCCGTCGGCGAGCACCACGGCACCCGGCTCGGGCAGGACGGCATCGCTGCCGTCGAGCTGCAGTGCGATCAGGCGTCGCGGCGGATGGCCGAGATTGTGCACCTTCGCGACCGTCTCCTGCCCGCGATAACACCCCTTCTCGAGGTGAACCGCCGTGCGGAGCCAATCGACTTCGTGCGGCAGGGTGCGCCCGTCGGCCTCCGCCGAGGCGCGAGGCCGCCAGGCCGCGACACGCAGCGCGTCGGCCGCCCACCGTCCGGCGACGCTCTGTTCACCACGCGCAGCGGCGTTCGCGAGCGCGGCGTACTGCTCGAGGTCGACGATCGCTTCGGCCCAGTCGCGCTCTCCGCCCGGATGCGGATCGGCCGGCGCATACCCCCAGCCGCCGGGAGCCACGCGCGGCCACGGATCGGTCCAGGTCGCCACCGGCGCGAGCGCCGCGATCGCCGCGGCTGTGCCGCCGATGACACGATGGGACGAACCGGCATCCTGCAGTTCGACGCGCAGGCGGAAACGCATGCGCGTGAGCCAGGTCAGCAGCGCGGCGGAGCGGTCGCGATCGACGATGAGCCAGGTGGTCGCGCCGTCATCGACGATGGATGCCGCGTGTTCCACGTGTCCCTGCGGATCGAGGATGAGCAACTCGGTGCTCTCTTCCGGCTGAAGTGCGGACACGGCCTGCGACGTGATCGAGTCCAGCCAGGTCAGGCGGTCGGGACCGGCGAGCGTCAGGACACCGCGGTCGCCGAGGACCGCCACGGCGCGTCCGGCGACGAGTTCGCGTTGCTCCCGATGGGGCGAACCGAAGTGCACCGGACCGGAGTCATCGACAACGGCGCCGGGCACCGCTGTGAACGGATCGGTCATCAGTCTGCCCGGGCGAGGCGCGCGGACGCGTGCGACGCAAGTTCGCCGCCGAGCGCAGCAACGTCCCACGCCCACAGCAGATGACCGTCGACGTAGCCGTACATCCGGGTCGCTGCGGCGTATTCCTTCGCGGTCGCAGGGCGCACGATGGCGTCCGTCGCGATGTCGATGCGGGGGCCACGAGCCTGACCGAGATAGAGCTCACTGATCCCGTCGGAGTGCACGATCGCCACTTCGATGTCGAAGCCGCCCTCCTCGGTACGAAGCGCCTCCACGTCGTCGACGGTGCGGAGCTGGGTCGACACCTCGGCGGGCGGCAGGAGCGCCGGCCCGGCATCCGCACCGGTCGCGGGTCGCGCCAAGCGCCAATATCCTGTCTCGGCAACGAGCGGCGAGCGCTGGCCGTCTTCGCCGAGCAACCAGGCGCTGGCGGCATAGTTGACGTAGTCGCCGCCATCGTGGCTGAAGCTCACGCGGTGCGAGAACTCGCCCGAGAAGGCGGTGCCGTCCACGTCGTAGTCGATGACACCGGTGCCTTCCCAGACACCCAGGAGCCAAGACAGCGGAACGATGTCCGCCGGGAGGTCGGTGGGGAGATCCAGCACGGCGTCAGCGCTGGCCGCGGTACAGGTTCTTGATCACGACGCCGGAGACGAACACGATCGCCAACGAGGCGAGTGCGAGCAGCCCGACGAAGAAAAGTTCGAGAGCGACGAGGTCCATGAGCTCAGTCTACGCGCGCATCGCGCTCAGGCGGAGAACAACGACGCGAGCCCGAGCCCGACCCCGATGAGGCCCATCACGACGAGACCGCCCAGGACGCTCGCCGCGACGCGCTGGATGAATCCGTGGGGGTGGCCGTGGGCGAGCTGGATCGCGAACGACGCGATGAGGACGAGCCCCATCCCCACGGCCATCCATGCAGCCTGCGCCTCGGACGGCACGGCGATCCCGATCACGAGGGCGATGACGGCGGAGATCACCCATGCGGCCACGATGCCGCGAACGCCGCTACGGGGCGCGAGCTCGGGGAGGGACATGCGTCCATTGTGACCCAACCTGTACGCTGACGCACGCTCGGCGTAGCCCGAGCGCACGACGCTCTAAGATGGGACTCGATCCGGGTCCACCCGAGTCCTCCCAGCGGAAGGGACCCTGTTGGCGCAACTGCTCGTGCTGAGCTCCGCCCCCGGCGGAGGATCAGTCCTGCCCGCGCTCGAGTTGCTGAGCCACCGCGTCCGCCAGATCCCGGCAGAACCGGCATCGCTCGTGAATGCACCGAGCTCGGACGTGATCTTCATCGACGCACGCATGGACCTCGTCGGTGCGAAGTCGCTGTGCAAGATCCTGAACACGACGGGCATCGACGCGCCCCTCATCCTCGTCGTCACCGAAGGCGGCCTCACCGCCGTGTCGACCGATTGGGGCATCGACGACGTCCTCCTCGTCACCGCAGGACCCGCGGAGGTCGACGCCCGCATCCGTTTGGCGGTCGGGCGGTTGGCCAAGGAGCAAGTCTCCAGCCGCATCTCGACGTCGGGGATCACGATCGACGAGTCTTCCTATTCGGCCAAGGTCCGTGGGAAGCCACTGGATCTGACGTACAAGGAGTTCCAGCTCCTGCATTTCTTCGCGACGCACCCGTCCCGCGTGTTCACCCGCGAGCAGCTGCTGAGCGAAGTCTGGGGTTACGACTATTTCGGCGGCACGCGCACAGTCGACGTGCACGTGCGGCGCCTGCGCGCCAAGCTCGGCGACCTCGAGCAGCTCATCGGCACCGTCCGCAACGTCGGATACCGCTTCAACGTCTACGAGGACGACCAGGTTCCCGCTCCGCGCGAACGCGTGCAGGGCTGACGGTTAACGTTCCGGTCACTTCCCCCTGCAATGATGAGGGAATGATCGATACGGACGTTCTCGACTCTGGTCTGGGCGATGCGGACGACGACGACTTCGATGAAGCCGTCGAAGCCTACGACTCCCAGTTGCCGGACAACCGCTATACCGACCGTGAACTGAGCTGGCTGGCGTTCAACCAGCGTGTGCTCGAGCTCGCGGAAGACCCGCGGCTGCCGGTGCTGGAACGCGCGAACTTCCTCGCGATCTTCGCGAGCAACCTCGATGAGTTCTTCATGGTCCGTGTCGCCGGACTCAAACGTCGCATCGTCACCGGTCTTGCGGTGCCGACCAACGTCGGCCGTTCACCCCACGAAGTGCTCGCCGACATCTCCGCCGAAGCGCACCAGCTGCAGCTGCGGCATGCCGCCGCCTGGGCAGAGCTCGTCTCGCCGGCGCTGGCGGAGTCCGGGATCGAGCTCGTGTCGTGGACCGACCTGGACGAGTCCGAACGCCGCACGATGTACGACTACTTCCAGGCGCAGGTGTTCCCGGTACTCATGCCGCTCGCCGTCGACCCGGCCCACCCCTTCCCGTACATCTCGGGCCTGTCCCTGAACCTCGCGATCCGCATCCGGAACGCGAAGACCGGGCGCCAGGAGTTCGCGCGCCTCAAAGTGCCGCCCATGCTCCCGCGCTTCGTCGAGCTCCCCGCGAGCGGACGTTCACGCTACCTGCCGCTCGAGGAACTCATCGCGGAGAATCTCGGCGATCTCTTCCCCGGGATGGAGATCCTCGAACACCACGCTTTCCGCCTCACCCGCAATGAAGACGTCGTGGTCGAGGAGGACGAGACCGAGAATCTCATCCAGGCACTCGAGGCCGAGTTGCTGCGTCGCCGGTTCGGGCCGCCGATCCGTCTCGAGATCACCGACAGCATGGACCCCGTGACGCTCGACCTGTTGCTGGACGAGCTGGACATCACCGACCAGGAGGTCTACCGCCTGCCGTCGCCGCTCGACCTCCGGGGGCTCTTCGACCTGGCGCGCATCGATCGGCCGGACCTGCACTACCCGCCGCACGTCCCGACGACAGCGCCGGCCTTCCAGCCGGCCGAGCAGAACGGGCGGGCCGATCTGTTCGCCGCGATCCGTGGCGGCGACGTTCTGGTCCACCACCCGTACGAATCGTTCACCACGAGCGTCGTAGCGTTCCTCGAGCAAGCCGCGCGCGACCCGCACGTGCTCGCGATCAAGCAGACGCTCTACCGCACGTCGGGTGACAGCCCGATCGTGCAGGCCCTGATCGACGCGGCTGAAAAGGGCAAGCAGGTGCTGGCGCTCGTCGAGGTGAAGGCGCGGTTCGACGAGGCCAACAACATCGTCTGGGCCCGCAAGCTCGAGAAGGCCGGCGTCCACGTCGTCTACGGCCTGGTCGGTCTGAAGACGCACTGCAAGCTCCTCCATGTCATCCGTGAAGAAGACGGGATGCTCCGCAGCTACAGCCACATCGGCACCGGAAACTACAACCCGAAGACCAGCCGACTCTACGAGGACTACGGGCTCTTCACGACCGACGAGCAGGTCGGCCGTGACCTCACGCGCCTCTTCAACGAACTCAGCGGCTACGCGATCGAGAAGAAGTTCAAGCGTCTGCTCGTCGCGCCCCTGCACCTGCGTAAGGGCCTCCTCCGTCACATCGACAAGGAGCGGCGCAACGCGCAGGACGGCAAGGCCGCACATATCCGCATCAAGGTCAACTCGATGGTCGATGAGCAGATCATCGATGCGCTGTACCGGGCCAGCCAGGCCGGCGTCCGCGTCGACGTCTGGGTGCGCGGCATCTGCTCGCTGCGTACCGACCTTCCCGGGGTCAGCGACAACATCACGGTGCGCTCGATCCTCGGCCGTTACCTCGAACACTCGCGCATCTTCGCGTTCCACAACGACGGCGTTCCCCAGGTGTTCCTGGGCAGCGCCGACATGATGCACCGCAACCTCGACCGACGCGTAGAAGCGCTCGTGCGGGTCGTGGCCCCGACGCACGTGCGCGATCTCGTCGAGCTGTTCGACGCCGCGATGAGCGAGGACACGAGTTCGTGGCGTCTCGGAGAAGGCAGCGTCTGGACCCGCCACAGCGTCGATGCGGACGGCACGCCGCTCGTCGACCTGCAGGAGAAGACCATGGCTCAGGTGCAGCGGCGTCGCCGAGCCCGCGCTGTGCGATGACCGACACCGCCGTGTACGCCGCGGGTGGTGTCGTCTGGCGCGTCGTCGGGGGCAAGCTCAAGGTGCTGGTCATCCACCGCACCGCCTACGCCGATGTCACGCTCCCCAAGGGCAAAGTCGACCCGGGTGAGACCCTCGCCGAGACCGCCGTGCGCGAAATCCACGAAGAGACCGGCATCCGCGTGGCCCTCGGCTTCCCGGTCGGCGTCTCGCGATACCGCATGCCGAACAAGCGTCAGAAGATCGTGCACTATTGGGCGGCGGAAGCGACCGACAGCGCCCTGCGTGCCTCCGCATTCGTTCCGAACAAGGAGATCGCGGCGCTCGAATGGGTCTCCCCCCGTCGCGCGCTCGGCTATCTCTCGTATCCGGTCGACGTCGAGATCCTCGAGCAGTTCCTCGCGTTCGTCGACGACGGGGTCCTCGAGACCTTCCCGATCGTCGTCCTCCGCCACGCGAAGGCCCTCGCGCGGGAAGACTGGAAAGGCGCGGATGCGACGCGCACCCTCACGTCGCGCGGCATCAAACAAGCCGCGTCGATCGTCGGGCCACTTCGCGCGTTCGGTGTGCGGCGCATCATCTCCAGCGACGCCGTCCGATGCCTGACGACCGTCGCTCCCCTGTCCGCCGCGCTCGGCAAGAACGTGACTTCCACGCGTCAGCTCGGTCAGGACGCCTGGGAAGACGGCACGTCTGATGTCCGCTCAATCGTGGGCAAGCGCGTCCGGTCCGGCAAGCCCGCCGTCCTCTGCAGCCATGGCCCCGTGATCCCCGGCATCCTGAACGAACTCGCGCTGGCCACCGGGACGCTCCGCGGGTCGTACCTCGGCAGCGCATCCGCGCTCGAGCCGGCGGCATTCTCGGTCGTGCACCTGTCTGCCACGAATCCCGGTTCGGGGATCGTGTCGATCGAGACGCACGAGCCGAAGCCGTAGCGTGTCGGGCCTCCGACTGGCCTGGGCGGTCGCCCCGGGCGGCCGCGCGGAGCGGCGCGAGCGGGCCTGGAATCTCGTGCGGGAGCTCCTGGCGCGCGAAGGGCACGCGGATGCCGGCCTGTCGAACGCGTGTCCGCACTGTGGCGGACCACACGGACCAGTGACGGTGACGGGTGCGCCGTGGCGCGCGTCAGTGAGCTATGCCGGCGGGGTGGTGGTGATCGGCATCCATCCCGACACGGTGTCGGCGTTCGGGATCGATGCCGAGCGCCTGATCGACCCGGTCCGCGATGCGGCCGGCGGTATCGAGGGGGGATTGCTCCGCTGGGTGCGCACCGAAGCGGTGCTCAAAGCGGACGGACGCGGTCTGCGTGGCGATGCTGTCGTGGAGATCACCGAGAACGGCGGGCAATGGACAGCCCACCTTCCCGGCGCGGCCGGGCCCCTCGAGGGGTGGGAGCCCGTGGGGCCCCCGGGTGTTCTGGTGAGCGTCGCCGTCAGTCGTGGCCGACGAGCTTGAGCCCGACGACACAGCCGACGAGACCGAGGATGAGCAGCATGCGCACGATCGAGAACGACTCGTCCCCCGTGGCCATCGCCCAGGTGACCGTGAGGGCTGCGCCGATGCCGACCCAGACGGCGTAGGCCGTACCTGTCGAGATGTCGCGCATCGCCCAGGCGAGACCGCCCATACTCGCCAGCAGTGCAACGCCGAACACGATCGACGGCCCGAGCTTGGTGAACCCCTCGGACTTTCCGAGCGCCGTCGCCCAGACGGCCTCGAGGATTCCGGACACGATGAGAATGATCCACGACATGACAGTGCTCCCTGGCCAGTCTTGTCGCGTTCCGGGTACTGATCCGTCGTCCGGGGGCCTGATCCGGCCCAGGTCTTCAGGCTAGACCGCGCACCTGGGCACGCCCTGATCAGGGAGAGATCAGGAAGAACCCCTCCAGCATCCCCGGGTTGTGCGCGTGGACCAGCACCGCGAACACGACGGCGTCGAACAGCAGATGCACCGTCACGACATAGCCGAGCGACCGCGTCTTCAAGAAGATGATCGCCTGCAGCAATGCGAACGGGATCGTCAGCACGGGCCCCCACGACCGATAGCCGAGTTCCCAGAGGAACGAGACGAACACGACGGCCTGCAGCACGTTCGCCGCACCGTCGGAGAAGTGTCGGCGCAACAGGGCGAACACGGTGCAGATGAAGAACAGCTCATCCCAGATGCCGACGGCCCCGACGCCGACGAAAAGGCGCGCGATCATGTCCGGGCTGTCTACGACGGGCCAGTTCACGTAGACACCGGAACTGATGAAGTAGAACGGCAGGATCAGCCAGCCGAGCACGAGGACAGCGGCGAGCCACCCCCACTGCCAGCGCTTCCAGCGTCCGCCACCGCGCCACGGGAAGCGGATCGCGCGATCGCGATAGACCCACCGGGAGATCACGTACGGCACGAGCACCGCGCCACCCAGAGCGAGCGTGAAGCGCACCATCGACAGGTTGTCGAGTTTCGCGGCGAGGTCGATGACGCTCACGATCAGAAGCCCGACCGTGATGAGCGACAGGTCGCGCGTGAGCGAGGGGGCGGATGCCGCCACGCCCCGGCGTTCGATGGCGAGCGCGACGATCATCCCGACCGCGAGGAACGCCCACCCGAGCCACGGCAGTCGCGCGACGAACAGCGCGGGAGCGGCGAGACAGACCAGCACCGCCGGGAGGGCTCCGAGCGACACGTGCGGACGCATGCCCGTGGCGGTATGCGCCGGCACCGGTCAGCCTCGCGGACTGCGGCGGTAGGCGAGGTCGCGGATATCACGGCCTTTCGCGAGGCCCTTGCGCTCGAACGCCGTCATGATCCGGCCCTCGAACCGCTCGCCCCAGTCGCCGTCGAACATCGGCTCGAAATCGTCGGCCTCGCCGAGCACGTGCCGCATCTGCCGTGCGTAGTCTTCCCAGTCCGTCGCGAGCCGCAGGATGCCGCCATCGCGCAGCACGCGCGCCGCCAGCGCCGGGAACGGTGGTGCGACCAGGCGGCGCTTGGTGTGCTTGGACTTGTGCCACGGGTCGGGGAAGAAGATCCACAGCTCGTCGACGGATGCCTCGGGCAGCAGGTGCTCGAGGACCTCCGGCGCGTTGGCCTCGACGAGCCGCAGATTGCTGACGCCGGCCCGCTCTGCGTCGAGCATCGTGCGCGCAAGACCCGCCACGAACACCTCGACGGCGAGAAAGTCGGCATCCGGCCGCTCACCGGCCGCGTGGACGATCGCGTGGCCCTGCCCGGAGCCGATCTCCACGATCAGCGGCGCCGAGCGGCCGTAGATCTGCTCGGGCACGATCTCGGTGCCGGGACGGACGCTGGTGACGGCGGCATCGCGTTCCACCGGGATCACGTAGAACGGCGCCAGCTCGCTCCACCCGCGCTCCTGCCCGTCGGTCATCCGCCCCCCGCGCCGCACGAACGAGACCGGCTCGGTGCGAAACGGCTGCACGGACGCGGAATCGTCGACGGCGGGCTGCGGCATGGGTCCAGGGTATCGGGGACCGGCGGAAGTACGCGTGATCAGGTCGTCACGGACGTGAGCGTCAGGACGTCCTCGAGCAGGTGCGTGCGATCGTGCACGTCGATCTCGATCGCGTCGCCCTCCCGAAGCGTCAGCTCGACCGACGCCGCACTCACACGCACTTCCATGACGCGCCCGCGGAAGCCGACCGTGAACGTGTACGCGTCCCAGCCGTCGGGGCAGAACGGGCGCAGCGACAAGGTGTCCTCGCGCACGCGCATACCGGCGAAGCCCTGCACGATCGAGAGCCAGGCGCCGCTCATCGACGTGATGTGCAGGCCGTCCTCGGTGTCGTCGTTGTAGTTGTCCAGATCCAGGCGTGCGGTGCGCCGGTACAGCTCGATCGCCCCGTCCTCGTTGCCGATCGAGGACGCCACAATCGAGTGGATAGACGCCGACAGCGACGATTCGTGGACCGTCATCGGCTCGTAGAAGTCGAAGTTGCGCCGCAGGTCGTCGACGCTGAAGTCCTCCTCGAACAGGTACATGCCCTGGAGCACATCGGCCTGCTTGATGAAGCACGACCGCAGGATGCGGTCCCATGACCAGTTCTGGTTGATGGGGCGCTGCGCCGCGGGGATGGTCGCCGTGCTGCGCAGATCCTTGTCGAGGAAGCCATCGTGCTGCACGTTGATGCCCAGCTGATCGTCGACCGGCAGGTACATGCCGTCCGCGATCAGCTGCCACCGGGCGCTCTCCTCGGCCGATACGCCGAGCCGCGCCGCGCGTGCCTCGGGAAGCTCGGCCAGGGTCGCACGAGTGTATCGGAGCACCCACGAGGCCAGGTAGTTCGTGTACCAGTTGTTGTTGACGTTGTTCTCGTACTCGTTGGGCCCGGTCACTCCATGCAGCATGTAGGTGCCCGTGCGCGCGGAGAAGTGGACGCGATCGGCCCAGAACCGGCTGATCTCGACCAGCACCTCGATGCCGGGGCCTTCCAGGTAGGACCGGTCTGCGGTGTACCGCGTGTAATTGTGGATGGCGTAGGCGATCGCGCCGTTGCGGTGAATCTCCTCGAAGGTGATCTCCCACTCGTTGTGGCACTCGACGCCCGTGAACGTCACCATCGGGTACAGCGCGCCGGCGAGGTCCTGCTGGCGCGCGTTGTGCTGGGCCTGCGGCAGCTGCTCATGCCGGTAGGTCAGCAGCGAGCGCGAGACCTCCGGGGGCGCGACGGCCAGATAGAGCGGGACCAGATACGCCTCGGTGTCCCAGTAGGTGGCGCCGCCGTACTTCTCGCCGGTGAAGCCCTTGGGACCAACATTGAGCCGCTGGTCTTCGCCGAAGTATGTCGAGAACAGTTGGAAGAGATTGAACTGGATGCCCTGCTGCGCCTCGTCATCGCCCTCGATGACCACCTGGGCCCGCGCCCAGCGCTGTTCCCACAGCGCGGTGTGCGCCGCGAGCTGCTCGTCGAAGGAGCGGATGCCGGACTCCTCCAGGAGTGTCCCCACTGCATCGACGTGATCGGCCGCGTCGATGTCGCGTGTGGTGACCACTGCCGTGGTCTTGATCAGCTCCGCCGTCTGGCCGGCCGACAGCGTGCCGGTGAACACCGTGCCCACCTCCCACGGCGCGTCGATGGCGGCCGCGCACGTGAGCCCGGTGGCCTCCGCCCGCATCGCGGCGGTGACGGTGAACTGCGGTGTCCCGAACGGGTTGGCGATGGTGCGCACCGACAGGTACGGGACGGGCAGGGAGCCACGCGATTCCTCCTGCCAGAACTGCTCGCCGTAGTTGGCGTCGACGTTGTGCACGTCCCCGTTCAGGCGCGGAGTCAGTTGCACCTCAGCCGTGCCGCTGAGCACCTCCACGCGGATGCGCTGCAGGCACAGCTCCCGCGTCTGCACGGACAGGAAACGCTCGAACGACAGTCGCACCCGGGCCTGCGCCGTCTCGTACACGTACGACCGGCTGAGCAGGCCGTTGCGCAGATCGAGCCGCAGGGCGAAATCGGTGTGGCGTCCCGTGAACAGATCGACCGGCACTCCGTCCAGCTCAATGCCGACGGCGATCAGATCGATCGCGTTGATGACCTTGCCGAAGTAGTCGGGGTAGCCGTTCTTCCACCATCCGACACGCGTCTTGTCGGGGAACCACACTCCTGCGATGTACGTGCCCTTGTGCGTATCGCCGGAGTAGCCCTCCTCGAAGTTGCCGCGCATGCCCATGTGACCGTTGCCGATCGAGGTGATCGACTCGATCAGCCGGATCCGATCGTGATCCAGCCGTGTCGTCTCGACTGCATCCCGCGCAATGTCGAACACCCGCTCGCCCATGAGCTCCGCCTCCTCCTGCGCCACGCAGCTATGCGCACGCGATGTTGTCCTGGCCCGAATCGATCTCCGGAACCGTATCCGGAAAGACCCTACTCCAGGCTCTCCTCAGCCGCACGCCGACGCCCGCTATTAGGCTGACTGCGGAGGTGGCGGTGTTCTCTCGACTGTTCGACGCGAATGCACCGATGTGGCGAGCCATGAGCATGGTCGGCGACATCATCGTGCTGAATCTGCTGACCCTGATCACCTGCCTGCCGGTGATCACCGTCGGAGCGAGCATGACGGCGCTCTACGACACCGCACGCCGTGTGCTGGACGGCACCGACAGCGGTGCCGCGCGCACGTTCTGGTTCTCGTTCCGCTCCAATCTCCGACAGGCGACGCTTCTTTGGGCCGTCGTGGGCCCTGTCGCCGCCGCCGTGCTGGCGACGTGGATTTTCGTGCAACTCGATGAGCTGCTCATCCTCAAGGTGCTGCTGAGCGTTGTTTTTCTGCTGATCTTCCCGTTCGTCTGGGCGCTTCAAGCGCGCTTCGTGAACACCCCGTGGCGCACTCTGGGCAACGCCGCGGCGGTCGCCTTCGGCCGCCTGCCGTACTCCGGCGGCGCCCTGATCATCCGTCTCGTGATCGGCTCGCTCGCGGTGACGGTGTGGATGCAGCTACCCCAGGCCGTGATCATCCTGGTGCTGCTCGGCTACCCGCTGGCGGTCTTCGGCGCCATGCCCCTGATCGAGCGGGCCCTGGAGCCCCTGTTGCCGACCGCGCCGCTCGACGACAGCGCCGACGTCGCCGCATCCTGAGACCAGCCCTGCGGCGCGCCGCAGGGCGACCGGCGCTCTTGCATCCCCCGGGGCGGACGCGTACTGTGTGCATCAGCCCGGAACCGATTCCGGCAAATCGCCCCGAAGCGCAGATGCGACGGAGCACAAGAGTGTCCTCGATCCAAAGAAGGAAGGCCCAGGACAATGATGAAGCGCAAAATGGCGACCGTGATCGCCGCCGGTCTCACAGTGACCGCACTCACCGCGGCTCTCGCCGGCTGCAGCGCCGGTGGGGACGGCGACGGCGGAGACGCCGAAGGCAAGGTGTACTACCTCAACTTCAAGCCCGAGCAGGCCGACGACTGGGTGGCCTTGGCCGCCGAGTACACGGAGGAGACCGGCGTGCAGGTCGACGTGCAGACCGCGGCGTCTGGCACCTACGAGACCACGCTGAAGTCCGAGATGGCCAAGAGCAACGCCCCGACGCTGTTCCAGGTCAACGGCCCGGTCGGTCTGGCCAGCTGGAAGGACTACGTCGCCGACCTGTCCGACACGGCCGTTTACGAGCACCTCAACGACCAGTCCGTCGCCCTCACCGGCGACGACGGCGAGGTCCTGGCGATCCCGTACGTCGTGGAGACCTACGGCATCATCTACAACAAGAAGATCGTCAACGACTACATCGCACTGGGCGACTCGTCCGTCTCGTCGATCGACGAGATCACCGACTTCGCCACGCTCTCGTCCGTCGTCGAGGGCATTCAGGCACACAAGGACGACCTCGGCATCGAGGGTGCGTTCACCTCGGCCGGCTTCGACTCCTCGAGCGACTGGCGTTTCAAGACCCACCTGGCCAACATCCCGCTGTACTGGCAGTTCAAGGCAGACGGCGTGACCGGTCAGCCCGCCGAGATCAACGACAGCTACCTCGACGGCTACCAGGACATCTTCGACCTGTACATCAACAACGCCACGGTCGACCCCTCGACCCTGTCGGGCAAGACGATCGAAGACACCAACAGCGAGTTCGCCTTGGGCAAGGCCGCGTTCTACCAGAACGGGACGTGGGCCTACGGCGACGTCTCCGGCCAGGCGGTCGCGGATGAGGACCTCGGCATGCTGCCGATCTACATCGGCGCCGAGGGCGAAGAGAACTCGGGCCTGGTCACGGGTTCGGAGAACTACTGGGTCGTCAACAACGAGTCGTCCGAGGCCGATCAGCAGGCCACGAAGGACTTCCTGGAGTGGGTCATCACCTCCGACACCGGTCGTGACACGCTGGCCAACACCATGGGCTTCGTGACCCCGTTCGACACGTTCGGCGACTACCTGCCGGCCAACCCGCTCGTCCGCGCCGACGCCGAGTACACCGCAGCCGGCAAGACCGCCGTCACGTGGAACTTCACCGTCATGCCTTCCGAGGAGTGGAAGAACGGCGTCGGACAGGCACTGCTGCAGTACGCCCAGGGCACCGGCGACTGGGACGCTGTCGAGACCGCCTACGTCGACGGCTGGGCCACCGAGTACCAGCTCGCCAACGGCTGATCGATTCCAGACGCGGAAGCCACCGGCATCCGCACCCCCGTGCCGGCGGCGGCGACGCGAGTCGCCCCGCCGGCACATCCATCCCTACCACCGCGCCCGTTGCAGGAGCACGCATCATGAAGAAGTCCCTCGCCCGCTGGGGGTGGCTGTTCACCGGACCGACGGTAGCCGCCTTCATCATCGGGTTCATCGTCCCGTTCATCCTGGGCGTATACCTCTCGTTCACCGAGTTCCGGACCGTCACCCGCAGCACGTGGGTCGGCCTGAACAACTACGCGAAGCTGTTCGGCGACGAGGTGTTCCTCCACTCGCTGTGGTACACCGCCGCATTCGCTGTGGTGACCACCGTTCTGATCAACGTGTTCGCGTTCGCCATCGCGTACCTGCTGGTGAAGAACTTCCGCGGCAAGAACGTCTTCCGCTCGGTGTTCTTCATGCCGAACCTGATCGGCGGGATCGTCCTCGGCTACGTCTGGCTGCTTCTGCTGAACGGCGTGCTGGGCATGTGGGCCCGCTCGATCACCTACGACGCCTCGTACGGCTTCTGGGGCATGGTCATCCTCATGTGCTGGCAGCAGATCGGCTACATGATGGTCATCTACATCGCCGGGCTGCAGTCCGTGCCGACCGAACTCCTCGAAGCGTCCGAGATGGACGGAGCCTCCAACGGCCGGACACTGCGCAGCGTGATCATCCCGCTCGTGATGCCCGCGATCACCGTCTGCACCTTCCTGACCATCACCAACGGGTTCAAGATGTTCGACCAGAACCTCGCCCTCACCAACGGTGCCCCGTCGCGACTGAGCGAACTGCTCGCGCTGAACATCTTCAATACCTTCTACGGCCGCACCGGATTCGAGGGAGTCGGCCAGGCGAAGGCCGTCGTGTTCCTCATCATCGTCGCGGTCATCGCCCTCGTGCAGAACCGTTTCGCCCGCTCGAAGGAGGCCGCCCTGTGAACGCCCAGCCCCGCCGCCCATGGCTGTGGACGCTCTCGTTCACCGTCATCGCACTGGCCTACCTCTACCCGATCGCACTGGTGGTCATCAACTCCTTCAAGGGGAAGGTGTACATCGCCGACAATCCGTTCTCGCTGCCGACCGCCGAGAGCTTCGTCGGCTGGCAGAACTACATCGAGGGTGTGCGCAAGACCGACCTGATCACCTCGTTCGGCTGGTCTCTGGTCATCACGGTCGGCTCTGCCCTGCTGATCTTGGCGGGCACGTCGATGACGGCCTGGTGGATCGTCCGCATGGACAACCGCTTCGCCAAGACGCTGTACACCAGCTTCCTGTTCAACCTCGTGGTTCCCTTCCAGATGGTCATGTTCACGCTCTCCTGGCTGGCCGACTCCCTGGGACTGAGCAACCCCTTCGGGCTGTGGATCATCTACCTCGGCTTCGGCGCGGGCCTTGCGGTGTTCATCTTCACGGGATTCGTCAAGGGCATCCCCTACGAGATCGAAGAGGCCGCGACGATCGACGGATGCGGCCCGGTGCGCACGTTCTTCCTGATCGTGCTGCCGGTCATGAAGCCGGCCGTCATCACCGTCGCGATCCTCGAGGTGATGTGGCTGTGGAACGACTACCTGCTGCCCTACCTCACGCTGGACCTGAAGAAGTACATGACCATCCCGATCTCGGTCCAGTACCTCAAGGGCGGCTATGGCGCGGTCGACATGGGTGCGATGATGGGTGTGCTCGTGCTGGCGCTGATTCCCGTGATCGTGTTCTATCTGTTCAGTCAGAAGCACATCATCCAAGGAGTCGTCGCAGGCGCGGTCAAGGGCTGAAGCTGGCGCGGGTGCCGGGCCGATCCGTTCGAAGAAGAGGAAGTCCGTCTTGGCGGAGATGACCATCCGGGAACTGGCGCGCATCTGCGGCGTCGCGGTCTCGACGGTCTCACGGGCGATGAATGATCGCTCCGACGTCAACCCCGAGACGCGCGCTCGCATCCGTGCGGCCGCGGAGCGCCACGGCTATGTGCCCAATGCGAGCGCGCGGCGCCTGAAGATCGGCACCACCCAGACGATCTCGGTCGTCATCCAGGGCGAGCTCGGGCAGCTCCTGATCGAAGTGCTCGAGCACCTCGGCTTGGCCTTCGCCGACGCCGGCTATGACACCGTGCTCTCACACGTCGCCGAACAGCATGCGACCGCCGGGACCGTGGAACGGATCGTGCGCGAGGGGAAGTTCGACGGTGTCGTCTTCCTCGGACGGTACGGAAGCGCCGATCGGGAAGCGTCGTCTCAGCTGAGCCGGCGCCTCGCCGAGATCGACGTCCCCATGGTGTTCTGCACGACGCCGGACTACTCCGGGGCCGCGTCGCTGCACTCTTCGATCTCGGTAGACGATCAGACCGGCGCCTACGAGCTGACCAGCCATCTCATCGCGCACGGTCACCGGCGCATCGCGTTCGTAGGCGGCGGCACGGAGCGCGATGGTGAGCACGCGTGGGCGCTGCGCCTCGCCGGCTACCGGGCCGCCCTGGGTGCCGCCGGGATCTCATTCGACGAGGAGCTCGTGGTCCCCTCGGTCCTTCCCGATCAGCTGTACACGATGCGCAACGGCTACGAGTCGGTCGCCCAATGGCCCGGATCCGGGATCCCCGGCGACGTCACCGCGATCATGGCGGTATGCGACGCCGCCGCCGTCGGTGCCGCACGCGCGCTCAGCGAGGCGGGACGGCGCGTGCCCGACGAGGTCTCGCTCGTGGGGTTCGACGGCCTCGACATCGGCAAGTATCACGTGCCCCGCATCACGACGGTCGCGCAGCCGCTCGCCGAGATCGCGCAGAGCACGGCGCGGGTGCTGCTGGCCACGATGCGAGAGCCGGACCGGGCGATCGAGCAGGTCTGGATCCGCGGTCGCGTCGTCGAGGGCGAATCCGTCCGGCTGCTGACGTGAGGCCGGGCTCGCGGGCGACGTCGGCGCTCACTGCGTGACGAAGTCGATGAGCTCCTCGACGCGGCCGAGAAGTGCCGGGTCGAGGTCCCGGTAGCTGTGGACCGAGCGCAGGATCCGCTGCCAGTTCCGCGCCAGGTCGGCCTGATCGTCGGCCGGCCAGCCCAGTGCACGGCTGACACCGACCTTCCACTCGATGCCGCGCGGAATGCGGGGCCAGGCGGCGATGCCGAGCGCCCGCGGGGTCACGCACTGCCAGACGTCGATGTGCGGATGCCCGACGATCCGGACGTAGCGGCCGTGCGGACCTCGAGCGACCGCCTCGGCGATGCGGGATTCCTTCGAACCGGCGACCAGATGATCGACCAACACCCCGTAGCGACGGTCCGGTCCGGGGGGCTCGTCGTCCAGAGCCGCGGCCAGAAGATCGACACCCTGCAGGTATTCGACGACAACGCCTTCGACCCGCAGATCGTCTCCCCACACCTTCTCGACGAGTTCGGCATCGTGCCGCCCCTCGACAAGGATCCGCGATCCGCGGGCGACCCGCGCCCGCTCCTGCGGCGCCGCGAAGGACCCGGATGCCGTCCGCGTCGGCCCAGCGGGTGTCGCAGGCTTCGGGACGATCAGGACGACTGGGTCGCCGTCGACGAGGAACCCTCCGCCGAGGGGGAAGAGCCGCCGGCGACCGAGGCGGTCCTCGAGTTCGACGGTGCCCGACTGGACGCGCGTGACGGCGCCGCAGAATCCGTCTGACGCGACCTCGACGACGAGGTCGCGCTCAGCCTGGACCTCCGGCACCACGCGGCGTCCGGCATCGCGCCATCCGCGGGCGAGGACATCCCCGCCGTATCTGTCGTCCATAGCTCCTCCGACTCGGCAACCTACCCGGACGTCACCGAGAACCCGGGAGCGACTCCCCGGTCGGGTCGAGCTCACACCTCTTTCATCGCCCGCGTTCACCTCCGGCGCCCAGGACTTTTGCTCATGCACGACGGGGAATAGGGTGTTCGCGGGGACGGTTTCCGTTGTCCCCGTGGAGGAAAGGACCCCATGCGCGCGCACTGGCCTCTCGCGTTGGTGACAGCTGCGGCGGTTGTCCTGGGCGGTGGCGCGGCGGCGATGGCGACCGATCCCGTCCCGTTGACGAGCACACACGTGTGGGACCAGTCCGACGTCCTGAGCTCATCGCAAGAGGCGGCCGTCGAGGAACGCCTGACCGCCCTCCCCGCCGCCGGGATCGACCTGTGGGTCGTCTACGTGGATCAGTTCACCAATCCGAGTGACCCCGAAGAGTGGGCCAACCGAACGGCGAGCGACAATGGTCTGGGCCCCACGCAATACCTCCTTGCAATCGCGACCGACGGGCGCCAGTTCTACCTCTCGGGCGACAGTTCCGGACCCGTCGACATCGATCAACTGGCCTCGATCGAGCAGGAGAGGATTCTGCCCGAGCTGCGCACCGAGAACTGGGCGGGAGCTGCGACGGCGGCCGCCGACGGTCTCGAGAATGCCGTCTCCGGAGGAGGATCCGCGGGGGGATCCTTCCTGCCGATCCTCCTCATCGTCATCCTGCTCGCACTCGCGACTCTCGTCGTCTGGATCGTGCTGCGTTCGCGGAAGAAGGCGGCCCTGACCGTCGGCGGCGGCCAACCGTCGGCGGACGCGCTCAGCCAGATCTCCACGAAGGACCTCGGACGGCAGGCCTCGTCGGCCCTCGTCGACACGGACGACGCGGTGAAGACCAGCGAGCAAGAACTCGGATTCGCCGAAGCGCAGTTCGGCGCCGAAGCCGCCGCTGAGTTCCACACGGCCCTCGCCCGCGCGAAAGAAGATCTCAGTCAGGCGTTCGCGCTGAAGCAACAGCTCGACGACGAGGTCCCCGACTCCGAACAGGCGATCCGGCAGTGGAACGCGCAGATCCTCGAGCTGTGCG
Source organism: Microbacterium memoriense (assembly GCF_025398275.1). GTDB lineage: Bacteria > Actinomycetota > Actinomycetes > Actinomycetales > Microbacteriaceae > Microbacterium > Microbacterium memoriense. Next base: position 341,727 of record NZ_JAODOR010000011.1, on the reverse strand, counting down.
CGCACGCCAATCACGAACTCGACGAGAAAGCCGCCGCGTTCGATGAGCTCCGCAGGCTCGAACAGAACGCACCGGAGGCGCTGGCGCGCGTCCAGTCGCAGCGCGCGGAGGTGGCCGGTGCACTCGATGCCGTGGCGCCTCGCCTCGCGACCCTCGCGGAGAGCTACGCTCCGGAAGCGCTCGCCACCGTCGCCGGCAACGCCGACCACGCGGCGCAGCTGCTGACCTTTGCCGACGAGCAACTGCGCGCCGCGCAAACGGCCATCGGCGCCGGAGACGGCGCGCGCGCAGCGGTCGGCATCCGGGCCGCCGAAGACGCGATCGGCGAGGCGAAACTGCTCCAGGATGCGGTCGAGAAGCTCGGCGCCGACCTCGCACAAGGCGATCAGGATGCCGCCCGCCTGATCGCCGAACTCGACACGGACCTGGCCACGGCCAGCGCTCTCCCCGACCCTGACGGCCGCCTCGCCCCCGTGATCGCCGCGACCCGCCAGCAGGTCGAGGCGGGACGCACGCTCCTGGCCGGATCGGCGCGACGGCCGCTCTACGCTCTCGAGGGACTCACCCGGGCCAACGAGCAGATCGACGCATTGCTGGAGGGCGTGCGCGACAGTCAGCAGAAAGCGCAGCGCGCGAGCCAGCAGCTCGGTATGCTGCTCACCCAGGCGCAGGGCCAGGTCTCAGCGGCCGAAGACTTCATCACATCGCGTCGCGGTGCGATCGGAGCGGAAGCGCGCACGCGCCTCGCCGAAGCCGGCGCATCTCTCGTCCAGGCCCGCCAACTGCAGCAGAGCGATCCCGCACAGGCACTCGGGTACGCGCAGCGCGCGAACGACCTCGCAGCCCAGGCCATCCAGTACGCGCAGAACGACGTCGGCTCCTTCCCGGGCGGCGGCATGTTCGGCGGGGGCACCAGCGGCGGCAACGGTGGCGGCGGCAACATGATGAATGCCGTCCTCGGTGGGATCCTCATCAACTCTCTTCTCGGTGGCGGCGGCGGCGGCCGAAGCTCCGGCGGCGGCATGTTCGGCGGCGGAGGTGCTCGGCCGGGCAGCTTCGGCGGCGGCGGCACGCGCAGTCGCCGCGGAGGAGGACGCTTCTGACCCCCGCACCCCGACTTTCGATGCCGGCATCCGCCGTTCACCTCCATCAACCCGGATAGAAAAGGAAAACCGATGGCAAAGCAGTCCATTTTCGGTCGCATCTCGACGCTCATGAAGGCGAACATCAACGCGATGCTCGACTCTGCGGAAGACCCGCAGAAAATGCTCGACCAGCTCGTGCGCGACTACTCCAACAACATCGCGGACGCCGAGTCGGCCATCGCCGAGACGATCGGCAACCTGCGCCTGCTCGAGCGGGACCACGAGGAGGACGTCAAGTCGGCCACCGAGTGGGGCAGCAAGGCGCTGGCCGCGAGCAAGAAGGCAGACGAACTGCGCACGATCGGTCACACGACCGACGCCGACAAGTTCGACAACCTCGCGAAGATCGCTCTCCAGCGCCAGATCAGCGAGGAGAACGAGGCTCGGGCGATCGCCCCCGCCATCGCCGCCCAGACCGAGGTCGTCGACAAGCTGAAGGACGGCCTCAACGGCATGAAGGGCAAGCTCGAGGAGCTGCGTTCGAAGCGCTCCGAGCTGCTGGCCCGCGCCAAGTCGGCCGAGGCGCAGAACAAGGTGCACGACGCCGTCAAGTCCATCGACGTGCTCGATCCGACCAGTGAACTCGGTCGCTTCGAGGACAAGGTCCGGCGCCAGGAGGCCCTCGCCTCCGGCAAGGCGGAACTGGCCGCGTCGAGCCTCGACGCGCAGTTCGCCTCGCTCGACGACGTGGGCGAGCTCACCGAGGTCGAGGCGCGCCTGGCTGCGTTGAAGGCCGGCGGCACGAGCGCCCCGGCGATCGAACAGTAAGACCCATGGATGCGCGCGGCGTCGGGCCCTCGGGTTCGGCGCCGCGTCGTCGTCTGCGGGGCGCACCGCGCGAGAGGATGGACCCATGACGCGATATCTGGTGGCCCCGCAGTGGCAGGGCTCTCCCTCCACCCGGGCGATGCACCTCATCGACGGAGCCGAAGCGATCGCCGGAGACCTCCCCCGCGCCGCGACGGTCCGAGTCGACGTGCCGATCGAGGCCGGTGAGTCTCTCGGAACCGGCATCCGGCGGTTCAGCGCGGTGAACCGCGTCGCCGAGAATGTGACGACCGCCCTCGCCGCCTCCGATGAGCCGGCGATCGTCGTCGGCGGCGATTGCGGGATCGCCGTCCCGACCATCGCGCACACCGCGGCAACGCACGACGACCTCGTGGTCGTCTGGTTCGACGCACACGCCGACCTGCACTCGCCGGAATCGAGCCCGTCCGGGTCGCTGGCCGGCATGGCCCTCCGAGCGACCTTCGACGCGATCGACCTGCCGTCCGGCGGGATCACGCGCGACCACGTCATCCTGGCCGGTGCCCGCGAGTTCGATGACGCCGAATGGGAGTTCGTCCAGGAGTCGGGACTGCGGACGCTCAGCGTCGCCGACCTCGCCGATCCTGCGGCGCTGGCCGCCGCGGTCGCTCAGACCGGTACCACCGCGGTGTATGTCCACGTCGATCTGGACGTCCTGGATCCCGCAGTGCTCGGCGGACTGGCACTGCCGGTCCCCTTCGGACTGCCCCTGGAGCACCTCACCGGCGCGATTGCCGCGATCCGCAGCGAGGCGCGAATCGTGGGCGCATCGATCGCCGGGTTCGCGCCGTCCTCGCCCGCCGCCGCCCTCGATGACCTCGGCACGATCCTGCGTGTCCTCGGAGCCCTCAAGTGATCACCTCTCCCCCGGCAGGGTGGCAGGAGCGTGCCCAGCGCGCTGTGGTGCGCGGAGCACGCGTGGATGCCGCCATCCCCGCTTTCCTGCTCGACTCACCCCTGAGTGTCATCGGCTACTGGTGGGGCACGTCGGTCGGTTGGCTGTGGGGATCGATCTGGTCGACGGGACGCGTCGAGCGGAAAGCCGGGCTGTGGGTGTTCACGGGCCTGCCGAACTGGGCGTTCCGGCGCGGAGGCGTCTGTGTCGGCGGTTGTTTCCTCACCGGTCAGGCGCACGTCAGCGACGCCGTCCTCCGACACGAGGCCGTCCACGAGCGGCAGTGGCGCCGTTACGGTTTCCTCATGCCGATTCTGTACCTCGCTGCCGGTCGAAACCCGCTGACGAACCGGTTCGAGATCCTCGCGGGCCTCGAAGACGGCAACTACGTCCGCTGATCAGCGCGCGAGGGCGACGCCGAAGCGCTCAGGCACGTGGATGGCGTCGGCATCGACGCCGCGCTGTGACGTGAGATGGTCGAAGATGTCCGCAGTCCCGAGGAATCCGCCCAGGAGGTAGACCCGGGTGCCGTCGGCGCCGTCGCAGAACATCTCGTCCGCCCAGGCGGTCACGGCGCGCGCGAGCGCCTGGCCGGGCGCGCAGGAACGCCCCGATCCGGGGTCGCCCGTACGGCGAGAGCGATCGAGCCACGTGACGATCATCCGCGCCGGGACGATGATCTCTCGCGCGGAGGCGGCATCCGCCACCTCGATGAACACTCGCCCGGTCGAGCAGATCGGCAACGTCGCCAGCAGTGTCTCGAGATCGGCGAGAGAAGACTCGTCAGCCGTGATGAGATGCTGCACCCGCGTATGACGCGACGCCTTGCAGGCGGTGTCATTGTGCGGCGTGGTCGAGGTCATGATCCTCCCACTATAGCCCCGAGGGAAGGGGAGCCTCACCTTAGTGCGATGGGTCTCAGCGAACCCGCAGGAGCACCCGTCGCAACTCGACGAGCTCCGCGTCGGTCAACCCGTGTGCGCGCAGATACTCGACCGGCGCGCCGTAACGGTCGCTCAGGTCGGCGAGCATCCCCCGCATAACCGGCGCCGGCGAGCGCGTGGCGAGCTCTTCGAGGTGGACGGCGTCGGGGTGCAAACCGCGCAAGAACGACACGACGCGCGCGTTGCGTTCGGTGGGCAGAAGGGTCTCGGTACGGGCGTAATCGGCGATCACCGCGTCTTCGTCGACGCCGACCGCGGCGAGGATGAGAGCGACCGTCACGCCGGTGCGATCCTTTCCCACGGTGCAGTGCACGAGGACCGGTTGATCGGCCAGCACCGCCCGCACGACGTCGACGATGCGAGCGGCGGCCTCATCGATGAGGCCCCGGTACATGTCGGCGAGGGAGACGTCGTGCGTGAAGAAGGATGCCGTGGACCCCAGGAAAAGCGGCGCCCGCACCGTGTCGATATCGAGGCCCTCGATCAGGCTCGGGTCGCGCACGAGCTCATCGTCCTCACGCAGGTCCACGATCCGGCGAAGCCCGAGGGCGCCCAACGCACCGCGGCCGTCGTCTTTCAGCTGAGCCAGGTTGCCGGAGCGGAACAAGACGCCCTCGCGCGTGACGAACCCACCGGCGGGCAAGCCCCCGATGTCGCGGAAGTTGAGTGTGCCGGGGACCGTCACGCCGACGGTTCCGCCGCGGCCCCGTGGCGTCGCGGCACCGCGTACTTGCCGGCGATCGTGACCCGGTTGAATGCGTTGATCGAGACCAGCAGCCAGCTCAGCGCGACGTACTCCCCCTCGGTCAGAATGCCTCCCACGTGGTCATAGACCTCATCGGAGATGCCGTCTTCGTGGATGAAGACGTAAGACTCGGTCAGTTCCAGCGCCGCACGCTCCCGTGCCGTGAACACGCCCGACTCCCGCCACGTGGCGATCTGCGCGATCTCATCCGCCGACATGCCCCCAGCCACAGCGCGATCCACATGGACCCGCACACAGTAGGCGCAGCCATTGAGCTGCGAGGCGTGGATCAGCGCGATCTCCTTGAGCCGTTCGTCGATGCCCGCTTCCGCCGCGAGCGCGCCGACGGTCTGCGAGAAGGCCTCGAGTGCGTCGTAGGCGGGACGAGCTGAACGAGAGAGATGCACGCGACGTTCCTGGGTCATGGCTCCAGCCTACGACCGCCACCTGGCGCGGCCTCGGGATGCGTCACAATAGCCCGATGGACGAATTCCAGTTCCTCCCCGACCAGGCCCGCGACATCGGTTCGGACCGAGTGCCACCGGTCCGTCGCCTCTCTTTCGACCTCCCCGACGGACGCTCCGTGAGCGGACTCCAGTACGGCGATCCCCTCACCGGCGCGTTCGCCCCGCCGATCGTGACATTCCTGCACGGCGCCGGATTGAACGCCCACACGTGGGACACGACCGTGATCGCTCTCGGGCTCCCCGCCCTGGCTCTCGACCTGCCCGGCCACGGCGATGCATCGTGGCGCGCGGATGCCGCCTACACCGGACGGGCGCTCGCGGAGGACATCGCGGACGCGATCTCCGCGTGGACTGAGGGGCCACAAGTACTCGTCGGACAATCGCTCGGTGGATTGACCGCGGCGGCGCTCGCGGCATCCCGCCCCGACCTCGTGCGGGAGCTCGTCGTCGTCGACATTTCCCCCGGAATCGACCCGACCGGGGGCGCGAGCCAGATCGCGGCGTTCTTCGCCGGCCCGACCGACTGGGCCAGCAGGGACGAACTGGTCGAGCGCGCTCTGCGCTTCGGACTCGGCGGAAGCCCGGAAGCCGCCGCCCGCGGCGTGTTCCTCAATTCCCGCATCCGCCCCGACGGCCGGGTCGAGTGGAAACACCACTTCGCACATCTCGCGGCCGCGATGGCGGAAGACCCGATCGCCGCGCAGGCGGCGCAGCAGGGTCAGGACGCCCTCCGCAGCGTTCTGGCGTCCTCGGGCTGGGATGACCTGGCGGCCGTGCGCACTCCCCTCACCCTCGTGCACGGCGAGCGCGGCTTCTTGAGCGCGCAGGACGTCACCGATTACCGCGCTCACCGGCCGGACGCCGTGATCATCGCGGTGCCCTCCGGCCACAATGTGCAGGAGGAAGCTCCCGTCGAGCTCGCTGGGATCCTGGCGGGAATCGCTCGGGCGGGTTCCGGGAAGATGTGATGATCTGCGTCGGTTGATGACGGGGATGCCCACGGCATCGCCGTCGGACCTTAGGCTGATACGCGCACCCGAGTCCGCAGACCGTGCCGGTCCAGCAACGACGCACGCCTGCTCCCTGCGAAAGGACCCCTCCCCGCATGCTTCGCCGAACCACCCTGGCTGCGGCCGCGCTCGTCGCTGCCGGCGCCCTGCTGCTCACCGCATGCACCGGCGCCACCGCGCCGACGCCGTCGAACACCGGTGGAACCCCCGACCCTGATGCCTCCGTGGCCGTCCGCCTCGTGGCGGAGCCCGGAAACCTCGACATCCGCGAGACCGCGGGCGCGGCGCTCGATCAGATCCTGGTGGACAACGTGTACCAGGGCCTCGTGTCGCGGACGGCCGATCAGGAGATCGTCCCGGCGCTCGCGAGCGACTACGAGGTGTCGGCCGACGGCCTGACCTATACCTTCACCCTCCGCGAGGGGGTCACGTTCCAGAACGGCGAAGAACTCACCCCCGACGACGTCGTCTGGTCGCTGCAGCAGGTCAAGGACACCGCGAGCTACCGCGACTCCGCGCGCCTCGCCGGCGTGAGCACGATCGCGGCCGAAGGCCAGACGATCACGCTGACGCTGAGCGCGCCCGACTCCACCCTCCTGTGGAACCTCACCGGCCGCGCGGGTCTCATCCTCAAGAAGGACGACGCGACCGACCGGAAGACCGCCGCCAATGGCACGGGCCCGTACACGTTGACGGACTGGAAGCAGGGCGACTCGATCACGTTCACCCGCAACGACGCCTACTGGGGAGAGAAGGCGCAGGTCGCCGAGGTCGTCTTCAATTACCTCCCGGAGACACAGGCCGCCCTCAACGGCGCCCTGGCGGGAGAGCTCGATGTGCTCACCGGCTTCGACGCCAACCTCACCGACCAGGTCGAGGCGAACGGCGACTTCGCCGTGACGCTCGGCCAGTCCACCGACAAGGGCACCCTCGCGATGAACTCGACGAAGGCACCCCTGAGCGACATCCGTGTCCGCCAGGCGATCCGCCAGGCGATCGACAAGAAGGCGATCGTGGAGGCGTTCGCCGCCGGCCAGACGCAGTATGGCCCGATCCCCGAACTCGACCCGGGCTACGAGGACCTCGAGTCCGTCGCACCGTTCGATCCGGCCGCCGCAAAAGAGCTCCTCGCCGAGGCCGGCGCCGAGGACATCACTCTGACGCTCACGATCCCCTCCTTCTACGGCACGACGGTGTCGCAGATCCTCGTCTCGAACCTGAACGACGTGGGGATCACGCTGAAGGTCAATGCGGTCGAGTTCTCCGCCTGGCTGCAGGACGTCTATATCAACCAGGACTACGACCTCAGCTTCGTGCTGCACACCGAGGCGCGCGACTTCGAGAACTGGGCGAACCCGGAGTACTACTTCACGTACGACAACGCCGAGGTCCAGAAGCTGTACGCCGACTCGCTCGCCGCGACCGACGACGCGGCCGCCGCCGACCTGCTGAAGAAGGCGGCGAAGATCGTGTCCGAAGACATGGCCGCCGACTGGTTGTACAACGGCGCATCGACCGTGGCGATCGCCTCCGGAATCACCGGGGTTCCGACCGTGAACACGAACGAGCGTCTGAACCTGGCTGAGTTGGTCAAGAGCGAGGGGTGATCCGCTACGCACTGACGCGACTGGCCCTGCTGCTGCTGGGCCTGTTCGTCGCCAGTGCGCTGATCTTCCTCACGTTGCGGATCCTCCCCGGCGATGTCGCTCAACTCATCGCCGGGGTGGGCTCCACTCCCGAGCAGGTCGAGGCGATTCGACAGCGACTGGGTCTCGACACTCCCCTGCCGGCGCAATACTTCACCTGGATCGGCGGGGTGCTCCGCGGAGACCTCGGCACCTCCCTGCTCACCGGCGCCCCGGTGGCGACCGAACTCGCGCAGAAGGCGCAAGTGACGGTCCCGCTCGGCCTCCTCTCGCTCACGGTCGCCCTGCTGATCGCGCTGCCCCTGGGCGTCGCGTCGGCGATGCGCCGCGGGCGGCCGGACGGCACGGCGCTGAGCGTCGGCGCGCAGACGCTCGCCGCGGTCCCGGTGGTGTGGGCCGGCATGATGCTCGTCCTCGTGTTCGCGGTCTGGCTCGGCTGGCTCCCGGCGCAGGGTTTCCCCCGCGACGGGTGGTCAGACCCCGGTCTCGCTCTACGTTCGCTGCTCCTCCCGGCGCTCACGATCGGTGTCGTCGAAGGTGCCATGCTGTTGCGCTTCGTGCGGTCGGCGACGCTGCAGGCGGTCGGTCAGGACTTCGTCCGCACGGCCGCGGCCAAGGGGCTCACGCGCAATCAGGCGCTCGTGCGCCACGGTCTGCCCACCGTCGGACTGTCGATCATCACGGTGCTGGGGCTCCAGATCGCGGGCATCATCGTCGGCGCCGTCGTGATCGAGCAGCTGTTCGGCCTGCCGGGCGTCGGGCGGATGCTGGTGGCCGACGTCGGCAATCGCGACCTCCCGAAAGTGCAGGGTGAACTGCTCGTCTTGACCGGTTTCGTGTTGATCGTCGGGTTCCTCGTCGATCTCGTCCATCGGGTCATCGACCCCCGGCAGCGGGAGGCGGAATGACCAGACGATTCGCCTGGCCGGCCCGGCTGTGGGCGCTGTCGACGAGCCGGTTCGGGATCATCGTGATCGCGATCGTCGGTCTCGTGGCCGTGATCAGCGTGTTCTGGCTGCCGTTCGACCCGAAGAGCGTCGACATCGCGAACCGGTGGGCCCCGCCGGGATGGCCACACGTGCTCGGCACGGACGGATCGGGCCGTGACATCGCGAGCCTGCTGATGGCCGGCGCACGCACGACCGTCTGGGTCGCGCTCGGCGCGGGCGTGATCGCGACGCTCATCGGCCTCGCCCTCGCCGCGCTCGGAGCCCTGACGGTGCGGTGGGTGCGCGAAAGTATCGCGGTGTTCGTCGACATCCTCATCGCTTTTCCGGTGCTGCTGATCGCGATGATGATCTCCGCGGTCTGGGGCGGATCGTTGTGGGTCGTGATCGTCTCGGTCGGCATCGGTTTCGGCGTGAATGTCGCACGCGTGACCCGTCCGGAGCTCCGCCGGGTTCTCCACAGCGACTTCGTCCTGGCGGGGCGCGCGAGCGGCCTCTCACCGTGGCAGAACCTGTGGCGTCATCTGCTTCCGAACGTCGCCCCGGTGTTCATCGTGCAGTTGTCCTGGGCGATGGCCGTCGCGGTCCTCGCCGAGGCGGGCTTGTCCTACCTCGGGTTCGGAGCACCGCCGACCGAACCGTCGTGGGGCCTGCTGTTGGCCGAGCTGCAGTCCTTCATTTCGGTGCATCCGCTGACCGTCGTGTGGCCCGGCCTCGCGATCACCCTTACCGTGCTCGGACTCAATCTCCTGGGCGACGGTCTACGTGATGTGACCGACCCGACGCTCTCGCGGCGGGGCGCCGCCGCCCGCACACACGTACCGGAGGTCGTCGCGTGAGTCTCGAGGTACGCGATCTCACGATCGACATCGCCGGACGTCGCGTCGTCGACGGCGTCTCCTTCGATGTCCCCGAGGGGGCACGGGTAGGCCTCATCGGCGAATCGGGTTCGGGCAAGTCGCTCACTGCACTGGCTCTGCTCGGGCTCCTCCCGGATGGCGCTGTCGCGGGCGGCAGCATCCGCTGGCAGGGCCGCGAGCTCCTCGGCCTCCCCGACCGCGAGCTCGCGAAGATGCGCGGAGACGAGATCGGCATCGTGTTCCAGGAACCGCGGACGGCCCTCAACCCGATCCGCACGGTGGGACGCCAGATCGCCGAGTCCATCCGCATCCATGAAGGACTCGGACGCCGCACGGCGCTGGCCCGCGCCGTCTCCGAGGCCGAGCGGGTGCATCTTCCGGGCCCCGCGCAGATCGTGCGGCGGTATCCGCACCAGCTCTCCGGTGGCCAGCGCCAACGCGTCGCCATCGCGATGGCCTTGGCATGCCGCCCCCGCCTGCTGATCGCGGACGAACCCACGACGGCGCTCGATGTGACGATCCAGGCCGAAATCCTCGACCTGCTGCGCACCCTCGTGGAACGCGACGGCATGTCGCTCGTCTTCATCACTCATGACCTCGCTGTCCTCTCCCAGGTCGCGACCCACGCCGTCGTGCTCGAAGACGGCCGGGTCGTCGAATCCGGCCCTCTCACGACACTGCTGACGGCGCCGAGTTCACCGGTGACGCAAGGCCTGCTGCGCGATGCGACCGCGACGCTCTGGCGACCGGGAGGCGCCGCATGACCGAGACACTCATCCGCGGCCGCGGTCTGACGCGCCGCTTCCGCACACCGGCCCGCCGATTGTTCGAGCCCGCCACCGTCACGACGGCGCTCGACGATGCCGACATCGACGTCCGCGAGGGGTCGGCGGTCGGGATCATCGGCGAATCCGGATCGGGCAAATCCACGCTCATCCGCCTGCTTCTCGGCCTCGACACCCCGACGTCCGGAAGCGTCGAAGTCGCCGGGCGCGTGGTGGATGCCCGGGCCTCCGCGCGAGATCTGCACTGGTTGCGCAAGCAGACCGGGATCGTCTTCCAGGACCCGTATGCGTCGCTCGATCCTCGGATGAACGTGGGGCGCATCATCGGTGAACCCCTCTGGGCGCTGGGGATCCCCGGCGACCGGAGGGAGCGGGTCCGCGACGTGCTCGCGCAGGTGGGACTGGACGCCGACATGGCGGCGCGGTATCCGCACGAGTTCTCCGGCGGACAGCGTCAGCGCATCGCCCTCGCGCGCGCCATCGTGCACCGCCCCCGCATCCTGATCGGCGACGAACCCTTGTCGGCGTTGGATGTCACCGTCCGCGCGCAGATCCTCGATCTTCTCCGCGATCTGCGCCGCACCGAGCACCTCACGCTCGTGATGGTGTCCCACGACATCGGCGTCGTCCAGAGCCTCTGCGACGAAGTCATCGTCATGAAAGACGGCCGCATCGTCGAAGAGGGCCCCACCGAGAAGGTCCTGCTGCAGCCGCAGGTCTCATACACGCGACGGTTGCTGGCCTCGATTCCGGTCATCGATCCGCGCTGACACTGACGCGCGTCAGAGGCCGGGACTAGCCTGTCGCCATGCCTGAGATCGTCCCTCCCTACCTGTTGTCCCGGCTCGCGGCCACGCAGGAGCCGCACCTGGCTCGCGCGGCCGCCGCGGCGCGGGCGACGCTCGCCGCGCCGCGCAGGTATCTGCCGGTGCGCGCGAACATCGACCTGTCCGTCGATGGCGGTGCGCTCGTCGTCGAAGCCTCCCCCGCTCCGGACCGCGTCATCAGCGACGCGCAGACCCGCGAGGAACTTCCCGGCGTCCGGGTCCGCGGCGAGGATGATCCCGTCAGCACCGACACCGCCGTCAACCAGGCCTTCGACGGGTTGGGGGCGACGTTCAGGCTCTACTGGGACGCTTTCGGCCGGTCCTCGATCGACGCTGCGGGCGGGACTCTGCCGGCGACGGTGCACTACGGGGATCGCTACGACAACGCGTTCTGGAACGGTGAGCGCATGGTCTTCGGCGACGGCGACGGCGAGGTCTTCACCGGGTTCACCCAGTCGCTGTCAGTGATCGCGCACGAGCTCACGCACGGAGTGGTCGAGTACTCCGGTGGTCTGGCCTACTCGGGGCAATCCGGCGCCCTCAACGAATCGCTCGCCGATGTGTTCGGTGCCCTCACCGAGCAGCACGCGGCCGGGCAGGAGGCGGCGCAGGCGACGTGGCTGATCGGCGAGGGGATCTTCACGGATGCCGTTCAGGGCACGGCCCTGCGTTCCCTGCGCGCACCGGGCACCGCCTACGACGACGACGTCCTGGGCCGTGATCCGCAGCCCGCGCACATGCGGGACTTCGTCGTCACCGAAGCCGACAACGGCGGCGTGCACATCAACTCCGGCATCCCGAACAAAGCGTTCTTCCTAGTCGCGACGGCGCTCGGCGGATACGCCTGGGACCGCGCCGGGCACATCTGGTACCTCGCGATGACGGGAGGCTCCCTTCCGCCGTCGGCCGACTTCGTGACGTTCGCCGCCGAGACTCTCGCGATCGCCACGCAGGAGTACGGTGAGGGATCGGAGGAGGTCGACGCCGTCCGCGCCGGGTGGATCGGTGTCGGCGTGATCGAGGATGACGAATCAGCCTGAGCCCCTCGAGTCCGAGGGCCCTGCGACGCTGTCGGTCGTCGTCGAGCGCACGGGCGGCTTCGCGGGCCTCACGCGGACGTGGCGGGTCGATGCGGTCGCCGCCGAGTATTCGAGATGGGCCGACCTGGTCGATCAGTGCCCGTGGGAGCGCCTTCCGCCGTCGCCGACGAAAGGCGCGGACCGCTTCTCCTGGATCGTGTCGACGCACCGCGGAAGAGAGCGTCGCCACGCTGAGCTGGCTGAGCAGGAACTCACCGGACCGTGGAAGGAGCTCATCGACGCCGTGCGGGATCGTGCGCAGACCGAGCGCGCGCGATCAGCGAGCACGCCGCCCGAAGAGTGAGCGTTTCTTCCGCCCCACCAGATGCTTCTGGAGGTAGATCGTGCCGATCGAACGGCCGAACTTGAACCCGACCCTCCCCATCCGGCCGACCTCGACGAACCCGAGCCGTTCGTGCAGCGCGACGGAGGCTTCGGCGCCTTTGTCGCTGATGACAGCGACCATCTCGCGAATGCCGAGCTCTTCACACGCCGCGATCAGCGCTTCCAGCAGCGCTCTCCCCAGGCCCTTGCCTGTGGCGGCATGACCGAGGTAGATCGAGTTCTCCACCGTGTAGCGGTAACCGGACGTGCCCGTCCACGGGGCGACGAGACCGTACCCGAGGATCTGGCCCGAGGGCGAGACGGCCACGAGGAATGGCAGGGAGATCTTCTGCAGAAAATCGAACTTGTCGAACCACTGCTGGTGCGACCACTTCTTCTCGTCGAGAGTGGCGATGGAGTTGGTGACGTAATAGTTGTAGATCTCGCGCACGTGCGGCATGTCGGTGCGCACGGCCGGGCGGATCTCGTAGGCGAACGGATGCTCGGTCTCGGGTTGCCGGCGCAGATGACGCGGAACGCGGCGCCGCGACTTGTCGTATTCCTCCTCAAGCATGCGGCTCAGCCTACGCGGAGGGGTCCGCGGGCGGGAGGCGCCAGTCGATCGGGGGCGCGCCGAGCTCGCCGAGCAGATCGTTCGTCCGTGAGAACGGGCGCGAGCCGAAGAAGCCGCGTCGCGCCGACAACGGGGAAGGGTGCGCCGAGGCGATGATCGGCGTCTCGCCGAGCAGCGGGCGCAGGCTTTCGGCATCCTTCCCCCAGAGAATCGCGACGAGCGGTCCGGGGCGGTCGGCGAGAGCGCGGATCGCGTGCGCCGTGACCTTCTCCCACCCCCACCCGCGGTGCGATCCCGCAGCGCCGGGCGCGACGGTGAGCACACGGTTGAGGAGCATGACGCCCTGATCGCTCCAGGCCGAAAGATCACCGTGCGGTGCGGGCGGGATGCCGAGATCGCTCTCGAGCTCCCGGTAGATGTTGGTGAGGCTCCGCGGCAGCGGGCGCACGCGCGGGTCGACGGCGAAGGACAGGCCGATCGCGTGGCCCGGCGTGGGGTAGGGGTCCTGCCCCACGATGAGGACCCGAACCCCCGACAGCGGGCGTGCGAACGCGCGGAGGACCGCATCGCCCGCGGGAAGCGACGACCTGCCGGCATCCTCCTCGGCGCGCAAGCGATCCCCGATCGCCGCGATGTCGCCGGCGACCGGTGCGAGCGCATCAGCCCAGTCGGGGGCGATCACGCCCGCCGCAGCGAGGTGATCGAGTGAGCGAGACATCATGCGCTCGCCGCGGCCGCATCCTCCTGGACGACAGATCCACGCAGCGACCAGGGGAAATCGATCCACAGGTCGGTCTCGCGCCACACGAAGTCGGGGCGGGCGATGGATCCGGGCTTCGTGTACAGACAGACCGAGCGCACGTCGGCCGCGCGCGCTGCGAGGAGATCGACGGCGAGCGCGAGAGTGCGTCCGCTGTCTGCGACGTCATCGACGAGAAGTACCCGCTTGCCGGCCAACGAGGCAAGGTCGAGATCGGGCGACAGCAGCACGGGTGCCTCCAGGACCGTCCCCACCCCGGTGTAGAACTCGACGTTCAGCGCGCCGCAGCTCTTCACCCCCAGCCCGTACGCGATCGCCCCACCGGGCAGCAGTCCGCCGCGGGCGATCGCCACGACGACGTCCGGCTCGAAGCCGCTCGCGACGATGCTCCGCGACAGCTCGCGCGTCGCGTCACCGAACCCGGTCCACGTCAGGGTTTCGCGCTGTGCGCTCATGCTGTCTCCTTCGGGCGAAATGTCAGCCTACGGCGCTGCCGGGTCCGCGCGCGCCGCGACCCTAGACTGATCGCCGTGTCCACGCTCCCGTCCACGCCCCTTCGCACATCGGCCCTCGGCATCACCGCGGGTCTGATCGGGTGGTTCATCCTCGTCGAGATCGTCAGCGGGATTCTGCAGGGCTACTACGTGCCGCTGTTCAGCGACATCGTGGTGTCGCTCGGCATCCACGATTCGGACGTCAACTGGTTCGAAGCCGCACAGCTGCTGCTGTCTGCACTCGTTGTGCCGATCCTGGCGAAGCTCGGCGACATGTACGGCCACAAGCGCATCCTGCTGATCGCGGCGATCCTGACGGCGGGCGCCACCTGGTGGCTGGCGTTCGCGACGTCGTTCTGGAGCTTCCTGATCGCCTGGGCGTTGCAAGGCTTCTACGTCGTCTGGCTGCCGTTGGAGATCGCCCTCATCTTCGAGCGCGGGCGCGCGCAGAGCCGGGGCGTCTCCACGACGCGGCGCGCGGCCGGCCTGCTCGTCGTCGGGCTGCAAGCCGGTGCGATCATCGGCGCACTCGCGGCCGGCCGGATCTTCGCCGCGACCGGGGAGAATTTGACCGCGACGCTCATCGTGCCCGCGATCGCGGTCACCCTCGTGGCGATCGTGATCTGGATCGGCGTGCCGGAGTCCACACCCGAACCCGGACGGAAGCTCGACTCGGGCGGATTCGTGCTCTTGGCGATGGCGCTGCTCCTGGTCACGAGCGCTCTCACCTTCTTGCGACTCAACGGACCCAGCGCCGTGTGGGTGTGGATGCTGCTGATCGCCGGCATCGCCGGCTTCGCCGTCTTCGTGTGGTTCGAACTGCGTCAGGACGACCCCGCGGTCGACATCCGCGTGCTGCGCCGCCCGGAAATGTGGCCCGTGCAGGCCACGGCGTTCCTCGTGGGGATCAGCCTGCTGGGCGCACAAGGACCGCTGTCGACCTACGCCGGCACAGACCCCGCCCTCGGCTACGGGCTCGGACTCGACGCGACCGAGCGGTCGAACATCATCGGCGTGTATCTCGTGTCGCTCATCGTCGGCGCCATCGTGTTCGCCGTCACCTCCCGACGCGCGAGCCCGCGCGTCGTCCTGATCGCGGCGGCGCTGCTCGTGGGGATCGGCTACGCGCTGTTCCTGCCGTTCCATCTGGAGCTGTGGCAGGTACTCCTCAACCTCTCGATCGCCGGGCTCGGCTGCGGCGCCCTTGTCGGCGCGATGCCGGCGGCCGCCGCCGCGGCGGCTCCCCGCGGGCAGACGGGCATCTCCTCGGCCCTGACCAACACGACCAAGACGATCGGCGGGACGTTCTCCTCCGCCGTGTTCGGGGTCGTGCTCGCCGCTGGTGCCGGAGCTGTCGCGAGTGAGACCGCGGCATCCCTCGGCGGCTACCTCACCGTGTGGGCGATCTGCGCTGCGGGCGGTTTCCTCGCGGCGATCTTGCTGGTGTTCGTGCCGAAAGTCGCCTTCGCCGACGCTCCCCCGGCCTGAACCGCGCGTCAGGTGCGCGGGCGCAGGGGCCCCCGCGCCAGCACGTGCTGCGCCGACTGCGCGACGGGACGCATCGCGATCAGGTCGAGGTTGACGTGTCCGGGCGCGTTCAGCGCGTACCGGATCACATCGGCCACGTCTCCGGCCACGAGCGGGTTCTCGACGCCCTCGTAGACCTTCTCGGCGCTCGCCTGGTCGCCGCCGAGCCGGTTCACGGTGAACTCTTCCGTGAACACCATGCCGGGAGCGACCTCGGTCACCCGAATGGGCTCACCGTTGAGTTCGAGCCGCAGCGCGTGGACGAGCATCGCCTCACCGGCTTTCGCCGCGTTGTACCCGCCGCCACCCGGGTACGCCGTCTGCGCGGCGGTCGACGTGACGTAGAGCGTGTCCGCGTGGTCGCCGTCGTCGGTGATCGACGCCCGCAGGAGCGGCAGGAGAGCCGCCGTGACGAGTTGCGCGGAAAGGACGTTGACCTCGAACATCCAGCGCCAGTCGGCCGCGCGGCCGTCCTCGATGCGGTCGGCGCCGCGGGCGCCACCGGCGACGTGGACGAGTGCGTGCACGGGACCGGTGGATCCGAGGTGCTCGGCGAGAGCGGCGACATCTCCCTCGTTCGTGAGATCGGCCGCAAAGGACGCCGAACCGACTTCGGCATCGAGGGCCTCGAGCCGGTCCGCGCGGCGTGCGACACCCACCACGTCCCAGCCCGCCGCACGGAGGGCTCGGACCGTGGCCTCACCGATTCCCGAACTTGCCCCTGTCACCACTGCGCGTCGCAAACTCATGCCACCACGCTACCGGCCGCCGACATTACGTCACATTTCCCGGAGGTTGTTGACACGGACCCGTCCGCCCTACTGTCGGTGGAGTCGCCGGCATCCGCCCGCGCCACCGACGAACATCGCAGGAGTCGCACCGTGTCCGCACCCGAGAACTGGCGCTTCGAGACCACCCAGATCCATGCCGGCGCCGCGCCGGACCCCGTCACGAAGGCCCGCGCGACTCCGATCTACCAGACCACGTCGTACGTGTTCGACAACGCGGATCACGCCGCCAACCTCTTCGCGCTCGCCGAATTCGGCAACATCTACACGCGCATCCAGAACCCGACACAGGCTGTCGTCGAAGAGCGCGTCGCGGCGCTCGAAGGCGGCACCGGCGCGCTCCTCGTCTCGAGTGGCCAGTCGGCGACGACCTTCGCCGTGTTGAACATCGCCGAGGCGGGCGACCACATCGTCTCGTCGAGCTCGATCTACGGCGGCACGTACAACCTGTTCAAATACACCCTCGCCAAGCTCGGCATCGAGACGACCTTCGTCGAGAACCAGGACGACCCCGAAGAGTGGCGCCGCGCCGTCCGCCCGAACACGAAGCTCTTCTTCGGCGAAACGATCGGCAACCCGAAGATCAACGTCCTCGACATCCGGGCCGTCGCGGATGTCGCGCACGAGGTCGGTGTTCCGCTCGTCGTCGACAACACGATCGCAACCCCCTACCTGATCAAGCCGTTCGAGTTCGGCGCCGACCTCATCGTCCACTCCGCGACGAAGTTCCTCGGCGGCCACGGCACGACCATCGGCGGCGTCATCGTCGACGGGGGGTCCTTCCCCTGGTCGGAGCACTCCGACCGGTTCCCGGGCCTCACGACCCCCGACCCCTCGTACCACGGAGCGGTCTACACCCAGGCGGTCGGCGATGGGCTGGCCTACATCATCAAGGCGCGCGTCCAGTTGCTCCGCGACCTCGGTGCGGCCATCTCGCCGCAGAGCGCATGGTTGCTCATCCAGGGCATCGAAACACTCTCGCTGCGTATCGAGCGGCACGTCCAGAACGCGCAGGAGATCGCGGAGTGGCTCGACAGCAGTGACGACATCGCCTCGGTCAACTACTCCGGCCTGCCGAGCTCGCCGTGGTACGCCGCCGCGAACCGCTACGCCCCGAAGGGTGTCGGCGCGGTGCTGTCGTTCGAGCTCAAGGGTGGGGTGCAGGCGGGTCGCGAGTTCGTCAACTCGCTCAGCCTGTTCAGCCACCTCGCCAACATCGGCGATGTGCGTTCGCTCGTGATCCACCCGGCATCCACCACGCACGCGCAGCTCACACCCGAGCAGCAGCTGACCGCCGGTGTGACCCCGGGGCTCGTGCGCCTGTCCGTCGGCCTCGAGAACGTCGAAGACCTGAAGGCCGATCTGGAGCAGGCCCTCGCCGCCGCGCGTCGCCTCTCCGAGGCCGCGCGCGCCTGACCCCTCTCCCCTGCGAGTCACCAACTCCGCAGAATGTCGCGAACTCCGCATCCATCGCTGTCATCGGATGCGGAGTTCGCGCATTTCTGCGGCGTTCGCGCGCGACGAGGGGCGTAACACGACGGCGGGGACCCCTCCCGACCGAGAGAATGGATGCCATGGACTGGCAGACCTCCGAAGACACGGTGCCGACCGCACCGATCACGGAGGCCGACGCGCGCCTGCTGCGCGGCCGTCCGCCCACGACCGGGGCGTGGCGGGACGGCGATCCGATGGGCGACCGGCACTTCGCGACCCTGGGTGCCTTCGCGACCGAAAGCGGGTCGGAGCTTCCGGGCATCCGTCTGGCGTACGAGACATGGGGCGAACTCACTCCTGCGCGCGACAACGCGGTGCTGGTGCTGCACGCCCTCACCGGAGACAGCCATCTGCGCGGACCGGCAGGCCCCGGACACCCGACGGCGGGCTGGTGGGGCGACATCGTCGGCCCCGGCGCGCCGATCGACACAGACCGCTGGTTCGTCGTCGCTCCGAACATGCTCGGTGGATGCCAGGGCTCGACCGGACCGTCCTCGATCGCCCCGGATGGCTATGAGTGGGCGTCACGGTTCCCGTATCTCACGATCCGCGATCAGGTCGCCGCGCAAGTGCGCCTCGCCGATGCGCTCGGTGTGGAGGTGTGGGCCGCCGTCATCGGAGGGTCGATGGGCGGGATGCACGCGTTGGAGTGGGGCATCGGCGAGCCCGACCGGGTACGCCGTCTCGCGGTGCTGTCGGCCCCGCCGATGACGACTGCCGATCAGATCGCGCTCAACGGCGTGCAGCTCGAGGCGATTCAAATGGATCCTCGCTTCGCGGCCGGCGAGTACTACGACTCCGGCGACGGCGACGGGCCGCATCGCGGCCTCGCGCTCGCGCGCCGCATGGCGCTGCTGAACTACCGCAGCCCGACCGAGCTCAATCAGCGTTTCCAGCGATCCTGGCAGTCCGGCAAGAGCCCGCTCGGGCACGGCGGACGGTTCGCGGTCGAAAGCTACCTCGACTTCCACGGCAACAAGTTCACCCGACGGTTCGATGCGAACAGTTACATCGCGCTCGTCGAGGCGATGGATTCGCACGACGTCGGTCGGGGGCGCGGGGGCATCGAAGACGCCCTGGCGCGAGTGCAGGCGACGACGCTCGTCCTCGGTATCGACAGTGACCGGCTCTTCCCGGTCGACGGTCAGCACCGCATCGCGCGCGGCATCCGCACGACGATCGATCCGGATGCGGTCGTCCTCTCCAGCGACTTCGGACACGACGGGTTCCTGATCGAGACGGCCGCCGTGGGCGCGCACGTGCGCCGGCTGCTGGAGTCCTGAACCTCAGGCGGCGACGAGCGAGGGGCGGCGGGCCTCGAGGCGGAAGCTGACGAGCGCGAGGGCGAGTCCGGCGGCGGCGAGACCGACACCGACCCACACCGGGGCGACGAATCCGAAGCCCGCCGCGATCACCACACCGCCGAGGAACGCGCCACTGGCATTGCCGATGTTCAACGCCGAGTGATTGAGTGCCGCGGCGATCGACTGATTGTCGCCGGCGACGTCCATCAGGCGCGTCTGGATCGTCGGGCTCAGCACCGACGAGACGAAGCCGACGGCGAAGACGAAGAACGCGAGCGCCACGATCCACTGCGCCGTCAGACCGAGGAGGGCTTGGACGGCGATCAGCAGGACCATGCCGCCCACGAGCGTCCGTTTCAGATCGAGGTCGGCCAGGTGTCCGCCGACGAGGTTTCCCGCCGTCATGCCGATACCCATGACGACCAGGATGATCGGCACGGCCCACTCCGGCGACCCGGCGACATCGGTCACGATCGAGGCGATGTAGCTGTACGCGGCGAAGAATCCGCCGAAGCCGATCGCCCCGACACCCAGTGTCAGCCAGACCTGTCCGATGCGGAACGCGCCGAGCTCGGCGCGCAGTGTCCGCCCGGGGTCTCCGGCGTGCGGGGGAACCGTGAACGCGATCATCACGGTGGCGAGGGCAAAGATCGCCGCGACCAGGAGGAACGCGATGCGCCACCCGAACTGCTGGCCGAGGAAGGTCCCGATCGGCACGCCCACGACGTTGGCGACCGTGAGGCCGGTGAGGACGAACGCGACCCCCTTCGCCCGCTTGCCGGGCCCGAGGACGTCTGCCGCGACGAGCGCGCCGATGCCGAAGTACGCACCGTGTGGCAGGCCTGCGAGGAATCGGGATGCCGCGACCAGCTCGAATGTCGGCAACACGAACGTGAGGGCATTGAAGACAGTGAGCGCCGTGGCCAACGCCAGCATGACCCGGTGGCGCGGATACTTCGCGACCGACGCGGCGATCGTGGGAGCCCCGACGACGACCCCGAGCGCATAGAGGGTGATGAGCCACCCGGCCCCTGCGACGGCATCCTCCGGTGAGGCGGCCCAAGCAGCCGGCTGGAGATCGGCCGCGATGTTGGGAAGGAGGCCCATCACGACGAACTCGGTCATACCGATGCCGAAGGAGCCGATGGCGAGGGAGAGGAGCGCGGAAGAGCGATTCACAGGCACATCGCCGCACTCCTCGAAGTAATCGAGGAGGTCACTCGCTACAGCTTACCGGCGCGCGAGTAAGGCAGGCGCTACTCGGCTCCGTCCTCCAGCGCCTGCTCCAGCCGGTCGATCTTCGCGTCGAGCTCACCGGTGTATCCGGGACGGATGTCGGCCTTCAAGACGAGCGAAACACGCGACCCGAACGGCAGCACGGCCTCCGTCGCCGTTTTGACGACGGCGAACACGTCATCCCATTCGCCTTCGATCTCGGTGAACATCGAGGTCGTCCGGTGGGGCAGGCCCGACGCACGGACGACGGCGACGGCGGCCGCGACGGCGTCGTGCACCGAGCCGTCAGAGCGGCCGGTGCCGGACGGGGCGACGGAGAAGGCGATCAGCATGGGGACTCCCGGAGTGTGTGTCAGCGGACGAGGACGTGAGCACCGACGACGCGCGGTGCGGGCGCTCGCACCAGTCGGACGAGGCGGACCAGCATCCACACGAAGATCGCGACGAGGATCGCGTTGCGGAGCGTCAGGATCACGACCGGCAGCAGCGCGGGGTAGAGGATGCCGTTGTACAGCAGCGGATAGACGAGTTGGGTCAGGAGCGCCGCCGCCAGCGCGACCGTGGCCGGCAGCGCCCAGCGGCGCCGATCGAGGACGAGCCCGAGCGCGATCGGCGGGATCAGCCAGCACAAGTACTGCGGCGAACCGACCTTGTTGATCACGATCAGTCCCGTCACGAGCGCGAGCGACAGCGGCGGGAAGAGCGACACGAATCGCGCGCCTCGGGCCGCGGCCCACGCGCCGAGCAGACCGACGGCGGCCATGGCAACGATGAGGATCGGCGTCATCGCGGCGATCACCGGGTCGATGTCGGTCCCGGTGACCTGGAACGTCACGATGCCCGAGTCCCAGTAAACCCAGAATCCCTCGAGTCCCTGGAGTGCGCCCCACAGGTAGGGGGCGCTGACGACGGCCTCGACCTGCAGGCCGCGGTCGCTCTGCTCCGTGAGGAAGCCGAACGCGTACTGCCCGCCCCCGGCGAGGACGATCGCCGCGAAGGTCAGTGCCGAAATCACCACCGCGCCGCCGAGGAGAGCGCCCCGTCGGCGCACCGCGACGACCGCAGCGAGCAGCACCGCCGCCGGCCACACTTTCATCCAGGTGGCCACCGCGAGGAGGACCGACGCCGCCCACGGCCGCCCGACGAGCCACAGACACGCCACCAGCACGAGCGGAACGGTGAAGCCGTCGAGCCGGTAGAGCCCGACCGGGCCGAGCAGTGCGATGAAGGACAGCCAGAACCAGGCCGCCGTCGTCCGACCGACCGAGCGCGCCGAGCCGACCAGCACGGCGAAGGCGACGGCATCCACGAGCGTCACGAGGATCGCCCATCCCACGATGTACCCCGCGATCCACGAGAACGCGTGGGCGAGGATCATCGGAATGATCGCGAGTTGCGGGTACACCCATTCCTCGGTGATCCCGACCATCCCCCCGCCGGACAGCACCTGCCTCGACCACGGCTCGTAGACGTTGTAGACGTCGCCCATCGGCTGGTTGGGCAGGAGGAACCCGAGCCACGCGACGCCGAGGTGGACCACGGCGAACGCGATCCACAGCACAGCTCGCCTCGACACGCTCCCATCCTAGGGAGCGCCCCGCTCACCTCCGACGGAACGCGAGCACTCCCCCGATGACGGATGCCGCGGCTTCCGCGACGTCGAGCGCGACCAGGGGACCACCGCCGTGCGCCGCCGACGCTGCCGCTCCCGCGCGGCCGTGCAGCCAGGCAGCACTCGCCGCGGACGCGAACGGGTCGCCGCCGGCGGCCAGCAGCGCGCCGAGGATCCCGGCCAGGACATCACCGGTCCCCGCGGTCGAGAGCCACGGCACCCCGGTCGTCACCGTGCGTTGCATGCCGTCCGGGGCGGTGATGATTGTCGTCGCGCCCTTGAGGAGCACAACGACACCCAGGTGGGCGGCGGTGTCGCGGGCAGCCTCGGCGCGATCGGTGCGTTCGGGGAGGCCGAGGCGGGCGCGGAGCGCTGCGTGTTCGCGATCATGAGGGGTGAGGACGCGCGGCACCGGTGCGCGACCCACGAGGTCGAGCGCGCCGGCATCCACGACGACGGGCACCTGCCCGGCGAGCACAGCCTCCAGCGCCGATGTCTCCTCCGCGCTCCGGTGGGCGGCATCCATCCCCGAACCGATCACCCAGGCCTGCACACGACCGTCGACCGTGACGGTCTCGGGGCGCCGGTGGAGCACGAGGTCGCAGGCGGGTCCGAGGTAGCGGACCATGCCCGCACCGGCACGCCAGGCCGCCTCCACCCCCAGCACGGCGGCTCCCGGGTACCGTGCCGAGCCTGTCCGCAGGCCCACGACCCCTCGGGAATACTTGTCGTCGCCGTCGGTTGGCTCTCGCAGGAGCGCGGCGACATCTGCCTGCGTCCACTCGGTGCCCACGGTCATGGCGCCACCCTACCGATCCGAACCGGAGCACACGATGAGCCTGCTGCTGAGCCCGTACGATCTGGCCGGACGCACCGTCCGCAACCGTCTGTGGGTCGCGCCGATGTGTCAGTATTCCGCGACCCGGGGGATGCCGAACGACTGGCATCACGTGCACCTTGCGCAGTTCGCTGCGGGCGGCGCCGGCGCCGTCATCTCCGAAGCCACCGCGGTGCTTCCCGAAGGGCGCATATCCCCCGAGGACGTGGGGATCTGGACCGATGCCCAGCGGGATGCGTGGGCCCCGATCGTCGCGGCGATCCGCTCGCGCGGCGCGATCCCCGGCATCCAACTCGCCCACGCGGGACGGAAGGCCTCGACGTGGTCGCCCTTCACCGGCGCCCGAGGATCGGTTCCGGCCGCCGACGGCGGATGGCAGACGGTTGCTCCGTCGGCGATCGCCTTCGAGGGATATGCCGAGCCCACCGCCCTCGACGAGGCGGGGATCGACAGGATCGTGGCTGCCTTCGGCGCCGCGGCGACCCGCTCGGTCGCCGCGGGGTTCGAGATCCTCGAACTCCACGCCGCGCACGGATACCTGCTGCACCAGTTCCTCTCGCCCCTGTCGAACCAGCGCACGGACGCGTACGGCGGCACGCTCGAGAACCGCGCTCGCCTGCTGCTGCGGGTCGTCGATGCGGTCCGCTCGGCTGCACCGGACGCAGCGATCCTCGTGCGCTTCTCCGGCACCGATGGGGCCGAGGGTGGCTGGGACAGCGCTCAGACGGCGACCGTGGCGACGTGGGCCGCGGCACGCGGTGCAGACTTCTTCGACATCTCATCCGGAGGCTTGGTCGCGCACCAGAGCATCACGACCGGTCCGGGCTATCAGGTCGCACTCGCCGCCGAGGTGCGCCGGGCCACCGGCTTGCCGGTGAGCGCCGTGGGCGAAATCACCTCCGGTCCGCAGGCCGAGCAGATCCTCACCGCGGGCGACGCGGACATCATCCTCGCCGGCCGCGAATGGCTGCGCGATCCGCACTTCGCTCTGCGCGCCGCGACCGAGCTCGGCGAGCCGGCGGCGGCACCCTGGCCGCCTCAGTACGTCCGGGCTCGGCCGCGCATCTGAGCGCGGTGACGCGATCTGCCCGGTCCGCAGCGGCGGCCGGGCAGATCGGGTCACCTATCTGCCGAAGTGGTGACCGCGCCTGGTCGCGTCGTGGACCTCACCGACGAGCTCTTCGATGATGTCCTCCAGGAACAGCACCGCGGTGACCGCGCCGTCCGTCCCGCGTACCTGAGCGAGGTGTCGGCTGGAGCGACGCATGAGTGCGAGCGCATCCTCGAGATCGGTCTGCTCGCCCACGGGCACCATATGGTGAATCCGCTTCGGCTTGATGGGCGCGTTCGCGCGTTCGGCCCCATCGGGTCGTTCGGCGTCGCGGAGGATGTCCTTCAGGTGCACGTAGCCCACCGGGGCACCCTCGACATCGACGATCACGTAGCGCGAGAAGCCGTGCTTGGCCACCGCACGCTCGACATCGTCCGGCGTCGTGCTTTCGGGCAGCGTCACCAGTTCCGACAGGGGCACCGCGATGTCGCGGGCCTTCTTGTCGGTGAACTCGACCGCTGCCGCCACGGCACCGGAGGCGTCGTTGAGGACACCTTCGATGCGGGACTGGTTCACGATCGTGGCCACCTCGTCGAGAGTGAACGTCGAAGCCGCTTCATCCTTCGGCTCGACGCCGACGAGACGCACGATATGGTTCGCGACCCAGTTGAGCACCACGATCACCGGGTGGAACAGCTTCGACACCCACAGGAGCGGGGTGGCCAGCAGCAGCACGGCCCGGTCGGGCATCGAGAAGGCGAGGTTCTTCGGGATCATCTCGCCGAACACGACGTGCAGGTAGGAAACGAGCACCAGGGCGATCGCGAACG
The DNA here is from genome assembly GCF_025398275.1 of Microbacterium memoriense. Classification (GTDB taxonomy): domain Bacteria; phylum Actinomycetota; class Actinomycetes; order Actinomycetales; family Microbacteriaceae; genus Microbacterium; species Microbacterium memoriense. The sequence continues at coordinate 316,738 of NZ_JAODOR010000011.1, read as the reverse complement.
CGACACCGCCGATCACGGGTTCGCTCCAGCCGGTGAGACCGAGCGGGCCCTCCAGCAGGTGGTGGATCGCGGGCTCGGACACGTTCAGGATCAGCAGCGAACAGATCGTGATACCGAGCTGACACGTCGCGAGCATGAGCGTCGCGTGCTCCATGGCCCACAGCGCCGTTTTCGCGCCGCGGGATCCCTTCTCCACGAGGGGTTCGATCTGCGAACGCCGCGCAGAGATCACCGCGAACTCGGCGCCGACGAAAAACGCGTTGAAGGCCAGCAGCACGACGAGCCACGCAATTCCTGCCCAATCGTTCATCGTCCCGCACCCCCTTCGTCGTCCGCGCCGTCCGGCAGGGCGGCAGCCACGAACTTCACGCGATCCACACGCCGCCCATCCAGCCGCTGCACGGTGAGCGTGCCGTCGTCGATCTCGATGACGTCACCGACGAGGGGAATGCGCTCCAGAGTCGACATCACGAAGCCGCCGACCGTGTCGTACACATCGCCCTCCGGGACGCGGATGCCGGTGCGGTCACGCAGCTCGTCCGGCCGCAGATCGCCGGGGAAGACGACGCCGTCGGCGGTGCGGACGATGCCGGCACGGTTGCGGTCGTGCTCGTCGAGCACCTCTCCGACGATCTCCTCGACGAGGTCCTCCAGAGTGACGACGCCGGCCGTACCGCCGTATTCGTCGACGACGATGGCCATCTGATAGCCGCGAGCGCGAAGCTCGGACATGACGGCATCCAGGTGCACGGCCTCGGGAACGCGCAGCGGTTCTTCCGCGATTGCGGCGGCCGGCACGTCGGCACGGCGGTTGCGCGGAACACTGATGGCCTGCTTGAGGTGGACGATCCCCGTGATGTCGTCCATCGAGTCTCCGTAGACCGGGAAGCGGCTGTGTCCGGTCCGACGGGCGAGTTGGATGACGTCTTCCACACTGTCGCCGGCGGCGACCGCGTGCACGCTCGGGCGCGGGGTCATCACGTCCGCCGTTGTCAGACGCGCGAAAGTCAGCGTGCGGTCGAGCAGGGATGCCGTGTCCTCCTCGAGCACGCCGGCGCTCGCCGAACGGCGCACGAGACTCGAGAGCTCTTCCGCGGTCCGGGCGCCGGAGAGTTCCTCCTTGGGCTCGACACCCATGCTGCGGAGCACGCCGTTGGCACTGCCGTTGAGGACGATGATCGCGGGCTTGAACACCGTCGTGAAGGCGACCTGGAACGGCATGACGATCTTCGCGGTCTGCCGCGGAACCGCCAGCGCCAGATTCTTCGGAACGAGCTCGCCCAGGATCATCGAGAAGATCGTGGCGACCGTGATCGCGACCACTGTCGCGATCGGGCTCACCACAGCCTCCGTCATCCCCCACCCCGTGAGCACGGGGCGCAGCAGGTTCGAGATCGCCGGTTCCATTGTGTATCCGGTGAGAAGCGTCGTGAGCGTGATGCCCAATTGCGCACTCGAGAGGTGCGTCGAGGTGATGCGTAACGCCGAGATCGTCATCGACAGGCGGGACTCACCGGCATTCCTGCGAGCCTCGAGATCGGCACGATCGAGGTTCACGAGCGCGAATTCGCTGGCGACGAAGAGTCCGGTGCCGATTGTCAGGAGCAGCCCCACGCCCAACATGACGTAATCCATCACGCATCACCCCCGATCGTGCAGGGGAAGGGTCGGTGGGGCGAGCGTCTACTGGGAGGGTCGTCCATTATGCCGACAATTCTACGGCACGGATCTCGCGCTCCGTCCGCGGGCTACCAGCTGACCGGCAGTGCTTTGCCTTCTTCGTAACCGGCAGCCGACTGCAGACCGACGGTCGCGCGATCGTGGAACTCGGCCACCGTCGCGGCGCCCGCGTACGTGAACGAGGACCGCACCCCGGAGGTGATCATGTCGAGCAGGTCCTCGACGGAGGGGCGGAGCGGGTCGAGGTAGATCTTCGACGACGAGATCCCTTCCGCGAAGAGTTCCTTGCGTGCCCGCTCGTAGGGGTCGAGGCGGCCGAAGCGGCCGAGCACGGCCTTGGTCGACGCCATCCCCCACGATTCCTTGTAGACCCGACCTTCCGCGTCGGTCTGCAGGTGGCCGGGCGCTTCGATCGTGCCCGCGAACCACGAGCCGATCATGACGGATGCCGCGCCCGCCGCGAGCGCCAACGCCACGTCGCGGGGGTAGCGGACGCCGCCGTCGGCCCAGACGTGCGCACCGAGTTCCGCGGCAGCCTGCGCCGTTTCGAGCACGGCGGAGAACTGCGGGCGACCGACCGCGGTCATCATGCGTGTCGTGCACATCGCGCCCGGCCCGACGCCGACCTTGAGGATCGTCGCGCCGGCGCCGACGAGGTCGCGCGCGCCTTCCGCCGTGACGATGTTGCCCGCCGCGATCGGAATGCCGAGATCGAGGTCGGCCACGGTGCGCAGCGCGCGCAGCATCCCTTCCTGATGCCCGTGAGCAGTATCGACCACGAGCACGTCGACACCCGCCGATGCGAGCGCACGCGCTGTGGCGGCGACGTCGCCGTTGATCCCGACTGCGGCCGCGACGATCAGTCGCCCGTCGGCATCCACGGCCGGTTGATAGAGGGTCGAACGCAGCGCGGTGCGGCGCGAGAGGGTGCCCACGAGGAAGCCGTGATGCAGGACGCACACGGTTTCCGCCTCGGCGGCGACGATGAGGTCGAATGCGTGCCGCGCGTCGTCGACATCGTCCGCATCGATGGATGCCGTCCGCCCGCGCACGATGTCTCCCAGACGCGCGTCCGGCAGCGCGGTCGCCAGGCAGGTCGCCGGCACGATCCCGAACACGTCGTCGACATGGATACGCGGACCACGCGCCGAAGCGACGACGATGCCGTGACCCTCCGTGGCCGGGAGGAGCGCCGCGGCCTCGGCGACGGTCGCGTCGGGGCCGAGGACGATCGGGGTGTCCCACTGCGCCGGCTGGTCCTTGACCCAGCGGATCGCCGCGTCGATCTCCTGCAGGGGCATGTCCTGAGGGAGTACGGCGAGCCCGCCACGGCGGGCGAGCGCCGCCGCCAGACGGGGACCGGTGACGGAGTTCATGTTGCTGGCCACGAGCGGGATCGTCGCGGTCGTGCCGTCCCGAGGTGACAGATCGACCTCGAGGCGGCTGGTGACCTCCGACCGTCGGGGGACGAGGAAGACGTCCGAGTAGGTCAGATCGACGGTGGGCTGCGGGCCGGAGAACTGCATGTCTTCACGCTACCCGGGGTTCGAACCGAGGTAGCGGCCGGATTCCTGGGCTAACCTTGATAGCTGTGTGCGCGAGGGCTGGCAACGGTTCCGCACGATCTGAACTTCATCGATGAAAGCAGGCGCAACCGTGTCCAGTCAGGTGACCGGCGTGGGAACTTCCAGCGAGGGCGAATTCGGGGCCAATGAGTGGCTCGTCGCCGAAATGTACGACCAGTTCACGAAGGACCGCAATTCGGTCGACAAGGCGTGGTGGCCCGTTCTCGAGGCGTACCAGCCCGCTGTCGAGACCGCGGCCGCTGAGGCCGCGTCGGCACCGGCGGCATCGCCCACCGCGAGCGCCGAACCGCGCCCGGTAACGGCGCCGATCCCCGTCATCGGCGCGCCACCCGTGGCCCGCACCACGGCACGCCCCGCGTCGCCGCAGCCGGTCCCCGCCCAGGCGCCGAAGGTCGAGCCCGCCCCGGCTCGCGACGCCGACGATGACGTCGTCACGCCGCTGCGCGGCATGACCAAGACCCTCGCGGCGAACATGGATGAGTCGCTGACGGTTCCGACCGCGACGAGCGTGCGCACCGTGCCGGCCAAGCTCATGATCGACAACCGCATCGTGATCAACAACCACATGGGTCGCACCCGCGGCGGCAAGGTCAGCTTCACGCACCTCATCGGATGGGCCCTGATCCAAGCGCTCAAGGCGTTCCCCAGCCAGAACGTCTCCTACGCCGAGATCGACGGCAAGCCGTCCGTCGTCGCTCCGGCGCACATCAACCTCGGCATCGCGATCGATCTCCCCAAGCCCGACGGGTCGCGCGCGCTCATGGTGCCCAGCATCAAGCGTGCGGAGTCGCTCTCGTTCAGCGAGTTCCTGTCGTCGTACGAAGACCTCGTCGCGCGCGCCCGGGGCAACAAGCTGACGGGCGCCGATTTCCAGGGAACCACGATCTCGCTGACGAACCCGGGCGGCATCGGCACGGTGCACTCGGTCCCCCGTCTCATGAAGGGGCAGGGCTGCATCGTCGGCGCCGGCGCCCTCGAGTACCCGGCCGAGTTCCAGGGCTCGAGCGAGAAGACGCTCGTGGAGCTCGGTATCGGAAAGACCATCACGCTCACCAGCACCTACGACCACCGGGTCATCCAGGGTGCCGGCTCGGGCGAGTTCCTCAAGATCGTCCACGAACTGCTCACGGGTGGCCGCGGCTTCTACGAGGGCATCTTCGCGGCCCTCCGCATCCCGTACGCGCCGATCCGCTGGGCAGGCGACATCAACGTCGACATCGCCGAGCGCGTCGACAAGACCGCGCGGGTCCAGGAGCTCATCAACTCGTTCCGCGTGCGAGGCCACCTGATGGCCGACATCGACCCGCTCGAGTACATGCAGCGGACGCACCCCGATCTCGAGATCGAGAACCACGGACTGACGTTCTGGGATCTCGACCGCGAGTTCGTGACGGGCGGATTCGGCGGCAAGCGGCTGATGAAGCTCCGCGAGATCCTCGGTGTCCTCCGCGACTCCTACTGCCGCACGATCGGCATCGAGTACATGCACATCCAGGACCCGAGCCAGCGCGCCTGGTTCCAGGCCAACGTCGAGGTCAAGTACCAGAAGCCCGGTCACGACGAGCAGCTCCGCATCCTCGACAAGCTCAACCAGGCCGAGGCGTTCGAGACGTTCCTGCAGACGAAGTACGTCGGCCAGAAGCGCTTCAGCCTCGAAGGTGGCGAGTCGCTCATCCCGCTGCTGGATGAGATCCTCCAGGGCGCGGCGGGCGCGAACCTCGAGGGCGCCGCGATCGGTATGGCCCACCGCGGTCGCCTGAACGTGCTCACCAACATCGCCGGCAAGACCTACAGCCAGATCTTCCGTGAGTTCGAGGGATCAGTCGCCATCGGCTCCAAGAGCGGATCCGGTGACGTCAAGTACCACCTGGGTACCGAGGGCACGTTCGTCTCGGATGCCGGCCACGAACTCCCGATCTACCTCGCCGCGAACCCGTCCCACCTCGAGACCGTCGATGGGGTGCTGGAAGGCATCGTCCGCGCGAAGCAGGATCGGATGCCGATCGGTTCGTTCTCGTGGCTGCCGATCCTCGTCCACGGCGACGCGGCGTTCGCCGGTCAGGGCGTCGTGGTCGAGACGCTGCAGATGTCGCAGTTGCGCGGCTACCGCACGGGCGGCACGGTGCACGTGATCGTCAACAACCAGGTCGGTTTCACGACACTCCCCCAGGACGGTCGCACGTCGATCTACGCCACGGATGTCGCCAAGACCATCCAGGCCCCGATCTTCCACGTCAACGGCGATGACCCGGAGGCCGTGGCGCGCGTCGCCGAACTCGCTTTCCGGTACCGCCAGGAATTCCACCGCGACGTTATCGTCGATCTCGTCTGCTACCGCCGCCGCGGTCACAACGAGGGCGACGACCCCTCGATGACGCAGCCGCTCATGACGAACCTGATCGAGGCCAAGCGGTCGGTCAGGCGCCTGTACACCGAGTCGCTCGTCGGCCGTGGAGATATCACGGAAGAGGAATACGAGAACGCGAAGCAGGACTTCCAGAATCGCCTGGAGATCGCGTTCGCCGAGACGCACGCCGCCGAGACCGGTGCGACCGGCATCGTCTCACCGACGACGGGTCCGATCGAGCTCGCCGTCGGCGAGCCCGAGAGCACCGGAGTGGGCGCAGATGTCGTCCGCCAGATCGGTGACGCCTTCGTCAACAAGCCGGAAGGCTTCACGGTCCACACGAAGCTCCAGCAGTTGCTCGACAAGCGCAACGACATGAGCCGGAACGGCAACGTCGACTGGGCGTTCGGTGAGCTGCTCGCATTCGGTTCGCTCCTGATGGAGGGCACGAACGTTCGCCTCGCCGGTCAGGATGCCCGTCGTGGCACGTTCGTCCAGCGTCACGCGGTGCTGCACGACCGTGCGAACGGCCAGGAGTGGCTCCCGCTGGCCAACCTCGGTCAGAACCAGGGTCGCTTCTACGTCTACGACTCGCTCCTCAGCGAATACGGCGCCATGGCCTTCGAGTACGGCTACTCGGTCGAGCGGCCGGACACCCTCACCCTGTGGGAAGCGCAGTTCGGTGACTTCGCCAACGGTGCCCAGTCCGTCATCGACGAGTACATCTCAGCAGCCGAGCAGAAGTGGGGCCAGCAGTCCGGTGTCGTCCTTCTCCTGCCGCACGGCTATGAAGGCCAGGGCCCGGACCACTCGTCGGCGCGCATCGAGCGGTACCTGCAGATGTGCGCGCAGGACAACATGACCGTCGCGCGACCGTCGACGCCGGCGTCGTATTTCCACCTCCTCCGTCGTCAGGCGTACGCGCGTCCGCGCCGGCCGCTGATCGTCTTCACGCCGAAGGCCATGCTGCGCTTGCGTGGCGCGACCAGCAGCGTCGAGGACTTCGCGACGGGCCGCTTCGAGCCCGTCCTGAACGACAATCGCGGGCTGGACGCATCCGCCGTGACGCGCGTGCTCCTGCACTCGGGCAAGATCCACTGGGATCTCAAGGCCGAGCTCGACAAGAAGCCGAACCCGCAGGTCGCCCTCGTCCGACTTGAGCAGCTGTACCCCGCACCGGTCGAGCAGCTCAACGCGATCATCGACAGCTACCCGAACGCGGAACTGGTGTGGGTGCAGGACGAGCCCGAGAATCAGGGCGCCTGGCCCTTTGTGGCTCTCGAGGTCGTCAAGCACGTGCACGGGCGCACGATCCGCTGCATCTCCCGGGCGGCGGCGGCATCGACGGCGACGGGATCACCGAAGGTGCACGCGCGCGAGCAGGCCGCCATCCTGGAGCAGGCGCTGACGCTCTGACTCCCCGGCGGACGCTCTCCGCATATTGTCGCGAACTCCGCACCCGATCGGTCGATCCGGTGCGGAGTTCGTCACATTCTGCGGTGTTCAGGAGACGGGGACCCGCTCATGCTGGCGGCGGCGCTCGGGATCGCCCTGCTGCGTGGCGCACGCGCACGCTCGATCCGCGCGGCATCATGAATCGGGGGGTTCCTCGTGCCACCCTCCGCCCACTGACCGGTTTCGCCTCCTCTCGAAGGACGACATGGACGTCGCGCTTCTGACCAATCCCGCCGCCCGCGCCGGCGCGCACACCGGTGCGGCGATGCGGACCGCCGAGCGCCTCCGCGCGGCAGGCATGCGGGTCAGTGTCATTTCCGGTGGGAGCGCCGAGGAATCGTCCACTCTGCTGCGCACCGCGCTGGAGGTGGGTGTGGATGCCGTGGTGGTCGCCGGCGGCGACGGGACGGTATCCCTCGCGATCCAGGAACTGGCTACGACCGCAGTTCCCCTGGGCATCGTCCCGACCGGGACGGGGAACGACCTGGCCACGTCCCTCGGCATCCGCGATCTCGACGCCGACGGCGCTGCGGATGCCGTCATCTCCGGCCGGACGCGCACGATCGACCTCGCCCGCGTCACCCGGGCGGACGGGTCCTGCGTCCTGTACGGCACGGTCCTCGCCAGTGGTTTCGACTCGAAAGTCAACGACCGCGCGAACCGTATGACCCGGCCGCGCGGGCACACGCGTTACAACATCGCGATCCTCGCGGAGTTCGTGGCGCTACGCGGCACTCCGTTCGAGGTGGAACTCGACCTCGACAGCGGCGTCGCCGAGCGCATCGCCGGTGATCTCGTCATGGCCACGGTCGGCAACGGTCGCACATACGGCGGCGGCATTCCGATCTGTCCGGACGCCGACCTCGAGGATGGATTGCTAGACGTCACGCTGGTGCGCCCGGCCGGAAGGCTCAAGCTCTTGCGTTTGCTCCCCCGGGTCTACCGAGGGACCCACACGTCGATCGAACAGGTGTCGACGTTCCGCGTCCGTCGAGTGCGGCTGTCCTCACCGGGCGTCACCGCCTACGCGGACGGCGACCCGCTGGGGCCGCTTCCCCTGTCGGTCGAGGTCGTCCCGAGCGCACTCCGCGTCTTCAGCGCGCAGCGGGTTCAGTGATGCGTGGCCTGCTCGCTGCGCAGGCGCGAGAGCACCTGATCGCGCAGCTCCTCCGGAGCGGTCTCTTTGCACGCCCGCGCGATGACGGCCGTGAGGGTCGTCGCCACCAGCGCCTCATCACGACACGCCGGGCACTTGTCGAGGTGCTCCGTGATGTCGGAGTGCTGCGTCTTGCAGACCTCGTGACGCAGGTACTCTTCCAGATCCTTGCGTGCTTTGTCGCAGCCGCAATCGCTCATGTCGCGCTCCTTGTGGCGGGCACATCGATGCCGCGCTCTCGTGCATAATCGGCGAGCAGGTCACGGAGCATTCGCCTGCCGCGGTGCAGGCGGCTCATGACCGTGCCGATCGGGGTTTTCATGATGTCCGCGATCTCTTGATACGCGAACCCTTCGACGTCGGCGAGGTACACCGCCAGGCGGAAGTCTTCCGGAATGGACTGCAGCGCGTCCTTCACGACGGAGGCCGGCATGTGGTCGATCGCTTCGGCTTCGGCCGAGCGGGAGCTCGTCGCGGTCGTCGATTCGGCGCCACCGAGCTGCCAATCCTCGAGCTCGTCGATCGTTCCCTGATACGGCTCGCGCTGCTTTTTCCGGTAGGTGTTGATGTAGGTGTTCGTCAGGATGCGGTACAACCACGCTTTGAGGTTCGTGCCCTGCGTGAACGAGGACCACGAAGCGAAGGCCTTGACGAAGGTTTCCTGGACGAGATCTGCCGCATCCGCGGGGTTGCGCGTCATCCGCATGCCCGCGGCGTACAACTGATCCATGAACGGCAGCGCCTGCTGCTCGAACTGGGTGCGGGGATCCTGCGTCTGCGGGTCCGGCTGGGTCTGCGGGTCTGTCGCCGCCTGCTCTTCCATCACGCGCCAGTCTACGTCCGTGGGCTCCTCAAGCACCGGTGTCAGCGTCGCGGTCACGGGGGCTCCTTTCGGCAAGGTCGTAGGGTTTCGTTAGGGTAGAACCCGATGACCGCACCCGGGTATTCCCCAGACTCCTCCGAAGCCCTCGAACCGCCGCCCGCGGGAGGGCTGACCGTCGCGGATGGCCACTGGGACGCGCCCGGCTCGCACGGCCCGCTGGAGTCGACGATCGCGCTCCCCGGATCGAAGTCGCTCACCAACCGCAAGCTGGTCCTGGCCGCAATCGCGGACGGGCCGAGCACACTGTCTGCGCCGCTCCATTCGGACGATTCCGCCCGGATGATCGAGGCGTTGCGTGTCCTCGGCGTCGAGATCGAAGAGATCCCGGGGAGCGGAGAGTTCGGACCAGATCTGCACGTGACGCCGCCGGTCCAGTTCCGCGGCCACACCGTGATCGATTGCGGCCAGGCCGGAACCGTCATGCGTTTCATCGCCCCGATCGCAGGTCTCGCGACCGGCGACGTGACCATCACCGCGCACCACACGGCGCTCCACCGCCCGATGGGCACGATGATCAAGGCGCTGCGCGAGATCGGCGCCGACATCGACGACGGCGGAAGCTGGTCGCTCCCGTTCACGGTGCGCGGACGCGGGCACATCCGCGGTGGCGAAGTCACGATCGACGCGAGCAGCTCGAGCCAGTTTGTTTCCGGGCTCCTGCTGGCCGCCCCCCGATTCGACGTCGGATTGCACCTCATCCACTCCGGCGAGCGTCTGCCCTCTCTGCCGCACATCGATATGACGATCGAAACCCTCGCCCGCCGCGGCGTGCAGGTCGAGCGCCCGACTCCGAACGAGTGGGTCGTTCCGGCGGGTACTCCGCGAGGGCGGGATGCCGTCATCGAGCCCGACCTCTCCAACGCGGCACCGTTCCTCGCCGCGGCTCTTGTCTCGGGCGGCGTCGTCACGGTCCCGGGCTGGCCCGCTAGTTCTACCCAGCCGGGCGCCTTGCTGCCCGAAATCCTGTCGCTGCTGGGCGCACGGACGTCCCGCCGCGGTGGCGCTCTCAGCGTCTCCGGCACGGGCCGAATCGCGGGGGTCGACCTCGATCTCACCGCCGCGAGCGAGCTGACCCCTGCCCTGTTCGCGCTCGCGGCCTTCGCCGACGCCCCGACGACCCTGCACGGCATCGGGCACATCCGCGGGCACGAAACCGACCGCATCGCGGCGCTCGTCGCGAATCTGCGCGCGCTCGGGGGTGAAGCCGAAGAGCTTCCCGACGGCATCCGCGTGATTCCGCGGCCCCTGCACGGCGGGCTCTGGCGGGCGTACCACGATCACCGCATCGCGACGGCGGGTGCGATCATCGGCCTCCGTGTGCCGGGCGTTCAGGTCGACGACATCGGGACGACCGCGAAGACCATGCCCGAGTTCCCACATCTGTGGCAGCGGCTGCTTTCCCCGGTGAGCTGAGCTCCCGGATGAGCTGGCTGGACTCCCCCGACGACGACGAGGCCGACGACTTCGACGAAGCCGATTTCCGCGTCCGACCGAACCCGAAAGCCAACCGGCCGCGCACGAAGCGGCGCCCCGCGCATGCGGATGCGAAGATCGCCCGCGTCGTGGGCGTCGACCGGGGACGGTACACGGTGCTGGTCGACGAAGACGGCGCCGACGAACATGTCGTGCTCGCCACTCGCGCGCGCGAGCTCCGAAAACAGCCCATCGTCACGGGTGACCGGGCGCGCATCGTCGGCGACTCGACCGGCGATGACGGCACTCTCGCGCGCATCGTCGGCATCCAGGAACGCACGTCGCTGCTCCGACGGAGCGCCGACGACACCGACCAGGTCGAGCGGATCATCGTCGCCAACGCCGACCAAATGCTCATCGTGGTCGCCGCCGCTGACCCCGAGCCCCGCCCGCGACTCGTCGATCGGTATCTGATCGCCGCATTGGATGCCGGCATCCACCCGCTGCTCGTCGTCACCAAAACCGACCTCGCCGACCCGACATCCTTCCTCGGACATTTCGAGGGCCTCGACACGCTCGAGATCTTCCTGAGCAGCCAGGAGGGCATGCCCTTGGAGGCCATCGGCGCACGCCTCATCGGGCACTCCACGGTGTTCGTCGGACACTCGGGCGTCGGCAAGTCCACGCTCGTCAATGCGCTCGTGCCGAGCGCCCTGCGGGCGACAGGCCATGTCAACGAGGTCACAGGACGCGGACGACACACCTCGAGCTCGACCGTGTCCCTGCGTTACCAGAGCGAGAAGGGACGCGGTTGGGTCATCGACACGCCCGGAGTGCGCTCATTCGGGCTCGGACACGTCGACCCCGCGAGCATCCTGGCCGCCTTCACCGACCTCGCGGTCGTCGGAGAAGAGTGTCCGCGCGGCTGCACACACCTCGCCGACGCACCGGACTGCGCGATCGCCGAAGCCGTCGCCGCGGGGCGACTCGGCGACCGCGGGCCGGCCCGGCTCGATTCCCTGCAGCGCCTGCTGGCGACGTTCAGCGGGGGTCCGCGCGTAGGCTGAGCGCATGTCTCGCCTCGAACCCGGATCGTTCGCTCCCGACTTCACTCTGCCCGATCAGGATGGCCACGACGTCGCCCTGTCGACTCTGCGGGGTGGCGGAGTCATCCTCTTCTTCTACCCGGCTGCCATGACCCCCGGCTGTACGACGGAGGCGTGCGACTTCCGCGACAGCGTCGTCCCCCTGCAGACCGCCGGGTACACCGTGTTCGGTGTGTCCCGCGACGCCCCGGCGACGCTCCGCGAGTTCCGCGAGCGCGACGCGCTCCCCTACGCCCTGCTGAGCGACCCCGACCACAGCGTCCATCAGGCCTACGGAGCCTGGGGCGAGAAGATGAACTACGGCAAGGTCGTCGAGGGTGTCATCCGGTCGACGTTCGTCATCGGAGGAGACGGCCGCATCGAGCACGCTCTCTACAACGTGAAGGCCACGGGGCACGTCGCACGCGTGCGCAGCCTGCTCGGCGCGGCGTGACCGATCCGCGGGGATGATCAACTCCCCCGCGTGATCTCCTCTGCCGAGCGCCGGGCGCCTGCCCGTCGCGCCGCAGCGATCAACACCGCGAGGGTGACCACAGCGGGGAGCGCCAGCAGAACTGCCGTCGCCGGTTGCGCATCCAGGCCGGTCAGTGCCCCCGCCGCCACCGCGAGCAGCAGCAACTGCGTCACGACGCCGCCCGATCGGCCCCAGGATTGCCCGCGCGCGATTCCGACGGCGAACGCGATCACCGCCACGGCACCCACCACCGTCAGCACCAGTAACGCGACGGCACTCGTCACCGACTCGGTGTCGCCCGCGGCGAGCGCAACGATCTCCCACCCCGCAATGGTCACGAGCGCCAGCCCTTCCAGGCCGACCAGGAGCGCCGCAAGACGTTCAGCGGGCGATGCCGGCATGGGGTTCTCCTCGTTTTTCACGGCGCGTCGGGCGAACACACAGAAAATCGGGCAGGAAGTGCCGTGTTCACTCTTGATTCATATCGACGTGCATGGGACCATTGTTGAAGCAGTGTGCTCCCACAGCGAAGTGGGGCGAGCATTCCAGCTCGCACACCACCAGAGTAATCGACGCATCGCGTCGCCCCCGTCTCTGACTTCGAATCCCGCATCAAGGAGCACCCTATGGATTGGCGCGACAAATCCGCCTGCCTGACCGTCGACCCCGAACTGTTCTTCCCTGTGGGGAACACGGGCCCCGCCGTCGACCAGATCGAAAAGGCGAAGTCCGTCTGCGCACGGTGCACGGTCACCGAGATCTGCCTGCAGTACGCCCTCGAGACCGGCCAGGACTCGGGTGTGTGGGGAGGCCTGTCCGAGGACGAGCGCCGCGCTCTGAAGCGCCGCGCTGCCCGCGCACGCCGCGCGTCCTGACTCGAGGGAGTCACCGGCCCGTGGGCCGGTGACTCAGTGCGCGGCGCGGTCGATGTAGCGCAGCGGGATGTCGATGGTCACTTCGGTGCCGCTCCCGGTGATCGTGTGCCAATCGATCGTGCCGCTGAGTTCGCCCTGGATGAGGGTGCGCACGATCTGCGTACCCAGACCCCGGCCGACCTGACCCTCGGGGAGTCCCACGCCGTTGTCACGGACGCGCACTTCGAGGCGATCGTCGCTGCGCGCGGCGATGATCTCGACCTCGCCTTCCTTATCGGCGAGGCCGTGCTCGACCGCGTTGGTGACGAGTTCCGTGAGGGCGAGAGCGAGCGGTGTCGCATACTCGCTGGGCAGGGTTCCGAACGTGCCGCTCTTGAGCGTCCGCGCGCGCGTGTTGGGGGATGCCGCAACTTCCGCGACGAGCTTCATCACCTGGTTGAAGACCTCATCGAAGTCGACATCCTGCGCGAGGCCCGCCGACAGCGTGTCATGGACCACGGCGATCGCCGAGACGCGGCGCATGGCCTGCGTCAGGGCGTCGCGGGCATCCTCGGAATGCGTACGGCGGGACTGGATGCGCAGCAGCGACGCGACGGTCTGCAGATTGTTCTTGACCCGGTGGTGGATCTCGCGGATCGTGGCGTCTTTCGTGATCAGCTCTTGCTCCTGATGCCGAATCTCCGTCACATCGCGGCAGAGCACGATCGCCCCGATGCGGGCACCTTGGTCACGGAGGGGAATCGTCCGCAGGGACACGGTGACCCCCCGCGCCTCAAGATCCGCGCGCCACGGAGCGCGTCCGGCCATCACGATCGGCAACGACTCGTCGTATTCGCGCTTGGCGGGCAGGATCGCCGACGCCATCTCGAGCAAGGACTCCCCCTCGAGCTCGTCCTCGAACCCCAGCCTGTTGAAGGCCGACAGCGCGTTGGGGCTCGCGAACGTCGTGATCCCGTCCACATCCAGCCGGATCAGACCATCTGACGCGCGCGGAGCACCCCGACGGGGAGAGGTCGGCGCGGTGAGGTCCGGGAAATCAGCCGCGGCGACCATGCCGAACAAATCGTCGGCGCAATCGTTGAACGTGATCTGCTGACGCGACGGTGTGCGCGCCTCACCCAGATTGGTGTGTCGGGTCAGGACGCCGACGACGGTCGGTGGGCGATCCGCCGTGGCACGCTCACGGACGATCGGGACGGCCCGCACCCGCGTCGGCGTCTCTTCGAACCAGTCCGGCGATGCCGAGTCGACGATGCGGGCGTGCGTGAACGCCTCGCGCACTTGGGTACGCCACTGCGGACGGACGAGGTCGCCCACGATGTCCCGGTAGAACAGCGTCGCCGCTCCCCCGGGACGCGTGTGCGCGACCGCGACGAATGAGTCGTCGTTCGTCGGCACCCACACGACGATGTCGGCGAAGGCCAGGTCGGCCAGAAGCTGTCCGTCACCGGCCAAACGGTGCAACCACTCGATATCGGCCTCACTGGAGAGACCCTGGGCGTAGACGAGATCGCTGAGTGCCGACACGGTCCCAGCCTAGGGCCGGGTGGCGCTCACGCCGCGCGGCGAGCGAGTCGACCGCGCGGCGAACCGCGACCAGGCTGTCGACTGTGGCGCGTCTCGCGCACGCGGACGGGCGGGTCGACCGCTTCCCCCACGAACCGGCGGAGCGCTGCCGAGAACGACGAGCGCCCCGCGACCTGCGCGATGGGTTGCGCCGCCAAGAGCGCCGCGTCGGCCGCTTTGACGTCCCACGGTAAGAACCAGATGTCATCCGCGCCGAGGTAGCGCTCGAGCGTCCGGCGGACCTGTCCCCGCGCATCGATGCCGAGAGCTCCCGTCCGCGTCTTGTTGACGACGACGCGCACCGGAGTCGCTCCGGCGACGGCGCGCAGGTCCCCGTAGCCGCGAACGAACCGCGACACGCTCGTCGGATCGGCCGCCACGACCGCGACGATCAGATCAGCCTCGGTCAGGACGGCGAGTGTGGATGCATTGCGGCGAGGGCCATCGAGGTCGCTCACGATCTCTTCGTCCCGCTCCAGAGGCGACGCGACATCGACGATGGCGTCCGTCACCCATTCGCGACACACGCCGAGCGCGCCGCGCACCCGCTCGTGGCCGAGTTCGGGCCAGCGGCTCGGGCGATTCACTCCGGTCAGCACCTCCACGGGGCCGAGCGGCACGGCGATGCGCGCGAGTTCGGCGACGGTGAGGGTCCCCCGTTCCGCATGCCGACACGCTGCCGCGAACCCCGGTCCTTCATCGGCCAGCCCGGTGGCCAGAGCGACCGACGGCGCGTGCGAGTCAGCATCGATCAGGGCGACCGGGCGTCCGTCCCGCGCCAACTCGCAGGCGAGTTCCACCGCGATCGTCGTCCGACCCGGCGCACCGGCGGGGCCCCACACGGCGATGATCCGCCCACGCGCGGCGGGGACGGCATCCGGCACCGTCGGCGGGGCGACGAGGAAGGATGCCGCATCCGCTCCCTCGTCGAAAGAACCGACGCCGAACATGCCGGCGAGTCTTCGGTGCTCGTCGCGCGTACAGAGCGCGACGATCCGCACTCCGAACCGATCGCAGGCGGCGACGAGCTGCGCCGTGAGCGCGGACCGCTCGGCCGCGACGATGAGAACCTCCACGCGCGACAGCTCCCCGAGAAGCTGGGCTGCTTCCGGCCCGGCCATCGCATCCGCTACTGCCGTGGCCGGGTCGTCGGCGTCGACGACGAGGCGCACCTGCGCCCCTTCGAACGACAGTTCGTCGGCGAGCGCGCGACCGCGCCGTCCGTCGACCGCGACGATCACCGAGGTCATCGCTCGGCTCCCGCCGTGGGGACGATCGACATACTGGAGCCGGCCGCAACTGCTGCCAACGTCGAGGCGACATCGGCCCGTTCAATCACGAGCTCCACCGCGGTCCCAGCGCTTCCCATCACCGACTCATCGTCGTCGACCGAGGCGACGGTCGCCGCCGCAACCAAGATCCGCGGAGTGTCGAAGACGCCGCGTTCGAGTTGCGGAGCGGCCCACACCTCCACCGTCGCGCCCCTTCCCACCGCCGCGGGAATGGCGGTCGCGCTCGTCACCACAACCGTCGTCGTCCGCGCCTGCTCCGCCGCGCCGATCGCACTCTCCGGAACGAGCTCTCCGGCGGTGATGGTGCGCATGGCGACCGAACCGGGTTCAAAGCTCGTCGGTGACGCGTACGCGTCCTCGATCCGCCCGAGTGCGACCTCGACGACCTGCAGATCATCGGAGGTGACGGCCTCGCCCGGCACGATCGTGCGCGATGCCGCGAAGACCGGAACGGTCTGTCTCGCCGCGGCGACGACGAACCACACGCCCGCGACGGACACGACGATCAGTCCGATCCCGAGCAGAAATCGCAGATCGGACCAGAACGCACGGGGACGGGGGCGGGCAGGGACGGTCTCACTCATGCCGTCCATCGTCGCCGACCCGGCGCCGGCACATCGCGCGTTATCCACAGGTCGGCGTGGACCGACGATCATCCGGCACCGCGGGAACATAATGGCCTCATGCCCGAAACGCCCGAAGCGGGGGTGCGCTTGTTCGCGCCTGCCCAAGTCGCGGAGATGCTCCATCTCCCCGTCGACGAGGTCGTCGCGCTCGTCCTCGAGGGTCGACTGCGGGGGGCGAAGGTGGGGACCCCGGGACGGTGGCGGATCGAGGCCGACAGTGTCGACACGTATCTCGACGACCAGGCCGAGGAAGCACGCCGCATCGCCCTGTGGCGTGAGTCGAACGCGGCAAGTTTCCCGGAACTCTGGGGGCGCGGCAGCATCCGCAACCCCGACTGACGACGACTCAGGGGAGGTCGGCGGGTGCGTCCAGCCGCACGAGCGCGACGGCCGCGAACGGCACCAGACGGAAGCCGGTGACGTTGTCGGCCCGACGCGGCACGCCGGGCTCGTGCAGGGCGAGATCGAGGTGATCGGCGCCGGCGCGGTCGATCGTGCCGGCCAGTGCGCGACCATCGGTCAGGTGCACGGTCGTCGGAATGCGGCGGCGCACGACATCGCGCAGCACGAACCCGAACGTCATCCGCTGCGCGAGGACCGAGCCCGGCGCCGCCTCCCGCACACTCGAGAGCACGGCCTCTGCGGTGGTGCCCACCGTCAGCGCAGCGCTCAGCGGCACCAGCGCGACGACGGGTCGTCGTGCGCTCGTCTCGAGCGCCCACCAATCCAGGCCGACTCGGCTGACACGACCGGAGACCGTACCGCCCCCGGCGACCTCGACCACGACCTGAGCTCCGGCCGCCGCCAAGGCCACGACGCGTTCGCGGATCGGCACGCGCGACAGCCGCAAACGCTCGGCCTCTGTGTCCAGCGCGGCGCGCTCGGCCTCCCATTCGGAGTCGAGCTGATCTTCCAAGTCCTCGAAGAATCGATCCCAGCGCACGTCGAGAGGCTAGGCGATCCGCTCCGAGCACGGGGAGCCTCTCCACAGGTTGGAGGATTCTCATCCCACGGCTGCGTGCGCTGTGCTGTACTCGTGCCACGTCGCCGGTCCGGCATCCCTCCCGCTGCCAGGCCGCCTCTCCCGCATCGAGGA
The DNA here is from genome assembly GCF_025398275.1 of Microbacterium memoriense. Classification (GTDB taxonomy): domain Bacteria; phylum Actinomycetota; class Actinomycetes; order Actinomycetales; family Microbacteriaceae; genus Microbacterium; species Microbacterium memoriense. The sequence goes on along the minus strand of NZ_JAODOR010000011.1, from coordinate 299,203 downwards.
GGTCAGGATGGTTCCCCCGCTCGCACGTTCCGCTCGCCGCGCCGGCACGGCTCTGGAGGTCGAGGAGTACTTCGCCCCCCAGCGGAGTTCCACGGATCAGCTCCCCGATCCGGGGGCGCTTCTGCAGAACCTCACGATCGGCGTCCTCGAGGTGCTCGCGGGGGTGCGCGAAGTCGACCAGCTCGCCCGCTGGCTGGACGAAGACGCCTACCGGGCTCTCGTCACGCGAGCCAACCTCACCGCACGCGCCCGCAGCGCGCGTGGCGTGCCCGCCGCCCGACCGTCACACCGCATCCTCTCCATCCACTGCACCTCCCCCGCAGACGGGGTCGTGGAGGGTGTCGTGATTTCGGCCGGGCCGGCGCGGACGCGCGCCGTCGCGATTCGACTCGAAGGGTGGGACGGGCGCTGGCGCGCCACGTCCCTCGCCCTCCTCTGACGACCGCCGCTACTGGCGGTAGGACGACAGGAAGTTGCCCAGCCGCTCGATCGCCTCGGTGAGCACACGCGCTTCGGGCAACGTCACGATGCGGAAGTGATCCGGCGTCGGCCAATTGAACCCGGTTCCCTGCACCAGCAGAACGCGCTCGGCGACCAGGAAGTCGTAGACGAACTTCGCATCATCGTGGATGTCGTACACGTTCGGATCCAGCCGAGGAAAGGCGTACAACGCTCCCTGCGGCTTATGGCATTCCACACCGGGAATGCTGACGAGCGCCTCGTAGGCGGCATCGCGCTGCTCGTGCAGCCGCCCGGTCGGTGCGATGAGCCCTTCGATGGACTGCACGCCCGACAGAGCCGCCTGCACGGCGTATTGGGCGGGGACGTTGGGACACAGTCGCGTCGAGGCGAGCAACTGGATACCCTCGAGGAACCCGGCCGCGTGCTTCTTCGGTCCCGTGATGACCATCCATCCGGAGCGGAACCCGGCGACGCGATAGGTCTTGGACAGCCCGTTGTACGTCAGACACAGGAGGTCCGGCGCGAGGGTCGCGAGCGGCACGTGGACGGCGTCGTCGAAGAGGATGCGGTCGTAGATCTCGTCCGACAGCAGCAACAGGTCGTTCTCGCGCGCGATCTGGACGAGGCCCTCGAGGATCTCACGGGAGTAGACGGCGCCGGTCGGGTTGTTCGGGTTGATGACGACGATCGCTTTCGTGCGCGGCGTCACTTTGGCGCGGATGTCCTCGAGGTCGGGCTGCCACCCGTTGTCGTTGTCGCAGCGATAGTGCAGCGGCGTCCCGCCGGCGAGGCTCGTCATCGCGGTCCACAGCGGGTAATCCGGCGACGGGATGAGGACTTCGTCGCCCTCATCGAGCAACGCCTGCATCGTCATCGTGATGAGTTCGGAGACGCCGTTGCCGAGGTACACGTCATCCGGGTCGAACGGGGGGAACCCTGCGACCTCTTCGTAGCGCGAGACGACGGCGCGACGAGCCGACATGATGCCGCGGCTGTCGCTGTACCCGTGCGCGTGCGGGATGGCCTCGATCATGTCCCGCACGATCTGGAACGGTGCCTCGAAGCCGAAGACGGCCGGGTTGCCGGTGTTGAGCTTCAGAATGCGGTGGCCGTCGGCCTCGAGCCGGTCAGCCTCCACCAGGGCGGCTCCACGGATCTCGTAGAGGACGTCCTTCAGCTTCGATGACTGGTCGAGGATACGGCGGCTCATCGGATCAGGATATCCCCGCCCCGGCCGTGCCAATCGACCGCGCGTGGCCTGCGCTGCTACTTCTTCTTGTCGGCGGCGCGGCGCTCAGCGCGATTCTGCGGTGCGGATGCCGGGGCTTCGGCACGCTGGCCGAAGGCGCCGCGAGGCGCTTCGGGGGCGGGCGCGGGCGCCTGCGGAGTCTGACGCAGCTTGCTCGTCGCCGCCTGCTGGACCTGTCCACGGTCGTTGCGGACCTCGACCTCACCGGCATCGTTGGGTGCGGTGTACTGCAGGCGCTGCGCTTCGACGACCGGCGCATCGAGTCCCTTGGCCTCGACGTCGCTGCTCCCGGCCTGGCGTACTTCGACGTCCAGGTTGAAGAGGAACCCGACCGACTCCTCCTTGATCTGGCCCATCATGGACTGGAACATCTGGTAGCCCTCGCGCTGATACTCGATCAGCGGGTCACGCTGCGCCATGGCGCGCAGGCCGATGCCGTCCTTCAGATAGTCCATCTCGTACAGGTGGTCGCGCCAGCGACGATCGAGCACCTGCAGGATGACGCGCCGCTCGAGCTCGCGCGTCGCGGGTGCACCGAGCGACTCCTCGCGAGCGGCGTAGGCGATCTTCGCGTCCGAGATGATCTCCCGTTTGAGGCCCTCGGGCGTGACGCGTCCCTTGTTGCCGCTGTCGGCGACGACCTCGTCGATCGTGACGCCGACAGGATAGAGCGTCTTCAGCTCGGCCCACAGGGCGTCGAAGTCCCAGCTCTCGGTGTGACCACTGCCGGTGTGGTCGTCGATGACAGCGCCCACGGCATCCTCGATGAAGTGCTCGACGCGGTCGGAGAGGTCATCGCCCTCGAGCACGTGCCGCCGGTCGCCGTAGATGGCTTCGCGCTGACGGTTGAGGACGTCGTCGTACTTGAGGACGTTCTTGCGGATCTCGGCGTTGCGCGACTCGACCTGCCCCTGGGCGCTGCGGATCGCGCGGGAAACCATGGTCGACTCGATCGCCACATCGTCGGGGAAGTTGGTGCGGGCGAGAATCGCCTCGGCAGCTCCGGACTGGAACAGGCGCATGAGATCGTCGGTCAGCGACAGGTAGAACCGGCTCTCACCGGGGTCACCCTGACGCCCCGAGCGACCGCGCAGCTGATTGTCGATACGGCGGGACTCGTGGCGCTCGGTTCCGAGGACGTAGAGTCCACCGGCATCCACAACCTTCGTCGCCTCCTCGGCGACGACATCGCGCATGCTCGTGTAAACCTCGTCCCAGGCGGTCTCGTACTCCTCGGGGGTCTCGACCGGGTCGAGACCGCGCGACTTCATCTCCTGGACGGCGAGGAACTCGGCGTTTCCGCCGAGCATGATGTCGGTACCGCGACCGGCCATGTTCGTCGCGACCGTGACGGCACCGAAGCGACCCGCGCGGGCTACGATCTCGGCCTCGCGGGCGTGGTTCTTCGCGTTGAGGACTTCGTGCTTGATGCCCTTTTTCGCCAGCAGACGCGAGAGGTACTCGCTCTTTTCGACGCTGACGGTACCGACGAGCACGGGCTGACCGGTTTCGTGGCGACGGGCGATGTCTTCGACGACCTGGGCGAACTTCGCCTGCTCGTTCTTGTAGACGAGGTCTGCCTGGTCCTTGCGGACCATCGGCTTGTTCGTCGGGATCGGCACCACACCGAGCTGGTAGGTCGACATGAACTCGGCCGCTTCGGTTTCGGCGGTACCGGTCATTCCGGCGAGCTTGTCGTACAACCGGAAGTAGTTCTGCAGGGTGACGGTGGCGAGAGTCTGGTTCTCGGCCTTGACCGGCACGGCTTCCTTGGCCTCGATCGCCTGGTGGATGCCTTCGTTGTACCGCCGACCGACCAGGATGCGGCCGGTGTGCTCGTCGACGATCATGACCTCGTCGTTCATGACGACATAATCGGTGTCGCGCTTGAAGAGAGCCAGCGCCTTGATCGAGTTGTTGAGGAACGAAATGAGCGGTGTGTTGACCGATTCGTAGAGGTTGTCGATGCCGAGGTAGTCCTCGACCTTCTCGATGCCGGGTTCGAGCACACCGATCGTGCGCTTCTTCTCGTCGACCTCGTAGTCCACACCCGGCTCGAGCGTCTTCGCGATCTTCGCGAACTCGACGAACCAACGGTTGGCCTCGCCCGAGGAGGGGCCCGAGATGATGAGGGGTGTGCGCGCCTCATCGATCAGGATCGAGTCGACCTCGTCGACGATGGCGAAGAAGTGCCCGCGCTGGACGAGGTCGTCGCGACGCCAGGCCATGTTGTCGCGGAGGTAGTCGAAGCCGAACTCGTTGTTCGTGCCGTACGTGATATCGGCGTTGTACTGCTCACGACGCACCTCGGGCGTCTGACCCGACACGATCGTGCCGGTCGTCATCCCGAGCGCGCGATAGACACGGCCCATCAGCTCGGACTGGTAGGACGCGAGGAAGTCGTTGACCGTGATGACGTGGACGCCCTTGCCGGCGATCGCATTCAGATAGACAGCGAAGGTCGCGGTCAGGGTCTTGCCCTCACCGGTCTTCATCTCGGCGATGTTCCCGAGGTGAAGGGCCGCTCCGCCCATGACCTGCACATCGTAGGGGCGCTGACCGAGCGTGCGTTGGGCCGCTTCGCGGACGGCGGCGAACGCCTCGGGCATCAGCGCGTCGAGGGTTTCACCGGCCTCGTAGCGTGCGCGCAGCTCTGCCGTCTCGCCCCGGAGTTCGTCATCGGTGAGCTTCGCGTACTCCTCTTCGAGCGCACCGACCGCCTTCGCGACCTGCTGGAGGCGCCGGAGGATGCGTCCTTCGCCGGCGCGAAGCAGTTTCTCGAGAGGATTGGCCACGGAGGTTCTCCATACTTTTCTAAAGCGTTCCAGCAGATCGCCGGTGCCGCGCACGACATCGGGCGTCGTGCGGGCATTCCCATTCATGTTATCGGTCTGTGACCTTGGAGTGCTCTGAGTCGCCGGGACAAGTCCTGTGGACGCTTCGCCTCGCGACACCGCTGCCGTATGCCGACCTAGGATCGTCCTATGGCCGGAATCTGGGGCACCCGCAAGAAGGAACGCGCGCAGCTCGCTGCGCAGGACGCCGAACTCGGCCGGCAGGCCGACGCCGCGCTCGTCGCGACGGACGAGCGTCTGCGCAGCACAGCCGATGAGCTGATGTTCGCCGAGATCGAACTCGGGCGGGATGCGACCGCCGATCTCCGCGCCGCGTTGACCGCCGTCCGCCAGCATCTCGGTGAGGCCTTCCACCTCAACCAGCTCAATCACGATGAGATCCCCGACACCCCGGAAGAGCTGCGCACCCGGAACGCCCGGATCCTTCAGCTCTGCGAATGGGCGGGTGAGCTTCTCGACGATCGGACGGAAGCCCTCGCCGCACCGATCGAGCGCGCCCGGCGAGCGCCGGAGATCATCGCGGGCATCCGCAAGGACCTCGTCACGCTGCGTGACCGCCTGCCGGCAGCGGAAGCGACCGTCGCCCGGCTCGCCGGACGCTACTCGGCGGAGGCTCTCCGCAAGATCTCCGGAAACCCGACCGAAGCAACCCAATTGATCGACTTCGCGGCGCACGGCTCGGACATCTCCGAGGCGCGTCGACAGTCGGGGCAACGTGAGCAGGCGAACCTGGCGCTGGAGACGGCGATGGAGGCGGTACGGCGCGCGACGACCCTTCTGGATGCCGTCGACGCGTACGAGGTCGAGGCGCTCCGCGCGGCCTCCACCCTCGCCGCGATCGTCGACGACTCGCGGGAGGACATCGTCACGGCCCGCGATCTCCGACACGTCCCCGAGGTCGCCGCCGCGAGCGTTGCGCTCGAGAAGGCGCTCAGCACGCTCGCCCCCGCCGGGACGCCGACCGATCCGTTCCTGGAGCTCACCTCCCTGCGGGAAGCGAACGGCACTCTCGACGCCGCCGTCGCCAAGGCCCGCCAGCGGGCCGCGCACCCGGCGCCGCCAGAAGCCCATGTGCGTCATGCGATCGACGACGCCGACCGCCAACTCGGTGTCGCCCGCAGCGTCATCTCCGGCCATCGCGGGTGGATCGGCGCCGACGCGCGCACCCGCCTGGCTGAGGCGGAGCGCATCCGACACGACCTCTCCGCTGTCGCCGGCGGCGGCGCGATCGATGAGGATGACCGCGAGAAGGCACTGGCCGACGCGCGCCGCTGCGGCCAGCTGGCGTCGGAGGCACTGCAGCTCGCCCAGCGCGACATCGACTCCTCCCGCCCGAACGACGGCGGGTGGGGTCCGCAGGGCGGCGGGCGCCGCGGCAACGGTGGCGGCGGCGACATGATGGGCGGCATCCTCGGTGGCCTCGTGATCGGCAGCCTGCTGGACGGCATGTTCGACTGACACATCCCCGAGCCGCTCAGGGTGATCCCCCAATCATCCTTGAGACGGATACGCCGGACGGTTTCCACCTCCTAGGTTCGAGGTAGTTCACTCGCACCACGGAGGTTGTCCCATGCTCGTCTGGCGTCGCTGGATCTTTCCGCTCTTTCTCCTTCTGGTCTGCGCGGCCATCGCCGCCGCGCTCGTCAAGCTGGCCTTCTTCCCCGACCGTGTCGATGCCGCTGCGCTGAATCCCGGCGGCGAAGTGACGACGCCCACCGTGACGGTCGAACGCGGCAGCATCGTTGACGAGCTCTCCGTCGATGCGACGATCGCGCGCGACGACGACGTGATCGTGCGCGCGCAGGTCGAGGGAACCATCACGGCGGTCGCCGTCGCGTCGGGGCAAACCGTCGCCGCGGGCCAGGTGCTCGTGACGGTGAAGCAGACGTATCCCGTGAAGAGCATCGACATCGTGGCGCCCGAGGCGGGCGAGATCACCTCGTTCGAGCTGGTCAAGGGCCAGCCGGTCTCCCTCGGTATCGAGGTGGCGAAGCTCACTCCCGCCCGGTATCACCTCGTGGGGACCGTTGACCCCGTGTTGCTCTATCGACTCGTCGGTGCACCCACCGATGCCGAAGTGACGATCCAAGGCGGGCCCGCCCCGTTCACGTGCACGGGGCTCGCCGTGCAGGTGGGAGAGGACGGATCCACGAGCGTCGCGTGCGCCGTGCCGACCGACCAGCAGGTGTTCGCGGGCCTGAAGGCGACGCTCGCCGTGCAGGCGGGCGCGGCCGACGACGCTCTCGTCATCCCTACGACGGCGGTGCGAGGAGGAGCCGGCACCGGCGTCGTCTGGGTCGACGCGGAGGGCACGCCCGAAGAGCGCACAATCGCGCTCGGCGTCACCGACGGCACGCAGGTCCAGGTCACGGAGGGGCTCGTCGAGGGCGACACGATCCGGCAGTTCGCACCGGGATCGACCGCGGGCGACGAGCCGGTCTGCTACGACGATGGCGCGGGCGGCCAGTACTGCGAAGATCCCGGGATGAGCTGGTGAGCCTCGTCGAACTGCGCGGGGTCACGCGGCACGTGCTTCTGCCGGACGACTCCCGGCTCGACATCCTGCACGGCGTCGACCTCTCGGTCGCCGCCGGGGATCACGTCGCGATCGTCGGGCGCAGCGGCTCGGGGAAGTCGACTCTCCTCAACATCCTCGGCATGCTCGACCTGCCGTCATCGGGTGAGGTTTCGTTCCGGGAGCAACCGGTCTTCCGTGACACCGGAAAACGTCTGCGCCGCAGCGCGCTGGACCGGATGCGGGGGCGCGAAGTGGGCTTCGTCTTCCAGCAGTTCAATCTGCTCCCGGGGCGGACTGCCACGGACAATGTCGCGATGCCCCTCGGATACGCCCGCGGAAAGCAGTTCTGGCGCCGACGGGAACTCGCGCGAGAGATGCTCGACCGTGTGGGGCTCGGCCATCGCCTCGACTCCGTGCCCGAGCGCCTCTCCGGCGGTGAGCAGCAGAGGGTCGCGATCGCGCGGGCGCTCGTCCGCCGCCCGGCGCTGATCCTCGCCGACGAGCCGACGGGCGCCCTCGATGTCGAGACCGGTGCATCCATCATGGCTCTTCTGGATGACGTGGCCTCCGAAACCGAGGCGGCACTGGTGACCATCACCCACGACCTGCACGTCGCTGCCCGCGCACGCCGGCACTACCGGCTGGAAGCGGGGGTCCTCACGGGCGTCGACCTCGACGCGGCGTCGCGCGAGACCGCGCTCGGCGCACTCTCGCCGACACCGATGACGCGACGATCGGCGATCACCGCATGAGCGGGTTCGTCGGTGCACTCAATGAGGCCTGGGCAGAGCTCCGCCATCACAAGTTGCGCGTGCTCCTGAGCCTCATCGGCATCGCCGTGTCGGTCGCCGCGATCGCCGCCGTCCTCGCCCTCGGCGACTACATGCGGCAGCAGACGATCGAGCAATCCGATCGCTACGGCGGCCGGGAAGCGACGATCGCCATCAGTGCGTACCGCACAGACGGCGGCGCGATGGACTGGGAGGGCCTCGATGCGGATCTGCGCACCGCGGCCGACCGGTTCGATCTCGCGCACGTCACGCGCCGTGCCGACTCGATCTCCACACCCGTCTCGGTGCAGATGTCGGACTACCTGCGCCCCGTGCAGACTCGCCTCGCCGACCCTGATTACGCCGTGATCCACCGGACCACGCTCTCCGCGGGCCGCTGGTTCGACGCGGGCGATGCGGAGTGGATGGCTCCCCCGGTGGTCGTTTCCTACGCCCTCTGGCAAGCTCTCGGGTCGCCGAACCTGGGGACGTCGCCGTCGCTGGATATTGGTGGGATCCTGGCCGGCACCTACCGGATCGTCGGAGTGAACACGGCGGAGTACCTCGGAGACACGCAGAAATTCATCACGCTCCTGCCGGACACCTACTTCGCCCGTGCGGAAGTCCTGTCCGACAGCGACGCGCTCTCCTGGGAGGTCTGGGTCGGGCCCGATCGGGTGAACGAGATCGGACCCGAGCTGGCCGCTCAGTTGCGGGCGGCGGCGGGACCGGACGTCGAGGTCACCCTCAGCCGCGCGGACTGGGGATCCCGCCCCGAGAATCAGGCGCAGGTGCAGATCTTCGAACTGACCACAGGGGTCATCGCCGGTCTTGTTCTCCTGCTCGGCGGCTTAGGCCTCGTCAACATCCAGCTCGTCGCGATGCGTCAGCGCATCCGCGAGATCGGTGTGCGGCGAAGCTTCGGCGCGACCGGCGGGCGCATCTTCACGACGGTGCTCCTCGAGAACGTCGTGGCGACCGCTGTCGCGGGCGTCGTGGGGATCATCGTGGCGATCATCGTTCAGCGGGCGCTCTTCACGTTCGGGGTGCTCACCCCGCTCCAGGACAACCCGCCGTTCCCGATGCACGCCGCTCTGGTCGCCCTCGCGGCGGCCGTCGGGATCGGGGCGATCGCGGGATTCCTCCCCGCGCTCGTGGCCGTCCGCGTGAAGGTGATCGACGCGCTCCGGTTCTGACCTTTTCACGGGGCACGAACGAAAGGAAGGGCGGATGCCGCAGCATCCGCCCTTCTGTCATTCTCAGCCGGTTACGAAGCGAGTTCCTCCGTGCCGGGTGCCGCGGTGGTCGTGAGCCCGATGACGCCGTAGTCCCAGCCCTTACGGCGGTACACGACACTCGGGTGGTCCGAACGTGCGTCGATGAACAGGAAGAAGTCGTGTCCGACGAGCTCCATCCGGTCGACCGCTTCCTCGACGGTCATCCACTCGGCATCGAAGCTCTTGGTGCGGATGACGACGGGGGTGTACTCCTCGTCATCTTCACCGGAGGCGACGATGGGGACTTCCCCGGTCGCGACGGCGCGGAGCGCCTCGACGGATGCGGGCTCGACATCGATGCCCTGGAGCGATCCGCTCTCCTTGTCGAGCTTCGCGCCGCGCGGGTGGTTGCGGGCGTCCACCCGCTTGTCCTTTGCACGCCGGAGCTGCTCGGCGAGCTTGTCGACCGCGAGGTCGAGGGCGACGAACTTGTCGCCGTCGGTCGCTTCCGCGCGGACGACGGGGCCCTTTCCGGTGACGGTGAGCTCGACGGTCTCTTCTTCGCGGTTGCCGTTGTGATAGGCCCGATGGGTGACCTTCACGTCGAGTTTCTGCGCACGCGGTGCGAGATTCTCGACGCGGGCGGACTTTTCTTCGGTCACGGTCCGGAAGCGATCTGTGATGCTCACTCCCACGCCGACGATGCTGGTTTCCATCCTTGACCTCCTTGTATCCGGGTCGCCCGGTCAAGGGCGGACCCTCGTTCGCCTTGTCATTCCCACGCTATCGATCCAGACCCCTCCTGTCACCCATGGGTGCCGTTCGGAGTGTCGTGGCGACCGTCGCCGCACCGAGCACGACGGCTCCGCTGGCCTCGAGCGCGCGCGCCGCTTCCCGCAGCGTCGCGCCCGTCGTGACGACGTCATCGACGACGACGACGCGCAGGCCCGCGACACCCCGCGCGTGGAGCGTCCCCGCGACGTTGCGTTCTCGATCGCCCCGCCCGAGTCCGCGTTGATCGGCGGGCGTGCCGACGCTGGCCAGCAGTCGCACTGGGCGGAGTCCCCCGCGGCGTGCGAGCAGCTCGGCGATCGGGTATCCCCGTCGACGCATCGCCGCGGGCGACGAGGGCACCGGCACGACGACCGCCTCACCGACCTCGACCGCGGCGGTGGCGAGCAACGGGCCGAGGGTGCGCGCGAGTGACGTGCGACCCTCCTCTTTGAACGCACGGATGGCACGGGCAGCGACACCGTCGAACCGCACCGCGCTGATCACCGGCATCCGGTCGAGCCGTCGCGTCAGCCTGTGGAAGGCCAACTCGCGGCGACAGGCCTCGCACAACGCCACATCCGGTTGATCACACCCCGCGCACCAGGTGGGGAAGACGAGACTGAGTCCCTCGGCGAGCGCGTCATCGACCGCCTGGTGCACGCGCGGGAGGAGGGGCATCCACCGACTGTGCCGCACGCGCGTGCCCCGCGGAACGGCGGCACCGGCATCCGTGGACAACTCTCCACCCTCGCCGCCTGGGGAGGAGAAGTCAGCGCGGCGAGCCTTGCTGCGTCGCGAGGACGAGCACACCGGCCGAGAGATGCTGCCAGTTCACGCCGCTCTGCACATAGAGGTCGCCCGCAGCGTCACGCAATCGAGCGGACCCCGACTGATTACCGCCCGCGACCGTGGTCACACCATCGGGCGTGCGGACGAACGAGCCGAAGCCGCCGAGCGGCTGGTCCCACAGGTAGGTGGCACCGTCCAGGCCATAGAGGACCGAGAGCGTCCCGGCATCCGACCATGCGACCTGGACGCCCGTGCCCGGCAGCACCGCCATCGCTTCCGGGACGCCGAGCGCTGTGGGCACCCCGTTGCGATCGCGGAGGATGCCGGCGACCCACAGTGCATCGCGCGTGCCATCACGGACGATAGCTGCCACCCGAGTGCCATCGCGCGACACCCGCATCGATGCGATGCGGAGGGCGCCCGCCCATGCCGACGCGATCTGGAAGACGGTGCCGTCCGGAGCGATCGCGGAGACCGCGGTCGGCGCCTCGGCCGGGACGGACCAGATGTAGCCGAACGGATCGATCGAGGGCGCCAGCAATCCACTCCGGTTATCGAGCACGAGTTCGGTCCCGTCGCCGCGCACCTCCAGGACCGCGCCCTCCGGGGCCAGGACCGCCGCAGCCGTACGGTCGGCGTTGACGTCGATGTGGACAGCGTCCGTGTCGACCAGCGCGGCGGAGAGTCCATCGATCTCCTCGACGGTGGTCCCCGACAGGAAGCCGAAGGCCTCGGCCGTCCGCACGAGCGGACGTGTGTCGACCCGGGTCGAGCGGGCAGGAGCGGGCACCGCGGCCAACATCTGGTCATCGACGAACATGTCGACTCCGGTGATTCCCGCGGTCAGCAGGCTCGCTTCGAGTTGCGCCTGCATGCGACTGAGCACCGTGGGCTCCAGGGATCGCGCCCCCTCCTCCAGCGACACCTCGGCGACCCGCCCGGACCGCACGGGAACCGCGGGCTGCGCCAGCCGCGCGCCGTCGACGAACGACGTGGCGACAGCGCCGTCGAGCCACGGGCTGGGCGCCCCGTCGACGAGCGCCTGAGCGATGCTCGTCGCGGCGTAGGTCTTCGGGAACCATCGCTCATCGGGGATGAGATAGGTCCACATCGGGTCGAAGAACATGAGCGCGTAGCTGCCGAACACGGCACGGAAGCGGTTGAGGTCCAGGACGATCCCGTCGGCCGCCTCGGTGATGCGCCACTGACCGTCGGCTTGTCGCGCCAGGGTGAACGCGAGCGGGATCTCGCCGTCGTCGCCGACGGTGGAGAGCGCCCCGGTGTCGTCCACCGTGGCGACGGGTGTGACCGACAGAACAAACTCGTCGTCCGCCACCTCGGTGAGGGTCCGTTCCCCCGGCCGATAGACGGTGACGCCGGCCTGCGGCTTCCAGATCGGCCGGAAGTCGCCCGCCAGGAACTCCCTCGCCGTGTCCCAATTGCCGCGGGGGCCGGAGCCTGCGGCGATGAAACCTTCGACGATCTGCTGGGGAGTCGCGTCTGTGGCCGGCCCATCCGGGATGAAAACGAAGTCGCCGTCCGTCTCGGCTTCGGTGACCGCCTGGCCGGCATTGACGGGCCCGGCCGTCGGCAGGCCCGCGCATGCCGTCAACAGGACCGTGAGCAGGATGCCGAGGCTCACGAGGGCGGGGGTGGACCGTGCACGCGTCATGACCGTCCTCCGCTTCCGGGAACCGTGATGGGCTGAGTGAGGCCGAGATCGTCGAGCGGAGCGGCATCCTCCCCCGGATCCAGGGGAATCGGCGACGATCCTTCGGCGGACTGTCCGTGGCGCGGCAGGGTGAGGACGAAGTTCGTCCCCCGCCCGGCCTCGGACCACACGGCGAGCGTTCCCCCGTGCAGTCGGGCGTCACCGAGCGCGATAGACAGGCCGAGCCCGGTACCGCCGATCGTGCGTGTGCGGGACGGGTCGGCGCGCCAGAACCGGTCGAACACCCGCTCGGCGTCGGCCGCACTCATTCCGAGCCCGAAATCGCGCACGCCGAGCGCGACGGCGCGTTGATTGCTGTCGACCGTGACGACGATGGGTCTTCCCTCGCCGTGCTCGATGGCGTTGCCGAGGAGGTTGCGGACGACGCGCCGCACGCGGCGCGGGTCCATCTCGACGGGCGAGTAACCACCGGGAGCGACCAGGCGCACATCGGTGCCGTGCTGATCGGCGAGTTGCTGCATCGACGCGATGACATCCTCGGCCAGGTGCGCGAGGCTCGTCGGCTCGTTCTCCAGTTGCACCGAGCCCGCGTCGTACCGGCTGATCTCGAGGAGGTCGGTGAGGAGCGTCTCGAACCGCTGCACTTGCGCGTGCAGCAGCTCGGCGGCGCGCGCCATCGTCGGATCGAAGCTGTCGCGCTGATCGTTCAGCATGTCGCTGGCCAGGCGGATCGTCGTCAGCGGGGTCCGCAGTTCGTGCGACACATCCGAGACGAACCGCTGCTGCACAAGAGACAACTCGGCGAGCTCCTTGATCTGCGATTCGATGCTGTCCGCCATCGCGTTGAACGACCGGCCCAGGGTCGCGAACTCGTCCTCGCCGTGCACCGGTAGCCGCACGCCGAGGTCGCCGGCCGCGAGGATCGCACTCGTTTCGGCCGCCTGCGCGATCGGCACGGTCACCGAGCGCAGCACGAGCCAGGAGATCACCCCGATCAAGACGACGAGCCCGAGCCCGACCAGCCACAGCGTGACTTGGACGAATCGCAGCGTCTCCGCTTCGGACGCGAGATCGTAGGCGAAGTAGAACTCGTACGCGCCGACCTCCGGGAAGACCAACTGTTGCCCGATCACGATTCCGGGAACCGCACCGCCGTCGTCGTCCGGGAGCGCGATGGATTGCCACCACTGCTGCTCCGCATCCCGCTGGACCGCTGCGCGGAGCCCGTCGGTGAGCAGTTCGGGCTCCATCCCGCCCTTCGTGAAGTCCTGCGGGGCGATCAGGGACGGATCCGACGACACGCGGAACGCCGCGATCATGTCGGTGCCCGCCTGGCGCGATGTGGCGTTGGTCGCGTTCTCCATCAGCACACGCAGGGCATCGGAGTCGCCCTCGGGCTGGGCGACATCCAAAGATCGCTGGGCGGACTGCGTCGCCCGCTCGACCGACTGCTGCACCTGCTGGACGCGGGATTCGAACAGGTCGTTCTGGATCGCGAGCGCCATCGTCACGAAGGCGATCAGGATCGTCAGGGCCGTGAGCCCCAGCGTCACCGCGAGCGTGCGGAAACGCAGCGATCGCTGCCACGCCGACGCGATACGCCGCGGCGAGGACCGCCAGTCGCGCCAGAGCCGCCAATCGCCCGGCAACGTCACACTCGTCGTCGTGGCGGCCATGGGTGAGCCGGGGGTCAGACGACCGCGCCCGCGCGGTAGCCGACGCCGCGGACCGTCGTGACGATCTTCGGATTGTCGGGGTCGATCTCGACCTTGGCGCGCAGACGCTGGACGTGGACGTTCACCAGGCGGGTGTCGGCCTTGTAGTGATAGCCCCAGACCTGTTCGAGCAGCATCTCGCGGGAGAACACCTGCTGGGGTTTGGAGGCGAGCGCCACGAGCAACTCGAACTCCAACGGAGTGAGAGCGATCACGGTGTCACCGCGCCGCACTTCGTGAGCGGCGACATCGACGCTCACATCACCGATCCGCACGGTCTCCGCGTCAAGAGTGGATGCCGGGCGCAAGCGGGTGCGGATGCGCGCGACGAGCTCTTTCGGGTTGAACGGCTTGACGATGTAGTCATCGGCACCCGATTCGAGCCCGCGGACGACGTCAGCCGTATCGGTCCGGGCCGTCAGCATGATGATCGGGACCCCGGACTCGGCGCGGATGCGCGTGCAGATCTCGATCCCGTCCATCCCGGGGAGCATGAGGTCGAGCAGCACGAGCTCCGGGCGCTCCGTGCGCCAGATCTCGAGCGCGGCAGCGCCGTCGGCACAGAAGACGGGCTCGAATCCCTCGGTGCGCAACACGATGCCGATCATCTCTGCCAGAGCGGTGTCGTCGTCGACAACCAGAATCCGAGAAGTCATAGGCCTTCATTCGTCCTTCGGCGGTGCGGCGGGTGCCACTGGGCACCGCGAAATGCTGGTGCTCTCCCACAGTAGCGGACCGCCCTGGCCACGGGCCGAGCACACCGCGCTCGACATTTCGCGACGTAATCCGTGCGCATCCCCCACCCGAACGTGCTCGAGCGGCAGAATCAGCCTCAGGTCTTCCCTTCACCGAAAGGACCTCTCATGAGCACGGATCCCATCCCCGACGCGCCGGTCACCCCGACCGCGCTCGATCACACTCCCGCGCCCAGCGGGCCGTCTACCGGCCAGAAGCTCCTCGCCGAGGCCGCCGGCACGTTCCTCCTCGTCTTCGGGTCGATCAGTGCGGCGCTGTTCGCCGCGAACTTCGGCGCGAGCGAGAACGGCACATCGCTCGGCATCGGATTCGTCGGTGTCGCGCTCGCGTTCGGTCTGACGGTCGTCGCGGGAGCGTACGCGTGGGGCCCGATCTCCGGCGGCCACTTCAATCCCGCCGTCACGCTGGGTCTCGCCGCCGCCGGGCGCTTCCCGTGGAAGGACTCGATCGGCTACATCGTCGCGCAGATCGTCGGCGGCGCCGTCGGCACGAGCGTCATCGTCCTCATCGGTCTCTTCGGCCCCGACGGCTGGCTGGCCGCGGCGCAGGGCAGCGGGTTCGCGAGCAACGGCTTCGGCGAGCACTCCCCCGGCGGATTCGGCCTGGGCGCGGCGATCACGACCGAGATCGTGTTCACGGCGATCTTCGTCCTCGTCATCCTCGGCGTGACCCACGCGACGCGGGGAACTCCGGCGATGGCCGGACTCGTCATCGGCCTGACGCTGACCCTCATCCACCTCGCCACCATCCCGATCGACAACACGTCGGTCAACCCGGCCCGCTCGATCGCGACCGCGATCTACGGCGGCCCCGACGCGCTCGTCCAGCTCTGGGTCTTCCTGGTGTTCCCGATCGTCGGCGCGCTGATCGCCGGCTTCGCGCACCGCGCGCTGTTCGACAACAAGTCCGCCGGCTGACCCGACGGCACCACCGACGAAGGCCCGCCCCGGAGATCCTCGGATTCCGGGACGGGCCTTCTGTCTGAGCGGACTCAGCCGTGCAGGTCGAACCGGTCGAGCTCGGTGACCTTGCCCCACGCGGCCACGAAGTCACGGACGAACTTCTCGTGTGCGTCATCCGACGCGTACACCTCGGCGACGGCGCGCAGCTCCGAGTTCGACCCGAACAGCAGGTCGACGCGGGTGCCGATGCCGACCGGCTCGCCCGAGCCGTCCTTCACACCCGCGAAGGCGTGCTTTCCGGGATCGAGCGGGGTCCACGTCGTGCCGAGATCCAGCAGGTTCGCGAAGAAGTCGTTCGTGAGCACACCCGGGCGCTCGGTGAAGACGCCGTACGCCGAGCCGTCCCAGTTCGCGCCGAGCACGCGCAGTCCGCCGACCAGCACCGTCATCTCCGGTGCGGTGAGGGTCAGCAGATTGGCCTTGTCGATGAGCAGGTGCTCCGCAGGGAGCCCGGCCGCGGTCGCCTGCGGGCCTTGATAGTTGCGGAAGCCGTCGGCCGCCGGTTCGAGGTAACCGAACGACTCGACGTCGGTCTGCTCCTGCGACGCGTCGGTACGCCCCGGGTGGAAGACGACCTCGGCGGAGACACCGGCATCCGCCGCCGCCTTCTCGACCGCGGCGTTTCCGGCCAGGACGATCAGGTCGGCAAGCGACACCGTGCGTCCGGTCGCGTCGAAGTCGGCCTTGATGCCGCCGAGGACGCCCAGCACCTTGTGCAACTGCGCGGGGTTGTTGACGGCCCAATCCTTCTGCGGCGCGAGACGGATGCGGGCGCCGTTCACGCCGCCGCGCTTGTCGCTGCCGCGGAATGTGGAGGCCGCCGCCCACGCGGTCGAGACGAGCTCAGCGATCGACAGGCCGGAGTCGAGCACCTTCGCCTTGAGCGCTGCCGCATCCTCCGTGCCGATGAGCTCGTGGTCGACGGCCGGGACGCGGTCCTGCCAGATGAGCTCCTCCGCGGGAACCTCGGGGCCGACGTAGCGCTCGATCGGCCCCATGTCGCGGTGCGTCAGCTTGAACCAGGCGCGGGCGAACGCGTCGGCGAAGGCCTGCGTGTCGTCCTTGAACCGGCGTGAGATCTTGTCGTACTCGGGGTCCATCCGCAGTGCGAGGTCGCTCGTGAGCATGCGGGGCTCGCGGCGGCCGGTGGAGTGTGCCTGGGGCACCATGTCGGCGCCGCCGCCGTTGATGGGGCGCCACTGCTGTGCGCCGGCGGGGCTGGTGAACAGCTCCCACTCGTAGGCGTAGAGAATGTGGAAGAACTCGTTGTCCCAGCGGGTGGGGTGATACGTCCACGTGACTTCGAGACCCGAGGTGATCTGATCGTCACCCTTTCCGGAGCCGTTGTTGTTCTTCCAACCGAGGCCCTGCATCTCCAGCCCCGCAGCCTCGGGGTTGTCCTCGAGGTTCGAGTCGGGTGCTGCGCCGTGGGTCTTGCCGAACGTGTGTCCGCCAGCGATGAGGGCGACGGTCTCCTCGTCGTTCATCGCCATCCGCGCGAACGTCTCGCGGATGTCGCGGGCCGAGCCGAGCGGATCCGGGTTCGCGTTCGGGCCCTCGGGGTTGACGTAGATGAGACCCATCTGCACGGCCGCGAGCGGCTTCTCGAGGTCGCGCTCTCCCGTGTAGCGCTCGTCACCGAGCCACGTGGTCTCGGGCCCCCAGTAGACGTCGTCGTCCGGCTCCCAGACATCGGGGCGACCGCCGGCGTAGCCGAAGGTCGTGAAGCCCATGTTCTCGAGCGCGACGTTGCCGGCGAGGATCATGAGATCGGCCCATGAGATCGACTGGCCGTACTTCTTCTTCACGGGCCAGAGGAGGCGCCGCGCCTTGTCGAGACCGACGTTGTCGGGCCAGCTGTTCAGTGGGGCGAACCGCTGCTGTCCGGCGCCACCGCCACCGCGGCCGTCCATGACACGGTAAGTGCCGGCGGAGTGCCAGGCCATGCGGATCATCAGCGGGCCGTAGTTGCCGAAGTCAGCCGGCCACCAGTCCTGCGACGTGGTGAGGAGCTCGTTGATCTCGCTCTTGACCGCGGCGAGGTCGAGCGCCGCGAAGGCCGCGCGATAGTCGAAGTCGCTGCCGAGCGGGTTCGCTTCGGCGGGGTTCTTCTTGAGGATGCGGAGGTTGAGCTGATTGGGCCACCACACGTTGTTGGCCGATCCCGAGGTCGGGTGCGGCTGCGCGTGGATCACCGGGCAGGTGGCCGCTTCTTCGGCGTGCGCCTCGGCGGTATCGGTGACGGTGATCGACTGGTCGATGTCCGTCGGGTTCTCGCCGATCGGAGCGACGCTGTCATCGCGTTCGGTCATGGTGTTCCTTCCTCAGGGATTCGGGTGGGTGTGGACTGAGCCGCCCGACACGCGGGACAGAGGCCCCAGAACGTGACTTCGGCGGAGTGGATCGCAAAACCGTGTGATTCGCCGGGCGTGAGGCACGGGGCGGCGCCGACGGCGCAGTCGACGTCTTCGACAGCACCGCACACGGTGCACACCACGTGGTGGTGATTGTCGTCGACGCGGAGTTCGAACAGCATCGACCGGCCCGCTGGCTCGATCCGCCGGACGAGCCCGGCCTCGGCGAAGTCACCGAGGGCGTTGTAGACCGACTGGATGCTCGCGCGCGGCAGGTCAACAGCAATGGCGGCGAGCACCGCGTCCGCGCTCGCGTGGGGGTTCTCGCGCAAGGCGTCGTAAACGGCCAGGCGAGATTCAGTGACCCGCAACCCCGCGGTACGCAGCGCGTGGGGCGCGGAGGCGTAGACGTCGGAGGCGGACATACCCCGACTCTACCCTTGTTTTGATTGATTTAAACGAGGCCTTCCGATCCGCCGCACTCGGGACGACTGCCCCCGTCGGTTTTGGGTCGCGTGTGGTCGCCGATCGGCCTCCGCACCGGCCACGCCGGGCCCCGAAGATAGGGTGCTGCGACAATGAGCGACCCAGAACCTGGATGCCGGTCAGCCCTGCGGATGGCGCTCGAGTGCGGCGCGCACGAGGTGTGGAGCCTGCGGATTGGATCCACGGATATGCCGTGACGTCACGCGCACGACCTCCCACCCGGCCGCGGCGAGCGCCGCGTACTTGTCGAGGTCGCGGTTCCATTGCCTGTCGCTGGTGCGGTGATGACCGCCCTCGACCTCGACCACGACGCGCTGCCGGCGATAGACGGCATCGCACACCCCGATGAGACGCCCGTCGTCGGCGCGCATCTCCACATCCAAGTCAGGTTCGGGAAGACCCGCGCGTGTCAGCACCAGGCGGCTCTCGGTTTCCAGCGGCGACATGCTGCCGACGCGGATCACCTCGAGCGCAGCCAAGAGCCGATCCCGATTGCGGCGCCAGGGGACGGTCACCGCCTGCCGTAGCTGGTCGAGCGTCGCGCGCCGGCGCTCGGGATGCGAGTGGCCCCGCTCATCACGCGGGACACACACGAGCGCATCGCCGAGGACGACGAGCTGATCACGGGACAACCACGACCCGCAGAGCGCCCACGCCGTGACAGGGTCGGCAACGCGCAGCCCATCCACCTCGCAGACACTCACCATCCGGGGCGATATCTTGACGCCGCGTACACCGCGTCCCCGCGGGGCGTGCGCGGGCGGGTGCACAGCGACGGAGAGCGGCCGGCTGGCCCACTCGCTCCTCATCGGCAGACCGTGCGCCGCCAAGGCTGCGGCGCCGACGAAGAAGGATCCGGACGGCGCGACGGACGCGTAGGCGTGCGCCGTGCGCAGGAGGGACCGGCGGATGCGGCCATCCAGTGCGAGCGGTTCTGCCGCCGCATCCCCGTCGCCTGCGGGGTCCTCCCGGCGGAGGCGGGCACCACGGAACGGCACCTCGAGGTCGGCCGCGCGAAGGCGACGCCGGGTGACCTCGTGGGCGATGGCTTCAGCGCACGCGAAGCTCTCGCCGAGCGCCGCCGGAAGCGGACGGGCTGTGCTGGTCATCGCCCCACGGTGCAGGACAGCCGCCGCGCGCGGGCGCCCGCATCCCACATCTGTGGAGCATCCCCCTCTCCCACCCCCTGGGGAGGAATCTCCCCACCCCACCTGGAGGAAGGCTGCTCACCTCAGGTTTCGGGTCCCGTGTGGTCGCCGATCTTGAGCCGATGCGACCACACGGGGCCCCGAACATCGGGTCCACCGACCACATGCGACCCCAAAGGGCGCGCGCGGGACAGCCCGCCCACGCCTCAGTAGCGGTAGTGATCCAGCTTGTAGGGACCCTCGATCGGAACACCGATGTAGGCAGCTTGCTCGTCGGTCAGCTCCGTGAGCTCGACCCCGAGGGCCTTCAGGTGCAGGCGCGCGACCTTTTCGTCGAGCACCTTCGGCAGCACGTACACGCCGACGGGGTACTCTTCGGGCTTGGTGTAGAGCTCGAGCTGCGCCAGGACCTGGTTGGTGAAGGACGCGCTCATCACGAACGAGGGGTGACCGGTTGCGTTGCCGAGGTTCAGCAGACGCCCTTCCGAGAGCACCAGGATGCTGCGGCCGCTCGGCAACCGGTACTCGTGCACCTGCGGCTTGATCTCGATCTTCTCGACCCCCGGGACGGCTTCCAAACCCGCCATGTCGATCTCGTCATCGAAATGGCCGACGTTGCCGACGATCGCGAGGTGCTTGAGCCCTTGCAGGTGCTCGGTCGTGACGACCCGCGTGTTGCCCGTGCCGGTGATCAGGATGTCGACGTCGGAGATGACCGACTCGAGCTTGGCGACCTGGAACCCGTCCATCGCGGCCTGCAGCGCGCAGATCGGGTCGACCTCGCCGATGATGACGCGCGCGCCCTGGCCACGCAGCGCCTCGGCCGCGCCCTTGCCCACGTCGCCGTAGCCGACGATGAAGGCGACCTTGCCGCCGACGAGGACGTCGGTCGCACGGTTGATCCCGTCCGGCAGCGAGTGGCGGATGCCGTACTTGTTGTCGAACTTCGACTTGGTCACCGAGTCGTTGACGTTGATCCCGGGGAACAGCAGCGCGCCCGCGGCGTGCAGCTCGTACAGGCGGTGGACGCCGGTCGTGGTCTCTTCCGTGACGCCGATGAGGCCGTCGGCCATCCGGGTGAAGCGCTGCGGGTCGCGAGCGAGACTCGCGCGCAGCATGTCGAGCACGATCCGATACTCGGCGGAGTCGCCATCGGACGCGTCCGGGACTGCCCCGGCCTTCTCGAACTCCACACCCTTGTGCACGAGGAGGGTCGCGTCACCGCCGTCGTCGAGGATGAGGTTCGGGCCCTCGAAACCCTCGGCCGACCAGTCGAAGATGCGATCGGCCAGCGCCCAGTACTCCTCGAGCGTCTCGCCCTTGAACGCGAACACCGGGATGCCGGCCGGGTTCTCGACGGTCCCGTTCGGGCCGACGGCGACAGCAGCCGCGGCCTCATCCTGCGTGGAGAAGATGTTGCAGCTCGCCCACCGCACCTGCGCGCCGAGCGCGACGAGCGTCTCGATCAAGACGGCCGTCTGGACGGTCATGTGCAACGACCCGGCGATGCGGGCGCCCGCGAGAGGCTGCGTGGGACCGAACTCCTCGCGCAGGGCCATGAGGCCGGGCATCTCGTTCTCGGCGAGGCGCAGCTGGTGCCGCCCCGCGTCAGCGAGAGACAGATCGGCGACGACGAAGGCCGCAGCCTGGTCGAAAAGCGGAGCGGAGACGGTGGGAGTGGCCATCCGTCCATTCTTCCACCCGGGAGCGGCTCAGACGCGCAGCGTCTCGTGCCGGACGACGGTCCAGCCCTGGGGCATCGACATCCGGTCGGTGTGGATGGCGCAGAGGTCGTGCGCGTGCGGGTCGTCCGCGCCGCCGAGCGGGCCGACGACGGCCATCTGGTCGCCGTAGTCGTAGGTCAGCGTCGTCACGGCCTCGCGGGCACAGGCCACCTTGGAGCAGAGTCTTTCGCGCATTGCGCCCACGGTACCCGCCGCTCCGTCGCCCCGCCGGATGCCGCGCCGCCGAACTAGGATGGCGTCATGGAGCGATCATGAGGCGGCGCACGGCGCAGCCAGCGCGTCGTCCGACACGCCACGGTCGCCACGGTCGTGATGATCGCAGCCCGGTCGTGCGGCCCCCGCTCCCCCCGCTGGAAACCCGAGCCGAGCGCTTCGATCTCTCCGTCGGCACAGCCGCGGAGTTCCTCCGCAGCGCCTGGCCGGAGTTGCGTGACGTCCACTTCGAAGTCGGCGCCATGCCGCCCGCCTCGGACGACGCGGGCATTCCCCGGTGGACCGTGCTTCCCGACGAGCGCCGCATCATCCTCTACCGGCTGCCGATCGAGCGTCTCAGCCATCTGCACCGCAACGACGATCTGCACCGGCGCGTGATGATCGAAGGATGCGTGTTCCGCGCAGCGGCGGAGTATCTGGGCCGCGACCCCTGGGATCTCGGACCCGACCGGTTCCACTTCTGAGGAACCTTCCCGCTCTCAGCGCGGGAACACCTCGATCGAGGCCGCCGCAACGTCGCTCGCCGGCACGGGATACCCCGCCAGCTGGCCTGGTCCCGTGTACGCGACGGCGGCGCGGAGCCCCGCACCGTCGGGCACGATCCGGTACACACCGTTCGCCTCGACCGAGACCGTCACCGCGCGTCCCGCCGGCACGGTCACCTCCTGCGCGGCACCCTCGCCGGCATCCGCGATGAGCTGCACCTGCTGATCGGTGCCTGCGGAGGACGCCAACGTCACGCTCGGCGACGGACCGGCCGCGACGGCGACGAGCGCCGGAGCGGTCAGCTCGTCCGCGGCGACGAACCACGCGAAGTCAGATCCCTCGCCGAACCCCGTGGTGCTCCACACGGCTCCGGTCGTGGGGGCGGTGGAGGAGACTCGCACCGTGTAGTTTCCGACCGGCGCACCCGTGAGATCGAGTTCGAGCGGCACGCCCGCGGTGAGATCGACGGACTGCGCGTCACCGACCTGCCCCCCGGCCGCGCCCCACACGGTGACCGTCGCGGTGGCCGCCGCCGACGGAGACAGCAACCGCAGGAACGCGGGGACCTCGCTCGCATCGGCCGCGCCCGGCGCCTGGGCGATCTCGACGCCCGGGATCACGAGCTCCGGCGCGGGCGCTACCGTCGCGGTGACCTGATCGACCCCACCGGGTGTGAGCACGCGCGTGATGCTGGCCTGGAGCGATGCGCGCACCGGAGCTTCGGCCGCCGTCACCTGAATGACGGGACTCGCTTCGCCGAGCGCGAGCGCAGCCAGCGGGATCACCCGTTGCGCACCGGCCGCGATGCGGAGGTCGGCGCCGGCTGTCGGGGTCACGGCGCCCTCGGCGCCGTAGACGGTCAAGGTCACGCGGGCAGCCACGTCACCGGGATTGGCGAGAACAACGAGATCTGCGGCCCCCGTGGCGGCCGAGCCGCCAACGAGCCATGACTCCATCGCCGCGCGCGTGCACGACGATGCCGCGTGGCCGCGGAGGTCGCTCTCGGCGACCTGGGCGGAGCCCGCGGCGGCCACATCGGTGCGCACGCCGGCGACCGGCTCCGCCCTCACAACGATCGGGCCCGCCCCTCCGTTGACGTTCGCGGGACTGAGGGTGGTGGATGCCGGGACAGCACCGTTCGATGCCCCGAACACGACGCTCTGGGCGGCGGCATCCGTCACCGCGGCAGCCGCGGCAGACTCGCGTCCGGCCGCGAGCAGCGGACCGCCGCAGGTGGCGACCGAGGTCGCTGCGGGAGGCGCAGCCGTCACCGGCGTCGGTTCGCGGACGACGCCGGGCCAGGGGGCGACCAGCACGCCGATTCCAACGACAGCGACGACCGCCGCGACGACGGCGCCGACGACCACCCGCGTCCGCGGGGTGCGAGGGAGATGAGTGTTCGTCATCGGCGTCGCCCTCCCCCGATTCCCACGACGCGCGGCCACCGCCGGGCATCGGCGATCGACCGGCGGGTGGGCACGGCCAGCAGCAGGGCGATCGCGATGATCCCGAGCTGGACGGCCGCAGTGCGAGCCGCCTCGGCCTGCGCCGCAGATGACACCGCGCGATCGGTGATCGGGACGGCGACCCGCCAGAGCATGCCCTTCGTGGTCTCACCGACCTTTTCGAGGTCGTCGCGCTGGTCGAGCGAGGTGACGGCCTGGATGCGGAGCTCGCGGGCATCGTCGGAGTCCGTTGACCCGTCGGCGCCGAGCATCACGAACGCGACGCCGTGCGCCGCCAGACGATCCACCGTATCGCCGCCCGGGTCGGACATCAGCGCCGCCGCCAGCTGCGCTGCCTCGGCGTCGCCGGCATCCGTCGAGGTGCGTGCGGAGCGGAGCGCCGACTGGCCGCCGAGCGCCGAGGTCTCGCCCCAGACGACATCGACGACGGCACCGCCCGAGATGGGTGTGATCACGAACGTGGCCTGATCCATGCCGTCGCGCCCCTCGGCTGCGACATAGGCCGGGAGCGTGCTGGCCGTTCCTTCGGTGAGCGCCGCTGCACCACGCAGGGGCGCGGCGACCGCGGGCGCCGCGGCGACGGCCACGAGGAGAAGGAGGACGACGACGATCGGCTCCCGAACGCGGGCCAACACCCGCCAGACATCGACGGTCGTCAGCGCCGCACCCAGCAGTCCGATCCAGTAGAGGCTGAGCGCTGTGCCGGGCCAGATCCCGATCTGGTCGGGACCGCTCGTGCTCAGCACGACCCCGAGGGTGAGGGTCGCCGTCGCGAGGCCCGCCAGCGCGGTCAGGAGCAGGACGGATGCGGGAATGAGGCGGCCCGCGGACGGGGCGAGCAGCGCGAGAAGGAGGAACGGGGCCAGAAGGAGGGCGACCCAGAGTGCGGAGGATCCCGTCACCGCAGCCCAGCCCCCGGCATCCGTCCCGGGAAATCCCGCAGCCAGGAAGAGCCGACGCACCAGGTCGACGCCCGACTCGGGCGCAAGCGGCACTCCGGGGTCGGCGAAGAGCGACCAGGGATCGCCCGCGCGCACGCGCACCCAGATGAGCGGGGCGAACGCGACCGCGGTGGGGATGACGAGCCAGATCACGCGGCCGAGGCCCACGCCGTGCCGGAGAACGGCGGTGAGCACGATTGCGACGACCCACACGAGCGCGAGGGCCGGCGCGAGCGCCGGAGCGCAGGCGACAACGGCCACGAGGATCACGGATGCGACACCGGCGGCGCTCCAGGAGCGGTGGGCGACCGTCGCGGTGTACACCAGCCAGGGCAGGAGGAGGTGCACGAGCACGCCCGTGGGCCGGCCCTCCATCAGGGCGGCGAGGAACATCGGCGCAAGCGCCCACGCGACCGCACCCACGGCACGGATGCTGCTGCGTTCACTGACGCGTGTCGTGGCGAACCACCCGCCGAGTGCGGCCAGCGGCAAGGCGAGGAACCACAGGACGACGAGGGCGCGCGAGGGCGCCGCAGGCCAGAGTGAACCGAGGAGTGCGATCACGGCGGCGAACGGGTCGGCCGGCCCCGACGTGGCCCACCCGAGTGCGCGGGGGCCGCTCGCCGCATCGGCCCACAGCTGTCCGACCGTGGCGCGCAGCGGAGCGAGCGCCCCGCCGCCGAGCACGGGCCACGCCAGCAGCGAGGTGAACGCGACGACCGAGACCGCCAAGAAGGCCAAGGCGATCCAGGCTCCGCCGCCGCTGAAGAAGCGCAGCTCCGTGCGGCCGGGGCCCGCCGTGCGGGACGTGTCCGGATCGAAACGCTGACGGAGCTCGGTCGAGGTCACGCGCAGGGGTGCCAGAGCGGGCCAGCCGGACCTGCGAGTGCGACGGATGCCGGAGCGCGCCCGCGCGACGGATCCCACGCGCACGAGGGTGGTCGTCGCCGCCGCCCACTCCGGTCCGATCTGCCCCGGCCGCTTGGCCAGGAGATGTCCGAGGGATCGGGCGAAGGCGAGCGGCAGAAGGCTCAGCCAATGCAGCGGAACTGCGGCGGTGGGGGCGTAGACGAGGCGGCGGTGCAACTGAGCCGTGCGTGGAGCGTAGGCGCGTCGCACCCATGCTCCGGGTGCAACCGGCAT
Source organism: Microbacterium memoriense (assembly GCF_025398275.1). Classification (GTDB taxonomy): domain Bacteria; phylum Actinomycetota; class Actinomycetes; order Actinomycetales; family Microbacteriaceae; genus Microbacterium; species Microbacterium memoriense. Next base: position 273,482 of record NZ_JAODOR010000011.1, on the reverse strand, counting down.
CCCGGCCACACCGTCACCCGCGACCGCGATGACCGCGCCGGGGACGAGGACGACACGGTCGCCGCGCAGGCGCGCCCGCACTCCCAGGTCGAGCCCTTCGTCGGCTCCGGCCAGTGCCCCGTCGATGCCGTCGAGCTCTCGCCACGCGGCCGCCCGGACGAGCAGTCCGCGGACGTCGGCGCCCATGACGTCTTCGCGCGCGTCGTGCTGCCCTTGGTCGAGCTCTCCATCAGCCAGCGGCACGGTGCGGCCGAGTGCGGTCATCGACGTGCCGAGGGAGACGATCTGACCGGCGTCGTTCCACCGCACGAGCTTCGGAGCGGCGATCGCGACCGACGGGGCTGTCTCGAGCGCACCGGCGAGGCGGATGAGGGCATCCGGAGCGGGGGCGGAGTCTTGTGTCAACAACCACACCGCATCACCGTCGAGTCGACGGCTGGCCATCGCCACGGCCTCGGCGAACGACGTCCGCCGGTCGGCGGTGATGACCCCTTCGGCACCGGAATCGGCGGCCAGACGCGAAATGGCGGCATCCGTCCCGCAGAGCACAAGGGTCAGCGCATCGAGCGGGCGCGACTGCTCTTTGAGGGCAGTGAGCGTCCGCTGCAGATGAAGGTCGGCGGGCACGCGCCCGTCGGGGCGCACGACCAGCAGCGCGTGAACTCTGGCGGGCATGACCAGGTCAGCCTAGGCGCGGGGTGCGAACAGGCTCGACCATCCCCCGCGAGTCCCGAGATCGACGTGTGAGATCAGGCGCGGCGCTTGAGCTTGCGGCGCTCGCGCTCGCTGAGCCCGCCCCAAATGCCGAAGCGCTCGTCGTTGTTGAGTGCATATTCCAGGCACTCGCCGCGCACGTCGCACGTCGTGCAGACGCGTTTGGCATCGCGGGTCGATCCGCCCTTCTCCGGGAAGAAGGCTTCGGGGTCGGTCTGTGCGCACAGCGCATCGGACTGCCACGACAGCGTGGTGTCGAGTTCACCCTCAACCGGTCGCCGCACCCCGGGGACACCGAGGTTGACCGGGTCGACGAACCAATTGTCGGGAACGCCGGAACGGTAAGCCGTCATATCGCTCTCCCCACCTTTTTCCCCACACGCTGTTCCGCGTGTTGGGATAATTACACCCTTGTCATTCGCTCGGGTCAAGTCGCAGATCGTAAAGCCTCAAGGCAAGATTGAAGCTTTACGGGGTTTTTGCGGCGTGTCGCGACAGATTCATGCGAATCAGCGGCGGCCGGGCTGTGCGACGAAGACCTCACCGACACCCGCGAAGACCGCTTCCGGCTCATCCGGCGAGAAGAACACGGCCCGCCCGGGGACGAGCGCCGCGGCACCGCCCTGCCCCGCTACCTCGACCTCGCCGCGCACGGCGAGCGCGATGGCCGCGCCGGTGAGAGGAAGGCGGACCGGGTCACCCGCGCCGACGACAACCCGCGCCAGGGCGAAATCGGGCGCGTCGACATCGAAGACCTCCACCCCCGGAGCGACCTCGCGGGCAGGCACGAGCGGCACAGCTCCCGGAGTCGTGTCGACGATGGACAACAGCTCCGTGACGTCGATGTGCTTGGGGGTGAGTCCGCCACGGAGGACGTTGTCGCTCGCCGCCATGAGTTCGACGCCGAGTCCGTCCTGATAGGCGTGGAGCACACCGGCCGGGGCGAAGACCGCTTCCCCACGCCGAAGGACGACGAGATTCATCAGGAGCGCGACGATGAGCCCGGCATCGCCCGGGAAGTCCGCGGCGATCGTGCGATAGAGGTCGAGCTCCGCCGCGAACTCGGCCGATCCGGCTCCCTCGAGCGCCTCGGCGATGTCCGCGACGGGCGCCTGTCCCGACAACGCCCAGGCGATCGTGTCGCGCAGGAGCGCCGACTCGTCGGCACCCTGCAAGCGATCGCCGAGTGCTCGGATGCTGTCCGCATCACCCAGCGTGGCGACGAGCCGGCGCGTGTCCGCCAGCGGGCGGAGGCCGACGAGAGCCCGGAAGGTGTCGCTGAGCGCGACGATGATCTCGGGTTTGTGGTTGTCGTCACGATAGGTGCGGTCCGCGGCATCCCGGGCGATGCCGCGCGCCTCGTCGCGCGCGAAGCCTGCGGCGGCTTGCTCCTTGGTGGGGTGGGCTTGGATCGACAGGGAGGATGCCGCGGCCAACAGCTTCATCAGGTACGGCAGCGGCGCCTCCCCCGCCTCGGCGAGTGCGACGTCGAGCGTTCGCCCTGTGCCGTCATCCACGACGGCCGGCGATCCGGCGTAGTCGCCGTACCAGGACTCGGCCTCGGGCACACCCGTCGGGGTCCGCCCCTCCAGATCGGCGATCAGGGAGGTCGACCCCCAGGCGTAGGCGCGGGGGGTGTTCGAGATCGGCAGGAGCATGTCTTCAGCCTAGAGCCGCGCGAGAACGGGGCCAGGGCGCGCCGGGCGGTAGCCTGATCTGACCATGGCCGTCCACACGATGCATCCGATCTCGGCGCCACCCGCGGCGCCGATCCGGGAGAAGACCGGGCATCTGCTGGTGCGCGGATGGTGCATCTTCGTCTTGGCGGGCGCGTTGGCCGGAACGTCCTGGCTGATGGCGTTCGGCGTCATCGGCACCGGCGCCGTCGCGTACGGCTCGGGGCTCGTGTCGGTGATCCTGTGGCTCGTCATCCGACCCGAGGTTCAGTGGCGACGACTGCCCTGGTTCGCCGTGGGATACGTCGCCTGGGCCACCTTTTCGATCCTGTGGACCGCGTACCCCGATGCGAGCGTGACGACGCTCCTGCTCCTGCTCAGCACGACGGTGCAGGCGATGTTCATCGGCGCGGTCCTCACCTGGCGGGAGCTTGTGCGCTCGATCGCCTCGGCGTTGAAGTGGATCCTCGGCCTGTCGATCGTGTTCGAACTCTGGGTCTCCCTCGTCTGGCGCGGCCCGGTCATGCCCGGCTTCGGTCGCCCGGAATCGGGCGTCGACCCCATCGAAATGTGGAGCCGCGACAATCTGTTCGACGGCGGGCGCATCCAGGGCCTGTTCGGCAACGCGAACGCACTGGCCTACGTCGCCCTCCTCGGGTTGATCGTCTTTTCGCTCCGCATCGCCTCCCGCGCGCCCCGCCGCGCGTTCCTCTACGCCTGGATCGTCCTGTCGGCGTTTCTCTTCGTCCGCGCGGGCTCGGCGACCGCGTACCTGGCTGCGGCGGGCGTGGTCATCGCTCTGGCCACCGCGCTGCTGATGCGCACGACCAGGCGGCCCGGAGGCCGCACCCGCTACTACCTCGCCTACGCCGTCATCGCGGTCGGCGGGCTCGTGGCGCTGTGGACGGGCCGGGAACGACTGTTCACGCTCCTCGGCCGGTCGTCCGACCTCACGGGGCGCGAGCGCATCTGGGGGCTGGTCTGGGAGCGGGCCGCCGAGCGACCGGTCCTCGGCTGGGGCTTCTCGACCCCGTGGGTCCCGACCGACCCCTTCTTCGACGGCTGGATCGTCGACCACGGTGTCACCGTCATGCAGGCCCACAACATGTGGCTGGATGTCTTCCTCCAGCTCGGCGTCATCGGCGTCGCGCTCGTCGCGCTGACGATCCTCGCGTTCGTGTGGCGCTCGTGGTTCTTCGCGGTCGATCGGCCGCGCTGGGACCTCGTCGCCGACCGCCCCTACTCTGCCGTCACGCTCCTCCCGACGCTCGTCGCGGCGCTGCTGCTCGTGCAGGGCCTGGCCGAGTCCGGGCCGTTGCTCGGCTGGGCCTGGTTCTTCCTGGTCGCGCTGGCATTCAAGATCAAGCAAGCACCGCTTCTCGGCCGCGGGGCCTCGGAACAGCGACTGATCGGCGAACAGGGCGAGCGGCTGACGGAGTGATGGCGACCTCCGACGCGAATCCACCCGCTCGAGCGGTAGAGCTTCTGCGGTCTGCGGACTTCGCACGTGCCTACACGCTGACGGTGTTCGCGGCGATGTTCGGCGGGCACCTCATCGAGCGCCTCGCCGGTCGGGTGACCCTCGTGACGATCGTGGCCGCGCTCTGTGTGCTCGGTGTCGGCATCCTCGTCGCCCGGCGCGACGAGGTCTCGTTCCTGCGCCTCGTTCCGTCGACGCTGATCCTGCTGTGCGCGTGGGCATTCGCGAGCATCTTCTGGAGCACGGATGCCGGGACGAGCTTGCTGCGCTGGCTGGCGATGATCGGGGTCGCGGTCCTCGCGGTCACGATCGGTCACATCCGCGACACCCTGCAGACCGTTCGCGCGCTGGGCGATGTGCTCCGCGCCGCCCTCGTATTCTCACTCGGACTCGAGATCGTCTCCGGCATCCTCCTCGACATGCCGCTGCCGTTCCTCGGCGTCCAAGGCAATCTCGCGGCACTCGGCCCGATCCAAGGGATCTTCGGCACCCGCAATGCCCTCGGCATCGTCGCGGTCATCGCGCTGATCACCTTCGCCGTCGAGCTGCGCACCCAGTCCGTGCGCCCGGTGGTCGGCACGGGGTCGATCGTGCTCGCCGCCGCCTTGGCGCTCCTGTCTGCTTCACCCACGGTTCTCCTGCTCACGACCGGGGTCGGGGTGGCCACGGGCGCCCTCGCTCTCGTGCGCGCGGCGCCCGTGGGCCGCCGACGCGGGCTGCAGTGGACGCTGGCCGGCGTCGTCACGGCATCCGGGATCGCGCTCTACACGCAGCGGGGCGCCATCATCGCCGCGACCGGCGCGGCCGATGACCTCCAGCTGCGCACGGACCTCTGGACGCTCGCGCAGTACTACATCCGACTCAAGCCCGTGCAGGGCTGGGGATGGTTCGGCGCATGGCCGCCCGCCGAACCGCCGTTCGCGACGATCAACATCCTCCTCGGCGAGTCGCACCGCAGCGCGCTGAACGCCTACGTCGATGTCCTTCTTCAACTCGGGTGGGCCGGGGTTCTCCTGCTCTGCGCCGTCGGCGGCATCGCACTCGTGCGTTCGTGGCTCGATGCGAGCCAGCGACGCTCGACCGTCTACGCGTGGACGCCGCTCGTGCTGATCGCCCTCGCGATCACGTCCGCCTTCGAGTCGTACGTCCTCACCGGCGCGGGGTGGCTGTTGCTGTCACTCGCCGCGGTGCGGGCGGGGCAGTCCCGATCGTGGCGGAGACGACTGGATGCCGGGAGCCCGGCCGACACCGGGCTCGGACACGCGCCGGGATAGACTTCCAGGGCTATGAGTTCCTCCCCTGACGCCCCGATCGCCTTCGCTCCCGAGAGCGCGACGATCGCGATCGTGACGTTCAATCGCGCGCATCTGCTCACCCGTCTGCTCGAATCGATCACGGCGATGGACCCCCAGCCCGGGCATGTCGTCATCGTCGACAATGCGTCCACGGACGACACCGGTGATGTCGTCGAGTCGTTCCGCGACCGGATCGGCTCGGAGATCATCTACCGCCGCCTCGACACGAACACCGGCGGATCCGGCGGATTCAGCGAGGGCATGCGCCTCGCCTACGAGCTCGGCTCCACGTGGATCTGGCTCATGGACGACGATGTCGAGGTCCTCCCCGATGGGCTCGCGCGCATGGGCGCGTGGGCGCCGCGGTTCAAGTCCATCCAGGGCCGGCGCTACGACTACGACGGCAGCGAGTTCTACTGGCAGTACCGCGTCGCCGAGCGGATGGGCATCCCCATCCCCTTCGCCCCGTCCGGCTTCGACGCATCCGGCTACAAGGAGATGAACTCGGGCTGCTTCGAGGGGATGTTCATCCACCGCGACATCGTCGAGCAGATCGGCCTGCCCGATCCCCGGTTCTTCATCTACTGGGACGACCAGACCTACGGGTGGCTGGCCTCGCGGATCACGACCTCCGTGATCGTCGACGAGTTCGTGTTGCGCCGCACGCGCGAGATCAAGCAGTGGGACATGGGCATCCGCCACATGAACGCGTCGTCGGATGCGTACCGCTACTACATCATGCGCAACCGCGCCCACATCAAGCGCTACCACCGCGCGCTCGGCGTCTACAACCCAGTGCTGTTCGGTGCCGGCACCGCGCTCACGTTCGGCAAGGAGATCGTCCGTCTCCTGTTCGTCGAGCGGAAGGTCACGGGCACATCGAACCTGTTCCGCGGGCTGCGCGACGGCCGGAAGATCGCGCGCGACCCGCAGTGGCGGCCGATGCCGCCGCTCGTGGCCTAGTACCGCTCGGGCACGCCCGCCGTCAGCGGGCGGCGGAGTCGGCGTTGTAGGCGTCCAACACGTCGGAGATCGAGGCATCGAGCTTCAGCCCGTGTGCGTCCAGATAAAGACCACGCGTGCAGAAGCGGCGGAGGTCCTTCTCATTGTGGCTGACGAAGAAAAGCGTCCTTCCTTCGGCGAGTAGCTCGTCGATTCGGCGATAGCACTTCTCGCGGAAGGCCTTGTCTCCTACGGCGAGTACCTCGTCGACGAGAAGTGTCGGCTCATCCAACTGGGAGACGACCGAGAAGGCCAAACGCACCTTCATCCCGTTCGACAGGTGCTTGTAGGGCATGTCGACGAAATCGGCGATCTCAGCAAAATCCACGATGCCGTCAAACCGCCGTGCGACCTCGGTCTTCGACATCCCGTGCAGCCCCGCGGTCAGACGGATATTCTCACGAACGGTGAGGTCTCCGACGAATCCGCCGGTGATCTCGATCAGCGGCGCCACTCCCCCGCGCACGTCTACGGAGCCTTCGTCGGGAAGGAGCACACCGGCGACCAGCTTGAGCAACGTGGATTTCCCCTGCCCATTCCGCCCGACGACGCCTATGGCTTCGCCGCATCGAACCTCGAAGGACACACTACGCAAAGCCCAGAACTCATTGGGACGGGTGCGGCGCTTCGCGCCGGCGAAGAGGTCCTTCAGCGAGCGACGTCCGCGACGATTGCGGCGGAATCGCACACCGAGGTCGATGACACGGATGGCCAGCTCGTCCATCAAAGCTCCTTCAGCACTGTGCGCTCGAGTTGGCGGAAAACCGCAATGCCGAGAACCAGGATCCCGACGCTCATCGCTGCCCCCACGCCGACAGCCGCTGGGTTCCATTCCTGCGGAAAAAGGCCCACGCGATACAGGGTGAAGATCCCCGCTAGTGGGTTGAGGATCGCGAGCTGACCGAATATTCCCGGCAGATCGGCGACGCTGTAGATGATCGGCGACGCGTAGAACATGACGCGGAGGATCAGCCTGGTCGTACGCTCCAAGTCCCCCCAGATCACGCAAAGCGGCGCGATGAGAAGTCCCAACCCGACGAGAAGCACCAATTGCAGTATCACTGCCACGGGGAGGAGCAGAAGGCCCCATCCTGCTGTGGCGCCGGCGAAAACCGCGAACACAGCGAGAACAGGCAAGGAGAAGAGGAACTCCACACCCTTGCTGACCACGATCCGGTTCACCCAGATGGATCTGGGAATCGCCGTCGATCGCACGAGGCGAGCGTCTTTCCGGAACGCACGAGTGAAGTCGCTCACACACATGTTGAACCACACCCACGGAAGGAGGCCCGAGATCAGGAACACGATGTACGGTTCAGCACCGATGTTTCCGCGCTGGAAGACCTGCGTGAACACAAACCAATAGATCAGGCTCATCACCAGCGGATCAAGCACCGACCACAGGTATCCCAGGGCGCTCGTCGCGTAGCGCACACGAAGGTCACGCGCCGACAGGAGCCACAGCGAATGGAGGTAGCGACGCGGGGAGCCCGGTGCGCCGACGATGGCTGTGGTCACGGGTTCGAGTCTATGTGGCGAGAGTCAGGCAAGCCTGTTGCTCCACATCGACAATGCCGATCCGATCGCCATGTGCATGTCGAGGTATTGGTAGGTGCCAAGTCGTCCACCGAAGTGAACGTCGTGCTCACCCTCGACCAGTCTCCGATACGCCAAGAGTCCGGCGCGGTCTTCAGCTGTGCCGACCGGGTAGTACGGCTCGTCCTCGCGCGTCGCGAAGCGCGAGTACTCGCGCATGATCACGGTCCGATCAGTCGGATACCGGTCCGCGCGCTCCGGGTGGAAATGTTTGAATTCGTGGATCCGCGTATACGGCACCTCAGCATCTGCGTAGTTCATCACGCTCGTGCCCTGGAAATCACCGACTTCGAGGACTTCCTCCTCGAAGTCAAGCGTCCGCCACGACAGCGCACCTTCCGCGTAGTCGAAGTATCGGTCCACCGGGCCGGTATAGACGACGGGAACCTGTCCGACGGTCGCTCGCTTGTGCAGCGGCTGCGTATCGTCGAAGTAGTCGACGCCGAGCTTTACTTCGATGTTCGGGTGATCAGCCATACGCTCCAACCATGCCGTGTACCCGTCCGTGGGCAACCCCTCCCACGTGTCATTGAAATACCGGTTGTCGTACGTATACCGCACCGGGAGACGGCTGATCACTTCCGCGGGCAGGTCTCTCGGGTCGGTCTGCCACTGCTTGGCCGTGTAGTCGCGGATGAACGCCTCGTACAAGGGGCGCCCGATCAGACCGATCCCGCGCTCTTCGAGGTTGCGAGCCGACTTCGCGTCGAACTCATCCGCTGACTCCCTCACGATGGCGCGCGCCTCATCGGGAGTAAAGGCCGCTTGGAAGAACTGATTGATCGTGCCCAGATTTATCGGAAGCGGGAAGACGACGCCGTGATGGTTTGTGTACACCTTGTGCACGTACGACGTGAACGTGGTGAATCGATTGACATACTCCCACACCGTCGGGTTGGAAGTATGGAACAGATGTGCGCCGTAGCGGTGCACCTCGATCCCCGTCGTCGGCTCATCCTCGCTGTACGCGTTGCCGCCGATATGGTGGCGACGATCGATGACCATGACTTTCCGGCCTGCCGCGGCGGCCCGTTCGGCCACCGTGAGCCCGAAGAACCCGGCGCCCACAATGAGCAGATCCATGATTACCAGCGTCTCTCTCGTGCGGGGAATACAAGGCCCGCTCGAATGCCGCGCAGGCCCGCGCGAATCTTCGTCCCTCGGTGCTGCTCGAGCAGCAGGAGCTTGATCCATGCTTTCGCCGTGAACCAGGCATCCGCCCAGAACCAGGCACCGAACCCGTAGCGGCGGATGACGATCACTCGGTTGCGCGAGGAGTAGAACAATCGGGTAGGTGAATAGTTCGCGAGGAATACCCGGCGCCCCAGGAGGCGCGTGGGATGAGAATCCCCGAATCGATGATCGACCAGCGCGTCGTACACCTTCAAATTGTGGAGTCCCGCCCGCTTCGCGCGCAGACAGATATCGTGGTCGACGTAGTCGATAAAGAGCGGCTCGTCGTGAAGTCCGATCTGGGCGACGATGTCTCGGTGAAACAGCGAACCGGAACTGATGAGCGTGTCGACACGTCGAGCACCCGTTCCGGATTCGCGCCGATAGACGACGCCCGAAGCCGCAGATCGCAGCGCTGGCCCGACGATCCCCGCTCGCACCCCGGCCGCTGACCGCGCATCCGTCAAGGTGCGCACGAGCCCCGGAGTCACAGCGGTGTCCTGATCGAAGATGACTACCTGGTCGTACCCGTCAGCGAACGCTGCTCGCATGCCGGCGTTGAAACCCGCGGCCACGCCCCGATTTTCGGATTGATCGAGCACTGTCATCGCCAGGCCGCCGGGAAGGAGAGCGAGCATCTTCGCGATCGATGCGTCACCGGGCGAGTTGTTGACCAAGTAGACCTGCCCCACCTGTTCGGCAAGCAGCATGACGTTCTCTGCAGTCTCGAGGTCTGGTCGAAACAGGAGGACTACTCCGGCCGTCGACACCGCACCGTCGCCATCGTCCATGTGCAATGTCAGGATCGCGTGGGAATCGTGAGGATGCCGATGAACATCCCGGTCATGATCGTCTGCGCACCCAAGACCATGAACAATGAGCCCGGAATCGCTACGCGAATGGTCGCCTGCGGGTCGAGAGCGCCGAAACCCGACTGGCCCCAGCCCACAATCTGGATAATCAGGACGACCAGCCCGATGAGGAAAAGACCGGCACCACCGAGCGAGAACGTCTCCAAAGTGGCACGCTGAGCGAACCAACTGAAACTGCGACTGCGCGGCAGCCGGAAACCCTCACGTTCCGCATACAGCTTCGTCATGATGGCAAACAGGACTGCTTGATACCCCACGATCGCCAATGCCGCGAGATAAACCTGACTCGCGACATCGAACCCGACCCCGCCGATCGTCGTCGGCCCCAGCAACAGAAGAAGCGAACCGAGCACGCCGATACCGAGGGCGAGCAACCCGGGGACCAGGAAGAGCCATCGAGGGCTGAAGATGAGCAGGAACCGAAGATGCCGCCACCCGTCCCGCCAGCTGCGTAGATGGGGCGGGCGGCTCCGCCCGTCCTTCCTAAGCGTGGTCGGCACCTCGCTCACCTGCAACCCGGCGAGCGTCGACTTCACGACCATTTCGCTCGCGAACTCCATCCCCGTCGTCTTCAGCTCAAGGTTGAGCATCGATGCGCGGTTGTACCCGCGAAGACCACAGTGAAAGTCCTTGATCGGCGAGCGGAAAAGTGAGCGTCCGATCCATGTGAGCACCGGGTTCCCGAGGTACTTGTGCAGCGGTGGCATGGCACCCGGCTCGATACCACCGCGGAATCGGTTGCCCATCACCAGGTCGTCACCTGCCCGCAGCCGCTCGACAAACGGGTCGAGGTTCTCGAAGTCGTAGCTGTCGTCAGCATCGCCCATGATGACGTAGGTTCCTCGCGCGGACTCCATACCGCCGATCAGAGCAGCCCCGTACCCCTTGACCGGGATGTCCGCAACGCGCGCACCATGGTCCCGCGCGATCTGCTGCGATCCATCGGTGCTGCCGTTGTCGGCGATGAGCACCTCGCCGACAACACCCGACCGGGCGAGGTATCCCGTGGCCTTGTCGATGCACGTCGCCAGTGTCTCTGCCTCGTTGAGGCAGGGCATGAGGATCGTCAGTTCGACGCCGTCATTCGTATCCATGGTCACCTTCGATATCGCGAGTGCAAACCATCGAAGTCTACCCGTGCACTGCCCCGAGCCTCGGTCTCGGACCGTCGCGTCGAGGTCCGATCAGTACCGCCCACCCGAGCAACACCAACGAAACGACCATTCCCGCGCCGGCGCCGACCACCGCGCCGACTGAGCCTGTCTCCGTCCCGGCGACGACGAGCATCGTCGCGACACCAACCGCCGAGCCGATCCCGGTGAGACCGGTGGACAGCCGCGCACGGCCCACGGTAGCCAGATAGGCCGCGAAGAAGACTGACATCGAGAAGGCGAAGACCGCGACCATGAGTCCCTGTGCGAGCGGCACAGCTGGTGTGAATGCCACGCCGTAGACCAGCGGCAGAACCCACGGCACGACAAGAGCCACCAAAAGGCTGCCTCCGGCCATGAGTACGCCAAGGACAATCGTCGATCGCCGCACCCGGGCGAGCCTTTCGGTCTCGGGGAGACTGGACCACCGTCCGAATCGCGGAAGCATGGCCTGCGTGACGGCCTGGGCAACCATCGACACGGGGGTGGCCAACGACAACGCTGCGGCGAATTGACCGGCTCGCGCCGGTGTATCGAAGGCGCTCGCAACAACCATTGATCCCTGCATCAGACCGTTGGTGGCGATGAGAGCGAGTGAGTTCCAGACGATGAAGTGCGTAAGTCTCACACGAGACCCATCACCAGCGGACAGAGACGCGTGCGCTCGATTCCGTGTCGCGAGGGCCACAGTCGCGAAGACCAAATAGCCGACGATCAGCGGTATGAGGATCCACGACGTCCAGCCCAATGCGATGAACCCGAAAAGGGCACCGATCGCGCCGATCCCGGTGACGACATCCCACACGGCGGCGGTCCGGAAGCGTCCCCCGCCGATGAAAACACCCCGTCCGAAGATGTACGCCGACCACGCAACCGTCGACATCGCTGTCTGTACCGCCGCTTCGGCGCCCCCACCGACCAACCCCGCAACAGCCGCACCCACGGCTGCGAGCGGAATGAGAGAAATCAACACGCCACGCAGCAGCGAGCGTTCGAACCGAACGTCATCTCCTCGCGCAAAGGCCGCTGCCGCGTTGCCTGCGGCCGTCGGCCACAAAAGGGACAGCAGAATCGCCACAGCCAGCGCCAGATTCACGTCGGCGAGAGCCGACGCCCCGAGCAGCCGAGCAACGATCGCGGTATAGGCGAATCTCGCAAGTCCCTGAGCCAGGACACCGACGAGTGAGTAGACCGAATCGACGGTTGCAGAATCCCGTCTCTCCATGAGAGGGAATACTATCGTCCGGGCAGTGCCCGCGAAGTGGAGGTAGTTCCGTGTTGGACATCATGTTGCCGTTCTACGGGCGGGACGACCACTTCCGGGCTGCGGTGGAGAGCGTGCTCACACAGGCCGACGATCGGTGGCGCCTCGTCATCATCGATGACGCGAACCCGGATACGGCGCCCGGGGCGTGGGCTCGGTCCATCAGCGATCCGCGGGTGGAGTACATCCGCCATTCGGAGAATCACGGGATCAACCCGACGTTCCAGGAATGCCTGGAACGATCGGCCGCCGAGTGGGTGACGGTGTTCGGTTGCGACGACATCATGGAATCCGGATACGTCCAGCGCGTCCTGGATCTCGCGGATCAGTATCCGTCGGCCGGATTCATCCACCCCGGCGCGGACGTCATCGATTCGGACGGGCGGCCGGTGCGCACTCTCGTCGATACCGCGAAGTCGATGTACCGCCCGCGTGGCCCTCGCCCCACCACGCTGTCTGGGGAGAACCTCGCCGTGAGCATCACACGCGGCAACTGGATGAACTTTCCTGCGCTTGCGTGGCACGGGCCGACGGTGCGTTCCATCGGCTTTCGCCCCGATTTCGATGTCGTGCAGGACCTGGCCCTGGCCCTGGACGTATGCAGGGCAGGTCGCGGTCTCGTCCTCGACGACGAAGTCGTGTTCCACTACCGGCGGCATGCGGCAAGCGTCTCCTCGTGGCGCGCAGTCGATGGGAGTCGTTTCGCCGAAGAGCGGCGGTTCTTCCTCGAGGAGGCTGCCTTGTTCGACGAGCAAGGCTGGCACCAGGCCGCGCGCGCGGCGCGAACTCATTTGTCCAGCCGAATCAACGCTCTCACCCGAGTACCGGCCGCTCTTCGCGTCGGCGATCGTGCCGGAGCAGGCAGCCTGATCAGGCACGCGTCCGGGCGCTGAGATCATCCCGCCTTCGGAATGACCTGCCAGATCTTCAGGTCCGCGCCGTTGAGGCGGAACTCCTCGTGCAACCGCAGGCACGACGAGTTCGGAACCTGCGTCTGATCCGAAACGACATGATCGACGTTTTCCTGCGCGAACTCCGAGCACGGGTCGAACGTGACCCGAATTTGATCCGGGTAGGGATTCATCACGGTGGGTTCGCCTTCTCCGTTGACCCATGAGACGCCGGCGAGTCGGTCCCACTCCAACTCGTAGGCACCCGCGGGATCGATGGCTTCCCACATGACCTCGCCCGGTGCCCCCTGGAATCCATTGAACGAGGTTGCGCCACTTTCCAAGAGCAGGGCCGTCGGGAGTCCACCACCCAGTCCGACCCACGTGCCTTCTGCTGCGTCGTCGAGCGCCTCGATGGTTTGTGCGGGCTGCGTGGTCCGCAGATCGAAAACACCGACATACACCGGGTTCACGTTGTATGTCGCTGCCACCGATATCAGCAGCAAGGCCGTCGCCGTGACGACACGCCATCCGCGCGCGACCGAGAGTATCGCGACGCTGCCAAGGACCGCGTAGAACCACCAGACCCCGGATGCGCGCAGAAGATCCGGAGCGAGAACACCGAGCCCGATCGCGATCGCCGCCTGGGAGGCGAGGAAGACCACGGGCCCGATCGAACTCACGAGCCAGCTCGGACGTGACCTCGGCGAAATCCTGGAAAGGAGGAGGACGACGATCACCATCGAGCCGAATCCCAATCCGATTCTCGCGCGACCCGATGTCGAACGGTCGAGGAAGAGCGCATGGGCGACAGCGTCCCACCCCGGCACGAAGATGAAGGCCAACAGCAGCAAGACGGCACCATATCCGAGGAGGGCGCTCCAGGGGAGGGCTCGCCCCGCTCGACGCTCACGGACCGCAAGCCACAAAACGATCGCGCCGAGGAACACACCGGGAAGGAAAAAGGTCGCGGATTCCGATGCATTCCCATTGAGGAAGGTGCCGGCATGCCGCAACGAGTTGGTGAACGACGAACCGAACACCGCCGCAACGCCCTGTGCGTTCGCCGCGCCGCCCGTCGGCTCGAGCCGCTCGCCGGGGTAGGCCGTGGAAAGGAAGTCATCCACCGTGTCCCAGCGCGTGACGATCCAGAGAACGAGAATCACGCCCGCGCCCAGTCCTGCGATGACCAACCCTGAGAATCGCCGAACAACCGTCGCCCATCCTCGTGATCGGGATGCCTCGATGGCAATTCCGGTCACGACGAACGCCGCCACCAATGCCACAGGAATGATGAACGGAACGTAGATGCCCATGCCGACGACGACGGTGAGATAGCCGACGACTGCCCTCCATACCCACAGTGCCGTGCGCGACGTGGATCGAGCGGCCCAGATCGCCGCCGCGAGAACGGCGAAGCCCCACGCAACGGGCCACAGCGTGGTCTGCAGGAGCCACCAGGCGAAGAAGGGACTCGCGGTGAACGCGATGGCCAGCACCATGGCCATGAGGGGGCGCCGAGGGAGGAGCGAGACGATGAACGTCCACGTCGCCGCGGCGAGACCGAAGACAGGAGACCACCATTTCCAAGCCTGCGCGTGGTCGACGTCAAGAAAGAGGAACCCCCACAGGTGAGGCCGGAACGCGACCGTCCAATCGAGCCTCGGCAGGTCCTGCGGGATCGTGGAGTCCATCCCTCCAGGGAAGCTCCCGTTCAACGCGGGGAGCCCCTGTTGGACTTGAGTGATCGCCCACACCGTCTGCACGTTCCATTCATCCGTGCGGATCAGATTCGGCTGACCGAAGAGGAGTGCCGGGTCGGCTCCGCTGTAGATGAGGGGGAAGAACGCGCCGGAAGACGTGCCGTTGATGGCGGTGGCGACGAGCACGAGAAAGACGACGAGCAACGACAGGAGCCCGGTCAGCAAGACGCCGCGCCGGGGAAGGCCCGAAGCTGCGGGAACAGTGAACTCCACCCACCAGTCCCTTACCCGCTGCGTCCTCACACCGATCTGCATGTGCGACCTACTCACATAGGCCCCTTTCGATTCCGGCGTCCCCCAGCGATCTGCTCTCCAAAAGGCTACCAAGGTCAGCCGCAGCTGATCTGAGCCCTTCACCGCACGATCGGCGCTCTGCGCGCTGGACGTAGAATCGCCAGATGCCGATCCGATGGAGACACCATGACGGGGCGACGCGAAGCCGCCCGAATCCCTGGTGGGGATTGACCTCATCCGAGCGACGGGATCGACGTCGTCGGGTCCGACAGAAGTCTTTGGTCTGGGCCATCAAGATCAGCGCCCCGGATGACGAAACCTCAAGTCGATGGGGCGACACCGCCTTCGCCCAGGATCTCGCCGACGCTCTCGAACGGCTGGGTCAGGTCGTGTCGATCCATCCGCTCGGCGCGAACCCCACGCCACCCTCGGGACGATATGACGTCGTGCTCGTGCTCCGCGGGCTGCATCGAATCGAACCGCTGGAAGGTTCACTCGACTACCTCTGGATCATCAGCCATCCCGATGCCGTCGGAGCAGATGAACTCGGCGCCGGCTGGAACAGGGTGTTCGCCGCGAGCATGTCCTGGGACCGCTCCGCCGAGATCGGCGCGCAGCCTCTCCTTCAGGCGGCATCCGCGCGCAGATTCACCCCCCGCCGAGATGATGTCGATGGCTATGACCACGACGTTCTGTTCGTGGGAACATCGCGCGGCATCGAGCGTCCCGTCATCCGCGACGCCGTCACCGTCGGAGCGGATCTCACGATCTTCGGGCACGATTGGGAGCGTTTCGCGCCGGAGTCGGCGATTGGTGGCGATCATCTTCCTTTTGCAGACGTGCCCGCCGCATACTCGTCCTCGCGCATCGTGCTCAACGATCACTGGGACGACATGCGTCGATGCGGCTTTCTATCCAACCGACTCTTCGATGCAACCTTCGCTGGCGCTCGTGTGATCTCCGACAGCGTCCCGTACATGTCGGAGGTCTTCGGTGACCTCGTCCAGACCTATGTCGACCTGCCTGACCTGACCGCGCTCCTCACCGACCGCGACCGCTGGCCGAGCGGCGCAAAGCGCGATGCAACCATCGCTGAGTTGCGCCTCCACCACTCTTTCGATGCTCGCGCATCGACACTTCTCACGAGCGCTCTCGAAGACTTCAGGCGGACCCGTCGAGGACGGTGACCTCGGCGCGCGCTCCCGTTCGCAGCATCCCTGTCGTCAGTTCATACGGCGCGGCGTTGAACGACGCAGCCTGATTTTGGTCGTGGAGATGTCTGGATCGAGCATCCATCAGTGATGTGTTGATGAAGTACTTTCCCGTGCCGAATGTCGTCCGCTCGAGCGAGAACGCGACCTCGACGCGGCCGTCCAATGCCGGCAGGTGGGTTCCCAGGCGCCGCGTGTCGGTGCCGAGGACCTTTTGCCCCATCGTGTTGTCGACCTGGATCGCCACGATCCAGTCCTCCAATGCCCTATCGGACTCGACGACCACCGTCACGATGACATCGTCGCCCCACTCGACATCCTCCCCCTCGTTGCGACCCTCCACACGCACCGTCGTGGCGAGCACAGCGCCTTCCGGGGCGTCCTCCGCGACAGGGCCGTCAGCCTCGACTCTGCGTCCCTCGAGGATGTCGCGGAACTTCGCGACGGCCTCCATCGGGGCACCATCGTGGACGATCTCCCCCTTGTTGAGCAGGACCGCTCGATCGCACAGCTCCGTGATTTGGCCGAGCGAGTGGCTAACGATGATGATCGTCCGCCCCTCTTCCTGAAAAGTACGGATTTTGTCCAGGCACTTCCGTTGGAAGGCCTCGTCGCCGACCGCGAGGACCTCGTCGACCAACAAGATGTCGGGGTCGGTGTGCACCGCAACGGCGAACGCAAGACGGACGTACATGCCGGATGAGTAGAACTTCACCTGCGTATCGATGAAGTCCGCAATGCCGGAGAACTGGACGATGTCGGCGAATTTCTCGTCGGTCTCTTCCCGGGAGAGGCCGAGCACAGATGCATTCAGGTAGACATTCTCGCGCCCGGTCAGATCCGGGTGGAAACCCGCTCCGAGTTCGAGGAGCGCCGCCAAACGACCTCGTCGTTCGACCGTTCCCGACGTCGGATCAATGATCCCACCCATCATCTTGAGCAGCGTGCTCTTGCCCGACCCGTTGTGTCCGATCAAGCCGATCGTCTCACCGGCGCGGATGTCGAGCGACACGTCCCGCAACGCCCAGAAATCCTGCCGATGTTTTCTCCCCGCGCGCCCCAGAGTGACGATCCGCTCCTTGATCGAGGAATCCTTGCGGACGGTGAATCGCTTCGAGAGGTCGCTCACCCGCACCACGACGGGGTTTCCCACATTCATGCTCATCGGATCCTCACATCTCCTGGGCAAAGTTGCCCTGCAGCCGCAGGAAGACGCGGTGGCTGATAAAGAGGAGCACGAGACCGACGACGAACGCGATGCCCAAGCGCAACAGGAGATGGTCCGGCTGAGGGACGGTGTCGCCGGCCACCCAGAATGCGTGCTGGAAGCCGATGACGGCAAGCGTCAGCGGATTGTTCGTATAGATGTCCATAAGTACCTGCGAGTTGACGATGGAGTTCACCATCTGCCAGCTGTAGACGACCGGGCTCGCCCAGAAGAGCAGCATGGTGCCGAGCTCGACGAGGTACTGGACGTCACGCAGGTAGACATTCAGCGCGCTGAACAACAGCCCACACGCGGTACCAAAGACGACGAGCACAGCCAGGGACGGCAGGAAGTACAGAATCTGCACATGGATCGGCGGCTTCCCGACCGCGAAAGTCGCCAGGACCAGCACGACCAATTGGATGCCGAAGTTGAACAGGGCAGATCCCACACTCGCCAGTGGGAACACCTCGCGGGGGACGTAGACCTTCTTGACGAGACCGGCGTTGCCGAGTATCGACCCCGTTGCCCCCACCGTGATTTCGGTGAACAGCCCGATCGCGGTCAGCCCCGCGAAGATGTAGACCGCGAAGTCTGGAATACCGCGTGCGGCCTGAAGGAACTGGCCCACGACGATGAAGTAGATGGCCAGCTGCATCAGCGGTCGAGCGAGCGACCAGAAGAAACCGAGAGCAGAGTCCTTGTACCGCGACTTCAGGTCACGCCGAACCAAGAGATCGAGCATCTCCCGGTGTCGGAACAGGTCAATGAGCGACGCCCATGTCCGACGGGCACCGAAGCCCGAGGCTGCTCCGACGGTGCTCAGCGGCATGCGCTCGAGACGGGCGAAACGGTCAGCCGCAGCGTTCGACGAAGTGGACATCCTGAGAATCTTACCCTCGCAAGTCTGACGGGACGATCACTCCACTGCACGCCCGACCATCCGACGAAGGACCCGACCGACGCGGGTCTCGCGTCCGACCACTCGCCGCAGCGCGGCACCCGTCCCAGGGAAATGCAAACGGACGTACATGCGTGCGAAGTCGACAAGACGCCCTTGGCCGACGTGCCCCACCCCGCGGAGATAGTGGATCGCTTCGACGCTGTCTCCGGGCAACGATTGCGAAATCTCGTCGAGGGTGAACTCGAGCGAGGTGTGACTCACCGACATGTACTCGCTCGTCGAAATCGTGCGGGAGTGGTAGCCAAGCTCACCGGCGGCGTAGCACGGCATCCGTTCGAGTATGTGCGCGAGCCCGCCATCTCGATATGCGTCCGCCCCTCCGAACGCATCGTATGACCAGTCATGCTCGACCAGGAGACGGATGGCTTCGGGCCGTGCGACGAACATCGATCCGAACGGGGCAAGTGGCGACCCGTGATCGAGAGGAACTCGAATCCCCAGCGTGTCGCACAACGAGCTCACTCCGGGGCGGTTTGCCCACCAGGCATGACCCATTGTGGGCTGTCCGACATGGATCATCGGAGGGAAGACAAGCCCCAAGCCCGGTTCTCGCTGGAAGAGCGCGAGCACCGAATCCGCGTATTCCGACGTGTCCAGAAGGTTCGTGAATTGCTGATCCTGAAAGTGCCGCCCGACGTTGAAGTCGTCCTGGGGCGTGAGCTTCGAATGGAGTTTGACGACAAGGTCGTAATTCCCGCTCAAAAGCTCGGCACGACACGCGATGAGGAATGCGCTTTGGTCGCGTCCGTCGTTCGACGCGACCACGCGAATGTCCTGTGCCCCGCGTGCGGTGGGTCGCTCATCCACCACAGCACGGATGGCCGCAGCCCGGCTCGCATCAGAGGTCGTGATGACAACATCCGGGCATCCCGGAACGTTGTCCACGAAGTCCAGTAAACGGTTGGTCATCTCGGGATAATGAATGTGGACCGCCACAAAGACGCGCATCTCGTGATCCGAGTTGTAGACCAGATCGGCTCGCGGCAGGATCTCCAGCATTCCCGCATTGGCGTGAAGCGTCTTCGGTGCGACGTTGCGGGACAGGTTCTGCCACAGAAGATCTGTCGGGTACCCGTGCTCGGCGATCGCGGCGACGAGCTGACGACCGATGACCGCGTTTCTGATGAGGAACGGGGGGTAATGGAAAAAAGGTCGCCGCTTGACGATGGGGCACCCGTCGTCGAGCAAGAGATCCGCGTTGAAAAGCGCGGGATGATCTGTGGGGTAGTCCACGGACGCGAACGCCACGGAGTGACGATATCCATCGTCGGCGAACTTGGCCGTGAAGACGGCTTCATGGAGAAGCACAGCGTCGAAGTAGTCAGGCATAGGCGGCAGGTCCCGCCAATACTGGCTCCATGCCGGGCTAAGGAACATCGCTCGGCGAACCGCGATCCAGAATGACTGCACGTGGTACTCGAGGACGCCCTTGCCCGTGAACGGGTTTGGTTCCTGACGCTGGTGATCGGTCATCCCCCAGAAGTGAATGGGTTCCGCCGACATCCGTTCCAGTACGGGGCCGAAAGGCCGCACCGGCCCGAACCACGTGTCGTTCGTGAGGATCAGCTCGTCGTATCCGGCGATCGTGTCGCCCAGATAGTCCAAAGCCGCCTTATGCGCCCAGATGTCGTACCCCTCGTTGGGTCTGACCAGGACGTCGTCCACCACCTCTTCGAGCGCGGCGCGCGAGGCGACGTCGATGGTCCCATTTACGACGACCACGATCCGAGAGGCATGCGGCCGCAACTCGTGGAGAGCGTGGAGGACATACCCCTCGACCTCTCCCCGTCTGTCCCAGATGGTGTAAACGACGAGCCGTTGACCATTCTCGGGATACGGTGCCGGATCAACCACTCTTGCGAGATCGACGACGCTCACAGGCTTAGCGGTCGCCCTGCTGCAGCATCTTGAGAAGATATGCGCCGTACCCGCTCTTCACCAGAGGCTCTGCCCGCTCACGAAGTTCGTCGTCCGTGAGGAAGCCCATCCGCCAGGCCACCTCTTCCGGAGAACCGATCGAGAGTCCTTGACGCTTCTCCACTGTGCGAACGAAGTCGGTGGCTTCGCTCAGCGAGTCGAACGTGCCGGTATCCAGCCACGCAGTCCCCCGCGGCAGGAGCTCGACTTTCAGCGCTCCCCGCTCGAGGTAGGTGCGGTTGACATCCGTGATTTCCAGCTCGCCGCGAGGCGAGGGCGCGAGCGATTTCGCGATCTCGATGACATCGTTGTCGTAGAAGTACAGACCCGGGACCGCATAGTTGCTCTTGGGCCGCTCAGGTTTCTCCTCCAGCGAGACAACACGGCCTTCAGGGTCGAACTCGACCACACCGTATGCGGTCGGGTCATCGACCCAGTAGCCGAAGACCACACCACCGTCCAGCGCGGTGTACTGCCGCAGTCGGGTCCCCATACCCGGGCCATAGAAGATGTTGTCGCCGAGGACGAGCGCCACCGATTCAGAACCGATGTGTTCTTCACCCAGAATGAACGCCTGCGCGAGCCCATCGGGCGACGGCTGTGTCGTGTAGGTAAGCGACACGCCGAAGCGTGACCCGTCGCCGAGCAGCCGCTGGAATTGATCAGCGTCCTGCGGCGTCGTGACGATCAGGATGTCGCGGATCCCTGCCAGCAGCAACGTCGAAAGCGGATAGTAGATCATCGGCTTGTCGTACACCGGAACGAGTTGTTTTGAGATGCCGAGAGTGATCGGGTGAAGTCGAGATCCCGTACCGCCCGCAAGAATGATGCCACGCATGGAACAAGTCTCCCCGATCGAGGCGCTATGCCCAAACCTGTCAGACGGGAGCGCGGGAGAAGTCGAGCAAAGCATCCACGACCCCGTGAGCCGCGGCGATCGCTGCTCGTGATGCCGATGCGTGCCCGTTGGATCGAAGTTCGTCGTGTACGACGGGGTCGGTCAGGGCGTCAGTCAGCGAGGAAGCGAGCTGCTGGACGTCTCCCGATGCGTGGAGGAGTGCGTTGTAGCCGTCGAGAACCTCATGTGCCAGCCGGGGGTCCGAACGAGAGAGATACACCGCTCCGACCGACATCAGCGCGAAAGGAACGAGTGAGGACTGGTGCTCACGGAGATCCACGACTGCCCGCGGACGGGCATCGGCGATCTCATCGCGAAGTGGTGTGCCCTCGTAGTGCGAAGCGACGAATCCCGTCGCGTGACACACCTCTTCGATGGCCGCACGTGTCGCAATGTCTGCCCCGATGGACACCACACAGGAGGATGTGGACTCAGGCAGCGGCGAGGGCAGGACTGCGGGCGCGACCCGGCGCCGAGCCTCCCAGGCGGTCTCGGCTTGTAGTTGTCGCGCAGTCCACCGATTCGGCGCGATGTAGTCGAATTCAGAGCGGTATCCGGCGATGATCTCGGACTGGCGAGCGGAGTCCCCCGGGTGCCAGATGCTCTCAACGGCCGGGAGTAGGTAGACCGGAAGACTGCCGGCCGTGCCGGCCAGCCATACGGCGCGCGCCGACGCGGAATCGCAAGCCACCGCGATCCCTCGGCGCTCGGCGAGCCCATCCACGATGTCGTCCTCCGCCGATGCCGCGATGACCCGCACCTCCGCGTCGCGTCCCGTCTGGGCGATCGCGTCCGAGAGCGCGCCCGCATACTCACGCCACTGCGGATCTGCATCTTCGCCGATGACGAAAGTGACCGGAGCGTCGTCTGAGATCGTGCGAGCGAGTGACTGCGATTCCCATCGACGCCAGAAACGTCGCATCGACGCGAGTTCCCGTTGCCCCTGACTGTAACCCCGAGAGGCCGACTCGTAATGAACGAGCATGGCGGCAGGTTGGTAGTAGCACCGCACTCCGCGCTCCCACGCCCGAAGACCCAGATCCACATCTTCAAAACCCAGCCAGAAGCCATCATCTAGTGGGCCAACTAGATCGAATGCGGCACGGGTGATGTAGACGCAGGCGCCGGAGATCGAGGCGTTGTATCCTGCGACGTTCGCAGTGAGCTTCGTCGCGGGCGAACCGACGTGAAGATGCCCGAACCATTGCGGCGCGAGAAGCCGCGCGTAGTACGTGCCCGCGTACTGAATCCGTCCGTCGGGATAAACGAGTTTCGGCGAGACCATACCGATCCTGGGGTCGATGGCGTAGGCACTGTACTGCAACGCCTCCAGCCACCCCGGCTTGGCAATGATGTCGCTGTTGAGGAGGACGATGTCGTGTGCTGCCAGCTTCATGCCGATATTGACCGTGCCTGCAAAGCCGAGGCGTTCATCCTTGAGGACGACCCGCACCCGGGGAGACTCGAACTCGCGGAGACGTGCTTGAACGGCGGCATCGATGTAATCGTCGACGATGATCACTTCATAGTCGACATTGACGCACGTTTCCTCAATGCTGCGGAGCGCTTCACGCAGGAGCTCGACATCGTTGTAGCTCGGGATGACGATGCTCACGGGGCGGCCATGTGTTGCGTGCCACTCGATCATCGCCCGGTTGGCTTCGAGGCCGCGCGTATTGAGAGTATAGGAGCGACCCGACCGCGATGCTCGGATCCGCTGTTGCCACGGCTCCGGAAGGAGGCGGAGCGCTCGGCGAGCGACGCGCGCAGGGAAGTGTGACATAGACGCGATCCACTCGATGGAAGACGGGCATCCCATGATAACCACTGACACAGCCCCAGACCGACGCCCGCGGATGGTCCTTGTGGCAGCCGATGTCGTCGGCGGAAGGATGGCCGGCCCGGGAATGCGCGTCGTCGAAATCGCGAAGCAGATGTCGCGGGTCGCGGACGTCACCCTCGCCGTCAACAGCGGCGACGACGACGGGTTGAACACGATCGGCGTGCACGTCGCGAGCTATCGCGACAGCGACGAATTGTCTGTCCTCATCGAGCAGCACGACATCGCGTACTGCCAGCTGATCGACCAAGCCGTCGTCCGGAGAGGCATCGCCGCCGGATGTCGGTTTGTTTTCGACCTCTACAACGCGCTCCCCGCCGAGGCCGTCGGCGCCGAGCGCGTCGGCGGTTTCGACACTCAGCCCGAGAAGGACACCGTCTTTCGAGACGTCCTGTCGTTCTTCCGCTTTTGCGTAAGGGCCGGGAGCTACTTCGTGACGTCCAACGAACGGCAACGAGATTTCTGGAT
Source organism: Microbacterium memoriense (assembly GCF_025398275.1). Taxonomy (GTDB): domain Bacteria; phylum Actinomycetota; class Actinomycetes; order Actinomycetales; family Microbacteriaceae; genus Microbacterium; species Microbacterium memoriense. The sequence continues at coordinate 249,867 of NZ_JAODOR010000011.1, read as the reverse complement.
CGGCTACATGATGGCAGCCGACGCTCTTCTGCCGAGTTCCCTGCGTGGCCGCCATCCGGCGGAGATCATCGGACTCGTCCCGTTCGGGATGGAAGAAACCCCGCCGGCGTCCTCGACTCATCCGCTCCGCGGCACGCGCGGTATCGGCGCGGATGACACGATCCTGCTCTGGGCAGGAGGAATTTGGGATTGGTTCGACGCAGAGACGCCGATTCGGGCCGTCGCCGACCTGCGGCAGACGAGACCGGACCTCCATCTGGTGTTCTATGGCACGACACATCCGAACGCGTTGATCGGCAAGCCGCGGACGGTCGAACGCGCGCAGCAACTCGCTGCTGACCTCGGCGTGCTCGACGTCGGCGTCCACTTCATCGAGGGTTGGGTACCTGCGGCCGAGCGTGCGGGTTTCCTGCTCGACGCGGATGCAGCGGTGTCGACCCACAAGGAGTCGTTCGAGACGCGGTACGCCTTCCGCACGCGAATTCTCGATCACTTCTGGGCGCAACTACCCAGCCTCGTCTCCGAGGGCGACTGGTTCGCGGACTACATCGCGCAACACGACCTCGGAGAGGTGGTGCCGTACCGTGATGTCGACAGCACTCGAGCAGCCATTGAATCGCTGCTCGATGCTGAGCGTCGCGTCGCAATCCAGACCCACATCGACGGCATCCGAGACGACTGGTCGTGGTCCGCCACAACGGCCCCGTTGCGGGAAGTGGTCGCCAGCTGGACGACCTCCCTTCTACCCGGCTTACTGACGGAGGATCCCCTGATGTCGACACCGGAGCCGCCGCGACGCTCACGGGCGAGGGAGTTCGTCTCACGCACCCCCGTGGGCGCGATCTATCGTCGCCTACGCAAACGGTGATCCGCTGGCTCCGGCCTGCGAAATCTCTCGATGGAATCCTGCGACGCTGTCGAGCACGTCGGACCATCGATATGCGGCGGCCGTGTGCAGCCCAGCGGTCGCGAGCCTGCGTCGCTCGTCGGGATTGGCCAGGAGAGTGCTGATGGCTTCGGCAAGCGCGACGTCATCGTCTTGCGGAACGATGACGCAATTGACGCCGTCCCGACAGAAGTCCCGGTTCCCATGGGAATCAGTCGTGATCACCGGACAGCCGGCCGCCATCGCCTCCAAAATCGGGAGACAGAACCCTTCGTGGCGAGAGGTCTGAACGAACAACGCAGCACTGTTGTAGAGCTCGTTCACCCCAGCATCGCTCGGCCGTTCGTGATACGTGACTCGCTCGTCGCGCATGATGTCGGGTTCGGTCCCGAAGAGCACGAGGGGCGGTCGCTCGGCACCGAGCGAACGCCAGGCGCGTTCGGTCATCGCGAAGTTCTTTTGGAAGAAGGACCGCCCGAGCGCCAAGACGCCGTCCTGTGAACGCGTCCAATTCTCCAATGGGCGAAAAACGGACGGGTCGTAGCCGTTCGGGATCAGCGTGGCCTGCAGGCCTACTCGTGCGAGTTCCTCCCGCTGGTAGGTCGCCTCAGTCTCCGCGATCATCTCTTTGCGGTAGCTCGCGACGACCGCGGCCTGCGCAACCGGATCGTCCGGATAGAACCATGTCTCAAATTCCTGTACGAGATATACGGGGACCCCATGGTTGACAGATGCGAGCCACACAACCTCCGCAGTCTCCCACCATGTGGCGACCTTGATCGCGTCTTCGTTCCGGAGCGAGAGCAAGAGGTCCTCGTATGACCGGTAGGTCACGACAGGCACGTGAAGGTTGAACCAGCTCGGACGGTTTTGGAGTGACCAGATTTCGACAGCGAAGCCACGCGCAGACAACCCGTTGGCCAGTTCGAACACAATGCGAATACCACCGCTGATGCTGGTCGCGTTGAGGACGAAGATGATGCGGATCGGACCCGAATTCGGTGACACCTGGCGTTCCAGAACCCACCGGCGCGGTTCCCCGCTCACGCACGGCTCGGGGAGATTTCGCACATCCAGCACAGTGCTCGCCAGACACAGGGTGCGGATGTTTCCCGCCCAGGCTCGCCGGATCAGCGTCGCAACCTGCTCCGCCAGGGTCATCCCGACAAGGTGACGCCCGGCGACGTCAACACGGTCGATCGCCCAGGACGCCGCATAGAACCCATGGGCCCCCGCCGTCAGAACGTAGCGCGGGATCGCGGTTTGCCCGAGGTCGCGCGCCGCGAGCCCGGACGCGGCCGCCTGGCCCGTCCGGCGATCGATGTCATAGCCCGCAATCCGCCCTTCCGACGAGCGATATCCCGGCGTCACGAAACCGATCTCGCGATCGTGGTGATACTCGTGGGCAGCATGCTGGAGTTCGATGATCCGCGCGGCGTCCGGCAATGACTCAGATGCATCGAGGAACACAAGGTCCCACCGCCGGCGAGTCCGCCGCATCCAATCGAGAACATCGGATGCATCGATGCTCGGGTGATCATCGATCCCGTCCGCAATCGTGAAACTCTGCGGGTGCAACCGGTGAAGATCCACAGCACTGGCGACGTCCGGAGCCAACAGCAGGTGTGCACGGAGAACTTCGCCGGCTTCGTGTAGCCACTCGGAGATGTCAGATTTCGGCTCACCATAGAGGAAGACCACGACATAGCGCCAATGGATACGATGCCACCCGGCGGCTCGCGTCGGCGTGAGGGTCGTGGTCACCCCGTTTGCAAAGGTCGATCCAGACAGCTGGCGCGATGCCCGGACATCGGTTCTTCTTCTCGCGTACGCCCGAGGTCCGAGCCTGATCAGAGTGGCGACCCCACCGAGCTTCCCGGCGATCGCGTCGATCACGCGCGCCGCAAACCTCGTCCCTCGCAGGAAGACCTCCTTCAGCATCGAAGCCCTTCCCTCGCGGTCGATATCAGAGGGTCAAGCCTAGCTCCTGCGGTCGTCGCGGACCGTAGGACTAGCGCCGCAGCCGATAGGGTGATCTGAAGCGTCTACCCGCCATGATGCCGGCCCACCCGTCTCGGTGAGACAGACATCAAGTGCCTGATAACGAAAGCCCGACATGATCGCAATGACGATGATGGTCCGCGATGAAGCGGACGTCGTCGGTGCCATGATCGAACATCACCTCGCACAGGGAATCGATCTGTTCCTGGTGACGGACAATGGCTCGGTCGATGGAACTGTCGAGATCCTCCAATCGTTCGAAGCGCGTGGACTCATCGAGGTGGCCCACGATCCGCGCCATCTCAAGCAGCAGCATGAGGTGGTGACACGGATGTCGCGAGAGGCAGCGGCACGTGGAGCCACCTGGGTCCTCAACGCCGATGCCGACGAGTTCTGGGTCGCGAAAGACCCCGCACTGACGGTCGCCGAAGAACTCAGCTTGATTGATCCTGCGGTGGGCGCGTTCCCCGTACCCGTGATCGATATGACCGGTCCGCCGGCTCTGGCAGGCACAGGTTTGGGCCGACTGGTCTACCGCGATGAGCGACCGGATGAGGTGATGGCGGCACTGGGAATCCACGCCCACTCGACACCCGACGTGGCCTTCGTCGCCCGCCACGACGTCGAGGTGGCACAAGGCAACCACTTCGTCAACGTCGCCGAATCGGCACCACTCGACCCGCAACGTGGCCTGCAGGTCTACCACTTTCCGTGGCGATCCTGGTCACAGTTCGCGCGCAAGGTCGAAAATGCCGGGCGCGCTTACGCGGCATCACCAGACTTACGACCGAGCGCGAATCACCACGGCATGCGTGACTGGCGCCGGGCCCAGGACGGCGTGCTCCGCCCCTCCTATGTGGCTCGGCATCCGTCGAGAACAGAGCTCGCCGACGGCATCGCGCACGGATGGTTCGTCGAAGATCGCCGACTCGCGCACAGTCTCCGATCCCCCACTCCTGACGAGCCGTTGGACGAGGCCGTCGAGGCCGCGGACCGCGAGATCATGTCTGCGCTCGTGGGGGTGGAGCTGCGTCTCAACACTCTGGAACAGGAACATCGTCGCGCATCCGACGACCTCGACTTCGAACGTCGCCATGTCAGGGAGCTCGACGCCCTCGTAGAACGCCTTCGTGACGAAATCAGCGAGTCCCAGAAAGCGACGAGCGCACTCCGAGACGAGTTGGATGCGACCCTCGAAGAGGTTGCATGGGCAAAACGCAGTCGACTCGTGCGGGGGGCACTGCGTCTGAGCAAGGCGATTCACAGCTAGTCACGGGCCCCGGGACCGAACCGGCTAATCTGGAGGAATGCGCAGACTCCTCGTGACCGGCGGAGCCGGCTTCATCGGCTCCAACTTCGTGCACCACGTGATCGAGCACACCGATCACCACGTGACCGTCCTCGACAAGCTGACCTACGCGGGCAATCTTGCCTCGCTCGATGGACTCCCCACCGACCGTTTCACCTTTGTCGAGGGAGACATCGCCGACGCCGCGCTCGTCGACCGCCTGTTGGCCGATGCGGATGCCGTGGTCCACTACGCCGCCGAGTCGCACAACGACAACTCGCTCAACGACCCACGTCCGTTTCTGGACACCAACATCATCGGCACATACACGCTGCTCGAAGCGGCGCGCCGGCACGGGACACGGTTCCACCACATCTCCACCGACGAGGTCTACGGAGACCTGGAACTCGACGACCCGGCTCGCTTCACAGAGGACACCCCGTACAATCCGTCGTCTCCGTACTCGTCGACAAAAGCAGGGTCGGACCTGCTGGTGCGCGCATGGGTACGCTCTTTCGGCGTGGAGGCGACGATCAGCAACTGCTCCAACAACTACGGCCCCTACCAACATGTCGAGAAATTCATCCCCCGCCAGATCACCAACGTGCTCCGTGGTATCCGTCCAAAGCTCTATGGCGCGGGCGAGAACGTGCGCGACTGGATCCACGCTGATGATCACTCGTCCGCTGTACTGACGATTCTCGACAAGGGCGAGATCGGACAGACGTACCTCATCGGCGCCGACGGCGAGAAGGACAATAAGTCCGTCGTCGAGCTCATCCTCACGCGCATGGGCCAGCCCGGCGACGCGTACGACCACGTCACCGACCGCGCCGGCCACGACATGCGCTACGCGATCGATTCGACGAAACTGCGCACCGAGCTCGGCTGGCAGCCGCAGTACCGCGATTTCGAGGCGGGACTTGCTGCCACGATCGATTGGTATCGGAAGAACGAGCCGTGGTGGGCGCCGGCGAAAGACGGCGTCGAGGCGTTCTACGCGAGCAAGGGGCAGTGACGGGCGTGACCGAGTACGGCAAGACCCTCGAGCCCCAGACGACCACGATCCCAGGTCTTGTTGTCTTCGACCTCCCGGTGCACGGTGATGCACGGGGCTGGTTCAAAGAGAATTGGCAGCGCGAGAAGATGATCGCGTTGGGGCTTCCAGATTTCGACCCCGTGCAGAACAACATTTCCTTCAACGATGCCGTCGGCACGACGCGCGGCATCCACGCGGAGCCATGGGATAAGTGGGTGTCGGTAGCGACCGGTCGTATCTTCGGCGCCTGGGTCGATCTCCGCGAAGGCCCGTCCTTCGGAGCCGTGTTCACAACCGAGTTGGATCCGTCCAAGGCGATTTTCGTTCCACGTGGCGTGGGCAACTCCTACCAGACTCTCGAGCCCGACACGGCATACACCTATCTGGTCAACGACCATTGGTCACCTGACGCCGCCTACTCGTTCCTCAATCTCGCGGACGAGTCGGCTGCGATCGACTGGCCGATCCCCCTCGCCGACGTGGAGATCTCCGCAAAGGATCTGGCACATCCGCGACTGGTCGACGTTGTCCCAATCCCCCCCAAGAAGACTTTGGTGCTTGGCGCAAGCGGGCAGCTTGGACGCGCGCTCCGTGTCGCGTTCGGCGACACGGAGAACGTCGAGTACGCCGACCGCGCGGAGCTGGATGTCAGCCGTCCGGACTTGGCGACGGCGCGTCGGTGGCGCGATTACGGTGTCATCATCAACGCCGCCGCATACACGAAGGTCGACGTCGCCGAAACGGCGGAGGGGCGTCGAGATGCCTGGTCCGCGAATGCGGCCGGCGTGGCAGGCCTGGCGCGCATCGCGGCCGACAACGGGATCACGCTTGTTCATGTCTCGAGCGACTACGTCTTCGACGGCTCGCTCGACCGGCCGTACACTGAGTCCGACGCGGTCTGCCCACTCGGCGTCTATGGGCAGTCGAAGGCTGCCGGCGACTTCGCCGCCGCCAGCGCCCCCCGGCACTACATCGTGCGTACATCGTGGGTAATCGGAGACGGCAACAACTTCGTTCGTACCATGGCATCACTGGCGGATCGCGGCGTCGACCCCAGGGTCGTCGACGATCAGTTCGGGCGCCTCACTTTCACCGATGAGATCGCGCGGGGAATTCGTCACCTGCTGGCATCTGAATCACCCTTCGGCATCTACAACCTCACCGGTTCGGGCGAACCTGCGACCTGGGCCGACATCGCTCGTGAAGTCTTCGTTCTGACCGGTCATGACCCGAGTCGGGTCACTGGGGTCTCGACAGCGGATTACTTCGCCGGCTCTGAGGCGACGGTTGCACCGCGACCGCTCAACAGTGTCCTCGACCTCGGCCGCTTGGCCGAATCAGGCTTCACCAGCAACCCTTTCCTCGACGATCTCGCTCACGTCCTCAGCCGGTAGACGACGCACGGCAACGCAAAGCGGCTCGTCTATCCGATGGCGGATCCCGATCCGAAGCGCGCCAGCGTGCCCGCGGTGACCTGCAACACGCGAGGAGACGTGGTTCCGGCGAGATCGATCAGCTTCGTCATCGACTTCACGTGTCGCACGGTGCCCGCCTGCAGCAGGTACACCTCGCTCCGTCCCGGCACTTGCAGGAATGCCGTACCCGCAGCATCGGTGGAGCCGGTAAGTCGGTCACACACCGTCTTGCCGATGGGTGAGGTGGGCGTTCCTGACGCATCGGACAGCGCGTACAGCACCCCGGATGCAGCCAGATACACCGTGCCCCCACAGCTGACCACGGGTGACAGCGTCCCCGCCTGCGCCCACGATGACAGTGCGGACGAGGAGACCTCCGCCACTGCAGAGGACAAGCCGAGGTCATCCGTCACTCCGAACGACGGGACATACAACAGCTTCCCGCCGTCCACCGGCAACCACACTCGGGAATCACCCGCCGCACGAACAAGCTGACCGGGAGTCACCGACAGCAGTGCCGGCCCCACGGTGAACCGCGCCAGAGTCCCCGCCGTCACCTTCAACACCCGCGGCGACTTTCCTGCCAGCTCAACCAGCTTCGAGGGCGACGTCACATGACGCATCACGCCCGCCTGCAACGCGTAGACCTCATCGCGCCCAGAGACCTGCACGAACGCCGACGCCGCCGCATCCTTCGACACCTTCAGCACGCCACAGACCGCCGCCCCCGTAGGCGAAGCCGACAGGCCCGACGCATCAGACAGCGCATACAAGCTTCCAGACGCCGCGAGGTAAGCCTTCCCCGCACACGAAACCACCGGCGACAGCGTCCCCGCCTGCGCCCACGACTTCAGATCGGACGCCGTGATCGTCGCGACCGAGCGAGCGATTCCCAGATCATCCGTGACCCCGAACGACGGAACGTGGAGCACGGCTCCGCCGTCCACCGGAAGCCAGACACGATCATCGCCTCGGACCTGAACCAGTCTGCCGGGCCCCGTTCGCAGCGGGTCGATCCTGTAATTCGCAAGAGCCGCAGGGCTCAGTACTGCCGCGTACGGTGCTGTCGGCTTCGCGTAGGCCGCCAGTGCGGTCGTGTCCAGGTACGGCACGAGCGACGCGCTCGACATTTCGTGAACACGCCCACCCGCGGCGACCCGCGCGAACATCGTCATAGCCGAGCCCGCGCCGAGCTTCGAGAATACGCGCGTGCTGACCCCGGTCAATGTGCTCGCGCAGTCACCACCCCAAGCACGCACCATGTCGCACGTCGCAAATCGATGTGTCGTTCCGCCGTCGAGGTAGGCAACGGTGAATGTCGTGCTGTCGCGCAAGTACCGAGTCGCCGTGCCTCCATCCGCCGTACTCGACAGAAGAAGAGACGACTGTACGGACGTCGGTGATCCGAACGCCGCCTGGTAGGCGGGCCAGTCCGCCGCCGTGACGTGGAACCTCTTACCCTCGGCAACCAGGAAGATGTCCGGTCCTACGCTATAGACACCGCCGTCGACGATCGTGACGCCACCGAACCACTGCGTGTAGTAGTTGTAGAAGTTCCGGTTGCCGTAGGCCGAGCATCCGTCCCCCAAACCGAAGCCAGCTGCGAGAGCCGCGCCATTCGGCTGATAGGGCGTGTAGTTGTACAGAGCGGCCGTCGCATAGTTCTGGATATTCAGAGTCGTCCCGCCGCACGAGGCGTTCGGACTGTAGGCGACGTAGTTGCGGCCTGGCTGCTTCGCGAAATTCGCGGCCTTGTACGTCATGAGCTGCTGGGTGCCCTTGAGGATCTGCGGCCCCACCCCGGCGAACGCCGGGTCGCACGGCGCGGTGTCGGGGCAGGATGCTCCCATCGCGGCCGAGAGGTTCCAGTCCGACGGAGCCTTGCTCGTCGTGAGCCCCTGCTCCTTCTGCAGTGTGACGAGGATGACCTTCGCCGAGATCCCACAGGCCACTTGCACACGGTAAATCAGTTCGGACACCTTCATGGTGCCGCCCTGGATCGCCGAGCAGATGAGGTTGCCTGTCGATTGCGACCGCACTTCACCGCGCGACGAGATCCCCGCGTTCAGCACGTTCAGGCACTTGCCGTTGTTGCAGGTCCCGATCCTGGCGTCGAGGAAGGCCTGGATCTCGGCGGCAGTCATCGCAGTGTTGTCGTAGAACAGCGCGTCGGAGATGATGTTCTCCGCGTTGAAGCCGACGACCGGGGCCGCTTTCACTATGCCCGCATCGACGATCTGCGACGCCTGCTGGGCGTTCTGCTCGACGGCCACCGCCGCGGCCGCCGGGGTCGCAATGGCCAGCGACCCGACGAGCGCGATCACCGCGATCACCGTGCCAGCGAGGCGGGACACCGGCCGGGCGCGGCCGGAAGAACGAGCGATGATTCGGGGGATCATGTGACCATTGTTACTGAAGTCAACGCCTGATACCACCAAAGATCGAACGACACGCCCGAGACACGCCGCTCAAAGCATCCTCAGAGGTCGGCGTGCAGCTGCCACACGCGCTCGGCCGCGCCGGTCCAGGAGAAGGCACGACCGCGATCCCCCGAGAGAACCGCGAGGCGCTCGACGGCGTCGCTCGAGGCGAGCGCCGTCGCCAGGGCCGCGCTCAGACCGTCCTCGTCGGTGAGCAGACCGCCGTCGAGGATGATCTCGCTGTGGACAGCGCTGTCGGTCGCGACGATCGGCACCCCGAGAGCCAGCGCCTCGATCACGCGCCACGGGTAGGCGCTGTCGGTCCGTGGCGCGAGGAGCGCGACGGCATCCGCCAGGATGGCTGCCCGATCGGCGGCATCCATCGCACCTCGCACGGAGACCCGACCCGGTTCCAGGCCCGCCACATGAGCCATCGACAGGACCGCCTCGTCGTCACCGTCCAGGGTATCGAGCACGACCACAGGAAGATCAGAACCGGCCTCGGCGATCGCGGCAAAGGCCACATCCAGTCGCGCGGACGGGGCGGACCCACCGGAGACCACCAAGCATCCGCTCGGCACATCCAGGGCGCGCCGGCGTCCGACCTCGTCGGTCGGCACGGCGAACCCCAGGGGCGCCGCCCCCGGAATCACGCGGATGCGCTCGCCCAGCCGCGCGATCTCCGCGAGGCGATCGGCGAGTGCGTGCGTCGGGACGACCACGGCATCCGCATGCTTGACAGCGCGCTTGAGCATGCTCCGATGCCACGCGACCGCCATTTTCGGTAGCTCCTCGGGATGCTCCCACGCGGCGAGATCCCACAGGGTGACCACGGTCTGATCGTGATCGTGGACACGATCGTGCTTGACGAGCGGCGCGAGAATCGTCGGCGAGTGGAGCATGCCGCGGGGCGCTCCCGACGGCACACCCAACTGCCACGCGGCGGCGAGCTCGCGCCGCGGCAACGCCATGCGGGTGATGCCGGCAAGGCCGGGCACCTCGCGCTCGAGGGTGGCGGCGGCATCCGGTCCGGCGGGTACGGCCGCGGCGACCTCACACCCCTTCGGCGCCGTGCGCACAAGCTCACGGGCGAGCTCGCGCGAAGCGGCGGCCAGGTCGGCATCCGTCGGCGCAACGAGCTGATCGAGCACGACGTGCAGCGTCGCGGTCATCTCTCATCCCTCCGGTGAGGGCGTCGCGGTGGGTGGGTGGAGCGTCGTCTGGATCAGCTCTCGGATGAGAGCCCAGTCGTCGGCGGTCGGTGCTTCCGGATCGATGCCGGCACCCTCGGGAGTCAGCTCGATCGTCGTCACCGGCTGCTCCTTCGCCTTCACCGCCAGCCCCGTGAGGAACGGCAGGAGCGACTCCGGGATGTCGGTTTGGACGAGGTCCTCCCCCGCCGCCGCCACCTCTTGGAAGCGCAAGAGCACGTTCGCGGGAGTCGCCTGCGCGAGAATCGCCTGCTGCAGTTCGCGCTGGCGACGCATCCGGTCCCAGTCGCTCGTCGTGTAGCGAGAGCGCGCGTACCACTGCGCGGTGTCGCCATCCATGTGCTGCGGGCCGGCTTCGATCCAGCCGGTCGCCCACTCGTCGACCGACTGGCCTTCGTACGCGGGTCCGCCGCCCATGGGCAGGCGCTCGAGGACGGTGATGTCGACGCCGCCGAGCGCGTCGACGATATCGGCGAAGCCCTTCATATCGACGAAGACGTAATAGGGGATCTCGATACCGAGGACGCCGGATGCGGCATCCTTCGTGGCCTCGATCGCGGGCGAGGAGCCCTGATCGGCGGCATCCGGATAGATGCTCGCGCCACGATCGGGTTGGCAGACCTCGACCGCGTTCGTCAGCTGGTTCATGCCGGCGGCCCAGCCGCACGTCTGCGACACGTGACCCTCGAACCCATTCGGGTAGAGCTCCTGCATCGGCCCGGCCGCGAACGGGGCGTTCTGCAGGTCGCGCGGGATGCCGGTGATCGTCACGGCGCCCGTGTCGGCATTGACGGAGACAACCGAGATGCTGTCGAAACGCATGGAGTCACGGCCGAGGCCGCTGTCGGCGCCCAGCAGCAGGATGTTGTAGTAGCCGTCGGACGGCGGCACGGACGGGCCGCTGTTGCCGAAGATCGTGGCGAGCGCCTCGCGCGCCGGCCCGATGAGTGACTGCGCCGCGTAGACCGCGCCACCGCTGGAGAGCACGAGGCCGACGATCGCGACCACGGCCGCACCGGCCTTCGACCAGCCGCCGACTTTGACGAAGCGGACAAGCCTCAACGTGTCGGTCGTCAGGACGAGCCAGAGCGCGGCGTAAGCGAGCAGAACGACCTGCACCACGAGGAGCGCCGCACCGTTGGCGAGCGAATAGAACAACGTCGGCCAGAGGCGGGAGGTCAGCAGTGCAAGCAGCGCGATCGTCCACATCACGAGCGTCGCCGTGAGGCCGATGCGCCCCAGTCGTCGTGAGCCGGCGAGGATCTGCGCCGACCCGGGGATGAGGAAGTTGAGCCCAACGAGCCACCAGGCCCGGCGCGTCATGACGGAGGGAGAGGATGCGTCCGGACGCCGCATCGGCTGCGTCTCGATGAGCGGCGACGGCCGCGCTCCCGGCCGCGGGGGTGCCAACGTCACAGGGAGTCCTTCAGCCGACGGTTCTTCTCTTCGACCTGCGCCTGGAGCGTGCGCGCGTACTCCTCGACGCGGTCCGCGAGGTCGTCATCGCCCGCGGCGAGGATGCGCGCCGCGAGCAGGCCGGCATTCTTCGCGCCGTTGATCGACACCGTCGCCACCGGGATGCCGGCGGGCATCTGCACGATGCTGAGGAGCGAATCCATGCCGTCGAGCGTCGCAAGTTGGACGGGCACACCGATCACCGGCAAAGCTGTCAGCGAGGCCAGCATCCCCGGCAGGTGCGCTGCTCCCCCGGCGCCCGCAATGATGACCTTGAGTCCTCGCGACCGGGCCTCGCGCCCGTAGCTCACCAGCTTGTCGGGCGTGCGGTGCGCCGAGACGACCTCGACCTCGTGCGGGACACCGAACTCGGTCAGCGCCTGCGAGGCGTCGCTCATGATCCGCCAGTCCGAGTCGGAGCCCATGACGACGCCGACGAGAGGAGAGTCTGAGGAATGCAGGGCGCGGGTCACCCGTCCAGGGTAGGCGGCTCGGCTGGAAGAATCCCGGAGCGCCACGCAGCCCTGGCCGCGCGTCAGTCTCCGAAGAAGGCCGCCGCCGACCGGGCTTCATAAACCACGGCATCCAGATCATCACCGACGGCGTTCACGTGACCGACCTTCCGGCCGGGACGCGGCGCCTTGCCGTATGTGTGGACCTTGACCGCGGGATGCGCGGCGAGCGCGGCCGGCAGACGGTCCTCGAGTGAATCCGTCGCGGGTCCGCCCAGGATGTTCACCATGACCGACCACGGCTGCAGGATGCCGGGGTCTCCGAGCGGCAGGTCGAGCACAGCGCGAACGTGCTGCTCGAACTGCCCGGTGATCGCACCATCCTGGCCCCAGTGGCCGGAGTTGTGCGGGCGCATCGCGAGCTCGTTCACGAGGATGCGTTCGTCCGCCGTCTCGAACAGTTCCACGGCGAGCATGCCGGTGACGCCGAGTCCCTCGGCGATGGCTTCTCCGATCTGCGCGGCGACCTCGGCGAGACGCCCGGTCGCGTGCGGTGCGGGGGCGATCACTTCGGCGCAGACCCCTCCCCGCTGCACGGTCTCCACGACGGGATAGGTGACGATCTGGCCGGACGGGCGTCGCGCGACCTGCTGGGCGAGCTCGCGCGTGAAGTCCACGAGCTCCTCGACCAGCAGCGGTGTGCCGTCTGACAGCCAATCTGCGGCCTCCGCCGCGTCGGACACCACCCTCACGCCCTTGCCGTCGTAGCCACCGCGCGGAGTCTTGATCACGGCGCGACCGCCATGAGAGGCGAGGAACGCGTCGAGGTCCGCGGCATCCGTGACCTCTGCCCAGTCCGGCTGCGGCATGCCGAGCTCGGAGAGCCGGGCCCGCATGACGAGCTTGTCCTGCGCGTATTGGAGAGCATCGGGCCCGGGATGGACGGCAATCCCCTCGGCGACGAGAGCGCGCAGCACATCCTGAGGCACGTGCTCGTGGTCGAACGTGATGACGTCGACCCCGCGCGCGAACGCGCGGACGGTGTCGAGATCGCGGTAGTCGCCGGTTGCCGTCGCCGCGATCTGGGCCGCCATCCCGGGCTCTTCCGTGAGCACGCGCACATCGACACCGAGTTCGACCGCCGGTGCGATCATCATGCGAGCCAGTTGTCCGCCGCCGACGATTCCGAGAGTCAGTGCCATGCAGCCATCTTCCCAGGTCTGCGAGGGGTGCGCGGCGACGGTCAGGGCAGCGGCGGCGGATCGCCGGGCATGATCGGGATGCTGTGCGAATCGCGGTGCGCGAGGATCTGGCTCACCTCGACCTGGTCGGCGAGCGTCTCGTGGACCAGGCGCACGGAGGGCACGTTCGCGAGTCGGAGGGTGCGGTCCGCGCCCGTGAGGGTCAGCGTTCCCGCGCCCCAGAGCCGCTGCAGCGGTCCGCGGCGCTCGGAGATCGCGTAGCCGCGCGCATGGCTGAGTTCGCTGCGGCGCCGACCGAACAGCCCCGAGCGCTCGATCACGCGCCGCGTGGTGATCGTGTACGTGTGTGACAGCCACCGAATATAGGGCACTACGACGAGCAGCAGGACGATGAGTCCAGCGGCGGCGAAAAGCATCCAGTCCTCGAACGGGGCCGGGAGGTTCTGCCAGAAGTAGCCGACCACGCCGGCCACCCCGATGAGCACCAGGGCGGACCACACCAGGCGACGCGCGTGCGAGCGCAGGCGCGCGACACGCAGTTCGGTCGCCGCGCTGCCCGGAGCGGGCGTGACGGGGCGTCCCTGGTAGGCCGTCGGCTGGGTCACCCCTTCATTGTGCCGATCCGCGTGCGGTTTACAGGCTCGACCGGCCAGGAAACGCCGGATCGACCCCTGAAACGACGATTCAGCCTGTACACGTCACGCGCGCAGATCACCGCAGATGCACGATGTCGGCCGCGGAGACGACCGACTCGACGCCGGCAACGGCGATGACGATCCGCCCCTCCGCGTCCAGGCGCACAGCTTGTCCCTGCAACACCGTGCCGTCCGGCAAGGATGCCGCGACGTCCGCGCCGATCGTCGCGCACAGCGCGGAGACAGTTGGCGCCACGGCGGCGCCGCCGTGCACGGCGAGCGTGGCGATGTCGTCCCGGAGGAAGGTCAGGTAGTCGGCGAGCAGCCGATCCTCGTCGGCCTCCCGGCCGAGCGCGGCGAACGAGGTCGCCGTTGTGACGGGCAGATCCGCGGCCGCCATGGACGTGTTGACGCCGGCGCCGACGATCACGACGTGCGGGTCGGACGGCAAGACCTCCGCCAGAATGCCGCAGATCTTCTGCCGTTCCACGAGCACATCGTTCGGCCATTTGAGCGTGACCTGCAGCCCCGTGAGCTGCGCGGCGATCGCCCGGGTCATCGCCGCGCCGGCAATAAGCGGAATCCAGCCCCGGTCGGCGGGGGCGACGGCGCTCACCCGCAGAACGACCGACACGGCGAGCGCCGATCCCGCCGGTGTCGTCCACGACCGGTCGAGGCGTCCGCGGCCGGCGCGCTGATCGCGGGTGAGCAGCACCGACAGGTGCGGATGCCCGTGGACATCACCCGCGGCGTCGCGCAGGAGTTTCGCGTTGGTCGAGTCGACCTCCTCGATCACCTGGAGACGCGGACTGACAGCGGCGGCGAGCGGATATCCCTCGATCGGCATGGACATGCGCCCACCCTACGCCGCGGCCCACCGCGAGAGTGCACAGCGGAATCGGGATCGCGTTGTCGGTGTCCCCCAACGCCCGAGCCGACCCGATCGCTAGGGTGGAACGCGTGACCGACAGCTTCGACATGTCCACGACCGCCGGCAAGATCGCCGACCTCCGCGCGCGCTACCAGGAGGCGGTCCTCGATGCCGAGGTCGTCGCCCGTGACAAGCAGCACGTCAAGGGAAAGATGACCGCTCGGGAGCGCATCGAACTCCTCGTCGACCCGGGCTCCTTCGTCGAACTCGACGAGTACGTCCGCCACCGCACGAGCGCGTTCGGCATGGACCGCTCCCGCCCCTACGGCGACTCGGTCGTCACGGGCGTCGGCACGATTCACGGCCGCACCGTCGCCGTCTACTCCCAGGACTTCACGACCTTCGGCGGCTCGCTCGGCGAGGTCGCCGGAGACAAGATCATCAAAGTCATGGAGTTCGCCCTCCGCGGCGGCATGCCGATCATCGGCATCCTCGACTCCGGCGGCGCGCGCATCCAGGAGGGCGTGGTCGCCCTCGGAAAGTACGGCGAGATCTTCCGCCTGAACACCGCGGCATCCGGCGTCATCCCGCAGATCTCGCTCATCATGGGTCCCGCCGCGGGCGGTGCGGTCTACTCCCCCGCGCTCACCGACTTCGTGGTGATGGTCGACAAGACCAGCCAGATGTTCGTGACCGGCCCCGACGTCATCAAGACCGTCACGGGCGAGGACGTGGGCATGGAAGAACTCGGCGGCGCGTACACGCACAACACCCGCTCGGGCGTCGCGCACTACCTCGCCGAAGACGAAGATGATGCGATCGACTACGTCCGCACGATGGTCGGCTTCCTTCCCGACAACAACATGGCCGAGATCCCGGTGTACGAGCACGGATTCGAGTGGGAGACGACGGATGCCGATCGTTTCCTCAACACGGTGATCCCGGATTCCCCGAACCAGCCCTACGACATCCACCAGGTGATCTCCCACATCGCCGACGGCGGCGAGTTCCTCGAAGTGCAACCGCTGTTCGCGCCGAACATCGTCATCGGATTCAGCCGCATCGAGGGCCGGACGGTCGGTGTCATCGCGAATCAGCCGTCGCAGATGGCCGGAACACTCAACATCGAGGCGGGCGAGAAGGCCAGTCGGTTCGTGCGGTTCTGCGACGCGTTCTCGATCCCGATCCTCACTCTCGTCGATGTCCCCGGCTACTTGCCCGGCACCGACCAGGAGTGGACGGGCGTGATCCGCCGTGGTGCGAAGTTGCTCTACGCCTACGCCGAGGCGACCGTGCCGCTCGTGACCGTGATTCTGCGCAAGGCCTACGGCGGCGCGTACATCGTCATGGGGTCCAAGCAGCTCGGCGCCGACGTCAACCTGGCGTGGCCGACCGCCGAGATCGCCGTCATGGGCGGTCAGGGAGCGGTCAACATCCTCTACCGCGGCGAGATCAAGAAGGCCGAGGAAGCCGGCGAGGACGTCGCCGCTGTCCGCACGCGCCTCGCGAACGAGTACACGTACAACGTGGCCTCGCCCTTCCTCGCGGCCGAGCGTGGCGAGCTCGACGGCATCATCGAACCCGCCCAGACCCGGGTGTCCGTGGCGAAGGCGTTTCGCGCCCTCCGTGGGAAGCGGGCCAGCCTGCCCTCGAAGAAGCACGGGAACATCCCGCTATGAGCGACGAGGGCCTCGACAGTTCCGGCTCCGTGCAACCAGACAGTCCCGTGCGCCTGCGCGTCCTCCGCGGAGAGCCGACGCCGGAAGAGCTCGCTGCGGTCATGGCCGTCGTCACCGAGGCCTACGAGGGCGAAGCCGCCACTGCCGTGACGGAGGATGCTCCGCTCACCTCGGCGTGGCAGATCTCGGCCCGCGCGCTGCGCCCCCCGCTCCGTCGCGACATCGCCTGGGGCAGATTCGGCGGGTAACGGACCGCATGTCCCCCAAAGTACCTACAGACAACCGCGGGACGGGTCGGCGAGACTAGAACCGCTGGAACGCTTCTGCGTTCGGTCGACGCGCTCTCTGAGCGCATCGACCTTTGCGAGTCGGTTTTCGGGTAACCACTCGCTCAGGCGAGGGGTGTGCGGCTTCGCCACCCCTCGCCTTCCTCATCTCCCCGGCAGTCAGCTCCCGTCGCCGCGGCGCGAGATCTCGTGCCAGAGGTCGACGCTCTCCTCGCCACCGTCGCCAGCGGACCGGCCGACGACCGTGACCGCGACGTCTTCATGCGTGGACGCGCGGATGTACACCCGCTCCGACGTCGCACCGCCGAGAACAGCGGCCAACTCCCGCCGGATGCGGAGGAGGTCGGCATCCATCACTCCCTCGAGGCCACCTTCGTCGAGGACCGTCACCGCGGCACCCCGGCGTCGCGCGTCGGCCAGACGCTCGCGCACGAGGTCGTCGAGGAGCGCGGGGCCCCGGAGGTCATCGCGCAGCGTCCCCTCGGCGATCCGCGCCTGCACGCGTTCATCTTCCGAGAGGCCACCATCCGACTCGATCGTGCGGACGAGCACGGGACCGGCGACGGAGAGTGCACGCTGGATGTGGGTGCGTCGCTCGCGCCGCATGCCCTCCTGCGAGGCGAGCCACTCCGAGGCTGCCCGTTCCAAATCGGTCAGTTCGGCGGTGTCCCGCGCGGCGCGCTCGACCAGCCACGTCAGCAACTGGGCCATGCCGACCCACAGCACCGCACCGACGAGCCCAAGTGCCAAGGCATCTGCCGGTCCGATCCACGCCGTCGCCGAGATCGCGAGGATGACGATCCCCGCCCACGCCGCCCAGGGTCGGCGACGGACCATGACGATCGACATCAGCGCACCGATCGCCCCCAGGTTCCACGTCGCGAAACCCTCGAGTCGCGCATCCTCCCCCACGGCCAGCCAGGTCGCTGAAGGAATGACGGCGGCCACCAGGACGCTCAGCGCCGCCGCCCAGACGGGCAGCACGGAACGTCGTCCCAGCCCTCCGACCACGGCATGGGCGACTTCGCCGGCGGGTCGACGGACGTTCCAGAGGATGCACACCCAGGTCGTCAAGAGGTACAGCACGACCGCCGCGATAAGCAGCAGAGGATGCGCCGGCGTTGTGGTCCACAGGAGCGCCCCGATCGCCAGATAGGTCGTGAACGCGACGGCGAGCGCCGTCAGCACGGACCGGATGCCGACGGTCATCGCGCGTGCTCCCACGCCAAGGTCACGACGGTGCCCGTTCCATCACTGTGGACGCGTGCGCGCCCACCGACCGCGGCGGTACGCGCGACGATCGATCCCCGGATGCCGAGGCGGTCGTCGGGCACCGTCGCCGGGTCGAACCCGCCGCCGGTGTCGGAGATGCGGATGCGGACTCCGGCCCGGTCGGCGACCACCTCGCCGCGGAGGCCGCTCCCTGTGGCGTGCTGGACGGAGTTGGCGAGCGCTTGCATCGCCGCCAGCACGAGAGCGCGAGCGACTCGACCCGGGACGGCGGGAGACGCGGCATCCACACGCGCGTCGAGCGCGATCTCCACCCCGAGGTCCGCGGCAGCCGACTCGATTCCCCGCACGATCACGTCGGGACTCACCGGCTCATCGGACCCCTCCGCGGGATCCTGATCGGCGTTGGCCAAACGGGTGAGCGCTTCGCGGGACATCGAGACGGACAGAGCGCGCTCCCGATCGCTGCGCGCGCGTTCTGCCGCGATGAGGGCGGCCAGCACGCTGTCGTGCATGAGGGCGGCGACCGCTACTCGCTCTTGCTCGGTCGCATCCGCGGCTGCGGCGGCCGCATACGACGAGATGGCATCCCGCCGAGCGGCATCCGTGCCGACGGCGACGGCGCGCAGCATCCACCCGATGGCCATGAGCACGCCAGCCAGGATGATCGCGAAAGCGACGTCCAGCGCGACGCGAGTCAGCTGATCCGGTGCGAAGCCGAGCTGCACGGCCCGGACGACGCCGTAGAGCAGGGGGATGCCGATCGCCCATACGGCCTGGATCGCGAGGCGGAACGTCATCGCGGCGGCGACCGTCGCCACGTTGATGAGATACCAGATCCAGGGCTGGCCGCCGGCCTCCTCGACGCGGCCGGCGGTGACGAGCGGCCACACGATGAGCACGATCGGGAACAGCACGGCGAACACCGTCGTCGTGGTGCGCGTCAAGAAACCGACGAACAGCGCGATGATCATCGCCGTGAGCGGCACGAACACGACGGTCATGAGTGGCTCGTGCCACCGCGGATCCTCCTGCACCGACCCGAGCGCGTTCAGGAATGCCTGCGCACCCAGAACGACCGATCCGATGGCCACGACGAGAGCGAGGATGCGTTCGACGCGCCGCTCCGTGAAGCGTTCGGCGCCCGTCGAGATATCGCCGAGCGGACGCCGCACCGCGGGGTCGACCGCGATGGCAGGCGCGTCAGCGGCCACCGTGGCCGCCCAAATCGCCCGCGACCAGGCCATCCTCCATCGCTCGGCGGAGAAGATCCACCTTCGTCGGCGCCGGGCGGCCGACCTCGACGTACTTGACGCGGACGCGCGTGATGTTCTCTTTCGCGGTCGAATAGGCGATGCCGAGGCGGTCGGCAACGACTTTCAGCGGAAGACCTGCGGCGTACAGGCGCAGGACATCCCGCTCGCGAGCGGAGAGTTGCGCGTCGGCGAAGGCGCGATCGCCCTCGACGGCGCTCGCCCATTCGACGTTGTCGAGCGGCTCCCCCGCGGCGACGGTTGCGATCGCCGAAATCACATCGTCGATGCGCGAGGCCTTGCTGACGATCCCGGCCGCTCCCGCTGTGAGCGCTTCGCGGACAGCCGCGGGACGGTCGGCGACGCTGTGGATGATGACCTGAGAACCATCGCGGACGATACGCCCGACGTTCTCGGTGACCGTCGTGCCGTCGCCCAGCGTGAGATCCAGCACGACGACGTCGGCCGGCACCTCCCGGGAGAACGTGCGCCAGTCGAGATACCCCCGCACGGAGCTTCCGGAGTAGACCACGTGGTGGATGCCGGACCGCGCGCACGCGGCTTCGAGTCCCAGGCGCACCGACTCGTGATCGTCGATCAGTGCCACCCGTGTCATACGGCCAGCCTAACCAGGCTCGCCGGGGGCATTACCGCGAGAGGACGGCGACGGTCTCGATGTGGTGCGAGTTCGGGAACAGATCCAGCGCATCGATACGCTCGGGCCGGTAGCCGAATGACGCGAACGTCGCGATGTCGCGGGCAAGAGCGACCGGGTCACAAGCGACGTAGACGACGGATGCCGGGGCGATCCCTGCGATGTGCTCGACGACCTCGCGACCCGCCCCCGCCCGCGGGGGATCGAGCAGCACCACGCCGCGGCGCAGGCGACCGCGCTCGCGTGGGCTTGCGGCGGCGGCCTGCGCCGCGAGCCAGCGGTCCACCCGACCGGTCTCGGCGCGTGCGCCGACCCACTCGGCGAGGTTGTCGCCCGCGTGTTCGGTCGCCCGCGCGTCGGACTCCACCGAAGTGACTTGCGCGCTCGCTCCGGCCAACTCCGCCAGGGTCGCGGCGAACAGCCCGACCCCGCCGTACAGATCCCAGTGCTGCGCCTCGGGGTCGAGACGGTCATCTCCCGAGAACGCGTCGCGGACGATCGAGGTGAGCGCTTCCGCCGCCAGCCGATGCACCTGCCAGAAGCCACCGGCATCCACCCGGAAGGTGCGACCGCCGACGATCTCGCTCACGACCTCCTGAGCGGTCGGATCGACACGCGGGCGCGGCGGGCGGGGCGCCGAGCGCGCACCTCGGCCGCGCGCGGGGCGGGGCGCGCGAGGGACCTCGGGACGAAGGATCACCCGGACGCTGCCGTCCGTGGGCTGGACGAGGTCGATGCGTCCCGGTTCGAAGCCCTCGAGTCCGAGCGCGACTTCCTCGATCTCGCGGGTGGCCAGCGGCAGCTCGGCGACCTCGATCACGCGGTGGCTGCGCGCCGCGAACGGGCCGATGCGGCCGTCCTCGTCCACGTGCAGGCTCACCCGGGTCCGCCACCGTGTTCCGTCGGGAGTCTCATCGTCGAGGCCGCGCATCGTGACGGCGGGGACCTCGATCCCGCCGAACCGGCGGAGCGCGTCTTCGAGCACGCGCTGCTTGAGTTCTCGCTGGTGGCCCAGGGCGATGTGCCCGAAGTCGGCGCCGCCGGGGCGCTCATCGGGGGGCGCCCCGATGTCGGCGGCCTGCCAGACATGCGGCCGGCGATGCGGCGAGGCATCGAGCACCTCGATCGCCTCCGCACGCCAGAAGGAAGACTTCCCCACGTCGGTCAGGCGCACCCGCACGCGCTCTCCGGGAATCGCGTCGGGGACGAACACGACGCGGTTCTCGTGGCGGGCGACGAAGACGCCGCCATGGGCGACATCCGTGATGTCGAGGTCGAGGAGGTCTCCGGGCTGCATCCCTCCACGCTAGTGCGGCGACGCCTACGCTGGAGCCCATGCGCGTGTGCCTGGCCTCCACCTCCCCCGCCCGCCTCATGTTGCTCAGAGGCGCCGGCATCGACCCCCTCACGCGGGCCCCGCAGGTGGACGAAGAAGCGGTCATCGCCGCCGTGGAGGCCCACGAGGGGCGCATTCTTGCGCCGGACGCGCATGTCCTGCTCCTTGCCCGGCGGAAAGCTGCCGACGTCGCCGCGACGATCGCGGCGGAGGATCCGATGTTCGACGGGATCGTCATCGGCGGGGATTCGATGTTCGAGCTGGACGGCGAGATCCTCGGCAAGCCCCATCTGCCGGCTGTCGCCGCCGAGCGGTGGCGCGCCATGCGGGGGCGCACCGGCATCCTGCACTCCGGCCACAGCGTGTTCCGTCTGCGCCCGGGCGCGGAACCGAGCGAAGCGCACGCGGTCGCGGCGGCATCCGTCAGCTTCGTCGCCGACATCAGCGACACGGAGATCGACGCATACGTCGCCTCCGGCGAGCCCTTGCAGGTCGCGGGCGCGTTCACCGTCGACAGTCTCGGAGGCGCGTTCATCGACCGTGTCGAAGGCGATCCGTCGACCGTCGTCGGGATGTCGCTGTCGATCGTGCGGCGTCTCGCGGGCGAACTCGGCATCGTGTGGACCGATCTCTGGAACACCCCTGCGCGCTAGGAGGGTCTCGTACACGATTTCGCGGCGATCTTGTGCGAGTGATCCAAAGGGGAGCACCCCTCGCTGAGTAGGCTGGCACCCATGCCCCTCCCCTCCGATGCGTCCCGCGTGCGTACGCCGATCACCAAAGTGCTCATCGCGAACCGCGGAGAGATCGCCGTACGCGTGATCCGTGCGGCGCGCGATTCCGGCAAGGGATCGGTCGCCGTCTACGCCGACCAGGACCGCGATGCGATGCACACGGGCCTCGCCGATGAGGCCTACGCCCTCGACGGTTCCGCGAGCGCCGACACCTACCTCTCGATCGAGAAGATCCTCTCGGTCGCCCGGCGGTCGGGAGCGGATGCTGTCCACCCCGGCTACGGGTTCCTCGCGGAGAACGCCGACTTCGCCCGTGCCGTCATCGGTGCGGGCCTGGTCTGGATCGGCCCCTCGCCCGACGCGATCGACGCGCTCGGCGACAAGGTGACGGCGCGTCACGTCGCCGAGAAAGTCGGCGCGCCGCTGGCCCCCGGCACGCCCGGACCGGTGTCCGGCGCCGACGAGGTCATCGCCTTCGCCGAGGAACACGGACTGCCGATCGCGATCAAGGCCGCGTACGGCGGCGGCGGGCGCGGCCTCAAGGTCGCCCGCGAGTTCGACGAGATCGCGGAGCAGTTCGAATCCGCGACCCGTGAAGCCATCACGGCGTTCGGACGCGGCGAGTGCTTCGT
This sequence comes from Microbacterium memoriense, assembly GCF_025398275.1. Classification (GTDB taxonomy): domain Bacteria; phylum Actinomycetota; class Actinomycetes; order Actinomycetales; family Microbacteriaceae; genus Microbacterium; species Microbacterium memoriense. The sequence goes on along the minus strand of NZ_JAODOR010000011.1, from coordinate 227,186 downwards.
CGAGAAGTACCTCGACAAGCCCCGCCACGTCGAAACCCAGTGTCTTGCGGATGCCGCGGGGAACGTCGTCGTGATCTCCACGCGCGATTGCTCGTTGCAGCGCCGCCACCAGAAGCTCGTCGAAGAGGCCCCGGCCCCGTTCCTGACCGACGAGCAGAACCGCACGCTGTACGAATCGTCCAAGGCGATCCTCCGCGAGGTCGGCTATGTCGGCGCGGGGACGTGCGAGTTCCTGATCGGCGCCGACGGCACGATCTCGTTCCTCGAGGTCAACACCCGCCTGCAGGTCGAGCACCCGGTATCCGAAGAAGTCACCGGCATCGATCTCGTCCGCGAGCAGTTCCGCCTCGCCGAGGGCGGGACCCTCGACTACGACGACCCCGAACCGGTCGGACACTCCATCGAGTTCCGCATCAACGGCGAAGACCCGGGACGGGGCTTCCTCCCGCAGCCCGGCCGCATCCACCAGTTCAAGACGTTCGGTGGTCCCGGCATCCGACTCGACTCGGGCGTCACCGCGGGCGACAGCGTGAGCGGCGCGTTCGACTCTCTCCTGGGCAAGATCATCGTGACCGGCCGCGACCGGGCCGAGGCTCTCGAACGCTCTCGCCGGGCGCTGGACGAGTTCGAGGTCGCCGGCATGCCGACCGTGCTCCCGTTCCACCGAAAGGTCGTCACCGACCCCGCCTTCACCGCGGAGGACGGGGAGTTCGGCGTCTTCACCCGTTGGATCGAAACGGAGTTCGTCAACGACATCCCGCCGTGGGACGGCGAACTCGAATCGCCGGAAGACCCGGAGCCGCGGCACACCGTCGTCGTGGAAGTATCCGGCAAGCGCCTGGAAGTGAGCCTGCCCGATCGCATCGTGCACGCGCCCCTCAAAGTCGGCCGACCCGCCGCCGTCCCCCCGTCGCGGCGATCGCACGCCGTCGCCGTCTCAGCCGGAGCCTCGGGTGATGCTGTCAAGGCTCCCATGCAGGCCACGATCGTCAAGCTCGCCGTCGAAGAGGGGCAGCAGGTCGTCAAGGGCGACCTCGTCGTCGTCCTCGAGGCGATGAAGATGGAGCAACCGCTGCAGGCACACAAGGACGGTGTCATCGGCGCGATCGATGCGGCACCCGGCACGACGGTGCCCGCCGGTCACCAACTACTCACGATCTCCTGACGTGAACCGCCGGCTCGCTGTCGCCGCGGGGGCCCTCCTCGCCCTCGGCCTCACGGCGTGCGCCGGGGGAGCGACCGAAGCCGACCGCTCGGCCTGGTCGGGATGGTTCACCGAAGTCAGCAGCGCGGGATCGGGCAACAGCGTCGGCGCGCAGTTGACCGATTCGAGCGCGGCGAGCGCCACCCGCATCGACTTCGCCGACCCAACGACATTCACGTCGGTCGAACTGCGGTGTATCGGCAGCGATCGCGCCGCTTTCACCCTGACCTATACCGGCGAGGACACGACGCTCACGCTGTCGCAGGACATCGTGTGCCACGGCGGGGACCTGCTCACCCCGATTGCGGTGCCCCCGCAGGTCGGTCCCCTGACGGCATTCGCCGCGGCGGCGTCGTCGGCGGAGGCCGAGGGGTACTGGGTCGCGACCCTTCAGCCCTGACTCGTTCCCCGCTGATCGAGTGCGCCGGCCAAGCCGGCGTGTATCGAGATCACTCAAGACACCCCGACAGGGCGTCAGGCGACGGTGTCTTCGTCCGTCGTGACCTGGTGCATCGCACGGGTCGCGTCGGTGATCGAACCGGTCAGCGACGGGTACACGGCGAAGACCCGCGAGATCTGATCGACCGTGAGGCGACGCTCGACGGCGATCGCGATGGGGTAGATCAACTCGGAGGCGCGGGGCGCGACGATCACGCCACCGATCACCGTGCCCGAGCCTTCCCGGGCGATGATCTTCACGAATCCGTCCTTGACGCCCATCATCTTCGCGCGCGGGTTGGCGGCCAGCGGCAGCTTGTGAACGTAGCCGTTGATCGCGCCGGACTCGAGGTCTCTCTCCTGGCGCCCGACGGTCGCGATCTCCGGAGCGGTGAAGATGTTGGCGGTGATCCGACGGCGTTCCAGCGGAATCACGGTGTCACCCAGCGCGTGGAAAACGGCTGTCCGGCCCTGCATCGAGGCAACGGATGCCAGGGGCACGAACGTCGTGCAGTCCCCCGCGGCGTAGATGTTCGGCACGGACGTGCGGGCGACCCGGTTGACCTGGATGTGCCCCGAGTCGGTGAGCTGGATGCCGGCCGCTTCCAGACCGATCCCGGCGGTGTTCGGAACCGAGCCGACCGCCATGAGGCAGTGGCTTCCCTCGACCGTGCGACCGTCGGAGAGGGTGACGACGACGCCCTCGCCCGAGCGCTCCACTCGATCGGCGCGCGAGCGCGAGAGCACGGTCATGCCGCCGCGTGTGAAGACCTTCTCGAGGACGGCCGCGGCATCCCGGTCTTCGCCCGGGAGAACCTGTTCACGGCTCGAGATGAGCGTGACCTTCGCTCCGAGATTCATGTACGCCGATGCGAACTCCGCGCCGGTCACGCCCGACCCGACGACGATGAGGTGCTCGGGAAGGGCCCGCATGTCGTACAACTGCGTCCACGTGAGGATCCGCTCCCCGTCCGGCCGTGCGCTCGGCAGCTCTCTCGGCGACGCGCCGACCGACACGATCAGGGTGTCCGCTTCGACGCGATCGAAGTCCGTTCCCCCGGGGCCCGTCGACACGACGATCGAGTTGCGATCCTCCAATCGACCGTGGCCGGAGATGATTCGGACGCCGGCCTCGACGAGCTGGGCGCGCATGTCGTCGGACTGCTGGCGGGCGAGCGAAAGCAGCCGCCGGTTGACGGCGGCGAGGTTGATCGCGATCTCGGGCTTCATCGGGCGGCCACTGTCGGACTTCGCGAACAGTTGCACCCCGAGATCCTCCGCCTCGGCGATCGCCACGGCAGCATCCGCCGTCGCGATGAGGCTCTTGGACGGGACGACGTCCGTCATGACGGCCGCGCCTCCCACCCCGGCACGCTCGACCAGGGTCACCTCGGCGCCGAGTTGTGCGGCAGCGAGTGCCGCTTCGTACCCGCCGGGGCCGCCGCCGAGGACGGCGACGCTCTGGTTACTCACGAAGCTGGGGGACATGCATCCATTCTCTCAGGCCGACCGCGCGCAAAATTGACGGGCGCCCGCCTGGCACGGGGAGCCTCCGGGTTCATAGAGTGGACCCATGTCCGACACGATCACCCATCCCCTCGACGACCCGGCCACCGATCCGTTCGCGGTCGCCGCCGATGCCGCAGCCGATATCGCTCGCCTGACCGGTGTGGAGCGGCACGATATCGCCCTCACCCTCGGGAGCGGATGGGGCAAAGCCGCCGACCTCCTGGGTGAGACCACCGCCACTCTCGCCGCGACCGACGTCACCGGTTTCAGCTCGCCCGCACTGGCCGGCCACGTAGGCTCGATCCGCAGCATCCTCACCCCCGCCGGCAAGCGGGTGCTCGTCATCGGTGCCCGAACGCACTATTACGAGGGCCATGGCGTGCGCCGCGTCGTCCACAGCGTGCGTACCGCCGCCGCGACCGGAGCGAAGACGATGGTGCTCACCAACGGCGCCGGTGGCATCAAGCCCGCCTGGACGCCGGGCCAGCCCGTGCTCATCAGCGACCACATCAACCTCACGGGAGATTCGCCGCTCGAGGGCGCGACCTTCGTCGACCTGACCGACCTCTACTCGGTGAGGCTTCGCGACCTCGCCCGCAGCATCGACCCGTCGCTCGACGAGGGCGTGTATTGCCAGTTCCGCGGGCCCCAGTACGAGACGCCGGCCGAAGTCCAGATGGCGAAGATCATCGGCGGTCACATCGTCGGCATGTCCACGGCGCTCGAGGCGATCGCCGCGCGACAGGCCGGCATGGAAATCCTCGGGTTCTCGCTCATCACGAACAAGGCCGCCGGCATCCAGACGACTCCCCTCAGTCATCACGAGGTCATCGAGGCGGGCCAGATGGCGGAGCCGGTGATCTCGGCGCTGCTCGCGCGCGTGATCGGCCAGCTGTGAGCACCGTCGCGGCCGCGCGTGCGTGGCTCGCGCAGGATCCCGACCCGGTGACCCGTGCGGAGCTCGCCGAGGTGATCGACCAGGCCGAGAGCGGAGATGCCGCCGCGATCGCCGATCTGGACGACCGCTTCGACGGGCGTCTGGCGTTCGGCACGGCGGGGCTGCGCGGACGCCTCGGAGCCGGCAGCAACCGGATGAACCGGGTGCTCGTCGGGCAGGCCGCGGCCGGATTCGCCGCGTACCTGCGAGAGAAGGCAGCCTCCGGTTCGGTGCCCACCGTCGTGATCGGCTACGACGGCAGACGCAACTCCGACGTGTTCGCGCGCGACAGCGCTGAGCTCTTCGCCGGCGCAGGCTTGCGCGCGGTGCTCCTGCCCCGACTTCTGCCGACGCCGGTGCTCGCGTTCGCGGTGCGCCACCTGGGCGCCGCGGCGGGCGTCATGGTCACGGCATCCCACAACCCCCCCGACGACAACGGATACAAGGTCTACCTCGGCGGTGCCGACGAAGGATCGCAGATCGTGTCTCCCGCCGACGGCGAGATCGCGGCGCATATCCAGCGGGTTGCGGATGCCGGCGACCTCGGCGCCCTTCCCCGCTCGGAGGCGTATGAGATCGCCGATGAATCGGTCATCGAGGCCTACATCGCCGCGACCGCGACCGTCGCTCCCGCCCCGGCCGGTGCCGCCGGGATGAACTGGGTCTATACCGCGATGCACGGCGTCGGCTACGAGACGCTCGTGCGGATCCTCGAGACAGCGGGCTACCCGCTGCCGGTCGTCGTGGAGGCCCAGATCGAGCCGGACGGCCGCTTCCCGACCGTCGCGTTCCCCAACCCGGAAGAGCCGGGCGCGATGGATCTCGCGTTCGAGACGGCGCGGGCGGCCGGAGCCGAATTCCTGCTCGCCAACGACCCGGATGCGGACCGTCTCGCCGTCGCCGTTCCCGATCCCGCAGCGGACGGGGGCTGGCGCCGACTCACCGGCAACGACGTGGGCCTGCTGCTCGGGTGGCGTGCCGCGGAGCGCGCGAGCGGCGGCTCGCTCGCGTGCTCGCTCGTGTCGTCGCCGGGACTGCAGACGGTCGCCGAGCATTACGGCCTCGACTTCCATGCCACACTCACCGGGTTCAAGTGGATTTCGCGGGCGCCCGGACTCGTCTACGGATTCGAGGAGGCGCTCGGATACCTCGTGAACCCGGGGACCGTGCGGGACAAGGACGGCATCTCGGCGGCGATCGCGATGCTGGGGATGATCGCCGAGGCGCGGGAACAGGGCGAGACCCTCGCGGATGTGATCGCGCGCTTCCACGACACCTTCGGTGCGTTCGCGAGCGGCCAGGTCTCGATCCGGCTGGACGATGTCGCTGTGATCGGGACGATCATGGCGACCCTGCGGGCGCAGGCTCCGGCATCCATCGGCGGCGTCGCTGTCGAGCGGATCGAGGATCTGCTGGACGGAGCCGACGGAACGCCGCCGAGCGATGTCCTGCGGCTGTGGCTGACGGATGGATCACGCGTGATCGTGCGACCGAGCGGCACCGAGCCCAAACTCAAGGTGTACCTGGACGTCCGCGGCGACACCCCGGCCGATGCCGCCGCACGCGTGGCGGCACTCGACGTCGGAGCCCGGGCACTGTTGGCCTCCGCCCAAGCCTGACCTGGGCAGGCCCCGCGGCTTCCCCGTTCCCGCCGTCCCCCGCTCCGTATTCAGTCCAGCCGGAGGGCGGTCTGTCTGGGAGCCGCGGGAACTCGGGACAGGCCCTCGCAGCCGCGCGTCTCCAGACTGAATACGGTCCGGGCCGAGCGGGTGCGGAGCAGGGCGGGGCGGGCGTGCGTCCCGCCCTGGCGCCGCGCGGGTGTACCGATTGCAGGACCACCGCGCGCCGGCACTTCCGCCGGCCGCGGTTTTCCGCGGGGGGCGATGCGGATGCCGCGGGTGAGTCCTGCACACGGTACGGCGGGCGGCTTCGCCGCGGCGGCATAGGCTCGGATGCGTGCTGCTGAACGAACCCGTCGCCCTCGAGAACACCCACGTGCGGCTCGAGCCGCTGAGTCACCGCCACGCGGCCGACCTGACCCATGCCCGCGAGGGGCTCGAATATGCGTGGTACACCTCGGTCCCCGCCGCCGTGCCGAATGAGATCGAGCACCGGTTGGCCGAACATGCCGCCGGACGGATGAATCCGTTCGCCGTCGTCCGCGACGGGCGCGCGGTCGGCATGACGACGTTCTGCGGCATCGACCAGGAGAGCCCGCACGTCGAGATCGGCTACACGTGGCTGTCGCCCACCGTGCAGCGCACGGCCGTCAACACCGCCGCGAAGCTCCTCCTCCTGACGCACGCGTTCGAGGACTGCGGTGTCATCGCCGTCGAACTGCGCACGCACTTCCACAACCTGCAGTCCCGCGCGGCGATCGCGCGGCTGGGTGCGCGGCAGGACGGCATCCTGCGCAATCACCGCCTCGGACCCGACGGAAGCCCGCGGGACACGGTGGTGTTCTCGATCCTCCCGCACGAGTGGCCCGGCGTCCGCCGCGGCCTGGAGGCTCGCCTGGCTCGCAGCTGAGCGGGCATCCCCCGCCGATGCACGACACCCGTAGCGCCGCGCATGAACGCCGCAGAATGTCGAGATCGCCGCATCTCCTGCGCCGGATCGGTGCGGAGATCGCGACATTCTGCGGAGATCGCGACGAACGACGGGGCCGGGGCGCTGCCGGAGGCAGACGCCAGACCCGAATGCGCGCCGATCGGCGGACGCCGACTCAGCCGTCGACGACAGCCACGAGCTCGTCGAGGAACGCCGTGAAGGTCGTTCCGCGGCGCAGGATGCGGTGGACGCTCTCGCGCTCGCTGAACACCTCCACGAGCTGTTCGAACACGGTCTGGAACGCCTCGCGGTCGGATTCGGAGAACGCGACCATCGCGACGACCTGCACGCGCCCTTCGCCCCACGGGATCGAGAATTCGGCCAGGGCGACCGCGATCGCGGTGCGCGTGGCGGTCATCCCGATGGCGTGCGGGACGGCGAGCGCATCGGTGAACGCGGTCGACGACAACCGCTCGCGCTCGAGCGTCCGGGCGACATAGTCGTCGTCGATGACGCCTTGGGCCACGAGCGCCGCCCCGAGGGTGCGGATGACCCCGTCGGCATCGGCATCGGCGGGCACGCCCGCGACGAAGGCGTCTTCGACGAAGTACCGCTCCAGCTCGGCACGCAGGCGGGTGAGCCGGCGCCCCCGGCGCACGCGACCTGCGGCGGCCTGCACCCGCTCGATGTCGTTCTCGGTCAGGAACGGTTGGATGCGGACGACCCGGTCGCCCGTGAGGGGCGCATCGATCGTGGTCAGCACGAGGTCGGTGTCCAAGGCATCCCAGTCGGGGTCCACGCGCGTCTCGACCCCGACGACATCGACCGCCTGGCCGAGTGAGCGGTCGATCGACGAGCGGAGAAGCTCGTGCAGTTCGTAGTATCCCGGGCAGACGATCGTCGCGGTCAGCACGGTGCTCGCGGCACGACGCCGCTCGAGCCGACCCCCGACGTGCATCGCGATGTAGGCGATCTCGTCCTCAGCCAGATCGATGCCGAGAAGTCCTCGGAGCCCATCCGCGATGAACACCGCGACCTCGAAGATCATCGGGTACGTCGATTTCAGCGAGCGGGTGAGCGGGTTCCGCGACCATGCCTGCTCCTGCGCGCGTTGGCGAAGGTTCTGCACGTGCAGGGCAAGGCGGAGCACGAAATCCTCGTCATCGATGTCGACGAGGAACTCGGCGGCGGCGCGCTGAACCACGTCGCGGACCGCTGCTTCGACGTCGGGTTCGATGCGGGACCGCATGACGGATGCCGTCTCTGCCGCACCGGGTGCGACAACGCGGCTGAGGATCAAGGCGGCGAGATGGCGACGGTCTCCCGCCCCGAGACGCACATCCAGGTGCTCCTGACACAGCCGGTCGAGCAGGTCACCCACATCCCGCGCGGCTTCCGGGCCGGTGAGCGATTCGGCGCCCAAGGCACGGTCGTGGGCGACACGATCCGCGGTGATCGCGATGTGCATCATGACGTCACCGATGCCGAACTCGTTGACGAAGTATCCGAGCGCGCCGAGCCCCGCCACGAGGTCATTCTTGAACGGACCGAACACCGCGGTCCCGATCGATCCCTCGCCGAGCGTCCGGCGGATCGCCGCCAGGTCGAACGCGCCATCCTCGGTCTCTTCGTGCGCGAGCCTGCTGAGGAGCCGCCGCTGGGCCATCTCGGTGCCACGGAGCTTCGCGAGGGATGCGGTGCGCTCGAGGGTCAGCTGTGTGCCGCCGAGCAGGGCGCGAACGCGCCCGAGGTCACCTTCGAGGGTCGCCGGGCTGACGTGGAACTGTTCCGCCGTCGCATAGACGTCGATGCCGGCTTCATCGGCCAGCAGCGCCCGTACGAGACGGTGCAGGCGTTCCCTCGGCGTGGTCGCATCGACCCCGGACCGCAGGGCCGCCATCGCATCCGTTCCCGCGCGATAGCCGAGCGGACTCGACTCCACGACGGTTCCACCGGGCACGCGCGCGTTGAGTGCCGTGACGTAACTGCGGATGCTGCGCGGAGTGACCCCGATCGCATCGGCGAGGGCGCCAGCCGTCATCCAGTCGCCGTCCCGGGTCAGCAGAGCCATGACACGGTCCTGCCGGGGTCTGCTCACCCACCCAGTCAACCACCTCGCCAGAAGAGTTTCCGGTCCCGCGGAAAGAGGCCTGGTTGTCTCCTCCCAGCCCTTTCACAAGAATGGCGGAGAAGGAGGCGGATCGATGAGGATCCTCGTGGTGTGCGGCGCGGGAGCGTCGAGCACATTTGTGGCGCAGCGCGTCCGGCATGCCGCTCAGGCGGCAGGGCGGGATATGAGCGCGATCGCCGGTACCGAGCAATCGTTGCCGATCGATCTGGATGCGGCCGATGTCGTGCTCGTCGGCCCCCATTTGGTGCAGGCGTTGCCGCGAATCGAAATGGATGCCGCTTTCCGCGGTGCGACGGTCGTCCTGCTGCCCGCGGACATCTTCACGGATCTTGATGGGACACGCACGCTCGCGCTCATCGACGACGCGCTCAACACGCCACAAAACCGAAGGGACCAGAAATGACCCAGGCCACCCGCACGATTCGGATCGGCTCTTCCAACGGGCTGCATGCGCGACCGGCGAAGCTGTTCGCCCAGGCGGTGAAGGATTCCGGCATCCCCGTGACGATCACGAAGGGATCGGGAAGCCCGGTCAATGCGGCGAGCATTCTGGGAGTCATTTCGCTCGGTGCGGAAAAGGGCGACTACGTCACCCTCGCTGCGGAAGGCCAGGGCGTGGAGGAACTCCTCGACACGCTTGCCGACCTGCTGTCCACCGACCACGACGAGAACTGAAACCGAGGAGAGAGACGAACATGAGCGAACTGCGCGGAGTCGGCATTGGACTGGGCGTCGCCCAGGGACCGGTGGCACGCATGGCCGAGCCCCTGCCCGCCCCCGAGGACACACCGAGCACCCGGAGCGCCGAGGAGGAGACGACCCGCGTCCGTGACGCCGTCGCCGCGGTGGCCCGCGAGCTCGAAGAGCGCGGATCTCATGCCGGTGGCCTGGCGCGCGACGTGCTGGAAGCCCAGGCCATGATGGCCGAAGACCCGAGCCTGGACGCCGAGATCGGCACGCGCATCGCGGCCGGCAAGACGGGTGAGTTCGCGGTGCACGATGCGTTCGCATCGTTCCGCGACACACTGTCCGCCATGGGCGGCTATCTCGGTGAGCGCGCCGCCGACCTCGACGACGTCGCCCAGCGTGTCATCGCGCGCCTGCGCGGCCTGCCCGCGCCCGGCGTGCCCGACCCGGGCCACCCGTTCATCCTGGTGGCGAAGGACCTCGCCCCGGCCGATACGGCCCTCCTCGACCTCGACAAGGTGCTCGCCCTCGTCACGACCGACGGCGGCCCGACGTCGCACACCGCGATCCTCGCCCGTGAGAAGTCGATCGTCGCGATCGTCGGCGCGGCCGCCGCGAAGGACCTCGTCGACGGCCAGACGGTCATCGTCGACGCGGCCAAGGGGGTCGTGACGATCGACCCGACCGACGACGAACTCGCTCAGGCGCAGCACCGTGCCGACGCGCGCGCGACAGCGACCTCCGCTCCTCTCACGCCGGGTGCCCTGGCCGACGGCACCAAGATCCCCCTGCTCGCCAACCTCGGCAAGCCCGCGGGCGCGGCGGAAGCCGTCGAGCTCGGCGCCGAGGGCGTGGGCCTGTTCCGCACCGAGTTCCTCTTCCTGAGCTCGACGAACGCCCCGACGGTCGACCAGCAGACGAAGGCCTACACCGAGCTGCTCGCAGCTTTCCCGGGGCAGAAGGTCGTGGTGCGGGCGCTGGATGCCGGCGCCGATAAGCCGCTGGCCTTCCTCAACGATGCGCACGAGGAGAACCCCGCACTGGGTCTCCGCGGCATCCGTTCCCTCCGTGCCAGCGAAGACATCTTGCGTGAGCAGCTCACAGCGCTCCAGCAAGCCGACAAGGCGACCGAGGCCGACCTGTGGGTCATGGCGCCGATGGTCGGCACGGTAGAGGAGACCGAGTACTTCACGACGCTGTGCCGCGAGTACGGCATCAAGACGGCCGGTGTCATGGTCGAGGTCCCCTCGGCGGCGCTCATGGCCGACAAAGTGCTCGCGATCGCCGACTTCGCCTCGATCGGGACGAACGACCTCACGCAGTACACGATGGCCGCTGACCGCCTGCTGGGCTCGGTCTCCAGCTTCCAGGACCCGTGGCACCCCGCCGTGTTGCAGCTCATCGGCATGACCGGTGCGGCCGGCAAGGCCCAGGGCAAGCCCGTCGGCATCTGCGGCGAGGCCGCCGCTGACCCGCTGCTCGCCGTCGTCCTGGTGGGCCTCGGCGCCACGAGCCTGTCCATGGCCCCCACGGCCCTGGCCGACGTCCGCGCAACTTTGCTGACGCACACGATCAAGGATGCCGAACGCATCGCCGCGGCCGCCCTGGCGGCCGACGACGCAGCCTCGGCCCGAGCAGCGGCCCAAGCAGCCGCAGACGACACCGCCGCGGCATAGGCCGCGGCCCACCCGAAGGAGAAACAGCAGACCATGACAACGGCGTCCACTACACCGGGGGGTGTCAACCGCGCACGCGTAGGCGTGCAGCGGTTCGGCACCTTCCTCTCGGGCATGATCATGCCCAACATCGCGGCGTTCATCGCCTGGGGCTTCATCACGATGCTCTTCATCACCGATGGATTCTTCGGTGCTCGAAGCCCCTTCGGCTGGCACTGGTACCCGGTGTCGGAAATCATCGGCGGTGGCGGCGACTCCGCCATCATCGGCTGGCAGGGCGCGATGACCGCGGTCGCCGAGGGCGACGGGGGCAACTTCTTCGCCTACGTGGGACTCGTCGGTCCGATGGTGACCTACCTGTTGCCGCTCCTCATCGCCAACACCGGTGGCCGCATGGTCTACGGCGAGCGCGGCGGGGTCGTCGCGACGATCGCGACCTTGGGCGTCATCGTCGGCACGAACATCCCGATGTTCCTCGGCGCGATGATCATGGGCCCGCTGGCCGCGTGGATCACGAAGCAGATGGACAAACTGTGGGACGGCAAGATCAAGCCGGGCTTCGAGATGTTGGTCAACAACTTCTCCGCCGGCATCCTCGGTATGTTCCTGGCGATCATCGGCTTCTTCGCGTTCGGTCCGGTCATGCTCGGCATCAGCGCGTTCCTCGGCGGAATCGTCGGCTGGCTCGTCGACTTCAACCTCCTGCCACTGCTGTCGATCATCGTCGAACCGGCGAAGGTGCTGTTCCTCAACAACGCGATCAACCACGGCGTCTTCACTCCGCTCGGTTTCGAGCAGGCGGCCGAGACCGGCAAGTCGATCCTGTTCCTCATCGAGGCCAACCCCGGTCCGGGTCTCGGTCTCCTCCTCGCCTTCACGTTCTTCGGTGTCGGCGCGGCGAAGGCTTCCGCTCCCGGCGCGATCATCATCCAGTTCTTCGGCGGCATCCACGAGATCTACTTCCCGTACGCGCTGAGCAAGCCGTTCACGATCCTCGCGCTCATCGCCGGTGGCGCCACGGGTGTCTCGACGAACATGCTCCTGAACGGCGGTCTGCAGTTCCCGGCCGCTCCCGGCAGCATCATCGCGGTCTCGGCCGCGGCGATCGGTGCCGGACCGCTGAACCTCGTCGTGGTGTACCTCTCGGTCATCCTGGCGGCGCTGGTGACGTTCCTGGTCACCGGTGTGATCCTCCGCGCATCGCGCAAGCGCGACCTCGAAGCCGATGCATCGGGCTCGTTCGAGGACGCGATCGCGAAGACCGAGGCGAACAAGGGCAAGAAGTCCGACACCCTGTCGAGCCTGCGCGCCGGCGCCACGGCGAACGCGGCGACGGGCGGCGACCACTCGTCGATCGGAGCTGACCTGGCCGCCGACGCGATCGCCACCGGCGCCGTCACGACCGACAAGCAGGTCCGCACAATCGTGTTCGCGTGCGACGCCGGGATGGGGTCCTCCGCGATGGGGGCGAGCGTGCTGCGCAACAAGATCAAGAAGGCGGGCGTCGAATCGGTCTCGGTCACCAACAAGGCGATCGCGAACCTGGACGGCAGCGAGGACCTGGTCATCACTCAGCAGCAGCTGACCGACCGGGCCCGCGCGAAGACCCCCGAGGCGTTGCACGTCTCGGTGGACAACTTCATGAACTCGCCCAAGTATGAAGAGGTCGTGGATCTGGTCAAGAACCAGAACGCCGACGGCGCCTGAGCGCCGGTGAACCGCCGCGGAGCCGGACGGCGCGATGCCCCGGCTCCGCGGCCCACATTTCTGTACAGACTTTCTGCACAGACACAAAGGAGACGCAACATGTCGAACGAAGTCCTGAATGTCGGACAGGTCCGCATCCATTCGGGATCGGTGACCCGCGAAGACGCCATGCGCGAGGCCGCCGACATTCTCGAATCCGCCGGAGCCGTGACGTCCGCCTACTTCGATGCCATGCAGCAGCGCGAGGTCACGGTATCCACGTACATGGGCAACGAGCTCGCGATCCCGCACGGCACCAACGAGACGAAGGACTCCATCCTCGACTCGGCGCTTTCCTTCGTGCGGTACGACGGCGGCGTCGACTGGGGCGGAGAGCCCGTGACGTTCGTCGTCGGGATCGCCGGAAAGGGCGACGAACACCTCGAGATCCTGTCGCAGATCGCTCTGATCTTCTCCGAAGACGACGAGGTCGCGCGTCTGAAGGAAGCCACCACCCCGGAGGAGCTGTTCGCACTCCTGTCGTCGGTGAACGACCGATGAAGGCCGTCCACTTCGGCGCCGGCAACATCGGACGCGGTTTCGTCGGGCTCCTCCTCCACGAAGGCGGCTACGAACTCGTGTTCTCCGACGTCGCCGCTCCCCTCGTGGATGCGGCGAACGCCGCGTCGAGCTACACCGTCCACGAGGTGGGCGAGGGCGGCACCGACAAAGTGGTCACTGGCTTCCGCGCGATCAACAGCCAAACCGACCCGCAGGCGGTCGTGGATGAGATCGCCGGCGCCAACGTCGTCACGACCGCGGTCGGCCCGACGATCCTGCGTTTCGTCGCGCCACACATTCTGGCCGGCATCGCCCTCCGCGACCCCTCCGCTCCCCCGCTGCAGGTCATGGCGTGCGAGAACGCGATCGGCGCGACCGACATCCTCCAGGACGAGATCAAGGCGCTCGCCGGGGATGCGTGGGACGGCCTGGCCTCCCGCGCCGTCTTCGCCAACACCGCCGTCGACCGGATCGTGCCGGCGCAGGCGCCGGGCGAGAGTGTCGACGTCACGGTCGAGCCGTTCTTCGAGTGGGCGATCGAGCGGCTGCCGTTCGGCGACCTTCTGCCGCACATTCCGGGCGCGCATTTCGTCGACGATCTCACCCCGTACATCGAGCGAAAGCTGTTCACGGTCAACACGGGTCACGCCACGACGGCGTACTTCGGCAGCCAGGCGGGCGTCGAGAAGATCTCGGATGCCCTCGCCGACCCCTCCATCGCCGCGAAGGTGAGAACCACCCTCGAGGAGACCTCCGCGCTTCTGGTGCAGAAGCACGGCCTCGATCCGGCGGACCTCGCCGCTTACCGCGCGACGATTCTCCGCCGCTTCGCCAATCCCGCCCTGCCCGACACGGTCGGCCGGGTCGGACGACAGCCTTTGCGCAAGCTCTCCCGTCACGAACGCTTCATCGGCCCCGCGGCCGAAGCTGCCGAGCGCGGATTGCCGGTGGGCGCACTCGTCGCGGCGATGGGTGCCGCGCTGGAGTTCGACGATTCCGCCGATGAGCAGTCGGTCGACCTCCAGCGCCGGTTGCGCGAAGAGGATGCCGCACAGTTCACCGCATCCGTCACAGGACTGGAGGCCGACCACCCCTTGTTCGCGCAGGTCGAGGACGTCGTGCGCGCACGCCAGGCGGACCTCAAGGTCTGACATGCGCGCGGGGCACGCGTCGTAGGCTGGATGTGTGCCCCCGAAACGCCGTCGCCGTGTTCTCCGCTGGATCTTCGGCATCCTGGGCGGGCTCGTCATCGCCGCGGTCGTCGGGATTCTGGTGTGGAGCCAGGTCGGTGTCATGGCGGCCGAGCCCGAACCGCTCGCGGCCGTCCGCACCGACGACCGGATCACGATCACGGATGACAGCGCGGGCATCGTGATGGCTCCGAGCGCCGGGGAGAGCGACGTGGGACTCGTCTTCATCCCGGGTGCGAAGGTCGATCCGTGGGGGTACGCCGCGACGCTCTCGGGCCTCGTCGCCGACGACGAGATGACCGTCGTGATCACGAAGCCCTGGCTGAATCTCGCGTTCTTCGACCTGCGTGGCCTGTCGAGCTTCACCGACCTCGCTCCGGGCGTCACCACGTGGATGGTCGGCGGTCACTCACTCGGCGGCGTGCGCTCGTGCCAGCTGGCTGCGGATGCCGATGCCCTCGTGCTCTTCGCCTCGTATTGTGCGACCGATGTGTCGAGCACCGATCTGCCGGTTCTCAGCCTCTCCGGGTCGGAAGACGGCCTGTCGACCCCCGAGAAAATCGCCGAGGCCCGGCATCTCCTCCCGGCAGATGCCGAGATGGTGGAGATTCCCGGCGCGAGCCACGCTTCGTTCGGCGCATACGGACCGCAGGCCGGCGACGGCACGCCGACCGCCACCGCGGCCGACGTGGATGCCATCATCACCGAGCAGATCGGTGATCTCGCCGCACAGCTCCGCTGATCCCGGCGCGTGGCAGGATCGGGACCATGCACGATCGTCGCCCCGCCATCATCGGCGCGGGACCGTCCGGATTGGCGGCCGCACGCGCGCTGCAGCGCGCCGGCATCCCGTTCACCGGCTTCGAGGCTTCGCGCGGTGTCGGCGGGCTGTGGGACATCGAGAATCCGCGCTCGACGATGTACGAGTCGGCACATCTCATCTCGTCACGCACGACGACGCAGTTCACCGAGTTCCCGATGCGGACGGATGCCGACTACCCGAGCCACCGTGTACTGATCGAGTACTTCCGGGACTTCGCCGACCATTTCGGACTCACCGCACAGTTCCGCTTCGACACCGCCGTCACCTCCGTCACCCCGGCGCCCGACGGTGACGGCTGGGACGTCACCGCGACGAACTCGGCGACCGGTGCGCAGGCGACGGAACGGTTCGGCTCGGTGATCTTTGCCAACGGCACGCTCGCGGAACCTGCGGTCCCCACATTCCGCGGCGAGTTCACCGGTGAGATCTTCCACACTTCTCAGTACACAAGCCCGCGCGAGCTCGATGACCGACGCGTGTTGATCATCGGGGCCGGCAACTCGGGCTGCGACATCGCCGTCGATGCCGTGCACCACGCCACATCGGTCGACATGAGCGTGCGCCGCGGGTACTACTTCGTGCCGCGCTACCTGTTCGGCAAGCCCTCCGACACGCTGAATCAGGGCACACCCCTGCCCGCGCGGATCAAACAATTCATCGACACGCGCGTGCTCCGCGCGTTCACCGGCGACCCTGTGCGGTTCGGCTTCCCGAAGCCTGACTACCGAATCTACGAGGCGCACCCCGTCGTCAACACCCTCGTGCTGAACCATCTCGGTCAGGGCGATCTGCGAATCCGAGCCGACGTGGATCGATTCGACGGTCGCACGGTCCACTTTCGCGACGGTTCGAGCTGTGACTACGACACCGTCCTGCTGGCGACGGGCTACACGCTCGACTATCCGTTCGTCGAACGCAGCGCACTGAACTGGACCGGGGCCGCACCGAAACTCTTCCTCAACATTTTCCCGCCGTCGTTCAACGGGCTGTATGTGATGGGCATGATCGAGGCCTCGGGCATCGGCTGGCAGGGCCGGGCCGAGCAGGCCGAACTGATCGCGGCGTACCTCGCGGCGGATTCGGACGCGCAGGCGCGATTCCGCGCGGGCGTCACGGATCGCCCCTGGCCGGATCTCACCGGCGGCTACCGCTATCTGGCGCTCGCGCGGATGGCCCACTACGTCAACAAGGATGCCTATCGTGCCGCCGTGCGCCGGGCGATCGCGTCGCTGCGCTCGGATGCCGGCATCCGCCCCGCGCGTCGCCGTCGGCGCACCCGCTGATTCGGGTCGCGTGTGGCCGCATCCGCGCACGGACAGCGACGACGCGCGACCCAAAACGGAGCAGCGGATCAGGCGCCGAAGCCCTCGCCGATCAGCTCGATGAGCTCCTCGCGCTCCTCGACCGAGAGGAAGGCTCCCGCCGCGGCGTTCAACTGGAACGCCTCGAGGTCCTCCAGGCGATAGTCGAACGTCTCCGCCAGCAACGCCAGTTCGCGCGTCAGCGACGTGCGGCTCATCGTGCGGTTGTCGACGTTCACCGTGACGGCGAAACCGAGCTGGTAGAGCAGGTCGAACGGGTGGTCTTCCAGGGACGTACCCCAGGCGGCGATCGCGCCGGTCTGCAGGTTCGACGACGGGGAGAGCTCCAGCGGAATCTCCCGGTCGCGCACCCAGCGGGCCAGGTCGCCGAACGTCACCAGCACCTCATCGCCCTTCTGCTGGATGACCTCGAGATCCTCGGCAATGCGCACGCCGTGGCCCAACCGCAGCGCACGCCCGTCGATGAGCGCGGAGCGGATCGAATCGAGTCCGGCCGCTTCCCCCGCATGCACGGTCGTCGGGAAGAACTGCGCGGCCAGGTAATCGAACGCCGCACGATGGTTCGCGGCCGGGAACCCGTCCTCGGGGCCGGCGATGTCGAACCCGACGGCGCCGCGGCCACGGAAAGCCACCGCAAGCTCCGCGATCTCGAGCGAGCGATCCGTGTGCCGCATCGCCGTGATCAGCTGGCCCACGCGGATGTCGCGATCGGTGCCCGAGACGGCATCCTCCCCCTCTTCGATGCCTTCCTGCACGGCTTCGACAGCTTCCTCGAGCGAGAGTCCGCCGGTCAGGTGCTGCTCGGGCGCCCAGCGCACCTCACCGTAGATCACACCGTCGGCGGCGAGGTCCTCGACGAATTCGCGCGCGACGCGGCGGAGGCCGTCGGCGCTCTGCATGACGGCGGTCGTGAGATCGAACGTCTTGAGGTACTCCACGAGCGAGCCCGAGTCGCTCTGGTCCTCGAACCAATCGGCGAGGTCGGCGGCATCCGTCTGCGGCACCTCGAGCCCGATGCCGTCGGCAAGCTCGATGATGGTCTGCGGACGAAGTGCCCCGTCCAGGTGATCGTGGAGCGACACCTTCGGCAGGGACCGGATCGAGACGCCGTCGAGCGTCGTGTCACCGTGCTGGTCGATGGCCATGTGAATCTCCTGGATGTTCGGGTTCGGGTAGTCAGGCGGTGATGCGCTCAAGGACGAGCGGGGTGGATGCCGGGGCCTCGGCCCCGATCTCCCAGGCGCCATCGAGGGCGTCCAAGGCCCGCGCGAAGCGGTTCTCATCATCGGCGAGCAGGGTGAACACCGGCTGTCCGGCGGCGATGCGATCGCCCGGCTTCACATGCAGATCGATCCCGGCAGCGTGGATCACGGGGTCCTCGGCACGGGCACGCCCGGCGCCGAGACGCCACGCGGCGATACCGAACGGAAGCGCGTCCATGCGCGAGACGACACCGTCCCGCGCGGCGACCACGGTGTGGGTCTCGCGGGGTGCGGGGAGGGCGGCATCCGGATCACCGTCTTGGGCACGGATCATTTCGCGCCAGGCATCCATCGCGCGGCCGTCCTGCAGGGCCTTTTCGACGTCGGCGTCCGGCTGGCCGGCGAGCGAGAGCATTTCGCGGGCGAGCGCGACGGTCAGCTCGATGATGTCGGCGGGGCCGCCACCGGCGAGCACCTCGACCGACTCGCGGACCTCGTTGGCGTTGCCGATCGCGAGGCCGAGCGGCGTGTTCATGTCGGTCAGCAGCGCCGTGGTCGCCACGCCCGAGTCGGTGCCGAGCGCGACCATCGTGCGCGCGAGCTCGCGTGCCTTGTCGACATCGCGCATGAACGCGCCCGAGCCGAACTTCACGTCGAGCACGAGCGCACCGGTGCCCTCGGCGATCTTCTTCGACATGATCGACGACGCGATCAGCGGAATGGCCTCGACCGTTCCGGTGACGTCGCGCAGCGCGTACAGCTTCTTGTCGGCGGGGGCGAGCCCCGAGCCGGCGGCGCAGATCACCGCGCCGACACCCTCGAGCTGCGCGAAGAGCTCCTCATTGCTGAGAGCCGCGCGCCAGCCCGGGATCGACTCGAGCTTGTCGAGCGTGCCGCCCGTGTGCCCGAGACCGCGCCCGGAGAGCTGCGGCACGGCGACGCCGAACGCCGCCACGAGGGGCGCGAGCGGCAAGGTGATCTTGTCGCCGACACCGCCCGTGGAGTGCTTGTCGACCGTGGGCTTGCCGAGTCGGGCGAAGCTCATCCGCTCACCGGAGGCGATCATCGCCTCCGTCAGCACGCGGATCTCGTCGCGCTCCATGCCGTTGAGCAGCACCGCCATCGCGAACGAGGCCATCTGCGCATCGGCGACGTAGCCCCGGGTGTAGGCGTCGACCATCCAGCGCAGCGCATCCTCGGGGACGGTGCCACCATCGCGCTTGGCGCGGATGACATCGACGGCGTCGAACGGCTCGACAGCGGTCATCGTGCAGCCTCCAGATCGCGCGGGCCGAACGCATCCGGCAGGACTTCGTCGATCGTCCGGATGCCGGAGACCGTCTCGAGCAGCATGCCCGGCAAAGCGAATTCGTAGAGCAGTTGACGGCAGCGTCCGCACGGCATGATCGTCTCGCCGTCGTTGTTGACGCAGACGAACGCGACCAGTTGGCCCCCGCCGGACATGTGCAGGTCGCCCACGAGCGCGCACTCAGCGCACAGCCCGACGCCGTACGAGGCGTTCTCGACGTTGCACCCCGAGACGATGCGGCCGTCGGCGACGAGGGCCGCAGCCCCCACCCGGTAGCGCGAGTAGGGCGCGTAGGCGCGTTCCATGGCCTGAACGGCGACGCTGCGCAATTCGTCCCAATCGATGTCGGTCACGGTGTCTATCCCTTGATGTACGGTTTTCCGGATGCCGCAGGCCCCCGGATCTGCCCCGCGAAGCCGGCGACCGCGAGGATCGTGACGACGTACGGAAGCATGAGCATGAATTCGCTGGGGATCGGGGTCTTCAGGATCGTCAGCAGGTTCTGCAGGTTCGTCGCGAAGCCGAACAGGAGCGCCGCGAGGGTGGCGCGGATCGGGTCCCACCGGCCGAAGATCACGGCGGCCAGAGCGATGAACCCGAGGCCGGCCGTCATTTCCTTGCCGAACTGCGGCACCGACACGAGCGTGAAGTAGGCGCCGCCGATACCGGCGATCGCGCCCGCGAGCATCACATTCCAGAACCGGGTGGCGTTCACCTTGATGCCCACGGTGTCCGCTGCCTGCGGGTGCTCGCCGACGGCGCGAAGCCGGAGTCCCCAGCGCGTGCGGTACAGCCCCCAGGCGACGATGGCGACCGTGACGAACATCAGGTACACGATGAAGGTCTGGTTGAACAGCACCGGCCCGATGATCGGGATGTCGCTCAGCACCGGGATCTCGATGCGGCCGAACCGCTCGGGACGGTTGAGGGTCGCCTCGTTGGGCACCAACAGCGCTCCATAGAGGAAGCCGGTGAGGCCGGTGACGAGCACGTTGAGCACGACACCGACGATGACCTGATCGACGAGGTACTTGATGGCGAACGCCGCGAGCACGAACGAGACGAGGACGCCGCCGATCATCGCGCCGATGAGGCCGATGAACGGGTTGCCGGTGATGCTCGACAGCAGTGCCGCGGAGAAGGCGCCCAGCAGGAGCTGTCCTTCGATGGCCACGTTCACGACGCCGGCCCGCTCGCCGATCACGCCACCGAGCGCGCCGAAGACCAGCGGCACCGACAGCGACACGGCGCCGAACAGCAGGTTCGACACCGGGACGAGGCCACCGGCGGCCGCCCAGACGAGGAACGCGAAGACGCCGAGGACGCTGAACGCGATCGTGAGCCACAGCGGGGTGCGACGGTAGGACCAGGCGACCCAGGTCGCCCAGAGGGCGAGGAGGGCGAGAATCGTCCAGACCGCCCAGCTCGTCGGTCCCGTCGGGACCTCCACGTCCGGCAGCGCGATCGCCGAGGTCGGGTCGCCCAGACGGAACGTGGAGATACCTCCGCGCGGCGCGAAGACGAACAGTGCGCCGAGGAGCACCAGGACGATGCCGAAGACGATCGGCACCTTGAAGTGACGCTCCTTGACGACGGTGAGCTGAATCGTGCCGTCATCGGCGACGAGCGTGGGAGTGGTCATGCCGCCACCGCCTTCTTCGCGGCCTTGGCCCGCGCCTTGGCCGCCTTCTCGAGGTCGGTCTTCGGGAGGAAGAACACCGCGCGCAGCAACGGCGGCGCGGCGATGAACAGCACGATGAGCGACTGGACCACGAGCACGATGTCGACGGGAATCCCCTGCGCCTGCATCGAGAACGATCCCGCTTTCAGAGCGCCGAACAGGATGCCGGCGGCGAACGTGCCCCACGCGCGGCTCCGGCCGAGGAGCGCCACGGTGATCGCGTCGAAGCCGATGCCCGCGTCGATCGTCGCACCGAACCCGGTGGTCACGTTGCCTTGAATCTGGTTCATGGCGGCCAGGCCCGCGAGACCCCCGGCGAACAGCATCGCGTAGAGGTACAGGCGCTCGACGTTGATGCCCGCCGCGCGTGCCGCGTGCGGGTTCTCCCCCACGGCGCGCAGGCGCAGTCCCAGGCTCGAGCGTTCGATGAGCCACCACACGAACAGGGTCGCCAGGACGACGACCACGAACCCCCAGTCGAGCGCGGGGAACAGTGGCCCGAGCAGATCGGGGAACTGCGCCGACGCGGGTGTGGGCTTCGTCTGCGGCTGGTTGCTCCCGGCCATCTGCAACAAGCCGGGGCTCCGCAGCATCCAGAGCAAGAGGTAGAACGCGACGTAGTTGAGCATGATCGTGAGGATCACCTCGTGCGCGCCCGTCTTCGCCTTCAGCAGGCCCACGATGCCGCCCCACAGCGCGCCGCCGAGGATGCCGGCCATCAGGGTGAGCGGAAGGTGGATCCACATCGGCAGATCGAGGTTGAACGCGAACAGCCCCGCGAACATCGCGCCGATGAGCATCTGTCCGCGTGCACCGATGTTGAACAGGCCCACCCGGAAGGCGAGCGCGACGCCGAGGCCCGCGGCGATCAGCGGGGCCGCGAACCCGAGCGAGTTGGTCAGCGGCCGGATCTGGGCCGCGAAGTCGGCGCCGCGCGGGTTGAACACCGCGCCGCGGAAGAGCGCTTCGTAGCCGCTGTACACGGCGTTCCACACGGCGGCGAACGTATCGCCGGGGCGCGAGAAGAAGTAGCCCGCGGCAGCCTGCACGTCGTCGTTCGTGATGGCGATGAGCACACCGCCGACGATCATCGCGAGGACGATCGCGAGGAAGGTCGTGACCGCGCTCCCGCGGAGCATGTCCTTCAGGATGACGTTGGACCGCGGCGGCGGCGGAATCTCTCCGCCGGTCAACAGACCGCTGGTGGGCGGGAGCTGTTCAGCGGGGCGCGCCGCGTCCGCGGCGCCGGGCGTCACGCCGCTCATGCGGCCACCTCCGGATCGGTTGCGCCGGCCATCATGAGGCCGAGGATGTCACGGGGCGTATCGCCCGGCACGATTCCCACGATCGTCCCTCGGTACATCACCGCGATGCGATCGGCGAGAGCGGTGACCTCATCGAGTTCGGTCGAGACGACGACGACGGGGATGCCGGCATCCCGCGTTTCGATGATGCGTTTGTGGATGAATTCGATCGAGCCGACGTCGACACCGCGCGTCGGCTGCGCGGCCACGAGCAACCGGAGCTCACGACTCATCTCACGCGCGATCACGAGTTTCTGCTGGTTACCGCCGGAGAGCGTGCCGGCCGGGGTCTGCGTACCCTGGGTGCGGATGTCGTACTCTTCGATGCGCGCCCGCGCGAAGTCCTCCAGCGCGGCTCGACGGATGGTCCCCATCCGTGAGAACTCCGGGTCGGTCGACCGGTCGAGAACGAGATTCTCCGCGACCGAGAAGCCACCGACGAGTCCGTCTTCTGTGCGGTCTTCCGGGACGAAACCGACGCCGGATTCGAGGATGCCGCGCACGCTCTTACCGACGAGTTCATCGCCGTCGAGGCGGATCGACCCCTCGGTGCGAGCCGCGAGACCGACGATGGCCTCGACGAGCTCGGTCTGTCCGTTCCCCTGTACACCGGCCACGGCGAGCACTTCGCCCGGACGCACGTCGAAGGCGACACCGTCCACGACGATCGCGCCGCCCGCGGTCAGGACGCGCAGATCACGCACCTGCAGGCCGCCCTCACGGATGACGGGAGGGTTCTTGTGCACCGTCAGCTCGACCGCACGTCCCACCATGAGAGAGGCGAGTTCGGCATTGGATGCGGTGGGAGAGGCTTCGCCGACGACCGCGCCGAGGCGGATGACCGTGATGCGGTCGGCGACTTCACGCACCTCACGGAGCTTGTGGGTGATGAAGACGATCGAGGTGCCCTCGTCGCGGAGCTGGCGCATGATCGCCATCAACTCATCGGTCTCCTGCGGCGTGAGCACCGCGGTGGGCTCGTCGAACACGAGAACCTTCGCGTCGCGCGAGAGCGCCTTGATGATCTCGACCCGTTGCTGGACGCCGACCGGCAGGTCACCCACGAGGGCATCCGGATCGATCTGGAACCCGAAGCGATCGGCGACGGCACGCACGTGCTCGCGCGCGGCGGCGAGATCGAGTCGGCCGAGACCCTTCGTCTCCTCATGGCCGAGCATGACGTTCTCCGCCACGGTGAAGACGGGGATCAGCATGAAGTGCTGGTGCACCATGCCGATGCCTGCCGCCATCGCGTCGCCCGGTCCGCGGAAGTGCTGGACGACGTCGTCGAGCACGATCTCGCCCTCGTCAGCACGGTAAAGGCCGTACAGGACGTTCATCAACGTGGACTTACCTGCACCGTTCTCACCGAGAAGAGCATGGATCTCTCCCGGCTGGACGACCAGATCGATGTGATCGTTGGCGACGAGTGTGCCGAACCTCTTCGTGATCCCGCGGAGCTCGAGCTTCATACTGGCCAATCTATCGAGAACGGACGTCTATCCACAGCAGAAACGGGGCCGAGAGGACTGTTCCTCTCGGCCCCGTCATCGAGCCGTGCTTACGGGGAGTTGTCCGACTCCACCGTGATGTCGCCGGCGATGATCGACGCCTGCAGAGCCGCGATCTCGTCGAGCAGGCCATCGGGCAGCTGCGACTCGAAGTCGTGGAAGCTCGAGAGCTTGACGCCCTCGTTCTCCAGCGTTCCGATGTACGGCGCCGGGTCGAACTCGCCCGCCGCCGCGGCGATGGTCGCGTCGTAGACGGCCACGTCGATCGCCTTCATGATCGAGACCAGCGTGACGTCCGTGACACTCGTGTCGGCGACCGCGAGGTCGCTGTCGACACCGAGCATGAGCGTGCTCTTGCCGCTGTCGGCGATGGCTGCTGCCGCGCTCTTGTAGATCGGGCCGCCCACGGGGAGGATGACGTCGACGCCCTGGTCGAGAACCGACTGCGCGGTCTGCTTGGCGGTGTCGTTCGCGTCGAAGGCACCGGTGAAGGCACCCTCCTGCGAGGCGATGTCCCAGCCGAAGACCTCGACCGCGGCACCCTTGTCCTCGTTGTACTTCTCGACACCGAGCTGGTAGCCGTCCATGAACACGGCGACCGACGGGATCTGCATGCCGCCGAAGGTGCCGACCTTGTTCACGCCCGCCTCAGCCGACCACGCCGCCGCGGCGTAACCGCCGAGGTACGCGGCCTCGGCCGTGTTGAAGACGAGGGGCTTGATGTTCGGAGCGTCGGGCGCGCCGTCGTAGACCGGGTTGCCGTCTGCGTCGACGGTCGTGCCGTCGGCGTAGTCGTCGATGATCGCGAAGTCGATGTCAGGGTTCGCATTGGCGGCCTCGGCGGTCGCGGCGGCGAGCTTGAAGCCCACCGCGACGATCAGGGTGCAGCCCTCAGCGACGGCGGTCTCCATGTTCGGCGCGTAGTCGTTGTCGTTGGTCGACTCGAACTCGAGCGGCGCGACATCCAACTCGGCCGCAGCCTTGTCCATGCCGTTCTTCGCGGACTCGTTGAACGACTTGTCGTTCCAACCGCCGGCGTCGGAGATCAGGCAAGGCAGGAAGCCGTCCACGACAGTGCCGGCGTCGCCGGTGCTGGTGGGGGTGGCCTCAGGCGCCGAGCCGCAACCGGCGAGGGCGAAAATGAGTCCCGCGGCGGCGGTGATGCCGGCGAGCTTCTTGGTGGTCGAGATGGTCAATGCAGCCTCCACATTGATATGACCGCGGATTTCGCGGACGCACCTGTCGAAGTTACCCAGTGTGACCATCGATTTGCACCCTGCACCCACCCGCGCGGGCCAATGGTTACAAAGACGCAATGAAGCCGTCACGTGGGCGGCATCTTGCGCAATCGGGCGGGAGCCTCCCGGTGTCTACAGGACGTCGCTGCGGCCGGTCAGCTTCAAGGCGTCGACGACGCCCTTGACGCGCTGCGCATGCTCGCTCGTGGTCACCAGGAGAGCATCGGGAGTGTCGACGACCACGATGTCCTTCACGCCGATCAGGCTGATGACGCGGTTCGTGTGGCTGACGACGATGCCGCTGGCGGCGTCGGAGAGGATGCGGGCATTCTCGCCGAGGATCGCGAGGTCGTTCTTGCGTCCGTGCGAGTTGAGCTTGGCGAGACTCGCGAAGTCGCCCACGTCATCCCAATCGAAGTGTCCGGGCACGACGGCGAGGCGTCCGCGCTCGGCGGCCGGTTCGGCGACGACGTAATCGATCGCGATCTTCGGCAACGTCGGCCAGATGCGATCCACCGCGGGGCCGCGGAGGTCCCGGTCGTCCCATGCCTCGGCGAGCGCGATCAGTCCCGCGTGCAGGGAGGGGTTGGATGCCTCGATCTCGGCGAGCAGCACATCGGCGCGCGAAATGAACATGCCGGCGTTCCACAGATAGTCGCGGTCGGCGACATACCGCTTCGCGGTCTCGAGGTCGGGCTTCTCCACGAACCGCTCGACGAGCGACGCGTCGCGTGCGCCGTCGACGATCAACTCGGACCCGCGTTTGATGTACCCGAAGCCGACGGCAGGCTCGGACGGCGCGATGCCGATCGTGCAGACGTAGCCCTCGCGGGCGACCTCCACGGCATCCCGCACGGCGAACTCGAACACCCGCGTGCCGCGGATGACATGGTCGGCCGCGAAGGACCCGATGATCACGTCCGGTTCACGGCGGTGCAGGATCGCGGCCGCGAGGCCGATCGCGGCCGCCGAGTCGCGAGGCTCGGACTCCAAGAACACGTTCAGATCTGCGATGTCGGGAAGTTGTTCCTCGACGGCGGCGCGGTGCGCACGGCCGGTGACCACGGCGATCCGGTCGGGGCCGGTCAAGGGCTCGAGGCGGTCCCACGTGTCGCGCAGCAGCGAATGACCCGAGCCGGTGAGGTCGTGCAGGAACTTGGGCGCATCGGCGCGCGAAAGCGGCCACAGCCGACTGCCCACTCCCCCCGCGGGGATGACGGCGTAGAAATTGGGGATCGGCTGCGACATGCCTCGAGAGTACCGTCCGCGCCGGAATTCCCCCCGGAAGACGGGAGCGCGGGCCGTGTTGTCTCGACATCGAGAGAACTTAGGTCGGCCTCACTCGCTCGGTGTCCTGGACGGCACGTAGGATGATCAATGCGCCCGTGTGCGACGCCGAGGGTCGAAAACGCCCCGGGGATTCGTCCCCCGCCGTATCGAGGTGTCCCATCACACCCAGGGAGGACGAAGTGTCTGCACCAGCACGCGTCACGCCGGAGGTCTCCGAGACCACGTCCAAGACCCCGCGCGGCACGCTGTACCGCGGCCGAGAGGGCATGTGGTCGTGGGTTCTGCACCGCATCACCGGCATCGCCATCTTCTTCTTCCTGCTGGTGCATGTGCTCGATACCGCACTCATCCGCCTCTCCCCCGAGGCCTATGACGCGGTCATCGGCACATACAAGAACCCGATCATGGGCATCGGCGAGGTTGCCCTCGTCGCCGCGATCGCCTATCACGCCTACAACGGCCTGCGCATCATCGCGGTCGACCTGTGGCCGTGGGCCACACGTCACCAGCGCCAGCTGTGGTGGGGAGTGCTCGGCATCTGGGCCGTGACGCTCGCCGGCTTCGTGCCGCGTCACCTCATCAACGTTTTCTCGAACACCGGAGGGGGACACTGATGACCGCCGACACTCTGGCCGCACCCCGCTCCCCGCAGAGCCGCGACCCGCACATCCGCAAGAAGGGCCCCAACCTCGAAAAGTGGGGCTGGCTGTACATGCGCATCTCCGGCGTCGTGCTGGTCGTGCTTATCTTCGGGCACTTGTTCTCCAACCTCATGGTGGGCGACGGCATCCACGCGCTCGACTGGGGCTTCGTGGCCGGCAAGCTCGCGAACCCGTTCTGGCAGGTGTGGGACATCCTCATGCTGTGGCTGGCGCTCATCCATGGCGCCAACGGCATGCGCACGATCGTCAACGACTACGTGACCGGCGAGACGGTGCGCAAGACCCTCGTCTGGGCGATCTTCGTGGCCGCGGGCCTGCTGATCGTGCTCGGCACGCTCGTCGTGTTCGCATTCGACCCGTGCAACGGCGTGACGACAGACAGTGCGTTCTGGGAGGCCTGCCAGGCTCTGTGAGCCCGGTACGGCGACGAGACGAAAAGTAGACGAAGAGGCATCCTGACGTGAGCACTTACCCCGACGCCGTCCTCAAGGACGGCGTGTACTACCACGAGTTCGACGTCGTCATCGTCGGCGCCGGCGGCGCGGGCATGCGCGCCGCCATCGAAGCCGGACCCGGCGCGAAGACCGCCGTGATCACGAAGCTCTACCCCACGCGCTCGCACACCGGTGCCGCGCAGGGCGGCATGGCGGCGGCGCTCGCGAACGTCGAAGAGGACTCCTGGGAGTGGCACACCTTCGACACCGTCAAGGGTGGCGATTACCTCGTCGACCAGGATGCTGCGGAGATCCTCGCGAAGGAAGCCATCGACGCGGTCATCGACCTCGAGAACATGGGCCTGCCGTTCAACCGCACACCCGAGGGCAAGATCGACCAGCGTCGCTTCGGCGGGCACACCGCCGACCACGGCAAGACTCCCGTGCGCCGTGCGTGCTACGCCGCCGACCGCACCGGCCACATGATCCTGCAGACGCTGTTCCAGAACTGCGTGCGGCTCGGCATCAACTTCTTCAACGAGTTCTACGCCCTCGACCTGATCACGGTGAAGGATGCCGAGGGCAACACCCAGATCGCCGGAGTCGTCGCGTACGAACTCGCCACGGGCGACCTGCACGTCTTCCACTCGAAGGCCGTCATCTTCGCGACCGGTGGCTTCGGCAAGATCTACAAGACGACCTCCAACGCGCACACCCTCACGGGCGACGGCGTCGGGATCATCTGGCGCAAGGGTCTGCCGCTGGAGGACATCGAGTTCTTCCAGTTCCATCCGACCGGCCTGGCCGGGCTCGGCATCCTGCTGACCGAAGGTGCCCGCGGTGAGGGCGCCATCCTCCGCAACGCCTCGGGCGAACGGTTCATGGAACGCTACGCCCCGACGATCAAGGACCTCGCTCCGCGTGACATCGTCGCCCGCTGCATGGTCAAGGAGGTCCTCGAGGGCCGCGGCGCCGGCCCCAACAAGGACTACGTCTACCTCGACTGCACGCACCTCGGAGCCGAGGTCCTCGAGACCAAGCTCCCTGACATCACCGAGTTCGCCCGCACCTATCTCGGTGTCGACCCGGTGACCGAACCCGTCCCGGTCATGCCGACCGCGCACTACGCGATGGGCGGCATCCCGACCAAC
The DNA here is from genome assembly GCF_025398275.1 of Microbacterium memoriense. Taxonomy (GTDB): domain Bacteria; phylum Actinomycetota; class Actinomycetes; order Actinomycetales; family Microbacteriaceae; genus Microbacterium; species Microbacterium memoriense. Next base: position 198,690 of record NZ_JAODOR010000011.1, on the reverse strand, counting down.
ACCGACGGCGAAGTCCTGCAGAACAACGACCGGGTCGTCCCCGGCCTCTACGCCGCCGGCGAATGCGCCTGCGTCTCGGTGCACGGAGCCAACCGCCTCGGCACCAACTCGCTGCTGGATATCAACGTGTTCGGCAAGCGATCGGGTCGCAAAGCGGTCGAGTACGTTCAGACGGCCGATTTCGTGCCCCTCCCCGAGGACCCCGCCAAGGAGGTGCGCGAGCTCATCGAGGGCCTGCGCAACAACCCCGGCGGCGAGCGCATCGCCGTGCTCCGCAAGACGCTGCAGGAAGAGATGGACAAGAACGCCCAGGTCTTCCGCACGGAAGAGACACTGACCAACGTCATGGGCACGATCCACGACCTGCGTCAGCGTTACAAGAACATCCACGTCGACGACAAGGGCAAGCGGTTCAACACCGATCTGCTCGAAGCCGTCGAACTCGGCTTCCTGCTCGACCTCGCCGAGATCGTCGCCTACGCCGCGCGAAACCGCAAGGAAAGCCGCGGCGGCCACATGCGCGAGGACTACGAGGCGCGCGACGACGAGAACTACATGCAGCACACGATGGCGTATCTCACCGGCGACCCGCACTCGCCGGACCCCGAGGACCACATCACCCTCGACTGGAAGCCGGTCGTGTTCACCAAGAACGACAAGGGCGAGCTCAACTACCCGCCGATGGAGAGGAAGTACTGATGACCCTCGTCGCTGAAGAGGCTGCCGTCACGACGGACTCCGGCATCCAGTCGTACCTGATCACGTTCATCGTGCGCCGCTTCGACCCGGAGGTCGACGACGAGCCCCGCTGGGTCGACTACGACGTCGAGCTCTACCCCACCGACCGGGTGCTCGATGCGCTGCACAAGATCAAGTGGGAGGTCGACGGTTCGCTGTCGTTCCGCCGCTCGTGCGCGCACGGCATCTGCGGCTCCGACGCGATGCGCATCAACGGGCGCAACCGCCTCGCCTGCAAGACGCTGATCAAGGACCTCGACATTTCTAAGCCGATCTACGTCGAAGCGATCAAGGGTCTGCCGCTTGAGAAGGACCTCATCGTCGACATGGAGCCGTTCTTCGCGTCGTACCGCGAAGTGCAGCCGTTCCTCATCGCGAACTCGAAGCCCGAAGCGGGCAAGGAACGCATCCAGTCGATCGTCGACCGCGAGGTCTTCGATGACACGACCAAGTGCATTCTCTGCGCGGCATGCACGTCGTCGTGCCCTGTCTTCTGGACAGACGGCCAGTACTTCGGCCCGGCCGCGATCGTCAATGCGCACCGTTTCATCTTCGACTCGCGCGACGACGCGGGCGATGTGCGCCTGGACATCCTCAACGACAAGGAAGGCGTGTGGCGCTGCCGCACGACCTTCAACTGCACCGAGGCCTGCCCTCGCGGTATCGAGGTGACCAAGGCGATCGCCGAAGTCAAGCAGGCGGTCCTGCGCGGGCGCTGATCTCCTCGCGCTCGATAGTGTGTGAGCGTGGGTGATCGCGACGAGCAGGCCGAAGCGTACTGGCGGGCGCGCTGGGAGCAATCGGACCTGCGTGAACGCTGGGACGCCCCGATCGAGCGCGCCACCGAACTGACCCGCAAGACGCTCGCCTGGTTCCCGATCCGGGTGTGGCGGCACTTCCTGCAGCACAACGGATTCCTGCTGGCTGCCGCGATCAGCTACCAGTCGCTGTTCGCGATCTTCGCCGCTCTGTACTTCGCTTTCGCGATCGTCGGCGTGTGGCTGGGGGGCAGCCAGCAGACCATCAACGCACTGATCGAGATCGTCAACACCTACGTTCCCGGGCTCATCAGCGAACACGGCCTGGTGCACCCCGAGGACGTCGCCGATGTCGCGCAGTCGAGTTCGGGAGCGCTCGCCATCACCGGTGCGATCGCTTTCGTCGTCGCGATCTGGACCGCGATCGGATTCGTCACCTTCACGCGCCGCGCCGTGCGTGACACGTTCGGGCTCCCCTTCGACAGGCGTGGCTACATCATTCTGAAGGCGCGAGATTTCCTCGCCGCCGCGATGTTCGGTGTCGCCCTCATTCTCGGCGCCATCCTCGGTGGCGTCGCGGCCGGGGCGATCGACCTGCTGTTCCGGCTGCTCGGGTGGACAGACCTGTCGGGGTGGGTCACCGTCGCCGGCCGGGGCGCATCGGTCGTCGTCGCGTTCGCCATCAACTCGGCCGCGCTCGCGGGTCTCCTGCGCTTCCTCACCGGCATCTCCGTTCCGTGGATGCGGGTCTGGCCCGGAGCGCTCCTCGGCGGCGGTGCGCTGGCGATCCTGCAGCTCGGGGTCGGCATCCTCTTTCTCTACACACCCTCCAACCCGCTGTTGGCGACCTTCTCGGTCCTGATCGGATTCCTGTTGTGGTTCCGACTGGCGGGCATCGTGATCCTCGTGGCCGCATCCTGGGTGGCTGTGTCGGCGCACGACGATGACGTCCCCCTCGTGCAGATGTCGGAAGAGGAGAAACGCCGCGCCGAACACGCCGCGCTCCTCGTCGCCGCCCAGGTCCGCGTCCGCGATGCCCATCTGGCCCGTGAGTCCGCCCCGTGGTGGCAGTCCTGGGCGACGCACCGAGAAGTGCGACGCGCCGAAGACCAGCTCGCCCTTGTCGAGGCCTTTGCCCCCGCTCCGGAGAAGCCCCGCGGGCTCCTCCTGGAGTGACCGCTCGTGTCGGTGGCGATGGTTAGTGTGGAATACATGCCCCGCTCGGTACGAATCGCCTCCGTCAACGTCAACGGCATTCGGGCCGCATCCCGCAATGGGATGTCCGCGTGGCTCGACTCTGCCGATGTCGATGTCCTGACGCTGCAAGAGGTGCGCGGTGAGGCCGTACACCTGGCCGACGCCCTTCCCGGTTGGCACGTCGTCAACGATGAAGCTCTGGCGAAGGGCCGCGCGGGCGTCGCTATCGCCGCACGCGAACCGCTCGACATCTGGCGGGTCGACCTGAGCGACGACACCCTCGATTCGAAGGGACGCTGGATCGAGGCCGACATCGACATCGCCGGCGAGCGCGTGACCATCGTGAGTGCCTACGTCTTCACCGGCGAGGACGGCACCGAGAAGCAAGTGGCGAAGTACGCGTTCCTCGACGCGATGGAGGCCCGGATGCCGCAGCTCGGCGAGCTCGCGCTGATCACCGGCGACCTGAACGTCGGACACCGCGAGCTCGACATCCGCAACTGGAAGGGCAACGTCAAGAAGGCCGGCTTCCTCCCGCGCGAGCGTGCCTACTTCGACCGCTTCGTCGGCCCCGCCGGCGAGACTGTCGCCTGCGTCGACGGGACGACAGGAACTGGTCTCGGCTGGGTGGATGTCGGGCGCCGGTGGGCGGGCGAGGTCGACGGGCCGTACTCCTGGTGGTCGAACCGCGGCAAGGCGTTCGACACCGACACGGGCTGGCGGATCGACTACCACCTGGCCTCCCCCGCTCTCGCCGAGCGCGTCGTGGACTATCGGGTGGTGCGCGCGCCGTCGTGGGACACCCGGTGGAGCGACCACGCTCCCGTCGTCGCCGACTACGCGTTCTGACCGGGCGGGCGGGCGAGCGGCCGGCATCCGGTCAATAGACTGAACAGGTGAGCAAACCCCGCCTGTACTCCGGAATGCAGCCCTCCGCCGACTCCCTCCAGATCGGCAACTACATCGGGGCACTCATGCAGTGGCGTGAGCTGCAGGATTCGTACGAGGCCTTCTTCTCGGTCGTCGATCTGCACGCCCTGACTCAGCCGAACGACCCGGCCGAGCTCCGCGCCAAGACCCGTCGCACGGCAGCGCAGTACATCGCCGCCGGCATCGAGCCGTCACGGTCGACTCTCTATGTGCAGTCACACGTGCGCGCGCACGCCGAGCTCGCCTGGATCCTGTCGACGATCACGGGATTCGGCGAAGCGTCGCGGATGACGCAGTTCAAGGACAAGTCCGCCCGCTACGGCACCGATGCGACGAGCGTCGGGCTCTTCACCTACCCGGTACTGATGGCGGCCGACATCCTGCTGTACCAGACCGATATCGTCCCGGTGGGTGACGACCAGAAGCAGCATGTCGAGCTGACCCGCGACCTCGCGGAGCGCTTCAACTCGCGCTACGGGCAGACGTTCACTGTGCCTATGCCGGTGATCCAGAAGGACACTGCGCGCATCTACGATCTGCAGAACCCGACCGCGAAGATGAGCAAATCCGCCGAATCGGACGCCGGAGTGCTGTGGCTGCTCGATGACCCGGCCGCCTCGGCGAAGAAGGTCATGCGCGCCGTGACCGACTCCGACGGCACCGTGCGGTACGACCGCGAAACCAAACCGGGCGTCTCGAATCTCCTGGTGATCTACGCCGCCCTCACCGGCCGCCAGATCCCGGCGATCGAGGACGAGTACGCCGGCCGCGGGTACGGCGACTTCAAGAAGGGCCTGGCCGAAGTGGTGGTCGAGGAGTTCGGACCGGTCCGCGCCCGCGCGCTCGAACTGCTGGATGACCCCGCCGAGCTCGATCGCGTTCTGGCCGCGAACGCGGCGCGTGCCGACGAGGTCGCGGGCGCGACCCTCGCCTCGGTCTACGACAAGATCGGTCTCCTCCGCCGCCTGTAGCCCCGGCATCCCCGCGCGGAGTGCGCCGCGCACACCCTCCGCCACGGACCGCGCCACCCGCACGTCAAAAGCGGGCACGTCACTCACCGCGTACCCAATGCAGGATCGTTCTCACCGGATGACTGAAGGATTGCCGGAACGACGACGTGGCACCCGCCACCGACTGCGAGCGGTCCTGCAATCGGTACATGTTCTTGGCTAGCACGGGCTGAACCTGAAGCTGTCCTCGCCGTCAGACTGGCCGGCGGGAGAGGACGAGGCCCCGTAACGCGGCCAATACCTCGTCGGGACGGTACATGATCTTCGCTGCGGTCAGCCGCAACGTGCTGTAACCGAGCGCGGCCAGCGCAAGATCACGCTCCCGGTCACGCACCTGTTGCTGCCAGCTCGCGTGGAACTCCTTGCTGTCGCACTCGACGACGAGCCACCCGTCCAGTAGCAGGTCGACCCGCCCGATCCCGTCGAAGGAGACTTGCAGCCGAATGTCGCATCCGAGCACGCGGGCCATCAGGCGCACGAGCGACTCGGGACCCGATTCCGCTCGACCATCGACCAAGGTTTCCAGCACACGGAATCGTGCGGGGAGGGCGGCGAAGACTTCCCGCAACTGCAGATGGGTAATGAGTCCGAGATGCAGCGCACTGTCGAGGGTCGCGACGGCGGCGCGCGGCGTCTGGCAGCAGACCGCGTGGACGAGCGCGTCAAGGATACCGACAGCACACGAGAGACCGGGGTGCTCCAACGGCTGCGTCCAGTGGATGACGGGCCCGCTCCGACTGCCGGGGTCGAGCCGCTCTTTGCGGTTGCTCGGCGACCGCAACCTGCCATCCCGAGGGTTGATGTGGACATGGAGTCGACGGTTCTCCAGCACGAACACTCCGAACAGCGCGAGAAGCGACAGGCAGGTGAGACGCCCGCCGACGCGCAACGCGCGCACGAAGATGTCTTCCGAGCCCTCGGGTAGGTAGCGATCTCGTCGGACATGGATGAGCCCGCCAGACCGCACAGCGGCTTGGATCGAGCGGCGCGTCTGTCCCTGCGCCAGGATCTCGGCGCGAGTCATATAGTCGGGAGTCATGTCGGCGAGTGTGACGAGATTGAGCACGCCGTGGACCCGCACGCACCGGATCTGAGGACAGACCCCCAGATGGGGCCGCTGGGGAGGAATCGTCGCGCCTGCCCTCGCCCACCTGTACCGAATGCAGGACCGGTGATGACGCGGTGCGGGCGCTCACGCGTCATTCCAGCGTTCCTGCCGCTCATCGGTGAGAGTGATCCTGCATTGGGTACGCGAGACGGTTACGCGACGCAATACGTCACACGGGTGTCAGTCGGGGCGTCGTCGGAGTGCGGCCGAGTGGCGGGGCGGCGGCGGGCTGACGGGAGCGGGATTGGCGTGGCAGGATGAGGCCATGCCGGAGATGCCGGAAGTCCAAGGCCTCGTCGACTTCCTCGCCGCGCGGGCGACCGGGCTGACGGTGATCAAGGCCACCGTGGCGAACATCGCTGCACTCAAGACCTACGACCCACCGCTCGACACACTCGTCGGCGCGACGGTCACCTCAGCCGCACGGCACGGCAAGTTCGTCGATCTGACGACGGATGCCGGGGTCCATCTGGTCTTCCACCTGGCCAAAGCGGGCTGGCTCCGCTGGTACGACCAGTTGCCGGGAACCGTGATCCGCCCGGGAAAGACGCCGATCGCCCTGCGGGTCGCGTTCGGGGACGGATCCGGGTTCGATCTGACCGAGGCCGGCACGAAGAAGTCGCTCGCGGTCTACGCGGCGCGGGATCCGCAGGATGTCCCGGGCATCGCGCGGCTCGGTCCCGATCCCCTCGACGACACCTTCACCCGGGACACCCTGGCGGAGCTCCTCTCCGGTCGCCGCACCCAGATCAAAGGGGTCCTGCGCGACCAGTCGGTCATCGCCGGAATCGGCAACGCCTACTCGGACGAGATCCTCCACGCCGCGCGGATGTCGCCCTACGCACTGGCGGCGAGCGTGGATGCCGCAGACATCGACCGCCTCCACTCCGCGCTCGATCGCACTCTGCGGGATGCGGTCGCCGCGGCATCCGGCAAGCCACCGGCCGAGCTGAAAGACGCCAAACGGCGCGGGATGGCCGTGCACGCTCGGCGCGGCGAGGCCTGCCCGGTCTGCGGAGATGAGGTGCGGTCGGTCTTCTTCGCCGACAATTCGCTCGAGTACTGCCCGACATGTCAGACCGGCGGGAAGTTGTTGGCCGACCGGAGGCTCAGTCGACTGTTGAAGTGATCGGGGTGATCTCGATACACCGCGCCTGCGGCGCGGCACTCGATCAGCGAAGGGGAGAGAGACCCTGCGGCGCGGCACTCGATCAGCGACGATCGCACCGAGCGGGAGGCGCGGGTCAGTCGGTCGTGCCCATCAGGATGCGTGCGTCCTCGTCGACCCAGTCGATCGACTTGCCGACCGCCTTCTTCCACTGCCGGTAGCGCCGGGCGGCCTCGGTGGCATCCATCTGCGGCTCGAAGCGCACATCCTCCTGCCAGTGCGAGCGAAGCTCTTCGCGGTCCTTCCACAACCCCACTGCAAGACCGGCCGCGTACGCCGCGCCGAGCGCCGTGGTCTCCACCACCTTCGGCCGCACGACCGGAATGCCGAGGATATCGGCTTGGAATTGCATGAGGACTTCGTTGCGGGTCATTCCGCCGTCGACGCGCAGTTCATCGAGCGCGCGCCCGGCATCGGCGACGACCGCCTCGATCACGTCGCGGGTCTGGAACGCGGTCGACTCGAGCGCCGCGCGCGCGATGTGCGCTTTCGTGACGTATCGGGTGAGTCCGAGGAGCGCTCCCCGCGCGTCGGGGCGCCAGTACGGCGCGAACAGCCCGGAGAACGCGGGCACGAAGTACGCACCGCCGTTGTCGCTGACCGACGCGGCGAGCGGCCCGATCTCTTCCGACTCGCTGATGATCCCGAGGTTGTCACGCAACCACTGCACGAGCGAACCGGTGACGGCGATCGACCCCTCGAGGGCGTAGTGGGTGGGTTCGTCGCCGATCCGGTAGGCGACCGTCGTGATCAGCCCCGCCCGCGAGCGGACGATCTCGGTCCCCGTGCTCACGAGCAGGAAGTTCCCCGTGCCGTACGTGTTCTTCGACTCGCCGGCATCGAACGCGGTCTGCCCGAACGTGGCCGCCTGCTGGTCGCCCAGGATGCCGGCGATCGGCACCCCTTGGAGCACCGACGGTTCGCGGACCTCTCCGACGACCTCAGCCGAGGAGCGAATCTCCGGCAACATCGCCCGGGGAATCCGCCAGACGTCCAGAAGCTCGTCGGCCCAGTCGAGCGTGCGCAGGTCCATCAGCAGGGTGCGGCTGGCGTTGGTCACGTCCGTGACATGGATGCCGCCATCCGGCCCGCCGGTGAGGTTCCACACGACCCAGGCGTCCGGTGTTCCGAAGAGGAGCTCACCCGCCTCGGCGCGCGCGCGGGCCCCGTCGACGTGATCGAGGATCCACGCCACTTTCGACGCCGAGAAATAGGATGCCACCGGCAAACCCGTCTGAGCCGCGAACGCATCGACGCCGTGCTCGGCGATGATGCGATCAATCGCCGGCTGCGTGCGCGTGTCCTGCCAGACAATCGCGTTGTGCACGGGTTCTCCCGTGCGGCGGTCCCACACGACGACGGTCTCGCGTTGATTGGTGACACCGACCGCCGCGACGTCGGCCGCCGCGATGCCCGCCTCGGACAGCGCCGTCTCGAGCACGTCGCGCGTGCGCGCCCAGATCTCGGTGGGGTCGTGCTCGACCCATCCCGCGCGGGGGAAGATCTGCTCGTGCTCGCGCTGCGCGCTCGCGACGATCGCCCCGCGCGCGTCGAAGACGATCGCGCGCGTCGAGGTGGTGCCCTGATCGAGCGCGATCACATGCTGTGCCACGTCTTCTCCCCTTCGAGGTCCGTCCCTTCCACGCTACCGTGCCGCGATCGGAGCGCCGGCCGGGTCGGCCGCGTGCACCGCGACCAGAGCAGCGTCGACCTCGGCGGTCTGAGCGGCGGCATCCCATCCGAGGACCGGGGCGATGACGGCGGCGATTTCGGCGGCCGCTGCCGGCGTCGCCGCGCCGGTGAACGCGATCGCAGTGCGGCGCAACAGCACATCCGCGAGGTGCACGACATGCTCGGTGGAGGCGAGGTACGCCAGCTCGCCGCTGCTGTACGTCGGCAACGTGGTCAGCGCCGCGTCGTCGTCACCCAGGGCATCGATGATCTCGGAGGCGACCGTGCCGTATCGATCCAGGAGCGTCGCCGCGCGTTCGAAGCCGATCCCCGAAGAGTGCGCCGTGATCCACTGGCGACGCGCACGTTCGGACTGCGGGTAGCCCGCGCCGCCGCCGATCGGCACCCCCTTGGTGCTCCGCAGGCGCGGCTGCGCGAGCAGTTCGAGTACACGGTCGGTCAGGTGCGCCGCGGAAGCCCGGAACGTCGTCCACTTGCCGCCGACCAGGCTGAGCACGGTGGCCGAAGCGACGCCGGGAAGCGGCTCGGCCTCGATGCGATAGTCGCGGGAGACGAACCCCGGCGCGACGTCGCCGTGCCCGGGTAGCGGGCGTACACCGGAGAACCGGTACACGATCTGCGACCGCTCGACCGAGATGGTGGGGAACACGTGCGAGATGAGGTCGAAGAAGTAGTCGACTTCGGCCTCTGTGCACACGATCGGGTCGGCCATGTCGTGTTCGAGGTCGGTCGTGCCGACGAGGACCTTGCCCTTGAGCGGGTAGATCAGCACGATACGCCCGTCGGAGTGCTCGAAGAACAGCTCGCGCCCGCCGGTCGCCCCGAGCAGTTCCTCGTTGTCGAGGACAACGTGCGATCCCTTCGTCCCGCCCATGTAGCGAGTCGCATCGCCGAGCGCCTCGTTGGTGAGGTCGGTCCAGGGTCCGGAGGCGTTGACGACGACGGATGCCGTGAACGAGAACTCCTCGCCGTCCTCACCCCGCAGCACGACACGGCCGTCGTCGGTGCCGACGGCCGCGGTGTAATTCGCGGCGCGCACGCGGTCGCCTCCGGCGCGAAGACCATCGCGGAGCACATCGATCGCCAGGCGCTCGGGGTCGTGCAGAGAGGCATCCCAATAGGTTGCGGTGTACTTCACACAGGGATTGAGCTGAGGCAGTTCCTGCAGCGACCGCTTACGTCCGCGGAACGTGTGCCGCGCCACGCGACCGCCACCGCGCGAGAACGAGTCGTAGATGACCAGACCGATCTTGATGAGCGCCGCTCCCCGCTCCCGCGGCTTGCCGCCGCCGTGCCGGAGGAAACGCAACGGCGCCGAGAGGACGCCGGAGAAGGTCGAGTAGATCGGGATCGTCGTCTGCAACGGGCGCACATAGTGCGGCGCGATCTTCAATAGGCCGTTGCGTTCGGTGACCGCCTCGTGGACCAGGCGGAACTCGCCGTTCTCGAGGTAGCGGATGCCGCCGTGGATCATGTGGCTCGAGGCCGCCGACGCACCCGAGACGAAGTCGTTCTTCTCGACGAGCGCGACGTCCACGCCTTGCAGGGCGAGGTCGCGCAGGGTCGCCACACCGTTGATGCCGCCACCGATGATCAGCACATCGGCGTAGGGGCGCTCGCGCAAGCGTGAGGAGGTCATGAAGACACCTTTCGTGAGATTCGCACTTTCATCCTCACATCGTGCGCATGATGGTGCAGTAGCCTTGCACATATGTGCACGAAGAGTTCATCGGCGCGATCGTGACGTCTGCATCGGACGAAACACGGCACGCCGAGGTGGTGCAGGACGCCTTGACCGCCGCGCATCTCTATTACGTGCAGGGGCACACGATGGCGGCGATCGCCGCTGAACTGCACACCTCCCGGTCGACGGTCTCCCGACTGCTGTCGTACGCGCGCAGCGAGGGGATCGTCGATATCCGCATCCGCTCCCCCCTCGACGCACCGCGTCTCATCGAGGATGCTCTGCGCCGCCGCTACGGCATCGTCGCCCACGTCGCCCCGGTCTCCGAGCACGCGAGCGAGGCCGAGCGACTCGACCGCACCGCCACGACGGCCGCGCATGTCCTGAGCGGGCTCGTCCGCTCGTCGCAGGTCATCGGCGTCGCGTGGGGCTCGACGACCGCGGCGGTCAGCACGCACCTGATCCCCGCGCGCACGCACGGCAGCGTCATCGTGCAACTCAACGGCTCGGGCAACACCCGCACGACCGGGTTGCTGTACGCGAGTGAGATCCTGCAACGGTTCGCGAGAGCCTACGGCGCCGCCGTCCAGCAGTTTCCGGTGCCGGCGTTCTTCGACGATCCGGACACCCGCCGCGCGTTCTGGCGCGAGTCGAGCACGCGCCGGATTCTCGATCTGCAAGATCGGATGAACCTCGTCGTCTTCAGCGTCGGGACGGCGGAGTCCGGCATCCCGAGCCACGTGTACGCCGCGGGATACCTCGATGCCGCGGAACAGGCGCAGCTGGAGACGACGGGCGTGGTCGGCGACGTCGGGACGGTGTTCTATCGCGCCGACGGCTCGACGGACGGCATCCCCCTCAATGATCGTGCGACGGGGCCGGACTTCGCGACGCTCCGGCGCGTGCCTCACCGCGTGTGTGTCATCTCCGGCACCGCGAAACTCCGCGGGCTCCGCGGTGCGCTCGCAGCCGACCTCGTCACCGAACTCGTCACCGACGAGGCAACGGCGCGGGCACTTCTCGACGACACGGAATGAAACCGCCGGCGCGGCGTTGAGTAGGATCAGAGAAGATAACGTGCTCCGGGGTCGGTGAGAATCCGAACCGGCGGTGATAGTCCGCGAACCCTTCGTCCCCCGGCTCAGGCCGAGGCGTAGGGCCGATCCGGTGGAATTCCGGGACCGACGGTGATGCGACAGAGGCCCTCACTGGGGACGCCTGCCGCTAGTCCGGATGGAAGGCAGCACGCAGCGTCGTTCGCGACGTCTGCGGTGTCGACCGTGCCCGGAGCCTCACAGGAGGAACACCGATGGCCACGACAGACCGCGAACGCGAGGCGATGCGCCGTGCGCTCACGCTCGCGCGGAACGGTCCCCGCGGCCTCAATCCGCAGGTAGGAGCCGTTCTCCTCTCCCCCGCCGGCGATGTCCTTGCCGAAGGGTGGCATCGCGGTGCGGGCACGCCGCACGCCGAAGTCGACGCCCTGTCGCAGCTGACCCCGGAGGCCGTTCGCGGGGCGACGGCGGTCGTCACTCTCGAGCCGTGCAACCACTCCGGTCGCACCGGCCCGTGCGCCGACGCCCTGATCGCGGCGGGCGTCACCCGCGTCGTGTACGCCGTCACCGATCCCGGTCGCGCATCGGCCGGCGGCGGTGCACATCTGCGCACCGCGGGCGTCGACGTCGAGTCCGGTGTGCTCGAAGAAGAAGGCCGGGCACTCCTGAACTCCTGGCTCACCGTGCAGCAGCTCGGCCGCCCGCACGTCACCGTCAAGTGGGCGCAATCGCTCGACGGACGCGGCGCTGCCGACGATGGCTCGAGTCAGTGGATCACCGGCCCGCAGGCGCGCGCCGATGTCCACGCTCGCCGCAGTGCGGCCGACGCGATCATCGTCGGCACCGGAACTCTCCTGGCCGATGATCCTGCCCTCACCGCCCGGCAGCCGGACGGGAGCCTCTACGAGCGTCAGCCCCGCCCCGTCATCATCGGCACGCGCGCGACTCCGCAGGAGGCGCAGGTACGCCGGCATCCCCTCCCCTTCATCCAGGACGAGGGTGACGACCTCCCCGATTTGCTCGACCGGCTCCGCGAACTCGGCATCCACCGCGTCTTCATCGAAGGCGGACCGAGCGTCGCGAGCTCCTTCGTCCGCGCGAACCTCGTCGACGAGGTGCTGATCTACCTGGCACCGACCCTCCTCGGCGGTTCCCGTGTCGCCCTGGCCGACATCGGCGTCGAGACGATCGCGCAGCAGCGCCGCCTCGCCGTCTCCTCCGTCACCTCGCTCGGCGACGACCTTCTGGTCCTCGCCCACCCGACCCACACCGAACAGGAGAACTGAGTGTTCACCGGAATCATCGAAGAACAGGGCACCGTGACCGCGGTGACGCCGTCCGGCGACGGCGTGCGATTGACCGTCCACGCGCCCCTCGCGGTTTCGGACGCCGCTCACGGCGATTCGATCGCCGTGAGCGGCGTGTGCTTGACCGTGATCGACCAGGGCGAGGACTGGTTCACCGCCGATGTCATGCGCCAGACGCTCGACATGTCAGCTGTCGGCGCCGCGCAGCCCGGCACCCGCGTCAACATCGAGCGTGCGATGGCCGCGCACGGCCGGCTCGGCGGACACATCGTCCAGGGCCACGTCGACGGCGTCGGCACGGTGCGTGACATCCGCCCCGGAGCGCAGTGGCGCGTCATCCGCATCGGGATGCCGAAGGACCTCGCTCCGCTCGTCGTCGACAAGGGATCGATCACGGTCGACGGAGTGTCGTTGACCGTCTCCGCCACCAGCGCTGCGGACGAGCCGCAGCAGTGGCTCGAGGTGTCCCTCATCCCCGAGACACTCGAGGTCACGACCCTGGGTGGCCTCGTCGTCGGCGACACCGTCAACCTCGAGACCGACATTCTGGCGCGCCACGTGCAGCGCCTGCTCTCCTTCCCCGCTCCCACAACCGACGGAGACTCCCGATGACCCTGTCCACTATCCCGGAGGCACTCGACGCCCTCCGCGCCGGCAAGCCGGTCATCGTCGCCGATGATGAGAACCGCGAGAACGAGGGCGACATCATCCTGTCGGCCGAGCTCGCGACGCCCGAGTGGCTCGCGTGGACGATCCGCTGGTCCAGCGGCTTCCTGTGCGCGCCCATGCCGGCGGATTGGGCTGATCGCCTCGACCTGCCACCCATGGTGGCCGTCAACGAGGACAGCCGCGGCACGGCCTACACCGTGAGTGTGGATGCCGCCGACCGCGTCTCGACCGGCATCAGTGCGGCCGACCGTTCGCACACACTCAACGTGCTCGCCGACCCTGCTTCCGTGCCGACCTCGGTCATCCGCCCGGGGCACATCCTGCCGCTCCGCGCCGTCGACGGCGGCGTGCGAGAGCGCGCCGGTCACACCGAAGCCGGCGTCGATCTGATGAAGCTCGCGGGCCTCCACCCCGTGGCCGCGATCGGCGAGGTCGTCGCCGAGGACGGGTCGATGATGCGACTGCCGGGCCTGCTGGAGATGGGGGCGCGCGAAGGCATCCCGGTGATCACCATCGAGCAGTTGATCGCTCACCTCGACAGCACCGACGGCACACCGGTGGTCCATCCGCAGAAGCGCCGCGTGAGCCTGCGCGCCGAGGCCGAGGTGCCGACGTCGCACGGAAGCTTCCGCTTTCTCGCGTACAAAGATCGACTCAGCGGTACCGATCACATCGCGGTCGTCTCCGGCGACCTGACCGACGACGCACCGCTCGTGCGCGTGCACTCCGAATGCCTGACCGGTGAAGCGTTCGGCTCGCTCAAGTGCGAATGCGGACCGCAGCTCGACGCGGCACTGGACATCATCGAGCAGGACGGCGGGGTCGTCATCTACATGCGCGGCCACGAGGGTCGCGGGATCGGCCTCATCAACAAGCTGCGCGCCTACAGCCTGCAGGAGCGCGGCCTCGACACGGTCGACGCGAACCTCGCTCTGGGCCTCCCGGCCGATGCACGCGACTACAGCGCCGCAGCCGGCATCCTCGACGATCTCGGGGTCGAGAAGGTCCGCCTCCTCACCAACAACACCGACAAGGTCGTGCAGCTGCGCGGGCTCGGCATCGACGTCGTCGCCCAGGTTCCGCTGCTGGTCGGCGTCGGGGCCAACAATCACCAGTACCTCGTCACGAAGCGCGACCGCATGGGGCACATCCTCGACGACGCGCAGCTGGAACGCGCGCGGACCACCACGGAGGAGACCGCATGAGCGGGCACGGAGCACCTGAGACCCAGCCCGTCGACGCGTCAGGACTGACCGTCGTGATTGTCGCCGGGATGTGGCACGACGTCATCAGCGACGGTCTGATCGCCGGCGCTGAGCGCGTGCTCGCGGCATCCGGAGCGTCGTGGCGCGTCGAGCGCGTCGCCGGCTCGTTCGAGTTGCCCGTCGTGAGCAAAGCGGTGCTGGATGCCGGGGCCGACGCGGTCGTGGCACTCGGCGTCATCATCCGCGGTGGCACGCCCCACTTCGAGTACGTCTCGGCCGCGGCGACCGACGGCCTCACGCGCGTGGCGCTGGACACCGGCAAACCTGTCGGCTTCGGGCTGCTGACCCTGGACGACGAACAGCAGGGCATCGACCGCGCGGGCTTGCCCGGCTCGAAGGAAGACAAGGGCGCCGAGGCGGCCGATGCGGCCCTCCGCACCGCGGCGCTGCTGCGCGACGTGCGCGCCTGACCCGGTCGCCGGTCATGGCCGTCGCTTTCTGACGACCCGACGCGAATCGCCGTCCAGTGCAGCGGCGCGCGACAGTGCGCGTCGGGACGAGAACAGGACGCGGGAGCGCTCGTGTGTGGTTGCTGGCGCCGATCAGCTGAACTCGATCGATCCTTCAGGTACGCTGATGGCATGGAAATCCTCCGGCATGCCGTTGTCCTCGTCCACCTCGTCGGCTTCGCCGTGCTCTTCGGCGCGTGGGTCGTGGAGGCGATCGGACAGCGCCGGTTCACGCGCATCATGAGCTGGGGCATGGTCATCGCCGCCGTCGCGGGGATCGCCCTGGCCGCGCCGTGGGGAATCTCGTACGAGCTGAACTACGTCAAACTCGGCACGAAGCTCGTGATCCTGCTCGTCATCGGTGCCCTGCTCGGGATCGGCACCGCCCGCCAGCGCAAGAACGGCTCGGTGGCCCCGGCCCTGTTCTGGTCCGTCGGCATCCTGACCTTCGTCAACGCCGCACTCGCCGTCCTCTGGCGCTGAGCCCGGGCGCGGCCCTCAGTCGAGGAACAGCGCGCGCAGCCGCTTGGTCGTGAAGACGAGTCCGACGGCAATCATGACGACGTAGTACAGCACGTGCCACAGCATGCCCGTCGACAGGATGCCGGTCGTGAGGCCGCGGATGAGTTCGACGCCGTGCCAGAGCGGCAGAGCCATGATCACGTTCTGCACCCAGATCGGGTAGACCGAAATCGGGAACAGCGTCGCCGAGAACAAGAACATGGGCAGCATCACGAAGCTGATCCAGTCCATCTGCTGGAACGTCTTCATGTAGCTCGTGACGGCCATGCCGAGGCTGGCGAAGCCGAACGCGATCAGCAACACCGCGGGCAGAGCAAGGACCGCCGTCGGCGCGAGATTCAAGCCCAGGATCTGCATGATGATCATGAAGCCGGTGGCATAGGCCAGCCCGCGAAGGAGCGCGTAGAGGATTTCACCGAGCGCGACATCGAGCGGACCGAGTGAGGTCGACAGCATCCCCTCATAGAGCTTGCCGTAGTTGAGTTTGAAGAAGACGTTCCAGGTCGAGTCGTAGATCGCTCCGTTCATCGCCGACACCGCCAGGAGCGCCGGCGCGATGAAGGCCGCGTACGGCACGTCGACACCGGGGGCGGCCTCGACATGGCCGATCAGGGCACCGAGCCCGATCCCCATCGATGCGAGATAGAACACCGGCTCGAAAAAACCCGAGACCACGACCGCCCAACTCGACGACCGCGCCGCGATGAGTCCGCGCTGCACGACCGCACCGGGATTCCCGGCCCACAGCGCGCGCACCCCGCCGCGACGGACGAGCGGCTCTGCCGTCGTCGCGCTCATGCGCCGAGCCGCCGATCGAACGTGCGCCGGGCCAGGAGGAACGCCCCGACGGCGAGCAGCAGCAGGTATCCGAGATGGACGGCGATCATCGGCGGATCGACCGGCTTGCCGTAGGTCGCCAGTCGCCCGAGTTCGGAGGCATGCCAGAGCGGCGAGACCCAGCCGATCCATTCGAGCCATCCCGGCAAGTTCGAGAGCGGATAGAACGTCCCCGAGAACAGGAACATCGGCACGAACACGAACCGCTCGACAAGCGCCAGCTGACCTTTGTCCTGAGTGATCGTTGCCGCATATGCCATGTAGGGAATGCCGAACGCAAGCCCTGCCAGCAGGCCCAACGGAATCGTCAACCATCCGGTCGCTGGATCCACGGCCCCGAAAATCCAGAGGAACAGGTAGTACGCGGCCGAGACGAACAGGATGCGCGCCGACGCTCCCGCGACGACCCCGCCCGCGATCTGGCCCGGAGACAGCGCCGACGCACTGAACCCGAAGAAGTACCGCCGCCACTTGAACCCGGCGATCACCGGATAGGAGAACTCCTCGGACGCCACCGACATGGCCGCCGTCATCAGGAGCGCCGGCGCCACGAACACGAGATACGGCACCTGGACGCCGCCCTCGGAGATCGGGGCGTCGATGAGGGCGGCAAGCCCGAGCGCGAGGCCGAGCAGGTAGAGGATCGGCTGCCCGAGTGCGCCGACGATGATCGTCCACCCGTACGCGCGCATCGCGCGGACCATGTGCTCGGCCACGTACCAGGTTCCGAAAAGGCGAGGCTTCCGCCCCCACGCCATCGCCTCGGCGCGCAGGTCATCGAGCGCCTCATCGGTGGACACGGACCTCGAGAGGGGCAGATCGCTCATTCGATCAGCGACCGTCCCGTGAGGCGGAGGAAGACATCCTCCAGCGAGGAGCGTCGCACGAGCGAGGTGACGGGATGAAGGCTCCGCTCCGCCAGGGCCGCGAGGGCCGCGTCGCCGTCGTGAGTGTAGATGAGGATGCGGTCCGGAAGCACATCGACCCGTTCCCCGACGCCCTCGAGATGCGGGGCGACTTCGGCGTTGCGGTCCGAGCCGAAACGGACCTCCAGCACCTCACGACTGGAGTGCTCCCGAATGAGGGATGCCGGAGTCCCCTCGGCCATGATCTTGCCGTGATCGACGACGACCAGACGGTCACACAGCTGCTCTGCTTCATCCATGTAATGCGTCGTGAGGACGAGCGTCGTGCCGCGCTCCTTGAGGCGGAACAAGCGGTCCCACAGAATGTGACGCGCTTGCGGATCGAGGCCTGTCGTCGGCTCATCGAGCAGCAGGATACGCGGATCGTTGATGAGTCCGCGCGCGATCGTGAGGCGCCGTTTCATTCCCCCGGAGAGCTCGTCGACCTTGCTCTTCGCCTTGTCTTGGAGTTGGGCGAACGCGAGCAACTCGTCGGCCTTCTGGTGGCACACCTTGGCGGGCAACCCGAAGTAGCGGCCGTAGATGTAGAGGTTCTCGCGCGCATTGAGCTCGCCATCCAGATTGTCCTGCTGCGGCACGACGCCGAGGCGCGAGCGGATCTCGGGACCGTATCGATCAGGATCGAGGCCGAGGATCTTCAGACTCCCCCCGGTGCGGGTGGAGACGGCGCCGATCATCTTCATCGTCGTCGACTTGCCGGCACCGTTCGGCCCGAGAAGCCCGAAAGACTCCCCCGGCGCGACCTCGAAACTCAACCCGTCGACCGCAACGAAATCGGGCTTCCCCTTGACCCTGTAGGTCTTGACGAGGTCGGTCGCGGCGATCACGGGAGCGGGCACGGAGAAAGCCTAACGACGTGCGTCGACACCGTGGGGTCGCCCGGAGGCTCGGCATACGCCGGACAGACGACAATAGAAGCAACCCTCTCCCTGCAGGAAGCCGACATGTCCTCTGCCACCGCATCACCGCGCCGCCGCGGCCGCCGCTCCGGATCCGAGAGCGGACCGCGCGCGAGCCTGACGCAACTCCTTCCCTACGTCTTCGAGCACAAACCCGTCGTGGCGCTCATCGTGGTTCTCAGCATCGCCGGCGCCGCCGCGACGCTTGCCCAACCACTCTTGGTCGGACAGGTGATCGAGCGCGTGCAGAACGAGCAGGCTCTCGGCCTGTTGATCTGGGGCATCGTCGCGCTCGTCGTCGGCGGCTCGCTCATCTCCGGGTACCAGCATTACCTGCTTCAGCGCACCGGCACAGCCGTCGTCTACTCGTCCCGCCGCAAGCTGATCGCCCGGATCCTGCACCTTCCGATCAGCGAGTTCGACGCGCGCCGCACCGGCGACCTGGTCTCGCGGGTCGGCACCGACACGACGCTGCTCTACGCCGTGCTGACGCAGGGCCTCGCCGACTCGGTGGGCAATGCGCTGCTGTTCGTCGGCGCGATCATCGCGATGGCGTTCCTCGACCCGATCCTGCTGCTCGCGATCGTCGTCGTCATCGGCATCTCCGTCGCGGCGGTCGTGCTGCTGAGTGGCCGCATTCGCGAGGCCACCCGGGAGCAGCAGGAGAAGGTCGGCGAACTGGCGTCCGGGGTCGAGCGGGCCATCGGCTCGATCCGCACCGTGCGCGCGGCCGGGGCGACCGAACGCGAAGCCGACACCGTCACCGACGTCGCGACCGACGTGTACGGCGTCGGCGTGAAGATCGCGAAGGTGTCGGCGCTGGTCGTGCCGATCGCCGGCATCGCGCTACAGGTGTCTCTCCTGGTCGTCCTGGGGCTCGGCGGATTCCGCGTCGCCTCCGGCGCGATCGGGGTCGCGAGTCTCATCACGTTCGTGATGTTCCTCTTCCTCTTGGTGGCACCGCTCGGTTCGTTCTTCGGCGCGATCACGTCGGTCAATCAGGCGCTCGGCGCGCTGGGCCGCATCCAGGAAGTACTCGACCTGCCGACCGAGACGGAACGCGATGCCGAGATCGCGGCCTCCGCGGGCATCGCTGGCGCCGACTCGGTCGACGACGCGACGGCGATCGAGTTCCGCAACGTCCGTTTCGCCTATCCCGAGGCCGTCGTCGCCGCACGCCGCCGCGGCGAGACGGAAGCCGCAGCGCTCCTTGCCGAAGTCCATGCGGACGGCGCCGGCGAGGTCGCCACGGGGGCCGACCGTACCGGCGAAGTGCTGCGCGGGGTGTCGTTCCGAGTGCCGCGCGGGGCGCGCGTCGCGCTCGTCGGCCCGTCCGGCGCGGGCAAGTCCACGACTCTCGCGCTCATCGAGCGCTTCTACGACCCGACCGGCGGCGAGATCCTCCTCGACGGCGTCGATGTGCGCACGATCGATCGTGCGGAGCTGCGCGCGCAGCTCGGCTATGTCGAGCAGGATGCCCCGACCCTCGCCGGGACGATCGCCGAGAACCTGCGGCTCGCGTCACCGGCCGCATCCGACGAGGACTGCGAGCGCGTGTTGCGCGCGGTGAACCTCGGCGACGTCCTCGAGCGCAATCCGCTCGGCATCGCCGCCCCCGTCGGCGAGGCCGGCGTCATGCTCTCCGGCGGCGAGCGCCAGCGCCTCGCGATCGCCCGCGCACTGCTGGCCGCCCCGCCCATCCTGCTCTTGGACGAATCGACGTCATCCTTGGACGGCCTCAACGAGCAACGGATGCGGGAGGCCATCGACGCCGTCGCCACGGGCCGCACGCTGGTTGTGATCGCCCACCGACTCTCGACCGTGGTCGACAGCGACCTGATCGTCGTCCTCGACCAGGGTGAGGTCGTCGGTCAGGGCACCCACGCCGAACTCATCGAGTCCACACCGCTCTATCGCGACCTGGCGGCGCACCAGCTCCTGGTCTGATCCCCTGCCCCGGTCACGACGAGCGCGGACTGCGCGCGCGTCAGGACTGGGCGCGCTTGAGGCGGTAGCGCAATGCCGCGAGCTCAGAGTAGAGCGCGGCCGGCACCTTGCCGTCGAAGATCCCGTAGAACTCCTCGGTGAGGTCGGCTTCGTGCAGCCACAACTCCGGGTCGACCGCGAAGAGCTCCGCGAGATCTGCAGCCGGCACGTCGATACCGTCGAGATTGAGGTCTTCCGTGCGCGGCAAGCGCCCGATCGGGCTGTCGACGGCGGGCACGCTGCCGTCGACGCGCCGGATGATCCAGTCGATGACGCGCGCGTTGTCCCCGAAGCCGGGCCACAGGAACCGACCGTCGGCCCCCTTGCGGAACCAGTTCACCTGGAACACGCGCGGCGCGCGGTCGAAACGCAGCTTCTGGCCGACCTCGAGCCAGTGCGCGAAGTAGTCGGCCATGTTGTAGCCGCAGAACGGAAGCATCGCGAACGGGTCGCGCCGGAGTTCTCCGACCGTCCCCTCGGCGGCGGCCGTGCGTTCCGAGGAGATGTTCGACCCGAGGAAGACCCCGTGGGTCCAGTCGGTCGCCTCCAAGACGAGCGGCACGTTCGTGGCCCGCCGACCGCCGAAGAGAATGGCATCCAACGGCACTCCCTCGGCCGCATCCCAGTCCGGTGCGATCTGCGGGCACTGTGCCGCGGCGACGGTGAAGCGCGAGTTGGGGTGCGCAGCGGGACGACCGGATGCCGGCGTCCAGGGGTTACCCTCCCAGTCGGTGAGTTCGGCGGGGATCTCGTCGGTCAGCCCCTCCCACCAGACATCGCCATCGGGGCGCAACGCGACGTTCGTGAAGATCGTATTGCCCCACAGCGTCTCGATAGCGGCGACGTTGGTGGACTGGCCCGTGCCGGGTGCGACGCCGAAGAACCCGGCTTCCGGATTGATGGCGTGCAGACGTCCGTCCTCGCCGGGGCGGAGCCACGCGATGTCGTCCCCGAGGGTTTCCACACGCCACCCGGGGATCGTGGGGCGCAGCATCGCCAGGTTGGTCTTGCCGCACGCGGACGGGAACGCGGCAGCCAGGTGGTACGCCTTCCCCTTCGGATCGATCACCCGGATGAGAAGCATGTGCTCGGCGAGCCAGCCCTCATCGCGGCCGATCACGGACGCGATTCGCAGGGCGAAGCACTTCTTCGCGAGGATCGCGTTGCCGCCGTATCCCGATCCGAACGAGAAGACTTCGAGCGTGTCGGGGAAATGCACGATGTACTTCTCGTCGTTGCACGGCCAGGCCGCATCCTGCTCGCCCGGCGCGAGCGGCGCACCGACGGAGTGGACGGTCTTGACCCAGGGCTTACCCGCGGCGATCTGCTCGAGCACCTCGGTGCCCACACGCGTCATGATGCCGATCGACGTGACGGCATAGGCCGAGTCGGTGACCTGCACGCCGATGTGCGAGAGCGGGCCGCCGACGGCGCCCATCGAGAACGGCACGACGTACATCGTGCGGCCGCGCATCGAGCCGCGGAAGAGCGGCGTGAGGGTGTCACGGATCTCGGCCGGAGCGACCCAGTTGTTCGTGGGACCGGCATCCGCTTCGTTCTCGGAGGCGATGAACGTTCGGGCCTCGGTGCGGGCAACATCGCTCGGGTGCGAGCGGGCCAGGTACGAGCCGGGGCGCCACTCGGGGTTCAGCTTGATGAGCTTGCCCTCCTCGACCTGTTCACGCAGAAGAGTCTCGTTCTCGGCGCGCGAGCCGTCGATCCAGTGGATGCGGGCAGGCTGCGTGAGCGCGGCGATCTCAGCGACCCATGTCTCGAGTTCCGCCATCGCCGCTCCGACGATGTGGGGCTGCTCGCCGTACCGCGGTGCCGGCGCACGGTGGTCGGCCGGGACGGTCGGGGTCGGGCGGGTGAAGATGTCGGCGATGGCCATCTCGATCTCCTTCGTGCGCGGCGTCGGCGCGGGCTGATACCTCGATTCTCGATCGCTAGACCGCACATTTATCGACCGATTGACCTGCAAGAATCGCCATTCTTTCCCTATGATCAAGGAATGACTCCGACCGCTGTGGAACTGTCGACGCTCGGTCACCGCATCCGCCACCGACGTCTCGCGCACGGCTACACGCTGGACGAGCTCGGCGCGATCGTCGGCGTCGCGGGCAGTCAGCTGAGCTTGATCGAGAACGGCAAACGCGAACCGAAGCTCTCGCTGCTGCAGGCCGTCGCGGTCGCGACGGGCACGACTGTCACCGACCTCCTCTCCCCCGAGCCGCCGAACCGACGCGCGGCGCTCGAGCTCGAGCTCGCGCGCGCGCAGTCCAGCACGGCGTTCCGCCGCCTCGGCATCGCGCCTATCAAGGCGGGCAAGACCATGACCGACGACACGATCGAGAGCGTTCTGGGCCTCCACCGCGAGCTTCAGCGCCGCGAGCGTGAGGCGATCGCCACACCGGAAGAAGCACGGCGCGCCAACACCGAGCAGCGACTGCGCATGCGCGCGCAACGCAACTACCTGCCCGAGATCGAGAAGCTCGCCGAAAAGCAGCTCAAGGCCGCAGGGCACGTGTCGGGCGCCCTCAAGCACCGCACGGTAGGGATCATGGCCGAGCAGCTCGGCTTCGAGCTCCTCTACGTGGGCGACCTGCCCCATTCGGCGCGCTCCGTCACGGATCTCGAGAATGGCCGGATCTACTTGCCGCCGGCGTCGATTCCGGGCGGGCACGGTTTACGCTCGATGGCGTTGCAGGCGATGGCACACCGGCTCCTGGGGCACCAGCCGCCCACCGATTACGCCGAGTTCCTCTGGCAGCGCCTCGAGATCAATTATTTCGCGGCGTGCTGCCTCATGCCCGAGACGGCGTCGATCGCGTTCCTCGACCAGGCGAAGAAGGGCCGCAACCTGGCGGTGGAGGACTTCCGCGACGCCTTCGGCGTCACTCACGAGGCCGCCGCGATGCGCTTGACGAATCTGCTGACCGAGCACTTCGACATTCCGCTGCACTTCTTGCGCGTCGACGGATCCGGTGCGATCAATCGTGTCTACGAGAACGACGGGCTGCCGCTTCCGGAAGATGTGACCGGAGCCGTGGAAGGGCAGATCGCGTGCCGCCGCTTCCTCGCGCGCTCGGCCTTCGAAGAGCACAACCGCACGACCGAGCACTACCAGTACACCGACACCCCCGCCGGGACGTTCTGGTGCTCGACCCAGACCGGCACGACCTCCGACGGCGAGTTCTCGGTCACGGTCGGGGTGCCCTTCGACGACGCGCGGTGGTTCCGCGGTCGGGAGACGCCGAAGCGTGCGGTGTCGCTCTGCCCCGACGAATCATGCTGCCGGCGCCCGCCCGCCGACGTGACGGCCCGCTGGGAAGGGAAGGCGTGGCCGAGCGCCCGCGTCCACCAGCAGATGTTCTCGCCGTTGCCCCGCGGCGCATTCCCCGGTGTGGATGACGGCGAGGTCTACGCCTTCCTGGAGCGCCACGCCGCGGAGTAGTGACCGCACGCCGTCGTACCGTACGCAGGATCGCTCTCGGTGCACCGTGCGCGGGCCGTTGCTCCGGCGAACGGTACAGTCCGCCCGCGAGACCGGGAATGCCGGGGCGTGTGTGCGCGCTGTGCCTGGGGCGCAGACTGGTCTCATCTGCGCGAGGAGGAAGCCATGCAAGGTCTCGAAGTCACCGTGTTGCTGGGCCTCGCCATCCTCGTCGGTACCGTGCTTGCGCCGCGCCTGCGGATCGCGACGCCGCTGCTCCTGGTCGTGATCGGCCTGCTGCTGGGTTTCGTCCCCCCGCTGCGCGAAATCCAGCTGCCGCCCGAAACCGTGTTGCTCCTGTTCCTGCCGGTCATGCTGTTCTGGGAGAGCCTGACGACGTCGCTGCGTGCGATCCGCCGGTCGTTGCGCTACATCATCCCGATGAGCACGCTACTGGTGGTCGCCTCGGCCTTCGCTGTGGCGTGGATCGCGACGCTGTTCGGGATGCCGTGGCAGACCGGTCTGCTCCTCGGCGCGGCCGTCGCACCGCCGGATGCCACCGCGGTCGCCGCGCTCGGGCGCCTGCTCCCGCAGCGTATGTTCATGAAGCTCAAGGCGGAGAGCCTGACGAACGACGGCACCGCGCTCGTCCTCTATGCCATCGCGCTCTCCCTTGCCCTCGGTGACAGCGTGACGGCATGGTCGGTCACCGCCACCGTGCTCGTCTCCTACCTCGGTGGCGCCGCGGCGGGCATCGCCGTGGCGGCGCTGACCTTCGTCGCGCTGCGGCGTACGCGGCACGCTCTCGTCATCAACATCACCCTGTTGCTCGTGCCCTTCACCGCGTTCCTCGCCGCCGAGATGATCCAGGCCTCCGGTGTTCTCGCCGTCGTCTTCGCCGGCCTCATCATCGCGTGGATGCTGCCACGCATCACGACGGCCGCATCGCGCCGCCAGTCGAGCGCTGCCTGGCCGTTCGGCGTCTACCTGCTCAACGGTGCGCTCTTCGTGTTGATCGGACTGGAGGTGCAGTACGTCGTCCACGACATCCCCGCCCGTCAGATCGGCGCACTCATGCTCGTGACCGTCGCCGCGTGGGCTGCCCTCCTCGTGGTGCGGTACCTGTTCCAGTTGCTCTTCGCACCGTTCACGCGTCCTTCGGGCGGGCCGCGATCCGGATACCAACGTGGCCGGGTCGTGAGTACGGTTGCCGGTTTCCGCGGAGCGATCTCACTCGCGATCGCCCTCTCGGTGCCGCCGGCGGTGGGCGGCGCGGGCGACCTCGCCGGGAGGGATGCCGTGGTCTTCGTGACTGCCGGTGTCATCCTGCTGAGTTTGCTCGTCCAGGGACCGCTTCTCCCGGCCGTCGTGCGGTGGGCGCGCCTGCGCGATGACGGTGTCGCCGAGGACGAGTACGAGCTCGCTCAGCGCACGATCTCGGGCGCGGCACTCGCGGCGATCGATGACCTTGCGGCCGAGCACGGAATCAGTGACGGCGTACGAGATCGTGCACGTCACGAGGGGTACGAACTGCTCGAGCTGTCCAACGCACGGGCGTATGCGCGGCAGAGCGCGAACGACAACGACCGCATCGCCGAGCTCGAGGACGTCCTCGACGATCCGGCGGCGCCCGACACCGGTCCCCTGCCCGCAGCGGGGACGGCCCGCCATGTCGTGACGCCCGCCGACGGCGACGCATCGGCATCGTCGCTGCAGATGCTCGCGACGAGCTCGGGGATCGACCTGACGCAACGGTCGCCGATCACCCGATTCGAGGAGGCCTCGCGACTCAAACTCGCTCTCCTGCAGCGCAAGCGCGATGTGCTGCTGCGAATGCGACGCGAAGGCACGATCGACGACCTGGTCGAGCGTCGCGTAGAGACCCACCTCGACTTCGAAGAACTCCGTCTGCGCGGTGTCGAACACCCCGACTGATCCCGGAGAGGCCGGGCGCGCGGAACTTCACGTGAACGTCACCCAACGACCGCTCACGCATGCCACTCTGGAATGATGCAGCGCACCGTCACCAGTCGCATCGTTCTGAACGTCACCGAGACCGCCGATCTGGTCTTCGCCATCGCGGTCAGCCGCGCGTATACGCCGACCACGGAGACGCTCACCGCCACCGTCGCCGGCGTCCCGGTCCAGGTGCGCGAGATCGACGACATCCACGGCGGCCGGTTACATCGCCTGACCGCGCAGCCGGGCGAGCTCGTCGTCGAGTACTCCGCGACGATCGATGGCACCGGCGCCACCCTCGACACGGACGAAGCCGCGCCCCTCGTCTATGTCCGCCCGAGCCGCTATTGCGAGTCGGATTCACTGGCACCGACAGCGGCGGCCGAGTTCGCCGGCATCGAGGAGCCGGCAGCGCTCCTCACCTCCGTATCCTCCTGGGTCGGCACCCACCTCAGCTATGTGAGCGGATCGTCGCTCCCGACCGACGGCGCGACCCGCACCCTGATGAACCGTCAGGGCGTGTGCCGCGACTACGCGCACCTGTGCGTCGCGCTCCTGCGAGCCTCCGGCGTACCGGCACGGCTCGTCGCCGTCTACGCGCCGGGCTTGGTCCCCATGGACTTCCATGCGGTCGCCGAAGCGTGGATCGACGAAGAGTGGCGGGTCGTGGATGCCACCACCCTCGCGCCGCGCCAGACGCTCGTGCGCATCTCGACGGGGCGGGATGCCGCCGACACCGCCTTCCTGAACGTCTTGAGCGGCCGCGCCGACCTCGTCTCGACCGAAATCACGGCGGTCGCCGACGCGCTTCCGACGGATGATCTCGATCAGCTCGTCTCGATCGGCTGACCGACGTGAGCGCGCGCGTCGCCGTCGAGGTCGAGGATCTCACCCGGCATTACGGGTCTTTCGTCGCGGTCGACGGGATCTCATTCGACATCGCCGAAGGCGAGACCTTCGCACTCCTGGGACCGAACGGCGCCGGTAAATCGACGACGATCGAGATCCTCGAGGGCTACCGGGACCGCACTTCCGGTCGAGTCGCGGTGCTCGGCGTCGACCCCGAGCACGGACACCTCGACTGGAAAGCGCGCCTGGGGATCGTGTTGCAGAGCTCGGGCGAGTCCGGGCTCGTCACGGTGCGCGAGCAGCTGTCCCACTTCGCGGGCTATTATCCGAATCCGCGGGATGTCGACGAAGTCATCGCCGCGATCGGCCTCCAGGGCCGGGAGAAGGTGCAGATCAGACGACTCTCCGGCGGTCAACGCCGACGGGTCGACGTGGGCCTCGGGATCATCGGGAACCCCGCGCTGCTGTTCTTGGACGAGCCGACCACGGGTTTCGACCCCGAAGCTCGGCGACAGTTCTGGGAACTCATCCGCTCGCTCAAGGCGGAGGGCACCAGCATCCTGCTGACGACGCACTATCTCGATGAGGCGGCGCAGCTCGCCGACCGCGCGGGCGTCATCGCCGGCGGGCGGATCGTCGCGCTCGGTGGCATCGATGAGATCGGCGGAGCCGCGGCGCGCGTCCCGATCGTGCGCTGGAAGGATGCGGCGGGCACGGTCCACGAGGAACGCACCGACGCTCCCGGGGTCCGCGTGGCCGCGCTCATCGCCGAATACGGCGAACTCGACGCGCTGGAGGTCGTCCGCCCCAGTCTGGAAGACGTCTATCTCGATCTCATCGCCGAACACGAGCGCGAAGAATCGACCGCGGAGCTGCGCGCATGACCGTCGAGACGCCTCCCCTCGCCTGGGTCACCCCGCTCCCCACCGGACGCACGCTACGGCTCGGCCTGGAGCGGGTGCGCTACGAAGTCGTCGGATACTTCCGTCAGACCGACACGGTCTTCTTCACCTTCCTTTTCCCCGTGCTCATGCTCACGATCTTCTCCACCGCCTTCAGCAGTCAGACGTTCGGCCCTCCCGGTGAAGAGCTGACCGCCGCGGCGTACTATCTGCCGGCGATGGTGGCTGCCGGCATCCTGCTCTCCGGGCTACAGAACCTGGGTGTCGACATCGCGATGGAACGCAGCGACGGCACGCTCAAGCGCCTCGGCGGAACACCCCTGCCCGTCGTCAGCTACTTCATCGGCAAGCTGGGGCAGGTGTTCGTCACCGCGACGCTCCAGGCGGCCCTCATCATCGCGATCTCCGCGCTCGTGTTCCAGGTGCCACTGCCGACCGATGGGGAGTCCTGGCTGACGTTCGGCTGGGTCTTCGTGCTCGGAGTCACCACGTCGGCGGTTCTCGGCATCGCGATCTCCGCGCTCCCCCGCAGCGGGCGGTCGGCGACCGCGGTGATCATCCCGATCGCGCTCGTGCTGCAGTTCATCTCCGGCGTGTACCTGGCGTTCTCGATCCTGCCGAGCTGGTTGCAGTCGGTCGCGAATGTGTTCCCCCTGCGGTGGATGGCCAGCGGCATGCGCGCCGCGTTCTTGCCGGCATCCTTCGAATCCGGCGAACCCGGAGGAACGTGGGCCCTCATGACCGGCGCGCTGGTGATGATCGCCTGGCTCGTGCTCGGATTGATCGTCTGCCGGCTGACCTTCCGCTGGATCCGCAAGGACGGATGAGTCCCGAGCTACCCCGCGGCACGCGTGGCATGACACAGTGAATCCATGAAGACCTGGATCGTGCGATTCGCCTCCCTGTACGTGTTCAATCTCGTGGTGCTGTTCGCCGTCGGGTTGCTGCTCCCGAACGTCAGCGTCGGGTGGGCGGCGCTCTGGGCATCCGTGATCCTGACGGCGGCGACCCTGTGGCTCAAGCCCGTGGTCTCGAAGATATTCACCGGCGCCGCGCGCAAGTCCGCAGGTCAGCGCACCCGTCTGGGCGAAAAGCTCGTGCAGTACGGAATCGTCTTCCTCGTGGAACTCATCATCTGGGTTCTCGTGGTGATCTTCTCCGGCGTGCGCGTCGGCGGCTTCTTCTGGGGCTGGGTGATTCCGCCGATCCTGCTCGCGATCGCGTGGATCATCTACGACCTGGCCGATGACCGCATCCACCGCACGGCCGGTGAGCTGTACGACAAGGCGGATGCCGGCATCCGCGGCACTCGTGGAACCACCGCGGCGGCCCCCGCCGCTCCGACCGCCGCCGGCCGGGAGGGCGCGGCCGAGCTGCGCGACGGCCTGACCGCCGAGCAGCGCAGGATGCTCGATGAGCTCGGCAAGAGCTGACACGGCGCGGCGCCGTGTGACGACCACGTAACAAAGCGTCGCCGGAGCGCGACCGTGTGCGCCGGAGCCGGGATGATAAAGAACGACTCCCGTGCCCGTTCGTTCTCAGCCGCGCGCGGTCCCGCATCCCACTTTCGAAGGATCTTCCATGACGCGTCCTGCCTTGCGCACCGTACTCGCCGCGACTGCCGCGGTCACCGCTCTGCTGCTCGCCGGCTGCGGCTCCGGATCGGCGGCGCCGTCCGAATCGGCCGACGCGGATGCCGATTATCTGACTCCGGGCACGCTGACTATCGCGACGGGTGACATCGCGTACGAGCCCTACGTGATCGGCGACGACCCCGCCTCCGGTGAAGGCTTCGAAGCGGCGATCGCCTACGCGATCGCCGAGAAGCTCGGCTTCGCCGCGGAGGACGTCGAGTGGGTGCGGACGAGCTTCGAAGCCGCGATCGCGCCCGGACCGAAGAGCTTCGACTTCAACATCCAGCAGTACACGATCACGGACGAGCGCAAGCAAGCCGTCGACTTCTCGTCGCCCTACTACTCCGCGAGCCAGGCCGTCGTCGGCATCACCGGTGGCCCGACGGACGGCGTCGACTCGATCGACGGGCTGAAGGGTCTGTCGCTCGGCGCGATGGCAGGCTCCACGAGTGCGCAGACGATCGAAGAGGTCATCCAGCCGAGCGCGGAGCCCCGACTGTACGCATCGAACGAGGATGCCGTCGCGGCGTTCAACGCGAACCAGTTCGACGCGTTCGTGATCGACCTGCCGACCGCGTTCCTCGCGACGTCGATGTACATCGAGAACTCCTACATCGTCGGGGAGCTCCCCGCCGGGGGCGTCGCCGACGAATGGGGCGTCGTCCTGGCGAAGGATTCGCCCCTGACCGACCGCGTCAGCGCGGCGATCGACGAGCTCCGCGAGGACGGCACGCTCGAAGCGATCACCGACGAGTGGCTGGGAGCGGGCCTGGGCGTCACGCTGCTGAAGTGACCTGGGCGCACGCCGGCATCGCCCGGTCGAGTACCGTCGATTCGTGACCGTGCACACCCCGAGCGAGCTCGAACTCGGCCGACAGGCGTACCGCGCCGGGCGGGCGAGGCGATCGGTGCTCGTCGCGATCGCCTCGACGATCGCATTCGCGGTGATCGTCTGGGCGACCGTCATCAACACCCCCGGCTGGGCCGCGGTGCAGCGTTCGTTCTTCGATCCCACGATCGCCCTCGCCTCGCTCCCCCGCATCTGGGACGGGTTTCTGCTCAACCTCACCGTGCTCGGCCTGTCGGTGATCACGGTCGGCATCTGCGCGCTCGCGATCGCCCTCCTGCGCACCCTCCGCGGGCCGGTGTTCTTTCCCGTCCGAGTGCTCGCGGCGGCATACACCGACATCTTCCGCGGGCTGCCGTTCATCATCGTGCTCTACCTGTTCGGTTTCGGCGTGCCGACCCTCATCGGCGAGCGCATCCATCCGGTCGTGCTCGGCACGATCGCGGTCACTCTCACCTACTCGGCGTACGTGTCGGAAGTGATCCGGGCGGGCATCGAGGCGGTGCATCCCTCGCAGACCCTCGCCGCCCGCGCACTGGGACTCGGCTACACGCGGACGATGCGCACGGTCGTGTTGCCGCAGGCCCTGCGCAAAATGACGCCGCCGCTCATGAACGACTTCGTCGCAATGCAGAAAGACGTCGGACTCATCTCGATCCTCGGGGCCGTCGATGCCGTGCTGGCGGCGAAGATCGAGTCGTCGCAGACCTATAATTTCACGCCGTACGTGGTCGCCGGCATCCTGTTCATCCTGCTGGCGATCCCGACGGTCCGCCTCACCGACTGGTACACCGCGAAGCTGCGGGCACGCGAGCAGGCGGGGGCGATCCTGTGACCGCACTCCTGCAGGCGACGGATCTCTGGAAGTCGTTCGGCGACCAGGAAGTGCTCCGCGGAGTGTCGCTGGCCCTCGAGACGCACGAAGTCGTCGCGCTGATCGGCGCCTCCGGGTCGGGCAAATCTACGCTGTTGCGCTGCCTGGGGCTCCTCGAACCGATCGATGACGGCCAGATCTTCCTCGATGGGGCCGACATCTCCGACCCACGGGTCGACGGCAACCGGGTGCGCGCACGGTTCGGCGCCGTCTTCCAGAGTTACAACCTGTTTCCGCACCTCTCGGTGCTCGACAATGTGACCCTCGCATCGCGCGTCGTACACCGAATGCCGCGTCGCGCCGCCGAGGACCGCGCGATGGGGTTGCTCGAGCGCATCGGGCTGGCACCACTCGCCCGCGAACACCCCGACCGGCTCTCGGGCGGACAGCAGCAGCGGGCCGCGATCGTGCGCGCGATCGCGACCGATCCGGAAGTCCTGCTCCTCGACGAGATCACGTCGGCGCTCGACCCGGAACTCGTCGGTGAAGTGCTCGAATTGGTGCGCGAGCTCGCCGCGGAGGGCGCGACCATCCTGATGGCAACCCACGAGATGGCATTCGCTCGCGATGTCGCCGACCGTGTCGTGTTCCTCGATGAGGGCATCGTCCGGGAACAGGGCACGCCGAGCGAGGTGTTCGGTGCGCCGCGCGAGGTGCGCACCCGCGCGTTCCTGTCCCGCTTCACGGCCTGATCCCCCGCGGGTGCGGCGCCTTCGCCCACCGAGGCGGCGTCAGCCTGCGTTGCCGCTTCTTCGCGTCCGCCTGTACCCCACGCAGGACCACCGCCCGGCGGGACGCCGCCGGGTGCCGGAAAAACGCGCCGCGCGGGCGCGCGCGGCCGCGCCCGTCCTGCATTGGGTACAGGACCCCGCGCTGTCGTCGGCCGGCTGGGCGGCAGCCGCGGGACATCCGCTGTGTCAACCTGTTGACACCCAGGAGGTCAACTGGTTTACTCAGGGGATGACGACCCGCATCACCTTCACGTTGCACGAACTGGTCGCCGCCCTCGACGGCTACGCCGACCGCGTGTTGGGCGAGCGGTTCGGCGTGAGCTTCAACCATTTCGTCTTCTTGGCCGTCCTCGCCGATGTCGAGCCCTCCGATATGACCACGCTCGCACGCTGCCTCGGCATCTCGAAGGCTGCGGTGAGCAAACGCGTTCCCGCGCTGGTGGAGGGCGGCTGGATCACCGGCGCCCCGGGGGCGGGACGCAGCATCCTGCTCCAGCTCACCGAGCGCGGCGCCACGCTCGTCCGCGAGGCGGGAGACGTGCTCGAGGGAGAGTTCACCGCCCTCCTCGGCCACCCCGCCCTCGCCGAGGACCCCGTCGATGTGCCCCGTCTCGACCGTCAGCTGTCCGCTCTCGCCCACATCGTCCGCGCCACACCCGTTTCCGCTGCGGGAACCCCCCAAGGAGCCGCATCCTCATGACCTCGCCCGCGCACATCCTGGTCGTCATCGGGTCGCCGATCGCCGACAGCCTGAACCACGCGCTGGCCGCCGCCTACGTCGACGCCGCGCGCACCGATGGCGCCGAGATCCGCGTCGTCGACCTCTCGCGCGACTCGGTTCCGCAGCATCCTGTGGTTCGGGGCGAACTGCGGATGCCGCGCACTTCGGAAGACGTGCCGCTTCCCGATGAAGCCGTGACCTATGTCGCCGGGGTCGAGTGGGCGGATCATCTCGTGTTCTTCTTCCCGCAGTGGTGGGGCACGTATCCCGCCGCGATGAAGGCGTACATCGACCGCGTGTTCCTGTCGGGCTTCGCGTTCCGCTACCGCGAGAGGGGCAGTCTGTGGGACAAGCTTCTCACCGGGCGCACCGCCCGCATCGTCATGACGATGGACTCCCCCCGTGCGTGGAACGCATGGATGTACCGCGACGCCGCAATCCGCACACTGCGCACAGCGACGCTGGAGTACTGCGGCGTCCGGGTCCGAGGAGTGACGCGCCTCGCCGCGGTGCGCCACAGCTCCGCGACAACACGCGAGACATGGCTCAGCCGCATGGCGACCTTCGGTGCGAAAGACGCCCGGGGCGTCACCGCCCTGGTGCGGGACACGCTCGTCCCCGCCTGACCGTCAGCGCGCGGCGCGCTCCGCCGCCTCGACCACGTTGGTCAGCAGAAGCGCGACGGTCATCGGTCCCACGCCCCCCGGGTTGGGCGAGAGATAGCCGGCGACCTCGGCGACGTCGGGGTGGACGTCACCTCGGACGACGGACTTCCCCGTGTCCGGGTCGAGCTCTCGGGTGACCCCGACATCGAGGACAGCGGCGCCGGGCTTGACGTCCTCGGCGCGGATGAGGTGAGCGACGCCCGCCGCCGCGACGATGACATCCGCCTGCCGCAGATACTGGCCGGCATCCACCGTTCCGGTGTGCGTGAGGGTGACGGTCGCGTTCAGCTCACGCCGGGTCAACAACAGCCCGATCGAGCGACCGATCGTCACCCCGCGACCGACGACGACGACGTGCTTGCCCTTCAGGTCGTAGTCGTTACGCAGGAGCAGCTCGATCACGCCGCGCGGCGTGCACGGCAGAGGAGTGTCGATCGGGCCGTTGACGTTCAACACCAGGCGCCCGAGGTTGGTCGGGTGGAGGCCGTCGGCATCCTTCGCCGGGTCGATCCGCTCGAGGATCGCGTCGGTGTCGATGTGCTTCGGCAGCGGCAACTGCACGATGTAGCCGTGGCAGGTGGGGTCGGCGTTGAGTTCGTCGATCAGCGCTTCGACCTGCGCCTGCGTCGCGTCGGCCGGCAGCTCGCGCTGGATCGAGTTCATCCCGAGCGCCTCGGACTGCGTGTGCTTCATCCCGACGTAGAGCTGGGATGCCGGGTCGGCACCGACCAGGACCGTCGCGATGCCCGGGACGATTCCGCGCGCCTTCAGCGCCGCGACCCGCTCCGCGAGCTCGGCCTTGATCTCGGCCGCGGCGGCCTTCCCATCCAATGTGACAGCAGTCATGCTCTCTCCTCGTTCGTGTTCTCCACCCGGCTCCCCGGACCGCGAGACACCCTTTATGCCCCGAGACACTGAATGCCCGCGCGTGTCTCGGTGCACCAGACGTGTCTCGCGGACGCGCAGACTGCCCGCGCGGGGGGGGATGCCGGGTTACTGGTGGAGGTTGGGGTACAGGGGGAAGGCCTCGGCCAGGGTGGCAACACGGGCGCGGAGGGCCTCGACATCGGCGCCGGGCAGGAGCGCCAGCGCGATGATGTCGGCCACCTCGGTGAACTCGGCATCGCCGAAGCCCCGGGTCGCGAGCGCCGGCGTGCCGATGCGCAGACCCGAGGTCACCATCGGCGGACGCGGGTCGTTGGGGACCGCGTTGCGGTTGACCGTGATGCGGATCTCGTGCAGCAGGTCTTCGGCCTGCTTGCCGTCGATCGCGGCGTCGCGGAGGTCCACGAGCACGAGGTGCACATCGGTGCCGCCGGAGCGGACGGAGATGCCGGCATCCTTCACGTCCTGCTGGCCGAGGCGGTCGGCGAGCAGGGCCGCGCCGCGGACGACGCGCTCCTGACGCTCCTTGAACTCGGGCGTCGCCGCGAGCTTGAACGCGGTCGCCTTCGCCGCGATGACGTGCATGAGCGGTCCGCCCTGCTGACCCGGGAAGACCGCCGTGTTGATCTTCTTGGCAAGATCGGCGTCGTTCGTCAGGATGAAGCCCGAGCGCGGGCCGCCGATCGTCTTGTGCACGGTCGACGAGACGACGTGCGCGTGCGGGACGGGCGAGGGGTGGATGCCGGCGGCCACGAGCCCGGCGAAGTGCGCCATGTCGACCCACAGGAGGGCGCCGACCTCGTCGGCGATCTCGCGGAAACGCGCGAAGTCGAGCTGGCGGGGGTACGCCGACCATCCGGCGATGATGACCTTGGGCTGGTGCTCGCGCGCGAGGCGGGCGACCTCGTCCATATCGATGATCGAGGTCTCGGGGTCGACGCCGTACGCGACGATGTTGTAGAGCCGGCCGGAGAAGTTGATCTTCATGCCGTGCGTCAGGTGCCCGCCGTGATCGAGCGAGAGACCGAGCAGCGTGTCACCGGGACGGGCGATCGCGTGGAGGACCGCGGCGTTCGCCGTGGCGCCCGAGTGCGGCTGGACGTTGGCGAACTCGGCACCGAAGAGGGCCTTCGCACGCGAGATCGCGAGCTCCTCGGCGACGTCGACCTCTTCGCAGCCACCGTAATAGCGACGGCCGGGGTAGCCTTCGGCGTACTTGTTGGTCAGCACGGAGCCCTGCGACTGCAGCACCGAGACGGGCACGAAGTTCTCGGAGGCGATCATCTCGAGATAGCCGCGCTGGCGATCGAGCTCGCGCTCGAGCACGGCGGCGATCTCGGGGTCGACCTCGGAGAGCGGGGCGTTGAAGTAGGAGTCGGTCATGGGATCCTCCGGTGGTTGAGTGCCGCCACCCGATGGCGATCACACAGGTGATCAGGGCGACGGTATATCGAAACCACGGCCGACCCAGGCGAACGGTCGAAATGCCATGTCGATCGCTCCCTGGTGGTGGCCCACCTCAACGCCAGTCGCGACGTTGTCGAGCATATCGGATGCCCGCTCGATAAGCTCTCGTGCACCCTTTTGTTAGGACCCTGTACTTGACATGATGGAGGGATCATGGCCCCGCCGCACCTCATCCCCACGCCCACCTCGATGACCGCGGTGCCGAGCTCACCGTTCCGGTTGGGTGCGGGGGCCGCGATCTCCGGTGACCCCGACGCCGTCGCGGCGTTGCAGGCGCATCTGGATGCCCTTCCCGACGCACCCTCCGCCGGCCCCATCACCCTGACGGTCGAGGCAGGCGGAGCGGCCGGGTCCTACCGACTCGAGGTGGATGCGGCATCCGTCACGGTCGCGGGCGCGGATCCGGCTGGCCTGTTCGCGGGCATCCAGACCCTCAGCCAACTCGTGCAGAGCGGGCCGGACGGATGGTCGATCCCCGCCGTCCGCATCGACGACGAGCCCCGGTTCGCCTATCGCGGAGTCATGCTCGACGTCGCGCGGCACTTCCACGATGTCGACACGGTCAAGGCCTACATCGACCGGGCGTCGTCGCTGAAGTTCAACGTCCTGCATCTGCACCTCAGTGACGATCAGGGCTGGCGCCTGGAGATCCTCTCCCGACCCGACCTGACCGCACGCGCCGCGGCGAGCTCTGTGGGCGGGGACGCCGGCGGCTTCTACACGCAGGACGACTATCGCGAGATCGTCGCGTACGCCGCCGCTCACCACATGATCGTCGTGCCCGAGATCGATGTCCCCGGTCACACGCACGCGGTCAGCCTCGCCTACCCCGAACTCAGCGAGCAGCCCGTTCTCTCGGAGCACGTCCACGAGGTCGTCGCTCTCTTCGGCGGCGACCTTCCCGAGAACGGGACAGGCTACGACGGGATGGCCGTCGGCTTCTCGTCGCTGAAGATCCATGAAGAGGCGACGTATGACTTCCTGCGCGATGTCTTCCGCGAGGTCGCGGGACTCACCCCCGGCCCGTACCTCCACTTCGGCGGGGATGAAGCCCTCGGCACCGGCCCGGCGGACCTCGCCGCATTCGTCGCGCGCGCCTCGGCGCTCGTCGCCGAAACCGGCAAGATCCCCGTCGCCTGGCACGAGGCCGGCGCGGCAGACCGCCTCGCCGCCGGGACGATCGGGCAGTACTGGGGCTTCGTGTCGCCGACGGACGGCATGGACGACAAGGCGCGTCGGTTCGTCGCCGGCGGCGGCCGGATCATCCTGTCGCCGGCTGATGCGATCTACCTCGACATGAAGTTCAGCGCCTCGAGCCCGCTCGGACTCACCTGGGCGAACGGTCCGACGAGCCTGCGCCGCGCATACGAATGGGGCCCGGCGGCGGTGATCGACGGCATCGGTGATGCGGAGATCCTCGGGGTCGAAGCCCCGCTGTGGACTGAAACGATCCGCGACCTCGCCGCGATCGACGCGATGGCGTTTCCGCGGATCGCGGCGGCAGCCGAGGCGGCGTGGTCCGCCCCGTTCGCGTCGACGCCGGAACGCACCTGGGAGTCCTTCCGCACGCGGGTCGCAGGCCTCGAGCCGCTGTGGACCCGACTCGGCATCCGGTTCACCCCGGTCCAGGCGGGAGATCCGTCATGACGATCGTCATCCACTCCGCGCGCCTCGTGGATGAGGGGCAGGTCACCCAAGATGCCTGGGTGGCGTTCGCCGAGGGGATCGTCAGTGCGCGGGGAACCGGCCCGGTCTGGCGCGAGATCGCGCCAGCGGAGATCGTCGACGCGGCGGGGGCGCTCCTGAGCCCGGGCCTCATCGACATCCACGGTCACGGCGGTGGCGGCGCGGCCTACGACGACGGTCTCGACGCGATCCGCACCGCGCGTGCCGTGCACCTCGCGCACGGCACGACACGCGCCGTCCTTTCCCTCGTCACCGCCTCGGTCGACGATCTCGCCGCACGGGTGGCCGGGATCGCCGATCTCGCCGAGCGGGACGCCACGATCCTCGGTTCGCATCTCGAAGGACCGTTCCTCGACGCGGCCCATAAGGGCGCGCACACCGAGTCCTTGCTTCGCGCTCCGGATGCCGCATCCGTCGACCGGCTGATCGAGGCCGGTCGCGGGACCGTCCGCCACGTGACCCTCGCTCCGGAGCTCCCCGGAGGGCTTGCCGCCGTCGCCCAGTTCGTCGCCGGCGGGGTTGCGGTTGCGGTCGGCCACACGAACGCGACCCGCGATCAGGCCGCCGCCGCCTTCGCCGCAGGCGCGACGCTGCTGACGCACGCCTTCAATGCGATGCCCGGCATCCATCACCGCGCTCCCGGCCCGATCCTCGCCGCGATGCAGGATCCGCGGGTCACTCTGGAGCTGATCGCCGACGGCATCCACGTGCACCCCGATGTCATCGCGCTCGCCTTCGCGGGAGCGTCCGGCCGGATCGCGCTCATCACCGACGCGATGGCCGCGGCGGGCGCGCCCGAGGGTCACTACCTGTTGGGCGGGCTCGCGGTCACGGTCCGGGATGGCACCGCGCGATTGGATGCGGATGGGGCGATCGCCGGTTCGACGCTCACGCAGGATGCGGCGTTGCGCCTCTCGGTCGAGTGCGGAATCGCCCTGCCGGATGCGTTCGCCGCCGCCACGGGTGTGCCCGCGCGCGCGCTGGGTCTGGACGATCGCCACGGCTCCTTGCGCGTCGGCGCGGTCGCCGACGCTGTCCTCTGGGATGACGGGTTGCGCGTCCGCGACGTCTGGGTGGACGGCATCCGGCACGTCGGTTGACGTACGCCGCGTAAACTGGGCGCATGGCCGATCTCCCCACCGTTCGCCCCGAGAAACCGGCCGAACCGCTCCCGGCGGGCACGCGCCCGCCGCTCGATGCCGTCGCGGTCGCCGCATTCCTGTGCGAGCTGTTCGCTTTCGGCACGCTCGCGGTCTGGGGCTTCACCGCCTGGCCGTTCCCGTGGAACATCGTCGTCGGCATCGCCGCACCGATCATCGCGATTCTGCTCTGGGCGCTGTTCGTCTCGCCGCGCGCCGTCTTCGCCGTGCATCCGTTCGTGCGGGCGCTCGTCGAACTCCTCGTGTACGCGTCGGCCACGATCGTCTGGTGGACGAGCGGATCACCCTGGATCGGTTTGGCCTTCGCCGTCGTCGCCGTCACGGTGGGCCTCATCGCGGGACGCCGCCGCCTCGCATGACATCCGATGTCGTCGCCCTCTTGCGCGCTGCGCTGGGCGACCGCGTCGACACCTCTCCCGCCTCACGGAACCACGCGCGCGCCGACAAGTCGGGTCACGCCGCCGACGGCACGCCGCTCGCCGTCGTGCACGCGGCCTCGGTGCACGACGTGCAGGAGACCCTGCGGATCGCCTCGGCGACCGGTACCCCCGTCGTCACGCGCGGAGCGGCGACCGGCCTCGCCGGCGGCGCGAACACGGGTGCGGGCGAGATCGCCCTATCGCTGCGGGCGATGGACCGCATCCTGGAGGTGCGACCGGATGATCTCCTCGCCGTCGTGGAACCGGGCATCCTCAACGCCGACCTCGATCGCGCCCTCACCGCGCAGGGCCTGTGGTGGCCACCGGACCCCGCCAGCCGTGAGATCTCGACCGTCGGCGGCAACATCGCCACCGGCGCCGGCGGGTTGCTGTGCGCCAAATACGGGGTGGTGCGCGACTGCGTCCTCGCTCTCGATGTCGTCCTCGCCGACGGGCGACTCCTCCAGCTCGGCCACCGGAGCGTGAAGGGTGTCACCGGGCTCGACCTCACGGCGCTGATGATCGGGTCCGAGGGCACGCTCGGGGTGATCGTCGGCGCAACGCTGAAACTGCGTCGACGCATCGCCGGCGAGACGCGCACGCTCACTGCCACGTTCCCGGGCGTGCGCGACGCGGCAGTCGCGTCGGCCGCTGTGACCGCCTCGGACGTGCAGCCGGCGATCATGGAGCTGATGGATGCCGCGTCCCTCGCGGCCGTCCACGCCCACCTCGCGCTCCCCCTGCCCGCTCGCGGGCAGGCGCAATTGACGATCCAGACCGACGGCCCGTCCGCGGCTGCCGACGCCGACGCGATAGCCGCTGTGCTCGCGGCCGCCGGCGGGACGGTGCGCGTCGCGGCCGACGGCACCGAAGCGGAGCAGCTGTGGCGCGTGCGGCGCTCGATGCATCCCGCGATGGAGACGCTCGGGACGACGCTCATCGAGGATGTATCGGTGCCGCGGAGCGCCCTGCCGGCGATGTTCGACGAGATCACCCGCGTCGAGGAGGCGTACGGGCTCACCATCCCGACCGTCTGCCATGCCGGCGATGGCAACCTGCATCCGAACTTCGTCTTCGCCGGTTCCGTTGTGCCGGATGCCGTGTGGGCCGCCGCCGACGAGATCTTCCGGGCCGCGCTCCGCCTCGGCGGAACGCTGACCGGCGAGCACGGCATCGGCGTGCTCAAGAGCCGGTGGCTACGCGACGAGCTGGGCGACGATCAATGGGAGCTGCAGCGGCAGATCGCCCGCGTCTTCGATCCGGCCGGCATCCTCAACCCGGGCAAGGTCTTCGCGACCTGAGGAAGACACGAGCCGATGCGCGCCCGGCCGTGGGCAGCGCCGCCGGCATCCCGTCGCTGCGCGTGGATGCCGCAGAGTCCTTCATCCGGCGCGTTCTGCACCTTGCGGCGCGAATACCGGTGATTCCAGCCGGATGAGGAACGCTTGGCATCCGTCATCCGGCGCACATCCCGTCCCGCGTGGCGGATACCCGCCATCTCGGCCGGATGAGGTGCTCTGCCGGCCAGCGCCGCGCCTCAGAGTCCCTGCCAGGCCGGCTTGTTGGCGAACGCGTAGCGGTAATAGTCCGCGTGCTCGAGCTGCGATGCGGCGGCTTCGTCGATCACGACCGTGACGTGCTCGTGCAGCTGGATGGCGGAGCCCGGCAGCGACGAGCTGATCGGCCCTTCCACGGCCCCCGCCACAGCCCGGGCCTTGCCCTCGCCGAACGCAAGGAGGAACAGGTGCCGCGCCGACAGGATCGTCCCGAGTCCCTGCGTGATGCAGTGCATCGGCACGTCGTCGACCGAGTCGAAGAAGCGCGCGTTGTCCTCGCGCGTCTGCTCGATGAGCGTCTTCACCCGGGTCCGTGACGCGAACGACGAGCCGGGCTCGTTGAAGCCGATGTGGCCGGACGTGCCGATCCCCAGGATCTGCAGATCGATGCCGCCGGCCGCCGCGATCGCCCGCTCGTAGTCATCGCCGGCGTGCGAGATGGTCTCGAGTGCACCGTTGGGTGTCTGGATGCGGTCGGGGTCGAGGCCGAGCGGCTCCACGACCTCCTTCGTGATGACGGATCGGTAGCTCTCGGGGTGATGCGGATCGATACCGACGTACTCGTCGAGCGCGAAGCCCCGCACCTGCGAGACGTCGACGCCGGTCAGGCGCGAGCGAAGCGCCTCGTACACCGGCATCGGCGTCGAGCCGGTTGCGAGACCGAGCACCGCGTCGGGACGCGCCGAGACGAGCTTCACGATCTCGTCGGCGACCAGGACACCGGCAGCCGCTGCGGACGGGACGATGATGACTTCAGCCATGAGCGACGGTCTCCTGTTCGTGAGTGGCGGTGCCGATGAGAGCCGCGCCCAGCGCTGCCGCGGGAGATCCCGGCGGCAGCAGTTCGATCCGGTCCGCCAAGTGCAGCGAGCGCACGAACGGGGATGCCGCCGCGCTCGCCTCGAGTTCGGTCAGCACACGGCTCAGCATACGGTCGCCGAGCGCGCTGATGCCTCCCCCCAACACGACCGATTCCACGTCGGTGGACAGCACGATGATCCGCACCGCGGCGGCGACACCGAACACGAACCCGTCCCGCAGCGCGATGGCGACTCGGTCGCCGGCATCCGCCGCGTCGAGCCGTCGACCCAGTGGAGCAGCCGGCGAGAACGACAGCCGAAGCGCCGAGGAGCGCGATTGCTCCGAGCTTCTTGTTCATGGTGTCTCCCTTTTTCTCTCTTGGTGGTTCCCGGGGGTGACCATCCGGGGGAATGGATGGGTGTCAGGACACCCCGAGCTGTCCGGACAAGACCATGACAGCAGCGCCGCGGAGGACGATGTCCTCGCCTTGCTCCGTCATTCGCACCTGCACGCCGTCGTGGAACTCGGCGAGCGTGCGGGTGCGCAGGGTCAGGGCGGTCGCCTGTGCGAGCGGTCCCTCGAGAAGTGCATCGGGGCCGGAGAGGATGATCTCCGAGAGGTCGAGGGCGCCCACGATCGGCGCGAGGGCGATGCCCAGCCGCGCGCCGGCGTCGCGCAGCACCGCATCGCGATCGACCCCAGGTTCGCTCAGTCGCGCCGCGAGAGAGGGCGCCGACAGCCAGGCTTCCAGGCATCCGACCTTTCCGCAGACGCAGACCGGCCCCCCGTCGGTGCCGACGGTGACGTGGCCGATCTCGCCCGCGGCGAAGCGACTTCCGCGGAGCGGCTGACCGCCGGTGAGCAGGCCGGAGCCCACACCGCGACCGACACGCACGAGGAGCACGTCATCATCGGCGCCGCCGAACGTGTACTCGGCGAGGACCGCCGCGTTGGCATCGTTGGCCACGAGCACGGGAAGCCCGAGCTCCGCGTGCAACACGCCCTCGAGGTCGACTCCCGTCCAGCCGAAGTTCGGAGCGGTGAGGACCACACCGCGGTCGTTGACGACACCGGGGCTTCCGACGCCGATGCCGAGGACGGGGGCGTGCGCATCGCCGACGAGCGTGCGCGCCAACGCCGTGACGACCGAGAGGATGTCGGCGGAGTCCGCCGGCACCGGGACATCGTGGCGCGCGACGATCTCGCCGTCGAGCGTGAGGATGGCGCCGAGGAAGCGCTCGCTGCCGGAGAGGTCGAGGCCCACGATGCGGTGACCGTCGCGGTCGAGGTCGACGAGGATCGCGGGCTTGCCCGGGCCGGCGGCCTCGCGGGTCCCCCGCTCGATCACGTAGCCGTCGATGATGAGCTCGGCGACGAGGTCCGAGATGGTCACGCGGGTCAGGCCGGTCTCGCGAGCGAGATCGGCGCGGCTCATCGCTCCCTGGTGGAACAGGGTCTGCAGAACGAGCGAGCGGTTGTGTGCGCGAGCATGCTCGGGCAGCACCTTGCGTGCGTGACGCAGCGAACGGCCGACGCCGAAGGAGCGACCGGCAAGAGGGGCGACGGCGGCGGCGCGGGGAGTTTCGACCTCGGACATGTTTGTTAGTAGACCTTACGAACCATGCGGAGACAAGCGGTTTCCCCAATTTGCGAGGAGCGTATACAAAACCGTTACATTCGCGGGATCTCACGACAGAGGTCACGGCGCAGGGCAGAATTCGCTCCGATCTCGCGTTCAGTCACCATCGCGTACCATGGAGGGGCGCAAATGCGCCAATCCGGGGGTGAAGAGTGACCGATCTGGCCACAACAAATGAGGCTGACGACACGGCGCCG
This sequence comes from Microbacterium memoriense, assembly GCF_025398275.1. Classification (GTDB taxonomy): domain Bacteria; phylum Actinomycetota; class Actinomycetes; order Actinomycetales; family Microbacteriaceae; genus Microbacterium; species Microbacterium memoriense. The sequence goes on along the minus strand of NZ_JAODOR010000011.1, from coordinate 156,065 downwards.
ACAGTGGCGACCGATGTGGCATCGGCATCTGCCACGCAGGACGCCACCCCCGTCGAGTGGGCCCCCGCAGAACCGGCGGCACCGAAGAAGCGTCGCCTGTGGCTCTGGATCGGGGTTCCCGCGCTCGTCGTCGCCGGCGGCGCGGCCGCAGCATCCCTGGTTCTCATCGCCCCGGGGACGTCCGTCGCCGGTGTCCCGGTCGGGTTCATGACCGAAGGCGCCGCCACCGACGCCATCCAGCAGCGCCTGGCAGAGACGACCGTGACTCTCGGTGAGGGTGGCCCCACGGTCACCGGCGCAGAGCTCGGCGCGAGCGTGGATGCGGCGGCCCTCGCCGCGAGCACGTTCGCCGATCGGCCGCTCTGGAACGTTTCGCAGTGGTTCGGCGATCCGGTCGAGACGGACATCGTCCTGGAGCCGGCCGCGGCCGCAACCGTGCTCCGCGACGCCCTCCCGGCCGCCTACAGCGACCCCACTCCCGCTGCCGTCGTCTTCAGCGACGGCCAGTTCACCGTCACGCCGGCGGTCGACGGCACCGGCATCGACGTGGACGCCGTCTCTTCAGCCCTCGCCGCCGGCTTCTCCACGGGAGCGCTCGACTCCGTTGTCGCCACCGAGCCGGCATCCGTGGCCGCGGCAGCCACGACCGAGGCCGCGCAGGGAGTCGCCGACAATGCGAACGCCCTCCTCGCCACGGTCGGCTTCTACGTCGGCGATGAGCGCACGGTTCCGGTCGATGCGGCTACTGCCGCAAGCTGGATGACCATCACCTCGGACGAGACCGGCGTGTTCTCGATCACGGCGGATGCCGCCAAGATCCAGCCCGTCGTCGACACGCTGCCCGCCGCCGTGAACCGCGATCCGATCAACGGCACCGCCATCGTCAACTCCGACGACACGGTGTTGTCCACGAGCGTCGCCGGTCAGGACGGCCGCGTCCTGGGCGACACATCGTCGGTCGCCAGCGACTTCGCCGCTCAGTTGGCCGCGGGCAACGGCGTGTACACGCTGCCCGTGGAAGTCACCGCCGCCACGACCACGACCCTCGCGCGCCTGCTCGAAGTCGATGTGGGAGAACAGCGCCTCTACCTGAAGGAAAACGGCGTCGTCGTCGATTCATGGTTGATCTCGAGCGGACGCGTCGGCGCCGACACCGAGTACGGTCGCTACCGGATCGGCTGGAAGACGCCGGTGCAGACGATGCGCGGGACGGCGCTGGACTCCGGCGTGGTGTACGAGCAGCCCGATGTGCGCTGGGCCATGTATTTCAACGGCGACCAGGCATTCCACGGCGTCTACTGGCACAGCAGCTGGGGCACCCGCAAGAGCGCGGGCTGCGTCGGCATGCCGAACTCGCGCGCCGAGCAGATCTACGCGTGGGCACCGCAGGGTACCGACGTCTGGATCCACGACTGATCCTCGCTCCCTGACGCGCCTGGCGCCGAGTGCACTGGCTCTCACCCACCGCGCTGGTCGCGCGACGTGAGCAACACGCGCATTCGCGGATAACCGGCGCACTCGGCGACCACGGAACCGCGCAAGGAAGAAGGACCGGATGCCGCGGCATCCGGTCCTTCTTCACCTCACCCTCAGAGAGCGTCGATGATGGCGTTCAGCGTGGCGGAGGGACGCATGACGGCCTCGACCTTGGCGGCGTCGGGGTGGTAATAGCCACCGATCTCGACCGCGTCACCCTGGACGGCGAGCAGCTCGTCGACGATGCGCTGCTCGTTCGCCGCGAGCTCTGCGGCGATCGGTGCGAACACGGCGGCAAGCTCGGCATCCGCCGTCTGTCCCGCGAGCTCCTGCGCCCAGTACAACCCGAGGTAGAAGTGGCTCCCGCGGTTGTCGATCGTGCCGAGCGAACGCCCCGGCGACCTGTCGTTCTCGAGGAACGTGCCGGTCGCGGCATCCAACGTGTCGGCGAGGATCTTGGCCTTGGCATTGCCGGTGTACACCGACAGGTGCTCGAGCGACGCGGCCAGCGCGAAGAACTCACCGAGCGAGTCCCAGCGCAGGTAGTCCTCTTCGAGGAGCTGCTGCACGTGCTTGGGTGCCGAGCCACCCGCACCGGTCTCGAAGAGTCCGCCGCCGGCGAGCAGCGGGACGATCGAGAGCATCTTGGCGCTCGTGCCGACCTCGAGGATCGGGAAGAGGTCGGTGAGGTAGTCGCGCAGGACGTTGCCGGTGACCGAGATGGTGTCTTCGCCCTTGCGCATGCGCGCGAGCGAGTACCGCGTGGCCTCTGCCGGCGGCAGGATCACAATCGTGATGTCGTGGGTTTCGAGCGTCGCCAGCGCCTGGTGGACCTTGGCGATGAGCTGTGCGTCGTGCGCGCGGTTGACGTCGAGCCAGAACACGGCGGGGACTCCGGTGGCCCGTGCGCGCGTGACCGCGAGGCGCACCCAGTCGATGACCGCGATGTGCTTGGTCTGCGTCGCGCGCCAGATGTCGCCGGCGTTCACCTCGTGCTCGATCAGCACGGTGCCGACACTGTCGAGCACGTGCACGGTACCCGCCGAGGCGATCTCGTAGGTCTTGTCGTGGCTGCCGTACTCCTCGGCCGCTTGAGCCATCAGACCGACGTTGGGAACGCTGCCGATCGTCGCGGGGTCGAGCGGGCCGTTCGCGTTGACGTCATCGAGGACCGCCTGGTAGACGCTCGCATATGAGGAGTCCGGGATCACGGCGATCGTGTCGTCTTCGCCGCCGTCCTTGCCCCACAGCTTGCCGCCGTTACGGACGAGGGCGGGCATCGACGCATCCACGATGACGTCGCTCGGGACGTGCAGGTTCGTGATGCCCTTGTCGCTGTTCACGTACGACAGCCGCGGACCGCTCTCGAGGCCGGCGGTGAACGCGGCGGCGATCTCGGCGCCGCCCTCGAGCTCGGCGAGGCCCGCAAGGATCGCGCCGAGTCCGTTGTTGCCGTCGAGGCCCGCTGCCCGCAACTGATCGCCGTAGGTGTCGAAGACATCGGCGAAGAAGACGCGCACGACGTGTCCGAAGATGATCGGGTCGCTGACCTTCATCATCGTGGCTTTGAGGTGCACCGAGTAGAGGACATCCTCTGCCTTGGCCTGGGCGAGGGTGTCCGCGAGGAATGCGTCGAGGGCGGATGCCGAGAGGAACGTCGCGTCGATGATCTCGCGCGGGAGGACCTTGAGTCCCTCCTTCAGCACGGTCACGGTGCCGTCGGTGGCCGTGTGCCGAATGGAGAGCACGTCGTCGTGCGCCGCGACCCAGCTCTTCTCATTGCTCTTGAAATCGTCGTGCCCCATCGTGGCGACGCGCGTCTTCGACCCGGCCGGGAACGCCTTGTTGCGGTGCGGATGCTTGCGTGCGTAGTTCTTGACCGACAGCGGCGCGCGGCGGTCGCTGTTGCCCTCGCGGAGAACGGGGTTCACGGCCGAGCCCTTGATGCGGTCGTAACGCGCGCGGATGTCCTTCTCGTCGAGCGTCGACGCGTCATCCGGGTAGTCCGGGATGTCGTAGCCCTGCGACTGAAGCTCCGCGATCGCGGCCTTCAGCTGCGGGATGGATGCCGAGATGTTCGGCAACTTGATGATGTTCGCCTCGGAGAGAGTCGCGAGGCCACCGAGTTCGGCGAGCGCATCGCCGACCTGCTGCTCGGGCGTCAGGCGCTGGGGGAAGGCGGCGAGAATGCGGCCCGCGAGCGAGATGTCACGGATATCGACTTCGACGCCGGCCTGGCCGGCGACGGCCCGGACGATCGGCAGAAACGAAGCGGTCGCGAGTGCCGGAGCCTCGTCGGTATGGGTGTAGATGATGGTGGATTCAGACACGTCTGATCTCTCTCCTCGAGCGGCGCGGTTCGCGATCCAGCCTACCCCACCGACCGAAAGTATCTTGATATCGAGATATCTAGCGGGGGTCTCGACTCCCGCTCCGTGCGACCGGCGACCAGAACGGCAGCGGGTCGGCGGCCGCGCGTTTCCTATGCGGCGATCGACCGCTACCCTGGGGTCATGACCGAGCTGCGCCTCGTGGAACTGTCCGCCTCGACGATCGTCGCGGTGAACACCATGTCCCTCAAGCCCGGGCAGGAGCAATATCTTGCCCCGACGAGCTACGCCGTCGCCGGCGCTGTCGTCAATCCGACGACAGCGTGGCAACGGGTCGTGCTGGACGGCGACGAAGTCGTCGGCTTCGTCAGCGCGAACTTCGATCCCGAGGCGCCCCAGGAGCACTTCCGCTCCGTACTGTGGCGCATCAACGTGGATGCCGACGATCAGGGCCGTGGTGTCGGCCGCTTCGCGGTCGACGGGCTCCTGGAAGAAGCGCGCGAACGCGGCATCGACCATGTCGACGTGATCTACGAAGCAGGCGAAGAGGGCCCCGAGGCTTTCTTCCGTCGCGTGGGATTCACCCCGACGGGAGAGACGGAGTTCGGCGAGGTCGTCGCCGAAATCCGCCTCTAGAAGGCCCTCGGGTCAGACCAGCGATTCCCGCCAGGCCGCGTGGAGACGCGCGAACTTGCCCGTGCCGGCGATGAGTGTCGCCGGAGTGTCATCTTCGATGATCTCGCCGTGCTCCATCACGAGCACACGATCTGCGATCGCGACGGTCGACAAGCGATGCGCGATGATGATCGCCGTCCGGTCTGCCAGCAGGGTCTGCAAGGCCTCTTGGATCTGACGTTCGCTCGGAATGTCGAGTGAGGCAGTGGCCTCATCGAGGATCAGCACCGCCGGGTCCGCCAGGAACGCGCGCGCGAAGGAGATGAGCTGACGCTGCCCCGCCGACACCCGTCCCCCGCGCTTGTTGACGTCTGTCGCGTAGCCGTCCGGCAACCGCTGGATGAAGTCGTCCGCGCCTACGGCCCGCGCGGCGGCCTTGATCTCGTCGAGGGTCGCATCGGGCTTGCCGAGCGCGATGTTGTCGGCGACCGTGCCGCTGAACAGATACGCCTCCTGCGTCACCATCACGATCGCACGACGCAGATCCTTGGGATGCAGCGACCGGAGGTCGACGCCGTCGAGCGTCACCTGACCGCTCGACGGGTCGTAGAACCGCGACACGAGCTTGGCGAGCGTCGTCTTTCCGGCACCCGTCGTGCCGACCAGCGCGATCGTCTGCCCCGCCGGAATGTCGAGCGAGAAGTGGGGCAGGATCGTCCGGTCGCTCGCGTACCCGAAGACCACGTCACGGAACTCGACGTGACCGCGCGCCTTCCAGAGATCGATCGGGCGCGTCGGATCAGGCACCGTGGGCTGCTCCTCGAGCACGCCCGACACCTTCTCGAGCGCAGCCGTTGCCGACTGGTACGAGTTCAGGAAGAACGCGACCTCCTGCAACGGCGAGAAGAAGTTGCGGACGTACAGCACCGCAGCCAGCAACGTTCCGATCGCGAGCGAGCCGCCACCGACCCGCAGTCCACCCCAGAGGAGCACGCCCGCCACCGCGAACGCGGAGACGACCATCATGCCCGGCTCGAACGTGCCGAACAGCCGCAGCGAGCGCATGTTGACGTCGCGGTACTGACCCGACAGATCGCCGAACTCATCGTCGTTGCGCTCTTCCTTGCGGAAGGCCTTGACGGCGCGGATGCCGGTCATCGACTCGACGAACTTCACGATCACCTTCGCGCTGACGACCCGCGATTCGCGGTACGCCCGCTGGGAGTTGCGGTAGAACCAGCGCATCAGGAAGAACAGCGGCACGCCGGCGACGGCCAGCACGATCCCCGACCGCCAGTCGATGAGCAACAGCGCGACCAGGGTGAACCCGCCGTAGAGGATGCCGGAGACGAGCTCGTTGAGCCCGCCGTCGAGGAGCTCCCGGATCGAATCGAGGTCGCTCGTCTGGCGCGAGATGATCCGCCCCGAGGTGTACGACTCGTGGAATTCGAGACTGAGGCGCTGCGTGTGGAGGAAGATCCTCTTCCGGAGGTCCAGCATGACCGCCTGCGTCAGCCGCGCGGCGACGACGGCATACCACCCGATGAGGGCCGCGCCGCCGATCCCCGACACGAGGTAGACCGCGACGATCACGATCGTCGGCATCCAATTCGCCTCGTCGACCACCTGCGGCAGGGCCGTGTTGATGCCGTACGCGATCAGGGCAGGCCCGGCCACACGGAGCGCGGTCGAGATGACCAAGACGACCCCGGCGAGCGCCAGTTGCATTTTCAGCGGCGTGACGAGTGAGCCGAGCAGGTGCAGCGAGCGGCGGCGGATCGCGCGTGACTCGTCGCGTGTGTAGTCGGAGCGGTCTTCGCCGCTGGTTCCGGTGACAGTCGTGCTCACAGGTCCACCCCCTCGGTCTCGGTTTCGGTCGGTCCGTGAGCTTGCCGTTCCGCGTCTTCCAAGCTCGAGATCACGTGGCGGTAGTGCTCACTCGTGCGCAGGAGGTCGCTGTGCGTGCCGACTGCCGAGACGCGGCCGCCCTCGAGGAGCGCCACCCGGTCGGCGAGCATGACGGTCGACGGCCGGTGTGCCACGACGAGCGTCGTTGTGGCGGCCATCACCCGGCGGAGCGCATCCTCCACGAGCGCTTCGGTCTCGACGTCCAGCGCCGACAGCGGATCGTCGAGCACGAGGACAGCCGGGCGCGCGGCGACCGCACGCGCGAGCGCGAGCCGCTGGCGCTGGCCGCCGGACAGGCTGAGCCCTTCTTCACCGATGACCGTGTCGACGCCCTTCGGGAGGTCCTCGACGAAGCCGGCCTGTGCGACGTCGAGCGCTTCGCGCAGCACCGCCTCGGCTTCGGGGCTGCCGGCGGCGAGGTCTTCACGACCGAGCAGGACGTTCTCCCGCACGGTCTGGGAGAACAGCGTCGCATCCTCGAAGGCCATGCCGACGTGGGTGCGGAGTTCGCGGAGCGTCAAATCGCGCACATCGACGCCGTCGAGGGTGACCCGGCCCGCCGTCACGTCATAGAGGCGTGCGGGCAACGTGGTCAGCGTGGTCTTTCCCGCGCCGGTGAGGCCGACGAGGGCCATCGTCTCTCCGGGCTCGAGCGCGAGATCGATTCCGTCGAGGAGGTCGCGCTCGCTGGGGGCGGCATCCTGATATCGGAAGTGCGCACCCTCGAAGGTGAGCGCACCGCGAGCCTGCGGAACCGTGACCGGTGCGGCGGGGTCGACGATCGTGTTCTCCTCGTCGAACACCTCGTAGATGCGGTCCGTTGCGGTGCGGGCATCCAAGAGGAAGGAGAACAGGAATCCGATCGATTCCATCGGCCAGCGCAAGACCGTGGCCATCGCGAAGAAGGCGACGAGCTCGGCGACACTGAGCTGCCCGAACTGGGCCAGCACGATGCCCACGCCCAGACACAGCGCGAACGCGATGTCGGGCAGGAGCACGAGCCAGAACCAGATCCAACCGACCGCCCGCGCCTTGCTCAGTTCGGTCTCGCGGAGCGTCTCCGCCTGCCGCGTGAACTTCTTCAGTGCGTGCCCGCCGCGACCGAAGGCCTTGAGGACACGGATGCCGTGGACACTCTCCTCGACCGCCGTCGCCAAGTCGCCGGCCTGGTCTTGGCTCTGCCGCGTGAGGCTGCCGTAGCTGCTCTCGAAGCGATAGCCCGCGTACCACAGCGGAGCGCAGACCAGGAGGAAGGTCACCCCCAGCGCCCAGTGCCAACGGAACAGCAGGGCCGCGCCGACGACGATCGTGAGGATGTTGACGACGAGCAGCACGACGCCGAACGCAAGCCAGCGACGCAGCATGCTGATGTCCTGCATCATGCGACTCAGCAACTGGCCGGACTGCCACCGGTCGTGGAATGAGACCGGCAGGCGCTGCAGTCGCTCGTAGAAGCTCGTGCGCAGCGTGTACTCGACGGCGGTCGACGGCGCCAGGACGAACCAGCGGCGAAGCCACACCATCAGCGCTTCGAGGAGACCGAGGACGAGGACCGCGACGGCGCCCCAGATCAGCTGCATCTGGTCCCCCGACGTGATGGGGCCCTGCACGAGGACCTCGAGCACGAGCGGGATCGACAACGCCAGCAGAGCGGCGGCGAGCGCGCTCGCGGCGCCCATGATCAGTCTCGGCAGGACCGGCTTGGCGAACGGATAGAGGCGCGCGAGCGCGCGCACAGTGGACAGCCGCGGCTGTTTCTCGAGGGGTGTCTCGGCAGAAGAGGTCATGATCCTTGGCGGGGTGGTGGTGCGGATGCCGGGGACGGCGAAGGAAGGCGGGCGCGGCGGTGCCCGAACGAAGCTGTGGGGGAACGCGTGAAGCGGCGGGTCGAGCCGCCGCGGACAGGTCGGAACTATCCCTGACGCGTCCGGAGCCCACGCGGAAGGACAGCAGCCGGCTTCGTGGCAATGACGATGGCCTGATACATAGCTACCTCCTCGGTGCGGCGGACACAGTGCCGAGGTTTCCGATCGGGAAACACCACAGCCCTCCAGACTATGTGCGAGGCTTCACCGCGTGCAAGTCACCCGCGCAGGATTCCCGCGGCTTCGCGTGCCAGGAGTGATCGCTTCACGTCGGTGCCCCAGGCGAATCCGCCGAGAGACCCGTCCCCACGGAGCACGCGATGGCAGGGCACGAACAGTGCCGGGGCATTGCGGGCACAGATCGACGCTGCTGCCCGCACTGCGGTGGGCCGGCCGAGTTCGGCCGCGAACTCGCTGTAGCTGAGGGGATGGCCGGGCGTGATGCGACGCAGGGCCGCCCAGCCCTCCAGCTGGAACGCCGTGCCCTGCGCCGCGACCGCGACGGTGTCGATCGCCGCGAGGTCGCCCGCGTAGTACGCGTGCACGGCAGCGGCGGCATCCGTGTCGCTCTCGCGGACATCAGCAGGCGGAGCCGGCACTCGGCCGAGGACGGCGCGCTGGTCGCCGGTCCAGCCGCTCGCGAGCACGCGCTGGCGCGCATCGACGAGCAGGGTGAAGGGACCGTCGGGGGTGTCGAGGGTCTGGATGGTCGCGGTCATGAGAGTTCCTTGTCGGCCGGGAGGGGTTCCGTCGTATGGCCGGTGGGGCTGGTGAGTGCAGGAGTGGCCCCTGCGGTCCCCTTCGCGCCACGGGCCCTACGACTCGACGCGGGTCCGGGCGCGGCGCGCCAGAGATGTGCCATGAGGTAGCTCCGCCAGGGAGCCACGCGGGCCGACCACGCCTCGAACCCCCGCGGATCGGCGGGGATCCCGGCTGCTGCCGCACCGGCCCGGACGGCGACATCGCCGGGCAGGCACACATCGGTGTCACCCAGCACGCGCATCCGGACGTAGTCGGCGGTCCACGGCCCGATCCCGGGCATGGCCATCAGGGCCGCACGCTGGGCGGGACCGTCGTCGCCCGATGTCAGCGTCAACGACCCGTCGGCGAGCGCGGCGGCAGCCCCCGTGATGGCACGAATGCGGGCCCCAGGTCCACGGAGGACCTCGTGACCGTGGGCGGCGATCGCGGCCATCGTGGGGAAGAGCCGGTCGGTACCCGCGTGCGCGGTCACCCGCTCCCCCAGCGCGTCGGTCAGCGCAGTGAGGGCCGTCGTCGCGGCGGCAACAGTGACCTGCTGGCCGATCATGGCCCGGATCAGCATCTCGTGCGGGTCGGCAGCGCCGGGGACGCGGATGCCGGGGATCCGAGCGACCAGTGGCTCGAGCGCAGGGTGTGCCGCAAGAGCCGCATCGACGGCCAGAGGGTCGGCGTCGAGGTCGAAGAGTCGCCGCGCACGGGCGACGAGCACGGGCAGGTCTCGCATTTCGGACAGGTGCGCGCGCAAGTGCGCGCGGCCGACACCGTCGATGCGGAGCTCGAACCACGCGTGTCCTCCGGGAAGGCGGAGGGTGCGCGCGAACGCATCGCCGCGTGCCGTTTCCGCTCCGCGGACGGCGCGTGCCGCCATCCATGCGAACAGTCCCGGGGCGTCCAGCGGCCCGCGATACGGCAGCACGAGGTCTATCGCCGCGCGCACCCCGTCCGGGCCCGCTGAGTTCTCGGCTGCACCGCGAAGCGTACGGGCGGGGCGTCGGGCACGCAGGTCGAGGGGCGGCATCCCGAACACCTCGCGGATCGTCTCGTTGCACTGACGGATGCTGGAAAAGCCCGCCGAGAACGCGACGTCGGCGACAGGCAGATCGGTGGAGACCAGAAGCAACCGTGCCGTGTGCGCCCGCTGGGCGCGTGCGAGCGCGAGCGGTCCCGCGCCGAGTTCTGCCGTCAGCAGCCGGGTGAGATGGCGCGACGAGTACCCGAGCCGCTGAGCGAGGCCCGGAACGCCCTCGCGCTCGATCACCCCGTCGGCGATCAGTCGCATCGCGCGGGCCGCGACGTCACCGCGCAGATTCCACTCGGGGGATCCGGGTGCAGCCTCCGGCAGGCACCGCTTGCAGGCCCGATACCCGGCTTCGTGCGCGGCGGCCGACGTGGGATAGAAGGTGACGTTGGCCGGTTTCGGGGTGCGCGCCGGGCAGCTCGGCCGGCAGTAGATCCCGGTCGAGCGCACGGCGGTGACGAATTGACCGTCGAAGCGCACATCGCGCGCATCGATCGCCCGATAGCGCTCGTCGAAGGTCATGGCGGGGATCACTCCCCCAGCCTGACACGCCGCCGACATCCTCTCTAGCGGAAATCGGACACCACAGCCCTGCGTGCGGGTCAGTGGAAGAAGTGGCGCTCTCCGGTGAAGAACATCGTCACGCCGGCCTCGCGGGCGGCGTCGATGACCTCCTGGTCGCGCACCGAACCGCCCGGCTGGATGATCGTGGTGATTCCGGCGTCGATGAGCACCTGCGCTCCGTCGGCGAAGGGGAAGAAAGCATCGGATGCTGCCACCGACCCCGCCGCGCGGGCTCCCGCGCGCTCGACGGCCAGGCGGCACGAGTCGACGCGGTTGACCTGCCCCATGCCGATGCCGACAGTCGCCGAGGCCTGCGCGAGGACGATCGCGTTGGACTTGACCGCGCGGCAGGCTTTCCACGCGAACGCGAGGTTCGTCTTCTCACTGTCGTCGGGCATCTCGCCGGTGACGAGCTCCCAGCCGTCGACGAGCGACTCGATCTCGGCGGGGAAACGGTCGGCATCCTGCAGCAGCAGGCCGCCCGAGACGAGCCGGACGTCCATGCGCTCCTGCTGCCAGTCGGCGGGCAGGCGCAAGACGCGAAGGTTCTTCTTCAGGCGGAAGACCTCGAGGGCTTCGGGCTCGAAGTCCGGTGCGACGATGACCTCGGTGAAGATGTCGCGGAGGTTTTCGGCCATCTTGAGGGTCACCGTACGGTTGGCCGCGATCACGCCGCCGAAGGCCGAGACCGGGTCGCACTCGTGCGCACGGAGGTGGGCCGAGGCGATCGGATCGAGGGCATGGGCGGATGCCGTCGCGATGCCGCACGGGTTGGCGTGCTTGATGATCGCGACCGCCGGCTTGACCATGTCGAACGCGGCGCGGAGGGCAGCATCGGCGTCGACGTAGTTGTTGTACGACATCTCTTTGCCCTGCAGCTGCGTCGCCTGTGCGATGCCGTGACCGCCGACGCGCGAATAGATCGCGGCGCGCTGGTGCGAGTTCTCGCCGTAGCGGAGGGTTTCGAGCCGCTCGGCCTTGATCGTGAGGTGCTGCGGCAGCTCGCCGTCGAGGCTCAGGGTCTCTTCCGCGAACCAGGCCGCCACGGCGCGGTCGTAGTCGGCCGTGTGCGCGAAGGCGCGTGCCGCGAGCTCGCGGCGCTGCCCGAGGGATGTGCCACCCTGACCGATGGCCTCGATGATCGTGTCGTACGAGGCGGGCGAGACGACGATCGCGACGTTGGCGTAGTTCTTCGCGGATGCCCGCACCATCGCCGGCCCGCCGATGTCGATCTGTTCGACGACAGCATCGCCGGTCGCGCCGGAGGCGACGGTCTCGATGAACGGGTAGAGGTTCACCACGACGAGTTCGAACGGCAGGATGCCGAGATCGTCCAGTTGCGCCTCGTGGTCCTCCAGGCGAAGGTCGGCGAGCAGGCCCGCGTGCACACTCGGGTGCAGGGTCTTCACACGGCCGCCGAGGGATTCCGGGAATCCGGTGATCTCGGAGACATCGGCCACCGTGAGTCCGGCGTCGCGCAGCAGCGCAGCCGATCCACCGGTCGAGACGATTTCGACGCCGGCCGCGGCGAGCGCCTGGGCGAGCGGCAGCAGTCCGGACTTGTCGCTGACCGAGATCAGTGCGCGGCGCACGGGCACGATGTCGCGCGGACGGTAGAGGGCGGGGTCGATGGACGGACCGGCCATGCGGAGCTCCTGTGTTCGGGGATGTTCAGGTGGTGAAAGATGCGAGGTCGAGGTCGCCGGCACCGATGCGGCGGACCACATCGATCAGCAGCCGTCGCTCGACCGGTTTGATGCGTTCGTGCAGCGTGTGCTCGGTGTCATCGCCCCGCACGGCAACACGCTCCTGCGCGAGGATCGGGCCCGTATCGACGCCCGTGTCGACCACGATGACGCTCGCACCGGTCTCGGAAACGCCGGCGGCGAGGGCGTCACGGACGCCGTGCGCCCCGGGGAATTCCGGAAGATACGCCGGATGCGTGTTGATCAGGCGCGGTGCCCACGCGTCGACGACGCCCGCCGGGAGCAGGCGCATGAGGCCGCTCAGGACGACCAGGTCCGGTGACCAGACCTCGAGGTGACGCTGGAGCTCCTCGCCCCAGGCCGCGCGGTTCTCGAACTGCTCGAACGGCACGAGGAACGTCGGGATGCCGAACGCCTCGGCGTGTGCGAACCCGTCGGCCTCGCGGTCGGCGCCGACCACGACGATGCGCGCGGGGAAATCGGGCTCGTCAGCAGCCTCGAGAAGGGCCCGGAGATTGGAGCCTGTACCCGAGATGAGAACGGCGACCGTGAGCACCCGTTCAGTCTACCGGCGGGCGCGGCCTCGGTTCGGCGCGCGCGTCGTCGCCGAAATCGAGCTCGAGAGGGATGGTGTCCCCGGCATCCGCCGTCGGGGGGATGTCGCCCGCGGACGGGGTGTCTGTCGCCGGGACATCGTGGTCGAACGGGATGGCCGCCGGGACGAACGCCCGCTCGGCCGGCACGTAGGTCTCCCACTCGGTCTGCGGCGTGTGTCGCGCGGGGGTGAGCAGCGCGATCGCGACGCCGACGCCGATCTCCAGCCCGACAGCGAGGGCGACCGGACCCGGGTCGGGGCCGACGACCGCGAGGCGCCCGGGACCGACGGAGCCGGACGCCACGACCGACAGCAGGGCAGCCGCGGCACCACCGAGGACCGTGATTGCGGCGAGGACCGCGAGCCGCGGCGCCGCGCCGACGTTGCCCAGTCGTGCCCGCGCGGCCCACCCGGCCAGGAACCCGACGGCGATCACGGCGAGGATCGTGAGGAGCATCCAGAAGCTGAAGGTTTCGGGCACGATTCCGAGGATCGGGATGCCGGGGATCACGCCCAGGCTCGTCCCGGCGGGTGACACGTTCGTGCCGACGCCGATCGCAAAACCGGGCCCGGCGGCGAAGGCCATGCCCCACACCGCGAGGTTCGGCAGATAGGCCAGCTGACCGAGGGTGAAGACGATCGCGCCGACGACGTCGACGTGAGCGGCTTCGTAGAGGGCGACGACCTCGCCGCCCCGGATCACGAGTCCGACGACCACGAGCAGCGCGCCGACACCGAGCAGGCCCGCGATCGCGACCCCGAGTCCGGTCGCGGCTGCAGCGGCCTCCCCGTGCTGGCCGAGGCGCGGGCGCACGGCGTCGACGGGACCGTCGTCGCCCACGCGCCAGGCGACGACGACCGCGGCGATCAGCGCGGGCACGACGAAGACCAGCGCGGGAGCCAGGACCGCCTGCCACGTGAAGATCGCCGCGACGGGGTTGCCGGAGCTCAGCCGCACGAGCACGGCGATCGCGGCGAAGACGAAAGCGCCCGACGCGACGCCGAACAGGCCTGCACCCGCGCGGGCGGCGCGGGCTCCCGATCGCGCACCCGCAAGCGCGCTGAACCCTGCGAATGCCAGGGGGGCGAGCGAGAGCGCGAACTGCGCGGCATCCTCGGGGATGCCGGTCACCGCCAGGTACTCCGCCGGGAGCGTGACGTGCAGCGGCACGAGGTGGCCCAGCTGCCAGAGTCGCGCAGCGGCAGGCCAGAGTGCACCCCAATCCACTCCCCCGCTGAAGCCGATGACCCACAGCACGGTCAGCGGCGCGAGCGCAGCGACGAGTCCGACGGCAGCGGTGATGACGGCGTCGAAAGCGGCGAGGAGGGTGACGAGGAGGCGATTCATGCGGGTTCGACCCTACCGACCACCGGCTCGGGTCACGGTCGGCCACGCCCCGGTCTCCGGCATCCGCCCATACCCGCTACGTTTCTCCAGGAGGATACTCATGAGCGCACCCACGTCGGCCGATCAGGCTGAAGGCACCACACCCGCACGCGGTCTCGACCGCTTCTTCGAGATCACGAAGCGCGGATCGACGATCGCCACCGAGATCCGAGGAGGGCTCGTCACCTTCATCACGATGGCCTACATCGTGATCCTGAACCCGATCATCCTCTCCGGCGGCACCGACGTTGTCGGCGACAACCTCGCGTTCACCCAGGTCGCCGCTGTGACCGCGCTGACCGCGGGCGTCATGACGATTCTGTTCGGACTGGTCACCCGCCTCCCGTTCGCGTTCGCGGCAGGCCTCGGCATCAACTCGTTCCTCGCGGTATCCGTCGTCGGCCAGGTGACCTGGCCTGAGGCGATGGGTCTCGTCGTCATCAACGGTCTGCTGATCGTGCTGCTGGCCGTCACGGGCCTGCGCCGCATGATCTTCGAGGCCGTCCCGCTCGAGTTGAAGACGGCGATCACGGTCGGTATCGGTCTGTTCATCGCGTTCATCGGATTCGTCGACTCGGGCTTCGTCACGTCGACCGGTCAGAGCTCACCCCCCGTCGGCCTCGGTGCGTCCGGGTCGATCGCGACGGTCCCGACGCTGTTGTTCGTCGTCACGCTGTTGCTCTGCGGCGTCCTGATGGCGCTGAAGATCAAGGGCGGACTGCTCATCGGCCTCCTCTCGGGCACGGTGCTCGCGATCATCGTCGAAGCGATCTGGAACCTCGGCCCGAAGTTCGGGGCAGACGGCACCGTCAATCCGGGTGGCTGGAGCCTCTCCGTGCCCGAGCTGCCCGCGTCGTGGGTGAGCCTGCCGGACCTCAGCCTGGTCGGCCAGTTCGACCTCTTCGGCAGCTTCGGCCGCATCGGTGCCCTCGCGGCGACCATGCTGATCTTCACGCTCCTGTTCACGAACTTCTTCGACGCGATGGGCACGTTCACGGGCCTGTCCCGCGAAGCGGGACTCGCGGATGAGAAGGGGAACTTCCCGCGACTCAAGTCGGCGCTCGTCGTCGAGGGCATCGGCGCCGTCGCCGGTGGCGCGACGTCGGCGTCGTCGAACACGGTGTTCATCGAATCGGCATCCGGGATCGGCGAGGGAGCCCGCACGGGGCTCGCGAACCTCGTCACCGGCGTGTTGTTCCTGCTCGCGATGTTCCTGACCCCACTGACCTCGATCGTGCCGACCGAGATCGCCGCAGCGGCCCTCGTGATCGTCGGTGCGCTGATGATGTCGCAGATCCGCCACATCGATCTGACCGAGTTGTCGGCGCTCATCCCGGTGTTCCTCACCGTCACGGTCATGCCGCTCACGTACTCGATCGCCAACGGCATCGGCGCGGGCTTCATCAGCTGGGTCGTCATCCGTTCGCTCTCCGGCAAGGGCAAGAAGATCAGCCCGCTGTTGTGGGTCGTCGCCGCCGGATTCGTCGTCTACTTCGCGCGCGGCCCGATCGAGGTCCTTCTCGGCTGAACGCTCCGGGATGACGGCGTCGCGTCGCGCGGTCGATAGGCTCTTCCGGTGACCAGAAGAAGAGATCCCGACGTCGCCGCCGAGTGGATCCGTGGGGCGTTCGGCTGGATAGTCATCGCCCTCGTGGCGATCCTCGTGATTCCGCTCGCGATCATCGCGGGCATCGGCGTCGCGCAGGGCACGGTTCCCTCGTCGGATGCCGGGGGCATCTTCGGCGCGGGGCCTGGGTATCCCGTCTTCCCGCCCCCGTACTGGCTTCTGTGGATCCCCGCGCTCGGCGCATTGGCGCTCAGTATTGCGACGTGGCGATACCCCGGCCAGTTCATGGACTCTCTCTTCAGCGCCCGCTGGGACCTCGGCATCGTCTCGTTCTTCGGCGCGTCGACCACGCTTGCGGCGTCGGTCATGTTCGGTGCTCCCTATCTGTGGATCGTGCTCGGCGCCGTCGTGCCGTGGGTGCTGGCACTCTTGGTGGTGCTCTCCCGGGGTGTCTGGGATGCAGTGTCGGATGCGGCGGCAGCCTTCCGGCCGACGAAGAAAGCAGATACTCGTCGTCCGCGTGAGGAGCAGAAGGATCGCGCATCGATCCCCGCACTTCAGATCACGGCGGACGGAGACACCTGGAAGCGGTCACGCCAGCACCTCACCCTCCAGGACGGCGACCCGCGGAAACTCTCCGTGGACATCTTCGACAGCGCCACCAACGACCTCGGACTGGCACGCGCGCTCGTGCGCGCGATCGACGGCGAAGACGCCATACCCCCGCGCTCGACGCCGTTCACCGCCGGACCAGGAACGGCCGTGCGCACGGTCCGCACCCTCGCGGGGCGAGGAACGCCCACGGTCACCGCGACCTGGCACTGGGATGACGGAAAGCGCGCTGTGCTGATGACCGTCGAGGGCGTGGAGCCGGACCGGTTCGCCGCCGTCGAGGCCGAGCTCGACCGCCTGGCGGGCGGCATCCGGATCGGCTCTGCTTGACTCCGCCGCAACATGGGGAGTCCTCCCCATCGCGCCGCCCTGCACGCTCCGCCTAGCATCGTCGAGGAAGGGAGCAGCCGATGGAACTGCCCACGACGATCGCACCGATTCCGGGCGATCCCACCACGATCCGCACGCGGGCCTCGCGCTACGCACGGACCGCTGATGCGATCCTCGACTCCGTGTCGGGTTTGCGCACCGCGATCGCGGAAACGCGCAACCACCGCAGCGATGCGTTGGATGTCCTCGCGGAGAACGCCACGGCGGTCGCCGACAAACTGGCCACCCTCGAGAACCGCTACCGCGTGGCGTCCGACGCCCTCGGAGACTTCGCCACCGACCTCGAAACGGCACAGGCGCAGGCTGCGCCCATCGTCGAGGAGCAGAGCGACGCCCAGGCGCAATTGACCTACGCGAACGGCCGCATCCGCGAGTTCGAACGTCAGCGCCTGTCGATCACTGATCCGACCGAGATGATCGATCTCAATCAGCAGCTCATCCGCATGCACTCGCGGGCGAGCACACACCAGGGAACACTGTCGTCAGCGCAGACCCGGTTCAACACGATCCTGGAGACTCTCCGTCAGTCCGGCAGGAATGCCGCCTCTCGATTCGAGACGGCCACCAACGGCGACGGCCTCAACGACTCGTTCCTCGACAACGTGCTCGGCTGGGTGCAGGAGAACGCCGAGATCCTGAAGGCGATCCGACAGGCACTCCAGGTGATCACCGCGGTTCTGTCCGTGCTGAGCTTCGTCTTCCCGGTGCTCGCCCCGTTCGCCCTGGCCGCGGGCCTCCTCACCGCGGGGCTCAGTCTGCTCCTCGCGGCCGCCGGTGAGATCTCCTGGGTGGACTTCGCCCTCGACGTCCTCGCGGTCGCGACCCTCGGCGTCGGCGCGATCGCCTCGCGCGGCGTGGGCCAGGTCGTGAACCTCATGCGCGCCAACCGGCTCGCCGTCGTCAGCAACGCCCTGCCGCAGGCGAGCGCCCGGGGCTTCGCCGCCGCGTCGCGGTTGGTCACCAACCAGTTCGACAACGTCCTGAGCGGCGCGCTCACGACCGTGAAGACCCCGATCCCCGGACTCTCCCTCGGGCAGAATTCACCGGCATTCCTGCGCCGCGCCGTCGAGCTGATCACCGCGAAGGGCGGATCCAACGCCGACTTCCTGCGCCTGCTGCAGAATCCGACCGTCACGGGCAGCAACGCCACGATCGAGGCTCTCACTGCTCTCGGCCAGACGCACCGCTTCACACAACAGCTTGCGACCGGTACCAACCTGGTCTTCCAGCAGGCTGATGCGACCCTCGGTGAGCGACTGCCGGCCCTCTTGGATGCTCTGCCCGACGGGCTGACCGACAACGTCGTGGGCGACGCACTGAACGGCGCCTCGGACTGGTACAACGACAACGTCCACCAGGCGAGCACGTGGCGGGTGGGCTCGTGACGGCCGCCGTGATCGCTCACCGGCCGCGCTATGTCGTGCCGCCCGGGTGGGCGTCCATTCCGGTCAGCGCCGAAAACAGTGAGACCGCTCGGAAAGTGTTCCAGGATGCGTGGCAGAGCGGTCCGCGCGACAGCATCGGGCCGTTCATCCACCGCCTCGAAGCGTGGCTCGCATCGGTCCTGGACGACGCACGAGACGCCGACTGTTTCGCGGTCATCCTGCCGTTGGGCGTGCCGTGGCAGGTCCCGGTCTCCACCGCGATCTCCCTGAGCCTCGTACCGGCGGCGTCCGCAACCCTGCCCCCGGGTGGCGAGGTGCGCGAGACGGATGCCGGGCCGGCGCGCCGAGTGGTCACGGAGCCGTCGACCGAGGGAGCGGATGCCGAGGAGCTGTCGCTCCTGCGCACGATCGAGTACACGTGGGTCGCCCCGGGCGAGGACGCTCTCCTTATCGGATTCGCCTCGATCTCCGGTCAGCCCGTACCGGAGTTCACGCCGGTGACCGATGCCCTGTCCCTGCTGGTCGAGACGATGCTCGAGGCACTCGACTGGCCGCCCGCGAGCGAGGAGCGCTCATGACACTTCAGGTGAACGCCGACCCCGCCCGCTGGATGTACATCCCCGCGAGGTTCCCCTGGCAGGGCTACGCCCAGCTGGAGGATTGGAGCTCGACCCTCGTGGCGACGCTGTCCGACCTCCACGGCTACGACACCGACCAGCAGGATCTCTTCCGCGCCTACGCGGAAGGTCTGTCCCGCGGAGTCGAGACCGGTGAGCACCGCTATGGGTATCTCACGCAGCCCCACGTGGAGGTCGCGATCTCCAGCTTCTACGAGTGGCACCGGCTCGACGTCGATGACGACGAACTGCTCGGGCTCCTCGACGATCGTGCCGTGCGTCCCCCCACCGTCGAACCGTTCGAGAGCGACGCACTCGGCGTCGGCGCGGTGAGTGTGCGTCACGTCGCCGACCCGGACGGCACCGTGAGCGCGGTGGCGCACTGGGTGTGGCGGTTGCCCGACCGCGACATCATCATGGTGATCGGCGACGCAGACATCCCGCGCTTCCTGCGGTTGCGCCCCGTATACGACGAACTGGCCCGTGCGATCGCGATCGTGCCGGGCGATGAGGGAAGGAGCTCGATATGGCCGGCAGCCTGAGACTCGACACCGAGCAGGTCCAGCAGGTGGCGAACGACATGCATCGTGTCACCCGCACGCTCGAGAACGCGGCAGCCGACGCGTCGAGCCTCGCGTCGGTCATCCCGGTGAGCGAGCTCTCGCGCGCTGTGGAGGACTTCGCGGGCGGCTGGGACGACAACCGGAGAAACCTGATCAAGGAGGTCTCCGCGCTCCGCGAGCAGGCCGCCGCGGTCGCGCAGGCGTTCGACGACGTCGATTCCCAGCTCGTCGACGCGCTGACCCGACCGCCCGAGGCGGCCGCCCCGGCGACGCACGGCCCGACCGCCGTCTGACATCCGATCCGTCCGGTCCGGACAACGACGAAGGGGTGGATGCTCTCGGCATCCACCCCTTCGTCGTTGGCAGCGCGTTACAGCGCGGCGATGACCTCGCGCATGAGAGCGGCGGTCTCGGACGGCGTCTTGCCGACCTTGACGCCAGCAGCCTCGAGGGCCTCCTTCTTCGCCTGCGCCGTGCCTGCGGAGCCCGACACGATGGCGCCGGCGTGGCCCATGGTCTTGCCCTCGGGGGCGGTGAAGCCGGCGACGTAGCCGACGACGGGCTTGGTCACGTGCGCCTTGATGTAGTCCGCCGCGCGCTCTTCGGCGTCGCCGCCGATCTCGCCGATCATGACGATCGCCTTCGTCTCGGGGTCGGCCTCGAACGCGGCGAGCGCGTCGATGTGGGTCGTTCCGATGACGGGGTCGCCGCCGATGCCGATCGCGGTCGAGAAGCCCAGGTCACGCAGCTCGAACATCATCTGGTACGTGAGAGTGCCCGACTTCGACACGAGACCGATCGGTCCTTTGCCGGTGATGTTGGCGGGCGTGATGCCCACGAGCGCTTCACCGGGCGTGATGATGCCGGGGCAGTTCGGACCGATGATGCGGGTCTTGTTGCCC
This sequence comes from Microbacterium memoriense, assembly GCF_025398275.1. Taxonomy (GTDB): domain Bacteria; phylum Actinomycetota; class Actinomycetes; order Actinomycetales; family Microbacteriaceae; genus Microbacterium; species Microbacterium memoriense. The sequence continues at coordinate 135,803 of NZ_JAODOR010000011.1, read as the reverse complement.
TTGCTCTGCGCGTACGCCCAGGCCTCTGCCGTGTCACCGACGGGCACACCCTCGGTGATGACGACGAGCAGCGGGATCTCGGTGTCGATGGCTTCGATCATCGCGTCCTTCGTGAACGCCGGCGGCACGAACGCGATCGACACGTCGGCGCCGGTCGCGGCGATGGCCTCGGCCACCGATGCGAAGACGGGGAGCTCGACGGCGTTGCCGTCCTTGTCCGTGTGCGAGACCGTGGTGCCGGCCTTGCGCGCGTTGACGCCGCCGACGACCTGGGTGCCGGCCTTCAGCATCAGCGCCGTGTGCTTGGTGCCCTCGCCGCCGGTGATGCCCTGGACGATGACTTTGGAGTCCTTGTTGAGGTAGATAGACATTTCTCTGCTTCCGATTCTCAGGCGTTCGCCAGCTCGGCGGCCTTGTCGGCGCCCTCGTCCATACCGGCGGCGAGGGTCACGAGCGGGTTGTTGGCGGCGGCGAGGATCGCGCGGCCCTCGTCGACCTGATTGCCGTCGAGGCGCACGACGAGGGGCTTGGATGCCGCGTCACCGAGGATCTCGAGCGCCTTGACGATGCCCTCCGCCACGGCGACGCACGACGTGATGCCGCCGAAGACGTTGACGAACACGCTCTTCACCTGCGCATCGCCGAGGATGACGTCCAGGCCCGCGGCCATGACGGTCGCCGAGGCGCCGCCACCGATGTCGAGGAAGTTGGCGGGCTTGACGCCGCCGTGGTTCTCACCGGCGTAGGCGACGACGTCGAGCGTCGACATGACCAGGCCCGCACCGTTGCCGATGATCCCGACCTGGCCGTCGAGCTTGACGTAGTTGAGGCCGGATGCCTTGGCCTTCGCTTCGAGCGGGTCGGCCGCATCCTTGTCTTCGAGCTCTTCGTGCTCGGGGTGACGCACCTCGGACGCGTTGTCGTCGAGGGTGACCTTGCCGTCGAGCGCGATGATGTTGCCGCTCGCGTCGAGGATGAGCGGGTTGACCTCGACGAGCGTCGCGCCCTCACCCTTGTAGACGTCGTAGAGCTTGACGAAGACGTCGGCGACCTTCGGCGCCAGCTCGTCATCGAAACCGCCGGCCTTGGCGATCTCGAGCGCCTTCGCGCTGTCGATGCCGGTCAGCGGGTTGACCTCGATCTTGGCGAGGGCCTCGGGGCGCTCGACCGCGAGCTCCTCGATCTCCATGCCGCCCTCGACCGAGCACAGCGACAGGTAGGAGCGGTTCGATCGGTCGAGCAGTACCGAGAAGTAGAACTCCTTCTCGATCTGGGCGCCCGCGGCGACCATGACCCGCTTGACGACGTGTCCCTTGATGTCGAGGCCGAGGATCGCCTGCGCTGCTTCAAAGGCTTCGTCCGCGGTCTTGGCGACCTTCACTCCGCCGGCCTTGCCGCGGCCTCCGGTCTTGACCTGGGCCTTGACGACGACCACACCGCCGATTTTCTCGGCTGCGGCCTTCGCCTCCTCAGGGGTGTCGGCGATGATGCCGGCAAGCACCGGCACCTCGTACTTCTCGAACAGGTCTCGTGCCTGGTACTCGTAGAGATCCACGTGCAATCCTTCGCTGGGCGACTGTGGTTTCGGTGCCGAAAGTCTCTCGATGTCGAGAGATCGACCAGTATGTCAGCCTAGTACGCGAACCTGAATGCCCGTGCCCGCCTGCGCTCGCCCGGAGGTGCGGGGCGCGGCATGCGCGTTAGGCTCTCCCCCATGAGTGAGCCCGCTCCGACGACCGCCCGCAACACCGTTGTTGCCGCTGCGCTCGACCTGTTCGCCGCCCAGGGATTCGAAGCGACCTCGGTCGAGCAGATCGCACAGGCGGCGGGGGTGTCACGGTCTACGTTCTTCCGCCAGTTCGGCGGCAAGGACGATGTCGTCTTCAGCGATCACGACGTCTTGTTGTCCCAGTTGCGGACGTTCCTCGCCGAAGCCGACGCGACCGCGACGACCAATCCGTGGGCGACGGCGTGTGCGGCATCCGTCGAGGTCTTCCGCCACTTCGCCGCCGAACCCGAACTCGCTCGCCGCCGCTACGCGGTCGTGCGTCAGGTGCCGGCGCTCCGCGAACGCGAGATCGTGACGGTCTTCCAGTACGAGCGCCTGTTCGACGAATATCTGCGGGCGGCATTGCCCGGGCTCGACCCGATCGACGCGGTCGCTTTCTCCGCCGCCGTGACGGCGGTGCACAACCACGTGTTGCGTCGACTGCTCCGCGGGACGGACGACATCTCCGAGTCGGTCCTCACCGAAGCGTATGAAGGACTTCTGCACCGCTTCGGCGTGCACCCCGATGGCGAAGATGCCCGCACCGACGACGTCGTCGTCGCGGTCTTCCCGCGCCGGATGCCGGCCGCCGAGGTCGCCCGCCGCCTCCGCGACTCCTTCTAACGCTTTCTCCCCCTCCGCTTTCCCCTCCCCCTGGCGGCGCGCTCGGCGGGGCACAAGGGCCCCGGCGCGGGTCAGGCGATCTCGCCGGAGGCCACGGTCTCGGCCAGGGCGTGCACGCGCGGCAGGTGGTGGGCGCCGTAGAAGTCCGCGGCGGTCAGGCGGGCGGCATCCTGCGCGTCGGAGGTGGCGTGCGCGAGCACGGCCGCCACCGCGAGGGCGTGCATCCACGCGCCCGCGAGCGTGCCGAGCAGCATGAGATACGGCACGCTGACGGCGTGCGCGTCGCGCGGAGAACCTGCGAAGCCGAGGACATCGTCCGTCGCGCGGCGAGCAGCCGCGACGGCGCGATCGAGCCGCTCGGCCATGCGCGCCGCGACCGGCTCGTCGCTTCTGCGCAGCCCGTCCGCCGTCTCCGCGATCTGCGCGAAGAGCGCCTCCGCCGTCGCGCCACCATCGCGAAGGACTTTTCGCCCGATCAGATCGTTGGACTGGATGGCCGTCGTGCCCTCGTAGATCGGCATGATCCGCGCGTCGCGATAGTGCTGCGCGACACCGGTCTCCTCGATGAAGCCCATGCCGCCGTGCACCTGGATCGCGTCGCTCGTGAGGGCCACGGCATCCTCCGTCGCCCATCCCTTGAGAACCGGGACGAAGAACTCGGCGAGAGGAGTGACGGCCGGATCGGCGTCGGCACGGTCGAACAGGTCGGCGACGTAGACGCCGAGAGCGCGCATCGCGAAGATACGGCTCGACATCGACAGCAGCATCCGCCGTACGTCCGGATGCTCGGCGATCGGCGCGCCGGCACCACGACCCTGCACACGGCCCTGCGTCCGCGACTGCGCGTAGGCGACGGCCTGCTGATACGCGCGATCGGCGATGCCGGTCGCCTGGAAACCCATACCGATGCGTGCGGAGTTCATCATGACGAACATGCCGGCGAGACCGCCCCCGACCTCGCCGACGAGGTAGCCGGTTGCATCCTCGTAGGACAGCACGCATGTGGGGCTGCCATGGATGCCGAGCTTGTGCTCGAGCGCGACGGTCTCGACCGCGTTCCGCGCGCCGAGCGAGCCATCTGCGCCGACGAGCAGGCGGGGGGCGACGAACAGCGACAACCCCTTCGCACCCTCGGGAGCTCCGGGGGTACGCGCGAGCACCAGGTGGACGATGTTCTCGGCGATGTCGTGGTCACCCCACGTGATGAAGATCTTCTGACCGCGGATCGCCCAGGTTCCGTCGTCCTGCGGCGTCGCCATCGTGCGGATGCCGCCGAGATCGGTGCCGGCATCGGGCTCGGTCAGGTTCATCGTCCCGGTCCACTCGCCCGAGACGAGCTTGCTCAGGTACGTCTCGCGGATGTCGTCGGATGCCGCGGCGTCAAGCGCGTGGATCTGTCCGGCGGTCAGCAGCCAGCACAGTGCGAAGGCGGCGTTGGAGGCGTTCCAGATCTCGCCGAGCCCGGCCCGGACGGCGCCCGGCAGTCCGTCACCACCTGCCGAGACCGGGGCCTCGGCCGTCACCCAGCCGGCGTCGACGAACGCACGGTACGCCTCGGCGAAGCCCTCCGGCATCCGCACCCGGCCGTCCTCGAGCCGCGCGCCGACACGATCGCCGACGGCTTGAAGCGGCGCGAGGACCGATGCGGCGAACTCCCCCGCGCCGGCGATCACATCGGTGGCATCCTCAGCGGTGAGTTCGCCGTCGGTCGCGCGCGCGACGACGTCGGCGCCGAACACCTCGCGATAGAGGAAGGTGTAATCCTCGACGGGCGGCTGATACGGGATGGTGACCATGATGTGTTCCTCGCGAGACAATCCAGATGAGACTGAGGACCATCATACGTGCCACTCAGTCTCAAACGCTGCTGAACAGACACCCCTCGCTGTGCGCGGCTCGGCGCGGCAGGATGGGGAGATGCCGTATGAGATCCCCACACCGATGCTCGCGAAAGCCGTCGCCGGGATCCCCGACCCTGCGAAGATGCCCGGCGGCCTGAGCTTCGAACCGAAGTGGGACGGGTTCCGCGCAATCGTCTCGTGGGACGGCGCCGAGGTCGTGATCGGATCGCGGGGCGCGAAGCCGCTCACGCGTTACTTCCCCGAACTCGTCGATGCCTTCGCTGAGCTTCTGCCTGAACCGTGTCTGCTCGACGGGGAGATCGTCGTCGCCACGGGCGAGCCGGCCCGTCTGCAGTGGGACGCACTGTCGCAGCGCATCCACCCCGCCGCCTCGCGAGTGGCGCTCCTTTCGGCCCAGACGCCCGCGATGTTCATCGCGTTCGATCTCCTCGCCCGCGGCGACCGCGACCTCCAGTCGGAGCCGTTCTCGGTGCGCCGCGCCGAGCTTGAATCCTTGATCGCTGCGGTTCCACCGGGGCCCATCCACCTCACCCGGACGACGACGGATGCCGCCCTCGCCGCACGCTGGCTCGCCGAATTCGAGGGTGCCGGGCTCGACGGTGTCGTCGCCAAACCACTCGATCAGCCTTATGCCCCGGGCGCGCGCACGATGCTGAAGATCAAGCACGCTCGGACGGCGGATGTCGTCGCGATCGGCTACCGCATCCATAAGAGCGGGCAAGGGGTCGGGTCGCTGCTGGTCGGTCTCTACGGTGCGGACGGTGAGCTCCACGGGGTCGGCGGAGTCGCCGCCTTCACCGACGCGCGCCGCCGGGATCTCATCGACGAACTGGCGCCGCTGGTTGCCCGGGGCGACGACGGTGATCCGCTGACCGGGGCCTCCGATCGTTCGCGGTTCACGGCATCCAGCGACGTGTCGTTCGTGCGCCTGCGGCCCGAACGGGTCCTCGAGGTGCGCTACGACCAGCTCGAAGGCCACCGTTTCCGCCACACGGTGCAGTTCGAGCGGTGGCGAGAAGACCGCGATCCGCGCTCGTGCACGTACGAGCAGCTGGAGACGGTCGCCGCCTACGATCTCGCGGACGTCCTGGGCTGACGCGGCCGAAAACGGGTTCGGGCCCGCAGCGGCGCCGGACACCGGCGGCCGGCCCTGCGGGCCCGGAAGTCCCGTACCGGCGACCTCATGGCCCCGAGGTTACAAGAGCCCGGCGGCCGAGGCAATGGGTCCGGCCGTGAATAACCGTCGTTCGCGAGATCCCGTTTCCGGTGCCAGGATCGAGGCATGACAGGCCTCCCCGGCGACGCCGACCCGGTGCCCACGCACACTGAGGAACTGCGGCTGGAGCCGGTGCAGTTCATCGCCCGCACCGACGTCGTCATGCGGCTCGGCGCTCTCATGCTCTCCTCCGGGGCATCCTCGGCGCGTGTCCGCGACAGCATGGAGCGCACGGCGCACGCCGTCGGCATCGACGATCTCCACTGCCGCGTCGGGATGAACGACATCGTCGCGACCGCGAGCCGCGGACAGATGTTCCGCACCCGGGTCGCCGAGGTCCGGCGCCCCGGCGTCGATGCGACCAAGATCACCGAGCTCAAACGCCTGACGAACACTCTCGAGCCCGGCACCTCCCCCCGCGACGTACAGCAGCGCCTCGACGCGATCGATCGCCTGCCGCACCGGTACCCGGAAGCCCTCCGGGTAGTGGCCGCCGCGCTCGCGTGCGCCGCCTTCGCCCTGTTGAACAACGGCGGCTGGCAGGAGTTCGTCGCCGTCGGCGTCGCCGCGGCCGCGGGCCAATGGGTACGGATGCTGATCCACCGGTTCCGCACGAACGAGTTCCTCATCGTCTTCGTGTCGGCGGTGACGGCCCTGCTGGTCTATCTCGCCGTCGCCGAGCTGTTCACGCTGATCGGACTGCCCGGGGCCCAGCACGATGCCGCCCTCACGAGCGCCGTGCTCTATCTCGTGCCTGGGTTCGCGCTCGTCACGGGGGCGCTGGATCTCGCACGCCTCGATCTGAACGCGGGTATCGCCCGGGTCGTCTATGCCGCGCTCATCCTGCTCGCCACCGGCACCGCGGTGTGGGGCATTGCCGCCGTCTTCCAGACGACGGTGACGCAGACGGCATCCCCTCAGTTCGACGAACCCCTGCTCTCGCTCATGCGGCTCGCGGCGGGTTTCGTGGGCGTCCTCGGCTTCGCGCTGCTGTTCTCGACGCCGTGGACGATCGCGTTGGCCGCGGCGGCGCTCGGCGCCATCGCGAATGTCGGGCGCCTGTACCTCGTGGATGCCGGAGTGATCGCTCCTGCGGCCGCCGCGCTCGCCGCGCTGGCGGTGGGCCTCGGCGCCTACCTCGTGTCCGACCGCCTTCGTGCCGCGAGGGTCACGATCACCGTGCCGGCCGTCCTCATCATGGTGCCGGGCGCGGCCTCGTACCGATCGATCGCCGGGGTCATCGACGGCGACACGGTCGCTGCTATCCAGAACGGATTCACGGCCGTGTTCGTCGTCGTGGCGCTCGCGATCGGGTTGACCGTCGCGCGCGTGCTGACCGAACGCGAGTGGTCACGCCCCGTGCTGAATGCGGCCTGACCGCGGCTTGTCAACCCATCCGGCGTCGTCCCGAGAGTCGGATACGGTCGACGCATGGGACTGTTCCGCCGTGATTCGACCCCGCTGCCCGTGACGGGTCATCTGACCGTCGACTCCGGCTCAGAGCGCGCTCCTGGGCGTCTCTGGTCGGACGGCTTCGGGTCTCTCGCGATCCGCTGCCTCCAGCTGATTCTCGTCGTGACGGTGGCGGGCGCGGTGATCTTCGGCATCCAGCTGATCACGGTCGTCACGATCCCCCTCGTCCTCGCCCTGATCCTGGCGTCGGCCTTCGCGCCGGTCATGCGATGGATGCGGGGGCACGGCGTCCCGTCGATCGTCGCGACGCTCGTGACGCTCCTCGCCATTGTGGCGCTCCTCGGCGGCGTCGGCTGGCTCATCGTCTGGGCCGTCCAGAACCAGTGGGACGATCTGGCCACGCAGGCTCAACAGGGCTTCCAGGATGTCGTCGCGTGGATCAACACCCTGCCGTTCGCGCCCTCTCCCACCCAGTTGGACGAGTGGATGGGTGCCCTCACCGACTTCGTCACGAGCGCGCAGTTCGGCTCGGGAGCTCTCGCGGGTGTCGGCGCGGTCGCCAACTTCGTAACCGGGTTCGTCCTGCTCGTGACGGTGCTGTTCTTCTTCCTCAAGGACGGCCCGCAGATGTGGGCGTTCCTCCTCCGCCCCTTCCGCGGCGCGGAGTACGAGCGGGCGCGCCGGATCGGCGACAAGACCGTGTCGACCCTCGGGTCGTACATTCGCGGCACGGCGGCCGTCGCAGCCGTCGACGCGATCGGCATCCTCATCGGACTCCTCATCCTGCAGGTGCCGCTCGCCCTGCCGCTTGCCGCACTGGTCTTCATCCTCGCGTTCATTCCGATCGTCGGGGCGACGGTCGCCGGCATCCTCGCGGCCCTCGTCGCCCTCGTCGCCAACGGATGGGTCGTCGCGCTCCTCGTGGTCGGTGTCGTCGTGCTCGTCAACCAGCTCGAGGGCAACTTCCTCCAGCCATTCCTCATGGGGCGCTCGATGAAGTTGCACGCCTTCGTCGTCCTGGTCGCGTTGACCGTCGGCGCGGTCGTCGGCGGCATCGTCGGGGCAGTTCTCGCCGTGCCGATCACGGCCGTCGCGTGGGGCATCGTGCAGGTGTGGGACGGGCCGAACATGCCCGCCCGCTGGGCGCGTCCCAAGCATCCCGGCGACGCCGCCCTGCAGGACTGATCAGGTCTTCTTCGCGCGGCTCGGCTGAACGCGCGGCGGCTCACCCGGCATCTTCGGGAACTCCGGCGGGAACGGCAGCTCTCCGAGCCCTGCGTCGAGGTCGCGTTGCCACCACGCCAGGAGCGTGTCGATGCGGCCCGGCGACGTCTGCAGATCCCGCCACGGGTCGCCGAGGTCGATCAGGCGCTGCGGAACGGTCCGTACGGTGAACGCGGCCGGGTCCACGCCGGCCGCCAACTCGTCCCACGTGATCGGCGTGGCGACCGTGGCTGTCGGCAACGCGCGCGGACTGTAGGCACCGGCCATCGTCCGATCGCGGTTCGCCTGGTTGAAGTCGATGAAGATGCGCTCACCCCGCTCCTCTTTCCACCACGCGGTGGTGACCCTGTCGGGCAGACGACGCTCGAGCTCCCGCCCCGCGGCGATGACGGCGTGACGCACATCGAGGAACTCGTGCGTGGGCGCGATCGGGCAGAACACGTGGATGCCGCGGTTCCCGCTCGTCTTCAGCCACGGTTCGAGACCCGCTTCGCGGAGCACCTCGCGCAGGGCCGGCGCGACGGCCGCGGCATCGGCGAAATCGGTCCCCGGTTGCGGGTCCAGGTCGATGCGGAGCTCGACCGGATTGTCGGTGTCGTCCGCCAGCGAGGCCCACGGGTGGAAGACGACCGTGTTCATCTGCACGGCCCAGACGATCGCCGCCGCCTCATCGAGGACGACCTGCGGATGCGTCCGACCGCTGTTGTAGGTGCACATCACCTCGTGCACGTAGTCGGGAGCTCCGCGCGGTGGGTTCTTCGAGAAGAACGCCTCACCGTCGACCGAGTCCGGGAATCGCTCGAGTGACACCGGCCGATGTCCGTTGGCCCGCAGGAACGGCTCGGCCACCGCGATCGTGTACTCGGCGAGCTCGCGTTTGGTGATCCCGAGGGCCGGCCAGATCACCCGGTTGGGGCTCGACAGCGACACATCGCGGTCGCCGACCTGCAGGGACACACGTTCCGATGCCATGCCCCGACCCTAGGCGCCTTCCTCGCGCCCGCGATAGGCCCCAGGCCCGACCGCGGTCAGTCGGCCAGGGCGAGCACGGGCGCGAGCTGAACGCGGTCCAGCGCGATCCACGGACCGCCCGGGTCGACCACGATGCCCGTCAGGCCGGCATCCGCGGTGAGCGCCTTGCCCAGCTGAGCGCCCGTCAGCGGCAGCGGCCGATCGCCGCGACGCATCGCGAGCACCTCGAGCGGGTGCGAGAAGACTTCAAGCCGGCGCTGACCGTCGGTCGTGCGTGACTCGGCGAGGCCGAGCCGGGCGCCGTCCTCCGAGTTGCCACCCGCGACCCAGAGCTTCACACGCGTGAGCGCATCAACCACGTCGAGGGCCGTCAGTTCGTGCCGCGGTGCGCTCAGGAGAGACTTGAGCGTGAGCTCGGGGTCGGCTTCGTCGAGTGCCTTCTGGATGAGAGGTGTCGGCAGCACGATCCGCGAACCGGCCACGGCATGGTCGAGGATCATGCCCGAGTAGGGGCCGGACAGCGCATTGCGCAGGATGTTCACGGCGGGCTGGCTGATCGCCGAGGTCGCCGAATCGCCGTCCGCGCGGATGCTGGCCTGCAACGCGGCTCCCCCGCTGAAGGCGAGCAGGAACCGATTCTCGCCGATCGTCGAGACGGCGAGGGTGAGCGGCTCCCCGGCCGCGAGAAGACTGCGCGCATCGCCACGCACGCGGACATACAGGTGCCCCTGCAGCACCTGGCGCATCACGTTCATGACGTCGAGCTTCTTGGGCTTCTCGGGCAGCGCATCGAGCGCGGCCTTGAGCACCGCATTGTCCACAAGTCCCGGGATTGTCTCGGTCGGAGTCGGCGCTTCGGCAGCCGCCGCCCGGCGCTTCACCGGTGCCGGCTGACCGAACGTCGACACCGAGATCCCGACTTCGGGGACGTACTCATCCGGAACCGAGTCCGGTAGCGCGTCTCCGACCGACGCGACGGCGGATGCATCTTCGACCGGTTCGGCCGGAGCGGCAGGGGTCGGTGCGGCATCCTTCTTCGGGCGACGGGAGAACAGAGCCATTGTGCGAGCCTAACGCGGTCAGAGTTTGCTGATCGGTGCGATCTTGATGAGGAGCTTTTTGGGTCCGGCCGAGTCGAACCGGACATGCGCGATGCGTTTGGCCCCCTCTCCGGTCACCATATCGACGCGTCCCTCACCGAAGTCTTCGTGCCGGATGCGGTCTCCCGCCGCGAGTTCGAGGTCGCTGTTGTCGCGCACTTTCGCCGGGATGCGGTTCGCGAACTTCGAGATGTCGCTCGCCGGACGATCGCGCTGAGGCAACGGGACGAGCTCGTCGCCGTAGCGGTTGCCGCCGGAACCGGAGCCCCCGAACCCTCCGCCGGGCCGCCGGGCGTTGAGCGCCCGCGACTGCATGCCACCCCGCGAGTTGACATCGCCGGGCGACTGACGCCAGTCGATCAGATCGTGCGGAATCTCCTGCAGGAACCGGCTCGGCATCGCGACGGTGACCTCGCCGAACTGCGCGCGGGTCATCGCGAGCGAGAGATGCAGACGCTTGCGCGCCCGGGTGATGCCGACGTAGAACAATCGCCGCTCCTCCTGCGGGCCGCCCGGCTCACCGGCGGAGATCCGGTGCGGGAGGAGGTCTTCTTCGACCCCGGTGAGGAAGACAGCGTCGTACTCGAGGCCCTTCGCCGTGTGCAGGGTCATGAGCGAGACCGAGCCGGTTGCGTCGTCGAGGTCGTCGGCATCCGACACCAGCGCGACTTCGGTCAGGAAATCGAGCAGCGTGCCGTCGGGGTTGTTGCGCGCGAACTCGCGAGTCACGGCGACGAGCTCGTCGAGGTTCTCGACGCGGGCCTCGTCCTGCGGATCCTTCGAGATGCGCAGCGCATCGAGATACCCGCTCTTGCCGAGCAGGACGTTCAGCCCGTCGGTCACGGCCGTCGGGGGTGCGACCTCACCCGAGGCGGGGAGCATGATCGCGGTCGCCTCGACCAGGACAGCGTCGAGATGCGCGATCGCCTTCTGGATCTTGGGACCGACGCCGAGCGCGGACGCGTTGGCCAAGGCGTCGCGGAAGGAGATGCCCTCCTCCGCGGCGAACCGCGCAATCGCCGTTTCCGTCACATCGCCGATGCCGCGCCGCGGCTTGTTCAGGATGCGGCGAACCGCCAGCTCGTCGGCGGGGTTGGCGACCGCGACGAGATAGGCCAGGGCATCCTTGATCTCGGCCCGATCGTAGAACTTCGTGCCGCCCATGATCTTGTAGGGCACGGCCGAGCGGATGAAGATCTCCTCCAGCGCTCGCGACTGCGAGTTGGTGCGATAGAAGACCGCCATTCCGGCATAGTCGACGCCGGCCTTGCGGAGCGTCTCGACCTCGTCGGCGACGAACTGGGCCTCGTCGTGTTGCGAGTACCCGGTGAAGCCGACGATCTTCTCGCCCGCTCCCACATCGGTCCAGAGCTTCTTGTCTTTCCGGTCGAAGTTGTTGCCGATCACGGCGTTCGCGGCGCTCAGGATGGTCTGGGTCGAGCGGTAATTCTGCTCGAGAAGCACGACCTTGGCGCCGGGATAGTCGCGTTCGAACTCGGAGATATTGCGGATGTCCGCCCCGCGGAACGCATAGATCGACTGGTCGGAGTCGCCGACGACCGTGAGCGATGCGCCGCTGAGCTCGGGCGAAGCGGCCGGCGGTGCGTCGAAGATCATCATGCCGCCGCTTTCGAAGCGGTCGGCTGCAGCACCGCTCGGCGGGCGGGTGAGCTCGTGGATCAACGCGTATTGCGCGTGGTTGGTGTCCTGGTATTCGTCGACCAGGATGTGCCGGAAGCGCCGGCGGTACACGTCCGCGACGTGCGGGAACGCGCGGAAGAGGTAGACCGTCTGCGCGATCAGGTCGTCGAAATCGAACGCGTTGGCCTTCTGCAGCGCGCGCTGATAGTCACCGAAGATCTCGACGAACAGCCGCTCCGCGGGGTCGGACATGTTCGCCGATCGCCCGTACGACTCTGCATCGGCGAGTTCGTTCTTGAGCTTCGAGATGCGCGACTGGACGGAGGCCGGGGTCAGGCCGAAGGCATCCGCCTCATGTTCCTTCACGAGACGCTTGATGAGCGCGCGCGAGTCGCCGGAGTCGTAGATCGTGAAGCTCTTCGTGAACCCGAACTGCTCGGCTTCACGGCGGAGAATGCGCACGCACGCCGAGTGGAAGGTCGAGATCCACATGCCCTGCGCCGTGTCGCCGACGAGCTGCTGTACGCGCTCGCGCATCTCGCCCGCGGCTTTGTTCGTGAACGTGATCGCGAGGATCTGGCTCGGCCAGGCCTCGCGCGTCCGCAGGAGCGAGGCGATGCGGCGGGTCAGCACGCTCGTTTTGCCGGAGCCGGCGCCCGCGACGATCAGCAACGCCGCGCCACGGTAGGTGACGGCCTCGCGCTGCGGCGCGTTGAGGCCGGCGAGGAGGTCCTCGTCGGGGCGGCCCGTGCCGGGGGTGGACGATCCGACGACGACGGGTGTGATGGGGTCAGGCATATCCTGACAATTCTAGGTCGCCCCTCCGACACCTCACTCCCGCGGGAACCCCTCCGGCGGAACCCTGCTGAGTCGCATGGCCCGTGGTGCGGATGTCAACAGCTGTGACTCGTGAGACGCCCGCCGGGCGCTTCGCCATACGACCGGTAGCGGTTGCCAGGCAGGCAGGCACCACAATGGGACGATGCGCACACTGCTCAACATCATCTGGCTGATCCTCGCCGGGTTCTGGCTCTTCCTCGGGTACGTCCTCGCGGGTGTGGTGCTGTGCATCCCGATCATCACGATCCCCTGGGCGATCGCCTCCTTCCGCACCGCCGGGTACGTCCTCTGGCCGTTCGGACGCACGATCGTCGCCAAGCCCACTGCCGGTGTCGCGTCGTTCCTCGGCAACGTGATCTGGGTCATCTTCGCCGGGTGGTGGCTGGCGCTTGCGCACCTGACGAGCGGCATCGCGCTGTGCCTCACGATCATCGGCATCCCGATGGCGATCGCCGACTTCAAGATGATCCCGATCTCCCTCATGCCCCTCGGCAAGGACATCGTCTCCACGCGCGACGGCGCCTTCGACCGCACCCCCTGACGCGCCATCGGACAGGGGCGGGTGACCGGTGGACAGTTCAGCGATCTCAACGGTCGCCGCGATCGTGGTGCTCTCGGTCGGGCTGATCGTGCTGGTGGCGACACGTCGCCGTGGCCGAAAGGACATTGCCGAAAGCGCGAAGTTCGCCGTCATCACCGGGTCGGTCCCGGTCAGCAAGACCGCAGACCCGGATGCGGCGGCGATGGTCGCGGCATCCGAGGCCATCGGCATCGCGATGATCGATGCCGGGTATTCCGTCGAGACCGTGCAACTCGCGCTCGCCGAGATCGCCCGCACGAACGGGCTGCCCGCGAGTGACGTGCTGGTGTTCCCGAACGGATTGATGGTCTCCGCCAAGGGCGGCGGCCAGCGCAGTACCGGAGCGGTCAGCAGCGGGAACGACGGGCTGCTGTTCTCACAGATCGACGAGGTGCAACGCGCCGTCGATGCCGCACGCACGGGGATCATGGACCCCACATCGACGATTGCCCGGATCGAGCAGATCCGGGCGATGGCACCGACCTACAGCTGGCCGCTCCGTGTCGTGGGGTACGCATTCCTCAGCTCCGCGCTCGCGGTCCTCCTGGGGGCCACCTGGATCGGCGTCGCGCTCGCGAGCGTGCTCGGGCTTGTGACCGGTGCCGCCCTCCTCGTCAGCGATCGCCTCCCCCGCCGCTATACCGCGCTGATCACCGTCGCTGTGGCATTCACGGTGTCCGTCGCGATCTTCGCTCTGCTCCGTGCCGGATGGGGTGCCGGCATCCTCGCCGCCCTGATCGCGCCTCTGGTCGTTCTTCTGCCGGGAACCCTCCTCACGACGGCGACACTCGAGCTGGCCACCGGCCAGATGATCTCGGGCGCAGGCAGGCTCGCCGCCGGTGCGATGCAGCTCGTGCTGCTCGGGGCGGGCATCGTCACCGGGGCCGCCGTCGTGGGTGTGCCGGACTTCGACTTCGCGGAGAACCCGGCGGCACTCGGCCCTTTCGCGCCGTGGATCGCGGTCGCCGTGTTCGGCATCGGAATCTCCTTCCACCGCAGCGCTCCGCGCCGGAGCATCGGTTGGATCCTTTTGGTGCTCTACATCGCCTATTCCGCGCAGGTCATCGGCGACCTGGCCGTCGGCGGGATCCTCTCCGCATTCGTCGGCGCCCTGGTCATCACCCCGATCACCGCGCTCGTCGCTCGCCAGCCGTCCGGTCCCGCGGCCCTCGTCAGCTTCACCCCGGCATTCTGGTTGCTCGTCCCGGGCGCCATCGGACTCGTCGGCGTGGCCGATCTGCTCGGCGGCGACGCGGCCGGTGCCAACTCGCTTCTGACCACACTGTCGACGATGGTGGCGATCTCCCTGGGGGTGCTGGCCGGGTCGAGTTTCTCGAATCGGATGCGGCGACCCGCCCTCTGATCGCCGCACCTAGCACGCCGCGAACGCCCGCGCCAGCGGCTACGCCTGCGTGCCACTCGTCACTAGCGTGATGGTCATGAGCGAGAACGCCAATGACATGTCCGACGAGGAGAAGCGCCGCGATCAGCTGCTGCGTGCGGCCGGATCGACCGAAGAGGATGCCGCCCCGCGCATCGTGGTGAGCGAGCATGACGGCGTGAAGCGCATCGACATCGCTCCCGACGCCGTCGTCCGACCGGGCCCCGCCGACGCAGACGCCTGATCAGGCGATCCTGGTGTCGCCGGGCGGGCAGACCCGAAGCCAGCGGAATCCGTAGGGAGCGAGTTCGAGATCGCACCGTCCGCCCGGCTCCAGGCTGATGCGATCCGGTCCGTGGAGGTCGAGGAGGACCGTGCCGTCGTCCACTGTCCCGAGGTCGAGACGAAGAGTGACCGGTACCGGCGTGAAATTGTGCGCCGCGAGCATCGTTCCGATCTCCGAGGACACCGTGTGGGCGAGGACTCCTTCGGCATCGTGATCGAGGATCGACAGCTCTCCCCATCCGATCTCGGCGGACGCGCGATACCGCGTCGCGAGGTGGCGAATGAACTGCAAGAGCGATCCGTCTTCGTTGCGCTGCTTCTGCACGTTGACGTGCTCGGGCGAGTACCCGTCACCGGGAATCGGCGCGACGAGTCGACCGGGGGCCGCGTGTGAGAACCCGCCGTTCTTGGCGTTGCTCCACTGCATGGGCGTGCGCACCGACCCGCGTCCACTGATGTCGGGGTTCTCCCCCATGCCGATCTCTTCGCCGTAGAACAGCACCGGCGTACCGGGCAACGAGAACATGAGGCTATAGACCATTCGGATGCGGCGCGGATCGCCGTCCAACATAGGGGGTAGCCGCCGAGTGATGCCCCGGCCGTAGACGCGCTGCGACTCGTCCGGCGCAAACGTCTCGAAGACCTCTTCGCGCTCGGCATCCGTCAGTTTGTCGAGCGTCAGTTCGTCGTGGTTACGGACGAAGTTCGCCCATCCCGCCTCATCCGGAATCTCGGGACGCGCCTGGAGTGCCGTGATGAGGGGTGCCGGATCGTTGCGCGCGAGCGACAGGTACAGCGCCTGCATCGAGACGAAGTCGAACTGCAGGTCGAGTTCTCCCCCGCCCTCGCTCCCGAAGTAGTCCCGTTGCTCGGCGAAGGGCAGGTTGACTTCGCCGAGGAGTGCGGCATCCCCACGACGACGCTGCAGGAACCGTTTGATGTCGCGGAGCAATTCGTGGGGGTCTCCGAGGTCGACGCCGTCCGGCGGCTCGATCAGGAATGGGACGGCGTCGATGCGAAACCCCGAGACACCCAGCGCGAGCCAGAATCCGATCGTCTTGGCGATTTCGTCGCGAACGCGTGGGTTCTCGACGTTGAGATCGGGCTGATGCGCGTAGAAGCAGTGCTGGAAGTACTGCTCGGTGCGCTCGTCGTACTCCCAGACGCTCGTCTCTTCGCCCGGAAAAACGGGCGCCTGCTCGCGTGCGGGCACGTCGTCGCGCCACACATAGAAGTCCCGATACTCCGACGTACGGCTCCGCCGGGCAGAAACGAACCACGGATGCTTGTCGGAGGTGTGGTTGACGACGAGGTCGATGATCACGCGCATCCCGCGGTCGTTCGCGGTGCGGAGCACCTCGACGAAGTCACCGTGGTTGCCGAGCCGGGGGTCGATCCCGTAGAAGTCCGTGATGTCGTAGCCGTCGTCACGGTCGGGTGACGGGTAGAACGGCATGAGCCACAGGCACGTCACGCCCAGATCGGCGAGGTAGTCGATGCGGCGCGCGAGGCCCGCAAAATCACCGATCCCGTCGTCGTTGTCGTCCATGTAGGTCTCGACGTCCAGGCAATAGATGACAGCGGACTTCCACCACAGGTCGCTGGTATCGGTGATCTTCACAGTGCCCTCCTCAGAGCCGGAAGCAGGTCGCGCTCGGCGCGGGAGAGAAAACTCCGCTGATCGGTCGTGACGTCATGCAGGTAGACACGGTCGAAGCCCAGCCCCACGAGCTCCGCGATCTGATCGGCGAGCGCGGAGGGGTCCGCCGAGACCAGCGTGCCCGCGCGAAGCTCTGCGTCGCTGGGACGGCCCGCGAGCGTATCGAAGTCCTCGGGCTGCTCGATGTCCCATAGCGATGCATCGATGGCGGCATGGCGCCACTGCGAGCGCACCGTGCGGAGGGCGGCTTCTTCAGTGTCGTCCAATGCCAGGTGCACCTGGAGTACGCGCGGGCCCGTTCCACCGGCGCCCGCATACGCACCCAGCACATGTGCGAGCCGCTCCCGAGGTTGCGCCACCGTGGCCAATCCGTCGGCCCAGCCGGCCACCCAGCTGGCGGTCTCGGCTGTGACGGCAGCGCCGAGCAACGGCGGCGGCGTCTCCGGCAGACTCCATACTCTGGCCCGGTGCACCTCGATCTCACCGTGCCTCGTCACCTCTTTCCCGGCGAGCAGTTCCCTGATGACGTCGACGGATGCCGCCAGGCGGGCATTGCGTCGGTCCTTCGGCGGCCAGGGGTCACCCGTGATGTGCTCGTTGACGGCTTCGCCGCTGCCGAGCGCGGCCCAGAAGCGTCCGGGAAACATCTCCTCGAGCGTCGCGATCGCCTGCGCGCTGATGACCGGGTGGTAACGCTGCCCCGGCGCGGTGACCACACCGAGGGAGAAGGATGTGGCTGCCAGGGCTGCGCCGAGCCAGCTCCAGGCGAAACCGGATTCGCCTTGATCGACGCCCCACGGGGCCAGGTGGTCGGAGCACATGGCACCGTCGAACCCAGCGGCTTCCGCCTGAACCACAGATTGCAGGAGGGCGCTCGGAGGTAGCTGCTCGTGCGAGGAGTGATATCCGATGAAGACCATGACCAGAGTTTCTCTGCACGCGCGCGAACCCGCCACAGGGTTGCGTCCTCGGCGACATCCCTCTATATGGTCACGACGCGCCGACCACCGGCCGTCACGGGGCGACACATCCCGCAACCCCAGGACATACTCCTTCTCCGTGTCGGCGCAGCGAGCTAGCGTGGAGGCGTTCCCGAACGTTCGGGACATCGCGGCGATCCGGGTGGTCCCGGGCACCGGTTCATACCCGGTCGCGCTGCGGGTTCGACTCCCGCCGTCGCGTCCACTTTCTGAGATATGGGCCCCGCTTGCACACGACTATCCGCCCGAAGCGGCGACGATCGGCGCGCTGTCCGACAAACTCGCCGACGCGATGAGGGCTGACGGATCAGGAGCGAGGGCTCTTGATGAATGCCCCCGCCACGAGAAAGAACACGGCGGCCGCCGGTTGGATGCCGTTCCACAGTGCTTCGTCGAGCGACAGCGGGAAGACGGGGTTCCAGACGACGGCGATGGCCCCGAACAACGGAATCCACCACCACTGCTTCGCCTGACCCGCGAACCACGCGACGATCAGCGCGAGGATCGACACCGCGTACCGGACGAACGTGTCCCAATCGAGCGTGAACAGCACGGGCGCGAGGAACAGCACGATCGCCGCGAGGATGCCGGGGGCGAGCGCGTTGCGCTGGAAGACCGGCGTCTGGTTGTCCGTGCCCACGTCAGGCGATCCGGGTTCCGGGCGGCAACGTGCGCGCCGGGGTGCGGGTGCGCGCCCATGCCCACCAGAGGAGTCCCCCGGCCAGCAGCACCTGCACGCCGAGGCCCACGAACCAGCTCGGCACGGTGTTCGCGATCGTCTCCTCGTAGTCCGGCCCAGTGTAGTTGCCGTCGGTGTAGTAGTCGGGATCGCACTCGTCCCAGCCGGACTGTTCCGACATCGGGATCTGGGCGGAGCGCACGCTGTACTTCAGCCACCCGAACATGTCGACCGGGTAGCCGTGGGTGTCGAAGCGGGTCGGCACGGCGTCGGCGAGGATGACGAAGGGGTTGGCAGCGAGCATCCACCAGACGTAGTCGTAGCGCGGCATGCGCGACGTACTCTCCTGCCACTCGCCGCACACCATCTGGTCCGGGTCGCCCCAGCAGTCCTCCGACCCATCGCGGCAGACCGGGTTTCCGGTGTCGGGATCGTACTCCGCGGACCGGTAGCTCGTGGTGTACTCCGTCGAAATCGCGGCGCCGATCAGACCGAACCCGATGACGGATCCCGCGACCAGCGCCATCACGACGAGGTACGTCGCCGCCACCGAGAACAGGGGACGGGCGAGGATCCCGGACAGCGCGACGCCGATCGCCGAGATCACCCCGGTTTCGACGATGAGCACGACGAGCGAGATGATGACCGCGAGCGGATCGACGTCACCGGCGAACGTGGCGACGATCAGGAACGGCGCCGCCACGGCCGTGAAGGCGAGACCCGTGATCCAGGCGGCGACGAACTTGCCGAACAGGATCTCGCCGGTCGTGGCGAGAGTGACCTGGACGGGCGCGAGGGTCGCGGCATCGCGGTCGCCGTTGATCGAGTTGCCCGAGAGGGTCGGCGAGACGAGCACCACGAGCAGCAGGGTGATGTAGACGACGATCGAGTACACACCCGGGCCGCCCGCACCCCACCCGCCGTAGGAGAGGAACGCGAGCGCCGTCACGCCGAGGAGCAGCAGGGCGAAGATCCCCAACAGCACGTACCAGGCGACCGTGCGCACGCGCTGCGTGAGCTCGAGTCGGGCGATCGTCCAGAGGCGCGAGAAGCTCATCGCGTCCCTCCTTCGAGGTCGAGGAAGGTGTGTTCGAGCAAGCCGGTCGCGGCGGAGAACTCCGCAACCGGGAGTCCCGCGTGCACGAGGGCGGCCAGCCCGCCCGCGGCAACGGCATCCGAATCGAACGCGACGAGCAGATCGCGCCGGTCGATCGGGATCAGCGCGGCGTCGAGTCCGAGGGCCTGCGCCACGGGCACGACGGCGGCGCGCGCGTCGAGATCGGCGATGCGGATGCGCCAGGTGCGTTGGCGCCCCGCGGCCGCGGCAACGCGGTCGGCGCTGACGGTCTCGCCCTGCACGAGGAAGACGGCGTCGTCGATGACCTCTTCGAGCTCGGAGAGGATGTGGCTGGAAATGAGGATCGTCCGGCCTTCGGCGGCCAGTCGGCGCAAGAGCGTGCGCAGTTCGATGCGGGCCTGCGGGTCGAGACCTGAGGCCGGCTCGTCCAACAGCAACACGCGGGGGTTGTGCACGAGTGCGCGGGCAAGCCCCAGCCGCTGCTTCTGTCCTCGCGACAGCACGCGGGCGGGGGCGTCGGCGAGATCGAGGAGACCCACCTCGTCGATCAGGCGCGCGGCACCGGCCGTCGCCTGATCGCGATCGAGGTCGTACAGGCGTCCGGTCGTGACGAGCGTCTCGCGCACCGTCAGTGATCCCCACGCGCCGAGCGCATCCGGCATCCACCCGAGCAGCGCACGTGCGGCGGCGGGATCGGCCACCGGGTCGACGCCGCCGATCCGCAACTCGCCCGCGTCGGGCGCGAGGAGGGAGGCGAGCATGAGAAGCAGCGTCGTCTTCCCCGAGCCGTTGGGCCCGACGAGACCCGTCACCGCGCCCTCCCGCGCGTCGAGGGTCACATTGCGGACGGCGTGGACGTGTCCGAACGAGCGGCGCACGCCGCGGGCGACGATGCCGCTCTCTGTCATGCCTTCACCCTACGGGTGCCGGGCGCCCGGACCCAGGGACGACTCGGTGAACTGTCAGTCGCGGGCGCCGTGGAAGAACGCGACACCCAGATCCGCGTGGTCGACGAAGAATCCGTCGACGCCCGCGTCGACCAGGAACTGCCACTCCGCCTCATAGTCGCCGAACGCAGCCTTGTCGCGACCGCGACGGAACTGCGCCACCAGGAAGGTGTTCTCGGGCCGGCAGGTCCACGTGAAGACACGAAGGCCTCGCGCGTGCGCATCGGCGACGACGGATGCCGGTTCACCCACACGACCGAGGCGGTCCGGCGCCAGGATGCTCCTCTTGTCGAGGCTGATCCCATCGACTCGACCCACGAGGCCGTCGAGCCCCTCCGGCGTCATGACCGATCGGTAGGTCGGCGCCGACGCACCGTGAACTGCGACAAGGTCGGCGGGCTGCCCGGCGGCCTCGAGCAGGTAGATGTAGGTCGCACGCACGCCGAAATCGCGGAGCTGCCTCAGAATGCCCGACTCGAACGACTCGATCGTCAGCGGCCAGCGGCCGCCATCCCATCCGGCGGCGCGCAGCTCGGCGGCGATCAGAGCTGCGTAGTCGAAGCCGAGGCCCGTGAGGAACGTGGCGTGCTTGATCTCCAGGACCACGCCGATCTCGCGACCCTGCTCGAGCCCCGCCTGGGCGACGAGGTCGAGCACATCACGCAGGCGCAGGATCTGCTGCTCTCCGTCGAAACTCGCGCTGCCGGGCCGCAACCGCGGCAGGCGCTCGCGGCAACGGAGCGTGGCGAGCTCGTCCCACGTGAAGTCCTCGACGAACCAGCCGCTGAGCTCCGCGCCGTCGACGGTCTTGGTCGTCCGGCGATCGGCGAACTCCGGATGATCGGCGACATCCGTGGTCGACCCGATCTCGGTGTCGTGCCGGACCACGAGCACTCCGTCGCGGGAGACGACGATGTCGGGTTCGACGGCATCCACGCCCAGGGCGAGGGCGAGGTCGTACGAGGACCGCGAATGCTCTGGCCGATACCCCGGTGCACCCCGGTGCCCGATCACGAGAGGACGACGACGCGGCATGACTCCAGGGTAGTCAGCGGCGAGGACCGCCTGACGTTCATAGCGCCCTCACAGGGCGAGATCTGCTCCACCGAACGGGGTTCGGATACGCTGGGAGTCCGCAGGATTTCACTACGGCACCCTTCGCATTGGAGAGAGACCACCATGGCCTCGAGCAGCAACCCCGCATTCAGCAACCCCGCGTTCCAGGAACAGCGGCCCGGGCTGACCCCGCCGGCTGCCCAGACCCAGTTCGGCACCGCGTCCGGACAAGCCGTCGACATCGCCGCGCAGGCCCAGATGGAGGGCGCGTACGCGTCTCCCGCCGCCGGCTCCGTGCAGACCGGTCGCATGACGGTCGAGGACACCGTCATCAAGACGCTCGCCCTGTTCGCCATTCTTCTCGTCACCGCCGTCGTCGGCTGGATCTGGACGATGGCCGGCGTCACGCCCGAAACCCCGGGGGCCGTCTCGATCGCGCCGTGGATCATCGGCATGCTCGGTGGCTTCGTGCTGTCGATGGTCGTGATCTTCACGTCACGCAAGAAGATCCGCCCGGCGCTGATCTTCGGCTACGCCGCGTTCGAGGGTCTCTTCATCGGTGGCATCTCGGCCTACTTCGAGTACATCTGGCCCGGCATCGTGCTGCAGGCGACGATCGCGACCCTCTCGGTCGTCGGCGTCACGCTCGCCCTCTTCGCCAGCGGAAAGGTGCGCGCGTCGAAGAAGGCCACCAAGGTCTTCATGATCGCGATGGTCGGATACCTGGTGTTCTCGCTCGTCAACGTCGTCATGATGATGTTCGGCGCGTTCGGTCCGGACAGCGCCGGCCCGTTCGGCATCTCCAGCCAGCCCAGCTTCATCCTCGGCATCCCGTGGGGCGTCATCATCGGCGTGTTCGTCGTCATCATGGCCGCCTACTCGCTCGTGCTCGACTTCGACTCGATCCAGCAGGGTGTGCGCAACGCCGCCCCCCGCCAGTACGGCTGGCTCGGCGCCTTCGGCATCATGGTCACGGTCGTCTGGCTCTACATCGAGCTCCTGCGCATGATCGCGATCATCCGCGGCAACAACTAAGCGTTCTCCGCTTCGAAGGCCCGTCCGGCCCCGCCGGGCGGGCCTTCGCGTTGCCCCCGGCATCCATCTGCCGTCTCCATCTCCGCAGAATGTCGACATCTCCGCACCCAACCGCCCCTCCACCTGCGGAGAAGGCGACATTCGGCGGCGATCGTGCGAAGCACCCAGCAAAGCCGGAAACGACGGATGCCGGGGCCCGATCCTCAGATCAGGCCCCGGCATCCGGTCACATCACTCCCACTCGATGGTCCCCGGGGGCTTGCTCGTCACGTCGAGGACGACCCGGTTGACGTCGCGCACCTCGTTCGTGATGCGGTTCGAGATGCGCGCCAGCACGTCGTAGGGCAGGCGCGTCCAGTCGGCCGTCATGGCGTCTTCCGACGACACCGGGCGCAGCACGATCGGGTGGCCGTACGTGCGGCCGTCGCCCTGAACGCCGACCGAGCGGACTTCGGCGAGCAGCACGACCGGGCACTGCCAGATCTCGCTGTCCAGGCCGGCAGCCGTCAGCTCGGCGCGGGCGATGGCGTCGGCATCACGCAGAATCTCGAGACGGTCAGCGGTAACCTCACCGACGATGCGGATGCCGAGACCGGGCCCCGGAAACGGCTGCCGGCCGACGATCACCTCGGGCAGTCCGAGTTCGCGACCGATTGCGCGCACCTCGTCCTTGAAGAGCGTCCGCAGCGGCTCGACGAGCTCGAACTGCAGGTCTTCGGGCAGGCCGCCCACGTTGTGGTGGCTCTTGATGTTCGCGGTGCCGGTCCCCCCACCAGACTCGACGACGTCGGGGTAGAGGGTCCCCTGCACGAGGAAGCGGATCGGCTCACCGTCGGCCGCGGCCTCCGCCACGAGCGCTTTCTCGGCCGCCTCGAAGGAACGGATGAACTCCCGCCCGATGATCTTGCGCTTCTGCTCGGGATCGCTGACACCGGCGAGCGCACTGAGGAACTGCTCACGCGCGTCGACGGTGACCAGGCGCACGCCGGTCGAGGCCACGTAGTCCTGCTCGACCTGCTCGCGCTCGTCCTTCCGGAGCAGCCCGTGGTCGACGAAGATGCAGACCAGCTGGTCGCCGACGGCCTTGTGCACGAGCGCCGCGGCGACCGCGGAGTCGACGCCGCCGGAGAGGCCGCAGATGACGCGTCCGGTTCCGATCTGCTCCTGGATGCGGGCGACCTGCTCGGCGATGACGTTGCCGCTGTTCCAGTCGGCGGCGAGGCCGGCCGCCTTGTGCAGGAAGTTGACGATGACGTCCTGGCCGTAGTCGGAGTGCTTCACCTCGGGGTGCCACTGCACGCCGTAGAAGCACTTCTCGGCGTTGCCGAAGGCCGCGACCGGGGTCGCCGCCGTCGAAGCCAGCACGTCGAAGCCGGCGGGCGCCTCAGACACCTGGTCACCGTGACTCATCCACACGTTCTGGGTTTCGGGCTGGCCGCCGAGCAGCACACCGCCGTCGCCTTCGAGCACGGCATCCGTCGCTCCGTACTCGCGGAGTCCCGTGTTGGCCACGACGCCGCCGAGCTGACGGGCCATCACCTGGAAGCCGTAGCAGATGCCGAGAGTCGGGATGCCGAGCTCCAGCACGCCGGCATCCAACGTGGGCGCTTCCGGCTCGTACACCGAGGAGGGGCCGCCGGAGAGGACAAGCGCGAGCGGGTTGCGCGCGGCGACCTCGTCGGCCGTGACGGTGTGGGGCACGATCTCGCTGTAGACGCCGGCTTCGCGCACGCGTCGCGCGATGAGCTGCGCGTATTGTGCGCCGAAGTCGACGACCAGGACAGGTCGCTGGTCGGTCTGAGTCTCGGTGGTCACCGGGTGCCTTCCGTGATGAGAGCGGATGCCGCCTCGCGCTCGGCGAGGTAGGTCTTGACCTCGCGGGCGACGCGGGCCTCCATGAAGAACGACAGGAGCGGGACGATGCCGCCGAGGGCGAGCATGATGAAGCGCGGGAAGCGCCAGCGCATCAGGCTCCAGATCCGGAAGCAGGCGAACAGGTACACCACGTAGAACCAGCCGTGCGCGACGAGGATGCCGAGCGACAGGTTGAACCCGTCGCCGGCCGACGTCAGTTCACATCCGCTTCCACCGGGGAGGAAGAGCGAGAACCATTGGCAATCGGCGCCGACGATGACCGGCGCCAGCCACAGCAACCCGCCCGAGCCGCCGGTGAACACCTCGACGTGCAGAGGCGTGTACTTCAGGATCATCTCGGCGAGCAGAAGCAAGAGCCCGACACCGGTGATGACCGAGGCGATCTGGTAGAACTTCAGCGCCCCGCGGATCGCCGGAAAGGTGGCGAGTTTGGGCTGAGGCATGAGGTCCAGTCTACTCGGCGGACACCGGCGCCCCGGCCTCGACCAGACGTCGTCGACCGCGAAGATCAGACACCTGCAAGAATCACGACCACACCGACATAAACACCGTGAGGAACGGTTATGCGGACGGAGATCCATGAGCGACGATCACGCGTGGTACATCGCGGAGGTCGCCTGCCACGCCGACGCGATCTACCGGTATTTCGTGCGCCGCACGTCTCGACAGGACGCTGAGGACCTGGCATCGGACGTGTTCACCACCGCTTGGCGGCGCCGCGTGGACGTCCCACGCGGCGCAGAGTTGCCGTGGCTCTACAAGACCGCGGGGTTCGTCCTTTCCAACCACCGCCGCCGCGCAATCGTCGCGCCTGTCCACGCGTTGCCTCCGCTGTCGAGCCCCGATCACGCCGAACAGACGGCACGTAGCGACGAACTCTCCCGCGCGCTCGCCCTCCTGAAAAGTCGGGACCGGGAGATTCTGATGCTCCACGCCTGGGAGGGCTTGGACGGCAACGAACTCGCTGAGGCTCTGGGTGTGTCTCGATCGGGCGCCCAGGCCGCCCTCTCCCGTGCTCGCGCGCGACTGCGGAGCGTCTGGAGGAGCCAGGACGAAGACCGCACCGGGGTGGTCGTGCAAGATGCTCGGCTCCTCTGACACATACCCAGAAGACCCCCTTCCGGACGGAGCGACTGATGGACCCGCACGACGAGGACACTTCTCTATCCGCGATGCGCTCGCTCGACCCGGCGGCGGGAACCGAGGCACCCGCGCATCTGCGTAGCCACGTGACCGGCATCCCCGATAATGCGGCGCGTTCTTCGGTGCATGCCGGTCGCTCACGGTGGCTTGCCCCCGCCGCAGCTGCAGCCGCTCTCGTCGTCGGTCTCGGCGGCGGATACCTTGCCGGATCGCGCGGTGACGCCGCGCCGTCCGCTGCGGCGACGGCAACGCCCTCCGGCACGCCGATCACCGTTGCCGTGGGCAGCGCAGAGGAACCCGCGCCGCCAGTCAGCCTCGGCGGAGCCGGCCGGAGTGGTGCGGGTGACGCCGGTTTGCTAGGTGGGCAGGAAGCCACGGCAAACTCAGCGACGGCCGACGCGGCCGTCTCTCCATGGCACTACTCCAACGGTCGACGCTTTATCGTGCCCCCGTTCGATCAGACGCCGTCCATGTCCGCCGTCTACGCGCTCGACGGACGAGCGCAATACTCTGCGCCCGATGCAGAACGGATAGCGGCTGCGCTCGGCCTCGACGGAACCGCCCATCAGGACCAGCCCGAACAAGGCTGGATCGTCGGGGATCGACAGGGCAACGGCCCAAGACTGTGGCTCTCACCGACGGGAGCCGGGGATGTGAACTTCTCCGGCGGCATCGCCGACCCGCACTCCGAATGCTGGGCAGCGATCGGGCCCAAATACGGCGTCGACACCGGCACCGACATGACGGAAGATGACTGGAAGGCGTTCGACGCAGAAACGAAGCAGTGCCTTGCGGACACGCCGATGCCGACGGAGCAGCAAGCCCGTGATGCCCTCAGCCTGTTCTTGTCGGCAACCGGTGTCGACGAGTTGCAGACTCAGGTCACGGTTACGCCGGAGGAGCAGGGGCGCACGATCTCCGCTTCTGCGGCTCGCGTCGTTGCCGAAAACGCCACGGTCGTCACCTCCACGATCACCGTGTCGGCCAAGGGGTTCTTGTACGGCTATGGGCCGACCGCGACGATTGTCTCGTTGGGAAACTACGACATCGTCAGCCCTGCCGAGGCGGCAGCGCGCCTCAACGACCCCGTCTTCGCGCCCGCCTACGCCTCGACGATGGCGTCAGAGGTCGACTACGAACAGTTCGACGATCCAGCGACCGAGCCACCGGCTGTCCCCGCTGCGGGCGCGCTCGTCCCCTGGGGCATCACGGAGTTCGAGATCGTCTCGGCTCGTCTGGGACTTGCGCAGATGACGAGCATCGACGATGAGCGGTTCCTCGCGCCCGCGTACGAGTTCACCGATACCGAAGGCAACGTCTGGAGCGTACTGGCACTGGCCGAGCGTGAGATTGATCCCGTCGGCGGCGGTGCAAGCTACGGCTGGGGAGGTTTTGTCTACTAGGCCCACGCTCGTCGTCAGACGCCCAGCTCGGCGGCCTCTTCCAGCTCCTCGACTTCTTTCTCCCAAGCATCCTTGGCCAGGCGGTACCACATGTAGAAGGCGAAGCCGGCGAAGATCGCCCATTCCACGGCGTAGAAGATGTTGAGCCAGTTGACGTTCGACCCTTCGACGGGTGCGGGCGAGTCGATCGCGACGAGGTCGTCGGGCAGAGCGAGGCCCGTCGTATCGATGTCGGCAACGAGGTACGGGCGGTACACGTCGAGGCCCTCGATGTCGCTCCACTGTCCGAGGAGCGCCGCCGGCGACATCCGGGTCATCTCGGTCGCTGCCGCACCGTCGGGCGGGAGCGCGGGGCCCTCGTCCGAGATGATGCGTCCGGTCAGCGTGGCCGTCGCTGCGTCGCCATCGGCGGCGAGAGCGGATGCCGCGGCATCGGCCGCATCCCGCGTCGGCGCCCAGGCGATCGCGACCGCCAGGAGGGCCGGGCCATCGCCTGTGCGGAACTGTCCGGTGACCCAATACCCCTCGACGCCGTCATTGAAGCGTGAGGAGACGACCAGGAAGTCGGTCGGATGCCAGGTCCCGCTCACCTCGACGCGCTGTCCGACGAGCGGCTCGGGGAGGTACTCCCCCGGCGTCGTGACGTCGGCGAGAGGCTGGACGATTTCGGTGGCGCCGGGGGGCGCCGGGTCGGTATCGATCGCGTTCCCCAGTTGCCACTGACCGAGCCACGCGAAGACGGCGGCGACGGCCAGGGCGAACACCAGCATCCCGATCCACCAGGGACGCAGCAGGACTTCGCGGAGCGTCGGCGGGAAGACCTCGACGGCCTCCGGCGATGCCTCGCTCACGCTCGATGCCATCACTGGGCGGTATACGGCGCGACGACGACCTCGACGCGCTGGAACTCCTTGAGGTCGGAATACCCGGTCGTGGCCATCGACTTGCGAAGCGCGCCGATGAGGTTCGCCGTGCCGTCCGCGACGGGCGCGGGGCCGTAGAGAATCTGCTCGAGCGGGCCGACCTGGCCGACCTCGACGCGTCTGCCGCGGGGAAGCTTGGCGTGGTGGGCTTCGGGACCCCAGTGGAATCCCTGCCCGGGTGCATCCGTCGCGCGGGCGAGGGCGACGCCCAGCATGACGGCATCCGCCCCCATCGCGAGCGCCTTGACGATGTCGCCGGACGTGCCCACGCCGCCGTCGGCGATCACGTGCACGTAGCGTCCGCCGGATTCGTCGAGGTAGTCGCGGCGCGCGCCGGCGACGTCCGCCACGGCGGTCGCCATCGGCGCGTGGATGCCGAGGGTGGCGCGCGTCGTCGATGCCGCTCCCCCGCCGAACCCGACGAGGACGCCCGCGGCGCCCGTGCGCATGAGATGGAGCGCCGCCGTGTAGGTCGAGGCGCCGCCGACGATGACGGGGACGTCGAGGTCGTAGATGAACTTCTTGAGGTTGAGGGGTTCGAGCTCGCTCGAGACGTGCTCCGCCGACACGGTCGTTCCGCGGATCACGAACAGGTCGACGCCCGCGGCGACGACCGTCTCGTACAGGTCCTGCGTGCGCTGAGGCGTGAGCGCGCCGGCCACGGTGACCCCTGCTTCGCGGATCTCGGCAAGGCGATCGCGTACCAGTTCGGGCTTGATCGGCTCGCTGTAGAGCTCCTGCATACGACGGGTGGCGTCGATGTCCGAGAGCCCTGCGATTTCGGCGAGCAACGGTTCGGGGTCGTCGTAGCGGGTCCAGACGCCCTCGAGATCGAGGACGCCGAGTCCGCCGAGCTGTCCGAGCATGATCGCCGTGCGCGGGCTCATCACCGAGTCCATGGGCGCGCCGAGCACCGGAATGCCGAATCCGAACGCGTCGATCGTCCAGGACGTCGAAACATCCTCGGGGTTGCGCGTGCGCCGCGAAGGCACAACGGCGATGTCGTCGAATGCGTAGGCGCGGCGGGCGCGCTTGGCGCGGCCGAGCTCGATCTCCATGCTCACCCTCTCAGCCTACCCGGGTGCCCACGTGCGCCAGGATGGATGCCGGAGGTCACGATGCGAATCATCATCATCGGCGGCGGCGTGATGGGGTTGTCCACCGCGTGGCAGCTCGTTCGCCGCGGCGAACGCCCGCTCGTGCTCGAGCGCTTCGCGCGGGGGCACCACGAGGGCGCGTCGCACGGCGAGACGCGCAACTTCAACAACGCGTACGGCGAGGCGCACTACCTCGATCTGCTGGCGCGTGCCCGCGAGGGATGGGATGCGCTCGGCATCGTCGACGGTGAGCCGCTTCTGCGGCTGCACGGACTGGTGTCTCACGGGTCCGGCGCGGCGCTCGGGGCGGGCAGCGGGGCTGGGCTCACGGACATTGCGGCGGGGCTGACCGCGCGCGGAATCCCGGCCGAGCTTCTGGACGGCGCCGAGGCGGCCGGGCGGTGGCCGGGCATGCGCTTCGAGGACACCGTCTTGTTCTCGTCGGATGCCGGCGTCGCCCGGGCCGCGGCCTCGCTCCGCGAACTCGAGCGGCGCACGGTCGAGGCCGGCGGCGAGGTGCGCTGGGACACCCGGGTGCGCGCGGTCTCGCCGGACGCCGACGGTGTCGATGTCGTGACGGATGCCGGTGTCTTCCGGGCGGACATCGCGATCGTGACGGCCGGTGCGTGGACCGAGGGTCTGCTGAGTGGCAGCATCCACCTGCCCCGCCTGCGGGTGACGGAAGAAACACCCGCGCATTTCACTGCGCGAATCTCGGGACCCTGGCCGTCGTTCAATCACTTCGTCGCGCCGGGCGCGCAACCGGCGAACGTGTACGGCATGCCGACACCCGGCGAGGGGATCAAAGTCGGGTTCCACGGCGTCGGCGACGAGATCGATCCGGATGCGCGACCCCATCGACCCGGGTGGCAGCGCGAACTCGCGGCGTACGTGCGCGAATGGTTCCCCGGTCTCGATGCGGATTCGGCGGTACCCGTCTCGTGCACCTACACGACGACGCCGACCGAGGCCTTCGTGCTCGATCGCGTCGGCCCCCTTGTGGTCGGCGCCGGATTCTCTGGCCAAGGCTTCAAGTTCGCCCCCGGCGTGGGGGCGACGCTCGCCGACCTCGCCCTGGATCCCGCCGCGCGCGCCGCCGCGCCCTTTCGCCTCCCGACATAGGGCGGCTTCCGCCTCGACGGCTCTCCGGGTGCACCGCTCTCCCGGCTGCACGATCTCCGCAGATTGTCGCGATCTCCGCACCGGATGCCGGCATCCCCTGTGGGAATGGTGACATTCTGCGGCGTTCGTTGCTTCCTCCCCAGGGCGGGGCGCGGTCGAGTTGTCCCCCAACGCGAGGTGTCACGGTCACAGGAAGTGATACCAGCGACAGGATGCCGGTATGTCTGCACCACGGAAGTCGCTCGAGGACCTGTTCGCCCAGGTGAGCGCGGTTGGGATCGCGCACCGCGCCGCACTCCTGCAGCAGGGTTTCACGGCGCGGCAATTGCGGGAACTGGTGCGCGCGGGCGGTGTGGACGTGCTTCGGCGTCACTGGTTCGCGGCTGAGACGGCGGCGCCCCACAAGCGCGGGTACCGGCTCGACGTCGCCTCCCCGGAGGGCCCCGCATGACTCCCGTCCTCATCGCTTGCTCGCACGGGACCAGCTCGCCCGACGGCCGCGCCGCCATCTCCGCAACCGTCGAGAAGGTGCGCCTGCTGCTGCCGCACATCTCGGTCGAAGAGGCCTTCGTCGACGTGCAGCAGCCCGAGATCGACGACGTCGTCCGCGCCGTCTCGCCTCGACCCGCCGTCGTCGTGCCCCTGCTCCTGTCGACCGGGTTCCACACGAAGGTCGACATCGCCCGCGCGGTGACGGATGCCGGGGGCCGCGCGACGGCGACCGCGGCGCTTGGACCGCACCCCCTGCTGGCCGAGCTGCTCGCGACCCGCCTGCACGAGGCGGGGCTGTCGGAGGGCGACGCCGTCGTGCTCGCGGCCGCGGGATCGAGCGACCCCGCGGCATCCGTCGACGTCGCCGGCATGGCCGACCTGCTGCGGGCCCACCTCGACCCGCCCGTCTCGGTCGCCTTCGCGGCGGGAGCCGGCATCCGCATCGGCGACGCCGTCGCGCAGGCGCGCGCGACCGGCGCCCGTCGCGTCGTCGCGGCCAGTTACGTCCTCGCACCGGGCCACTTCGCCGACGTCATCGCTCGCGGCGGCGCGGACGTCGTCACCGCGCCACTGGCTCCCGACGACGCGGTCGCCCGCATCGTCGCCGAGCGCTACCTCGCCGCCGCCGGCGCCGTCGCTCACGCCGCCTGAGCCGGCGTCGCCCACCCCGCGAAAGCGCTCCTTCGTGCCGAGCGCGCTGTTCGCTGCGCGGCATCTAATGGCGCGCTCGGCACGAAGCGGCGCGCTCGGCCACGGACGCTGCGCGGCTCAGGCGAGCGCGGGGTGCAGGTGGGCGGACTCCAGCGCGACGACAGCCTGCTGCGCGCCCGCCGCGAGGCATCCGTCCACGTCGGCGCCCGCCAGATGCGCGGCGAGGAACCCGGCGAAGAAGGCGTCGCCCGCGCCGTTGGTGTCGACGAGGTCGACGGATGCCGCGGCCACGGCGTATCGCGTGCCGTCCGCGCCCAGCGCGATCGCGCCTTCGGCGCCGCGCGTACAGACCGCCATGCGTGGGCCGCGGTCGACGCACGATCGCAGCAGCGCCCACGGGTCGTCGACCGCGTCATCGTTCATGAAGACGACCTCGGCGGCACGCAGGAACGGCTCGTGGAATGCCGAGGACCCGTCGTAGTCGTGGAGGTCGGTCCAGACCGGGGCGCCGACGCCACGCCGGATCAGTTCGGCCCCGAAGGCGCCCAGATCGACGACGGCGACCTCGGCGGTCGCCAGATCGGCGAGCGACGTTTCCACAGCCGACTCGTCGGCGGGCGACGGGGTGGCGACGTACAGCGACACCCGTCCGCCCTCAGCGGTCATCAGGTTCACGTGCTGCTCGGTGACCGCGCTCACGTGCCGCACCACTTCGACTTCGGCGCGCCGCAGCGCCTCGGCGACCGCCACGCCCTCGGCATCCTCACCGAGCAGGGCGTGCAGTCGGACGGCGACACCCGCATCCGCCAGGTGCACCGCCTTTCCGGCCGACGTGCCCCCCACGGTGTGCACCGAGGCAGAGGCGAACTGCATGTGCGGAACGGGCTCGGGGAGGCGATCGAGCAGGATGAGGTGATTCCACGCGGCGGGCCCGCAAACGACGACGGTCATGCGCCCAGTCAAGCGCAGCGTCAGCCGATCGGCTCGGCGATGTCGTCGGCGCGGCGGCCCCCAGCACGGACGGCGCCCACCGACGCGGCGATCACGAGGACGATGCCCGCCATCTCCCAGACGGTGAGGTGCTGCCCCAGCAGGAGGAATCCGGCCAGCGCCGCCGTCGCGGGGGCGAGGGCCATGAGGATCGAGAACGCCGCCGCGGGGAGCCGACGGAGCGCAATGAGCTCGAGGGCGTACGGGATCGTCGACGAGAGCAGAGCGACCGCCGCGCCCAGCGCGACCAGGTCCAGCCGCAAGAGGTCCGCGCCCGCGTTCGCGATACCGAACGGGAGCGACAGCACGGCTGCGAAGGTCATCGCCAGCGCGAGCCCGTCCAGCCGAGGGAAGGCAGCGCCGACTCGCGCCGACGCGAGGATGTAGAACGCCCAGCTCACCGCGGCGCCCAGCGCGAAGAGCACGCCGAGGAGGTCGAGGCGGTCCCACCCGCCGCCGCCGAGCGCGACGACGCCGCAGAGAGCCAGCCCCGCCCAGAGCCACGACGAACGACGCCGCCCCGCGATGATCGACAGCGCCAGCGGACCGAGCACCTCGATCGTCACGGTGATGCCCAGGGGCAGCCGCGCCAACGCCAGGTAGAAGAAGCCGTTCATGACGGCGAGGGCGGTGCCGAGCTGCACGACGGCGATCCAGCCCGCTCGCCCGTGGCCGCGCAGCGAGGGGCGGGCGATGAGCCAGAGGATGACGGCGGAGAAGACGAGCCGAAGCATCACCATGCCCAGGGGACCCGCCTCGGGGAACAGCAGCACGGCGAGGGAGGCTCCCACCTCCTGGCAGACGAGACCCGTGACGACGAGTCCGACGGCGGTGGCGGGTGGACCGCCGCGGGTCACGAGCAGACGGCCGTCTCGGAGATCGTGCCGGCGAGGCTCTCCGCCGTCCACGGCAGGCCCGACTCGGGGGCCGTGCGACCCTCCGCGGCGGGCGCCTTCGAGGCGACGGCGGCGAGCTGCCACGCCAGCGTGCGCACGAGCGCGGCGGAGGCGCGAGAGTTGTTGAGGACGACGACGACCGCGAGGCCGGTCTCGCGGTCGCCGAACGCCGCCGTGAGGTAGCCCGGGATCGAGCCGTACTGGCCGACGAGCGAGCCGGCCTGGAACGCGCCACCGTCGGCTGTGAACCACGACGGCTGCGAGCGGAGGGTCCGGGCATCCGCGAAGCGGCCCTCCGTGTCGTACGAACGCGCGCCGGCCGCCAGTGCGCGAGCGTAGGTCGCGAGGTCATCGACATCGGAGACGACGCCTGCCGCGGCGCCGCCGGCGGTGGGCGAGAGAGCGGTGACGTCGAGAGGTTCGGCGCAGCTCGTCTTGCCGTCCTCCGTCGTGCCGGATCGGAACCCGTTCAACACGTCGCCGCCGGTTGGCATCGACAGGGGCGCCGAGCTCGCCGACATGCCGAGCGGCTCGAACACGAACTCCTGGTACAACGCGTTGAGCGACGATCCGGTCACCCGCTCGAGGACGACGCCGAGGAGGAGGTAGCCCGTGTCGGACTCGCCGTACCGCGTGCCGGGGTCGAAGGCGCGATCCTTCGCGAGGCCGTACGCGGCGAGTTCGCGCGCGTTCCATACGCGTTCAGGATTCTTCAGCAGCCGCGGGAGGAGCACGTCGAGATAGGTGTCTAGGGGGAGATCAAGGTCGTTTTCTGCGGCGTAGATATAGATCTGGTTGCGGGCGATGTGGCGCTGCAGCGACACCATGAACGAGTACCCGCAACTGGACAGGCGAAGCGCCCCAGGTTTGATGCCGCATCCTTTTTGGCGATCGTGCGCATCAGCACCAGCGCCGAGGTCGGCACCGGCGGACCTCAGCACCAACACCGGCGGAGGATCGGTGAGCATCGAGCCGAGCAAGGACCGGCGGAGACGGCACCGGCATCCACACCGGCACGGCATCTCCCACGGCGCACGATCGCCGCAGAATGTCGACATTCCCGCACCGGATGCCGCATCCACCTGCGGAGATCGCGACATTCTGCGGCGATCGTGCACCAGCCGACGGGCTGTCGGCATTCAGCCGATGCTGCCCCCGCGGGCTCCTGCACCCCACTGGGGCAACGAAGTCCGCAGAATGCAGAGAACTCCGCACCCGATCGACAAAAAGGATGCGGAGTTCGCGACATTCTGCGGCGATCGTCAGCCAGCCGACGGGACGCCGACATAGAGCCAGCCCGCCGGCGCTCAGCGCTTGTAGTTCGGCGCCTCCACCACGATCTGCACGTCGTGGGGGTGGCTCTCCTTGAGGCCTGCCGGAGTGATCCGCACGAACTTGCCTTTGGCCTTGAGCTCTTCGATCGTGCGGGCGCCGACGTAGAACATCGACTGCCGCAGGCCTCCGATGAGCTGATGGGCGACCGCCGAGACCGGGCCGCGGTAGGCGACCTGACCTTCGATGCCCTCGGGGATGAGCTTGTCGTCGGAGGGCACATCGGCCTGGAAATAGCGGTCCTTCGAGTACGACGTGTTCTTGCCACGCGTCTGCATCGCGCCGAGCGAGCCCATGCCGCGATACAGCTTGAACTGCTTGCCGCCCTGAAAGACGACTTCTCCGGGGGACTCATCGGTGCCGGCGAGTAGCGAGCCCAGCATGACGGTGTCGGCGCCGGCGACGAGGGCCTTGGCGATGTCGCCGGAGTACTGCAGCCCTCCATCGGCGATGATCGGGATGCCGGCTTCGCGCGCGGCCTTGTACGCCTCCCAGATCGCGGTGACCTGCGGCACGCCGACGCCGGCGATGATGCGGGTCGTGCAGATCGATCCCGGGCCGACGCCGACCTTGACCGCGTCGACACCCGCGTCGATCAGTGCCTGTGCACCCTCGCGGGTCGCGGCCTGGCCACCGATGACGTCGATGTGGGCGAACGTGGGGTCGGACTTGATGCGCGTGACCATGTCGATGACGCCGGCGGAGTGTCCGTTCGCGGTGTCGACGACGATCACATCGACACCCGCGTCGCGCAGCGCCTCGGCGCGCTCCCACGCGTCGCCAAAGAAGCCGATCGCGGCGCCGACCCGCAGCCGACCCTGCTCATCCTTCGTGGAGAGCGGATACTTCTCGCTTTTGTCGAAGTCCTTGATCGTGATGAGGCCCGCGAGCTTTCCGTCCTCGTCCAGCAGCGGCAGCTTCTCGACGCGGTGGTGCGCGAAGAGTGCGATGACCTCGTTCGCAGCGATGCCGACGCGGCCGGTGACGAGCCCCTCGGTGGTCATGACGTCGCGAACCTTCGTGGTCTGACGCTCAAAACCCGAGACGAACCGCATGTCGCGGTTCGTGATGATTCCGACCAGCCGCCCGTCGTCGTCGACGACCGGAAGCCCCGAGATCCGGTATTGCGCGCAGAGGTTGTCGACCTCTTCGATCGTGGCGTCGGGAGTCGTCGTGATCGGGTCGGTGATCATGCCCGATTCGCTGCGCTTGACGCGGTCGACCATCGCGGCCTGGTCGGCGATGGACAGATTGCGGTGGATGATGCCGAGTCCGCCTTCCCGCGCGATCGCGATCGCGAGGCGGGCCTCGGTCACGGTGTCCATCGCGGCAGACAGCAACGGCGTCGCGACAGTGATGCGGCGGGTGACGCGGGAGGACGTGTCGGCCTCGGAGGGGATGACGTCGGTGTGTCCCGGGAGGAGCAGCACGTCGTCGTAAGTCAATCCGACGAAACCGAAGGGGTCGTTGTAGTCCATGCGCTCTCCTGCGTGTTCTCGGGCTGTACCGATTCTAAGTCGCGCGGGAGCCGAATAATTCCGGTCTTCGCCAGGCGAACAGGGCGATTCCGCCGCGACAGACCGGGGAGACCAATAGGCGAAACAAAGCCGACACATTACGCTCGTACCGTCGTGGTCACTGCCGACTGCGACCGCATCACCCGATACAGGTGCGCCGGACTGGAGGATTCGTGAGTCCCACGACCGTCACTGCACGCCATCCGATGAGATGGATCGTGCTTTTCCTGGGCGCCATGCTGGCCGCCGGGTTGCTGTTGCTCAGCAGCCCGATCGCCGCGCATGCCGCCTCCCCCGACACCCCGGGAGCCGACCAGGAACAGACCGACTTCTACTTCGGCGGTGTGATCACTTTCGACGAGAAGCCCGTTCCCGACGTGACGATGTCGATTTCCGGCGGCGGATTCGAAGCCGAGACGATCACCGACGCCGAGGGCAAATGGCGGCTGTACGTCCCCGAGAAGGACACGTACACGCTCACGATCGATGAGAACTCGCTGCCGGAAGGCGTCATCGTCGACGCAACACAGCTGACCGAGGGCCTCCAGCCGATCCAGGGCACCACAGGATCGTTCGAAGTCGAGTTCGGCCTCACCAAGACGAAGATCGTGAACCTCTTCCTCGGTCAAGGTGAGCGCATCACGCAGTCGTTCGTCGATCAGCTCGCCGTGCGCTTGGTCAACGGTCTGAACTTCGGTCTTCTCCTCGCTCTCGCCGCGATGGGCGCGGCCCTCATCTACGGCACAACCGGCCTGTCGAACTTCGCTCACGGCGAGATGGTGACGTGGGGCGCGCTCGTGGCGATGGTCTTGTCCACCACGTGGCAGTTGCCGATCTGGCTCGGGATCACCGCCGCGGTGATCGGCGGTGCGGCCCTGGGCCTGGCGACGGATGCCGGGCTTTGGCGCCCGTTGCGGCGGCGCGGGCTGGGCGTCGTCCAACTGATGATCGTCTCGATCGGTCTGTCGCTCGCGCTGCGCTACGTCTACCAGTTCTTCATCGGCGGCAAGACCTATCAGCTGCCGGGAGCGAGCCCTGCCCCGATCCAGTTCGGTCCGATCTCGCTCTCCTACATCGACCTGATCAGCATGGGCGTGAGCATCGTGGTCATCTGCGGTGTCGCGTACTTCCTTCTGCGCACCCGCATCGGCAAGGCGACGCGCGCGATCTCGGACAACCCGCAGCTGGCTGCGGCATCCGGAATCGACGTCGACAAAGTGGTGCGGATCGTCTGGGTGATGGCGGGCATGCTCGCCGCGATCTCGGGTGTCCTGTGGGCGTACTTCCGGCCGGGTGTGCAGTGGAACATGGGCACGCAGATGCTGCTGCTCATCTTCGCCGCCATGACCCTCGGCGGGCTCGGCACGGCGTTCGGCGCTCTGCTCGGCTCGCTCATCGTCGGTCTCGTGGTCGAGACGTCCACCCTGTGGATTCCGTCGGACCTCAAGTACGCCGGCGCACTGGTCGTCCTGATCCTGATCCTGCTGGTGCGACCACAGGGTCTGCTCGGTCGTAAAGAAAGGCTCGGGTAACAGCCATGGATTGGGCTTCCATCCTCTCCAACACGCTCAGCTACCTGCTGAGCCCGGTCACGATCGCCTATGCCCTTGCGGCGACGGGCCTGGCCGTGCACTTCGGCTACGCGGGCCTGCTGAACTTCGGTATGGCCGGCTTCATGGCGCTCGGCGCCTACGGCTACGCGATCGGCATCCTGACCTTCGGCCTGCCCTGGTACCTGGCCATGCTCCTCGGGCTCGTGCTGGCGGCGATCTTCGCCGTGATCCTGGGTGTGCCGACGCTGCGACTACGCGCCGACTACCTCGCGATCGTCACGATCGCGGCGGCCGAGATCGTGCGACTTCTGTTCACGACGCAGGTTTTCGACGAGTGGACCAACTCGGCCGACGGCCTCGGCAACTACAACGGCAGCTTCCAGTCATCCAATCCCTTCCCCGTGCTTCCCACGGGCGAGCGGTACGGCTGGGGACCCTGGCAGTACACGGCACAGCAACTCTGGGTGATCGTGTTCGGCCTGCTCGTGTTGGCGCTGTCCCTCTTCGTCGTCTGGTCGCTCATGAAGAGCCCTTGGGGCCGCGTCCTCAAGGGAATCCGTGAGGACGAGGATGCCGTGCGCTCGCTCGGCAAGAACGTCTTCGCCTACAAGATGCAGGCTCTCGTGGTCGGTGGTGTGATCGGCGCCCTCGGTGGCATCGTCTACGTCCTGCCGTCCGCGGTCATCCCGTCCAGCTACACGACGGCGTTGACCTTCTTCCTCTGGACGATCCTGCTGCTCGGCGGCGCATCGACGATCTTCGGACCGTCGGTCGGCGCCGTCATCTTCTGGATGGTCATGGCGCTCCTCGGCAACCTGCTTCCCGAGATGGCGAAGGCCGGATGGCTGCCGATGACCGATATCCAGGCCGGAACCCTCCGGTACATCCTCGTGGGCGTCGCGCTCATGCTCCTCGTGATCTTCAGGCCGCAGGGACTCCTCGGCGACAAGAGGGAGATGACCTTTGTCAAGTGATCAGAATCCGGATGCCGTGACGGCACCCGCGACGGGCAGTATCGCCCGGCCCAAGGCGACCGGCCTTGCAAAGGGCGAACCGGTCCCCGGTGTCGCCAAAGTCGACCCGATCATGGTGATCGACGGTGTCACGCGCCGCTTCGGGGGCCTCACCGCCGTCGACGTCGAGCACCTCGAGATCCCCCGCAACGCCATCACGGCTCTCATCGGCCCGAACGGCGCCGGCAAGACCACCCTGTTCAACCTGCTGTGCGGGTTCGACAATCCGAACACGGGCGAATGGTCGTACGACGGCAAGAATCTGGCCGGCATCCCCGCCTTCAAGGTGGCGCGGATGGGTCAGGTGCGCACCTTCCAGCTCACCAAGGCGCTCTCGCTGCTCACGGTGCTCGAGAACATGAAGCTCGGTGCACCGAACCAGAAGGGTGAGCGCTTCTGGCAGTCGTTCCTGCCGGCCACGTGGCGCGGCCAGGAGACGGCGAACGAGGAGAAGGCGCGCGGTCTGCTCGCGCGCTTCAAGCTCGACGCCAAGGAGAAGGACTTCGCCGCGTCGCTCTCGGGCGGCCAGCGGAAGCTCCTCGAGATGGCCCGCGCCCTCATGAGCGATCCCAACCTGGTCATGCTCGACGAACCGATGGCCGGGGTCAACCCCGCCCTCACGCAGTCGCTGCTGGACCACATCCTCGATCTCAAGGATCTGGGTGTGACCGTGCTCTTCGTCGAGCACGACATGCACATGGTGCGCCACATCGCCGACTGGGTCGTCGTGATGGCCGAAGGAAAGGTCGTCGCCGAGGGCCCGCCGGACACCGTGATGGAAGACCAGGCCGTCATCGACGCGTACCTGGGCAGCCATCAGGACGTCGACCTCGGTGTCGTCACCGGGCGCGTATCGGGCGAGCTCGACACGTCCGCGATCGCTCTCCTGGAAGAGATCAAAGAGGACGAGGCCGCGGCGATCGCCGAAGCCGAGGAGGAGAACAAGTGACCGGCGAGACCGCTCCTGTGCTGACACCCACCGAGGGCCCGTCGACGGCCGAGATCGTCGTCGACGTCAAGGACCT
This sequence comes from Microbacterium memoriense, assembly GCF_025398275.1. GTDB lineage: Bacteria > Actinomycetota > Actinomycetes > Actinomycetales > Microbacteriaceae > Microbacterium > Microbacterium memoriense. Next base: position 96,430 of record NZ_JAODOR010000011.1, on the reverse strand, counting down.
CACGGCCGGTTACCTGCCCGGCATCAACATCATCAACGGCGCCAATCTTGTCGCCCGCAAGGGCGAACTGATCGGGATCATCGGGCCCAACGGTGCCGGGAAGTCGACGCTGTTGAAGTCGATCTTCGGCATGGTGAAGGTGCGCGGCGGCGACATCACACTGAACGGTGAGTCGATCGTCGGGCTCAAGGCCGACAAGCTCGTGCACCGCGGGGTGGCCTTCGTGCCGCAGAACAACAACGTCTTCCCGTCGCTGTCGATCGAAGAGAACCTGCAGATGGGGCTCTTCCAGAATCCGAAGATCTACGCGGAGCGTCTCGAGTTCGTCACCGGAATCTTCGCCGAACTCGGCAAACGTCTGAAGCAGCGTGCCGGTTCGCTCTCCGGTGGTGAACGCCAGATGGTCGCGATGAGCCGTGCGCTCATGATGGACCCGTCCGTGCTGCTGCTCGATGAGCCGAGCGCGGGCCTGTCCCCCGTCCGCCAGGACGACGCGTTCATCCGCGTCTCCGACATCAACAAGGCCGGCGTGACGACGATCATGGTCGAGCAGAACGCCCGCCGCTGCCTGCAGATCTGCGACCGCGGTTACGTGCTCGACCAGGGCCGCGATGCGCACCACGGCACCGGTCGCGACCTGCTGAACGACCCGCAGGTCATCGGCCTGTACCTGGGAACTCTGGGCGAGGACGAGTCCCACTGACGCACCCACAGCGCCTGTGAAGGGGGGTGGATGCCGGTTCCCGGCATCCACCCCCCTTCTTTGCGCCCCGCTCCCCGCGAGAAGGGAGGGAGCGCCGCGGGATGCCGGCCGCACACGCGGGAAGGGCCCCGGATTGCTCCGGGGCCCTTCCGTGGTGCGTGAGAAACTCAGCGAGTTTCGACGCGCTCGTGCATGTTGTCGGCACCGAACTGGAAGATACCGATGGATGCTTCGGTCGGGTCGCCGGCGTCGTCGAACGTGACGGGTCCGGAGTATCCGTCGTAGTCGGCCACGCCACCCTCGAGGATGATGTCGGCGCACTCTGCGAACGAGGTGCACGTCGTGCCCTCACCGCTGCCGCCAGAGACTTCCTGGAGCTTGGTCGCGATGTCGGGGCCCGTTGCCGAGCCGGCCGCGAGCGACGCGAGTGCCAGCAGGATGACGGCGTCGTAGGACTCAGCCGCGTACGAGAAGTCCTCGAGGTCGGTGCTGCCACCGTCGACCCACGCAGCGTTCAGGCGCTCCTTGAAGTCGTCCTCGAGCACCGGTCCGGGCGTCGTGCCCTTCGCGCCCTCGAGCGAGACCGACACGTCGGCACCCCACTGCTTGAGGTTTCCGTCGACGAGGTAGAAGTTCTCCGCGCTCTGGCCGGCGTTGACCAGGAGCGGCGCGATCGTCGCGAACTGGTCGAACGTGATCAGCACGATCGCGTCGGGGTTGGAGGCCGCAACCGTCGCCACCTGAGCGTCGAACGAGCTGTCGCCGTCGTTGTAGGACGCCTCGGCCACGACGGTACCGCCGGTGGACTCGAAGACCTCCTTCACGACGCCGAAGAGGCCGGTGCCGTACGCGTCGTTCTGGTAGATGATGCCGATGTTCTTGTGGCCGTCTTCGGCGACAAGGTTTCCGAGCACCTCACCCTGCAGCAGGTCGCTGGGGGCGGTACGCCAGTAGAGGTTGTCGTCCTCCCACGTGGTGAAGTCCGGCGAGGTGTTCGCCGGCGAGAAGGTGATGATGCCGGCCGCGACGTTGGAGTCGAGGAAGAGCTTGGTCACACCCGAGGCGGCGGCGCCGATCATGGCCGACACTCCCGCGTTCTGGAGCTTGGGAACCGTGGTCTCGAACGCCTTGTTGTCCGCGTCACCCGAGTCACCCGGGGTGAAGTCGACCGTAATGCCCTTGGCTGCTTCGTTGACCTCGTTGACGGCCAGCAGGACGCCGGCTTCCTCGGGCGGGCCGAGGAAGGCGAGGCTACCGGTCTGGGGCAGCACGCTTCCGATCTTGAGGGTCAGGTCCTCGGCGGGAGCGCTGCTCTCGGACGGGGTGGTGGTGGTTCCTCCGCCGGCACAGCCGGCGAGAAGGACCGCGCTGACAGCGACAACGGCGATGCCGCCGAGTGCCTTGCCGGCGCGTGAACGTGTGAAGACGCTCATTTTGCTCCTTGGTGTAGGTGAACACGGGACAGCTCAGGAACGGCCCCAGTGGGATAAACCTAACCTCAGGGTGGTCTCGCGAGTGTTGCAATGTGTTAACGACATGTAACACGACTCAATCGTTACTTTTCCGTGCGATCACGCGCGAGGGAGCGTTCTCACACCACGGGCCCGATGACGGCGGTGCGCGACTTGCGTGCCGCGCGCAGGGAGTCGACCGTGAGGACGATCAGCGCGACCCACACCAGGGCGAAGCCGATCCACCGCTCGAGCGGCATCGGCTCCTGCAGCAGCCACGCTCCGGTGATGAACTGCAGGATCGGCGCGACGAACTGGAGCAGGCCGATCACGCTCAGCGGCGCGCGGCGCGCGCCCGCGGCGAACAGGAGCAACGGGATCGCCGTGATGACACCGGCGAGCAGGAGCAGCGTCGTGTGCCCGAGTCCGAGCGTCCCGATCGTGAGGCCGGTCGTCGCGCCGACGACGACGAGTTGGATGCCGGCGATCGGCGCCAGCCAGAGGGATTCGAGCGTGAGGCCGCTGACAGCATCCACCTGCGGACCGATCTGCTTCTTCACGAGCCCGTACGTGCCGAACGACGCGGCGAGCGTGAGGGCGATCCACGGGAAGGCGCCGTATCCCACGACGATGACCACGACGGCGAGCGCGGCGATGCCGATCGCGACCCACTGCGCGACGCGCAGGCGCTCCTTCAGCACGAGGACGCCGAGCAGCACCGTGACGATCGGGTTGATGAAGTAGCCGAGGCTTCCCTCGATCACGTGACCGGTCAGGGTCGAGATGAGGAACACCTGCCAGTTCACATAGATCAGCAGGCCCGCGATGATCGTCCAGAACACGAGGCGGCGATCGCGGAGGATCGCGATGAGCTTCCGCCAGGTCCGCGTGATGGTCAGCAGGACCGCACAGAACGCGAGCGAGAACAGGATGCGCCAGCTGACGACCTCCCACGGTCCCGTGGGCGCCAACGTGAGGAAGTAGAGGGGCATGAAGCCCCAGAGGAAGTAGGCGACGAACGCGTAGATTCCGCCGAGTCGCTCTTCGCGGGCGTGCTCGTCGGGTGTCATGGGTCCAAGCCTAGAACGGTCGTGACACTTCGCGGGCCACGCGGCATCCGACCCGCCCCTCGTCGCCGAGCCGACAAACTCCGCGCGAGCCGACAAGATCATCCCGCAAAGAAGCTGTCGGATCGCGCGCAAGGTGTCGGGTCGGGCGAAAGCGCCGGGAGGAAACGACGAAGGCCCCCGGAAGAATCCGGGGGCCTTCGTCGAAAAGCGGTGTCAGCGAACGACGACCGCGAGCACGTCGCGAGCCGACAGGACGAGGAACTCCTCGCCGCCGAACTTCACCTCGGTGCCGCCGTACTTGCTGTAGATGACACGGTCGCCGACGGCGACGTCGAGCGGCACGCGGTTGCCGTTGTCGTCGATGCGGCCGGGGCCGACCGCGTGGACTTCACCCTCCTGGGGCTTCTCCTTCGCGGTGTCGGGGATGACGAGGCCACTGGACGTGACCTGCTCAGCCTCGACCTGCTTGATGACGATGCGGTCTTCGAGCGGCTTGATGGAAACCGACACGGTCTACCTCTTTCTTGCTGGGCGTAGAACTTCAAGACTGATTGGCACCCACACCGGTGGAGTGCTAACTCAAGTCTAGGGCGCTGTTGGCACTCGTGCAACGCGAGTGCCAACTCTCGGTCGTTCCAGCGAGCCGTTTAGGCTGGCCGAGTGGACCACGCCGAGCTGACTGCCTTGCTGACACCCGAAGGGCTACGTCTGGTCGATGAGCTCGGAGTGATCGTCTCGCCCGCCGATGTGACCGGCGCGGTGTCGCGCCTGCGCGCATCCGGTCTCTCCCCCGACCTCGTCTCCGCTGCCGTCGGGCAGGCGCGGCTCCGCGGCCGCGCACGCGCCAAGTTCGGCCCCTTCGCCGAGCGGATGCTGTTCACCCGCGCCGGACTCGAGCAGGCCACCCGGCTTTCGGTCGCAGCCCGTCACGCCGGGCGCTTCCGCGACACCGGCGTGACCCGGGTCGCCGACCTCGGCTGCGGGATCGGGGGCGATGCGCTCGGCTTCGCCGGCATCGGCCTGGACGTGCTGGCCGTGGATGCGGATGAGATCACCGCCGCCATTGCGGCATACAACCTGGCGCCGTTCGGCGACGCGGCGACGGTGACGTGCGCGCGCGCCGAGGATGTCGACCTCTCCGGCGTGGACGCCGTCTGGCTCGACCCGGCGCGCCGCACTGCGGGGCACACCGAGACGACTCGCGTGGGCGCCGCCGACTGGTCCCCCTCGCTCGACTGGGTGTTCGACCTGGCGGGCCGGGTCCCGGCGGGGGTGAAGCTCGGCCCCGCGTTCGACCGCACGCTGATCCCCGACGACGTCGAGGCGCAGTGGATCAGTGTCGACGGGTCGACGATCGAACTCGTGCTGTGGTCGGGGACGCTGGCGCGCGACGGCATCCGACGCGCGGCGCTCGTGATCCGTGGGGACGCCGCGCATGAGCTGACAGCAGGCGACGACACCGACGACGCTGCGGTGCGCGAGCTCGGTGAGTACGTGCATGAGCCCGACGGGGCGGTCATCCGTGCGCGGCTGATCGGCGAGGTCGCACGGTCGCTCGAGGCCGGCATGCTCGATCCGAAGATCGCCTATCTGACCTCGGATGCCGCTGTCACCAGTCCGTTCGTGCAGAGCTTCCGCGTACGCGAGAGGCTGCCCTCGGATGTGAAGGCGCTCGCGCGGGCGTTGAAGGACCGTGGCATCGGGACGCTGGAGATCAAGAAGCGCGGCGTCGACGTCGACCCCGCTGCGCTCCGGACGAAGCTGAAGCTGCGGGGTCCGGAGTCGGCGACCCTCATCCTCACCCGCGTCGGATCGACGAGACTCACTCTCCTCGCCGACCGCATCTGACGGCGCCCGCCTGGCTCAGCCGAAGAGCGGGCCCTGGGTTGAGGCCCACCAGAGCCAGCCGGCGCTGTAGAGGACCGACAGCAGGCTGAGGCACAGGGCCCAGATCGCGGCGCCCCGCGACTCCCACGGGCGGCGAAGTGCGACGATCGCGAGGCCCGCGCCGACGAGCCCGATGAGGAATCCCCAGCCGACCAGGAACGACACGATCAGACCGAGGATCGCGAACGTGAGCGCCCATGCGGCGCTGCGCGGCAGGGGTGCCGCCACCGGCGCCCATTGCACGTCGACGACGTGCGTCGACTCGGTGATGGGCACCGGCTCGGTCATGGGCCGGTGGAATCCGCCGCGGTGCTCCCCGGGCAGCGCCGAGTCGGCCGACACGGGTGCGACGTCCTCGGACGGCGCCTCGACGCGCGGGCTCTCCTGCTCATCGCTCACGCGGACACCGCCACCTGGATCTCGGTGACCGGGAGGGTCGAATCGGCGCCGAAATCGAGCGTCGAGGCGGGACGCCCCCCGCGGATGAGCTCGGACGCGAGGGCGGCGATCATCGCGCCGTTGTCGGTGCATAGGCTGAGCGGCGGGATGCGGACGGCAACCCCGGCGGCCGCGGCGCGTTCGAGCGCCACGTCGCGAAGGCGTCGATTGGCGATCACGCCCCCGCCGAGCAGCAGACGCGGCACGTCGTGGCGGGCACAGGCATCCAGCGCTTTCGTCACGAGCACGTCGACGACCGCTTCGCGGAACGACGCCGCGACGTCGGCGATGTCGACCCCGTCTGCTTCGTGCTGCTCGACCCAGCGGGCGACCGCGGTCTTCAGCCCCGAGAACGAGAAGTCGTACCGGCGAGTGGCCATGTCGGATGCGCGGGAGAGACCACGCGGGAACCGGATGGCCTCCGGGTTGCCGGTCGCGGCGACCCGGTCGATTTCTGGACCTCCCGGGTAGGGCAGCCCAAGGATTCGCGCGATCTTGTCGAACGCTTCGCCGGCGGCATCGTCCATCGTCTCGCCGAGCATCTCGACGTCGCTGACGAGATCGCGGACGAGGAGGAGCGACGTGTGACCGCCGCTGACGAGCAGCGCGACCGTCGGATACTCGACCTCCTCGCCGGTGAGGAGGTCGGCGGCGATGTGGCCGACGAGGTGATTCACGGCGTACAGCGGCTTGTCGAGGCTCACGGCCAATGCCTTAGCGGCACCGACACCGACCATCAGGGCGCCTGCGAGGCCGGGGCCGCTCGTGACGGCGACGGCGTCCAGGTCTTCGAGCCGGATCCCCGCGTCGGCCACGGCCGCCTCGATCGCCGGCTGCAGCGCCTCGAGGTGCGCGCGCGCTGCGACTTCGGGCACGACGCCGCCGTAGCGGGCGTGCTCGTCCATCGAGCTGGCGATCGTGTTGCTGAGCAGGGTCCGGCCGCGGACGATTCCGATGCCGGTCTCGTCGCAACTGGTCTCAATCCCCAGAACCAGGGGTTCGTCGCGGCTCATTGCACCTCCTCCGCGTGCGAGTTGCAGGCTGAAAGCGACTCCGAGCCCCGCGCAACAGTCGAAATAGCCGATTCAGCCTGCTTTTGCCACGCTCTCACGAGCACACCCCTGCATCCGCGGCCGCGCGGGCTACCCATCCGACCAAGTCGAGCTTCATGACGACGGCATCCACATCGTCCGGCTGGTAGTAGCGCGGGCGGCGGGCGATCTCGAGGAACCCCTCCGAGGCGTAGAGAGACGTCGCGACCGGATTGTCGGCGCGTACCTCAAGGAAAACCTCGCGCGCGCCGCGCGCGCGGGCAGCCCGCAGCAGCGCGGTGAGCAGCTCCCGACCTCGGCCGCGCCCGCGCGCCGCAGCGGCGATCGCGATCGTCTGAATGTCGGCATCGCCCGCCCGCTCTACCGCGCGCACCCCGCCGTACCCGAGCAAGATACCGGCGTCTTCGAGCACCACGTAATGACTGTGGCGTGATGCGAGTTCTTCGCGCATCATGGCTTCGCTCCACGCATCCGTCGGAAACGAGGTGCGCTCGAGGTCCATGATGGCGGCGAGGTCTTCCGCCGTCGCGTCTCGCAGACTCATGTCCCCACCCGCTTGGGCGCCGACGGCAAGGTGACATCCGGCGCACGAAGGTACAGCGGCTCGGCGCCCGCGAGGTCACGGCCGGCGGCGAGCGCGCGGGCGGCGACCAGACCGATCATCGTCGCCGGGATCGCCGTCACATCGCGGCGCGCAGCACCGTGCTCGGCGAGCACCGCATCGATCTGATCGCGCGGAATCAAGGCGGGACCAGCGACCCGGATCGGGAGCCCGTCGTCGTCGAGCCCCTCGTAGATCGAGTAGGCGAACTCGCGCCGTCGAGCATCTGTCACGACCCCGAATCGCGGCATCTCGGCGAACGGGTCGGCCAGCAGAATCGCGAGGGCGGCAGCGTCGTGGCTGGGGACCGGGATCACGGGGAGCGCTCGCCCGAGCGCGAACGCCCGCCCGGCGGCGATTCCGACGCGCAGTCCGGTGAAGGGGCCGGGCCCCATGCCGGTGGCGACATGTGTCACATCGACCGGCGAAGCGGCCGCCGTCGCGCCGATGGCGCCGTGTGCGGCCTCGGCGAGCGCCGTCTGCACGAGCGTGCCGATGACCTCGGCGTGCCCCAGGGGGTTGTCGCTGGAGACCTCGGCGCGAACGACGCCGTCCGCCTCGACCACGGCGACGGCCGTGCCGAGGGAGGTGTCGATGCTGAGGATCACCCCTCCAGGGTATCCGGGCGGTGGCTCACGGCCGGCGGGAGATGCGGACGAGCCGCGGCGCGGCATCCTCCATATCGGCGATGTGCGAGCCACCGGTGCCGCACGCGGTGTCGAGGCCCGTGCCGCTCCAGCCGCGATCGATCTCGATCTCCCACCAGACGTCGGCGACCGCGGCCGCGTAGGGCGCCGCCCACTCGGCGATCACGACGGAGCGCGCGAAGTCGATGTCGAGGTCGTCGAGCTCACCATCCGTCCCGAGCCGGTAGGCATCGACGTGGACGAGCGATGGCCCGCTGCCGAGCGACGGATGCGTGCGCGCGATCACGAAGGTCGGACTCTGGATCGGGCCTCGGACGCCCAGGCCCTCGCCGATCCCGCGCGTGAGTGTTGTCTTTCCCGCGCCGAGCGGGCCGGTGAGCACGACGAGGTCCCCCGCCGCGAGGGCGGCGCCGATCTCACGGCCGAGCATCTCCATGCCGTCGGCCGAGGCGATCTCGCGCTCCCCGAGGAACGCATCGAGCCCGGTCATCGCGCCTCGCCGTTCGCTGTACAGGAGTTTTGGTCAGCGAGCGCGGCGCGACTCCCGCAATCACGCGACTGGTCGGTCCGGCGCTCACCGATTGTCCTGTCAACGGAACGCCCGGTCACTGCGCCACCTGCCGACGCGGGACGCGCGGACCGATCCGGGTGACGATCTCGTAGTTGATCGTGTCCGCCGCATCGGCCCAGGCTTCGACCGGCGGCATGCCGAGAGTGGGATCGCCGAATAGGACCGCCTCATCCCCCACCGCGACCGAGGTGTCGCCCACGTCGACGACGAACTGATCCATCGCGATCCGGCCTGCGACCGGAAACGTCGACCCGCCGATCCGCACTGCCGCGCCGCCCGAGGCATTGCGCGGAACGCCGTCGGCGTATCCCAGTGGGATCAGCGCAAGCGTCGTGTCGCGCTCTGTGCGGTGCAGGTAGCCGTACGAAACGCCCTGCCCCGCGGGCACGCGGCGCACAGCCGCGACGGGTGCGCGCAGGGTCATCGCGGGGCGAAGCCCGAGATCGGCCGAGGTCCGGTCGGCGAAGGGCGAGAGCCCATAGATCGAGATGCCGAGGCGGACGCAGCCGAAGCGGGCCTCGGTCAGGGCGATCGCGGCATGCGACGCCGCGATGTGCCGGAGCTGTGGCGCGAGGCCGTGCGCAGCGGCGAGCGCGAGCGCCTCGCGGAAGCGTCCGAGCGCCGCACGGTCATCATCGGGCGTCGTGTTGGAGAGATGACTGAAGATGCCGATGACGCGGATCTTGCCGATCCGCTCGAGCCGTGCCGCTTCGGCGAACACCACGGCGTAGTCCGCGGGCGCGATCCCGTTGCGCCCGAGACCGGTCTCGATCTTGAGATGCACGCCGGCGGCGCGCACGGCGGATGCCGCCGCTGCTGCCGCGAGGAGCTGATCGAAGCTCGAGATCCCGAGTTCGATCCCCTGCGCGGCCGCGTCGGCGAACGATGCCCCTGGGGCGTGCAACCAGGCCAACACCGGTGCGTCGATCCCGGCGCGCCGGAGCGCGAGCCCCTCGCCGATGTCGGCGACACCGATACGCGAGGCGCCGCCGTCGAGGGCCGCGGCGGCCGAGCGGACGGCGCCGTGCCCATAGCCGTCGGCTTTGACGACGGCGATGACCTCGGCATCCGTGAGACGCCGCAGATGCCGCACGTTCGCGGCGATTGCGCCGGTGTCGATCACGGCTTCGCGGAGAACTCCCGCCGGCATCGGGCTCATGTGGTCGACTCCGCGATCACATACGCGGTCGCCAGGCCCGCATCGTGCGAGAGCGACAGGTGCACGGCGCTGATTCCGCGCGCGGCGACGACGGCAGCCGTCGATCCGGACAGGGCGAACACGGGCTTGCCGCTGGGCTCTGACGCCACTTCGATATCGGTCCAATGCACGCCGTCCGAACCGCCGAGGGCCTTGATCAAGGCCTCCTTGGCCGCGTAGCGCGCGGCGAGCGAATGGGGCCGGAGGCCACGCTCCGCAGGCGAGAAGAGTCGCTCGAGCAACCGCGGCGTGCGCTCGAGCGAGCGCTCGAACCGCGGGATGTCGACGAGGTCCACGCCGATGCCCACGATCATCCCGCCAGCCTATCGCCGCTGGGTCTTCGGCCGGCGACCTGAATAACTCCTGCACCCTGCCGCGCGCTCCGACTCGCTCCCGCGGGATTCCGCGGGCTCCGATCAGTGTCGCCGCCTCACCCCTCATCTGCTGCAGGAGTCGTTCAGGTGCGCTGGAGGCGGGCCACGCGCCGCCCCTGGAGGCGGGCCGACATGCCCACCTGAACAACTCCTGCAACGCGCGGCGCCGGGGAGCCACCGCCCCCGGAATCCCGCGGGCGGTGGCCGGTGAGCCGGCCTGCACCCCACCGGGTGCAGGAGTTATTCAGGTGCGCGCATCACTCCACCGGCGAGTGCTACTCGACGGTGACGGACTTCGCGAGGTTGCGGGGCTGGTCGACGTCCAGGCCCTTTGCCGTCGCGAGGCCCATCGCGAAGATGTGCAACGGAACGACGGCCAGCAGCGGCTCGAAGAACGGACCGGCGAGCGGGATGCGCAGCACCTCATCGGCGAACGGGAGGACGGCGGCATCACCCTCTTCGGCGACCACGATGACGCGGGCGCCGCGGGCGCGGATCTCCTGGATGTTGGAGACGACCTTCTTATGCAGCTCCGCCGATTCGCGCGGCGACGGCACGATCACGAAGACCGGCTGACCGGGCTCGATCAGCGCGATCGGGCCGTGCTTGAGCTCACCGGCGGCGAACCCCTCGGCGTGGATGTAGCTGATCTCCTTGAGCTTGAGCGCGCCCTCGAGAGCGATGGGATACCCCACGTGCCGCCCCAGGAACAACACCGACTGCGTGTCGGCCATCCAGCGCGAGAACTGCTCGATGTGAGCCTGCTCCTCCGCGAGAACACGCGAGATCTTCGGCGGAACCGCCTCGAGTTCGCGGACGTGATCCGCCGACTCGGCACCGGACAGCACGCCGCGGACGCGGCCGATGTGCAGCGCCAGCAGGTACAGCGCGGTGATCTGAGCGACGAAGGCCTTCGTCGACGCGACGGCGACCTCGGGTCCGGCGTGCGTGTAGACGACGGCATCCGACTCGCGCGGGATCGTCGCCCCCTGAGTGTTGCAGATCGAGAGCGTCTTCGCACCGCGCTCGCGCGCGTACTTGACGGCCATGAGCGTGTCCATCGTCTCGCCGGACTGGCTGATCGAGACGACGAGCGTGTCCTCGCCGATCACCGGGTCGCGATAGCGGAACTCGTGCGCGAGCTCGACGTCGACGGGCACGCGCGTCCACTGCTCGAGCGCGTACTTGCCGGTCTGCCCCGCGTAGGCGGCGGTGCCGCATGCGATGATGATGACGCGACGGATGCCGGCGAACAAGTCATCCATGCCGGCGAGCTCGGGAATGACCACGGCGCCGTCGTGGATACGACCGCGGATGGTGTTCGCGACAGCTTCCGGCTCCTCGGAGACTTCCTTCGCCATGAACGAGGGCCACCCACCCTTTTCGGCGGCGGAGGCATCCCACACGACCTCGAAGGGTTCCGCTTCGACGGGGGTCCCGTCGAAGCTCGAGACCTCGACGCTGTCCGGCGTGATCACGACGATCTGATCCTGGCCGATCGCCAGGGCGTTGCGCGTATGTTCGACGAAGGCGGCGACGTCGGAGCCGAGGAAGTTCTCGCCCTCGCCGAGACCGATCACAAGCGGCGAATTGCGGCGTGCGCCGACGACGACGCCCGGCTGGTCTTGGTGGACGGCGAGCAGGGTGAATGCTCCCTCGAGGCGGGAAGCGACCGCGCGGAAGGCCGCGACGAGATCGCCGGATGCCTGGAACTCGCGCCCGAGCAGGACGGCAGCGACCTCGGTGTCGGTCTCGGAGACGAACGTGTAGCCGCCGCTCAGGAGCTCGTCCTTCAGCTCGGCGAAGTTCTCGATGATGCCGTTGTGGATGACGGCGAGCTTGCCGTCATCGGCGAGATGCGGGTGCGCGTTGGCGTCGGTCGGGCCGCCGTGCGTGGCCCACCGGGTGTGACCGATGCCGGTGGTGCCGGCCGGCAGCGGATGCGCGGCGAGATCGTCCCGCAGCACCTGGAGCTTGCCGGCACGCTTGCGCATGCCGAGCCCCCCGTCGGCGTCGATCACGGCGATGCCGGCGGAGTCGTATCCCCGATATTCCAGGCGGGCCAGGCCCGAGATCAAGATGTCCTGGCTCGGCCGCGGGCCGACGTATCCGACGATTCCACACATAGGCACCATGGTAAGCGGCATCCACCCGCCGATTTGCGCGCCACAGATCGGACAAAAGAAGGGACCCCTGGAATTGTCATCCTGGGGAAGGGTGACTCACAGGGGTCCCACGCCACGTGCCCGCGGCGGAGTCATCGGGGGATGACCGTCGCCGTAGCGTTGCGGGGGAGCAACTCGGGGGAATTACGCGGACGTATCGATTCTATCGTTCACATGGCGCCCGTTCCACCGAAGGACTCGCGCCGATTCATGAAAAACGCGCGGTCACTCTTCCCCCCGCGCGGACGCCGTGCAATACTCAACCCGTCAGCCTTCGGGGTGGCGGGTACCGAGGGGTCGGAATCCGCACACACGCCGGCGTGGGAGCCGGATCGGCTGACGACATGCGGACGGGGGTCCGCACGGGGGAACTGCAAGCGCGAGCTTGCAACTGGGGACACGGGGAACAGCAATGGGGAAGCTTTGCCGCACGCGTTTGCGCGCACACACCGCACCATCGACACGACGCGGGCCTGATCGCGGGCCGCGGACATGACCGCCCCGGCGCTTCCCCTCAGCGGGATCAGCGCCGTCGGTGCCCCTCGGGCGATGCCGTTGCTGGAGCAACGGATCATCAACCGTCGGCGGCACCACGCGCGCTCGGGTGCGATGGATGCGGCGATCATCATCGCCGCGACGGGAGCGACCGTCACGCTCCAACTGACGGCCGGGGCCGCCACGGCCGCCGGGCCCGTTCTCTTCAGCGCCATCGTTCTGGCTTTCGTCTGGACGATCGCGCTCTATGTCCTGCGCCGGGAGGCGCACCGCCGCGGCGCAGGTGAGCGGCTGGAGCTCTGGCCGATCCTGCACTCCGCGGCGATCGGGACAGCGGCCTTGGCTGTGGTTGCAGGCGTGACCGGATGGCCGGTCCTCGCCCCGCACGTCGCCCTCACACTCCCGGCGGGTGTGGCCATCCTCGTGACGTCGCGCCTCGCCCAGCACGCCTGGTCCTCACGGCCGGCCTCGCACGCGACGCTCGCCTCGCGCACGCTCATCGTGGGCAGTCGCGCCGGCATCGCCCACACCATTCAGTCGCTCCGCGGCGGCCGCTCCGGCCACGACATCGTCGGCGTGGTCGTCGTCGATGACGGCGGACTCGAACCCCTGACCGTCGACGGGACGCCGTTCACCGTCATGGGCGGAAGCGTGGACGTCGCCCAGGTCGCCCGCGATCAGTGCATCGAGACGGTCGTCGTCGCCGGCGGCGCGACGGACGATCCCGACTACGTCCGTCGGCTGAGCTGGAGTCTCGAGGGAGCCGCCACCGACCTGGTGCTCGCGACGCGGCTGGCCGATGTGGCGCAGTCGCGCATCACCTTCGACCGCGCGCAGAGCCTCGCCCTCGTGCGGGTCAGCCTGCCGAGATTCGACCGCTCCACGATGCGCGCCAAGCGGCTCCTCGACGTCCTCGTCGCTGCGGTCGCGCTCATCCCCATCGGGCTCATCACTCCGCTCATCGCACTTGCGATCATGCTCGATTCGCCGGGGGGTGTGTTCTTCCGGCAGCGCAGGATCGGCCGCGACGGGCGCGAGTTCGACATCCTCAAGTTCCGCACGATGGGGGTGGATGCCGAGGCTCGCCGCGCGGAGCTCGCCGCTCAGAACGAGGGATCCGGTCCGCTGTTCAAGCTGAGGAACGACCCGCGGGTCACGCGCGTCGGCGCGATCCTCCGGAAGTTCTCCCTCGATGAGCTTCCGCAGTTCTGGAACGTCCTGATGGGCGAGATGAGCGTCGTCGGGCCCCGGCCGCCGCTCCCCGACGAGGTGCGCGACTACGACCGCGACATGATCCGTCGGCTCTATGTGCAGCCCGGGATCACGGGGCTCTGGCAGATCAGCGGACGTAGCGATCTCACCTGGGAGCAGAGCGTCCGCCTCGACCTCCACTACGTCGAGAACTGGTCGGTCGCTGCCGATCTGAAGATCATGCTGCGGACCGCTGCGGTCATGGTGCGGCCCAAGGGAGCGTACTGATGAGTCGTCCAGCGATCGTCCTGAATCCGTCGCTGCCGACGCGTCGCCGGCAAACCAGCGCACTCGCGACTGGCGCGCCGCTTTCCGTCGGAGACGACTACGCGCAGCTCGAGGCCATCAGCATCGGCAGATCACCCGTTCACCTCGTGGATGAGCGCGCGACCCGGCTGGTGATCGCTCGTGCATTGCACGAGCGAGATGCCCCGCCGCTTGCGGTGTGTTCCATCAATCTCGATCACGTGCACCATTTCGCGCACGCCCACGACGATTTCGGCGGAACGGGAAGCGTGAGGTGGCTGAATCTGATCGACGGAGCGCCGATCGCCACGCAAGCGCGGCGAATGACGGGGGTCTCCTACCCACGCCTCGCGGGTAGCGACATCATCGGCGGCATCCTGACCGATCTCTCGACGGCCGGGCTTGCCGTGGCAGTGGTCGGCGGCTCAGCCGAAGTCACCGCATCGTTGCGCCAACGGCTAGCGAGTGACTACCCCGGAGTCCGGTTCGCCGGGCACTGGACCCCCGAGCGCTCAACACTTTCGTCGCAAGCGGAATGCGTCGCCTTGTGCGACGAGCTGCGCGCGACGCAGGCCGACGTCATTCTCGTCTGCCTGGGCAAACCTCGTCAGGAACGTTGGATCGCCGAGTACGGACCTCAGACGGGCGCCGCTGCGCTGCTCGCCTTCGGCGCTGTGGTCGACTTTCTCGCCGGACGGGTCTCCCGCGCTCCCCGCTGGGTCAGCAGGGTGGGCGTGGAATGGATGTGGCGGCTCATGCTTGAGCCCCGACGATTGGCGAAGAGGTATCTGGTGGACGGGCCGCCCGCTTATCTCGCAGTGCGCCGGTCGCGGCTCTCCCCTGACAGCAGAAGTCGGGCCACATGAACGACGCGCCCGCCCGGTTCCCCACACTTAGGGCGGGCGCGTCGGACACCTTGCGACCAATACTCGGGGAGCTGTTCCCCTCGAGCGATTGTCGCGGTAATCTCGGCCTTGCAGGAACTGCACGTGGGGGCTTCCGTCGGGGGACTGGAGCTGTGCAGAGTCGGCTGGGGATAGGTCGGGCTTCAGCCTGATCGTCATTGGGGGACGTGTAATGGGGACACGATCACGCGAAGAAGCGCGCGTTGAGGACAAACGCAGGCTTTCATCGGCCATGCGCTGGACGCTCGCTGCCGTGGGGGCAGTGGTGGCCGTCGGCCTGGTGGCGGCCGCGATCTTGTTCTTCACGCCGCCCACACCGCCGTCTGGGGCGGCAGCAACTACGGCGACGGCATCCGCGGCGCCGACCGCGGCCGGCCCGCGGCCGGATGCGACGCCCGTCGACGGAAGCGAGGTGCAGCCACCGGCAGACCAGTCGGCGCCGTCGGACCGGCTCCCGCCGCTGCCGATGCCGACACCACTGATCACAGCTCCGCTGCCGGAGACGTCATCCGCCAGAGGTTCACTCGTCGACGGATTCCCGTCCACGGTCGCTGGGCCAGCGCCTGGCGCAGACATCCTCGAGAGCTCCATCGCATCGGCCGACACGGTGATGCAAGTTACCCTCACCGCCCGCACCGACGCGACCCAGGACGAGGTCATCGCGCACTATCGGTCCACGTGGTCGGCTCTGGGTCTTTCGGATGCCGGCGGCGAGGCGCCACTCGCCTACACCGATCAGTTCTCCTCAGCGACCCTGTCTTTCACACCAGGATCCGGGACGGGCACTGTCTACGTCGTGTTCGCGACACTGCGGACGGAGTGACGGGTGTACATCTCGCTCGACAACTCCCCCGTAAAAGCTGCCGGTGAGACACCCCGCGGCGTACGCACGGTTTCATCCACCGTCATCACTCTCGGTATCGTCTCGATGCTCACGGATATTTCATCCGAGTCGGTCGCTGCGATCCTGCCCCTCTATATAACGGGCTTCCTCGGACTGTCGACGATCGCGTTCGGTGTGCTCGACGGCATGTATCAGGGGGTCAGCGCCATCACGCGCATCGGCGCAGGCTACGCCTCCGACCGGCTCGATCAGCCGAAGTGGGTCGCGTTCGTGGGATATGGGCTGGCGGCCGTCGCGCGCGCGGGGCTGCTGTTCTGGTCGGGCTTCGCGGCCCTCTCCACGGTGATCACTGCCGACCGGATCGGAAAGGGAATCCGCACGGCGCCCCGCGACGCACTCATCACCGTCACCTCCGACCCCGCGCATCTCGGTCACTCGTTCGGGGTGCACCGGATGCTCGACAACATCGGCGCGGCGCTCGGCCCCCTCATCGCGTTCGTGATCTTGCTGGTCGTCCCCGATGGCTTTCACGTGGTGTTCGTCGCGTCGCTCGCATTCGCGGTGATCGGCGTCGCCGTCCTCGGACTGCTGGTCCCCAACGTGCGGCGTCGCCGACAGGATGCCGCGGCGCGCCCGGGGAAGGTGCCGTGGCGCAGCGTCGCCCGCGGGCCGATGCGTCGCGTGCTAGCGGCAGCCGGCATCCTGGGGCTCGTCACCATCGGCGACGGCTTCATTTATCTGGTGTTGCAGTCCCGCAGCGACTTCGCCGCCCTGTGGTTTCCGTTGCTCTACGTCGGGACAAACGTGGCCTTCCTCGCATTCGCGATCCCCCTCGGTCGCCTCGCCGACCGCGTCGGGCGAGGGCGCGTGTTCGTGTGGGGACACATCGGGCTGCTGGCGGCGTACGTCGTCGCAGTGCTCCCGTTGGCGGACATCGCATCCACGATCATGTGCCTCGTGTTCCTCGGAGTGTTCTATGCCGCGACCGACGGCGTGCTCTCCGCTCTCGTCTCGCAGTTGAGTGGCCCGGACTCTCGCGCGACGGCTATCGGGACCGCGCAGACCGTGGTCGCCGTCGCCCGCTTTGCATCGGCCGCGGGGTTCGGCATCCTCTGGTTCGCGGTCGGGCGCGAACCGGCGATGCTAGCGGTGGCGATCGTGTTGGCCATCGCTATCCCGCTCGTCGCGGTGTTGCTCCGCCCGATCCTGGCCGCATCGCACCCTGAAGAGGCGGTGGCCCCGTGAGCGGGCGCCTGAGATGGATGCTGGTCGCCGTGATCTCCGTCGTTGCCCTCGGTAGCACGGCGGCCGTCGGCGCCGCGGCGTTCGCACAGTTCCAATCGCGCCACGCAGCACCCAGCAGCGCCGAAACGACGACCGACGTGCTCGCGGCGGACCGCGTGGTGTTCCGCAATACGGCGTCGGGGGCGGGATATGGCCATGTCGCGTCGGTTCCGCTCGATGAGCCGACCGGTGCGCGAGCGATCAGCGATCTGGCGTGCGACCGGGTGGATGCAACCTCGACGCTGATGTCGTGCCTGCGCATCGTGCGGGGAATCGCGCCGACATATACCGCGACCGTCGTCGACAGCACGGGCGCGGAGGTTTCCGGATGGCCGCTCTCCGGCATCCCGAGTCGCACACGGATCTCTCCCGCGGGAGATCTCATCGCGAGCACGGCCTTCGTCACCGGGCATTCCTACGCGACGATCGGCTTCTCAACCGAGACCACGATCCACACAGCGGCAGGCGAGAATCTCGGCAATCTCGAGGACTGGACATTGATCATCGATGGGGCGCCGAGCGCACCGGTGGATCGCAATTACTGGGGAATCACGTTCATCGACGACTCCTCCTTCTACGCGACTGCCGGGATGACCACGTCCGGCTCGACCTATCTCGTGCACGGAGACATCGCATCCCGGACCCTCACCGCGGTGGCGGAGAACGTCGAATGCCCCTCACTTTCCCCCGACGGAACACGAATCGCGTTCAAACGGGTCACCGCGGGGTCCGGTCCGACGGTGCACTGGACGCCCGCGATCTACGACATCGCCTCGGGCGCGGTTGAAGTGCTGCCAGAGGTGCGATCGATCGACGACCAGATCGAGTGGCTCGACGACGGAACGATCCTGTACGGGATGCCGCGAACGGATGTCGCGGGCGACAGCGACGTGTGGTCCCTCGCGGCCGACGGCTCAGGTGAGCCGGATGTCTTCATCGAGCACGCGTGGTCGCCGTCGGTCGTGCGGGGCGGCGGCGCCGGATGATCAGCCACGCGATGAGGGCTCCGATGACCGCACCGAGGGCGTTGGCGAGGATGTCGCGCAGGCTCGCGTATCGGCCCGGGATGAGGATCTGGGCGGCTTCGACCCCGACGGACAGACCTACGGCCAGACACGCACCCCACCAGGGGTGGTCGAGCAACACGGTGAGCAGAAAACCGAGCGGAAGGAAGAGGATGACGTTCGACGCGAACTCGATCCAGCCGGCGCCGAACCCCTCAAGGCCCAGGCCGTCACGGAGCCAGGACCAGAGGGCGATCACGATGTCGGAGTACGAGACCGGCGCCACCAGAAGGGCGATTGCGGCCAGCAGGTACACCGCGAGCACCGCCCACACCCACGGACGTCGCGTCATGCTCACACTTTCGCACAGCGCGGCGCCGATCACCGGGAGCGCACATGTCTGAGTTCACCGGTCCCCTCGGCCCCGCCGACGTCGCAGTGATCATCGTGACCTACAACAACGCGAACGACATCGAGACGCTGCTGACGAGCCTTCGGCCGGAGACGCGAGATCAGAGTATCCGCGTCGTGGTTGCCGACAATGCGTCATCCGATGGAACTCTCGATATCGTGCGGATGCACGATGACGTGATCGCCGTGGCCACCGGCGGGAACCTCGGATATGCCGGCGGCATCAACGTCGCGATGCGGCACGTCGGGGTCGCCTCCGCCTACCTGGTGCTCAATCCCGATCTCGTGGTTCTGCCCGGCTGCGTCGCGGCACTGCGTGAGCGGCTGCGTGTCGCGGATGCCGGGATCGTGGTCCCCGCGATCGTTGATCGACACGGCACTCCGAGCACCTCGCTACGCAACGAGCCGTCCGTCACCCGCGCCCTGGGCGACGCCGCATTCGGTGGCCGCCCCCGTCCGGCGTTCGTCCCGAGCGAAACCGTCTTCGCCCCCGCCGCCTACTCGTCGCCGCGGGAGGTGCAGTGGGCCACGGGTGCGGCGCTCTTGATCGCCGCACCCGCCGCCGCCGCGGCCGGGCCGTGGGACGACCGCTTCTTCCTGTATTCCGAGGAGACCGACTTCTTCCGACGCGTGCGTGATGCCGGTCGCAGCGTCTGGTACGAACCCGCCGCCGTCGTGCGCCACGCTGCCGGCGGCTCGGGCTCCTCCGTGGATCTGGAGCGGTTGATGGCCGTCAACCGGATCCGGTATGCACGAAAGCACATGGGAGCAGCGCGCGCCGCGGCCTTCCGCGGCGCGGTCATCATCCACGAGCTCGTGCGGGCCTACGACAGATCCCATCGCCTGGTCCTGCGGACGGTCGTCACCGAGCGCCGGTGGAAGACCTTGCCTCAGGCCGGACGGACGGCGGTCGCCCGATGACGATGACGGTGGTCACGCCGAGCCACGCGCCGGACTTCCCGAGTTTCGCACGGTTGCACGCATCGGTGGTTCGGTTCACCGATCCCGGCGTCCGCCACGTCGTCGCGGTGCCCGACGCCGACATCGAACTCTTCCGGTCGCTGAAATCGGCGCGGTTGGACGTCCGCGGGTACAGCGCGGTGCTCCCCCGACGCTTCGTGTCCACGACTGCCCTCGCGCGCATCCCGCGTCTGCCCCGAGGCTTCCGCATCGCGGCCGTCAACCTCAGGCGCCCCTGGCCGCCGATCCGCGGATGGATGCTGCAGCAGGTCGTGAAGCTCGCCGTCGTCTCTGAGCTCGACACCGATGTCGCAGTCCTCATCGACTCCGATGTGATCGTCGTGCGGCCTCTCGCGGAGCGGGCCTTCCGCAACGACGACGGCGTCGTGCGCCTGTACCGACAACCCCACGGCATCGATGAGGCTCGCGAGCGGCCGCTGCGGTGGCTCCGCACGGCGCGCGCACTCGTCGGTGCCCCGCAGCCCGAGGCGGACGGGCCCGACTACATCTCCGCATTCGCGAGCTGGGACCCGGCTCTCGTGCGCGCGTGCGTCGAGCGCGTCGCCGCACAGACCCGCAGCGACTGGCGCGACGTCATCGGCTCGCGCTTGGACTTCTCGGAGTTCCTCCTCTACGGCACATACGTGATGACCCTCGCCGACCCTTCACGGCGGCAGAATGTGAGCGCCGACAGCCTCTGCCACAGCCATTGGGATCCGGTGCCGCTCGATCGCGCCGCCGCCACGCGCTTCGCGGATGAGATCGGCCCGCGAGACCTCGCCGTCCACGTGCAGTCCAACTCGGGCACCGGCGAGACCATCCGGGACTACATCTCGGACCGCGTGAGCCAGGTGACCTGATGAGCACCGATGACGGCACGCCGGGGTCCGATCGGGCGAGCCGCTCCGCGCGGCTGACGTCCCTGGACGGTGTCCGCGGCCTCGCGGCCTTCGTCGTCGTCCTCTGGCACGCGTTCCTTCTGGCCGAGCCCCACCTCATCGAGCGCTGGGGTCCGCAGACGCGGGCGCCCGGAGGTCTGCACTGGTGGCTGTTCGCCTCACCGCTCTCGCTCCTGATCAGTGGCGAGCAGGCCGTGGTGGTGTTCTTCCTGCTCAGTGGGATTGTTCTCACGCTCCCGGTCCTGCGCGCAGATCGCTTCGACTGGTGGGCCTACTATCCCCGGCGCATCGTGCGGCTCTGGCTTCCCGTCGTCGTCTCCGTGGTGCTGGCCATCGCCCTTCTGCTGCTCGTGCCGCGCGCGTCGGTACCGGTCGACAGCTGGCAGTGGCGGGGAAATGCGCACGCTGTGGATGTCGCACAGGCGGCGCGCGAAGCCGGACTGGTCAGCTTCGCCCCGACGATCAACGGGCCCCTATGGTCGCTGTCCTGGGAGATGGCCTTCTCCATCGCACTGCCCCTCTTCGTCGTGACCGCACTGGTTGTGCGCCGGTGGTGGGTGGTCGCGATCGTGGCCGCCGTCGTCGTGGTGGACCTCGGTGTGGCGTGGGATCTGTCGCCGCTGAAGTACCTGCCCGTCTTCCTCATCGGCGCCATCGCTGCCACGAACCTCGATGCGATCATGGCCGCCGGCGATCGCATCGGGTCCCGGCGGCTGCACCGGCTCCTCTGGTGGTCGCTGTTCGCGGTGAGCGGCCTGGTGGTGACGGCATCGCGGATCTCGGACTCCGTCGCCGGTCCGGCTGCCGCGCTCACACACGTCATGTCGGCCCTGGGGATCGTCGGCTGCATGGGACTGGTGTTCCTCGCCGTCGGTTCCGTGGGTGCGCGCAAGGTCCTCGACGCGAAGCCCGCCCAATGGCTCGGACGCATCTCGTTCAGCCTCTACCTCGTGCATGTCCCGTTGATGGTGACGCTGGCGTATCTCTTCGGCTGGGATCGCTGGGGGATGGCATCCTCATCGGGGTTCCGGCGTCGCTCGCGTTGGCGGCGCTCTTCACGCGTGTCGTCGAAACACCCGCGCACGGTCTTTCTCGTCGCGCGGGCCGATCGGCCGCCGTTCTCCATCACGGGTGGTCGAGAGCCGGGCGAGGGTCAGATGAGAACGCTCTCATCTGACCCTCATCAAGTTGTAATGCGCCGCCCGTGTTCTCCGACGAGCAGCGTTGCTAACGTGTCGAGCACATCTGTGCCACCGACCCGAGGTTCGGCACGCCCCCCGATGTGAACTCCCAGGAGAATCTCCGTGCCTCTCGCGCCCTCCCACCCGTCCCTCCGACGGATCGCCGTGGGCGCCATCGCCGCCGCCGCCATCGCGGGACTGCTGACGACCACACCGTTCCTGGCGCAGCCGTCGGCCTCCGCTGCCAGCGGCTTCAGTCAGACCACCAAGCCCCGGGTCGCCGTCGACCCCGACCGCGAGTCCGTCGAACTCGGAGTGCGGTTCTCGGTGAAGCGTTCGGGCACGATCGTCGGGATCGAGTACTACGACACCAGAGCGAACCGAGGACCACACATCGGCTCGTTGTGGGGTCCGAACGGGAGCAAGCTCGCCACGGTGCGCCTGCCGGAGGCGAAGAAGTCCGGCTGGGTCACCGCCACCTTCTCGTCGCCGGTGCGGGTCACCGCGGGCGCGACGTACGTCGCGTCGTACACGGCACCCCACGGCGGATACGCGGCCGATGAACGGTACTTCGACAAGACCGTCACCCGCGGCGACATCGTCTTCCCCCGCGGTGCGGGTGTCTACGCGTACGCCACGGGAGGCTTCCCGACCTCGAACTACCGGAACTCGAACTACTACGTGGACGTGCGGTTCCGCGCCGACGCAGTCGCCTCGCCGTCGCCCACGGCCACCGCCACGCCGCGGCCGACCGCGACGCCGACGCGCACCGCCACCCCCACTCCGAGCGCGATCCCGTCGCCGCCCCCGAGTGCGACGCCGACGCCGACGCCGACGACCACGCCGCAACCGACCACCCCGCCCGCACCGCCGTCCACCGGCGCCGGTGCCCTCGGGCTCCCCCAGGAAGCGTGGTACGGCGGGTCTCGCTATTACGCGAAGTTCCCGAAGGCTGCCGCATCCGGCTGGACGAGCGATTCCTTCTTCCCGATCTCGGTGTTCCTCGGCAAGCCCGAGCATGCTGCCGCGTTGCGCGCCGCCGGCGTGAACACCTATATGGGTGCCGAACACGACGGGTCGAAGATCTCGACGGTGACCGCTCAAGGGATCTCGGTTCTGGCTCAGCAGGACGAGTGGACGGCAGCCGAGGTCGGGACCGACCCCCGAGTCGTGGGTTGGCTCGTCAGCGACGAGTGCGAGATGGGTCTCGGCGGATGCACGGCGGACTCCGAGGCAGGACGGCTCGCGCAGCAGAAGGCGTGGGTCGACGAGCTTCGGGGACGCCGTGACGGACGTTTCCTGCACGCGAACTTCGGAAACGGTGTTCTCGGGACCTACTGGAGTCCGAACACGATGGACGATCACCTGACGTTGCTCGATGTGTCGAGCGTCGACAAGTATGCCTACACGAGTCCTCATGTCCAGGGGCTGTTCGGGGCGAACCCGAATTGGCCGAGTGGCAAGAATCCCGCCACCGCCTCGGCGTACGGGTGGCTGCAGGACCGGATGGAGACCTACTCGACGACGACCCCCAACTGGGTCTTCGTCGAGACCGGAATGCCGTATCTCACCGAGTCCGGTGCAACCACGATCACCGGCGACCAGATCGAGGGCGCGGTCTGGAACGCACTCATCCACGGGGCGGGCGGCATCGCCTACTTCCAGCACAACAACAACGGGACCTGTGGCAACTACTCGATTCTCGAGTGCGGCGCGGCGCGGCGCGAGAAGATCACCGCCGTGAACGCTCAGGTCACCGCGCTCGCGCCGGCACTGAACTCACCCAGCTACGTGTGGACGTTCGGCGTGGGGCTCGACACGGCGCTGAAGCTGACGGGCACACAGGCCTACATCATCGCGATGACCGACGGCGGCACCGGAACGCGCACCTTCACGTTGCCGCCTGCCCTCGCGTCCGCATCCTCCGTGGAGGTCCTCGACGAGGCACGGAAGCTGGCTGTCTCAGGCGGTGCCTTCACCGACTCGTTCACGACCGAGCACACGCACCATATCTATCGCGTCACGCTGCCGTGATCGTCCGCCGGCGTCACGACCTCGTCGATCGGGAAGTCGTCCAGGCGAGCAGCGGCCGCACCGTGCTCCTCGTCTGACAGCCCGACCACGCGCAAAGCCGCGCACAGCCCGACCACCAGGAAGAGTGTGCCGGCGGCGATGACGAAGCTGAGACCGTCGAAGAAGAGGAACAGGATCGCGATCGTGAGGGTGGATGCGGCGAGCGCCCGACCCATGGTCCTCGTCTCCTGGTAGGGCGAGCGCCGACCGCCGTCGATGGCGTTCCAGATCGAGATGGCCACCACCGCCACGAGTGCGAGCAGCCCCAGCGCACCGACGTCGATGAGCGACTGAACCCACTGGTTGTCGAAGATCCAGTACCTCGAGGTGAACGTTCCGAAGCCTGCGCCCACCCACGGGGAGGCGGCGAAGAACTCGGGAACGCGGGCGAGGGCATCGGTGCGCGACGTGGTGCTCGCGTCGTTGCCGGCACCGGCGAACAGCGCCACCACCGTGCCGAACAGGCCCGGCACGACGACGATGACCGCCGCGATCGCCGCGACGCCGGCAACCGTCACCAGCCAGCGGTACGCACGCGGAAGACCCGGGATCGAAACGATCGCCGACACGATCAAACCGATGGTCGCCGACCGCGAGACGGCGAGCACGAGCACGACGACGAACAGTGCCGGCGGCACCCACCAGGCCAGTCGCCACCGAGACGATGCTCGGTAACCGCCGGCGACCGCCGTCGCGACGGCGATCGGCAGGCAGGCGGCGATCGTCGCCGTGAACTCGAGCGGGTGGGTCGCCGTCGACGCGGCACGAGTGAATGCCCCCCGGCTGTCGATACCGCCGAGCTCCACGGAGACGCCGGGCAGCGCCGCCACCCAGTCGAGCATCGTCGCACCGGCGAACACCTGCAGGAGCCCGAAGGCCGCGAAACAACTCGCGGTGATGATCAGCCGGCGGATCACTGTCGACAGCGCCCGATGGGTACGCAGACCGTCGGCCGCGATGAGGATGACTCCCGTCCACGACATCAGGCGCGCGAGCGCGGCGACGCCGAGGCTGACCTGGTCGTACGGCTGGCCACGGAGCATCGCAGCGGCGAAGCTCACGAGAGCCACCGCGATGAGCGCGCCGAGCGCCACCTTCACCGGTTGCGCCACGGGCAGCACCTCCAGCGAGCGTCGTTGCAGCCTGCTCAGCAGCCAGATCAACAGTAGGCAGAGACCCCACAACAGCGAGGGCCTCCCCAGGGAGCCCAATGCGCTGACCGTGAGGTTCGACGGGACCGCGAACAGCACGACGATGTACACCGTCAACAGCGTGACGGCGTTGCCCGTGCTCACCTCTCGCGCGCCGCGATGATGGCGCGCTTCGACCGGCGGGGACGCGACAACGCGCGATGACACCTCCTCTACGCCATTCCGCTAGCTGCTGCTGCCGCGGGGCGAGCGGCGTAGACGGCATCGAGGTCCGCCCGGCGCGGGCGAGGTGCGCCCTCCGGCTCCTCCCCTGTTCCTCGGTCACCCTCGGGGCCGCTCTCCGGGTCGTCTTCGGGAGCGTCGCCCTCGCGCGCCGTTCGGCTCCGGGTCGTGTCCGATCCGTCGCCGCTCGCGCCATCCCCCATCGGCCTGCGGGTACGCCCGCGGCGTGTCACGAGTCCATCCACGAGACTCGCGATCACCAGTGACAGGACGAGCAGGATGATGCCGGCGCCGGCGCTCGCGACGACGCGGTCGCGTTGCTGAACCTTCCCTTCGGCATCCACCGAGACCGTCGTGATCGTGATGCGGTCCCGAACGGGGATCCCTTCCTCTGCCTGCAGATCATCCAGAGCGGCGGTCGTCGACGCCATCAAGCCCTCGAGCACCGCACCGGCCACCTCATCGTCGGCAGCGGTCACCTTCGTCTGGATCACGGGCCCGGATGCCGTGGGGTCCCGTGCGATCTCGATCTTTATGCCGGGGTTCTGTTCGAGCACCGGGCGCAGCACGTCCTCGGACGAGACCGCGCGCACGAGGACGTCCGCGGGCGGGGTGAGTCCCCCGAGGTAGAGGTAGGGGTTCGTCGCCCCTTCGGGGAGGGTGCCCAACCCGGGCAGCAAGAGCTGCGAGGCGGCGCGCTCGTACGTCGGAGCGACGACGGTCCACGCGCCGAATGCCGCGACGAACGCGAGCACCATTCCGGGGATGACGATGTACCACCGGCGGGTGAATGCACGCATCAGATCCAGAAGCGTCATGCTGTCGTTCCTCTCGGTTCCCGAAGCGCCGCGCCGGCGTGGCGTGTACGGGCGCGGCGGGCGCGGCGGCGCTGTGCCCGCCGATCGATGGACACCGCCAACCACGACCCGACCAGCCCCGCCGCCACCAGCATGGCGGCTGCGGCCATGACCTGCGCGCTTCGCGACGCGCTGATGTACTCGATGCGCAGCGTCAGCGGGCCGGTATGTGCCACGATGCGCTCGCCGTCGGCGACACCGCCGCTCTGTTCGCTCGCGACGATCTGCTCGATCTCAGCCAGGATCGACCGCTGCTTGATCGCGACCCACTCGTAGGTGCGGCCGACGATCTGGACGTCGAGGATGGCTTCGCTGTAGCGCGTGGCCCACTGATTTCCCTCGTCTCGGAGCCCGACGAGCACACCTTCCCGGACTCCAGCGCCATAGAACGGCGCGTCGCTCTTGGAGTATCTCGATGCCTCGAGTCCCTCGTTGATCTGGGCAGCGACGACGCCGGCGAAGGTGATCACGCTCTCGCTGTCGGCGCCGCTCTCGGGGGTGAGCACGTTCGCGGCGGGCAGAGTGAAGATCACCGTGGTGCGGGTCGTGTAGGAGCCGCCGTCACGCGCCATCAGCACGGTGGCCACGATGATGAGCGCCAAAACGCCGGCGAAGACATACCACCGTCGGCGGAGGAGTTGGAAGAAGTCGCGCAGTGTCATCGTGGGGCACCTCCGGCCCGATCGAGCACCGCAAGCAGTTCGGCGGCACGCATGTCCCATCCGTGACGACGGGCGAAATCGCGGCGGCGCCGTTCTGCGACGTCGTCGGCGCGCTCCTCGATGAATCTCTGCGCCGCGCGCACGAATGCGGCCGCGTCCGCGGCGATGGCGACGTCCGCACTGCCGAGCCACGTGGCCGCAGGCAGATCGCTGCTGACGACCGGCACACCGGACGCAAGATATTCGAGCGTCTTCAGCGGCGAACTTGCGCGGTTGAACGACGAGAGTGCATACGGGGTCAGCCCCACGGCGATCTCCCGGAGGTGCGACGGCACCTCTCCCACGGGAACCGGACCACGCCACTCGACGAGAGGGTGAGCGCGCAGGGCCGCCAGCCGCTCCCGTTGGGAGGGGTCCCGCATCGTTTCGGGCCCGACGATTCGCAGCGGGATGCCCGCCGCGACGATCGCTTCGAGGATGCCGAGATCGATGCGTTCGTTGATCTGCCCGACGAGCCCGGCGATCGGCTGCCGCGCGGCGAGGGGACCTTCGGTGACCGGCGGAGCTCCGTTGGGCAGTATGAGTTCGATGCGAGGCCTGGAGCCGATGCGTGCCGGAACGAGATCCAGAAGCGCCGGGGAGACGACCACGACGACGTCCGCGCGCTGCGCGTTGCGGCGGAGCGTACGTTCCACCAGACGCGTGGAGACGCCCATCAGGGGCGCTCCCGCGACCCAGTCATCGGTGACGTAGAGCACCCGCGCCTGGCGCGCGTTCCGAGGAAGGGATGCCAGTGGGTTTGCCATGACGATCACCGCCTGCGGCACGCGCGACATGGCGCGACGAGTCGCGGCCGTGCGAAGCCAGGCCGACACCAGGCGGAACGGCCACCGGGTCACGCCGATCGTGGCCGGCACGGCGATGCGATCGACGCCCTCGTGCGGCTCCGGCGCTCGCTGGGTGAGCCATCGGCGCCAGCTGGTGCGCCGGTTCGGCGGGTCGACCCAGACGACATCCCTCGAGCGGCCGAGCGCGGTGACGATGCGGCGGTCGGTGCCGGCCGTCTCATCCCATCCCACACCCGCCAGCCAGATCAGCGGCGTCGCCACGCTTCGCCGGCTCATCCGGCGCTCCGAACCCGCGCGGCGCCGGCGACCGGGCGCGCATTGAAATCGTCTGCCGACTCGGTCCCCAATGCCCGGCGGACACGCTTGCTGAGGTAGTACCGGCTGTACCGGACGAGCGCTGCCGTTTCGGACGCCACCGCACTGCGCGACGGATGAGCGATCGCGTCCGCATACAGGTGCGTCTGCACGTCGGCCGCACGCGTGAGGGCGAATCGCTGCCGCACCAGTTCGAGCCCGAAAGCGCCGAGGCGCGTGCGCTGGCGAGGACTGCGCAGCAACGGTCGCAGCTCGCGTTCGAGATTCTCCACGCCGTGCTCGCCCCCGCCGTCCACGCCGTACCAACCCTGCCACAGGAAGCCGTCGACCGTCTCGGGTGTCAGCGCGCGCCAGAAGCCGCGCTCGCCCTGGACGACCAGCGGCGCTCCGTAGGCCAGGGCGCGCAGAGCCGACCCGCCCATCCCGAATGCGATGTCGGCCACCGCATACGCGGGCCGGGGGTCGGCGAGCTGGCCGGTGAGGACGATGGTGCCGGCTCCGCATCGCGCGTTCACCGCGTCGGCGCGAGCGCGCACCACCTCGCGCGCCGGCCCGTCGCCGACGACGATCAACTGCAGTCCCGTCTCTTCCGCGAGCCGACCGACGACCTCGATGGCGGTGAGGATCCCCTCGAGCTTCAGCTCGTGCGCGAGTCGCGTGACCATCACGAGAGTGAGACGGCGGTCGTCGACGCCGAACCGTGACCGGAATTCGGCGACGCCGTGCACATCTCGGATGTCGTTGTAGGCGAGGTCGACGGGAGGCTCGATCACGGAGACGCGAACGCGTCCTCGGTGCTTCTCCGTGTCGGCGATCTGCTCGGTCCCCACGATCAGGGGAACCGAGTGCGGGATGAACGGCGCGACGGCCATCGACATCACGGTCGACACGACCGCCGTACGGGCGCCGCGGCGCGCCGCGAGGACGGCGTCGAGAGTCGGCGGCCATTCGTATCCGTGCAGGACATCGATCCGCCGGGTGCGGACGAGTTCGGTGAGCGCCGCGGCGGTTGCGGGAGAGGGACGTTTTCCGGGCGGCGGCGCGGCCACGAATTCCAGCCCGAGTTCGTCGATGCGGCCGTTGAGTTCGCCGCGGCGGCCGAAGACCACGACCTCGTGCCCGAGATCCCGCACGGCGGCGGCAAGCTCGATCGCGTTGAGCTGACTCCCCCCGACCCCGAGGTCGTGCGGGTACACGAGGATCCTCATGACGTCCCCTGCCGGGCCGAGCCGAGAGCGGCGATGTCGCGCCGCGAGAGGGCCAGCACCCCCGCCGCGACGACGACCGCCAGCACCCCGGCTGCCACCGCGGCCCACAGGTCCACGGCGATCCTGGCGGCGAGCACCGCGCTGCCGACACCGACGACCGCGCCGCCGAGAAGGGGCACCAGGAGCGCCCGCGCGAGCGTGCCGACGCGCACCGACGCGGCACGCAGCGCCCAGCCATACCCGGCGATCAACACGATCGCGGCGGTGAGGGCCTGCGCTGCCGCGACGCCGGCGATCCCGTCCAGCTGTGCCCCGAAGAGGACGGCGGGGACCAACAACACGAGCCAGGCGACTTGGATCCCCAAGAGCGTGGCCGACTTGCGCTTGACGGCGAGGAAGTCGTAGGCCAGCTCGAACGCGATCCGAACGGCGCCCTGCAGGGCGAGCCACTGCAGGGCGAGCGCAGCGGGAGCCCAGGGGGCACCGTAGACGAAGGTGACGACCGGCAGCGCCGCGCCGGCGAGGAACGCACACATCGGCAACGCGATCGCCATCAGGACGCGCGCCGCGGAGCGGAACCCGCTGTCCATGCGGTCAGGCGCGGTCTGAACGCGTGCGAATGCCGCCGGCGCGACAGCGCGCACAGGCTGCGACAGCATGGC
The DNA here is from genome assembly GCF_025398275.1 of Microbacterium memoriense. Classification (GTDB taxonomy): domain Bacteria; phylum Actinomycetota; class Actinomycetes; order Actinomycetales; family Microbacteriaceae; genus Microbacterium; species Microbacterium memoriense. The sequence continues at coordinate 66,795 of NZ_JAODOR010000011.1, read as the reverse complement.
CACGGGCCAGCTCGCGAGATTGAACGCGAGCAGGTAGAAGCCGAGGGCTTGCGCGCCCAGCACGGCACCGACGACGAACTGGTCGGCATATCCGACCGCGAAGACGATGATGCTCGCGCCGGCCAGGGGAAGACCGAATCGCAGGAGCGGCCGAATGTACTCGCGGTCCCAGCCGAAGCGCAGCGGCAAGGGGCTGAATGCGAGCAGCATGCCGCTGAAGACGACGGCGGCCACGATGCGCCCGATCGCGAGACTCATCGCGCCGAGCCCGGCGAGCGCGAGGAGCACCGACAGCCCCGCACCGAGCCAGGTGTTCACCTGGTCGGCGATCGTGCGCCGACCCTGCTGATACTCCCGCTGCATGCCGGCGGCCGCTGTGGCGACCAGGCCGTTCAGCGGCACACAGAGAAGCATCACCTGGACGACCGGTGCGGCCGATGCGTCGCCCATCGCGCTCGCGAAGCCCGGCGCGAGTATCCATCCGACGGCGAAGACCAGCACACTGGCGCCGACCGAGATCGTCGTGACGGTGGGCGCGATCAGACGAGGATCCTCCTGCCACCGCACGATCGCGAGGCTCACACCGAGTTCATTGAAACTGAGCACCGCGGCGAGAGCGACCATCGCGATGGCGTAGGTGCCGAACTCGTCCGGTCCGAGCACCCGGGCGATGACGATCCCGATGAGGAGCGTCCCGAACTTGCCGATCGCCGTGTTCGCGAAGCTCCAGCCGAGGGCGCGGCGCGCGCTGGGCTGTCTCGTCGCGGCGCCCGTCACGTCACGCCACCCGCCGCGTGGTGCCGACCGCCACGTCCAGCGCCGTCGCGACCTCGGCTTGCTGCGCCGCGGTCAGGTGGGGGAACATCGGCAGCGACAGGATCTGCGCGGCCGCCGCCTCGGCGACCGGGAACTCCCCCGCGCGGTGCCCGAGCGCGGCGTAGGCCTCGGTCAGCGGGACGACCATCGGGTAGTGGATGCCGACGCCGATGCCGGCCGCCGAAAGGTCGGTGAGCACGCGGTCTCGGTCATCAACCCGCACGACATAGAGGTGCCAGACATCTTCGTTGCCGCCACGCACGCTCGGGAGCCGCACACCGTCCCGTCCCCCGAGCAGCTCTGCGTACCGATCCGCGGCATCCCGGCGCGCAGCGTTCCAGCGATCGAGTCGGCGCAGCTTCGCGCGCAGGACGCTCGCCTGCACGGCATCCAATCGCGCGTTCATGCCGATGCGGTCGTGCACGTACTTGACCGAGCTGCCGTGGGCGGCGAGATTCCGGGCGGTCGCCGCGATCTCCGCGTCGTTCGTCATCAGCGCGCCGGCATCGCCGGCGGCGCCGAGGTTCTTCCCGGGGTAGAAGCTCGTGGCCGACACCCGCCCCAGAGCCCCCGCGCGCCCGGTGGAGCACACTGCGCCCTGCGACTGGGCCGCGTCTTCGACGACCGCGAGGTCGTGCCGCGCCGCCACCGCGAGCACGTCGACCATCGGCGCGCTCTGCCCGAACAGATGCACGGGAACGATCGCCCGCGTGCGCGGTGTCACGGCGGCCTCGATCGCGTCGGGATCGATGAGCAGGTACTCGTCGTCGACGTCGACGAACACCGGAACCGCGCCGATGCGCGAGGCCGCCTCGGCGGTCGCGATGAACGTGTTGGCCGGCATGATCACCTCGTCACCGGGGCCGATGCCGAGGCCGCGGTAGGCGAGTTCGAGCGCGTCGGTGCCGTTGGAGACACCGACGACGTGCTCGACGCCGATGTAGTCGGCGTACTCGCGCTCGAAGGCCTCGACCTCGGGACCGCCGATGAAGGCGGCCGAGGCCAACTGGCGTCGCCAGACGGGAAGCACCTCCTCGACGATTTCGGCCTGCTGGGCGGCCAGGTCGATGAACGGAACGGTCATGCGTGCTCTCCCCGTACTCCGACGGGCTCGGACGCCCGCGCTGTATCCAACTGCCGGGCCGGAACTCCGGCCCACGTCTGGCCGACCGGCACGTCGCGCAGGACGGCGGCGCCCATCCCGACGGTCGAATCGGCCCCGATGGTGACCTCCGGCCGGACACAGGCGTTCATCCCGAGGTAGGCCGCGGCACCCACCCGCACACCACCGCCCAGCGAGACACCGGCGGCCAGCGTCGCGAAGTCCTCCAGCACGCCGTCGTGCGTGATCGTGCAGTTGGGCATGATCACCACGTGGCTGCCGACGTCCGTCGCGGCGGTCACGACCACTCCGTCGAGCAGGATGGATCCGGCGCCCACGGTGACGCCCTGGCCGATACGCACTGAGCCGGCGACGAATGTCGCGTATCGTTCGGCCTCCACGCCCGCGGCACGCAAGCGGTCGACCACCGCACGTCGCCCACCGCTCGGCCCCACGCAGACGAGCAGCCGTGCGTCGTGGGCGACCGCGTCGGAGATGCTTCCGACGACGGGCACACCGCCCACCTCGGTGCCGTGCAAGGCCGCGTTGTCGTCGAGGATGCCGGCGACGCCGGCGATCCCCGCTGCGATGACCTCTCGGGCCAGGCCACTCGCCCCCACAAGGAGCAGCCCGGCGGTCATGCGACCGCCTCGCCTATCGGATGGTGCAGGACCTCGAGCACCCGGTCCTGGTCCCCCTCGGACAGGGAATGGTAGACGGGCAGGATGAGAGTCCGATCGGTGAGCCGCTCGGTCACCCGGAGTGATCCCTCCGGAGCCAGATCGCGATAGGGTGCCTGGCGGTGCGTGGCCATGATGCCGCGCCGGGCGGAGATCCCCGCTACCGAGAGCGCCTCCAACAACCCCTCACGATCGACCGGGTAGTTCTCGAGGACCTCCACCCAGAACGACTGGAAGTTGGAGGTCCCCCACTCCGGGTCGGCGACGGACCGCAGGCCGGGGATCTCCGCGAGCGCGGCCTGGTAGCGCGCAGCGATCTGGCGGCGCCGGGCGACGATCGCCGGCAGCTTGCCCAGCTGCACGAGTCCCACTGCGGCCTGCAGATCCGTCAGGCGGAAGTTGAAGCCGACCTCGGTGTACTCCTCCGCCGGCGGCAGCACCGAGCGGTGCCGGTCGGTGGCCGAGACGCTCATCGCGTGCTCGCGCAATCGTCGCGCGCGCGCAGCCCAATCGGCGCGCTGCGTCGTGATCATCCCGCCCTCGCCGGTCGTCAGCAGCTTGCGGGGGTGGAAGGACCACGCCGCGATGTCGGCGGTGGCGCCCACGGGGCGTCCCCGGTAGGTCGAACCCGCGCCGCACGCGGCATCCTCGATGACGACGATGCCCAGCGGATCGGCGACGGCGCGGATCGACGCCAGGTCGACGGGAACGCCGCCCTGGTCCACCGCGATCACGGCGCGCGTCGACGAGGTGAGCGCCAGATCGACGGCCGACGCCGTGAGGTTCCCGGTGATTTCGTCGACGTCCGCGAACACCGGGGTGGCCCCGACATAGCGCACCGCGTTGGTCGTCGCCACGAACGAGAACGACGGGACGATCACTTCGTCACCCGGGCCGATGCCCGCGACGACGAGGGCGAGGTGCAGCGCGGTCGTGCAGCTCGTGGTTGCGACCGCGTACGGGGCCTGCATGGCCTCGGCGAACTCCGTCTCGAACTGCGCCACCCGCGGCCCCTGGGCGACCCACCCGGAGGCGATCGCCTCGGCGACGGCATCCGCTTCCTCCTGGCCGAGCCAGGGGACCATCACGTTGATGCGTTCGCCCAGACGCACGTTCATGCGGTCACCACCTGGCGGCCGGTCGAGATCTCTTCGCGCAGCGGCCGCCACCAATCGACCAGCTGCCGCAGTCCCTCTTCCAGGTCGATGCGCGCCCGGAAGCCGAGATCGCGCGATGCCGCCTGGATGTCGGCGAGCCGGCGGACGACGCCGTTGACGGCTCGCTCGGGGCCGTGCTCGACGCCGAGGTGTTCGGCATCCATCACCCGCAGGAGCGTCTGCGCGAGCTCGAGCAGACTGGTTTCGGTGCCACTGGCGATGTTGTACGTCCCTCCGACGATGTCGCTGCGCGCCGCCAACACATTGGCGTGCGCGATGTCGGGCACGCAGACGAAGTCCATCGTCTGCTGCCCGTCACCGAAGATGAGGGGCGGGACGCCGTCGGCGATCCGTTCCATCCAACGCACGAGGACTTCGGTGTAGAGGCCGTGCACATCCATGCGCGGCCCGTACACGTTGAAATAGCGGAGCAGAACGTAGTCGAGGCCCTGCATCGCACGGAAGCTGCGGACGAGTCCCTCGTTGAAGGTCTTCGCGGCGCCGTAGATGGTGTCGTTGTTCTCGTGGTGGTGGCGTTCGTCGGTCGGGAAGGCTTCCGCCATGCCGTAGACGGAGGCGCTGGATGCCGCGATGAGCTTGCCGACCCGGTGCTGCGCGGCGGCCTCGACGACGTTGAATGTGCCGTCGACGAGCACCTCGAGGGCGAGCCGCGGCTCCTCGGCGCACTGCGTGATGCGGATCGCGGCCTGGTGGTAGACGACATCCTTGCCCGCGACGAGGTCGTCCACGAGCGCGCGATCGCGGATGTCGCCGTCGATGAGAGTCACGCGTCCGGTGGCGAGCGCTTCGTCGAGGTTCGCGCGCCGCCCGCGGACGAGGTTGTCGAGGACGTCGATGTGCGCAGCGCCGGCGACGAGGAGTTGGTCCACGAGCGTGGAACCGATCGTCCCTGCGCCACCGGTGACGAGAATGCGGGCGTCTTCGAGCTGGGTCATGCGGCTGCCCTCCGGGGCTGGATGTCGAGCTTCATGGGTGCCGGGGCGCCTCCCGCGGCGAGACTGCGCTGGGCGGCGTCGAGCACCGACAGCACGCGGAGCCCGGCTTCCCCGCTGGTGCGCGCGGGGCGGCCTTCGCGGATCGCCGCGGCGAATTCGGCGACGACTCCGGCGAGCGCCTCGCGTTCGGGGAGCGCCGGCGACCACGTGTCGCCCAGACGGTACGAGATGTTCGCATCGCGGCGGTCGGGGGTGGTCTCCTTCGAGACGGCGGCGATGTCGACACCGCGGTCGTAGACGCTGATCCGCTGCTGCGGGTTGAGATCGTCCCAGACGAGGGTGCGCTTCGTGCCGCCGATCACCATCTGGCGGATCTTCGTCGGGCTGAGCCAGTTGACGGTGACGTGGGCCATCGCGCCGCACTCGAGCGGCATCGCGAGGTACCCGACGCAGGCCTTCCCGGTGCCGAGCGGGTCGGATCCGTGGGCCGACACCGATCCTGTGGCAAGTCCGCCCGGCAGCACGAAGTCCATGATCGACAGGTCGTGGGGCGCGAGATCCCAGAACACGTCCACGTCGGGCTGGATGAGCCCGAGGTTGATGCGTGTGCTGTCGACGAAGAGGATGTCGCCGAGCGCGCCCTCCGCGATGAGATCACGGATCTTGAGCACCGCGGGCGTGTAGCAATAGGTGTGGTCGGCCATGAGGATGCGGCCGCTCCGCGCAGCGCGCGCGACCATCTCCTCGCCCCGTACCCGGTCGTCCGCGAGCGGCTTCTCGACCATCACATGCTTGCCGGCATCCAGTGCCTGCAGAACGATCGGGTGGTGCGTGCGTGCCGGCGTGGCGATGGCGATCGCATCGACGGTCGGGTCGGCGAGGACCTCGTCGAGGCTCGCCGTGACCGGCACTCCGCCGATGCTGTCGGCGACCCGCTGGGCACGCCCGATGTCGAGGTCGCAGATGCCCGCGAGCTCCCAGTCCGGGCTCGCGCGGAAGTTCCTCGCGAGGTTCGGCCCCCAATAGCCGGCCCCCACGACCACCGCATTCAATTTCTCTGTCACGCTGCTTCTCCCCACGAGGCTGGCGATTGTCTTATCGGTCTATTCGGTTGGCAGGAATGTCACGTCGACCCAGTAGTTGTGGTTCGACAGATTCGACGGATACGCCGTCGAATACGTGTAGGCGGCGCCCTGTTGCGGCGTCGTGAAGACGCCGGACGTGGTCGGGTTGGCGAGTCCGTTCAGATCGACGGCATAGCGTCCGGTCGTGCTGTGCAGCCCCACCCGATACTCCTGGCCGGGCTGCAGGGTGACCGGCGACGCGAAGGCGACTTCTTGCCAGCCGTCGGCCGTCTCCGCCGTGAAAGCGACCTGCGCGAGCGCCTGGCCCGCACTGTTCCACAGGTAGCCCGTATGTGCGCCGGTGTTGGTCGCGCCCTTGTAGAACCGCACGCCGGTCGCGGTCCCGGCCACGGTGACACTGAACCGCGTGGCCACTTGGACGCTGTCCGGGTCGTCCCAGGCGGAGTTCTGCGGCGTCAGGGTCCCGAAGATGGATGCCGCGGTGAGCACCGGTGGCTCGTCGGCGGTCGTGAAGGCCCAGGAACCGCCCGTCACCGCGGACACGGAGACCGTGTAGGTCGTGCGCCACGCGAGCGGGTCGGTCGGCGTGAAGATCGCAGTCTGTGTCACGTCGTCGTAGGTGGTGACCCCGGCGACGGCCGTCCCGTTCACCGCGAGCCCGACCTGGGCCGACGGCGCGGGCCGATCCAGGACGACCGAGACGGTCGTCGTGGGGGCCACATCCACGGCATCGGCTGCCGGCGTCCGCGTCGTCACCGCGGGCGTCGGCGTCGCGGTCGGCGTGGGCGTCGGCGTGGGCGTCGGCGTCGCGGTCGGCGTGGGCGTCGCGGTCGGCGTCGGCGTGGGCGTCGCGGTGGCTCCCCCGCCGAACGCGATCTCGGCGTCGACGAAGTACGACGACGAGTTCCAGGAGCCGGTCGGGAACACTCCCCCGGCACCGTAGAAGAACCGCCCGTTGGCGCCCGCGGGCGCCACGATCGACCCGCTCGTGCGCTGCACCGAGAAGTAGGCCGACTCGATCGCATAGCGTCCGTTGGGCGCGAAGTACGACGCGACGTAGGTCGTGCCCGGCGCGACGACGACGGGTGTCGACAGCGCGGCACGCTGCCACCCGGAGGCGGTCTCGTTCGAGAACGTGACGGTGGCGAGGCGGTTGCCCTCGGAGTCCCACAGGCTGCCGACATGCGTGCCGGTGTTGCCCACGCCCTTGTAGAACCGGAGCGCGGTCACACTGCCGCTGCGGGTCACCGTGAAGGCGGTCCCGAGTTCGACGGCGCCGGTATCGGAGGCGGCCGCCGTCGCGGGCGTCGCCTCCCCGAACAGCGTGTCGGTGCTCCCCGGCACGACGGGCTCCACCGTGGTGAAGGTCCACTGATCGAGCACTTGGCCGCCGATGCGCACCGTCGCGGTATAGGTCGTGGCCGGGAGGAGGTCCGCCGACGGATCGAAGGTGAGCGTGCGGATTCCGGCGGCGTAGGACGACGTCCCCGCCACGCTCGCACCCGACGCCGCCGCGAGAGCGATCGTGGGCGAGTCGACGGCCAGCGACAGCACGGCCGACACGGTCGCGGCCAGGTCGACCCTGGCCCCCGTCGGCGTCTTCTCCGTCACCTGCGGCGCCGGAGCGCTACTCGTGCCGGCCGTGAACAGGACGTCCGCGAAGTAGCTCGACTGCTGCCACGACTCGGTCGGGCGCACGCCGCCGTTGCCGTATCGGAAGGTGCCGCCGGTGGCCGTCAGAGAGCCACTCGTCTTCGGCGAGGCGAAATACCCGGCGGTGAAGGGGTACCGGCCCTGCGGAGAGAAGAACGACACCGTATAGGTCTGTCCGGCAGCCAGCGTCACGGGCACGGCGAGGACGGCCGTCTGCCATCCCGACGCGCTCTCACCGGTGAACACGACGGACGCCAGCGCCTGGCCGCTCGACGACCAGAGCGTTCCGGTGTGGGCACCCGTGTCACCCGCCATCTTGTAGAACCGCAGCGCCGTGACCTCGCCGGCGACGGAGGATCGGAACTCGGTACCGAGCTCGAGCGGTGTGCCGTCGTTTCCCAACGCGGGCGACAGCACCTCGGTGCCGAAGATCGACGTCGGTGTGGGCGAGGACGGGTCCGGCTCGACAGTGAACGACCACGTGCGCGGCGCCCCCGCTCCCCCCGCGCTGGCGACGCCGTCGACGGCGACGGCCACACTCGCCCCATACGGCAGCGGGCCGGTGGGGGTGAATGTCATGACGGAACCGCTGACGGCGGTCGTCCCGGCCACCGGCGCGCCATCGGCTGTCACCGTCACGACGGGAGTGCCGACAAGGGCAGCGGTGAAGGTCGCGGTGATCGTCGAACTCCGCGGGACGGCGCTCGCTCCCGACGCGGGAGAGGTGGAGACCCACGTCGGGCCGGACGCCGAACCTCGTTCGAAGACGACGTCGACGAGGTAGCTCGACGTCGACCGCTGCGCCGGGAATCCGCCGGAGTACGAGTAGGACCCGCCCTGCGCCGACGTGACCAGCGGCCCCCGTTCGACGGGGGTGGTCAGCGCGCTCGGGCTCGCCGAGTACCTCCCCGCCGGCGCCACGTAGGAGACGACGTACTCCGTTCCGGGCGCGACGGCAACGGGCGACGTGAGCACGGCGGTCTGCCAGCCGGAGGCGCCTTCGGAGGCGAAGTCGGCGTCGGCGAGCTTGGTCCCGTCCGCGGTCCACAGGGCGCCGGTGTGCGGCCCCACGTTCGATGTGCTCTTGTAGTAGCGGATGGCGGTGATCAGACCCGGCTCCTTGACCGAGAACCTCGTGCCGAGCGTGACGGGGGCCGCGTCGGGGTCGGAGGCGATCAGCGGGCGCTCGCTCTCGGGGAAGATCGTGCACGGGCACTCCCCCGCAGGGACGTCTGCAGCAGCCGTGGTGAAGGTCCACTCCGGACCCGCGTCGAACGCCGACCCGTCGGTGGGCACCGCCGTCACGGCCACCGAATACGTGGTCGCGTTCGTGAACGGCTCGGCCGGCGCAAACCGGATGGTGCGAGTGGCGGCGGTGTACGACACGGTGCCGGCGACCGCGCCTTCGGGCCCGGTGACGACGATCGACGCCGCCCCAACGTCACGGGTCGTGACGGCCTCGACGGCCGAACCGACGGGCACCGACGTGGCTCCCCGCTCCGGGGTGACGGCCGCGATGCGTGTCGATGACGCCGCGGCTGTCTCGAACATGCCGTCTACGTAGTAGCTCGAGTTACCCCAGGTGAGTGCGGGAAACTTGCCCGGTGACGCGTAGACTCCCGGACTCGCGGCGCCCACGCCGGAGACCACGGTGAGCGGCGTGGACGCCGTGTTCTTGTAGGGCCAGTAGTCGTCCACGTACGCGTAGCCGCCGTTCGGCGCGGTGTAGGAGACGACGTAGGTCTCACCGGTCACGACGGCGACCGGCGCATCGAACATCGCCGTCTGCCAGCCCGTCGACGTCTCACCGACGAACGTCACGACGGCCAATTGCTCGCCGGAATCAGACCACACTCGGCCGGTGTGCGTGCCGGTGTTCGCCGGCCCTTTGAAGAAGCGCACACCGGTGAGAAAGCCGTCGGCGTCGGGGGTGACCTTCAGTCCCAGCTCGACCGCCTGCGTGTCGGTGGCCGACGCGCGAGCGGGAATTGCGGCGCCGTAGACGGTCGCCGGGCCGGTGACCGCGACAGATCGCGTCACCCCCGCTGCCGAGTAGTGGGCGCTGTCGTCGATGGCACGGGCGCGGATCACCGCGGACCCATTGCCCTGCTGGATGTAGGAGTACGTCCACGACGTGGTTCCGGATGCCGCGTGCCACGTCGCTCCGCCATCGGTCGACACTTCGACACCGGCGACCTGGCCGCCACCGCCATCCGCTGCCGTCCCCGTCACCGTGATCTGCTGGCCGTGCGTGACGCTCGCGCCGGCAGCGGGCGAGGTGATCGTCGTCGTCGGGGCCACCGTGTCTGCGCTCTTCGTCGCGGGAAGGAGCCCGCTCATGAGCGATCCCGGTTGCGCATCCATGTCGGCCAACAGGTTCACCTGCGCCTGCTGCATCCGCGGGTCGGCCGCGGCGCCGTTGCCGTCGTGGGTGTCATCGAGACCCCAACCCCACTGGATGCTCGCCGCCGAGAAGACGAGCGCACCGCTCGCCGCGCGATACATCGTGACGTGGTGCTCGGTGGTGCCCTCGACGACTGTGTTGCCGTAGTCCGTCAGGTATTGCGGGGTGTAGCCCACCGTGGTCGACAGGCGAATGAGGCCGGCCGGTCGGAATCCGTTGTCGATGTCTTCGTTGGATTCGTAGCCGACGGTGTGCGGGGCCAGTTCCTCGCTGGCCCCGGCCGGAAGCGCTGCGAGCCCCGTGTTCCGCCACAACCTGGTCTTTCCCTCGGCTGCCGACACCGTGACAGGGAGGTCGTCGTTGTTGACGACGTACATCGTGCCCGTCAGGGCGTTCTCCGGCGAATGCCCACCCTGGGCCGCGCTCGCGAACCGAGGGTCGCGCCACGTCCCGGTCCACTCCGACGACGGATCGATCTTGGCGTTGGACCACGTTTCCTTGTATGAGACGAGGGTGCGGTACGCCGCCCCGCTGCTGTCGGGCTCGTAGCGTGTGCGCCAATACCCTTCGTTCCCCGTCAGGAACTGCAGGTTCACACCGGCATCCCGGGCTCCCTCGATGTTCGCGCGCTGCGCCCCGGACCAGTACTCGTCGTGGCCGACGGAGAGGAAGACGTCGTGGTTGAGCAGTTCGCCGCCGCGGCGGTCGGTGTCCACTCCGGCGATGTACGACATGTCATACCCGTTGCGCTCCAGGAAGCGCACCGTGGCGTACTCCGAGCTGAAGTAGAAGTCGCGCGCTTCCAGCCCACCTCGGGTGGCGAACGGACGGTTGTAGCTGATCTTGTGCGCGCGCCCGTTGGCCGCACCCTGGTAGAAGTTGCTGCCGCCATAGCCGTTGTATGCGTGCCACGTCGGGTCCGACGTCTGAAACAGCACGTCAGATGTGTTGCCGTCCTTACGGACGATGAAGATGATGTGGCTCGCTCCGCCGGTGTCTGTGCGAGTGAGCTTCGCGACATAGACGCCCGAAACTGCTGATGACGGTACATTCCAAGATGCCGAGACGTCCCATGTGCCGCAATCGTAGAGTTCCGTGGTGATGTCCGAGATGCATTCCGGCTGGTTCTGCGGCAGCGCGGTGCTGACAGGAACCGACGTGATTTTCCTGGCGCCCAAGCCCTGATACCAACCCGTGCGGTAGATATCAATTGTGTAGGCGGCTGCGTCTGTATCGATCTTGAAATCGATCGCGGCCCCCGCGTTCACCGAGATATCGGTCGCGAATCCTTGAATCGAGGCGTCTCCGGCGCCGGAGATATCCCATACCTCCGGGTCGGTACCCGGCTGCTGGTTCTCGCACACGATCGGGTTGATATCCGCGCCGCACGGGCTGCCGGCCGCCTCTGCCGGCGCCGCCGGCGAGATGACTGCGAGCATCGTCGCCACCATGCCCACCATCGCCGCGAACGCGATTGCTCGCGCCGAACGGTGGCGGCGAACGCCAAAACCCCGATGAATCCCCATACGTGCTTTCCCCCGTAAGCCGTTGCGTGATTCACGCAACGACACATTCACCGAATGAACGCGACGTTCCCCAGTCGCTTCCTGTCCGCGCTTCCCAGTCGCGTGAACAGAATCGGTGTCCCCTGCGCTCACCATAGCGAATCGTCCCCCGCCTGCACCAGACCCGATTCGCGCTGGCGACTTGCCTCGGCCAGGTGATGAGCCAGGCGCACGGACAGCGCAACTGCGAAGAACGTCGGGTTCGCCTCCGCGGAGGTCGGAAACACGCTGCTCGACGCGATGTGCAGATTGGAAGTCCCGTGGACACGACAGTCGGCATCGACGACCCCTCGCTCGGCGTCGACGCTCATGCGGGTCGTCCCAATGCTGTGGAACCCGTCGGTCGTCTGCTCCCAGGCAAACGCGCGCACCTCGACCGGATTGTCCCGAAGATACTCCAGGTGAGCGACACCCGCTGCGCGCAACTCGGCGTCGAGCAGCTCATGAGCTCGCAGCAGCGAATCGACGTCTTGATCGACATACCGGTAGTCGAGTTTCAGTACCTCTTGACCATCCGACTCGACGATGAGCGTCATCCGACTGTCCGGATTCGGCACCTGCTCCCCGTGATAGTGAATCGCGTACCGACCACTGACGTTTCGCAGAATGAACCCGGGCTTGCGCACGTTCGAGAGGTAGCGATGTCGCAGGATGTCGATGACGTCCGCCGCGGCGCGGAATGGCCGGCGAGCGATGTTCCCCACGTGCGCCGCGATCCGGTAGGGCTTCGGCCCCACGTGACGCAACCGGATTCCCTCGGCCAGGATCCGGCGTCCGACGGGCGGGAACGCAATGCCGAGGAAGACTGCGGACAGCGTCGGATTGCGGTGCTCGACCTCGTAGAACGGCGGATTGTCGAGGTAGAAGCTCGTGTTGAGCACCTCGTTCTCACGCTGAGCCGCCTCGGTCAGAGTGAAGCGTCGACGGATGTAGGTGTCGTGCGCGTCGAGAACGAAGTCGAGGTCGGCGGCACGCGCTGGGTCGTCGAGGACGATATCGGCGATGCTGCCGGTCGCGTGCCCCATGTAATAGCGGCCGAGCGGACCATCGACGCCGCCGAAGGCGTCCGGCATCCTCCGTTGGAGTCGCAGCAGGAGACGGGTGATTTCGAGTCCACCCATCGCAAGGATGTAGTCCGTAGCTCGAAGCTTCAGTACGTCACCATCGCGCGACGCGGAGACCGCTGTGACCGTGCGAGTCTCGTCGAACTCGACGTCGGTGACGCACGCTTGCAGAAGGACATCGATCCTCGCGTGCGCAGCGACGCGCGCACCGAGTCCGGGGCCGAGTTTGGGCCTGCGTGCCCACCGCTCGAGATTCGACATCGTGAACTGCGACAGCCCGTCCCAGTCAGTCTCAGTCGACCGGAACTGCGCAGCACCACAGTCGAGGTGATCAGCGGCCCGTCCGAAGTAGGGCGCGACGTCCGCAAGACCGATCGGCCAGTCACTGCCGGGCACATAGTCGCGCGGCTCGAAATCGATCGGCTCGAACGCCACGCATCGTCCACCCCACAGCCATGACGTACCACCGATGCCACTACGCGTCGTGAGCTCAATGGGCGCATGGCGTTCGGGGTCGGCAACCTGGGTGTCGTTGGTCGAGACATCGAGGATGCCGGCATCCGAGCCCCCCGCTTCGACCAACAGCACGTGCCGACCTTCTCGAGCAGATTCCAACGCGCAGGCCAGACCCACCGGACCGGCGCCCATGATGATCACGTCGTAGCGCTTCTGCGGCTGCTCTTTGCGGCCGAGGACCGTCACAGTGTCGCGTCCGCGGCGATCCGGGTGGAGGCATCTCTTTCCCACTGTTGCCCGCCCGCGCGGACGGTCCGTGCCGCCCGGCGTCGCGCTTCCAGCGTGAAGAGGACGTACCAGCCGACGTCAGCAAGATCGCGGATGCCGCGAACAGACTGCAGGAGCCCTCGCCCTCGCGTACCGGTCTCCGCGGACACCCCGATCTCGACATAGCCGCGACGCTGACGCGTGAGCACCGCCAGCAGCGCATCGGCGTTACGTGGCGTACGAACACGCATCGGCTCTGTCGCGACGATGCGCTTCTCTTCCTCTGCGAATTGCTCGTCGAACCAGGAATCATCGGCGGTCACGTTCGCGAACGCGCCGAACCGTGCGTGTCCGACAGCCCCTGTCGCGTACCCGCCGGCACCCCACAGCCGGCGCTCGGGCGCGGGCACCCGACTGCGCGCACGATAGTAGGAACGGACAGGCCAGGAAGCACTGCTGATATCGTAGACGTACCGTGCTCGCGCAGCCACAACACCCGGTTCGGCAAGCGCATCGAATACTGCACACACCGCCTCCGGGGCGATATCGATGTCCGCGTCGAGGTACAGCCGAGGCCAACTCGTTGCCACCTCATCAGCGAGGTTCATCGCGTGTGTCTTCGACCCGATGGGTGTCTCGAGAACGTTCACCCCCGGGAATGATCGCGCGATAGTCGCTGTGTCATCCGAGCATCCATTACAGACAACGATCACCTCGACGCCTGCACGCACCAGAGGTGCAAGGCCCTCGAGCGTGCGTCCGATCACCGCAGCCTCATCGTGGGCGGGAATGACCACCCCGCCCCGCGCGTCGACACACGGCGCTTCGCCGTGGACGCGCGAGGCGGGGTGATCGATGAAGGTACCGTCGGCCGGATAAGCGTCGACGATGGATGCGTGCGCGCCCCCGCGCACACGCCTCGACAGCGTCGCCGCAACGGCGAGAATTCCCCGGTTCCCCATACTCATTCCCCCGAATACCCGTCGCGTGAGTAAAGCGCGACGAGCTTATGTATCGATCGTTTGGCCGAAACCGATCCGCTCCCCCCAGAGGCGCGGATCTCGATCGATGTCCCCGCGGTCACTATATGCACAGATCACCCCCGGGCGCCATACTCGATCTCGACGGATGCCGTAACGCGCCGTCACGGGGAGGGGAACCCATGACCGACGCGCCCGCTGTGCAGGCCACCGCCGATGTCGATGAGAGCGCTGAGCTCGGCGCGAGAACGCGGGTATGGCATTTAGCTCAAGTGAGAGAAAATGCCCGGCTCGGCGCCGATTGCAACATCGGCCGTGGGGCGTACATCGGCCCCGGTGTCGTGCTCGGCGATGCCTGCAAAGTGCAGAACTACGCGCTCGTCTACGAACCGGCCGTCGTCGGCGACGGGGTCTTCATCGGCCCGGCCGCGGTGTTCACCAATGACGAGTTCCCGCGCGCGGCGAACCCCGACGGGTCGCCGAAAGGCACGGATGACTGGCAGGCCGTCGCGGTCACGGTCGATCGCGGTGCATCGATCGGGGCGCGGGCGGTGTGCATCGCGCCCGTGCACATCGGCGAGTGGGCGCTGGTCGCCGCCGGCGCCGTCGTGACCAAGGACGTGCCGGCCCACGCGCTCGTCGTGGGAGTACCGGCCCGCCGCATCGGCTGGGTGGGGCGCACAGGCCGCCCACTCACGCCCGACGGCGAGGTCTGGGTCTGCCCCGACACCGGCGAGCGCTATGTGCAGGACGGCGAGCGGCTGCGCGCTCTCGAATGAGCACGTCGTACATCGTCGTGGGCGCCGGGATCATCGGCGCCGCCGTCGGCCGCGAACTCGTCCACCGGTTTCCCGGCAGTACCGTGACCGTGCTCGAGAAGGAATCCCGCGTCGCCACGCATCAGACGGGGCACAACTCCGGCGTCGTCCACGCCGGGCTCTACTACGAGCCGGGCAGCCTCAAGGCACAGTTGTGCCGCCGCGGCGTCGGCCTGCTGAAGGACTTCTGCGCCGAGAAGAACCTGCCCTACCTCGAGTGCGGCAAGCTCGTCGTCGGCCTCGATGAGACAGAAGAGGGACGACTCACGGCAATCCATGAGCGCGCGGTCGCCAACGGCGTTCCCGGCGTGCACATGGTCGGGCCCGACGGCATCCGCGCGCGGGAGCCCGCCGCGATCGGCCGCGCTGCGCTCGTTTCCCCCGGCACCGCTGTGGTCGACTACACGGCGATCACGCGGGCACTCGCGGACGACATCACCGCCGCCGGGGGGCGTGTCGAGTTCGGCCGAGACGTCGTCCGCGTCGAGCGCAGCGCGGCGCGCAGCGTGGTACATACCTCCACCGGCACACTGGCCGCCGACCATGTCATCGTGTGCGCGGGGGCGCAGTCCGACCGGATATCGCGACGGTCAGGCGGGCCGCGGCATCCGAGTATCGTGCCGTTCTTCGGGCAGTACTTCCTCCTCGAACCCGCGTACCGCGACATCCTGAACGGGCTCGTTTATCCGGTCCCCGATCCGCGGTATCCGTTTCTGGGCGTGCACCTGACCAAGCGGTTCGACGGCGAAATGACCGTCGGCCCGAATGCCTTTCTTTCGCTTTCGCGAGAGCGCTATCGCGGGCTCGGACTGTCCCCCCGTGATCTCGCGGCGACTCTCGCGGATCCGGGCTTCTGGCGCTTCTCCGGTCGAAATATGCCGAGCGCCGTACGTGAAGCGCGGACGGTCCTGTCGCAGCGGTTCTTCCTGCGCGAAGCCCAGCGCTATGTGCCGTCGCTGGAAGGTGCGACCGCGACGCGGATCGAGCGCGGCATCCGGGCGCAAGCGATGGATGCCACGGGCCGGCTCCTCGACGATTTCGTCATCGAGACGGATGCCGCCGCCACCCACGTGCGCAACGCGCCCTCGCCCGGAGCGACATCATCGCTGGCGATCGCCGAGCATATCGTCGACCGCGTCACGGCGTGATCTCGATACACGGCCGCTGCGCGGCCGCACTCGATCACCGGGTGAACGCCCCCGCGTCCGCCTATCCCGCCGGGCCAAAGCCTGCGCGTCCGCATAGCCCGCCGGCGACAAACGCCCGTCGCCGCCCCCATCTCCGCTGGTCGAGTGCCGCGGCGCAGCCGCGGTGTACCGAGACCACCAGAGACCACCCCAGGCCACACCTCAGAGCTTGCGCAGCTGCACCCGCTCGACGGAGTGGTCGGCATCCTTCTTCAGGATCAACGTCGCGCGGTGCATCGTCGGTTCGACGTTCTCGCGCAGATTCGGCAGGTTGATGTCGTTCCAGAACCCCAGCGCGGCGTCCACGGCTTCGTCATCAGAGAGCCTGGCGAAATTCGTGAAGAACGAGTTCGGATTGTTGAACGCGCTCTGGCGCAGGGTCAAGAACCGACTGACGAACCACGAGGCGATGTCGTCGACGTCGGCATCGACGTAGATCGAGAAGTCGAACAGTTCGCTGACCGCAACGTCGTTCGGGCTCGGCGGCGGCGAAAGGACGTTGAGCCCTTCGACGATGACGACATCGGGCCGCCGCACGGTGACCTGCGCGTCGGGCATGATGTCGTACCGCACGTGCGAATAGAACGGCGCCCGCGCTTCGGGTGCTCCCGATTTCACGTCCATCAGGAAGCGCACGAGTGCACGGCGGTCGTAGGACTCGGGGAAGCCCTTGCGGTCCATGATCCCGCGGCGCTCGAGCTCTGCGTTGGGGTAGAGGAATCCGTCGGTCGTGACGAGCTCGACGCGCGGCGTCCCCGGCCAGCGGCTCATGAGCTCCCGCAGCAGACGCGCAATCGTCGACTTCCCGACCGCGACCGATCCCGCCACGGCGACGACGAAGGGCGTCGTCGAGTCGGGCTCGCCGAGGAAATCAGCGGTCTCGGCGCCGAGCCGTTTCGTGTTCTCGGCGTAGGTCGACAGCAGCCTGCTGAGCGGCAGATAGACCTCGCGGACCTCCGCGAGATCGAGCCGATCTCCGATGCCGCGCAGCTGCACGACTTCGGTCTCGCTCAGCGGATTCGGGATGCCGGCGGCCAGTCGCGCCCATTCGGAACGGTCGACCTCGCGATAGAGCGAGTCGACGGCGAGCGTCGCATCTTCGGTGGACATCGCGCCCACTCTATCGGCCGATACGCTGACTTCATGCGCTTGGGAGTCCTCGATATCGGCTCGAACACCGTTCACCTGCTCGTCGCCGATGTCCGCCCCGGCGGTCGTCCGCAGGCGACGACGTCCCAGCGCACCGTGCTTCGCCTCATGCGCTACCTCGAGCCGGACGGGTCGATCAGCGAGACGGGCGTCGCGGCGTTGGTGGATGCCGTGACCCAGGCGCGCGCGACCGCCGAGTCCGAGAACGTCGTCGAGCTCCTCGCGACGGCCACCAGCGCGGTCCGCGAGGCCGCGAACGGCGCAGAGGTCATTGCGCGGATCGAGGACGCCCTCGGCCAGGAACTCCAGGTCCTCGGCGGCGAATCCGAGGCGCGGTTCACATTCCTCGCGGTCCGCCGCTGGTTCGGCTGGTCCGCCGGACAGATTCTGCTGTTCGACATCGGCGGCGGCTCGCTCGAGCTCGCGGCCGGGTCCGACGAACTACCCGAGGTCGCGGCATCCGTCCCGCTCGGCGCGGGGCGATCAACGGTGGAGTTCCTCCCGGAGGACCCGCCCGGCGAGGAGGCCGTCGGGCTCCTCCGCGCCCACGCGCGGGAGACGCTCGCCCCGGTCGTCGAACTCATGGCCGACCAGCCGCGCCCGAATCATGTCGTCGGCTCGTCCAAGGCGATCCGCTCGCTCGCGAAGCTCGCCGGGTACCCCGCACCGGGCTGGAGCGGCAGTGAACGGATGCTGCTCCCCCGCGCCGCGCTCGGCTCCTGGATCCCGCGGCTTGCGCGGCTCCCGGCATCCGCCCGGCAAGAGCTGCCCGGCATCACGGCCGACCGGACGTTCCAGATCGTCGCGGCCGCCGTCGTCCTCCACACCGCGATGACGGCGATGAACGTCGACGAGCTCGAGGTGTCGCCCTGGGCGCTCCGCGAGGGCGTCCTGCTGCGCTACATCGAGTCGCTCAGCTGGTCCGAGCCCGACAGCTGAGCCCCCGCCGGAGCCAAGGCGTCTGACCGTTTCGGCGTGAGCTCCGTGGCACTCGCGATTGTGCCATCGCGTTGAGTTGCACGGTCGCTGAGCGCCGTACAGCTGTCCGGGTTTGTCCGGATATGTCCGGGCGCCGTCCCCGCACACCCGCGCGCTCACCGGAAGAGCCCCCGCCTGCTACCTCCGAGCGGCAGAGATTGAGTTGCAGGAGATGAGAGACCTCTCATATGTTCACCTCGTCCCGGGGCTGCCCGGCGGCAACGTGGACACCGACGAGATGAGCGGACGAGATGAGTGTTCAGGATCTGAAAGACACCCTGAAGAAGATCGAGGCGCAGGCCAACACCTTCGCCGAGCAACTCGGCGGCTTCTTGGACGCCAACGAAGCGGACCTGCGCGAGGCGCTTAAGGCGCTCGAGGGAACCTCGAGCGGCACCGACGCGACCGTATCCGGGGCGTTGAAGGCGGCATCGGCCGCCATCGACGACGCAAAGCGCGCGATGGACGACGCCGCCCAGGCGGCGAGCAACTACGCGGGGCGCATCTGATGCGCGCGCACACGGAGCGGGGAGCCTAAGAATGACCTCCATCGGAGAGACGAAAAAGCTCGTCGCGGGAATCGCGAAGAGCCTAGAGGGCCTCGGGACGGCGATCGCGAAGTCACACGCATCATTCGAGTCGGCTGCTTCGCGTGCCGAACGCATTCTCGAAGGCTCGACGTCATCTGTCGAGCAAGAGGTCGCCGGAGCCATGAAGAAAGCGACCTCGCAGGCCGAATCAGCACGGCAAGCCGTGAAGAAGGCAGTCGACGCCTGCACCGACTACGCCTCGCAGACCCTCTGAGGGCGGGGAGGAGACTCATGGGAAAACTCACCGTCACGCTCGTCTCGATCGCGATCGTCATCGTCTACGGCATCGTGTGGATAGCCAATCCCAATGGCTACTTCGGCATGATCCTGACATTCGTCATCGTCGCCGCGATTGGTGTGACCTGGATGCTCGTCATCCGGTACGCCGTCACCATCACCAGGACCGTCACCCTTACGGGAGTCGGCGTCGGATACGCGTTGCGGTCCGTCTCGCAATCGATCTGGGCTGCGGAGGACCACCTCGTCGGATTCCCCTCGGGGACCTTCGAGGTGAAGACCGGCGACGAGTCGAACAGTGTCATCGCGACCGAGTTTGTTCCGAAGGGGAGCGGTGGCATCGTCCTCAGCTTCATCCGCATCCCGGGGGCTATCGCCGCCACCATTTTCCTGGCGTTCGCCCAGTTCGGAGTGTTCGGATTCTTCATCGGGTTCTTCCTCGCGGCCATCGGACTCGGCATCTTCCTGATGCTGTTCGTCGTTCCCCTCGCCATCGCCTGGCTGGTCGAGATCGCGTTCAAGCCCCTACTCAAGTCGCAGATCAGCGTCACGGCCTCTGAAGCAGACGACGCCGTGACGCTCGAGTTTCGCTTCCGCGGCGCATCGGCGCTTCTCGTCATGAAGCGCATCCTTCGCGCCTTCGATACGCCCGTCCTGCCACCGCGCTACGCGGGCATGGTGCCGATCCCGGCAACCTCAGCGCCGGCCATCGCTACATGAACACACCTGCACCCCCAAGCGGCTCAGAGCCACCGACACAGCAGGCAAGCCAAGAGCTCGCCAGGTTGATCGCCAAGATGAGCACAGATGTCACGGCCATCAAAGCCGACGTCGAGCGGCTCATGCCCCCTCTCGTGGGCGCTCTCAAGCGCAATCAATACTTCGATGAGCTTCAGGGACAGCTTCGAAGGACCGAGAAGATTGCGCAGGCCTGGCGCGACTGGCCGCTGATCGTCGGCATTCATGAAGCTGTGATCATCCTGCGCCAGAGCGACGCTCCCGACCCCCACGTGCTCGAGCTTCTCGAGAGCCTCATCTTCCAGGCGGGCGTCACGGAATACGGGCATGAAGGCGACCAGATCGACCCACAGGAGGCCGAGATCACCGCATCGTCGGGCACCGGAAGCCAGATCGTCGTCTCGAAAATCCGCCGACTCGGCCTGCGAATCGGCGCGGTCCCGTTGCTCAAGCCCATTGTCGAAGTCACGCGAACAGAACGGACTCCTGATGTCGATCATCGGAATTGACCTCGGCACCACGAACTCCGCGGTCGCCACCACCAACTCGATGGGAATCACCTCGACGATTGCGGGACGTGACGGCGTGCGCATCGTGCCGTCGGTCGTCTACTTCGACCCGGCGGGCGACGTTGTCGTCGGCACGCGCGCGAAATCGATGGCCGTCATGGAGCCACAACGCGTAGCCATGCTCTTCAAGCGCGGTATGGGAGAACCCACTTTCCTCGGTGACGGCAGCGATTTCGTCGTCGATGGCAAGATCTGGCGGCCCGAAGAACTGTCCTCGCTTGTGCTTAAGAAGATGAAGACCATGGCCGAGGAAGAGCTCGGCCACCCTGTCTCCGGCGCGATCGTGACGGTGCCCGCCTACTTCGGTGAGCTCGAGCGCGCGGCTACCCGTGACGCCGCTGCCCTCGCGGGCCTGCCCCTCATCCGGATCATCAACGAGCCGACAGCGGCGGCCATTGCGCACGGGCTCGATTCGGACGCGCGTGCCCGCAATATCCTCGTCTTCGACCTCGGTGGTGGCACGTTCGACGTCACCGTCATGCGCATCGAGGCCACCGGCGAAATGACCGTTCTCAGCACGGGAGGCAACCACAAACTCGGCGGCGCTGATTTCGACTCGGCGATAGTGGAGCTCATGGCCGAGCGCGCGCAGGCCGAGGTGGGGGCCGACATACTCGCCGAAGACTGGATGCTCTCGGACGCGCGAGACAAAGCAGAGGAGATCAAGAAGGAGCTCTCGACAGTCGACAGTGTGAGTCGACCCCTGCAGACGGGTGGACGGCCGTTCATGTTCACTCTGACACGTGCGGAGTTCGAGCGCGCCATCGAAGACACGATCCAGGACGTCGGCGACACCACCGAGGTGACACTGGATGACTCGGGGCTCAGTGTCGACGACATCGACACCGTGCTCATGGTGGGTGGGTCCGCTCGTGTTCCCGCATTCGCTGCGTTGCTCGAGAAGATGTTCGGCAAAGTGCCGACGTTCTCGCGCAACCTCGACGAAGATGTCGCCCGCGGAGCGTCCATCCTCGCCACCAAAGTGAGCGGAACTGCCGACCCCCGCTCCGAACTCGCGGCCCTCGCCATCCCGACCGACATCGCTTCGCACGGTCTCGGTGTGACGGTCAACAATGAGGCCGGCGAGGAGATCAACGGCCTCGTCGTGCAGGCCGGCACACCCGTCCCGGCGCGCTCATCGGAAACCTTCTACGCGGCCAGCGACGGTCAGACCGAGGTCTATTTGCGCATCAATGAGGGCGACGAGGAGGACCTCGCGTTCTGCCGTCTGCTGGGCACCGGAAATGCGAGCTTCGGGCGTCCTGTCCCTGCGGGGTATCCCATCCGTATCGACATCTCCTACAACGAGGAGCAGATCGTCGAGGTGTCCGCGTTCGATGGTGAGACAAACGCACGGATCGGTGAAGTGCGAATCAGGCGTGAGGGCACACTGTCCGACGACGACCGACGCGCGGCCTACGCCGCAATCGAGGCGAAGGGTATCTCCTGATGGCAACCGAGGAATATCTGCTCGTCGAAGAACCGAAAAGCTACGCGAAGGAGGACATCCTCGCGTTCTTCGGTATTCCTCCGGCTCCCGACAAGGCGCTCGAGAAGAACATCAAAGCTAAGCGCCAGTTCTGGGGGAAGCGTGCCAACGGTGTCGGCGGGCGCGCGCAAGCCGAGGCGATCAAGACCTGGATCCAGAAGCTCTCGAAGCTACTGGAAGACGGCGAGTTTCCCGATCAGCCGATCGTGCACACCGCGGACGGGAGCTTCGTTGTCGTCGGCGACCCGAAGAGTGCGGCCGAACTTGCCGACCAGCTCGAGATGTTCCTGCGTCAACGTGACTGGCAGAACGTCTTCCAGGTGGCCCGCAAAGCACTCGAGACCTGGCCCGACGACGAGGAAGTCCTGCTCTACGTCGCTCTCGCCCTCTCCGAACTGCTGCGAGACGTCTCGGGCCTCAGCGACGACGTTGTGTTGTGGGCTGACCGTGCGACAACCGCCGCACTCGAAGCTGCGCCACGGCAGCCTCAAGCCTGGCTTGCTCGCGCGCGGTACGCGCTTGCCGTGGGCATGCTGCCCGAGGTTGACTCGCTCGAGTCGCGCGCGGCGGCAGTCGGCGTCGCCTTGCCGACGGAGGCCTACGGCATCGTCGCGACCAGTGCGTTCCGCGCCGGCAATACCGACGTCGGCATTCGCCAACTGATCAAGCAAGTCACCGTCAGCGGCGGAGACCCCGCTGTTCGGTCGGTCGCGACCGATGCGATGATCGCGGAGGTCATCCTCCCGTTGCTTCCCATCGGCGACAAGAAGATGGCCGCGGCGTACGTCGAGGCTGTCGCTGTCGCGGCCTGGATCGCTATGGGTGTGCCCGAGTCCGAGGCGGAGCTCATCCCGTACCGTATCTGGGCACAGCAAGCCAGCGGCGGCGTGTTCATCGGCGACCTCGCGCTCAAGCCCTTCCTCGGCGTGCTCACCGGTTTTCTGGCACTCCCGTTGTATGCCAAGGCAGCTTCTCGACCGGGATGGCGTGTACTGCGCGACGGCCCGACCGACAAGAAGACGTGGCGGCAGTGGCTGATGATCGCCGACGGACACTATGTCGAATCGGTGCACGCCGCAGCCCGGGGACGATTCTTCTGGCAAGAGGCTCCAGGAGCGAGGTGGCCGAACCAGCAGCAGGTCGAGGCCCTCATCTCGAGTGGCCAGTTGACCGTCAACGGCAAGCCGTACGTCAAGAAGTAGGCGGAGCGCGTGACACAGGCACTATGCAGCAGGTGTGGAACGGCCGTCGCGGGACGACGCTGCCTGAAATGCGGGAGCGTCACCGCCGCGGCTCCGGCAGGGCAGGCTGCGCCCGCTCGGGACGCGGCGCCTGCGGTAGGGATGGGGCCACGTCTTGAACAACCTTCAGTTTCGGCCGAGCCTGCAGATGCGGAAGGAGCCAACGCCCACTCGACCGAGGGGAAAATCGACCGTCAGCACGAGCTGATCGCGCGCAAGGCGCGCGAGATCGCCCACACGCGCGCGCTACTCGAACGGCAGTTGGGTGCGCTCAAGGCGGACGTGCGCGCGGCGACCCGCGAGCGACAGAGCTCACTCTCCGAGCACTTGAACATGCTCGAGAGCCACAACGCCGCCGAACTCGGCACACTCGATGCGCGCACGAAGGAACGCAGAGCAGAGCGCGACCATGCCGACTCCGTACGTCGCGTGCGTGCGACGAACACGATCAAGCGACTCGGGCTTACGTTGCGGGACGCGGCATCCCTGTTACAGCCCGACCTCCCCGTTCTCGCGTCGGCCAGTACAACCAGCGACGATTTGGTACTTGCCACGGAAGTGCGTGAGCTCGTGAGCCTGGGGACGCTCGATTTCCCCCGCGCGACACAACTCGATCGCGACCTCCCCGAGGTGCCGGCGATCGTGCCGTTCATCGACCGGGGACACCTCGTGATCGAGACTGTCTCTGGCCCGGCGGATGCTCCGGACACGACCCTGCGCGGCCTCTTGACGTCCATCGTCGCCCAGACATACGCCGCTGCCCCTCCCGGGCAGATGGTCGTCACCGTCTTCAACCCGAAAAGCACGAAATCTCTCGCCGGGTACCTCCCGACGGGTGCGACAAACGCCAACATCCTGAAGATCCTCCCGCCGACGCGCGATGCCTTCGAGCGCGCACTCGAAGAGCATCTCGACTTCATGGTTCGTGCCGAGTCATCGATCGGCAATCACACGAGCATGGGCGACCTCGTGCGCACGACTGGCCAGCACGAGCACCAGTATCGCGTGCTCGTCATCCTCGATTCGCCGATGGACTGGTCCACCAAAGCGATGGATCTCCTCGAGAAGCTCATGTCGGCGGGCGCCAAGGCAGGTCTCTCGGTCGTCCTCCACCGAGACCCCACCACGGCGCCCCCCGACCGAGTCAGCGTTGAGCGCCTCTACGCACATGCGTCGGTCGCGCGCCGGCAGGGTGATCGATGGACACTCGCCGTGCGCGGCATCGACGAGACCGTGCCATTCGTTCCCCACGCGGGAGTAAACGATCAGGAACAGGCGCATCTGATGCGTATGGTCGTCGAAGGCGCAGGGGCCGGCTCGCTGCCCAACATCCCGTTCGCAGATCTCATCGATGCCACCCCGGCCACCTCGGAGCACGGGCTCAAGGTGTCGATGGGGCGCCAGGGAACGCAGACCACGACGTTCATGCTCGGCGACACCACTTCGAACATCCAGAACGTGCTCGTCGGAGGTCGCGCCGGCTCCGGCAAGACGAACCTTCTGAAGGTCATGATCTATTCGATGGCGGCGCGCTACCCGCGTGACGAACTCGAGTTCTTCCTCCTCGATTTCAAGGAGGGTGGCGACTTCATCCCGTTCGCCGGCGATGGCAACCGCCCGCCGCTTCCGAACGTGTCGGTCGTCTCCCGTGACTGCGATGCCGAGTTCGGCATCGCAGCCCTGCGTCACTTCACAGTCGAGATGAACCGCCGGTCGACTCTCACCTCGGACAACGGCGTCGCGAACATCTGGGATCTTCGGAAGGCCAAGGGAATCGTCGTGCCACGGTGGGTTCTCGTCGTCGATGAGTTCCAAGGGATGCTGGCGGGGTCTACCAACGTCGAAGCCACGGAGTTACTCGAGAACCTCGTGCGGAAAGGCCGCTCTTTCGGCCTGCACGTCGTGCTGGCGACGCAAACACTCAGCGGCGTGAAGTTCACGGGGTCGAAGGACGTCGCGATCTTTGAGAACACCGCTGGCCGTATCGTGCTGCAACTCGGACCGGGCGAGTTCACGCGGTTCATGAGCAGCGGCAACGACGACGGCGATCAGCTTCGCTATCGCGGGCAAGCCATCTTCAACCCCTCAGGTGGAGTCAAGAGCGAGAACCAGATGTTCGTCGTTGCGCGTGCAGACAACGACCACACCCTTGCTCTGCAGGATGAACTGCATCGCCGAGACTCGAAGCGCGGCCCTGTTCCTGCGCCGTTCGTGTACCGCGGCGGCGAGTCGGTCTCACTCGCGGAGCTGGTCACTCAGGAAGGCCGCCCCCGCGTCGTCGACGGTGAGGCGCCGGTATGGTTCGGACGGCAGAGCACGATCAATGCGAGGGTCGCGCAGACCGCGCTTGCCCCAGTCGTCGGCAGTCATGTGGCCCTGCTGGGTGGCGATAAGCGGAGCGCACCCTCGGCCATCGCGACCCTGCAGTCTGGAGTACTGAGCTCTGTCGCGGCAGCCGAGGACCCCCTCGACGTGCTTGTGCTCGAAGACCTCATCCCACAGTTCCGCCGCGAAGCGCTCGTCGACGAATGGCTTCACGTTGTCGCCGACCTCGGCGCGCGCGTCGTGCGGTATGACGGAGACAGCGTCACCGAGTTCGTAGATGCTGTGGAGGCCGCTGCGGCTGCGCGTCGCCGCACGCTCGTCGTGCTGCTCGGTGCGGAGAACACCGACTTCGCCCGCGTCGCGAACGACGGTGGCCGCTGGCGGGCTCTGATCCGCGATCTGCCTCGGCGCAACGTCAACGTCATCGGGTACTGGACGGATATCCGCGACGTTCCCGGCGGAGAAGCGTCACTGCGTGACGACTACAAGACAATGCTGATCTTCGGCAAGAACGAGAAGACGGTCATCGACGCGACGAGGCAGCCACGCGACACCATTCCGGTGCTCGGCGACAACCGCACCATCGCGTTCTCGGCCGAGAACTCACAAGAAGGCCTTGTCGCCGTCGCCTCGATCCGCCAACTAGACCGGGCCGATCTCGACGCCTTCCGAAGCTTTGCCGGAGCTGTCGGGGGTGCGGTCGTCGTGGCCAGTTCGGCCACAGGCGCGCCGGAAACCGAACGAAGGCACGTCGACGACTCGGCGGCTGGTGAACCGGCGGCTGATACACCGGGCCGAGCCTCGACAGGGATGCCCCCCACGGTCGTCGGACTTCCCCCCACCCACCTCGACGATGTGCTCGTGCGCGCCGCCGACTCCACGACGGATGGCGCGACCACCACCCTCGGCCGAGGCGAAGCAGGCACGGTCGTGCTCACATTCGGCGCGGATGGCACCCACCATGCCTTGGTGATGGGACGGGCCGCGGCAGGTGTCTCAACGGTCACAGGTATCCTCTTGCACTCGCTTCTCGCCCGGTACGATGCAACGCAACTCGACGTCGAACTGATCGACGCGATGGAAGGCGGAGGGCTGCCGACGGAGATTGCCGATGCGCCGCAGGTCAGCGACCTCACGGTCAGTACCGACCTCCGCGAAGTGCGCTCCGCGCTGGGCAGGTGGCAGGCCGAGATCCGGCGCCGATCGAGCCTTTTCGCGCTGCACGATGCAGGCACCTTCGAGCAATATCGCGGGGTCGTCGCCGATCCGCTACCCCGCCGCATCCTCATCATCAACGAGTTCTCCGAGGTTCTCGACGAGGAGATTAACGCGATCATCGATGACATTGCACGGACCGGCCACCTCGCGGGCGTACATCTCGTGCTCGTGTCGCTTCTACCCACCGCTCAGGTGCCGCGAGAGAACTTCCTCGCCTTGTTCAACGCGGAGGCTGCCCGGGTCGCCGCTTGGATGCCCGCCGACGAGTCGCGCGAGGTGATCGGCTCCGACCGGGCGGCGACCCTCGCGCGCGGGGCGGAGGCAGTCCTCCTTCCGACCATCGGCGCACCAGGGGTCGTCTTCACTATCGCGGATGCGAGCGACGAGGAGCTTGCGACCCGAAGAGCCTCATTCCGGGAGGGTGCATGAACGTCTCGATTTCTCCTCTCTACAAGGCTTATGCAGCCGTCGAGGAGTACCCACAGAAAGCGGAGAGGGATGCGGCTGCCGCTGCCGCAGCATCTGCCGCAGCGGAACGAACGCAGCAGACCGAGCGTGCCGAACTCGCCCGCACCCACGCCGCACACATCGACGATGCCAAGCGGCAAACTGCAGCAGCGGTCGAGCTACTCGAGGCGCGACTGCGAAAGATCGCACAGTCCGCATCGGAGAAAGGCGTGATTCCGGCGACAAGCGCGACGGCGATCGGAATTCCGGGCTTTGACGAGACTGCCGCGACGGATGCCCTCCTCGGGAGCCTCCTGCTAGAGCAGACGCAACTCGAGCGGGGACTGCGCGACCTCGAAGCGCAGCGACTGCGGGAAGCCGAAGAATCGCGCGCGCGAACCAATGACTCGGTGACGATCGCGATCGCTCTCGTCGCCGTCCTGGTGGTCACTTTTGTCGGAGCGAACGTCGCCGGCGTGCTGGTTGCGCTGCTATCGATGATGCTGATCCGCTTCCGATTGAATGGCACACCGTCCGCGTTCATGTCGCGAAGAGCGGTCAGCGTACCGCTGATCACGCACGATCGCCGGGTGCGCTCGGCGCAGACCGGCGTTGTGGGCGGGCTCTTCATGGTCGTCGCTCTGTCGCTCGCGCTCAGCGTCTCGCTGAGTGTCGCGATGCTCGGGCTGCCCGCAGGTCTGCAGCTCGTCGGGCTTCTCCCCGGCGTGGAGGCACTCACGGGAATCGTGTCGACCGTGACGTTCTGGGCAGGTGTGGTGTTCGGTGCCGTGGTGTTCATCGTCGGCGCGACCCGTGTCAGAGCAAGGTGATCCGAGATGCCTGAGGACTACACGGTCGGACAGCTCATCAGCGATTTGAACAAGGCGCACAGTGGCCTCGATGACTCTCTCTCGCCGATCAATATCAGCCGGGTAGAACAAATCGCGCGGCTCGTGCGGCGGATGGATGAAGAGGAGCACGCGGATGCGAGCTCCACTGCCGATGAGATCTTCTCCGCACTGGGTCGGGCGCAGGGCTCCGTCGTGGAAGCCCTGGAGCAGCGTACCCGCGCCCGAAAGGCGATCGTCGAGTACCGACTAGAACACTTTCCTGGTTCTGACAGAGGTACTGGTTCGGGCGCGGGCACCGGTTCGCGTTCGCGGCTCGGAGCCAGCTCGGCCGCGGAACGTCGCGCCGGCCGCAAGAGCGGGTCCGGATGGGTGTGGGGCGATCTTGTGTTCGCGGGACTCGGCGTCGCGGCGATGTTTACCCCCGCGCCAGCTGCGCTGGCGGTCGGCGCCGGGTTGGTGATCGCCAAGCTCCTCTACTCTGGCGTGAAGGCGAAAAACACGCACAAGCACAGGCGTGATCAGAAAGAGGCGGCATGGCAAGCGTCCCAAAGCGCCTCGGTCGAAATGCTGTGGACGGTGACCGGGGCGATCGTGGACCTCACCCCGGGATCGGAGTTGCTAGGCCTTGCGATGAAGGGTATCGACGGCCTGCTGCTCCTGAATGAACTTGACGACATCAGAATCCAGTGGAGAAAGCGAGCGACGTGATGGACGAGTATGAGGAGGCGGTGCGCCGGGCCGTAGAGGCTGTCCGCAGCGAAGACGATTCGCGGATCGTGGCCGCTTTCGACGCCATGGGGTCCCTCGGCGCGGAGGACATCGTCGCTGAGCTATGCAATTGGGTCGAGGACGCCACTGACGGGCAAGATGTCGCGACTCTTGTAGACAATGCGCGCCTCCCTCTCCCGGACGAGCCGCTTGCGTTCGTCGATGCTGTGCGTCGGAACGACCTTCGAGCACTGCACGAGCTCGTGGGCGGAGACCTCGGGCGGCTCCTTGCCTCGCTTCTCCTGCTGATCGCCTCGTTGCAGGACGCCGCCGGGCAGGAATAGGCGCGACCCAGGGGTTACAGGAGTTATTCAAGTTTGGCCGCACCGAGGTCGTCGGTCCTCAGCGGCGCGACCGCCATCCGCGTCAATCCGCGAAGGCGCAGTGCATGCGCACCGGGTCGGTTTCGACGTAGTCCTGGATGAACCCGAAGAACGATCCACCCCCGGCCGTCAACAGCGGCGCCTCGCGCAGGCCGAAGACGGCGGCCGAGCGGTTCGGATCGGTCGCCGCCGGCGCCGAGGCGGGCGGCGCGACGCGGGTCGCGAGCCCCATCTCGGGCGATCCATCGAGCCATTCAGTGGGCGGACAGACCCCGCCCCACGCGGTGACCGGCGCGGTCTGCACGGGGTAGAACTGACCCTCGATCTCCGAAAGCTCAATCACGCGGGTGAGCACGCCGGTCCCGCCCTCGGCGCAGGAGCGCGCGGCGTCGGTGTGCGGCATCCAGAGGACGACATCGAGCTGTAGCCCCCCGTCGACGGCGGTCACCGCGCGAGTCACGTCGCCGCAGCGGGTGGTCCGCGAGATCGGATAGATCACCTGCTCGGCGACCGGGTCGCTGTCCACGCCGATCCCGCGCCAGATGTACCAGAGCTCGTGCACCGCGTTCCCGTCGACCATGGTGATCGGGATCGCCGCGTCTATGACGCCGTCACCGTCGAGATCGGCGCCGACCGCCTCGCCGAGCGAATACGGACGACCCAGGTCATCACTGCCGACGCCTCCGGTGAGCGCCACTGTGTGCGGTGTTCCGAGCCCGTCGGGAGCGTACGACCACTCGGCCTCGGTGACCCACACGGCGATGTCCGCCGCCGTCAGTTCCGGCGCGGGCTCGGGCGTGGCACTCACCGAGGGTGATGCTTCGGTCGCCGGCTGTGGCTCCGCCGGTCCGGCCGCCGCGCAGCCGACCAATATGACCATGACGGATACCGCAACACAACCAGCCTGAATCAACCTCAGTGATGTCCCCATCGTCGTCCCCCCGAACGAGTCCGCGGCAGGTGGCGCGAACTGGCCCCACTGTAGCGGGGTCCGTCACATCGACGCCACGGGGTCCCGTGGCACCGACGACGGCGCCGAAGCGAGCGAGATTCGGGTTCGCTCGCTTCGGCGCCTGATCGGGGCGGAGGATCAGCTCTGCAGCGTCTCGCGTTCGCGGCGGCGCAGAACCAGCATCGCTCCAACGACCAGCAACAGCAGCCCCCCGAGGGTCCACCCGATCACGGGGATCGGTGATCCACCGGTCGCTGACAACTCGTCGATGGTCGGCGTCCCCGGGTCTGCCGAAGACGGCACCGGCGCGGTCGGCGTCGGCGTCGGCGTCGGCTCAGGCGTCGGATCCGTCGTGGGTTCCGGATCCGGGGTCGGCTCCGGTGTCGGCTCCGCCTCGATGACCACGACACCCGCATCCCACGTCGGGTCGATTCCCTGGCTCGCGACGATCTCCCGGAAGCGGTACTCCGTCGTCAGAGCAGTGTTCCGATCATCGAGCACCACGGTAACGGTGCGTCCGGTGCGTACATCGGCATCAGAGTCGACGGCACCGTCCGATCCCGCGTCCTGCCCGGTGAATGCGTACGTGGCTGCCTGCGCGTCGGTCAGGGTGAACTGCACCTGGTACGTGCCGGCGGGTAGCTCATCGAACACGTAGAGCCCGTTCTCATCGGTACGCGTGGTGGCGATCACCACACCGTCCTGCACCAGTTCCACGATGACATCGGGCAGCACATGCTCGCTGCCGTCCTGGATGCCGTCGCGGTCGGCGTCGATCCAGACGAGGTCGCCGATCGCATAGGTCTTGGCGACGAAACCGAAGTCGAGCGTCGGGTCGCGATCGCCGTCGTCGGTGAGATCGATCGAGGTCGCCGTCCAGGTCGACGAGTCGATCGCGCGATCGTCTCCCGCCTCGGCGCGCGTGGGCACGTAGGGCGCAAGCGCCGTCTGAGTCCCCGCATCGTCCTGGTCGATCGTCACCGTGTAGTGCTGCCCCGAGGGGAGCGCCGGCAGATCATCGAACGTGTAGATACCGGCTGAGTCGGTGCGCACCGGCACAACGGGCTCCCCGAACACGTCTGTGACGGCGGCCCCACCCGGGCCCGTGAGGATGAGCTTCACCCCGGGGATGCCGGGCTCCTGCGCTGCCTGGATTCCGTCGCGATCTGTGTCAACCCACACGAGGTCGCCCACCGACACGCTCTTGCGGACGACGCCCGCATCCCACGTCGGGTCGACACCCTGCGTGGCCGTGTAGGTCTGCGCGTCGTACTCGCCGAACGCCTCTTCACGGTCCGGTCCCACCACGATGTCACCGGTGGTGGCGATGGCCGGATCGACGCCGGTGACGCCATCGGAGTTGTCGACGGAGTCGGTGCCGGAGACATTTCCAGTGAACTGGTACTTCTCGGCAGCTGCCGCGCTCAACGTGAACCGCACCTGGTAGGTGCCGGGCGCCAGTTCGTCGAACAGGTAGAGCCCGTCCTCATCCGTGACGGTCTCAGCGATGACCCTGCCGTTCATCAGGAGCTCGACGGCGACTCCCGGGAGCACCGGCTCGCCAGAGTCCTGAAGGCCGTCGCGGTCGACATCGATCCACGTGTAGTCACCGATCGCGTACGTCGGGTCGATCGGCGTGTTGTAGATCGTGACGGCGGCTGCGCCTTCGTCTTCGTCTACGTCGACGCGCGCGAGTTCCGCCGTCCGGGCGTAGCCATACGGTGCCACACGCTCGTGCACCCAGTAGACACCCGCGGTCTCGACGACGGGGCTCTCCCCCGACGCCGTCACCAGGCGTCCTGCGGCGACACGCAGGTCGGAGATCACGACCGTGACCTTGTCCTCGGCCAGCACGTCGAAGCGCGCCTCGGTGTCGTCGATCACGACGGTCGCGTTTTCCCTGTCGCGCTTGAGGATCTCCAGCGGATATCCATCGGCAGGAGTGATGGTCGCTGACGTGCCACCGATGACGTTCACCACGCCGACGTTCTTCTGCGGGTCGTCCAGACGGACGGCGAAATAGAGCGATGCGACCACGCCGCGCTCGAGCGTTCCCCGTGCGACGGTGACCGTCTGAGTCTGGCTGTCGAACGTTGCGCGAAGGTTGCTGCCTTCGAGCACATGGGTATTCCCGGGTACGACGGTGCCTGCGGCAAGGTCAGCGCTGTTGACCCAGCCCACGAAGCTCATGCCGGCGGGCAGAACGTCAACGACATCGGCGACCATATTGGTGAAGCTGCCGTGCGGGATGAGGTCGACACGATAGATGAATGTGTCCTCGACCAGGGCGTCATCGGTGTCGAGCTCTGCGCGCAGGTTGGTAGTGAAGCGATCGTTCGCAGAATCGTAAACCCGCTTGGAGACCTCCATCTCGTTCCCGAACGTCGTGGCGGATGCCCGGGTGCTCGAGAGATAGACCACGTCATTGGATGCCCCGGCAAAGGACGCGCTGTTGACGATGTCGAGCGTGCCCTTCGCCTGGAACGGCTTCGTAGGCACCGGAATTGTCACAATGAGTCGCTGGGTCTTTCCGACGTTCTTCTCGGCGAGCGCATCGGCGAACTTCTGCGACAGGCGAAACTCCAGGTCACCCCCGCCGGTGACGGAAAGGTCCCAGTAGCTGGCGTCGAGGATCGGCGTTCCGGACCAGTCGAGGGCACCTGTGGCGAAATAGCCGTACGTCACCGAGATGTCGGCAGAGATGTCGGCGAGGTTCTCTGCGGTGACATCGAGCGCGGTGTGGTCGATGTGGTCGGTGATGACCGACTTCGTGACATCACCGGTGCCGTCGGCCACGGTGAAGGTGAAGGGGACGGTGATGGATGTGCCGACCGTGCCGACGACCTCCGACGGCGGGCCGGTCTTGGCGAAAGTCTGCGGGTCGGTGACGCCGCCGGAAGTGTCCTTGGGCGCGGTGACCGTCGTGGTGGCCGAGCGCTGCGTCCAGGTGTCGCCCGTGGCGTTGTTGTAGATGAAGTAGCCCGTGTTCGTGACGGCGAAGCGTGTGGTCAGCGGGGTTTCCCCGTTCTGGCGACCGGTGACGTCATCGATCTGCGCCTTGATGGCGACGTCGTACGACGTCGTGGTGTCCCGGCCGATGTTGAGGAACAGGTTCTGTCCGTCGATCGCGTAGGTCCCGATGTACTTATCAGCGGCGATCGCTGTCTCTGTGCTTCCCACCAGACCCGTCGCCAGGCGGAACGGCACCGTGTCGCCCTGCGCGTCGGTGACGACGAGGAAGTCCGCCTCGCCTTCTCGCCAGCTGGCGTTGTCGGGCAGCTGGTCGCGGATCACGACGTTGCGGGTCAGGGCGTAGCGCCCGCCGTCGAAGGCAGCCCACGGTGTCAGATCGACCTTCAGCGTATAGGTGACAGGAATGGCTGACGCGAGGGCGCCCGTCGTGTGCGTCTCGGCAGTGACCGCCGGATGATCGACGGGGACACTGCTCACATCCACGCTCTTGCCGAACGCGGAGCCCACCTGGGGCTGGGGCGCCGCACTCACCGTGCCGCTGATGTCGCGCGCCGAGGTGTCGGATTGCCCGCCGAAGGATGCACGGTTACCCAGCTCCACCCGATAGGTCCCGCCGTCGGGGTTGCCGGCGAGCGCGTCGTACTTCGCCTGCAGCTGATCGCGGAAGTCTCCGAGCGCGGCCGCGTCAGCGATGCGCGCCCGGTACTCGAACGTGTAGATCGAGTTGGCCTCGGCCGCGAAGGCGTGCGTGAACGTGCTCCCGCTGATCGCGGGGAGCCCGGACAGGACCGCCGTGACGGGGTTGAGCCCATCGCCGTCGCGCACGATCTTTCGTCCGGTCAGCGAACCCGGCACATATTCCAATCCCGCATCGAGCACATCGACGAGATCCGCGCTGCGGGCAGCGGTGCTGCTCACCGTCACCGTGTAGCTGATTTCCGTATCGAGAAGAGTGGATGCCAGGACCACCGCGCCCGCGTCCACGGTGACCGGAAAGGCTCCGCTGGTCGACGACTTGTCGAAGGCGGTTGCCGTGGCGGTCGGCCAGTCGCCGGGCTCGACGATGTAGACGCGCTGTCGCGTTTCTTTTCCACCAGCCGTCCAGACCAACTCGCGGACCTGAGATTCGGTGACAGCGTCGACGACAAACTGCAGGTCAAGCACACCCTGTTCAACCGACGTGGGGAACGGGTTCGCGAACGTGATGGCGAGATCCCCCTGGGCGGTGAGCGCGAGCGAGGAGACTCCCTGGTTGCCGACAGGAACGACGAGCGCTCCGGCAGGGATCGTCAGTCCCTCGGGGACGTCGACGATGACGACTTCTCCGTCGGACATGCGTCCGTATCCGATCTGGAAGCTGTACTGGCCTGCCTCGTTCAGCACGGGCTGACCGCCGTGCTCACTGGTGCCCTTGAGCGGTGACACCGTGATCACGCCGCTTGCGGCATGCGCAGGAGCAGCCAGGCCGCCCACCGCAAGCAGTGCCGCCAACAGCCCCGCGATCCACAATCTGAATGGTGCGCGTGCGCGCACCCCACTCTGTGTAGACATCGTCAACGTCCTCCCCTGAAGTCGTGCTGGGAAGGCGCGCCAAACAGCGCTCGGCGCAACGTGCGCGAGAGCGCTCACGCGACGAGTGCCGCGGGAGATCCTCCCCAGAGGTGTGACCTCCCGCGCTCGTTCGAAGACGGGCCGAAGGTCATCTCGACTCTAACTTTGTGAGAACGCTCTCATCTTCGATTCCCGCGGGGTGAGCGTGCCTTTCACCCGCGGATCACCCGCTGGCTCGCCGACGCTGAGAGCTCAGATCAAGCCGCGTCGGCGAGCGACATCCAGCGCTTGCGCGTGAGAATTCACGCGCAGCTTGCGATACAACGACCGCTGATGCGTCTTTACCGTATTGACGCTCAGGAAGAGGGATTCAGCGATCTCTCCGCGGGATTGCTGCGTCGCCATCGCGCGCAGGACATCCATTTCACGATCCCGAAGAGGCTCGAAGTCGAATGATCCGACGCGAGCATCGCTGCCCGGCACCTCGGTGACGACCGGCCACCGGTCGACGTGCTCAGCGGCACGTGCGGCGAGGTCGGGCGAGAGGAACTCCATGAGTCGCCCCGAGTACGCCGTCAGGTGCGGCGCGACGGCGACCAGCACATCCTCGGCAGCGGGGGCATCGCTCTCTGCGTGCCGCGCGACCGCGAGCACGGTCAACCGCTGCGCCTCAGCCTTCGGCAGCGCGCTGGTGTGTGGCGCGTAATCGTACAGAATCCGCACCGCGACGGCCGGACGCCCGCGTGACACCTCCAAAATCGCCTGAAAGTGAGCGGTCTGCCACAGGTCACGGTCGGCATGGTCAAGCTCTGTCGCCGCGCGCGAGAGGTCACCGGTCGCGATCGCGTCGTAGAAGCGGATCCACGGCAGCGCACTACCCACAACACCCGTGGCCGCAGGACCGACCACTCCCGCTCGCTCGAAGTGCGCGGCGCGATCGCGCGCCCGTGCCGGATGTCCGGCAATGACGGACAGCTTGTGGGTAGCCAGCATGTGAAAGGGCCATAGCTCTGCCGCGATCGGGAGCGCCTCGACGCGTTCGAGCGACTCCTCGGCCTCGACGGCCGGCGCGAGGAGAGCCTCAACAAGGACTGTCTCGGCATCGAGCCCCAGCTCTGCCCAGCTGTCTGAGCGCTCCACGCGTGCCGCCGCAGCGAGGTGGACGAGAGCGGTGTCCTGCCCGCCGTACAGCGCATGTATGAGCGCCACCCGCAGATGCGACTCTCGGTGCAAGAAGGTCAGCGCCCGCGGCACGGGGCACGCCAGAGCCTTCTCGAAATAGGCGAGTGCATCGCCGAGTTGCCCCGCGAGCATCGCCGTGAGTCCCGTCTGCGCGACAGAAAAAGCCCGCAGTCCCCGCGTCGCGTCGAATACGTGCGGTACGGGTGCGGTCACCAGCTCGGCAGTTTCGAAAAGGGCCAACGCTGCCACTGCGTCACCACTCAGCCGTTTCTTGAGAGCGTCGACGAACGGGGAGATGCGATCGTCCTCCGTCACTTCCGCGGCGCCCGTGAGCCCGAGTCGATCGGCCGAGAGCAACTGGAGCACGGCATGGCCGACGGGTGACGATTCGGCGAGGGCAGCGCTGCCCGACTCGAGCACGAGCTGCAATTCCGAGGGCGGGAGGCCGAACCACATTTCGAGCGGATGCAGGTTCATCAGCTCAGCGATGCGCTCACCGTCACCGCGCTCTCGGGCTTCTCGTGCGGCAATCGCCGCATTGAATTCGTGCACCGAAGACATCAGCTTCCCCTCCCGGCGCGGCGCCTCCGCTCCAGGTGTTGTGCGGGAGTCGCCTCGTTGCGCTCCCATCCTCGCACTGCGTCAGCCGCGAACGACCTCAGCGAGCTCCTCGGCGACACGCTGAGCGTCGTCCTGCGACGCGGCCTCGACCATGACGCGCACCATCGGCTCGGTGCCCGACGGGCGCAGCAGCACCCGGCCCGCGTCGCCCAGCTCGAGCGTCGCCGCCTCGACCGCGGCGAGCACATCGGCGTCTTGAGCCCGCGTGCGCTCGACACCCCGCACGTTGATGAGCACCTGGGGGAACACCGTCATGACCGACACCAGATCGGCGAGGGTCCGGCCCGTGCGAGCCATTTCGGCGCACAGGTGGAGCCCGGTCAGCACACCGTCGCCGGTCGTCGCGAAGCGGCTCATGATGACGTGGCCGCTCTGCTCGCCACCGAGCGAGTAGCCACCGGCGGTCATGCGCTCGAGCACGTACCGGTCGCCGACGCCCGTGGTCTCGACGTGAATGCCGTGGGCGTCCATCGCCCGGTGCAGCCCGAGGTTGCTCATGACGGTGGTCACGAGCGTGTTGTCCTTCAGCCGCCCCGCGCGCTTCATCGCGACGGCGAGCACGGCCATGATCTGGTCGCCGTCGACGACGGTGCCGGCAGCATCCACGGCGAGGCAGCGGTCGGCGTCCCCGTCGTGCGCGATGCCGACATCGGCACCGGTGCGGAGTACTTCGGCCGAGAGCCGCTCGAGGTGCGTCGACCCGTAGCCGTCGTTGATGTTGATGCCGTCGGGATCGGCGCCGATCACCGTGACGCGGGCGCCCGCGTTGCGGAACGTTTCCGGAGAGACCCCGGATGCCGCGCCGTGAGCGCAGTCGAGCACGACGTGCAGGCCGTCGAGGCGGTGCGGCAGCGACGCGAGCAGGTGGATCGCGTAGCGGTCCTCGGCATCCGAGAATCGTTCGACACGACCGACGTCCGCGCCGGTCGGCCGCAGCTTCTCGCCGGTCATGGCATCTTCGATGCGCTGCTCGACGTCGTCGGGAAGCTTGACGCCCCCGCGCGCGAAGATCTTGATGCCGTTGTCGGGGGCCGGGTTGTGGGATGCCGAGATCATCACGCCGAAGTCGGCGTCGATGTCGGCGATCAGGAACGCGGTAGCCGGGGTGGGCAGCACACCGGCATCCAACACATCCACGCCCGACGAGGCGAGCCCCGCCTCGACGGCAGCCGAGAGAAACTGACCCGACACGCGCGGGTCGCGCGCGACGACGGCCTTCAGCCGCTTGCCGGCCGCCGTCCGTGCCGAGGCGATACGCCCCTGGCCCAGGACGACAGCAGTCGCCTGGGCCAGGGTGAGCGCGAGGTCAGCGGTGAGGGGGCCGTTTGCCAGCCCTCGCACACCGTCCGTACCGAACAGCGCCATGGAGCGGATTAGCGCTTCGAGTACTGCGGAGCCTTGCGGGCCTTCTTGAGACCCGCCTTCTTGCGCTCGATGACGCGGGCGTCACGCGAGAGGAATCCGGCCTTCTTCAGGG
The DNA here is from genome assembly GCF_025398275.1 of Microbacterium memoriense. Classification (GTDB taxonomy): domain Bacteria; phylum Actinomycetota; class Actinomycetes; order Actinomycetales; family Microbacteriaceae; genus Microbacterium; species Microbacterium memoriense. The sequence continues at coordinate 28,926 of NZ_JAODOR010000011.1, read as the reverse complement.
TGGCGCGGTTGTTCTCTTCGTCGATCTGGTTCAGCGACCGCGCGATGCCGAGGCGCAGGGCACCGGCCTGGCCCGAGGGGCCACCACCGGAGATGCGCACGATCACGTCGTACGCGCCGACGAGGTCGAGCACCGTGAACGGGTCGTTGATCAGCTGCTGGTGCAGCTTGTTGGGGAAGTAGTCCTCGAGCGTGCGGCCGTTGACCGTGATCACGCCGGTGCCGGGGACCAGGCGCACGCGGGCGATGGCCTGCTTGCGACGGCCGACAGCGGCGCCGGGAACGGAGAGCACCGGGCGGGGAGCGGAAACGGCAGGTGCCGCCTCGGTCTCCGTGGTGTAGCTCTCGGGAGCGTCTTCGATGGTTTCAGCGATCTTCGCCATGAGTTGTCCTTATATCTCTCGGCGCGCTTACTGGGCGACCTGGTCGAAGGTGTACGGGGTGGGCTGCTGGGCCGCGTGCGGGTGCTCGGCGCCCGTGTAGACCTTCAGCTTCGACAGCTGCTGGGCACCCAGGCTGTTCTTGGGGAGCATTCCGCGGATCGCCTTCTCGACGGCGCGGATCGGGTTCTTCTCGAGGAGCTCGGCGTAGGTGGTCGACCGCAGTCCGCCCGGGTAACCCGAGTGGCGGTAGTCCTTCTTCTGCGTGAGCTTCTGGCCGGTCAGTGCGACCTTGCCCGCGTTGATCACGATGACGTGGTCGCCCATGTCCATGTGGGGGGCGAAGGTGGCCTTGTGCTTGCCGCGGAGGAGAACGGCGGCGTGCGTGGCGAGGCGTCCGAGGACGACGTCGGTCGCATCGATGACGAACCACTCGCGGGTGGCTTCACCGGCCTTGGGGGTGTATGTGCGCGTCACAGTAGTGCTGCTTTCTTGATTCGAACGGAGGTGTTCGTGAATCCCACTCCGGGGTGGTTTCTCCGGGCGGATGCCCGTGAAACACGCCAGTGGAGGGCTCACGTTCGTGGTGCCGGGTCAGCTGAGCCGAAACACCAAAGGTCAACACTACGGCATGTGGATGCCGGGGACCAAACCCACCGAGCGCCTTTGATGTCGCCGCGAATCTCGCGGGCGCGTGCATCGGATTGCTGGTCGGCCGCGCGCGAGCATCGGTGACGATGAGATTTCTCTCATCTTCGTTTTCCAGCGAGATTTAAGAGGAAAATGTCCGCTCCTCTATCGCGGCCCCGAGAGCGTCCCTATTGTGGAAGGGCAACACCCCTCCCCGCGAACCAACCCCCGGTGGTTCGCGTCACGGCGAAGATGACGGTGAGGGCGTGAACCCCCGACGCCGCGTTTCCCCCCCGCGGAGCTGGGGGTTCACTCTTCCCCCAGCCCGGACGATTCAGAGAGTCGCGGCGAACTCCTTCAGCCACGGCCGCAGGTCCGGACCGAGGTCTTCGCGCTCGACGCCGAGCTGCAGGATCGCCTTGATGTAGTCGACGCGGTCACCGGTGTCGTAGCGCCGCCCGGAGAACACGACGCCGTAGACGCCGGGGCCCTCGGGGTCGCGCGCAAGTTCACGCAACGCGTCGGTCAGCTGGATCTCGTTGCCCTTGCCGGGCTGCGTGCGTTCGAGCACCTCGAAGACGGTTGGCGAGAGCACGTAGCGACCGATGACCGCCAGGTTCGACGGGGCATCCTCTCGCGCGGGCTTCTCGACGAGGTCGACGATCCGCACCGACCCGTCGTCTTCCTGGCCGGCGATCGTGGCGACGCCGTACATGTGCACGTGCTCGGGGTCGACCTCCATGAGCGCGACGACGGCGGCGCCGGTGCGCTCGTGGACGGCGAGCATCGTCGGCACCAGGGGGTCGCGCTCATCGATGAGGTCGTCCCCCAGCATCACGACGAACGAGTGATCGCCGACGAACGACTTCGCACGGTGCACGGCGTGACCGAGGCCCCGCGGCTCGCCCTGGCGAACGAGGTGGATGTCGGCGAGCTTCGACGAGTGCGCGACCGTGCCGAGCTTGGCGTGGTCGCCCTTCGTGGTGAGGGCCGTCTCGAGCTCGGGTACCGAGTCGAAGTGGTTGGCGATGTTGTTCTTGTTGCGCCCGACGATCATGAGCACGTCGCGGATGCCGGCGGCAACGGCTTCTTCGACGACGTACTGGATGGCAGGCTTGTCGACAACGGGCAGCATCTCCTTCGGCATCGCCTTCGTGGCGGGAAGGAAGCGGGTGCCGAGTCCAGCGGCGGGAATGACAGCCTTGTAGCGCACAGACATGATTCGTCGCGTCTCCGGAGTGGGTCGGGGCGTGCCGCGCGTCATCGAGCGACGAAGTGAGCCGATCCTAGCGGGTCCACAAGACCAACAGATGTCACCGATTTCACGGAGTCGGCGGTGGGCAACACCACCTCCAGCACGACGTTCGCACCACGCTGAGAGAGGTGTGCCGCACCGGGCAGGGCGGCGATGCCGCGCCCGCCAACGGATGCCGCGTGTGCGAGCACTCCCGGAGATGTGACGCGCACGCGCAGGTTGCCGTCGCTGGTCGTATCGAGTCCGACCTGTACGTGGCGCGCTCCCCCGTGCTTGACGGCGTTGACGAGGCCTTCGTTGACGATGTCGCAGACGTGGTGTTGCGTGACTGCGTCGTCGAGCATGGGGTGCACCTCGCTCGCGAAGTGGGACGCGACGTCGACAACGTCGCGCCAGACGGCGAGCAGCCCCTCGAGGTCGCCTGGCGCGGGCACAGGCCGCAGCCCGATGATCTCGTCGAAGGCGGCGTCGGTTTCGGTGCGGAAGCGGGCGATGTCGGCGGGGGTGGCGCCGGACTCGTCGACGCGTGCGGCGAAGATGACGCAGCGACCCTGCACGCCGCCGTGCAGCACACCGATCGCGGCCTCGAGTGGTGAGCGCACGGTGCGGGCTCGCTTGGCGAGCGCGAGCGCGTTGCGCGCCAGTGTTGCCGTCGCCCGGGCCTCGGCGCGGGCGGCGCTGCGGTAGGCGTCGATCGTGGCGCTGATGATGATCGCTGCGGCCGGCAGTGCAATGAAGGGGACGAGCCCCAGAATCCCGAGGCCCGGGATGAGCACGTCACCTGCGACAACCGCCGCCATGCCGGCCAAGGTCCAGACGCCGATGAAGATGAGCCCGCCGGTTGCCCCGGTGATGCGACGCATGCTCGCGCGCAGGATCACTCCAACGAGGGCGTCCAGCGGCAGCATGACGGCCAACATGGCGAGCACCAGCACCATGCCGCCGGCGGCGAAGCCGAATGGGGCGCACATGACGACGTAGATGAGGCTGACGCAGAAGACCGGCGTGGGCGAGAGCCGTTCGAGCAGGGGTTTGCGTACCGGCGCAATGGATGCCACAACGACAGATTGCGTCGAGGGCTCGGTGGCGAGGCTCGTCGTCGCCATGTCGCCCAGCTGGTGGCTGGCGGCACGCACGAGATCGGCGTAGGCGCGCACGGCTTCGAAGGTGAGCTCGCCGCGCAGCAGCACGTCGCGCTGTGCCCGCAGTCCGCCGACCATGTGTTCGATCGCGCGCCGCGCGCCCGCCTCGTAGAGCGCGGCGCGGTGTCTCGTGGCATCCATACGGGCAAGTGCGATCGCGAGCCGCTGCGTGGTCTGCCGATCTTCGTAGTACTGCGCGGTGGCAACGGCGACGAAGGAGAAGACCGCGAGCGTGATGCCGAGATTGGTGGCGAAGCGCACCGGCCAGCCACCGATCGTGGGCTCGTCGAAGAGCCACATGCTGAGCGACTGGTTCACCAGAGGGCGTGCTGCCGAGACCGCGACGAGCGCGGCGAGCACGATCGCCGCGCGCGCGCCGCGCGAGTGCAGGCGCCGTTCAAGCCTGGCGACGCCGAGGAAGGGGATGGCCAGCAGCACCCAGCCAAGCACCGACACGATGGCGGCATCTGCGTAGGACAGAAGAGTCGTGCCACCGTAGTCGGGCACGACGAGCAGTCCCATGATGATGAACGACACAAGCGCGCTCCACCAGGTGAAGAATCGCCCGCTTCCGAGCGCGTGCCACCACGCGCCGACCACAGTCGACGCGTGCGGAAGAACCACCCTGCCCCAGGACACGCTGCCCATTCGTGGACCTCTCGAGTCTCGTCCGAATCTTCGCGGCACCTCTCACCCTAGCGTTTTGCGCCTTTTGGTTTACGACGAAAGTCGTAGGTGAAACCGCGGCCACATCGTTACGGGGCGCGCACGGCCAGCACCACGGCGGCTGCGATCGCGGATGCCTGTGCTGCGGCCCCACTCCCTGCGGGGAGGTCGATCGGGGTGAAGGTCGCGCCGGTCTGCGTTGCGGCCGTGCGCAGCGTCTCATCCCACGCGTCCAGATCAGCAGCGGTGACTCCGAACGGCGGCAGGACGATGACGCGTGGCGCGTAGCGCGCGGACGCACTCATCGCATCGCGCACGAGCGCTTCGCGCACTTCTGTCGGCAGTGTGGTGGTGACGTCGTTGCCGCCAAGAGCGAGCACGACGGCGTCGAACTGGCCGCCGGCGGCGGCGGCGCGATCGGCCACCGATGAGGGCGAGGCGGTCAGGTATCCGCTGCCGGCGACTGCGTCTATCTGCACCTGCAGCCCCGGCTCGCGCCGCACGAGGTCATACCAGGCCGACCCCGCGTCGCCGCCGCGTTCGTCGGTGATGACGAGCACGCGCTGCTCGGCGACGGCGGGCTCGGCGGCCCCGCAGGCGGTCAGAGCGAGCGCGAGCACCGCGAGGGCGGCGCCGATGAGTGCGCGCCCCGCCCGGCGCCGCCGCTCAGACACCGACGCTCCTGCGGCGGCGCGCCCAGAACACGACGGCTGTGGCGATGAGCAGGACGACCATCGCACCGACGGTCAGCCAGATGCCCACCGGTGACCCGGCATCCTCAGCCTGAGCCTCAGGGGCCGGCGTCGCGTCGGATCCGGCAGCGGATTCGTCGGTCGGTTCCTCGGTGGACGATTCGGTCGGTGTGCCGGTGGACGAATCGGTCGCCGAGCCTGTCGTAGACGACCCACCCGCCGTTGTGCCGGTCGATGCCGACCCTCGAACGCCCGAGCCGCCAGAGGTCGCCCCCGACCCGGTCGAGCCCGACGTCGTCCCCGCCCCATCGGCGCCACCCGCACTGCCGGTGCCACCCGTGCCGCCGCCACCGCTACCGCCCGTGCCACCCGTGCCACCCGTGCCGCCCGTGCCGCCGCCCGTGCCACCCGAGCCGCCGGTGCCACCCGAGCCGCCACCGTCGGTGCCACCCGTGCTGCCGCCGCCGGTACCACCCGTACCGCCACCCGTGCCACCCGTGCCACCCGTGCCGCCGGTCTCCTCGTCGTCGGGCAGCGGCGCGACCTCGATGAGGCGAGAGACCACACCCACCGGTGTACGGGCCTCGATGCGGTGCGTGCCCGGTTCGAGCGTGCGCGGGATCGTGAACCGCAGGGTCGCGACGCCGTCGGCATCCGCTGTCGCACTACCGAGATAAATCGGGTCGGAGTGCAGGTACACGTGGATGACGGTACCGGGCTCGAGTCCCGAGATCACGAGCGCCTGGGTGTCTCCGGCGGTGGCTTCGTCGTCGGTTCCGCCGACGGTGATGCCCTCGGACGCACCCGTGCGCGAGATGGTGAACTCGACCTCGACCGATTCCGACGGTGCGATGCCACCCGAGCCCGCGTAGACGACCGTGTACCGGTAGTCGCCGTCGGCGATCGTCTCGGGCACGAGCAGCACGGCCGTCGCGCCGGTGCTGCCGGGCACGAGCGTGCCGGTCAGATCGGGGCCGCCGGCGGCAGTCGCCGTGACCGTGCCGCCGACCGGCAGCCCGCCCGCGGTGACGGCGACCTGCAGCTCGAGCAGCGCCGTCGGCACGCTCGACGCGCGCACGTTCACCGCCGTCTGCGAGGCCGCGGGCGTCACCGTGAAGCCCGCCTGCGCGGTCGACGGGGCGAACCCGTCGCTGCCCGGGTAGGTCAGCTGCACCGTGGTCTCGCCCGCCGCGAGCAGCGTCGAATCGATGTCGATGCGCACGGCACCGTCGACGAGCGTGCCGGCAAAGGTTCGGTCGCCGATCCTGACGGTGACGCTGCCCGGCGCCACCGCGTGCGCTGCCATCACGGTTGCCACGACGGTCACGCTCTGCCCGAACACCACCGAGGTCGGCGCCGTGAGGGTCGCGGTGGTCGCTGCGGCGCTCACGACGACACTGCCGGCTCGTTCGCTGCCGTCGACATCGGAGGTGCCGGCGTAGCGGACGATTAGGGCGTGTGCACCGACCGTGAGCTCTGTCGGCAGCGCGAAGCGGGCCGAGCCCGCGGCGAGGGTCGCCGTGTCGATGACGGCCCCGTCGAGCAGCAGCTCGACGGCAGCCGCCGGGGCAGCTGAACCGTCGACCGTCGCATGCGCGACGATCTCGCCCGCGACGGCTCCGAACGTCTGTGCGCCCGGCCAGTCCACGCGCAGGGCACTGGGCGCCGGTGTCACGACGACGTCGAGGTCGATCGTCGACGCGGCGTAGCGCGCATCACCTGCATAGTCGACGGTGACGGAGCGCGTGCCGGCGGTCAGTGCCGGCAGGGTCACCTGGGCACCACCCGACACGAGCGCCGCGACGCCCAAGACCGTCTCACCCTCACGCACGGTCACCGTCCCCGTCGGGGCATCTGCCCCGGCCGGAACTCCCGCGAAGCCGATCTCGACGATCGCGGGGCTCGCCCCGAACCGCACGGGCGAGGCCGAGGCTGTCACAGCTCCCGGCAGCAGCGAGACCTCGAGGGTGGTCGTGGCGCTGGATGCCTCGGTCGTGGCCGTCGCCGGCAGCGTCACGGTGATCGGGTAGGTGCCGGCGCCGAGCGGACCGATTTCGAGTGATGCCGCTCCGTCGCCCGCGAGCGCAAGGCTGGTCACGGGGCCGGCGCCGGCGACCTCGACGGTGCCGGTTCCGCCGACCACGACGACCCGCAGGGTCGCGGTCTCGCCGACCGCGATGCGCGCGGCCGACAGGGTCGCGGTGACGACCGGGGTCGTCTTGGTGACCGTGACATCGGTCTGCCCCGTCGCGCCCATGTAATTGCCGGATGCCGGCACGAAGGCGACCGAGACGGTGTTGGCTCCGCTGGCGGCGCCCGTTGTCGGCAAGGCGAACTGCCACCCGCCGGCGACAGGCGTCGCGACGACGGTCGTGTCACCGAGCGTCGCGGTGACGGTGCCATCGAGCTGTGCGCCCAGGGCGGTGATGGCGACGGTTCCGGTGACCTCTGTGCCGAACCCGACGTTCGACGCGCCGAGAGCGACGGTGAGAGCGGGGGCGAGCGGCGTGCGCGTGAGGCGCGCGGGGGCGCTCGTCGACGACGAGAGCTCGGCCGAGGCCGACGTGAAGACCGCGACCAGTCGGCGCTCGCCCGCGTCGGGGCGGGCGACGGCGAGCGACGCCGCACCGGCGGTGACCGTGCCGGTCGCGAGTGCCGTGCCGGTGGGCGCGCCGCCGCCGTCCGCCGCATACAGCGCGACGGAGCCCTCGACGGTGACGGTCGAGGTGACCTCGACCGTGGCGGTGAGGTCGACGCCATACGCACCGGTGGCCGGGCTCAGGTCGAGCGTGGTGGTGCTCGCCGCGGCGTTCACGACGCTCGTGACGGTCGCTGTGCTCGGGGCGTGACTGTCGTCACCGCTGTAGGCAATCGTGAGCTCGAGGTCGCCGACGTGACGCGCCGGCACCGTGATGTGCGCGACGCCGTCGATGACGTCGCCGGTGAGCGCCTCGCTCCACCCCGGCGCGCTCACCGTGACGGTACCGGTCGGTGCTGCCGTCGTCGGGGTCGCGGCAGTGACGGTGACCTCGAGCGTGCCGGCCGCACCCGAGGCGACGGCAGCGATCGTGGCGGCCGTTACCGTGCCGGCGCGCACGCGCAGGGTTCCGGTGTCGGTGCTGGTCTCTGAGAAGGGTCCGCTGTACTCAGCGGTCAGCGCGTAGGCGCCGACGGCAGAGGTCGGAACCGTGATGCTCACGCGTGCGCCGCCCGCGACAAGGTCGCCGGCGCCGACCGTGGCGCTGACCGGGGCATCTCCGGCACCGGTCAGCGTCACGGTGTCGCCGACGGCGACGCCCGTGCCCACGATGTCGACGCTCACCGTGACCGGCGCACCGACGATGACGGGGTCGGTCGGCGTCGTCAACGTCGTCGTGCTCGCAGCACGGGTGACGGTCAGCTCGATCGTCTCGGATTCGGCGGTGCGGGCCGCGTCGACCCAGACGACACGGATGTCGTGCGTCGCAAGTGCCAGCGTCGCGGGCACCGTGAAGGTGACCTCGCCGTCGACGGGCGTGGCGGTTGCGGCGGCGGCACCGTCGATCTCGAGCGTCGCGGTGCCGGTCGAGACCGGCCCGGCAGCACTGCTGACGAGAGCGCGCACGTCAAGACGAGCGCCGTAGCCGATCGTCGCGCTGTCGATCTCGGCGGTGACCGATGCCGTGTGCGGATCGTACGCGTCATAGTCGATCCAGGCGCCGCTGTCTTCGCCGCCGGTGACGGCCGTGACAAGCACAGCCCCCGCAGTGATGACGTCGGTGCCGGTGAGTACGGCCGTGTCGACGCTGCGACCGGCTCCGACCGTGACCGTGGCGCCGCCGAAGTCGCTGTCGATCGTGAAGGTCGCGCTCGTGTCGGTGTCGTTGGCGAGGTGGATGCCCAGGACTGTCTGCTCGCGCTGGCGGTCGTACACGGGCGTGATCTCGGCGCTCAGCCCGTCGGCAAGGCCCGGCTGCAGCGTCTTGGTGCCGAGGTCGACGATCGGAAGGCCCGGCACTTCAGCGGTCGCCGTGACGACGCCGCCGGCCCCGGTGGGCACCGGCGTCGTCGATACGGCGTAGCCCTGCGCGTCGGTGACGACGCGCACGACCTGTCCGCCGCTGGGGAATTCGGCCGGGCCCGTCACCCTGAAGTAGACCTCGGCGCCGACGACGGGGTTGCCGTCTTTGTCGAGCACGCGCGTGCGCAGCTCTTCCAGTACATAGTCGGGGCTGACGGTCTGCTGCGGTTGGGCCTGCGAGGCGATGGCCGCCCAGCCGGCACGCACCGTGACCGGCAGCGAACCGGTGAACTCCGTCTTCTTGCCGCCGACCGAGGTGCTGACCGAGAGGGCACACTTCGCATAGCCCTCGCCGGCGGTTCCGGTGAGCGAGCCGGCGAAGTTCAGTGCGGGGTCGGCGCTGAGGGTGCCCGTCGTGATCTGCAGCTCGGCGCTTGTGCAGGCATCCGGCAGAGTCCACTGCGCGGTGACGTCGCCCGGCTGTGTCGAGCTGTCGCCGAGCTTCTTGAGCGAGATCGGCGAAATGCCGATGGTGTCGCCGGTCGCGGCGACGATGTCGACCGACGACGCGGCGGGCACGGGCACCGTCAGCAGGCGCGCGGCCGCCGTCGCGCCCATCCCGAGCAGCACACTGTCAGACCGCTCGTGATACGTCGTGTGGACCTTGATGCCGTGGATCGCCTGGACCGCCGTGATGCCGAGCGCGGCGAGCCGCGTCGAGGGGTTGAGCAAGAGTCCGATGTGCACCGGTGTGACGGTGTCGCTCGTCGCACACACGAAGTCATCCTGGTCGCAAAGCGACACGGTGAGGTCGCGCAGCGACGCGGGAATCACGTGGCGGTCGGTGAGATCGAGCACCGTGTCATAGTCGCCGCCGAGGGTGACGCCGGTCGCCGTCGCGCTCGTCCCGAGCCGCGTGCCGCCGTTGTCGGAGTAGTTGGCGGGGTTCGAGACGAGGTAGATGCCGCCGACGCGCGAGTGCGGCAGAACCTGTGCGGCGGTGCCGTCATTCCAGTCGTTGAGCGCCTGCGAGATGACGAGAGCGCCCTGCGAATAGCCGGCGAGCACCCACTTCTCGTTCTCACACCCGGTCTGCTGTGCGCGCTGGGTGAGGAAGGTCTTCAGGTTGTCGATGCCGGTCTGAATGCTGCCGAAGTACTCGGGAACACTGACATCGAGCGCGCCGACGACGGGCACGGCCAGCGCCGGGTACTGCAGGTACACCGCGCGGAACGAGCGCAGCGCTTCGCCGTTCTCGGTGAGCGAGCTGGCGAGCCCCTCGCGCACGCGGGCGAGCGGCACACCGATGGTGTTGGGCTCATCCGACCCGGCAACGCCGATCATGAGCACGTCGTAGCAGGTACCGCCGAGGGTGAGCGACGACGCGTCCGACACGTCGATGACGTCGGCGGGGTCAACCGCGACAGGGGCGACCTTCTCGGCGATCGGCGCGATCAGGTGCGCCGGCTTGGTGCTGCCGTCGGCGAAGTGCGAGATGACGGTGTAGTACTCGAAGATCTCGTCGCTGTCGGCGGCGAGCACACGGGCATCCGGGGCACCGTCACGCGTTCCGCCGACGACCTCCGTCCACGGTTCCGATGCGTCGAGGGTATTGCGCCCCCACACGGTGTACGACTCGGCGCCGTTCACGGTCTCCCACGCGATCGCGAGGCCCGTCCCCCCGCCGTCCGAGTCGGGCAGCGTGACCCACGCGGTCTCGACGCTGAGCGCCTCAGTGCGTGTCTCGTGCAGCGTGATCGGTTCAGATTCGACCTCGACGTTGCCGCCGGTGGGCAGAATGAAGCTCTGCGCCCAGCGCGGGTCGTCGACGTTCACCGTGCCGGTCAGCAGCGAATAGAACGAGAAGTCCATCTCGACGCTCTCACCGGGCAGCAGCACCGGCACACGCTTGGTGTAGGCGACGACATCTTCGGGGGCGAGCAGGTAGCCCGCTCCCTGGGAGATCTGGAACGTCGGGTTGTACACCGGCACGCCGGTGTCGGCGGGCGTCTGGTTGGTCATCGTGAGCGTGATGCGGAACGGGTCGAGCGCCTCAGTGCTCGGGTCGGCCTTGACCGCCCAACGAATCGCAGAGCCGCCCCATACCTTCAGGGGCTTCTCGGCATGCGCGACGACGTCGATCGCGTCGCCGGTGGGGGCAAGGGTCGCCGTGTAGCGCGCCGAGAGCGGGTATTCGCCTTCGATGTCACCGCGCAGGGTCCAGAAGATGCTGCGGCTCTCGCCGCCGGCGATGTCGTCGACCGCGACGGCGGCCGACTGCCGCTGCGCCGTCGGTGCGAGCGTGAGCCCGTTGGGCAGCGATAGCTCGGCGACACCGTCGGTGAAGGTGAAGGGGGCGGATGCCAGGTTCTGCACGACCAGTCGGGCCTCGAAGAACTCCTTGAGCCAGCTGCCCTTGACGGGGATGATCATCCACTGCACGGCTTGATGGCCGCCCACCTCGATGATGGTGGGCGTGTAGGCGTAGCCGTTGTAGTAGCCGGTGCCGCCCGAGCCCGAGGTCCAGCCGTCGCCGCCGTAGTGCACCGCACGCACCCCGCCGCTGCCGTAGACCAGCTCGACGTTGGGCGTCGAGCTGGGCGTCGACTCGTTGACGATCGCGAGGTGGATCTCGGCGAGGAAGATGTTCTGGTTGTCGGGGTCTTCCGGGTCGATGCCGCGTTCGACGATCTCGTCGTAGGTGAGGGTGCGGTGTTCGAGCGTGCTGGCGGCGATCTCACCCGACTCGAGGGTGGCCTCGAGCGACCCGGAACCGTCGACCACGAGCACCTCGCCTGCGACGGGCAGGTAGCCGGATGCCGTGATGTAGATCGGCTGGGTGCCGTTGGGCACGCCGCGCAGGCGGGCGATGCCGGTGCCGTCGGTGGCGGCTTGCACGCGCGCGCCGTCGGCGGTGATGAAAGTGGCAGTGGCGCCCGAGAGCAGGGCACCGCCGCTGCGCACGGTCACGGTGACACCGCTCGTGTCGGCCGGCACGACGGTCACGCGCGTCTGGGCGGTGGCGGTCTCGGTGCCGATCGCGACGGTGAGGGTCGCGTCGTAGACGCCGGCCTCGGCGTAGGTGTGGCTCGTGTGCCATCCTTCGCCGGTCTGACCGTCACCGAAGTCCCATTCGACGCGGTCGATCGCGAGCGCGGGCTGTGAGCCGGTCGCGTCGAACCACACGTCCTCCCCCGCCGACGCCTGCTGGGGGTCGCCGGCGACGGCGGTCAGCGGCACGTCGGGGTAGACGGTGACGGCGGCGTTGCGCGCCGTGACGTAGGTGTCGGTGTCATCTTCGGCCGTGACCTCGACGCGCACGATGTACCGCCCGGCGGTCGTGTAGTCGTGCTCGAGGGCGAGCGTGCCGGTGTAGGTGCCGCTGACCTCGGCGGTGCCGTCACCCCACGTGAGACGGTAGCTGAGCGCCGTCGTGCCGTCACCGGTCGCCTCAACGGTCGCCGTCACGTGGGCGCTGTCGCCTTCGGCGAGCGGCACACTGGCCGCGTCGAGCGTGAGCGCGACGACGGGCGGGCCGGTACGTTGACGCCAGGTGATCGGCGCAGACGACTCTGCACTGATGTTCGCCGAGCCTGAGTAGACGACGGTGAGTGTGTGCACGCCGACCGCGGCGGTGGCCGGCAGCGTGAGCGATGCCTCGCCACGCGAGAGCGTCTTCTCGTCGACGGTGGTGCCGTCGAGTTGCAGCGCGACCTGCCCTGCGGCGGTCGCACCGGTGGCAGAGCTCACCCCGACGCTGACCGTGGTCTCGGTGCCGTACGTGCCGTCACCGGGCGGGGTGACGACCAGGCGCGCGGCCGCCGGGGTCACGGTGAGCGCGACGGGCGCCGAGGTCGAAGCGTTGTGTCCGCTCGATCCGGCGTAGACCGCGACGATGTCGTGGGTACCGGCTGCGACCGTGCCCGGCAGCCGCACGGCCGCCGTACCGTTCTCGAGCGTGCTCGATGCCGTGACGCCACCCACTGTGACGGTCACCTCACCCTCGGGTGTGCCGTCGATCTGCGCGGTGACGTCGACGGTCACCTCGAAGCTCGTGCCGTAGACGACGTCGGCGACAGCGGCGACCACGGTGGTTGTCGGCTGGCCCGCGATGGTGAGCTCGACCGTGGTGGCAGAGCTCTCGAGCGTGTCGCTGCCGGTGTATTCGATCTCGAGCGTGTGGGTGCCCGCCCCGAGCACCGACGTCTCGATCGTCAGGTTCGTGCGGTCGGTGGCCGTTTCGCGGGTGAGCTCGTGGCCGCCGTTGCGGATGATGATCTCGCCGGCGATCTCGCGCGCGCCGGCGTCGACGGCGACGGTGATGGTCGCCGTGTCGCCGAAGCGCACGGGGCTCGTCTCGGCGTGAGCGCTCAGAGTGACGGATGCCTTGCGGACCGTGATGGTCGCCTCGGCAGATGCCTCGCTGGTCAGCGCCGTTTCGAGCAGACGCGCGGTCAGGGTATGCGTGCCCTCGGCGAGCACGCCGGGCAGCACGTGGTTCACCGAGGTCGCGCCGTCGAAGGCCACGGTGTAATCGGCGCCGTCAACGGTGAGCACCGCGGTGCCGTCGACGATCGCGTCACCCCAGGCATCCCACGCGGCCAGGTGCACCTCGACCGGGTCGCCGACATAGCTGTCGCCGGGGGTCGAGACGGTGAAGGTGGCGTCGCCGCGCACAATCTTCACCGGCACGGTGAGGGTGCTGCCGCGCACCGCGCCGCTTTCGCCGACCGTCAACGTGATCTCGTAGTCACCGGGCACGAGATCCGCGGGCAGCGCAAGGGAGGTGGTGCCGCCGTTGCCGGGCAGCTGCTGCACGTCGATCGTGTTGTCGCCGATGGTGGCTGTCAGCTCGAGCCAGTCGGCGGCGCCGGCGCCGTCGACGTCGACCTGGACGGTCAGCGCAGTGCCGGTGCCGTAGGGCACGGCCTCGGTCGGGGCGTCGACAACGGTGATGCTGCTGGTCGACCACGACCGGGCCAGCGTGATCGAGCGGGCGATATCGGCCCCGTCGCCGCGGAAGACGAGGGCATCCGCTTCGGCTGCGTCGGCCGTCCACCCGTCGGCGGTGAGATAGCGGGTCTGGTAGTACGGCGAGGTGACGCGCACGAGGTAGCCGCCGGGGGCGATGTTCTCGAACCAGGTGGCCGATTCGTCGACGAGCGCCAGGTTGCGCTGGTCTGCGACGTCGCCGGTCACCGCGTTGATCACGTCGACGGTCGCCCACTCGCCCTCGCGCGCAGCGTCGGCGAGCTCGAGCGACATCGAGAGCGTTCCGGGCCGGGGCATGACGATGTTGCCGGATGCCTCGGTGTTGAGCGCGAACGTGACCGGGGTCGCCTGTGCGACGTCGACGACGCCTCCGAAGTAGGTGTAGAAGTAGCCGTACGCGTGCGCGCCGAGCGTGTAGTTGACGCCGGGCAGGCCTGTCAGGGTCACGACACCGTTTTCGTCGGTGATCACACTCGTGGTCTGATCACCGTTCGTGAGGTCGACAGCGGCGTAGGCGATCGGCGCGCCATCGACGTCGACGGCCGTCAGGGTGAACACGCCAAAGGTGTCGACGGCAACCGTCGCCTGGGCCGTCTGCCCCGCCGTCAGCGGCACAGCGACCGGAGTAGATGCCGCAGTCTGGCCGTCGGCGCTGACGGTGACAGTCGCGGTGCCGGGCGTTAAGCCGACGAACGTCGCCTGGCCGAGCTCGTCTGTGTAGACAGCGGAACGGCCCACGGTGACGAGCTTGGCGGCGAGCGGTGCGCCCGACCGGTCGACGACGGTGACAGTGAGTGCGGCCGCTTCGGTCAGTGTCGCGGAGCGGCGTTCGTAGGTGCCGCTGCCGACGCTGATGATGGCCGCGTCGTTGCGGTCATCGCTGAGGTCGCCGCCCGCGGTGAGGTATCCCCCGCGGTACGTCTGGTCGCCCGTGAGGTAGAGCTGCACGGGGGTGAGGTCGAGCCAACCGTAGCTCGCACCGCTGATCTGCAGGGTTGAGCCGTACAGCCACGCGTTGCCGAGGCTGTGGCCGGTGGCCGGATCGACCAGTTCAACGCGAGTGTTGCTCGCGTCTGCCAGCTGCCCGGCTTCGTCGACGAAGTCGACGCGCAGCAGCCAGCCGAGCGCGTCGCTGTCGATGTCGGCGATCGAGGTTTCGCCGCTGACCGACGTCACGTCAGCGCTGCCGAGGTCGGTGCCGTCGAAGCGCGCCGAGAGGTGTGCGGCACCCGCGGGCACGCGCAGTTGGTACGTGCCCTCGCTGTCGGTGTAGACCGTGCGGTCGCTGGCGCCGTCACCATCGAGGTCGGCGGACACACCCGCCTGTGCGAGCGCGACTCCGCCGGCTGAGACGGTGCCACTGATGGTCGCCGTCCGCTCGAGGGTGACGACGGCGTCGGCGTATTCACCGGGCGTGACCTCGAAGCTCTGCCCGGGTACGGCGGTCCACTCCGCGTCGCCGGTGGTGACAGACACCGTGCCCGCCGAGATCGGCGACCACTGCTCCCAGGTATGACCGGCGTCAATCCACCCGCTGTAAGAGGTGGACCAATCCGGCGATGAGAATCCCACGCTGATGTCGCCACCATCGACTCCATCGGGGAACCCGAAGGTGACTCGAGGGATGCCCCCGAGCTCGAGCACGGTCGTCTGGCCGTCGACACCGACAGCGTAACCCGAGACGTGGAAGCTCTCGCGCGAGCTGAACGAGAGCCACGGGTCTGCGTCGGGGGTGAGTCCCCGAATCGTGTAGTGGCCTTCGGCGTCGGTCACGGCCTGACGCTCCGCGTATCCAGACCAACTGCTCACGAGAGCGCCGTCGAGCGGCTGCGCACCTGTCGCTCCGCTGGGGTCGGCGACGGTACCGCCGACGACCGTGCCGGTCAGGACGGCACCGACCGCGAGCACGAAGTCGTGCACGATCTCGTCGCCGCCGATCGCGCCGTTGAGGTACTGGCCCACGTACACCGAGTCGGTGCTCGCCGCCGCTCTGACCGAGTAGCGCGACCACCGCGGCAGCGTCGCGCTGTAGGTGCCGTCGGTCTCGCTGACGGCATCGATACTGCGGGAGGGCCACCCGTCCTCGTCGCGGACCTCGATCCGGATGGTCTCTCCCACCACCGGCGACCCGTGCTCATCGGTGAGCGTGCCGCGGAAGGCCACGAGCTCGGTGGGCTCCGGCTGCATCGTGATGGAGGTGCGCGGCTCATCGGCGCTGATCGTCACGGGCGTCGCCGCGGCGGCGTCGAAGACGCCGGGGTAATAGTAGGTGTCGCCGTCGATCTGCGCGCTGATGAGATAGTCGCCGGGGCGGATGCCGGAGAGGGTCGAGGCCCCGTCGATCCAGAATCCGGCCTGGTCGCCCGTCGCCTGGTCGGTCAGCGACACCGAGGCTGAGACGATGTCGCCCGCCGCGTCGCGGACGGCGAGGTCGAGCTCGCCGATCGGGCCGACATCGACGGTGACCTGCTGAGTGCCTTCCACAACGACGAACGGCGGCGCGCGGGGCGCGATCGCGGTGCTGTAGGAGGAGTCCTCGCCGATGCGGGTGTTGATGCGAGTCGTGTAGGTGCCCGGACTCAGCGAGAAGGAGAAGGTGCCCGTAGCATCCGTCGTGCCGCCGTGTCCGATGCCGTCGTCGTCGACGACCTCGACATAGCGGTCGGCGACCGGCACGCCCGCCGAGTGCACGGTCAGCTGCACGGTCGAGACGGGGGTGGCCACGACGGGGACGTCGAGGGTCGCTCCCGCGGCGAGGGTGATGGTGCCGCCGACCGCGCTGTATTGCGATGACGACACGTAGTAGTTGTACTCCCCCGCGCCGATCACGATCTCGGCGATGCCGTCGGAGCCGGTCGTGGCTGAGGCGTCTGTGTAGGTGGTCGACGAGGAGACCGAGAGCTGGATGCCCGCCAGGGGCGTTTCCGACTCATCGGTGACGGAGAATCGCACCGTCGCGAGCTGCGACCGGTCGAACGCAAGCACCGGCACGGTCGTCGTGGCACCTTCCGTGACCGTGACGACCTCCGCGTTCGTCGTCAGGGCCGGTGACGAGGTGCGCGCCGACACCGTGTACGTGCCGGGCGCCAGTCCGGTGAGGGTGTAGGCGGCCGAGCCGTCGGAAGCGGCGGAGACCGAGGTCTGCTGGATCACGCCCTCGTCTCCGCTCAGCAGCACGTCGACCCACTGACCGGCGAGCGCGCCCGTGATGGTGCCGCTGATCGTGCCCGCCGCGACCGTGGTCAGGTCCAGGCGCGTCGTGGCGCCGGCGGTGACGGTCGTCGACGCGGGCAGGACCGCGCGGCTCTTGTCGCTCGTGTAGAAGGAGAGATCCCAGTCGCCCTGCGCGACGCTGTCGAACACGTAGTCGCCGCCGTCGACGGTCGTCCACGTGCTCAGATAGCGGCCCTCGGCGGAGTTGTACGCGGAGGCAGAGAGCGACGAGCCGGAGGCGAGTCCGTCCGCCGACCCGCCGATCGCCCCGCCGAGGCGCAGTCGCGCGTCGATGCCGGTGACGACGCTGCCCTCCGTGGCGACGACCTGTCGCGCACTGTCCCGCTCGGCCGTCTCCGCGCCTGGCCCGATGTAGCCGCCGATCCCGTAGGGCGCGAGATTCGCGACACTCAACGTGTACGTCCCGGAGGCGAGGCCTCCGATCGTGTATCGGCCCTCCGCGTCGGTCTCGCCGTCGCCGTAATCGTCGCCGTTTGTCCACACCGAGACACCGGCGGCCGGCTGCCCGTCGGGGGTGGTGATCGTGCCCGAGATCGCAGCGCCGCGCGCGAGGCGCACGGTCACGTGTGCGGGGGTCACGACGCCGTCGGTCGTGATGGTGAGCGCGGTTGCGTCGCCGGTGAACTGCACCGCCGGCACATCGTCGCCCTTCCACACGCCGCCCCTCGCCCCGCTGTCGGCGCTGGGGTCGACCCACACAAACGGGTAGGAGGGGTCGATGCGAGCGACGAACGTGCCGTCTGATGCCGTGAGTGCGGCACCATTGACGGTCGCTCCAGCGAGAGGCAGCGCGTCAGCGTCGAGCACGATGCCGCGCGCCACGGGCAGCACGCGCAGCTGTGCACTGACGACGGTGCCGGCCGCATCGACCGCGATCAGTGACGGGTCGTCTGAACCGCCGGTTTGCGGCACATCGCCGACGCCGCCCGCACCGAAACCGGTCTCTTGCAGCAGGCCGGCACGCCACGAGCCCCCGGCGAGATCGCTTCCGAAGACGCTGCCGACGTTCACGTGGTAGTCGCCGGGGGTGAGGCCGGTGAAGCGCAGTACGCCGTTCGCGTCTGCCTCAGCCTGCACGTCGATGCCGCTCTCAGACCAGGCGTATGCGACGACGCTCGTGAAGTCGGGCGCGCCGAGACCAGTGGCGGGCACATAGCCGGTCGGCGTGACCAGCTGCACGACGAGCTCGCCGGGCGCGGCCGTCGGCGGCGCGGTGGGTTCGGCCGCCACGGCAGGCAGGGGCTGCAGCGCAAGCATCGCTGTGACGACCACGGCGACCCAGGTGAACAGCGGGCGGGCGCCCGTCGCGGCGGTGTAACGGTGGCGCGGCGCGCGCAACGCGCGCGGGGTGCGTGACAGCACTCGGTCCCCTAGTAGTCGTCGAACTCGGCGAGCATCGAGCCTCATCACCCGATCGGCCGATCCCCACTCCCCAGAGCGCAAGCGACCTTAGCTGGGAGATTAGGGGATTCTCATCTGCGATGCAACGCTGGCGACCCATGCGGGGTGTCCGGAGTTGTCCGGATTCCGCGACGGCGCATGATGAGGTTCCGGATGCCGCTGTCAATCGCCCACGCACGGCGTGAACCACGCCGTGACGAACCCCGCCGTCTGGTAGCTCGCCGCACACCGTCATGGGTGCCGGTGCGTCAGTCGCGCCCGTAGATGTCGCGGGTGTAGACCTTGTCGGCGACGTCGTCGAGCACGTCGGTCTTGCGATTGGCGATGATCACGTCGCACCGCTGCTTGAACTCGTCGAGGTCGCGCACGATCTCTGAGTTGTAGAAGTCGTCGCCCTCAAGTTCGGGCTCGTAGACGATGACGTCGACACCCTTCGCCTTGATGCGCTTCATGATGCCCTGAATCGAGGATGCCCGGAAGTTGTCTGAACCCGACTTCATGATGAGGCGGTACACACCCACCGTGGTGGGGTTCTTGGCAAGGATGTCAGAGGCAACGAAGTCTTTGCGGGTGCTGTTCGCGTCGACGATCGCCGCAATCAGGTTCTGCGGCACCTTCGAGTAGTTGGCGAGCAGCTGCTTGGTGTCCTTCGGCAGGCAGTAGCCCCCATAGCCGAACGACGGGTTGTTGTAGTGCGACCCGATGCGCGGGTCGAGGCCGACGCCCTCAATGATCTGCTTCGTGTCGAGCCCGTGCACGGCCGCGTACGTGTCGAGCTCGTTGAAGTAGGCGACGCGGAGGGCCAGGTAGGTGTTGGCGAACAGCTTGATCGCTTCGGCTTCGGTCGAATCAGTCAGCAGCACCGGCACGTCGGTGTCGATCGCGCCTTCGAGCAGCAGGTCGGCGAAACGCTGCCCCTTCTCGCTGCAGTCGCCGACGACGATCCGCGACGGGTGCAGATTGTCATAGAGCGCCCGCCCCTCGCGCAGGAACTCGGGCGAGAAAATGATCGTCATCGCGGGGTGCTCAGCATTCATGCGCGCCGTGAATCCGACCGGAACGGTCGACTTGACCACGATCGTCGCGTCAGGATTGACCCGCTCGACGAGCCCGATGACCGACTCGACCGACGAGGTGTCGAAGAAGTTCGTGACTTCGTCATAGTTCGTCGGCGTCGCGATCACGACGAACTCGGCGCCCACATAGGCCGAAGCAGCGTCGAGGGTTGCGGTGAGGTTCAGCTCACGCGTCGCGAGATACTCCTCCAGCTCGGCGTCGGCGATGGGCGAGATCCGCTGATTGATCAGTTCGACCTTGTGCGCGTCGAGATCGACAGCAACCACCTCGTGGTGCTGCGCGAAGATGACGGCGTTGGACAGCCCGACATAGCCAGTTCCGGCGATAGCGATCTTCACAGCGCGAACCCGCCGCTTCGAACTCCGTGCTTGGATGCCGCAGATGCCGCGCGGGCTCCGTGAGAAACAGCTGACAGTTTCATTTCACTCCTGGCAACAAGGCGGTGACCGACGCCGTCAGCGGTCGATGCGGGTCGAAGCGAAAGGGCCGTGCCTTGTCTGCTTCGATAGCAGAATAGCGGCACAGCGGGGCGTGTCGGCACACGAGCAAGATCACCCGTGGGCATTCCGCGGCGTGGACGACACGGTCTGCTCTACCCATTGCTCGATCCGCCAGGCGGGCACGCGGAACAGTCGAGCGATCACGGAGATCGGGTATCCGGCCTCGACGACGGCGGCGACGGCGAACTGCTGCATCGACGCGAACTCACGGTTGGAGAGCATCACCCGAAGGTCCTGGAGACTGCGCGGGTGGCTCTGCGGTGAACGCGGCCTGACCCCCGCCTGTGCGGGCGAGGACGTCGAAGACGAACGCAGCGGGGTGGACGATGACGGCACGGGGGGTGAAGATGCCCGCACGAAGGCCGCAGAACCCCCTGCCTGCGGTGGGACGCTGAGGCGGCTCGGCCGGTAGACCCCCTCGCGAGGCGCCGGCGCGCGAGGCGAGGCGGCGTGTGTACCCGGCGCCGTGCCGTCGCGGGTGTGTCGTGTATCTGCGCCCTCGAATTCGCGAGGTGACGCGGCCTCTGTCGGGGAGACTTCGCCGTCGTGACCGTACCGGGCGAGCTCTGCGTGACCGTGTCGCACGATCGCCGCCTCGAGCAGCTTCCGCAGTTCGCGGTGGCGTCGCTGCCTGGCGATGATGAGGGGCAACCCAACCACGGGAATCACAAGGACGACTGCCCACAGCCAGGCGATCGGATGACGATTGAGCCACTGGATCGGCACGGGGACGAACGTCCACTGCGAGGTGTCGTCCGCTGTGCCGAAGACATGCGCCGTCGACGCGACCTCGATTCCGCTCGGGCCACTGCCGCGCAGCACGTTCGACGCCGTCTCCACGGACGAAGACCCACTCACGGTGATCGCGGCTCCTTCTTCGACGGTGAGCGAATTCGCGCTGACAGCGAGGATCGCATCGGTGACCTTAACAGCGGTGGTCTGCGCCGCGATCGTCGAGCTGATCAGCTGGGCGTCGGTCACGTCGCCTGTGACGGCGACCGCGACCGCGCCGGTCGTCTGGAACGTCGACTCCGCGACCGTCACGGTGCGGATCGGACCTTCGAGCAACAGCGCAGCGTGCGCCCCGCTGATGTCGGCGTGTTCGAGCAGGATCTTATTGCCCGAGATGAACGAGACTCCGGCAGAGCCGCTGTCGCTCACGCTCAGCTCGCGCACGGTGAACGCCGAGCCGGGCACGGGCGAGTCGCCGGCGGCATTGGCTGTGCGGGCCAGAGCGGTGCCATCGATCCGAATGCCGTCGCGTGTCGCACCCGACACCGTCGACGTCTCGATCGTCACGTCGGAGGACGCGCGGTCGACGAGGATGCCGTCCTGTCCGGAGTTGCTGATCGTTGTGCCGGAGACGACGATCTGACTCGATCCGTTGGTGATTCGGATGCCGCTCAGCTCGGCACCGACGACGGTCGCATCACTGATCGAGCCCCCCGCGACATCCGACAAGAACATCCCGAAGGTGAGGTTTCGATGGGTCGTGTTCGACAGGGAGACGCTGGCGAGGCCGAGGTCTGTCGCCGTCACCGCGACGCCTCCCGTGCGACCGCTCCAGAACCCGAGCTCGTCGAACACGGTGAACGACGCCTCGAGACGCCCGTTTCGGACCCAGACGAACCCCCGACCGTCCGCCGTCGTGGTGTCCGCCGAGGCGAGCGAGTCGCTCCATGACGTGATCACGAGAGGTGCCTCAGCGGCGCCGTTGAGAACGACGTCGCCGCCCCACCCGACGACCCTCGTGAACCCCCCGGTGTCGTCACTGAGGAGTCTGAGGGTCACGCCGGCAAGGTCCAGCTGCAGTCGTGCCCCGGACCGGACAACGAGGGAACGGACAAGGCTGTATGTCGAGGCGTCGTCCTGGCGCAGCGCGCCCAGCGCGACGAGATCGCCGACGCCGTATGCCTCCGCACGTTCGTGCAGGATGACGGTGTTCCAGCTGGTCACCGCCGTGGGATCGTCCCACGACAGCCGCGAGAGCGCGCTCGCCCACTCGTCGATTGCCGCAACGGCAAGTGCCGGTCTCGCCGTCTCGACGAGCGCCTCGTTCGCTTCGTCTGCCGTCATCCCGCCCGCGCTGCCGTCCGTTGCCGACGTTGAGAATCCGGCCGACGCTGACGGTGATGCGCCGGATGCCCAGGGGGCAGCGCTGGCACCAGTGAGCATATTCCCCGTCACGACGATGGCAACGAGCAGGGCGATGCCGGAGGTGACGAGTACGCTTCGCGCGATCTTCCGATGCCGTGTCGCCGTGTCGCCCCGCTCCTCGTCCGTGATGTGACCGTCGTACGCATGGGTGTGCGGTTGTTCGCGGGGCTCACTCATCATGAGACCCGCTGCACGACGGCGGGGGCGGGGGCATCGGCAGACTCCGTATCGATCTGTCCAGCCGCCGCCGATCCGGCATCCGGCGACCCAGCCCCCGGCGATCCGGTCTCCGCCGGCGAGGCATCCGCCCGTTCGGTTTCCGTGCCAAGGCTCGCCTCGGTCTGTCCCTCGCCTCCTTGCGTCGCGGCGGAGCGGGTGAGCCACCCCTGCTTGTTCATGGTGAACAGCGCGTACACCTTGATCGGCAACGACACCATGATGATCACCGCGGTGACGAGGGGGAGGATGATGATGTCTTCCGGGCGACGCCAGAGATGGGAGAACCCTCGGATGCCACGACCGACGATCACCCAGACAACGGCGAGCGCGAAGGCGATGAGCGCGTGGTCGGATCTCAGTGCGAGGAACACGTACGCCACGGCGACGAGCATCGTGAACGGGGTGAGGAGTATCTGCATCATCGCGATCTGCGAGATCAGCGGCGCCTTGAATATCCACCCCTTCCCGATCGCGGTGAGATAGCACCGGTAGGAGTTGCGGCTCCAGCGCACTCGCTGTTTGACGAACGCCCGGAATGTGCCGGGGAACATCGACAGCGCCCGCGCGCTGTCCTGATGCGCAACCCGGAAGCCCTGGGAGAGGACGAGCCAGGTCATCCGTCCGTCGTCGCCCGCGACGCATTCGCGGCCGAAGAAGATCTCGTGCTCGAGTCGTTCGACCTGGGGGACGATCACGTTCGTCCGGTACGCGGCGGTGCGCCCGGACGCGCAGATCACCCCGCCGTAGCGCCCCATCGCAGGGACGTAGTCCGTGTACCGCAGGTCGATGATCCAGTCCGCGACGCGACGCCAGATGCTCGATTTCGGACGGTAGACGTTCTGTCGGGTCGATACCGCGCCGACGGCAGGATCGATGAACGGCATCTGGATCGCCGCGTGCATGCCTTCCTCCCACGCGGTGTCGGAGTCGACGAAGATCACGAGTTCTGTGTCGACCAGCCGCATGCCGCAGCCGAGTGCCGAGCGCTTGCCGTGGTGTTCGAACATCACCGCTTCCACGTGCGGGAGCCCGAGAGACGTGATCCGAGTCTGCGCCTCGGTGTCTGCGACGTCGAGGACGACGAGGATCCGCGTCGGGCCCTGACGGACCCACGTCGCCAGGCATCGCATCAGCACGTCGGGGTCTTCATGGAAGGACGGGACGACGACCGTGGTGGTGGTGCGGAAGTCGCTGACGACGGGCTTGGTGATAGCGGAGAGAAACTTGCGGATGAGCCAGAAGCCCCACGAGATGATTCCGAAGGCGCCGAACGGCAGTAGCCAGAGGGCGAATTGCATCGGAGTCTGCGGCATGCCGGTCCCAGATAGACGTGGATGTGTTGCCGTGAGCATATCAGCGCCGCACCTATGCGATATTTACCCGCATTCGCGGCAGAACGCGACGCCTTTCACTCGCGACATGCCACGTTGGTCAGGGCTGTGCTCCCCGACGTGGTGACGTTGGTGCAGCTCACCCGGTTGTCGAGATTCCGCGCTTCGCCGACGATCTCGACGGCGAGAGCATCGGCCGCGAGGTCGAACTCGTTGGACCTGAGGGTGTTGCGCGCGCCCCACCCCGCGATCGAATAGACGCGGATGCCTGCCGCGGCGGGGGCGGCGATGACGTTCGCTGTCACGGTCCAGTCGTCGCCCTTGATATCGACGACCGAGTCGGCGACGGTGTCGGCCCCGATGCCGAGATGACTTGATTCGATGGTGCCGCCCTTGGTTCCTTCCTTCACATCGATCGCCTCAGCCCGTGTCGACTCGATGGTGACTCGGCGAATCGTGTTGCGGTCGCTCGAGTCTGGATCGCACGCCGTGTGCGTGCACCAGTTCGACTCTGCCGATCCGATGTAGATCCCTTCACCGAGTTCCGCGTCGACGAGCCCCGTGTTGCGGACGATGGTGTCCACGATCAGGTTGTCGGTGCTTTCCGTGCGCAGGTGGATGCCTTCGTGACCGGTGTCGGTGACCTCAAGGTTTCGGAGAACATTGCCGCGCGCCCGATCGAGCATGATGCCCTTGGCGCCGCCCCGCACAGCGAAGTCGGTGAGAACCCAGTTCGACGCGCCGTCCACATGCAGCACATATCCGCGGTCCAGGTCGCCGCCGTCGATGACGGCGCCGCCCAATCCGCACACGGTGACCGGCGCCGTGTCGGTTCCGGAGGTGGTGATCGTGAAGTTGCCGAGGTAGGTCGCGCGAGACAGAGCGAGCACATCGCCGGCTTCTGCGTCGTCGAGCGCGCGCTGCAGCTCTTCTGCCGTGGGGCCGACCTCGATCGCATCCTCGCCACATGCCGATGCAGAGGCAGACTCCGTCGATGCCGCTGCGGCCGACGTTTCCGCCATACCCACCACGCCAGAGCAGCCTGCCAGCACGACACAGAGCCCCAGCGACATCGCAGGGATGCCGATCATCGTTCGTGTGCGCACCTCGCCCCGTTCTTCACGCTCTGTGTTCGACTGTAACCGCCCTCGACACGACCCCGGGCCCCGCACCAGCAGGCCCTGCACTGCTCACCAGCAGGCCCCGCGCTGACCACCAGCGAGATCAGGGGGATCAACGGGATCAGCATGGCGAAGACAGCGCTACGAACATCGGAAAATGCGTGATGTTTCGTGTGCGCAGTGAAGCGTCCCGCCGCACGGCGGTCGCTGAGACCGCGAGGTCTGCGGCGTCAATGCCACGGTTGCGGGACTGCTGCACGGATAGGTGACAGGTTGTAGTCACGCTGCCAGTGCGGCGGTCGTGTTCATGATCGTCTCGAACTCGATGGGCGTCAAACGGCCCAGCCGGTGCTGACGGCGTCGCCGGTGGTGGGTCCGCTCGATCCAGGTCACCATCGCGATGCGCCGTTGCTCGCGGGTGGTCCAAGAGCGGCGGCTGAGGACGTTCTTCTGCAGCAACGCGAAGAGGCTCTCCATGTCGGCGTTGTCTCCGCTCGAGCCCACTCTTCCCATGCTCCCAACCATCCGATGGCGGCTGAGAGCGCGGAGGAACTTCCGGCTCCGAAATTGAGATCCTCTGATGCTCTCCTAAGAGTCAAGCGGCAGTCTTGCGTGGTTTGGTGTTCGGCGCGATGTGCTCGATGCCGGGGTTGAGGAGGAAGTAGACCTCGCGGGCGAGGTAGCGCTTCAAGCAGCGGATGATCTCCATCTTGGAGTGGCCCTCGGCGGTCTTCTTCGCGACATAGGCCTTCGTTCTCGGGTCGATCCTGAGCCGGCTGATCACGGCGAGATGGAGGGCGCGGTTGGCTTGCCGGTCGCCTCCGCGGTTGAGTCGGTGCCGCTGGGTCACCCCGGATGAGGCGGGCAGGGGTGAGACGCCGCAGAGCATCGCGAATGCGGCTTCTGAGCGCAGCCGGTCCGGGTTGTCTCCGGCGGTGACCAGCAGTTGTCCGGCGACTTCGATGCCGATCCCGACGCGTTCCAACAGCTGTGGTGCGAGTGCTTGCACGATCGGGTTGATCAGGTCATCGAGGTCGGCGATCTCGTCGGTGAGTTCGAGGTAGCGGCGACCGAACGACTTCAGCGCGACCCGGTAGGCGACCACCGGGTCGGTCGCGTTGGAGACGTCGGGTCGCCAGGCGGCGAGATGGCGGATCAGCTGCATGCGGGTCAGGTTGCGAACCTGGTCGCGGACTTCGTCCGGTGCCGCGACGATCGACATCCGTAACAGCTGCAACGTGTTCCGTCGTTCGCGGACGGCTTGGGCGCGTGCGACCCGCAGAATTCTGAGGGCCTCGACAGCACCGTCCTTGGATTTTGGGATCGTCGTGCGCCGTTCGTGGAGCGCGGCGCGGGCCGCGTTGATTGCGTCGAGGTCGTCGTCTTTGCCCTTCCTGCGCCGCTCCGATCGATCGGGCCGGTCGACCTCGAGGACGAAGACATCGTGCTTGGCGAGGTGTCGGGTCAGACCAGCACCGTAGGAACCGGTGCCCTCCACCCCGATCCGCACCAGGTCCCCCTGGCTGCGCACCCATGTCAGCAACGCCCGGTAGCCCGCGCGAGTGGTGGAGAAGCTGTGTGTTCCGAGGACTGTTCCTGCCGGGTCGATGACCGCGGCGACGTGGATCTCCTTGTGCGTGTCGACACCGGCGAACACCGATGTTCGTGATTGAGGTCGCCTGCCGGCGTCGGGGATGATGGTCATGTCGCGCTCCGATCTGTTCGCATGGGCGGGGAACGGCACCGCGCACCACCAGACCGGCGGACAAGACAGTGATGAGCACCTGTTGGCGCAGGCTCTCCTTAGGTCACTCCGGCGGTGAGGCGTGACGCCTCACCGGGTGTTCTCAGGGGACCGACAGATCCGAGGAAAGACAGCGAATGTCGATCGGAGTGAGAGTCAGGAACCCCTGAGAACACCCGGCACCAGCATCCTTGCGCGTCCATCGCTGTGAGGGTCAGGACCCCCGAGAACACCAGCACGAACAGTCTCACTGTCCGAGTGGACGATGCAGCCGGCGACGTCACCGCGCATTCGGGCGGCATTCTCGAGCGCCTGAACAGCCAGACGGGACTTCATTCTCGAGTCGATCGAGTAGACCACGATTCGACCGGAGAACACGTCTTTGATCGCGCAGCAGTAGAGCTTGCCTTCCGCGGCTTGGATTCCAGCAGTCGTCGCAACACCTAGAGGAGAGGTGGTGCGATGGCGGGGAAGAGATACACCGACGAGCAGAAGGAAGAGTTCTTCCGACTTCTTGATCGAGGCGGGACCGTCCGCGCGGCGGCGCGAGCAGCTGGGGTCCATGAGAAAGCCGGATACAACTGGCTGCGCAAGACGGGGCTGACGATGCAGCGGGCGACCCCGCGCGTCTACCCGTCGGAGTTGAAGGACGAGTTCCTGCGGCTCGTTCGCGAGCGGCAGATCATCTCGACCGTCGCGCACGAGTTGGGCATTCATCGTCCCACCGCGTACGCGTGGGCGCGGAAGGCGGGGATCTCCACGAGCGAAGCACGCCGGGTTAACCCCCGACGCGAGGAGTTCCTACGTCTGAGGGCGGCGGGACTCACACGGGCGGAAGCCAGAACACGAGTCGGCGCAGACGCCAGATCGGCAACCGACTGGGACAAGGGCATCACCATCATCAGCCGCGGAAGGATCTACCCCGACGGTCGCATCGTGCGTTACCCCGAGCAGAACAATGGGGACGTGCCCGAACGAAGAACCCGCGCGATCGGCGGAAGCGTCGATCTGAACATCGTGGAGAAAGTCATCCACGGTCGATACGTCAGCCTTCTCGAGCGAGAACAGCTTCAAGACCTGCGCCGCACGGGACTGTCCATCCGACGGATTGCGGCGGAGATGGGCCGGTCGCCGTCGACGATCAGCCGGGAGCTTCGTCGCAACACGGTCTCCACCCGCGGATACATGCCCCACACCGCGCACCGACTCTCGGTCAAGCGGCGAGCCAGACCACGTCAGCCGAAGATCCTCGCCCACGATGCGCTTCGCTGCTACGTGCAGACGAAACTGAAGATGAAGTGGTCGCCGCAGCAGATCAGTCACCGACTGGTCAAGGACTTCCCGGCCGCTCCGGAGATGCGAGTGAGCACCGAGACGATCTACCAGGCGATCTACGTCCACGCCCGTGGTGAGCTCAAGCGATCACTCGGACAGCAACTGCGGCGCGGACGCATTGCACGGAAACCACACCGGCAGGCCGACGCGCGACGCCCACGATTCGTCGACCCGATGAACGCCATCAGCAACCGTCCGTCGGCGGTCGATTCCCGCGACATCCCAGGACACTGGGAATCTCAATGAAGTTGTCAAGCGGCAATCGGGGTGCTGTCGACTGCTGGTTCGGCGTAGGGGGTGTGGTCGCGGAGCATGGCCCAGGTCACGTTGATCCGGCGTCGCGCGAGAGCGATGAGCGCTTGTTTGTGTGACTTCCCCTCGGCGCGTTTGCGGTCGTAAAACGTCCTCGATGCGGGACTGTTCTTCAGGCTCGAGAGCGCAGCGAGGTAGCAGGTGCGCAGCAGCCGACGGTTGAACCGGCGGGGCCGGTGGAGGTTGCCGTTGATGCGTCCGGAGTCGCGTGGAACGGGTGCGAGCCCGGCGACGCAGGCGAGCCTGTCGACGGTGTCGAAGTTGTCCAGGGTGCCGCCGATCTGCGCGAGGAATGTCGCGGCAAGGACGGGGCCGAATCCGGGCAGGCTGAGCAGGATTTCGGCATCTTCGTGTTGGCCGTAGTGCTCGGCGATCTTCGCGTCGATTTCCGCGAGGTCCTCGTCGATCGCGGTGATCCGGGCGGCGAGCCTCGTCACGAGGGCGGAGCCGACCGCTTCTGTCGCGAGAGCAGTGTGTTGCGCGTGCGCAGCATCGACGGCGGCCTGGGCGACCTTCGCGCTGTTGCGACAGCCGCGCCCCTTCAACCATGTCGCGAGTCGGGTGACGCCGACTCTGCGAAGGCTGTCGGGAGTCGTATAGCGGGAGAGGAGAGTGAGCGCGGCCTTGTTCTTGGAGTAGTCGAACGTCCGCTCCAGAGCAGGGAAGTACTCCAACAGCGTCGCGCGGAGGCGGTTGATCGCGCGTACCCGGTCGTGGATGGGGGCTTGACCCCTGATCT
>NZ_JAODOR010000010.1 GCF_025398275.1 Microbacterium memoriense | reverse complement strand
AGTCCTGAGACATCACACCGCGTTGCTCGCCCTCGCCGTCGGCGGATGGCCGCTCATGCTCGCCGTCATCGCGGTCTACTGCGTCGTCAACGTCACGCTCCAGGTCATGATCCAACCGAAATTCGTCAGCGACGCCGTGGACCTCAGCCTGACGCTGAGCTTCTTCTCGGTGATCTTCTGGACGTTCGTCATCGGCCCGCTGGGGGCCATCTTGTCGATCCCGCTGACGCTTCTCGTGCGCGCTCTCGTGCTCGAAGGTGACCCGCAGGCATGGTGGTTGCGCTGGCTGTCGGGCGACGGCCACGCGCGTCCGCCCGCGCCGAGAATCAGCTGAGCAGCTTGGCCTTCGCCGCGGCGAATTCTGCGTCGTCGAGGATGCCGGCATCCTTCAGCGCGGCCAGCTTCTGCAGCTCGGCGACGATGTCGACACCCGCTGCCGGTGCGGGCGCAGCAGCAGCGACAGGGGCCACGTATTGCTGCGCGGCAACGGCCTGAGCGGCGGCGGCATCGATCTGCGCCTGCTGCTGCGCGGCCTGGAACTGTGCCTGCTGGTCTGCGGCTTGACGCTGCGCGTGGGCACGGTTGCCCATCGCGTTGGCGGTGCCAGTGATGACGGCGGTGCGAGCGGCGAGGCCGATCAACCCGGGGCGTCCTCCTCTTCTCATGGGCCTACTCTCCTTCGGTGTCGTCGAGTTCGACGATGGCGTTGACGATGGCTGCGGGAATGCGCTCGACGCTGAGAACCTCGGCACCCGAGGCGGCGACGCTCGCCGCGAGGCGAGCAGCCCAGGCCAGCTCGAGCGCGACGACGGCGGCGGACTGTCCGGGCTCGATCAGTTCGGCGAAGGCCTCGATGTCCTCTTGGCCGGTGACGCCGATCGCGCCGAACTCGATGTCCTCGAAACCGTACTCTTCGACGTGGTCCTCGATTTCGATCGAGGTGACGGCACCGTCCTCGTCCTTGTGGACGATCACGAAGTCGAGGAGGCGCACAGCTCCCGAGGCGATCAGCTCATGGAGCGAATCGACGACGGCCGGCGCCGGGCGGTCGCCGTCGAGGCTCACGAGGTAGAG
The DNA here is from genome assembly GCF_025398275.1 of Microbacterium memoriense. GTDB lineage: Bacteria > Actinomycetota > Actinomycetes > Actinomycetales > Microbacteriaceae > Microbacterium > Microbacterium memoriense. The sequence continues at coordinate 265,270 of NZ_JAODOR010000010.1, read as the reverse complement.
CTCAACGGGTCCGAATCTGAAGTCGGTCACGGGCATCCCTTTCGTCACTCTTGAGTCTGGCCCCTGGGAGTGGGCTCTGGATAGAGCGAGTGCGCGTGTGTCGGCTGCTCAGTGCGCGGTGCTCACGCCGACGATGTCGTGGATGAGCACCGCCGCCGCGCGCGCGCCTTGGCCGGCGGCGACAATGAGCTGTTGCGGCCCGGGAGCCACGGCATCGCCCGCGCCGTACAGCCCCGCGATCGTGGTCCGGCCGGACCTGTCGACGAGGAGATGGCCATCGCTGTCGCGGTGGACGTCGAGCCCGATGAGGAAATCGAGGGCGGGTTCCCAGTGCGGTCGCACGAATCCGCCGGAGATGGCGATGTGCGTGCCGTCCGTGAGGCGGATGCCGCTGATCTGGCCGCGATCTCCATCGAGGTCGGCGATGCGGCGCCGTTCGACGACGATTCCGGATGCCGCGAGTTCGGCCTCTTCGACGGTGTCGACGACATCGGCGCCGTCCGTGAAAACAGTGAGGTCGTCGGTCCAGCGCGCGATGAGGCGCGCGCGTGCAGGGAGGTCGGGTGTCTCCCCGATCAGGGCGAGCGGACGATCCCGCAGCTCCCACGCGTCGCACGCGGCGCAGCTGAACAGGCTCATACCGTAGAAGGCGCGCAGGTTCGGGACCGCCGGCAGCGTCTCGCGCAGACCTGTCGCGATGAGCACCGAGCGCGCGGAGACCACGCGCGGCTCCCGAGAGCGCGCTGACTGCAGCGTCGCGGTGAAGCGCGTGGTGTCCGCGGCATCCACCGGCGTGAGCGTCGTGACGTTCGTGCGGTCGAGAACCTGCACGTTCGGGTACGCCTCGAGTTCGGCACGGGCGAGCTTGCGCAGCTCGATCGGCGAGATGCCGTCGCGCGTGAGGAAGCCGTGCGAGCGCAGGGTCGCGGCATTGCGGGGTCGTCCGGTGTCGACCACGAGGACCGATGCCCGGGCGCGAGCGAGGTTGAGTGCGGCCGAAAGCCCCGCCGGGCCGCCGCCGATGATCAGCACATCGACCGACGTGTCAGCCACGTGGCGCCGTCCCGCCGAGGGACGCGATGGCGTCCCTCATGACAGCGTGAGGCTGGCGGCGCGTGAGATCTCGACCTGCTCATCACGCGCCACGACCTTGACCCGCTCGCGGACGTGCTGGTGTGCGGAGCCCAGGGCGCGCTCGTGCGCGTCGAGGGTGAGCCAGCCATCCCATGTCGTGTACGCGACGTCGCGCTCGTCGAGAAGGCCCACGACGTCGTCGTCGATCGCGCGCGGAGGGAGCACGCCGGCGCTCGCATCGGCGACGAGGTGGGCGATCGTCTCCATGGCATCCGACTTGGTATGGCCGATCAGGCCCACCGGGCCGCGCTTGATCCAGCCGGTCGCGTACAGGCCGGGCACGTCGACGACGCGTCCCTGGATGTTCGGAATCACTCCGCGCGCGTCGTCGAACGGCGCGTCGACAACGGGCGTGCCGAAATACCCGACGGCGCGGTAGACGGCCTGCACGGGAATGTCGCGCATCTCACCGGTGCCGCGCACGACACCGTCGGCGCCGAGCGCCGTGCGCTCGAAGCGCAGAGCCTCGACCCGGTCGTCGCCGAGGACGGCGACCGGCGCGTGCCAGAAGTGCAGGTGCAGCCGACGGCTCGCGCCGCTGAGCCCGCGGGTGCGCCACGCCTGGAAAGTCCGCAGAATCACCTTGAGCTGGTTGCTGGAGCCCGCGGCGAGTTCGAGAGCCTCGAAGTCTTCGTCGGCGAGCACGATGTCGACACCCGGCACCTCTCCCAGTTCGCGCAACTCGATCGGGGTGAACTTGACGTCGAGCGGGCCCCGCCGGCCGAACACGTGCACGTCGGTCACGGCGGAGGCCTCGAGCCCGGCGAGGACGTTGTCGGGCACCTCGGTCGATCGCAGGTCGACGGCGTGCTTCGCGAGCACGCGTGCCACGTCGAGGGCGACGTTGCCGTTGCCGATCACGGCGACCTCCGCGGCCTCGAGCGGCCACTCGCGCGGCACGTCGGGGTGTCCGTCGAACCACGCGACGAAGTCGGCGGCACCGTACGAGCCCGGCAGATCGATGCCCGGGATGTCGAGTGCGGCGTCCCGGATCGCGCCCGTCGCGAGGATGACGGCGTCGTAGCGCTCCTGCAGATCGTCGATCGCGATGTCACGACCGACCTCGACGTTGCCGAGGAAGCGGATGGCGCCGGCATCCAACATCTCGTGCAGCGACGTGACGATGCCCTTGATGCGGGGGTGATCGGGCGCGACGCCGTAGCGGATAAGGCCGTAGGGCGCGGGAAGCGAGTCGAACAGGTCGATCTCGACCTCCCCACCGGTGTCGCGGACAGCGTTGGTGAGGATGTTGCCCGCGTAGATACCGGCGGGTCCAGCGCCGACGATCGCGACGCGCAGGTTCAGAGAAGTCACAGAGGTGTCTTTCGGTGTGAGTGGTTCGAGGGTCACGTGTGGTCGCTTCGGCGTGCCGGATGCGGCCACATCTGTCACGTGGACAGGCGGGTGACCAGGCGAGCGGTGTGCTGTTCTGACGCATCCCGCGCCGAGGCGGCGAGTTCGGCCGGAGAGAAGGGGCTGAGACGCACGACGTCGCCGACGATGACGACGGCGGGGGAGCGGATGCCGCGCGCGGCCGCCTGTGCCGCGATCGTGCCGAGGGTGCCCACTGTGACCCGCTGCCGTGGGCCGAAGCCGTCTTCGACGATCGCGACCGGGCAGTCCGCACCGCGATCACCGCGGGCGAGGGTGACGGCGGAGTGTGCGAGCGTGCCGACGCCCATGAGGAGCACGACCGTGTGGTCGCGTCCTCCGCCGAGCGCCACGATCTGGTCGTGGCCGGTGACGACGGTGAAGGCCGTCGCAAGCCCGCGGTGTGTCAGGGGGATGCCGGCAAGAGCGGGCACGGAGATCGCGCTCGTGATGCCCGGAACGACGACGACCTCGATGCCTGCCTCTCGGCAGAACGCGAGTTCTTCCCCACCGCGGCCGAAGACGTAAGGGTCGCCGCCCTTGAGGCGCACGACATTCTTGCCCTCGCGGGCGAGGTGCACGAGGAGCGCGTTGATGCCGTCCTGCGGCACGGCGTGATGACCGGGCAGCTTGCCGACGTCGATGACCTCGGCGCGGAGTGCGACGCCATCGGCCGCGAGGCCGTCGAGCACCGCGCGCGCACCGAGCCGATCGGCGACGATTACGTCGGCCCGCTCGAGCGCGCGCAACCCGCGCACGGTCAGGAGTCCCGCGTCGCCGGGGCCGGCGCCCACCAGCCAGACCTGACCCGTCATCGCGCACCTCCGGAGAGAAGGAGTCCGCGGCGCCGCAGCATCCGTCGCTCCAGCGGACCGAAGAAGAGGAGTTCGATCAAGATCCCGATGAAGAGGATCACCAGGATCGTCCCGAGGACGCCCGCCAGATCCGCGAGTTCACGGCTCTGATCGAGCATCGAACCGAGGCCGAACCCGATCGTCCCACCGGTCGCGATGATCTCCGCCGCCATGAGCGAGCGCCATGAGAACGCCCACCCCTGCTTGAGGCCGGCGAGATATCCCGGAAGAGCAGCGGGCAGAATGACCGACGTCGCCAACTGCCGCCGGCTCGCGCCCAGCACGGTGCCCACCCGGCGCAGCTGCGGCGGTACCTGCTGGACGCCGGCGATCAGTCCGTTGACGATCGAGGGGATCGCGCCCATCAGAATCACGAAGTAGACCGTCGCGTCCGAAAGGCCGAACCAGAGGATCGCCGCGGGAACCCAGGCGACCGAGGGCAGAACCTGCAGGCCCGAAATGATGGGCCCGACGGCACGGCGAATCGGGCGCACTTCGGCGAGCAGCAATCCGATGGGTGTGCCGACGACGATCGCGATAACGAACCCGACGATCCCCCGCTCGAGGCTCGTGGTGACGGCGAGCTGGAGCCGACCGGCATCCCACGCATCACCCAGCGCGCCGGCCACGGCGAGAGGCGACGGAAGCCGGTCCGGGCGCGGCTCAGCGATCACGACGTAGAGCTGCCACGCGACGAGCAAGAGGGCCACGAACGCGACGGGCAGCAGCACGCTGGCGAGCATGTCCCGGCCGCGCCCACCCGGGCGCTCGGCGTCGGTCTGCAGGCGATCGAGGCCCGCTTCGAGGCTGCGGAGGTCTTCGGAGGTCGACGGCCGACCCGCGACAACAGTGTCATGCGGCATTGCGACGGATCTCCTTGCGCAATTGATCGGTGATCTCCACCGACAGCGCGGCGACCTCGGGCGACTCGATGCGACGCCCGGTGGTCTTGGTGATGCGCCACTCCTGCACGATGCGGCCGGGGCGGCTCCCCATCAACACAACGCGCTGCCCGAGGCGGGCGGCTTCGCGCACGTTGTGGGTGACGAAGACGATCGTGCGACCGGTCGTGCGCCACACACGCTCGAGCTCTTCGTGGGCCAGGTCGCGGGTGATCGCATCCAACGCCGCGAACGGCTCGTCCATCAGCAGCACCGGCCGATCCTGAGCCAGCGCGCGCGCGAGCGCCACGCGCTGGCGCATGCCGCCCGAGAGCTCGTGCGGACGCTTGTCGGCGGCATCCGCCAAATTCACGGAATCGAGCAGAACGAGCGCCTTCTCGTGGCGCTCGCGACGCGGGACCCCGCGCAGACGCAGGGCGAGCTCGACGTTGCGTCGCGCGGTGAGCCAGGGCATGAGAGCGGATTCTTGGAACATGACCGCCGACCCCTCGCCGGGCGTCTCGATCTGACCCGACGACGGCCTGTCGAGACCGGCGATGAGGTTCAGCAGTGTCGACTTGCCGCAGCCCGATGCGCCGAGCAGGCAGACGAACTCGCCCGGCGCGATGTCGAGACTGACGTCGTCGAGGACAACGGGGCCGGTTCCGAACTGCTTCGACACGCGGTCGATACGCACGGCCGAGGCCGGAGCGGACGTCGGCACCGCGACGGGTGCGACGCTGTCGAAACTCGGACCGAGCAGGTTCGGCACGCGCGCAGGCACCGCGTCGGTGCGTGCTTCGCGAGACGGCAACATCACGGTGAATCCTCTCCGAGCCCGGCGGCCGACACGGCGGACTCTCCGGATGCCTCGAGCAGCGTGTTGAGGAGTCGCAGGTCGAACAACCCCTCGATCGATCCCTCTTTCTGTGTTCCGGCCTCGAGACCGTTCGCGACCAGGGTTTCGAACGTGTCGGCGTGCGGATCGACCGAGAACGTCACGTGCTCGAGCGCGCGGATGATGACCGCATCGTCGAGGCGTTTGCCGGTCTCGTCTTCCAGCGCGTTGTTGATGACCGTCGGCGTCTCATCGGGGTGCTCCTCGATCCACTGCACCGCGGCGATGTGGCCCGCGAGCAGATCTTCGACGACGTCCGGATGCGCGTCGAGGAACTCGGCCCGCACGAGCAGCACCGTGGTGGGAAACTCTCCGTCTGCCCAGAGATCCGCTTCGTCGACCAGCACGTGCGCCCCCGCGTCGAGAACCAGACGCGACACCCAGGGCTCGGGGAGCCAGGCACCGTCCACGTTGCCGTCTTGGAAGAGCGTGAGGGTCTGGGCGTTGTCGGTCGGGGTGATGTTCACGTCACCGCCGCCCGTCGTGTCGGTTGCGAATCCCTGCGCGGCAAGCCAGGCGCGCAAGGCCACATCCTGCGTGTTGCCCAGCTGGGGGGTCGCGATCGTCGTTCCCTCGAGGTCGGCGGGCGAGTCGATGCCCTCGTGGACGACGAGCGCTGCGCCCCCCGTCGCGGCGCCGGCGACGATGCGGGCCGAGACGCCGCCCGACTGGATGTACGTATTGATCGAGGGGTTCGGACCGATGTAGGTCGCATCGATCGCACCTGCGGTCAGCGCCTCGATCGCGGCGGGCCCGGCATTGAAGACCTGGGTGGTCACATCGACATCGCCGAGGGCATCGTCGAACAGATCCTCTTCGAGACCGATCAACGCCGGCGCATGGGTGACGTTGGCGAAGTAGCCGAGACGCAGCTCGGTGACTTCTTCGGCCGTGTTCGCTGCGGCGGAGGTGCAACCCGCCATCATGCATGCCACGAGTCCCAGGGTGGTGATCGTCGTCGCGGTGCGGATGTTGTTCACGGTGTCGCCTCCTTCAGCGGGTCGTGCGTGTGAGTGGATGCGCGACGGGTCAGTCGCGCGCGATGCCGGCGGCGAGAGTCGCGCCGTCGGCCGGATGGATCACGAGGAACGAGCCCCCGGCACGGTTGTCCCGGTAGGACTCGAGGGGGAGGACCGCGGCCAGGCGCAGCCGGACACGACCGATGTCGTTCACCGCGAGCGCCTCGGCGGGCTCGTGCGCGAGCGTGTCGAGGTCGTAGCGCGATTCGATCTGTGTGACGACCGCCTGGACGGTCGCGGTACCGTGCTTGACGAGCACGCGGGCGCCCTCGACGAGCGTGCGTGCATCGAGCTGGAAGAGCTCAGCGTCGATCTCGCGTCGGGCACCGGGAAGGGTGTCGGTCGCTGCGATCACACTGCCGCGCGCGACGTCGATGTCGCCCGCGAGTTCGAGTGCCACCGATTGCGGCGCGGTAGCGCGATCGACGTCGACCCCGGCGACCGAGATGCCGGACACGATCGTACGGATGCCCGAGGGGAAGACCTGCACCTCGTCTCCGATGCGCACCGAACCCGACGCGATGCGCCCGGCGGCGGCACGGTAGTCACGCAAACCCTCCGCCTCGCCGGCAGCGATCTCGGGCGACAGGCCGCCCTGGGGGCGAAGGACCAGCTGCACCGGAAGCCGGAAGTCGCCCGGGGCTGACGCGAGCTCTTCCTGACCGGGGAGCGTCTCGAGCAGTTCGAGCAGCGCGGGCCCGTCGTACCAGGGCGTGTGGGCCGATCGGTCGACGATGTTGTCACCCTCGAGGGCCGACACCGGAATGACATGCACGTCATCGATGCCGAGCTCGGCGGTCACGCGATCAACCTGTGCCGCGACCTCGTCGAACGCGGAGTGCGCGTAGCCGAGCAGATCGATCTTGTTCACCGCCACGATGACGTGCGGAACGCGGAGCAGCGCGATGACGGCGAGGTGGCGCCGGGTCTGTTCGAGCACACCCTTGCGGCCGTCGATCAAGACGATCACGGCGTCGGCGGTTGTGGCGCCGGTCACCATATTGCGCGTGTACTGCACGTGCCCCGGGCAGTCGGCGAGGATGAAGCTGCGATTGCCGGTCGAGAAGTAGCGATAGGCGACGTCGATAGTGATGCCCTGCTCCCGCTCTGCGCGCAGGCCGTCGGTCAGCAGGGCGAAGTCGAATGCCCCGTGCGCGAAGCCGCGCTCGGCCGACGTGCGGGCGACCTGTTCGAGCTGGTCGGCGAGGATCGCCTTCGAATCGTGCAGCAGTCGCCCGACGAGGGTCGACTTGCCGTCGTCGACCGACCCGGCCGTCGCGAAGCGGAACAGGGTCGAGGTGTCGAGCGCCGTGCGGACGGCTTCGGTCGTGGACATCAGAAGTACCCGTCCTTCTTGCGATCTTCCATGGCGGCCTCCGAGATGCGGTCATCGGCCCGCGTAGCGCCGCGTTCGGTCAGGGTGGACACCGCGATCTCCGCGACGATCGCGGCGAGGTCGGCGGCGTCCGATTCGACGGCGCCCGTGCAGCTCATGTCGCCGACCGTGCGGTAGCGCACGAGGCGACGTTCGGTTTTTTCGTCGGGCCGGGCCGGCGACGACTCACCCACCGCGCGCCACATGCCATCACGCGCATATACCTCGCGTTCGTGCGCGAAGTAGAGCGGGGGCAACGGGATTCCCTCGCGCTCGATGTAGCGCCAGACGTCGAGCTCGGTCCAGTTCGAGATCGGGAAGGCCCGCACGTGTTGGCCGGGCGTGTGGCGCCCGTTGTAGAGGCTCCACAGCTCGGGGCGCTGGTTGCGGGGATCCCACTGCCCGAACTCGTCGCGCAGCGAGATGATGCGCTCTTTGGCCCGCGCCTTGTCTTCATCGCGGCGGGCGCCCCCGAAGACCGCGTCGTGCCTCCCGGCCGCGATCGCCTCGAGAAGCGGCAGCGTCTGCAGCGGATTGCGCGTGCCGTCGGCGCGCTCGTGCAGACGACCGTCGTCGATGTAGTCCTGTACGCGGGCGACCTCGAGCCGGATTCCGAGCCGCGCGACGGTCTCGTCGCGGAAGGCGAGCACCTCGGGGAAGTTGTGACCCGTGTCGACGTGCAGGACGGGGAACGGCACACGTCCCGGGAAGAACGCCTTCGTCGCGAGATGCAGCACCACGACCGAGTCTTTGCCGCCCGAGAAGAGCAGGACGGGGCGCTCGAACTCGGCGACCACCTCGCGGATGATGTGGATTGCTTCGGCCTCGAGCAGGTCGAGGGTATCGAGGCGTGACGTGACGGTGGTCATGAGTGCAACCCGCATTCGGTCTTGGAGAGCCCGGCCCAGCGCCCGGAGCGCGGGTCCTCGCCGGGAGCGACGGCCTTCGTGCACGGCGCGCACCCGATCGAGGGATATCCGTTACTGACGAGGAGGTTCACGGGCACCTGGTGCAGGCCCGCGTAGTCGAGCAGGTCGTCGAACGTCCAGGCGGCGACCGGGTTGACCTTCACGAGGCCATTGCGCTCGTCCCACGTGACAAGCGGGGTGTTCGCGCGCGTCGGCGCTTCTTCGCGGCGCACACCGGTGATCCACACTTCGTAGCCACCCAACGCCTCTCGGAGCGGGGCGACCTTGCGGCGCGCGCAGCACAGTCCCGGGTCGCGTTCGTACAGGCGGGCGCCGAAGGACGCATCCTGTTCGGCGACGGTCTGGTCGGGCAGCACATCGACGATCCGCACATCGAGAGCGGTGTCCACCGCATCGCGCGTGATCCGCGTCTCGGCGAAGTGATAGCCCGTGTCGAGGAACAGCACGTCGACCCCGGGCAGTCGCTCCGCGACGAGGTGCGGGAGCGCCGCATCGGCCATCGAGCACGCGACGGCCGCGGCTTCCGCGCCGAAATGACGCGCGACCCACGCGACCACGTCGGCGGGGGATGCTTCATGATCGGTCATCGACCCAAGCTCGATGTTGCCGGCTTCGGCGAGCGCGCGCAGGTCGTCGTGCGAGCGCGTGACCGTGATCCGCGGCGAGAGAGAGACGCTCATACGAGGGCCTCCTCGTCGGCGCGGTGCGCCCACTCGGCGAACGATTCGTCGGATGCCGCATCGCGGTCCTGCAGGAATCTCCGCACGACCCGCTCGGTGTAATCGGCGATGCCGTCGGCCGGGACTTTGAGCCCGCGCACCGTCCGCCCGAGTTCTGGTTCTTCGCGGTGAGGGTCCGCGAGCCCTCCGCCCAGGTGCACCTGATAGCCGGGTACCTGCTCTCCGTCGATCGTGACGAGCTGGCCCTTGAGGCCGATGTCGGCGGTCTGGATGCGCGCGCACGAGTTCGGGCATCCGTTCACGTGCAGCGAGATCGGATGCGGCAGATCGATGCCCGCGAGACGCTCCTCGAGAGCGAGGACCGCATCCGTCGCGTAGGCCTTCGTCTCGACGATCGCGAGCTTGCAGAACTCGATCCCGGTGCACGCGATCGTGCCACGTCGGATGAGGCTCGGCCGCGCCGAAAGCCCGAGGTCGTCGAGCCCGGCGATGAGCGACTCGATCCGGTCTTCGGGGATGTCGAGGATCACGAGTTTCTGATGCGGGGTCGTCCGCAGGCGCGACGAGCCGTGGGCCTCGATCAGGTCGGCCAACCTCGCGAGATTCGGGCCGGAGACACGACCGACGATCGGGGTGACGCCGATGTAGAAGCGGCCGTCCTTCTGGCGGTGGACGCCGACGTGATCGCCCTGCGTGAGGGGTTTCGGTGCGGGGGGCCCATCGGGCAACGCGTAGCCGAGGTACTCGTCCTGCAGTACCTGCCGGAACTTCTCGGTCCCCCACTCGGCGAGCAGGAACTTCAAACGCGCCTTGTTGCGCAGCCGCCGGTACCCGTAGTCGCGGAAGATCTGCGCGACGCCGTGCCACGTGTCGGTGACACGTTCGGGCGAGACGAATGCGCCCAGGCGCTCGCCGAGTCGGGGCGCCGTCGACAGCCCTCCGCCGACCCAGAGGTCATACCCGATGCCGAGCTCGGGGTGGTCGACAGCGACGAAGGCAACGTCATTGATCTCGTGCACGACGTCGTGGCTCGGGTGCCCCGTGATCGCGGACTTGAACTTGCGGGGCAGGTTCGCGAGGGTCTCGTCCCCGATGAATCGTGCCGTGATCTCGTCGATCTGCGGAGTGGGGTCGATGAGCTCGTCGGCTGCGATACCCGCGACGGGGGAGCCGAGCACGACCCGCGGTACGTCCCCGCAGGCCTCGGTCGTGCCGAGGCCGACCGCCTCGAGGCGGCGCCAGATCTCGGGCATCGACTCGACCTCGACCCAGTGCAGCTGGATGTTCTGTCGGTCCGTCAGATCGGCGGTGTCTCGACCGAACTCCATCGAGATGCCGGCGATGACCCGCAACTGCTCGGTCGTGAGCTGGCCGCCATCGATGCGCACGCGCAGCATGAAGTACTCGTCTTCGAGTTCATGCGGCTCGAGCGTCGCGGTGCGGCCGCCGTCGATCCCGGGCTTGCGCTGCGTGTACAGGCCCCACACGCGGAACCGTCCGTGCAGATCCGTCGGGTCGATCGAGGCGAATCCGCCTTTCGAGTAGGTGTTCTCGATGCGATCCCGCACGCTCAGACCGTCATCGACCTGCTTCCACTCTTCGTTGCCGTTGAGGGGGGCCTTGCCGTCGATCTTCCACTGCCCGTTCGGCCGCGACGAGGCGCGCGGGGCGCGCGCGCGAGCCCCTTCGGTCGCGATGCGCGCGGCACGTGAGGCCGCCGCATCCTGGACGGCAGGGCCGGCCTTCGCGTCGTTGATCGTCACATCGCCTCCTGAGGGATCCCGTTATCCCGGGTGTGGGCGGTGGTCTGCCCATCCGAGAGGTTAGGTGTGCCCTCCGTGCTCGATGGAGTGCGATGTCAAGGGGCGTCACGCGGCGTCACGTGACGTCATCTTGTTGACGCGGCGCGCGCGTCAGGCGGGATCGATCCGCAGCACGGCCGATTCGCCCACCGTGAGGTCGTCGGTCAGCCGCAACGAGCGGGCGAGATCGTCGACAGCGCCGATCACGGTGCCGAAGCGCTCGCGGTCGGCGCACACGGCCGTCAGGGTGATGAGGTGCGTGCCGGTGTCCCACGTGTAGGTCGCGAACGGGGGAGTCGTGGCGGATGCCGGCAGTGCCATGACCAGCTTCTCGCCGACCCCCAGATAGGTGCCGCGGAAGGTCTCGGTGTCGTCGTACTCGATCGGCATCATCGCGCGCGCCGTGCGCAGCTGCGCCGTGAGCTCCTGGATCTGTGCCATGACGACCAGCAGATCGGGCTCGCTCTTCCAGACCCAGACGAGCACACGGCCGGCGGCCTTGCGCATCAGCCACGGTGCGGCCTGACTCACCGCCCACGCAGTGACCCCGCCACCCGGACGCCCGGCCGCGCCGAGCGCTCCGCCGGCCTGGGTCAGCAGCATCCGGATCGCCTGCTTCCGGGCCCGGCGCCCCCGGAAGCCGAAGGACTCGGTCACCGGCACCCAGCGAGTCGGGTCTGCATCTGCGTGAAGTCGCGCCATGACTTCAGGCTACGTGCCGCGCGGGTGCTCCCGGGGGTGCGGAGGGTGCTCGGCTAGACTCGCATCGGTGTTTCCGCGATCCGCGGTGCGCCACCGCCGCACAGATTGGCCCCGTACCCCGTGACCGGATCCGCGACGCACGACCCCGCCCGGGGAACGCTCACGATCGTCATCGCCGCCGATACTTTTGCCCCCGACGTCAACGGGGCCGCGCGCTTCGCCGAGCGGCTCGCGGCGGGACTCGCCGGTCGTGGCCACGACGTGCACGTCCTCACTCCCGGCCTTTCGCTGCGCAATCACGGCGTCTTCCGCGAGGTCATCGAGGGCCAGGAGATCACCGTCCACCGGCCGCCGGGGTGGCGCTGGTTCCCCCACGACTGGTTGCGTTTCGCGTGGCCCTGGCGCGCGAAGCACTACTCGCGACGGCTTCTGGACGAGGTTCCCGCGGACGTCGTGCACAGCCAGTCGCACATCGTCCTCGGGCGCGCGCTCACGCGCGTCGCGCATCAGCGCGGCATCCCGGTGATCGCGACCAATCACGTCATGGCCGAGAACGTCCTCGACTTCACGACCCTGCCGCCCCTGCTCGACAAGCTCGTGCTCAAGCTCGCCTGGGATGACGCGAAGCGCACGTTCGACATGTCGCGCGCGGTGACGACTCCGACGCGCAAGGCTGCGGAGTTCCTCGAGGCGACGATCGACATCACGGGTGTCATCCCCATCAGCTGCGGCATCGACAAGCGCAACTACACCCCCGATTTCAGCGAGCGCGATCACTACCGCGTGCTGTTCGTCGGACGCCTGACGACCGAGAAGCACGTCGAGGTCACACTCGAGGCGATCGCGAAGCTCGTCACCGACATCCCGAACATCACCTTCGACATCGTCGGTGGCGGCGACCAGCGCCGCAACCTCGAGCAGACCGCGCAGCGGCTGGGCCTGTCGGACCGGATCGTCTTCCACGGGCGGGTCGAGGAGGATCAGCTGCGCGCGTCGTACGCGCAGGCCGACGTGTTCGCCATCGCGTCGATCGCCGAGCTGCAGTCGATCGCGACGATGGAAGCCATGGCCTCGGGCCTGCCGGTGGTCGGCGCGAACGCCGTCGCCCTTCCGCACCTCATCCATGACGGCGAGAACGGCTATCTGTTCGAACCGGGAAACGTCGATGATCTCGCCGACAAGCTTCGTCGCGTCCTGACCGCCGACCCGGTGGAGTACCGACGGATGCAGCAGGCGTCGCTGGATGGCGTGGAGATCCACGACATCGAGAAGACCCTGGACACCTTCGAGAAGCTGTACCGGGGCGAGCCGCTCTGAGATGCGCCTGTTCTTCGATGCGCGCTACATCCGCGTGGATTTCCACGATGGGATCAGTCGGTACTCCACCGAGCTCGCCGCTGCGGTCGCCGCCGCGGCGGCGGACCGCGGCATCGAGGTCACGTACCTGATCTTCGATGAGCGCCAGCGTGCGTTTCTCCCGGCCGGCGCCGAGGTCCTCGTGATCGGGGATCCGACCGCGATCATCGAGCCGCTGGCGGCGCTCGGGCTCAACAAGCAGCATCCGGATGCCGTGTTCTCGCCGATGCAGACGATCGGTTCACTCGGGCGGCGTTTCCGGCTCATCCTCACCCTCCACGACACGATCTACTACCGGCATCGCACGCCGCCGAAGGATCTGCCCTGGTATGTGCGCGCGGGGTGGCGCCTCTTCCACCTGTCGTACGTTCCGCAGCGGCTGACACTGAACGCCGCCGACATCGTCGCGACGGTCAGCGAGACCTCCGCGGCCGAGTTCGCGCGCGTGCGGTTGACGAAGCGACCCGTTGTCGTGATCCCGAACGCGCCGCAGCGCCTGGCGGATTTCGGGGTGACGGTGGTGCCCGGCGCGGAGAACCTCGTCTACATGGGCTCATTCATGCCCTACAAGAACGTCGAGACGCTCATTCGGGCGATCGGGATGCTTCCCGGTCGCACGCTGCATCTGCTGTCTCGGATCTCCGATGCCCGTCGCGCCGAGCTGGAGGCGCTCATCGAGCCTGCCGGTGGACGCGTCGTGTTCCACGGCGGGGTGACCGACGCCGAGTACGCGGCGCTGCTGGCCGACCGCGCCGTGCTGGTGTCGGCATCCCTCGACGAGGGGTACGGGCTGCCGGTCGCCGAGGCGATCGAGCTCGGCGTGCCCGCCGTCATCACCGACATGCCGATCTTCCGGGAGGTCGCCGGCGGCGGGGCGCTGTACGCGCCCGGCACGGATGCCGCCGCTTTCGCCGACGCCGTCCGCACGCTCGACGACCCCGCCGCTGTGGTCGCCGTGGTCGCCGCCGGCCGCGCCCACATCGCCCGGTTCTCCTGGGCGCGCTCGGCCGGCATCCTCCTGGACGCTGTGACGTCCCTCCGCCCCTGACCCCCGCTCTCTCGAGGCGTCAGCGTCAGGGCAGGCGGGAAGGGTCGGTGGGGATGCGGCGGTAGCCGTCGACGCGGAGCGCGCGGACCGTGGCGACCGTACCGACGGTGGAGAGGGCGATGAGGAGGAGCAAGACGGTGAGCATGGCGGAAACGCTACGCTCGCGCTGTGACTGCCACTAGTGGCAGGACTGCGTATGAGGGTAGGATTCCTGCCATGCACACTGTCGCCTGCATCGTCCAGCCCGGTTTCGCGCCGTTCGAGTTCGGTCTTGCGTGCGAAGCCTTCGGTCTCGATCGTCGTGACGACGGAGTGCCGCTCTTCGACTTCCGCATCGTGACGCCGGATCCGGGCGTCGTCCCGGCGAACATCGGCTTCTCGATCAACGTCGATGCCAGCCTCGACTTCGCCGATGAGGCCGACCTGGTCGTCGTCGCGCCGATCCCGCGCGAGTCGTGGGCACACGTCGACGAGCGGGTGATCGGCGTCATCCAGCGCGCCGTCGCGCGCGGGGCCTGGGTGCTCACCGTCTGCAGCGGTTCGTTCGTCGTCGCGGCCTCCGGAGTTCTCGACGGCCGCCGGGCGACCACGCACTGGCGCTACGCCGCCACGATGGCGCGGATGTATCCGCAGATCGATGTCGACCCCGATGTCCTCTACGTCCACGACGGGCGCATCATCACGAGTGCCGGCACGGCAGCCGGGCTCGACGCGTGCCTGTACCTCCTCCGCCTCGAACTCGGGGCGGAGCTGACCAACAAGATCGCCCGGCGCATGGTCGTCCCGCCGCAGCGCGACGGCGGCCAGGCGCAGTTCATCGCCCGTCCGCTGCCCGAATCGACGTCGTTGTCGCTGTCGCCCGTCACCGATTGGATGCTGGAGAACCTCCGGCTCGATCTCCCCGTCGATCAGCTCGCCGCACGGGCGCACATGTCACCGCGCACGTTCGCGCGTCGGTTCAAAGCAGATCACGGGACGACCCCGGCCGCCTGGCTCGCGCGCCAGCGGCTCATTCAGGCCCAGCGTCTGTTGGAGCAGACCGAACTCGGGCTCGATGCCATCGCCTACGAGTGCGGCTTCGGGTCGGCGGCGGTCCTGCGGCAGAACTTCTCGCGCACGCTCGGCACGACCCCGACCGCCTACCGTGCCCGGTTCAGCTGCACGCCCACCGCCCTGGCATCCTGACCGCCTGCCCCACCGCCGCGCGCGAGCGCGCCGGTTCTTCGCGAGTGCACTGGTTGCGCGCGGCGCACGTCCGGCGCTCTCGGCAGGAACCCGCGCACTCGGCAACGGGAGGGGCGCGGCCTCACACTGCTCTCGGGGGTTTGTGAGGAAGACGTTCCCGCGGGGTAACGCAGGGCCGGGTGCGGTGAAACACGAGGCCCCTAGCGTCGAAGATCACCCCACTCGCGTCCGGGTGGGTCGGTGGATCGCCCCAGGAGGACTCCCGTGAGCGCACAGAACCCGCAGCGAATCGTCGTCGTCGGCGCCGGCATGGTCGGCCACCGTTTCGTCGAGAGTCTCCTCAGCCGCGAAGACCTGCCCGTCCGGGTGACCGTGGTCGGCGACGAGGGCCGGCTACCGTACGACCGCGTCGGGCTCACCGGATACCTCACCGGGCGCGACGCCGATGACCTCACGCTCGACCCGGCGGCGCTCGCCGACGAGCGCGTCGACTTCCTTCCGGCCGACCCGGTCGCCGTGATCGACCGGTCGCGGCGCCGCGTGCGGCTGGCGAGCGGCCGGTTCCTCGACTACGACCGGCTGGTGTTGGCCACCGGCTCGTATGCGGCCCGGTTGGCCCTCGACGGCTTCGACCTGCCGGGATGCTTCGTCTACCGCACGATCGACGATCTCGAGCAACTCCGCACGTTCGTCGAACGGCGTCGGGAGCAACTCGGACGCCCCCTGCGCGGCGTCGTCGTCGGCGGTGGCTTGCTGGGTCTCGAGGCCGCCGAGGCGCTCGGCGGCCTCGATGTGACGCCGACGGTCGTCCAATCCAGCGATCGGCTGATGTCGGCGCAGCTCGATTCCGGTGCGGGCGGCATCCTTCGTCGCCTGATCGAAGCGCGCGGGATCGGCGTGCGCACCGAAACCGTGACGACCCGGCTCGACCCGGACCGGACGGGGCAGGTTTCGCACATCGCTTTCCGCGACGGCAGTGACGCCGACGTCGATGTGGCCGTCTTCACCGTCGGGGTACGTCCCCGCGATGAGCTCGCCCGCGACGCCCAACTCGACTGCCATCCGCGCGGTGGTGTCGTCATCGACGAGACATGCCGGACCAGCGATCCGGCCATTCTCGCGATCGGTGAAGTCGCGAACTTCGATGGCATGGCGGTGGGCCTCGTCGCCCCTGGCTACGCCATGGCGGAGGTCGCCGCGTCGCGCCTGTCCGGAGGCGACGCGACGTTCCCCGGCTTCGATCTGTCGGCCAAGCTCAAGTTCTCCGGCATCGACGTCGCCAGCTTCGGCGACGCGATGGCCACGACACCGGGGGCGCTCGACGTCGTCTATGCGGACCCGACCGCCGGTGTCTACAAGAAGCTCGTACTCTCCGACGATGCCAAGACGCTGCTCGGCGGCATCCTGGTGGGCGACGCCGCCGCCTACGGCTCGTTGCGCCCCCTGGTCGGTGGGGCCCTGGGCGCGGACCCGGCCGTGTACCTCGCGCCCGAGGTCTCGGGTAGCGCGCCGATGGCGGAGCTGCCCGATGAGGCCGTCGTCTGCTCCTGCTCGAGTGTGACCGCCGGCCGCATCCGCCGCGCGGTCCACGACGAGGGCTGCGCGGATGCTGCTGCCGTCAAGGCGTGCACGAAGGCCGGCGCGACGTGCGGTTCGTGCACCGTCATGGTGAAGAAGCTCGTCGGGCAGGAACTCGCCAAGTCCGGCCAGGTGGTCTCGAACGCGCTGTGCGAGCACTTCGACCTCTCGCGTCGGCAGCTCTTCGATGCCGTGCGGGTCTCGGAGCTCACGACTTTCTCGGCCGTCATCGAGCGATTCGGGAGCGGTCGCGGCTGCGACATCTGCAAGCCGACGCTCGCGAGCATCCTGTCGACGCTCGTCGGCGGCCACGTCCTCGACGGCGAGAACGCGACGCTGCAGGACACGAACGACCATGTCATGGCCAACATCCAACGCGACGGCACTTACTCCGTGGTCCCGCGCATGGCGGGTGGCGAGGTGACGCCCGAGGGGCTGATCGTCATCGGCGAGATCGCCCGCGACTACGCGCTCTATACGAAGATCACCGGCGGGCAGCGCATCGACATGTTCGGTGCGCGCCTCGAGCAGTTGCCCGAGATCTGGCAACGACTCGTGGATGCCGGCTTCGAATCCGGCCAGGCCTACGGCAAGTCGCTGCGCACCGTGAAGTCGTGCGTCGGATCGACCTGGTGCCGATACGGCGTGCTCGATTCGGTGGGCATGGCCGTCCGGCTCGAACTGCGCTATCGCGGGCTCCGTGCACCGCACAAGCTGAAGCTCGGGGTATCGGGATGTGCGCGGGAGTGTGCCGAGGCCCGCGGGAAGGATGCCGGGGTCATCGCGACCGAGAACGGCTGGAACCTCTATGTCGGCGGCAACGGCGGCTTCACCCCGCGGCACGCCGAGCTCCTGGCCGAAGGCCTCGACGACGATCAGCTGATCCAGGCGATCGACCGGTTCTTCCTCTACTACATCCGCACCGCGGACCGGTTGCAGCGGACGGCGCCGTGGATGCAGGAGCTGGAGGGTGGCTTGGACGAGCTTCGCGCCGTCATCTTCGAGGACAGCCTCGGGATCTGCGCCGATCTCGACGCGGCGATGGCGCGGCATGTGGACGCCTACGAAGACGAATGGGCGGCGACCCTGGCCGACCCCGCGAAGCTCGCCCGCTTCCACTCCTTCGTCAACGCGCCGGACACTCCCGACCCGTCGCTCGGCTACGTCGCCGAACGCGGCCAGGTGCGCCCCGCGAGTGCGGAAGAGCGGCGCGCGGGTGTCGTCCCGATCGCGGGAACGACCCTGGCGGTGCGGCGATGACCGCCGTGGCGGCCGGATCGCGCACGCACATCTGGATTCGGCTGTGCGCCGTCTCGGACCTCGAGGTCGAGCGCGGCCGGGCAGCCCTGATCGGTTCGACGCAGATCGCACTCTTCCTGTTGCGCGACGGTGCACTGCATGCCGTATCGAACCTCGACCCGTACAGTGGGGCGAACGTGATCTCTCGAGGGATCGTCGGCACTCGGGCCGATGCGCCGACGATCGCCTCGCCCATGTACAAGCATGTGTTCGACCTGCGGACCGGCATCTGCCTGGATCCGCAGGGCAAGGAACCCGCGCACCTGCGGGTCTGGCCCGTCGCACGGCGCGGCGAGGACCTCTGCATCCGGTGGGAGGAGTGACGATGACGACGATGATCGGTGTGTCCCTGGCGGGGCGCGAGGTGCTGGTGGTCGGTGGCGGCGCCGTCACCGCACGTCGGATGCGGCGACTGCTCGACGATGGCGCGTACGTTCGCGTCGTCGCTCCGGAGCTGTGCGCCGAGGTGCGTGAGCTGGTGCGGCGCAGTGACGTCGCATGGACCCCGCGGCGCTTCCGTCGTGGGGACCTGGCCGGCGCATGGATGGTGCACACGGCGACCGGCGACGCGCGCGTCGACCTTGCCGTCGCCGCCGCCTGCGAGCGTCGTCACGTGTTCTGCATCAACGCATCCAGCGCGGGACACGGAACGGCCCGGCTCACGGCGCAGACGTCGTCCGGTGATGTGCTGGTCGGCGTCGTGTCGGATGCCGGTGTCGACCCGCGCAGATCCGTCCGCGTGCGTGACGCCATCGACCGCCTCCTGACCGATGGACGGTTGCCGCTGCGCCGCCGTCGCACGACGGGGGTCGGCCGTGTCGACCTCGTCGGCGGCGGTCCCGGAGCCGTCGATCTGCTCACGGTGCGTGGGAGGCGCCTCATCGCGGAAGCCGACGTCCTCATCGCCGATCGACTCGGGCCCACGGCACAGCTCCTCGAGGAACTCGATCCCGACACGATTGTCATCGACGTGGGCAAGCAACCCGGACACCACCCCGTCCCGCAGGAGGAGATCAACGCGCTCCTGGTCGAGCACGCCCGCGCGGGCCGCCGTGTCGTCCGGCTCAAGGGCGGCGACCCGTTCGTCTTCGGACGCGGCGGTGAAGAAGTACTCGCGTGTGTCGCGGCCGGTGTCCCCGTGGATGTCGTCCCCGGGGTCTCGAGTGCGATCTCGGTGCCGCAGGCTGCCGGCATCCCCGTGACGCACCGTCAGACCGCCTCGGCCGTGCACATCGTCAACGGCCAAGCCGCGCTCACGTCGTCGACGCGTGCGGCGCTCGCCGACCCCGACGTGACGGTCGTCGTGCTGATGGGGGTTGCGGCGCTGCCCCGACTCGTCGCCGCCGCTCTCGCCGACGGCGCGGATGCCGAGCGTCCGGTCGCGATCGTCGAGAGCGGACATACGCCGCAGCAGCGCACGACCCACACGACACTGGCCACCGCACTCACCGACGCGCAGCGCGCCGGCGTCCGCAACCCCGCTGTGATCGTCGTGGGCGATGTCGCCCGTGCCGGGTTCCTCCTGCCCCACCCCGAGCGGACCCTCGAATGGGCGGGGTGATCGGGACACCTCCGCTCTCGGAGAGCCTGCGAGGCTGCACGATCATGATCGCCGTCGATCGCCGGGCCGGCGAACTGACGGCCGCGCTCGAGCGCCACGGTGCGCTCGTTCAGCAAGCCCCGGCCCTCACGATCGTGCCGCACATCGATGACGAAGCCCTCTGGGAACGCACGCGTGAGTTGATCGCCTCCCCGCCGGAGATCGTCGTGGTCACCACGGGTGTCGGGTTCCGCGGGTGGATCGATGCGGCCGACGAAGCGGGCCTGGCCGAAGAGCTCACGGCGGCGCTCGCCGGGGCGCGGTTCGTCGCGCGCGGCCCGAAAGCCCGCGGCGCGATCCAGCAGGCGGGGTTCACCGCCGATTGGGTGGCCGAGTCCGAGACGGCCGCGGAGCTCGGCGAGTATCTGATCGCGCAGGGAATCGAGCGGACGCGGATCGCCGTGCAGCACCACGGATCGGGCGCCGACGGCCTCGACGAGCTGTTCGTCGCGCACGGAGCGGACGTCGTCAGCCTCACCGTCTATCGCTGGGGTCCGCCTCCCGACCCCGAGACGGTTCAGCGTTCGGTCGCGCAGACCGCCGACGGCGACGTCGACGCGGTGCTGTTCACCTCGGCGCCTGGCGCCGCGCAATGGCTGGCCGAGGCGGAAGCCGCCGGTTGCCTGCCGGAAATCCGTCGGCGCGCGGTCGGCGGTCGCCTCGTGATGGCCGCCGTCGGACCCATCACGGCCGGGCCACTCGTGAGCGCGGACATCCCGGTGCTGATGGCCGAGCGAGGGCGTCTCGGATCCCTCGTGCGCGGCGTCGTCACCCATTTCGGCGGAGGTTCCGCGCCGTCGCTCGCTACGAGCGCCGGGGTTCTGCAGTTGCGCAGCGGCGGGGCGATCATCGACGGACACTTCATCGCCCTGTCCCGCACGGCTGTTCGCCTCCTGGGCGTGCTGTTCGATGCGCGCGGCGATGTGGTGCCCCGCGTCCAGCTGCTGGAGGTCTTGCCGCGGACAGGCGGGGGCGATCACGCCGTCGAAATGGCCGTCGCGCGCGTCCGTGAGGCTCTCGGCGTCTCCGGTGTCATCAAGACGGTCATCAAGCGCGGCTACCGACTCGACGTGGACTCGGTCGCATGAGCGAGATCAATCCGACCGTGCTGATCGCGTGCTCCCACGGGACCCGCTTCGCGGAGGGGCGTGCCGTCGTCTCCGCCCTCGTCGATCACGTCGCCCAGCTGCTGCCGGAAACCGTGGTGCAGCCCGCGTTCGTGGATGTGGAAGAGCCCGCCGTCGCCGATGTCGCCGCCGCGGTGCCCGCCGATCAGCGCGCGGTCATCGTCCCGCTCTTGCTGTCGCGCGGTTTCCACACCGGTGTCGACATCGCCCGAGCCGCCAAGCCCTATGAGCACGTGCACGCCGCGCAGCCGCTCGGGCCGCATCCGCTGCTGGCCGATGTGCTCGTCTCGCGCCTCACCGAGGTGGGGGAGATTGACTCGCTCGGTACGCATATCGTGCTCGCGGCCTCAGGTTCGTCGAACCCCGTCGCCGCGACCGATGTCGAGGCACTCGCCGAGATGCTGCGTGCGCGACTGACCGTGCCGCTCACCGTCGGCTATGCGGCCGGATCCACTCCGCTCATCGCCGACGCGGTGGCCGCGGCGCGTGCCGCCGGGGCCACGCGGGTGATCGCCGCCAGCTACGTCTTGGCCCCCGGGCACTTCGCCAACCTCGTCGCCGCGAGCGGTGCGGATGCGGTGAGCGCGCCGCTGGCGGTGACCCCCGGCGGCGGAGTCGAGCGCCGGGTGTCCCGCGTCGTCGTGGATCGCTTCCGCGAGGCGCTGGCCGCGGCCTCCTGACTTACAAGCGACTTCTCGCGGCTGGGACGTCGTGGGTGGCCGAGTTGCATGACCCGTGGTGCGAATGTGACCTCGTGGGGCTGGTGCGGCGGTTTTCGTCGTCCCACACATACGAATGCGGCCCCACCCGAAGGTGAGGCCGCATTCGATTGTGATCAGACGCTGACGGGAACCGGTGCCGGCTCTTCGTCCGCGGCGACGACCGAGGCCGGGCTCGGCGCGGCCGGACGCCGCGACGAGCCGCCGCGCATCGTCGGGATGCGTGCCGGAGCGGTGCGCCCGTGCGTGATGTACAGGGTGAGTCCGACGAACGTGAGACCGCCGACGAGGTTGCCGATGACGGTGGGGATCTCGTTCCAGAGCAGGTAATCCCACAGAGTGAAGTCGGCGCCGAGGAGCAGGCCCGAGGGGAACAGGAACATGTTGACGATCGAGTGCTCGAAGCCCATGTAGAAGAAGAGCATGATCGGCATCCACATGCCGACGACCTTGCCGACCAGGCTGTCGCTCATCATCGCCATGACGACGCCGGTGGAGACCATCCAGTTGCAGAGGACGGCGCGGACGAAGAGCGTCAGCATGCCGCCGAGGCCGTGATCGGCATAGCCGACGGTACGGCCGTGGCCGATCTCGCCGATGGCAAGTCCGACAGCGCTCGGCTCACTCGTGAAGCCGTACGTGAAGTAGATGGCCATGAGGACGGCGACGAGGAATGCGCCGATGAAGTTGCCGAGGAAGACGAGCCCCCAGTTGCGGAGGACCCCGCCCGTGCTCGCTCCGGGGCGCTTGTCGAGCCAGGCGAGCGGCGCCAGCGTGAACACCCCCGTCAGCAGGTCGAAGCCCATGAGGTAGAGCATCACGAACCCGACCGGGAACAGGATGGCGCCCAGCAGCGGTTGGCCGGTCTGCACCGACACGGTGATGGCGAATGCTGCCGCCAAAGCGAGGATCGCGCCGCCCATGATGGCGCGGATGAGGGTGTCGCGGGTGGACATGAGGATCTTGCCGGCACCGGCATCCACCATGCGGGTGACCAGTTCGGCGGGTTTCACGTAGGACATTGGGACCTCCGGGGAAGCATGGGGGCGGGTGAGTGTGTCCCCAGCATGGAGCCGACGCGTTTCGCCGACGCGCGTCGGATGTTGCGGGCCGGGAAAGCCCCGCTCACATCGCCCGGGGCCGTCCGTGAGGCTGGCCCGACGGAGCGACATCTGCTAAAGTTGAGCCATAGCGACTCAACTTTGAGCGTGACAGATTTCAGGAGACCGACATGAACGCACAACCCGCACCCGGGCAGGAGGACCAGAAGAGCGCCCTCGAACAGTTCGGGATCAACCTCACCGACCGCGCCCGCCAAGGAAAACTCGACCCCGTCATCGGGCGCGACAGCGAGATCAGACGCGTCAGCCAAGTGCTCACCCGCCGCACGAAGAACAATCCTGTGCTCATCGGCGAACCCGGCGTCGGCAAGACCGCCGTCGTGGAAGGCCTCGCCCAGCGCATCGTCGCGGGCGACGTCGCCGAATCGCTCAAGAACAAGGAGCTCGTCAGCCTCGACATCTCCGCGCTGGTGGCGGGGGCGATGTACCGCGGCCAATTCGAAGAGCGCCTCAAGAGCGTGCTCAAGGAGATCACCGACTCCGACGGGCGCGTGATCACCTTCATCGACGAACTGCACGTTCTGATGGGGGCCGGCGGCGGGGAAGGCTCGGTCGCCGCGTCGAACATGCTGAAGCCCATGCTCGCCCGCGGCGAACTGCGTCTGATCGGCGCGACGACGCTCGACGAGTACCGCGAGTTCATCGAGAAGGATGCCGCCCTCGAGCGCCGCTTCCAGCAGGTCTATGTCGGCGAGCCGACGGTCGAAGACACGATCGCGATCCTCCGCGGGCTCAAGGGTCGATACGAAGCACACCACGGGGTCACGATCAGCGACAGCGCACTGGTGGCGTCGGCGGCGCTCTCCAACCGGTACATCCCGAGCCGTCAGCTGCCCGACAAAGCGATCGACCTGATCGACGAGGCCATGAGCCGCCTCAAGATGGAGATCGATTCGAGCCCCGTCGAGATCGACCAACTGCGCCGGAGCGTCGACCGGATGAAGCTCGAAGAACTCGCGCTGAAGAAGGAGAAGGACGACGCCTCGAAGGAGCGCCGAGCGAAGCTGCGCGAGCAGATGGACGTCGCAGAGGCCGAACTGGCGGTGCTCGACGCGCGGTGGGCCAAGGAACGCGCGAGCCTGAATCGCGTGGGTGAGCTGAAGAAGCAGCTCGACCAGGCTCAGACCGATCTCGAGCGCGCGATCCGCGAAGCCGATTACGCCCGCGCGTCGAAGCTGCAGTACGAGACCATCAAGCGGCTCGAGCTCGAACTCGCCGATGCGGAGCGCGCCGAGCAGGCGCCGACGGGCGAACCGCGCATGGTCAACGAACAGGTGACCGACGAAGACATCGCCGCCGTCATTGCGGCGTGGACCGGCATCCCTGTCGGACGCCTGCTGCGAGGCGAGAGCGAGAAGCTCGTGCACCTCGAGAAGGAGCTCGGTAAGCGGCTCATCGGCCAGAAAGATGCCGTCAAGGCCGTGTCGGATGCCGTCCGTCGCTCGCGTGCGGGAATCAGCGATCCGAACCGTCCCACCGGCTCGTTCCTCTTCTTGGGGCCGACGGGCGTCGGCAAGACCGAGCTCGCGAAGGCGCTCGCCGAGTTCCTCTTCGACGACGAGCGCGCGATGGTCCGCATCGACATGAGCGAGTACGGCGAGAAGCACTCCGTCGCACGGCTGGTCGGTGCCCCTCCCGGATACATCGGCTACGAACAGGGCGGACAGCTCACGGAAGCCGTGCGTCGGCGCCCCTACGGCGTCGTCCTCCTCGACGAGGTCGAGAAGGCGCACCCGGAGGTCTTCGACGTCCTGCTGCAGGTGCTCGATGATGGACGCCTGACCGACGGACAGGGGCGGACGGTCGACTTCACGAACACGATCCTGGTCCTGACGAGCAACATCGGGTCACCGATTCTGATCGATCCGACGCTCCCGCAGGAGACCAAGCGGGAGCAAGTCATGGCGCTCGTACGGCAGGTCTTCCGGCCCGAGTTCCTCAACCGTCTCGATGACATCGTCATGTTCCAGCCGCTCAGTCACGATGACCTCGCTCAGATCGTCGAGCTGTCGGTCGACGCTCTCCAGCGGCGCCTGCACGATCGGCGTCTCACGCTTGCCGTCACCCCGGATGCCCGGTCGTGGCTGGCCGAACGCGGCTACGACCCGCTGTTCGGTGCGCGGCCGCTGCGGCGTCTGATCCAGTCCGAGATCCAGGACCGCCTCGCGATGGCGCTGTTGTCGGGCGGCGCCCGTGACGGCGATGTCGTCCGGGTGGATGTGGCCGCCGACGGCGGCCAGCTCGTGCTCACGAGCTCCACGCCGAGCGGAGCGGACGACGACGACGACGTGATCGAAGCGGAACTCCTCGACGAGTAGGCCCCGTTCGGCGGGTACGGTCGGAGCATGCAGCTCGCACGCGTCGGCCGCACCGCCGGGGCGCTCTGGCGGTGCACCCACCCCGGACCGACCGTCGTCGTGACGGTCCTCGCGCTCGTCCTGGGCGTGGCCGCAGGGCTGGATGCCGGTCGCCTCGCGCTGCTGGGTGCCGCGGTCATCGCCGGTCAGCTGAGCGTCGGGTGGTCCAACGATGCGATCGACGGGGCCCGCGATCGCGCCGTGGGGCGACGCGACAAGCCGATCGCGCGGGGCGAGATCACGGCGAAGGCCGTCTGGATGGCCGCCGGCATCGCGGTCGGGATCGCCGCGGCGCTGTCGGCCCTCCTGGGGCCGGTATTCCTCGCCAGCCATGGGCTCGCGCTGGCTTCCGCGTGGGCGTACAACCTCGGGCTGAAGAACACGGCGCTTTCGGTCGCCCCCTTCGTGCTGAGCTTCGGCCTCTTTCCCTCGCTCGCCACCCTCGCACTGCCGGCTCCCGCCTTCGCGGCGCCGTGGGCCACTCTCGCGGGCGCGACGCTCGGGATCGCCGTCCACTTCTCGAACGTCCTGCCGGACCTCGAGGACGATGCGCGCACGGGCGTGCGCGGGCTCCCTCATCGACTGGGTGCGCGCGCGAGTGCCGTGTGCGCGTTCGTCGCCGTGGAAGTCGGCGCGGTCGTCGTCCTCCTCGGCCCGGCAGCGACCGGAGACCCGGTGCGTCCCGCGGCCATCGTCGGGATCGTGCTCGTCAGCGCGGTGGCCGCGATCGGTGTCGTGCGCGCGCTGCGGCGCCCCGATCGCGCAGTTTTCCGCCTCGTCATGCTGGCCGCGCTTCTGCTGGTGGCCCAGCTCGCGGTGACCGGCGTCAGCGTCAGCTGAACTGGCGTGCGGCGGGATCGAAGCCCATCGCGTAGGCGTGCGCGAGCAGACGCTCGGCCGGGGTGGCCAGGGCGATCGCCACGGCCACCGCGCCGCCCGCGCGCGACGGCCGTCCCAGCACCGTGTTGATCGCGCCGATGCGCGCCGCCCGGTCGGCGGCCCGCAGCCGGTCGCGCTCCCACCGGGGGAGTCCCGCGGGCCCAGAGCCGTCGCGCACGGCCTGCGCTAGGAGGGGCGCGAGGGTCACGGCATCGATCAAGCCCAGATTCATCCCCTGCCCGCCGATCGGACTCACTTCGTGAGCCGTGTCACCGATCGCGAGCACGCGTCCCCGGCGCATGGAGCCGAGCCGGGATCGTGCCACGCCGAACGCCGATGCCGACTCCACCGACAACGCTGCCGTGGTCGAACCCGTCCGCTCTGCGACGGCTTCGCGCAAGCGCTCGGCATCCGTGCGCCCGTCGCCGCGCGGCGGCATCCAGGCGACGAATC
The DNA here is from genome assembly GCF_025398275.1 of Microbacterium memoriense. GTDB lineage: Bacteria > Actinomycetota > Actinomycetes > Actinomycetales > Microbacteriaceae > Microbacterium > Microbacterium memoriense. The sequence continues at coordinate 238,903 of NZ_JAODOR010000010.1, read as the reverse complement.
GGCGACGACCACCGGGCAAGGGGAAGGATTCGAGCACTCCCGCACGATCCAGATACACGACCGCGCGCTCACCGTCGTGGCCGAGATCGGCGCAGTCGGTCATCAGGTAGCGGTCGGGGTATCGGCGACTCCGCACCGGTTGGTCCAGAAGAGCGCGGGCACGCAGCCCCCCCGCGACGACCACGACGCGCGCCGTGACGACGTCGTCGCCGACGTGGACGTCCACGGCATCCGCGCGGGGAACGAGCGCCGTCACGCCGGCGTCGTACTGCACCGGCGTCGCGCCCCAGTGGACGGCGGTCGCGGCGAGGGCCGCCTCGGTGGCGGATTGCGGCAGGGTTGCGACGAACGGATGCCGTCGATGCAGCCGATCGAAGTGAAGCTCCCCGAGCGAGCGCCCGGCCCGGCGCGCCTCGCCGATGCGCACGCGCACGGCATCGGTGAGGAGGCGGTCGGTCGCTCCCGAGGCTTCCATCGCGGCCAGCGCCGTGGCGTGGATGCCGACCGCGCGTGCGCCGGCTCCGGACTCGGACCGCGTTTCCCAGCGGACGGTCTCGGTGCCGTGCCGCGCGAGTTCGGCCGCGAGCAGCGTCGCGACCGGACCGCCGCCGACGATCGCGATATCGATCACGGACGCTCCCCGCGCACGGCGAGCAAGCGGAAGCGACCGGGACGCAAGACCTGCCACCCCGCGGGAAGGGCGGGGGCGAGTTCTCGCGGCGTCCAGCTTCGACGGATCGAGCGGAGCCCGTCCGTCCGGAGGAAGCTGCCCGGTGCGAGCGGCGTGATCCCGACGGCGTAGGCCGCGTAGGCCACCGGTGAGCGCGCGATGTCGGAGTGGACGACGAGCGAGCGCGCGAGCGCATCCGAATCACGGAGGACGGTGGCCAAAGCTGCATCGTCGAGGTGATGCAGCACGTGGTTGGAGATCACGACGTCGAAGCGGGCGGCACCGGTGGCGAGCTCCGCGACGAGATCGGAGCTGTGCGCGCGGCGGTAGTCGGCGCGGTGCCCGGGCCGCGCGAGCGCGACGGCGAGGGAGCGGGCGTCGGGATCGATGCCGACCGCGTCCACTTCGGCACCGTCCGCGCGCGCCAGGGCGATGAGACGTTCGAGCACATCGCCCCCGCCGCAGCCGATATCGAGGATCCGGAGGGGAGTGCCGTCTGCCGCGCGACGGCGAGCGAGCGGACGGATGTGCTCGCGGTAAACCCCGCCCCAGCCGGAGACCAGCCGGTTGACGACCGCGAACCGTTCGAGCGTGCGCCGAAGCCTCGTCGCGTCGCACGCGGGGTCGTCCATCAGTTCACGCAGCGCCGTGTCGCGCCGCGCGAATCCCGCGGTGCTCATCGTGAGGGAACCGACGTCGCGCTCTCGCGGGCAGGGTGGCCGGCGGTCGCGGTCGCGGAGGTGCGTACCGTCAGCAGAGTCGACTCCACGGTGAGGCCCGGCGCGAAGGCGACGGCCAGCATCCGTGCGCCGTCCGGAGTCGCCGGGTCGGCCAGCATCCGCTGCAGGATGAACAGGATCGTGGCCGACGACATATTGCCGTAGGTGCGCAGAACGTCGCGTGAATGCCGGAGAGCATCGCCCTCCAGCCCGCACGCCGCCTCGACGCGGTCCAGGATGCTGCGCCCGCCCGGGTGCACCGCCCACAGGTCGACCGGGCCTTCCCCGAGCAGCGGACTCAGTGCGTTCTTCACTTCTCGACCGACGATGCGGGGGACCTCGGCCGTCAGCGTCATCTCGAATCCATGATCGCCGATCGTCCATCCCATCGCCGACTCGCCGTCATCGGTGATCGCGGTGGCGAACCGGTCGAGCTCGAGATGGGGGACTGTCGTGGCGGGGGCGCCGGTGACGACCGCGGCCGCCGCGCCGTCGGCGAAGACCGCCGACGACACGATCTGGTCCGGGTCCGATGAGGACCGGAGGTGGATGGTGCAGATCTCGGCGCACACCACGAGCACGAGCGCAGAGGGGTCGGTGGCGCAGATGCGTGCCGCAGAGCGCAGTGCGGGGATCGCGGCTGCGCACCCGAGAAACCCCAGGTGTTCGCGCGACACGGTCGGCGCCAGGCCGAGGTCGCGCACCAGTCGAAACTCCGGCCCCGGGGCGAAGAATCCGGTGCACGAGGCCGTCACGACGTGGGTGACCTCGTCCGCGCGGACCTGGGCGCGCTGCAGCGCATCGCGGGCGGCGGCGGCGAACAGCTCGGGCGCCTCACGCGCATAGATCGCGTTGCGCACCCCGGTCGCCGGCATCCCGATCTGACGCGTCTCGGCGTCCACGAACACCGACCCGCCCGAGACGAGTTCGGGCAAGACGGTATGACGGGTGTCGATGGCCGAGTGATCGAACGCGGCCGTAATGATGCGCCGGGCGACGCGGTCAAGTCCCGGCTGCGCGGCGAACAGGTCGCGGACGTCGTCCTGCGTCAGCCGGGTGTCCGGAACGGCGGTGCCGATGCCGATGATCGATGCGCTCATCAGCGCAGACTAAGCCGCTTTCCGCGTCGCGCGATACCGGTTGTCGCGAACCGAGATCTGTGCTGTGTCAGGCGTTGACGATCAGCGACTCGGCGATCGGTCGCCGCGTGCGGGGCGTGAGTTCACGCTCGCGCAGCTGCTCGGGCGCGCTGTCGATGTCACCGAGTGCGCCGACCGCCATCACGGTGACGGCAGCGAGTTCATCGCCGAATTCGAACGTCTCGGCCAACGTGGCACGGTCGAAGCCGCCCATTTGGTGGGTGAACAGACCGGAGGCGTGGGCCTGCACCGTGAAGTGCGCGGCCGCCTGGCCGGCATCGTAGGCGGCCCAGACGAGCGGTTTGCCGTCGAGCGAGCTCACGGTGGCGAAGACGACGAGAGCGGCAGCGTCGGCCGCCCAGCTCTGGTTGAAGCCCATCAGGGAGTCGACGATCGCCGCGTGTTCGGTGGTACCGCGCCGCGCGACGATGAAGCGCCAGGGCTGGGTGTTGCTGGCCGAGGGAGCCCAGCGCGCGGCTTCGAGCGCGCTCGCCAGGGCGGCTTCGTCGATCGGGGTGCGCGGGTCGAAGATCCGGGTGCTCCAGCGTTCGGCGAGCACGTCGAGGATCGGCGCGTCGGTCTGGGCGGTGTGGTCGGCGATCATGCTCATGGCGTCTCCTTGCGGGTGTGTCGGCCGGGACGCCGTCGGCCCATCCTCATGCAACCGTATGCATCGTGGCCGTATTCCGTCCATTCGGGGGATTTCTCTCCTGGACAGAAGTCGGGCACATCTTCTCTTGCTGACGAGCCGCGATCTCCCGGATGCCGGTTCTACCGTGGAAGCATGACCTCCACCGCTGACCTCTTCGACGACCGAGGCGATGAGCTGGACTCGTTGGCTCTGCCTTTGCACGACCTAGGCGGTCGGGTCTCGTTCGACGGGCCGATCCGTACGATTCGCTGCCACCGTGACAATGCGCTGGTCAAGCAGGTCCTCGCGACACCCGGAGGAGGCGCCGTCCTGGTCATCGACGGCGGTGGGTCGCTCGAGTCTGCTCTCGTGGGTGACCTGATCGCGGCATCCGCGGTCGCCCACGGCTGGGCCGGCATCATCGTGCATGGGGCGATCCGAGACCGCGCCGTCATCGCGACCCTCCCGCTCGGTGTCAAAGCACTCGGCTCGAACCCCCGCAAGAGCGCGAAAGACGGCGTCGGCGAGGTCGACGTCCCGGTCGTGATCGCGGGTGTCCACTTCGCGCCCGGGCGTCATGTCTGGGCCGACGCCGACGGCATCCTCGTCGAGCGGTGACGAGGCCCTCGACATAGTCACCCCGCGGGCCGATACTGATCGGATCGGCCGTGTGCGCGACCGGGATCGGATGTGGCCATGGTTCCGGTCGAGGGCGCGTTCGCCGGATTCTCCGTCGATGACATCGCCGCTGCGGAAGCGTTCTACGCGGGGGTACTCGGATTGGATGCCCACATCGGCGAGATGGGGATCATGGAGATCCGGTTTCCCGGGGGCGGGCACGCCATCGCCTATCCCAAGCCGAATCACCAGCCGGCCGGATTCACGGTCCTGAATCTGGTGGTCGCCGACATCGATGAGGCCGTCTCCGAACTGAATGCGGCGGGTGTGGTCACCAAGATCTACACCGATCCCGACTTCGGGACGGATGGGCGAGGTATCTCTCGGGGATCCGGTGGACCCGACATCGCATGGTTCCGTGACCCCGCAGGCAACATCCTCTCGGTGATCGTCGACGGCTGAGAGGTCGTCATTCTCGTCGGCGACGGCCACACGCCGCCGACGAGAAGCTCCTCGTCGGCGGCGTGATACCGTCTCATTGTCAGCCGGCGAGAGCCTCGGACAGCTTGACGCGGGCGCCCATGCGGAGGATCGAGTTCTCGTAGATCTTCGCGCCCACCCAGATCGCCGCGGCACACGTGATCAGCAGGATCGCCAGCGACAGCAGCGGCTCCCACCACTGGGCCTCACCGAGGAAGATGCGCACCGGCATCCCCACGGGAGCCGAGAACGGCACATACGACATGATCGTGATCACGAGTGAATTGTCGTTGAAGAAGACGACGAGCAGATACGGCGCCATGACGAGGAAGGTCAGTGGTGTCGTAGTGGATCCGATGTCTTCTTGGCGTGACACCATCGCACCGGCGGCCGCGAACAATGCCGCCAGCAGGATGAACCCGAACAGGAAGAACACCGCGAACCAGATGAGCGGAGCGCCGAGGCCCGTCAGCAATTCGCTCTGCCCGGTGACGGTGAGCCCGACGATGGCGATCGCGGCGAGGCCGATGATCTGGCCGACCGCGAGGACAGTGTTGCCGATCACCTTGCCGGCCAGGAGCGCGCGCGTCGGAATCGCCGAGATGAGCAGCTCGACGACGCGGGTCTGCTTCTCCTCCACCACGGACTGCGCGATCGTCGACCCGAAGGTCAGTGCCGCCATGAAGAAGATGATCCCGAACCCGAAGCTCACGATGTAGCGGAGGAACGGGTCGGTGCCCTCGGTGGTCAGAAGCTCCACGGGCGGGCTGGCGCTCAGCAACGGCATGAGTCCCGACGGGATCGCGGTGTCCCCGACGAGCGTGTACGAGAAGTCGCCGCTGCCACCGGGGACGAGGGCCGCGTCGACGTCACCGGAGCGGACGAGGTCGCGAGCGGCCTCGGTGTCGGCGGCTTCGGTGACCTCGAGCGCCTCGTCGTATCCGGCCACGACCGCTGCGGTGTCGGGGGTGACGGCGACCGGGATGCGGGAGTCGCTCTGGGCCGTGAAACCTCCCCAGAGCACACCGATGAGCGCGAGCGCGAACAGGATGCCGGTTGAAATCAGGAACGCTTTGCTGCGCAGTTTCGAGCCGACCTCACGCTCGGTGACCAGCCACACGCTCTGTGCGAAGGACGGGGTGGACGTGTTCACTGGATGACCTCCTTGAAGATCTGCGCGAGGGACGGGTGTCGGGGAGCGAAGCTGGCGACATCGCCCGCGGCGACGGCGCGGCGGAGCACGCGCTGCGCGGTCTCGTCGGTGTCGACGTCGAAGACGGCGTATCCGCCGTCGAAGTCGACGACCTCGACTCCGGGTTCGTCGCGGAGCCAGCCGGCGTCGCCGGCCGAGACGAGCTCGAATCGTCGCTGCGCGTGTTGGGCGCGAAGGGATTCACGGTCGCCGGTCGCCCGGATCGTACCGCCGGCGATGATCACGAGGTCGTCGCACAAGCGCTCGACGACATCGAGCTGGTGCGATGAGAACAGCACGGCAGCACCATCCGCCGCGCGCGCCTGGAGGACGCCCGCGACGACGTCGACCGCGATCGGGTCGAGGCCGGAGAACGGTTCGTCGAGGATCAGCACCTGGGGGTCGTGGACCAGAGCCGCGGCGATCTGCGCGCGTTGCTGGTTGCCGAGCGACAGGGTCTCGATGTTGTCTCCGAGCCGTTCACCGAGCCCCAGCTCCTCCAGGAGCGCTGTCGCGCGGGTCGTGGCATCCGCCTTCGAGAAGCCGTGCAGGCGGGCGAGGTAGACGATGTGCTCCAGCACCCGCATCCGCGGGTAGAGACCGCGTTCCTCGGGCATGTACCCGAAGCGCCGGCGGTCCGCCGCGGTGACGGACGCGCCGTTCAGGGTCACCTCGCCGCCGTCCCGGGCGAGTACGCCGAGAACGATCCGCATCGTGGTCGTCTTGCCGGCGCCGTTGCCGCCGACAAAGCCGGTCAGACGGCCTTTCGTGACGCGGAAGCCCACGTCGTCGAGCACTCGGCGTCCGCCGTAGCTCTTGGTGATTCCGGTCAGTTCGAGCATCAGAACTCCCTTTCGTCGTTTCTCCACCGTACGAAGAGGTGCCCGGTCGCCGCCTCCGCCCGGAGGGGGAGATCGGGCGCCCGGGTGGGGGAGATCTCAGGCGAGTCCGTGCTGATGGGCGTAGACGACGGCCGCGACGCGGTCCCGTGCCCCGAGCTTCTGCAGCACGTTCGAGACGTGCGTCTTCACCGTCGCCTCGCCGATGAACAGCTCGCGCGCGATCTCGGCGTTGCTGCGCGCCTGTGCGAGCAGGTGGAGCACGTCGTTCTCGCGTTCCGTGAGGTCCAGGGGAGGAGCATCGGGGATGGCTTGAGGTGCGCTGGGCCGCGCCTCGGGCGCCGAGGCGAATCGCTCGATGACCCGCTTGGTGACGGCGGGCGCGAGCAGCGCATCGCCCGCCGCGGCGACGCGCACCGCAGCGATGAGTTCTTCGGGGCCGGCATTCTTCAGCAGAAATCCGCTCGCGCCGGCGGCGAGCGCCTGGAACAGGTAATCGTCCCGGTCGAACGTCGTGACGATCACGACGGATGCCGCCATCCCCGCGTCGGACACGATCCGGCGGGTGGCCTCGAGGCCGTCCATGTCGGGCATCTGGACGTCCATGCAGATGACATCCGGTGTCAGGGTGCGCGCGGCGGCGACCGCTTCGCGACCCGTGGCGGCTTCGCCGACGACCTCGATGTCGCCGGCTGTGTGCAGGATCATCCGGAAGCCGGCACGCATGACGGCGTGATCATCGACCAAGAGCACCCGGATCATCGGACGACCCCGCTTTCCAGAGGAACACGGGCGCGGACGCGGAATCCGCCGCGCTCGCGGGGGCCGGCATCGAGCGTTCCGCCGGATGCCGCCGCGCGCTCCCGCATGCCGACGAGCCCGAGACCCGCCCGCCCGCTGAGTGGACGGCGGCCGACGTTGACGACTTCGAGCTCGACGGCATCCTGCGTGTACCGCACGCGGAGGTCGGCGGCGGCACCGGGTCCACCGTGTCGGCGCGCATTGGTCAGGGCTTCTTGGGCGATCCGGTACAGGTTCACCTGCACGAGTTCGGGAGCATCGACCGGCTCGCCGACGACGGTGAGCGTCGTGGGCAGGCCATTGCTGGTCGCGTGCTCGACGAGCGCGGGGAGCGCCGCGAGGTGGATGGTCGACCCGGTCGGAGCATCGGCGTCGGCGGACGACGGTGTCCGCAGCGTGTCGAGCAGCTGCCGAAGCTCGGTGAGCGCATCGCGTGCCGACGCCTCGACGCTGGCGAGGGCGATCTGCGCAGCCGCCGGGTCGCTGGCCATGACCGTACGCGCAGCACCGGCCTGAACACCCATCGCCGAGACATGGTGCGCGACGACGTCGTGCAGTTCGCGCGCGATGCGGACGCGGTCCAGCGCCACGGCCTGAGCGGCCGACAGCTCGCGTTCGCGCTCCAGCTCGGCGGTGCGCTCCTGCAGGGAGACCCGGGAGCGTGCCTCCGCATACGCCCGCTCGCCGAAGAAGTACGCGCCGCCGAAGAAGGCCGCGTTCACGAGGAACTGGATCAGGATGTACGCCGCGAACGGCGAGAACAATCCCGCGCGCGACAGTCCGTCCTCATCGGGCGACGTGGCGGCCTGAAAAGTTGTCACGAGCAGCCAGGCGAACATGCCCACGACGACGACGACCCGCACGATGGTCGCGCGGCGTCGATCGTCGACCCACGCGCCGACGGTGTACATCGCGATGAACAGCGACACGTTGCCGACGTAGACCTCGGGGATGCGCGCGGAGACGCCGATGAAGAACACCACGGCGATCACGACCAGTACGGCTTCGGGATAGCGGCGGCGCAGGGCGATCGGGAGGGTGAGACCCGCCGAATACAGCAGTGCCCATCCGAAACTCGGCGTGGTGTCGCCGTAGAAGCCGGCAACCTGTCCGAGCCAGGCGCTGATGATCGCCCCGATGAACAGGGCGAGCGCGAGCCATGTGTCACGCCTGACCTGGGTCGGCGTGACTCCGGAGCGGACGGCGGAAGTCATCCTCACAAACTACGCGGGGCCACTCCCGGTGACCTCCCCCGTGCGGCGGAGAACGCGGGCATCCGCGTGCACCTGTTTGACAGACAACGGACAGCAAACGGAAACCTGTTCTTCCGGCTCCGGTCCTAGCGTCGGAGAGGTGACGACACTCGACGGGGGCACGCGTGTGGCCGAACGCCTGGCCGTGCTCTCTCAGCGGCTTGGCGTGTGGGGCATGACCCGACGCGGCCTGCTCTGGGGATTCGCCACCGTCCACGTCGTGTACCTGATCGGCCTGCTGCACGTGATCCTCTTCGGTGGCACGCAGGGCGACCTGCCGCTCTACCGCTTGTGGGCGATGCAGGCGCTGCACGGCCAGTGGCCCGTCCTCGACGACCCGTGGGTGTACCCGGCGGGTGCGCTCCTGCCGATCGTCGCTCCGATCGTCGCCGGCGCATACAACTATCAGCTCGTCTGGCTGATTCTCGTCGCCGTCGCCAATCTCCTCGCGATCCTTGCTCTCACCGGCGGACTACGCCGCTTGTCCGGCTATCCCGCGGCCTGGTACTGGCTGCTGATCCAGATCCTGCTGGCGCCGGTGTCGATGCTGCGCCTCGAGGCGTTCTCGGCGCCGCTGGCGATCGCCGCGCTCGTATACGTCGCGCGACGACCCGCGGTGGCCGGTGTGTTGATCGCCGCCGGCACGTGGATCAAGGTGTGGCCGGTTGCTCTGGCCGCCGCCGCCGTCACGGTATCGTCGCGCCGACGAGGGATCATCTTCGGTGGAGTCGGCGTCTCAGCAGTCGTGTCCGCGACCGTCGTGGCGTTCGGCGGCGCGTCGAATCTCTTCAGCTTCATCACGATCCAGAGCGATCGCGCGGTCCAGTTGGAAGCACCGGTTGCGACTCCCTGGGTGTGGGCGACGGTGCTCGGCATTCCCGGATCGCAGATCCGGAACAATATCGAGCTCGCCACGCGTGAGGTCACCGGGCCCGGCGAGCAACTGGCCGGGCACCTCGTGGGTGTGGCGATGCCGATCGCCTTCGGGCTGATCCTGCTGCTGCTCTGGCGCGCTCGCCGCGCGGCCGCGCACGCCAGCCGCGTGACACCGGGGTTCGAGCAGCGGCTGATCGTGCGGGGATCGTTCGCGCTTGTGGGTGCGCTCATCATCTTCAACAAGGTCGGCTCGCCGCAGTACATGCTGTGGCTCACGCCGATCGTCGCCGTCGGGCTGGCCGTCGAACCGGACGCGTGGCGTTCGGTCGCCTGGTGGATGGCCGGAATCTCGGTGGCCACGACCATCGTCTTCCCGATCCTCTATATGCCGCTCGTCGACGCAGATCCCGTCGCGGCCTCTGTGCTGCTGGCGCGCAATGTGATGCTCGTCGGCGTCTTCGCGGTCAGCGTCGCTGGCCTGTGGCGGATGGGGGCGGTCGCTTCGGCGCGTGCGCTGGCCCCGGCGTCCCTCGCGGTGACGGGCGCAGTCACGACGCAGGTGTGAGGGCACCCGCGCCGGTTACCAGATCATCGGGCGGTCATCGTCATCCGGACCCGTGAGGTCGAGGTCGACGACGACGGGCACGTGGTCGCTCGGGATCTCGCCCTTGCGTTCGTCGCGGTGGATGCCGGCGCCCACGACGGCGTCGGCGAACGCCCGCGAGCCGAGGATGAAGTCGATGCGCAGGCCCTCATTGCGCGGGAACCGCAGCTGCTTGTAGTCCCAGTACGTGTAGCCGGTCGGAACGAGGGGGCGCACAGTGTCGGAGAGTCCGGCATCCAGCAGCGACTGGAATGCCGCACGCTCGGGCGGTGACACATGCGTCGACACGCCCTCGACCAGCGTCGGGTCGCCGTTGTCGGCGTCGGTCGGGGCGATGTTGAAGTCGCCGGTCAGGGCGAGAGCGAGGTCCGGGTTGGCCCCGAGGCTGTCGGCCGTGTATCCGCGGAGCGCTTCGAGCCAGGCCAGCTTGTACGCGTAGTGCGGATCATCGAGCGAGCGTCCGTTGGGAACATACAGACTCCAGACCGTGACGCCGCCGACGGTCGCGCCGATCGCGCGCGCCTCCTGCGGAGCATCGGGCCCGTCGTAGCCCTTCTGGAATCCGGGCATGCCGGGAAAGCCGATCTGCAGGTCCTCGAGCGGTTCACGGCTCGCGATCGCGACGCCGTTCCATTGATTCAGTCCGTGCGCCTCGACCGTGTACCCCGCCGCCTCGAACTCGGCGTAGGGGAACTGCTCGGGCTTGCACTTGATCTCCTGCATCGCGAGCACGTCGATGTTCTCGCGCACGGCGAAATCGACGGTGCGCGCGACGCGCGCGCGGATGGAGTTGACGTTCCAGGTGGCCACACGCATGCCTCCCAGCGTATCCGCCGGCGCCTCCCCCACCCGCCGCCGCGAGACACCATCCGTGCACCGAGACATCTGCTGGTGTGCGGTGTCTCGGTGCACCACCGGTGTTTCGCGGCCGGGCGACGGGCCGGGCGACGCGGCCGGGCGACGCGTCAGAGGGCGCGGAGGATGTCCTCGACGCGCTGTTTCGCGTCGCCGAAGAGCATCTGGGTGTTGTCGCGCCAGAACAGGGGGTTCGCGACGCCGGCGTAGCCGGAGGCCATCGACCGCTTGAAGACGACGACGTCGGCGGCGTCCCAGACGTGCAGCACCGGCATCCCGGCGATCGGCGAGGACGGATCATCGGCCGCGGACGGGTTGACGGTGTCGTTCGCCCCGATGACGAGAACGACATCCGTGCCCGTGAAGTCGTCGTTGATCTCGTCCATCTCCAGCACGATGTCGTACGGCACGCGCGCTTCGGCGAGGAGCACGTTCATGTGTCCCGGCAGGCGTCCGGCGACGGGGTGGATGCCGAAGCGCACCTCGATCCCGCGATCGCGCAGCCGCTGCGTGAGATCCGCCACCGGATACTGCGCTTGCGCGACGGCCATGCCGTAGCCCGGCGTGATCACGACCGACCGGGCGGTGCGAAGGAGCTCCGCGACTCCCGCGGCATCGATCTCGCGGTGCACGCCCGGGGCTCCGGCATCCGCCCGCGGGGCCTCGATGCCGAACCCGCCCGCGATCACCGACAGGAACGACCGGTTCATCGCCTGACACATGATGTAGCTGAGGTAGGCGCCGGACGACCCGACGAGCGCTCCCGTGACGATCAGCAGGTCGTTGTTCAGCAGGAAGCCGGCCGCGGCGGCTGCCCAGCCGGAGTAGCTGTTGAGCATCGAGACGACAACGGGCATGTCGCCGCCACCGATCGAGGCGACCAGATGCCAGCCGAGTGCGAGTGCGAGGACAGTGACGGCGATCAGGAGCGGCAGGACCGGCGTGAGGACGTACCAGACCGTCAGCGCGATGAAGGCGACGAGCGCGCCGAGGTTCAACGCGTTCTTGCCGGGGAGAACGAGCGGTTTCGACGCCATCCGCCCGGAGAGTTTGAGGTAGGCGACGATCGACCCCGTGAAGGTCACTCCGCCGATGAAGACCCCGATGAACACCTCGGCATGGTGGATGTCGCGGAGCGCCCCGGTGAGATCGTCGCCCGACAGGGCCCCGTTCCAGCCGACAAGGACCGCGGCGAGGCCCACGAACGAGTGGAGCAGGGCGATGAGCTCCGGCATCCCGGTCATCTCGACGACGCGGGCACGCCAGAGTCCGATTGCTCCGCCGACGAGCACCGCGACGACCAGCAGTGTCAGGCCGAGCGCGGCGGGTGGCTCGCCCCAGCTTCCGGCGGCGACGAGCCAGACGGTCGCGATGAGCGCTATCGCCATGCCGGCGATGCCGAAGGCGACGCCGCGGCGCGAGGAGGCGTGGGTCGAGAGCCCTGCCAGGCTCAGGATGAACAGCAGCGCCGCGACGATGTACGCGGCACCGGCGACGGACGCGGCGACGCTCACTTGTCGGCCCCCTTCGAGAACATCGCGAGCATTCGGCTCGTGACGGCGAAGCCGCCGAAGACGTTGATGGATGCCAGCAGCACCGCGATGGCCGCGAGGATCTGCACGAGCAGATTGTCGGCCGTGATCTGGACCATGGCGCCGACGATGATGATGCCGCTGATGGCGTTCGTGACGCTCATGAGCGGCGTGTGCAGTGCGTGGGCCACCTTGCCGATGACGTAGAACCCGATCACGACCGACAGCGTCAACACGAGGAAGTGCTGGGGGAGCGGTGCCGGCGCGAACGCGCAGATGAGGAAGAGCACGGCGATGCCGAGTGAGATGAGACCGGTCTTCGCACGCGAGGACATCTTCCTCTTGACGGGAGCCGGTTCGAGGGCCGCGGCCGGGGCGGCGGGCGCCGATACCTGCACGGGCGGGGGCGGCCACGTGACTGCGCCGCCGCGGGTCACCGTCACCGCGCGTTGGACGATGTCGTCCTCGTCCAGAGTGAGCACGCCGTCCTTCTCCGGAGTGAGGAGGGTGAGGAGGTTCAGCAGGTTTGTCCCGTAGAGCTGCGAAGCCTGCTGGGGGAGGCGTCCGGCGAGATCGGTGTACCCGAGGATCACGACGCCGTTCGCCGTCACGACGCGTTCGCCGGCGACGGAGCCGTCGACGTTCCCGCCCTGGCCGGCTGCCATGTCCACGATGACGCTGCCCGGTTTCATCGAGGCGACATCGGCGGCGGTCAGCAGGCGCGGCGCCGCGCGCCCCGGAATGAGGGCCGTCGTGATCACGATGTCGACCTCGATCGCCTGCCCGCTGTAGATCTCGGCGGCGCGGCGGTCGTAGGCCTCGCTCGTGGCTTTCGCGTACCCGTCGGCGGATGCCTCGACCGCCACATCGACCGGCAGATAAATGCCACCGATCGAGGCCACCTGGTCGGCGACCTCGGGCCGCGGGTCGGTGGCGCGGACGATCGCGCCGAGACTCGAGGCCGCGCCGATCGCCGCGAGACCGGCCACTCCGGCTCCGGCGACGAGAACTTTCGCCGGCGGCACTTTGCCGGCGGCCGTGACCTGACCGGTGAAGAAGCGGCCGAACTCGTGCGCGGCCTCGACGACAGCGCGGTAGCCGGCGATGTTCGCCATCGAACTCAGGACATCCATCGACTGCGCGCGCGAGATGCGCGGGACGGCATCGAGCGCGAGCGCCGTGATGCCTTGGCCGGCGAGGCGCTCGAGCAGCTCGGGGCGCAGCGCCGGACTCAGGAGAGCGATCACGGTCGCGCCGGGATGCAGGAGTGCGATCTCCTCGTCCGTCGGCGCGTTCACCTTCAGAACGATGTCGGCAGCCCACGCCTCACCCCGCGAAGCGACCGTCGCGCCGGATTCCAGGTACGCCGCATCGGGGAAGGAGGAGCGCGCGCCGGCATCCGCCTCGATGAGGACGTCGTAGCCGAGTCCCCGGATCTTCAGGGCCGTCAGCGGAGAGACAGCGACGCGGCTCTCGCCGGGCTGCTCAGCGACGATGCCGATGCGGGCCATGATGCTCCCTTGGTCGAGTCCGACACTAGCGTCGACTATGTGGTCAGGCCACAAGGCTAGCGGATGCCGCGCTCTAGAATCGACGCATGACCATCGCCTCCACTGCCGCTCTCGAGAACGACCGTCAGACGCTGATCGGGCTGATCCAGGAGGAAGCCGTCTTCCACGGCGACTTCACGCTCTCGAGCGGCAAAAAGGCGACGTATTACGTCGACATGCGCAAGCTCACGCTCGACCACCGCGCCGCACCGGCGATCGGGCGCCTCGTGCTGGACATCATCCGTGACCTGAGCGTGGATGCCGTGGGCGGGCTCACTCTCGGCGCCGACCCGATCGCCAACGCCGTGCTGCACGCGTCGGTGCAGGCCGGAACGCCGGTGGATGCGTTCGTCGTGCGCAAGGAGCCGAAGGATCACGGCCGCGGCCGCCAGATCGAGGGTGCCGAGGTCGCGGGAAAGCGCGTGGTGGTCGTGGAGGACACCTCCACGACCGGTCAGTCACCGCTGAAGGCCGCCGAGGTCGCGCGCGCGGCGGGCGCGGATGTCGTCGCGGTCGTCACGGTCGTCGACCGCAAGACCGGCGCGCAGGCCGCCGTCGAAGAAGCCGGATACACCTGGCGCTCGATCATCGACCTCGCCGACCTGGGCCTCGCCCCGCAGTGATACGAGCCGGGTCAATGCCGCGGAGCGGCGTTGAGGCGGCTGCGTATCAGGCCCCGTAGCGGCGCGAAGCGCCACGTATCGAAACCTCGCGCCGGCCCGCGCCCGCGGGCGCAGCTCAGCGGAACGCGGGTAGCTGCGATGCCAGCGCCAGCATGAGGCCGAGCAGTGTCATCAGGACGAGCGCGCGGCCGTTGGGCAGCGGCGTGCCCTGAGGGGCCTCGCGGCGCGCGCGAAGGAACAGCACGAGCGTGATGAGCAGAACCACGAGCGCCGAGACCGCAAGGAACAGCGCCATCAGTCGTCTCCTCCGCGTCCGCGGAAGTACTGAACCGCGAAGGCCACGAGCGTACCCACCAGGACGAGGATCGTCGCGGCGAACAGCAGCGTCTGCTCGAAGGGAGTCACAAACCCTCCGGCATCTCTGATTCCAGTGGCACCGGACGCAGGAGGTCGGCCACCGAATCGAGGATCTCGTCGGGGCGGAACGGATACCGCTCGATCTCGGCGTCGTCCGCGATTCCGGTGCGCACCAAGATCGTGTGCAGGCCCGCCTCGATGCCCGCGACGACATCGGTGTCCATGCGGTCGCCGATCATTCCCGTGTTCTCCGAATGCGCGCCGATCTGGTTCATCGCCGAGCGGAACATCATCGGATTCGGCTTGCCGACGACATACGGTGCTTTGCCGGTCGCGTGGGTGATGAGTGCCGCGAACGACCCGGTGGCAGGGACGACGCCGAATGGGGTGGGTCCGGTGGCATCCGGATTCGTGACGATGAACCGCGCGCCGGCGTTGATATAGCGGATCGCCTGCGTGATGCGGTCGAACGAGTAATTGCGGGTCTCCCCGACGACGACGTAGTCGGGGTGCGTCTCGGTCATGACGTAGCCGGCCTCGTGGAGCGCGGTCGTCAGGCCCGCCTCACCGATGACGAACGCCGTGCCGCCTGGATGCTGAGACTTCAGGAATTCGGCGGTCGCGAGCGCGGACGTCCAGATGCGATCCTCCGGCACCTCGAGTCCCGAGATCCTCAGTCGGGCGCTGAGATCGCGCGGCGTGTAGAAGGGGTTGTTGGTCAGCACGAGGAACGGGATCCCCTCGCTCCGCCACTGCGCGAGCAGCTCCGCAGCACCCGGGATGGGCTTGTTCTCGTGGACGAGAACCCCGTCCATGTCGGTCAACCAGCATTCGATATCGCCGCGTGTCCGCATGGGGCCCAGCCTAGCGGCGGCTGGCGACGTAGTCTCGAGCCGTGACGCGTGAGAAATGGGACCCCCGGCAGCTGCCCGACCTGACCGGTCGGCGCTATCTGGTCACCGGATCCACGGCAGGGCTCGGGTTCTTCTCGTCGCTGCAACTGGCCGGCGCGGGTGCGCACGTCGTGATGACGGGCCGCAATCCGAACCGGCTGTCGACCGCGCGGGCGACCGTGTTGCGACAGCATCCGTCGGCGTCGGTGGAGACCCTGATCCTCGACACGAGCAACCTCGGCTCGGTCCGCTCCGCCGCGGCGACCGCGCGCGGACGCACGGGACTGGACGGACTGTTGTTGAACGCGGGAATGGTGCATCCGCCCGCGGAGCGGGACACCACGGCGGACGGACACGAGATCGTCTTCGCCACGAATGTGCTCGGCCACTTCGCGCTCGCGGGTGAGCTGCTGACGTCGCTCGCGATGGCGCGCGGGCGGATGGTCTGGCTCGGTTCGATGTCGACGTCGATGTGGAAGTACGACCCGGTCGATCCCGAGCTGGAGAACGGCTACACGCCGTGGCGCGCGTACGTGCAATCGAAGGTCGGCACGACAGCGCTCGGACTCGAGGCCGATCGGCGGCTCCGCGACGAGGGTGTCCCGGTGGACAGCCTGATCGCGCACCCCGGTTACTCGACGAGTGGGCGCACGCGCGGCATCCTCGGGATCAACGAGCCGTCCCGCGGCACACGGTTCCTCGACAACCTGCAGGCGCCGATCACGCAGTCCAAGGAGCACGGCGCGTGGCCGCTTGTGCGTGCCCTGGTCGACCCGGACGCGCGCGGCGGATCGTTCTGGGGGCCGTCGCGTGTGGCCACCGGATTGCCGCGCGAAGCGACGCCCTCGGCGATCACCCGTGACACCGAGATCGCCGCCCGCCTCTGGAACTACTGCGCGCATGCGACCCGCATGCCGTGGCCCTACGAAAAGGCCGCGAAGGCTCGTCGCCGCTGAGCTCCGGCTCAGGCGGTGAGCCAGACCGCCTCGGCGGCGCCGGCGGGCAACTCGACGGACTCCCCGCCGTCGATGCGCACCGCGGCGCGACCGGTGACCATCACGGCGTGGCCGACGTCGAGGCCCGTCGCCTGCAGCGCTCGCAGGAGCGCGGGGTCGCGGTCGCTCACCCGCAGCACCCGGCCGGTGTGGCCGACGAGCGCCCCGCCGAGGAGCACGAACGGGACGCGGACGACCTCGCCGGCCGCGTCCGGGATGGCATCGCCGTGCGGATCGAACCGCGGGTGACCGAGCCGGCCGTCGATGCCGTCCAGCAGCCGATCGCTGATCGTGTGCTCGAGCACCTCGGCTTCATCGTGGACCTCATCCCACGCATAGCCGAACTCGCGGACCAGCCACGTCTCGATCAGGCGATGCCGGCGGATGATCGCCGCGGCGCGCAGGCGCCCGGCATCCGTCAGCGAGATCGGCCCGTACGGCCGGTGCGAGACGAGATCCTGCGCCGCGAGCTTCTGCACCATCTCGGTCACGGTCGACGGGGCGAGGCCGAGCTCGGCGGCCAACTGCGACGGCGTGATCGGGGCGGTCTGCCACTCGGTGTGGTGGTAGATCGTCTTCAGGTAGTCGTCGGTTGCGGCGGAGTGCACGCTTCAGGCTATCCGCCCGTGAACACCAGCCACAGGAGCAGGGCATTGAGCGACACGAGAAAAATGGCTGCGGCGATCCCGGCTGCCGTCGTCCACCAGCGGTTGCGGTACGCGCCGAGCACGTCCGGCTTCGCCGTGAGGGCGACCAGCGGAATGAGCGCGAACGGGATGCCGAAGCTCAGCACGACCTGACTCAGGACGAGGGCCTGCGTCGGGTCGGCGCCGAGCGCGAGAAGCGCCAGCGCGGGAACGAGCGTCACGAGGCGCCGGGCGAGCAGCGGGATACGCACCCGCAGCAGGCCGTTCATGATCTCCGCGCCGGCGTAGGCGCCGACGGCGCTCGAGGCGAGCCCGCTGGCGAGCAGGCCGACCGCGAACAGGGTTGCGACGACCCCGCCGAGGCCGGTCTGCAGCGCGGCGTACGCACCTTCGAGGCTGTCGGTACCGGGCACGCCGACGAGGTTCGCCGCGGCCAGCAGCAGGATGCAGAGGTTCACGGTGCCGGCGATGACGAGCGCGATCGTGACATCCCACCGGGTGGCGCGCAGCAGGCGAGCGACGCTGTGTCCGCGATCGCCGGCGCGCGCAGTCGGGGCGGTGAAGCGGTCTCGGGCGAGCGCGGAGTGCGCATAGATCGCGTGCGGCATGATCGTGGCCCCGAGGATGGATGCCGCCAGCAACACGGACTCGGCGCCATCGAAGCGGGGCAGGAGTCCGCCGGCGATGGCCCCGGCATCCGGAGGCGCGACGAAGACGCCGTACGTGAAACCCACCGCGATGATGATCAGCAGGCCCATCACGACGAACTCGAACGGACGCGCGCCGCGGCGCGACTGGATCGCGAGGAGCATGATCGAGACGGCGCCGGTGATCAGGCCACCCCAGATCAGGGGGATGCCGAAGAGCAGCCAGAGCGCGACGGCGCCGCCGATGATCTCCGCGACGTCGGTCGCCATCGCCACGAGCTCGGCCTGGACCCAGTAGGCTCGTCGGCCCCAGCGGCTGCGGATGCGCTCGCCGAGCACGTCGGCCAGGCTCCGACCGGTGACGATGCCGAGCTTCGCGGACAGGTACTGGATGAGCCAGGCCATCGCGTTGCCCAGCACCACGACCCACACCAGGAGATAGCCGAAGCGGGCGCCGGCGGTCATGTTGCTGGCGACGTTGCCGGGATCGAGATAGGCGACGCCCGCCACGAGCGCGGGCCCCAGCAGCCACGCCGCGCGTCCGGTTCCGCGGCGGCGCGCGACGCTCGGCGCGGTCTTCTCTGCGATAGACGAATATTTCGGCATACCGAAAACTGTACCCCATGATTTTTCGGTCGACCGAAATCGCATCGTCGCGTTCCGTCTTCAGTCTCCGTGGGGGGGATCTGCTCACCCACGCGCGGATTCGTGGGCCTCCGCGGGCCGCCGTGCGTTGCGCAGACTGAATACGCAACGGCGGCCGCACTAGCCTGGACCAATGCGTCAGCCCGTCACCCCGGATGAGAGCCCCGAGCGGGAGCCCGCGCGGGAGCGGGAGCCCGAGCTCGCGGTCGGGGTGGGGCCGTGGCCGGGTGGCCCGGAGGCCTGGCCCGAAGATCCGCGCTTCGATCCTGACCTGCTCGCGCAGGGCGACCGCCGCAATGTCGTCGACAAGTACCGGTACTGGACCATGGCGGCGATCGTGGCCGATCTCGACGAGCGGCGGCATCCGTTCCATGTTGCGATCGAGAACTGGCAACACGACATGAACATCGGCTCGATCGTCCGCAGCGCCAACGCCTTCGCCGCAGCGGAGGTGCACATCATCGGCAAGCGCCGGTGGAACCGCCGCGGAGCGATGGTCACCGACCGTTACCAGCACGTCCGTCACCACGAGGATGTCGCCGCATTCCAACAGTGGGCCGTGGCCGAAGGCATCCCGATCCTGGCGATCGACAATGTCGACGGCTCGGTGCCGGTCGATCGCGCCGATCTCCCAGAACGCTGCGTGTTGCTGTTCGGGCAGGAGGGCCCGGGACTCTCGGCCGAGGCGATCGCGGCGGCGGACGGCGTGATCGAGATCACCCAGTACGGTTCGACGCGCTCGATCAATGCCAGCGCGGCCGCCGCCGTCGTCATGTACGACTGGTGCCGCCGCTACGCCTGAGCCGCGAACCCGGGCATGCTCGGTCCCACCGTCGCGCGGGGACGCGGCGCGGGGTCACGCGCCGGCGGTGAGCCAGTGCGCACCGCGCACACGCCAGGCGAGCGTGCCCAGTCGGGCGAGCATGTAGACGCCGAAGAAGCAGACCGCGAGCCACGTGAGCCCGGCCGCTCCCGTGGGATGCACGAGCCACAGCGCGAGGAGCGCCGGGACATAGGGCAGGAGGTTCAGGCCCCCGGCGATCGCCAGGTAGCGCGTGTCGCCCGCCCCGATGAGCACGCCGTCGAGGACGAACACGATGCCGCACACCGGCTGCGCGACCGCGAGCACGAGCAGCGCCGGCTGGACGACCGCGGCAATCGCTGGATCGCCCGTGAAGACGATCCCGATGACGCCGGAGAGCGCCGCGATCAGGCCGCCGACGGCGACCCCGAACCAGGCACCCCACGCGAGCGTGCGTCCCAGCACGCGTCGGACGAAGGGCTCATCCCCTGCGCCGAGGCCCTTGCCGATCAGGGCCTGCGCCGCGATCGCGAGCGCATCGAGCGCGAACGCGGCGGTCGCGAAGATCGTGAACGCGATCTGCCAGCCGGCGAGCTCCTCGGTGCCGAGCGCCGTGGCGACGCCGACGGTCGCCAGCAGCGCCACGCGGAGGGACACGGTCCGCAGGAACAGCCAGCCGCCCGAACGCGCCGATCCGCTGACACCCTCCCGTTTCGGGCGAAGGGATGCCGCGTGCCGCCGCGCGAGACGTCCGACAACGAACGCGTACGCTCCGACCATCGACCATTGTGCGACGACGGTGCCGGCGGCGGAACCCGCGATCCCCCACCCGAGACCGTAGATGAAGACCCAGTTCAACAGCGCGTTCAGGGTGAAGCCGATGCCGGCGATCCACAGCGGCGTCACGGTGTCTTGCATTCCGCGGAGGAGTCCGGTGGCGGCGAACACCACGAGCATGGCCGGGAGCCCCCACATCGATAGGCCCAGGTAGATCTCGGCTTGCTCGGCGACGTCGGCCGGAGCGCCGAACAGTGCGACGAGCCACGGTGTGGTCAGCGACCCCGCGATCGCCAGGATCGCGCCGAGGCCGAGGGCGAGCCAGAGTCCGTCGATGCCGGCACTGACGGCGCGGGTAGGGTCGCCGGCGCCGAACCTGCGCGCGACGGCGGGTGTCGTGGAGTACGCGAGGAAGACCATCAGTCCGACGATGGTCTGGAGCACCGCCGACGCGATGCCGAGGCCGGCGAGTGGAACGATCCCGAGGTGCCCGACGAGGGCGGCATCGACGATCAGGAACAACGGTTCGGCGACGAGCGCACCGAGGGCGGGAACCGCCAGCCGCAGAATCTCGCGATTGAGCGTGGGTGCGGCCATATCCCCGAGCCTAGAGGCGCACCGGAGCGTCCCCGGCGGAAAGTAGCCTGGAGGCGTGGCGGACACCGGGATCCTCAGCAGACTCCCGTTGGGGAGGCTGCTGGCACGCATGCCCGCGTGGGTGCGGATCGTGCTCTCGCTCGCATCGATCGTGCTCGGCGCGGTCATCGTCCTCCGCCCGACGACCGCGCTCGACATCCTCGCCCTCCTCCTCGGCGGAGGCATGGTGCTCACCGGCGTCCTCGAAGCCACCGGCCGGGTGGATGAGGGTGAACGCCGCTGGCGTGGCGCGCTCTCGATCGGGTGGATCGCGCTCGGCGTGTTCGTTCTCGCGTGGCCGGGTCTCACGGTCCGCGCCGTCGCGGTCATCGCCGGCATCCTGCTGCTCGTCAACGGCGCGGCCGGCCTCGGCTCGGCTTTCCTGAAGGGGCGCGGCTGGGACGATCGGATCGCGGATGCCGCCTTCGGCGCGACGGGAATCATCTTCGGGGTACTCGCGCTCGCGTGGCCCGACATCACGCTGCTCGTCGTCGCGGTCGTCTTCGGCGCGTCGCTGATCATGCGAGGAATCGTCGATCTGTGGTCGGCGCTGCGCCGACGGCGCGATGAGCACCGCCCGCCGTCGAAGACCGCTCCGCGACGGCGATGGGGACGAACCACCGTCGCGCTCCTGTCGGTCGCCGTCGCGGTGGTGGCGGTGGTGGGAACGGCACCGCTGCGGGAAGGCTCGACCGTCGTCGACGAGTTCTATGCTGCCCCGCGCACGATCCCCGATCAGCCGGGCAAGCTGGTGCGCTTCGAGCCGTTCACCCGGGAAGTTCCGACGGGGGCGGTCGGCTGGCGCATCCTCTACACGACCACGGGCCAGGACGGAGAGATCCGCGTCGCGAGTGGGTTGGTCGTCGTTCCGGACGGCGGCGAGCCCGGGGAGCGCTGGCCGGTGATCGACTGGAACCACGGAACGACCGGATTCGCGCAGCACTGTGCGCCCTCGCTGCAGGAGCGACCGTTCTGGGCAGGCGGAATGTACGTCGTCAAGAAGGTCATCGCCGAGGGCTGGGCGATCGTGGCGACCGACTACATCGGTCTCGGGACGGAGGGGCCGCACACGTATCTGTTCGGCGAGTCGAGTGCGGTCGCCTCGTTGGATGCCGTGCGCGCTGCGCGCGAGATCCAGGAGGCGAACCTGAGCGCGAGCACTGTCGTCTGGGGGCACTCCCAGGGCGGCGGCGCGGCCCTGTGGACCGGCGCGCTGGCCCGCGAGTACGCCCCCGACGTCTGGGTGCGCGGCGTCGCGGCCTTCGCACCCGCCGCTGACCCTCCCGCGCTCGTCGACAACGTGTCCAACGTCACCGGCGGACTCATCTTCGCCTCGTACGCGTTCGCAGCTTTCGATGAGGTGTACCCCGACATCACGTATGCGCGCTACATCCGGCCGGGGCTGCAGCCGGTGCTCCGCGCGATGGCGGAGCGGTGCCTGACCGATCCCGCGATCGCGCTGTCGGTCGTCGCCGTCGTCGGGACGGCCATCGACCCCGAACTCTTCTCGACCGACCCGTCGTATGGCCCCTTGGGCACACACCTGCGGGAGAACATCGCGCCCGCGTGGATCGGACCGCCGCTGTTCCTCGGACAAGGCGGAAGCGACTCGATCGTGCCGCAGGCGACGCAGGACGCCTACGTCGAGGATGTCTGTGCGCGCGGGCAACGCATCGACTACCGCCGCTATGCGCTCTATGAGCACGCCGAAGTGATGGAGACCTATTCGCCGATGGTCGCCGACGCGATCACCTGGACGCGCGCGCGGTTCGCGGGGGAGCCTGCGAACGCGCAGTGCGCGACCACCGACGTGCCGCGCTGAGGTCCCCGGCATACACCGCAGTCACGGCGCGTATCCTGGACGGCATGACCGAGACCACCCCCAGATCGGGTATCGAGCTGTCCGAACTGAGCACTGACATCCGTCCGCAGGATGACCTGTTCCGCCACGTCAACGGCACGTGGATCGAGCGCACCGAGATCCCCGACGACAAGGCCCGCTGGGGCTCGTTCCATCTGATCGCGGAGCAGGCGGAGAAAGACGTCCGCGTCATCATCGAAGAATCGACGGATGCCGAGCCGGGCACCGAGACCCGCAAAATCGGCGACCTGTTCGCGAGCTTCATGGACACCGACCGCATCGACGCGCTCGGCGCCGCCCCGATCCTGCCGCAACTGGAGCGCGTCGAGGCGATCGGCTCCCTCCCGGAGTTCCTCCGCGTCGCCGGCGAACTCGAACGCGAGGGCGTCGGCGGCATCGTCGGCACCTACATCGAGCCCGACCCCGGCAACCCGCAGCGCTACGTCGTCTTCTTCGTCCAGAGCGGTCTGTCGCTGCCGGACGAGAGCTACTACCGCCTCGAGAACTTCACGGCGACGCGGACCGCGTTCCGCGAGTACGTCACGACGATGCTGAGCCTTGCCGATGTCGCGGATGCCGGGGCCCAGGCCGATCGGGTGCTCGCGCTCGAGACGGAAATCGCCGGACACCACTGGGACAACGTCCGCAGCCGGGATGCCGTCGCGACCTACAACCTGATGACCTGGGACGACGTGCAGGCGCGCGTCGGCGTGGATCTGGACGGATGGCTCGACGCCGTCGCCGGAGAGCACCGTGACGGGTTCACCGAGATCAATGTGAACCAGCCGAGCTACCTGGAAGGCCTCGGTACGCTCCTGACCGAGGAGCGGCTCGAGGATTGGAAGGCGTGGCTGCGTCTGCACGTCATCCGTGCGTCGGCGGCGTTCCTGTCCGACGAGTTCGTGGCGACGAACTTCGCGTTCTACGGCACCGAGCTCACGGGCGTTCCCGTCAACCGCGAGCGCTGGAAGCGGGGTGTGAGCTTCGTCGAAGCGGCCCTCGGCGAAGCGGTCGGGAAGGTCTACGTCGAACGTCACTTCCCGCCGCGCGCGAAGGAAGAGATGGACGAGCTCGTCGCGAACCTCATCGAGGCGTACCGGCAGTCGATCTCCGAACTCGAGTGGATGACTCCCGCGACGCGTGAGCGGGCGCTCGAAAAGCTTGCGGCCTTCACGCCGAAGGTCGGCTTCCCGGTCAAGTGGAAGGATTACAGCGCTCTCGAGGTCGACGGGGACGATCTGATCGGCAACGTCCGCCGCACGAACGCGTGGGAGCACGACCGGCAGCTCGCCAAGCTCGGAGCACCGATCGACCGCGACGAGTGGTACATGACGCCGCAGACCGTCAACGCGTACTACAACCCGTTGATGAACGAGATCGTCTTCCCCGCCGCGATCCTGCAGTATCCGTTCTTCGACATGGATCGCGATGCCGCGGCCAATTACGGTGGCATCGGCGCGGTGATCGGTCACGAGATCGGGCACGGCTTCGACGACCAGGGCAGTGCCTTCGACGGCACGGGAGCGCTCAACGACTGGTGGACCGACGAGGATCGCACAGCCTTCGAAGAGCGCACCAGCGCCCTCATCGCGCAGTACAACGCGCTCGTCCCGCAGGGTCTCGCCGCCGAGCACACCGTCAACGGTGCTCTCACGATCGGTGAGAACATCGGCGACCTGGGTGGCCTCGGCATCGCCCTGAAGGCCTACCGGCTCCACCTCGGGGAAGGCGCCGGCGACGGTCCCGTCATCGACGGGTTCACCGGCATCCAGCGCCTGCTGCTCAGCTGGGCGCAGATCTGGCAGCAGAAGGGTCGGGATGCGGAAACCATCCGTCTGTTGACGATCGACCCGCACTCGCCGAACGAGTTCCGGTGCAACCAGATCGTCCGCAACGTCGATGAGTTCTACGCGGCGTTCGAGGTCGCCGAGGGTGATGAGCTGTGGCTCGCACCCGAGGCACGCGTCACGATCTGGTGAGCGAGCGGCCGAGTTCGCGTCGCGCCGGAGCGCACGACCCGGTGCCGGGTTCGCGCGCGGGCGAGCGCGCGGCCGCGCGCGCCGGGGAGGCGGCGGACAGTCAGCGCGAGCTGCGTTCCCGTCGCACGCCGCCGCCCGGGACCGCACGGCGCGCGCTGCGCCAGCCGTCTTTTCTCGGCACGCTGAAGGCGCTCGACGTGCTCTCGACCGCGGGGGCACACGTGTCGGTGCGTGTCTCGGACCTCGACAGCGGCGACGGCATCCTCGTCGGCGACGATCATCTGACCCTTCCGGTCGCGGGCCTGGGCATCGTGCCGCTGTTGATCGAGGTCGCGGCTCAGATCGAGGCGCGTACGCTCGATCCGCTGGAGATTCTGGAGCGCGCCTCGGTCGATCCCGTCGGGGTCGCCGGTCTCTGGCAGCACCTCAAGGCGCCCGCACTGCCGGTGTGCGACCTTGCCGTCCTCACGGCGGCCGCCTCGGACGCCTCGGCCGCCAACGCGCTGCTTGCCCGCGTGGGCCTGGATGCCGTGCGCGCCCGCGTCGAGTCGATCGGTCTGACCAAGACCGCCCTGCTCGACCGATTCCGTGACGTGCGCGGACCCGATGACGCCCCGCAGGTCGCGCTGGCGTCGGCCGGCGAGCTCGCGGCGCTGTTCGCCGCGATCGTCAACGCGCAGGTCGTCTCCCCGGCCGTCAGTGCGCAGGTCGGTGAGTGGCTGAACCTCACGCAGGACCTCGCTCTCGTCGGATCGGCGACGGCGATGGATCCGTTCGCCCATGAAGACGATCGACACGGCCTGCTGTTCGTGAACAAGACCGGGCGCGCCGACGGCATCCGTGCGGAGGCGGGCGTGATCGCCGGACCGCGCGGCGGCCTCTCCTACGCGCTGATCGTGTGCTTCGACGATCTGTCGATCGCACACCGCCTGCGGGCGAACGAGGCGTTCCACACGCTGGGCCTCGACCTCATGGAGTACGTGTACTAACCCGCGTCCCACTGTGCGCACCTTGTGTCCCACTTGCGGCACAGCATGTCCCACTTCTGGTTGCTTCTGACGCTCAGAAACAACCGAAAGTGGGACATGGGGTCAAAACACGATCGTGTGGTTGCCGTCGCGGAGCACGCGGTCTTGCGCGTGCCACAGGACGGCGCGCGACAGAACCTGGCGTTCCACATCTGCGCCGCGGCGGGCGAGCTCCGTCGCCGATTCGGCGTGCGTGACGCGGACGGTGTCCTGCTCGATGATCGGTCCCTCGTCGAGGTCGTCGGTCACGTAGTGGGACGTCGCGCCGATGAGCTTGACGCCACGCTCCTTGGCCTTCTTGTACGGCTCCGCGCCGATGAAGGCGGGCAGGAATGAGTGGTGGATGTTGATGACCGGCACGCCCAGCTGGGACAGGAAGTCGCCGGACAGGATTTGCATGTAGCGGGCCAGGACGACGAAGTCGACGTTCCCCACGAGCAGCTTCAGGATCTCGGCTTCGGATGCCGCCTTATCGGGCCCGGTCACCGAGGGCACGTGGAAGAACGGCACGCCGAAACTACGGACATCCTCCGCAGTCGTCGTGTGATTGGAGACGACCATCGGGATCGTGACGGGCAGGTCGCCGCGGCGGTGGCGCCAGAGCAGGTCGAGGAGGCAGTGGTCCTGTTTGCTCGCGAGGATCGCCATGCGCTTCGGGACCGACTGGTCGGTGAGCTCCCACGCGAGTTCGAAATCGGCGAGCGTCCGAGCCACTTCTTGCTCGATCTGCGGCCGGTCTGCGGCGAAATTCGGGCGGTGGAACACGACCCGCTGGAAGTAGGCACCGCCGCGGGCATCGTCGGAGTACTGATCGAAAGCGACGATGTTGCCGCCGATGCGCGTGATCATCGCCGACACGGCCGCGACGATCCCGGGGGTGTCCTTGCCTTGCACGATGAGACAGGCGTGGGCGGGAAGAAGGTGCGGCGTGTGGACCGGAGACATGACTCGATTCTGCCGTGTCGCGCCGCCGTCCCCTATTCGCGCGCGCGGTGAAGCCACGTGTGGATGCTGCTCGTCGGCTCGTCCGCGTCGCGACAGCACGATGCCCCCGCCGAGTCGGCGGGGGCATCGCAGCGGGGGCTTACTTGAACGCGTCCTTGACGTTCTCGCCGGCCTTCTTCAGGTCGGCCTTGGCCTGGTCGGTCTGACCCTCGGCTTCGAGGCGCTCGTTACCCGAGACCTTGCCAGCCGCTTCCTTGGCCTTGCCGCCGAGGTCTTCCGCCGTGTTCTTGATCTTGTCGTCGAATCCCATGGGGAACCCCTTTCGTTCCGGTCAGCGTGGACACCGACCATCTGGACTTCACGTTACGTGCCCGGTCACGGGATGCCGATGGGGTTGACGCGTGGGCCGATGTGGCCTACGAGATGCTCAGCGCACGCCGCGCATGAGAGCCAGGACCGGCTTGACCGCCAGCAGCAGCGCGATGCCCATCGCGATCGCGACCGCGCCGATCGTGGAGAAGTAGGGCACCTGGTCGGCCGGGTCGTACAGCTTCGCGAGGGACCCGGCGATGGCCGTGCCGAGCGCGACCGAGAGGAACACGCTGGGAGCCGAGGACCCGGTCGGCGATCCAGGCGCCCAAGATCGTCGAGAGGTACACGGCGCCGCCGTACGCGCCGACGATGCCGGTCGCCACGCCTCGTCGATCCCGAGGCCTCCGCGGGCGACGGAGTAGTACATGTAGATGAGCAGGATGCCCTGCATGCCGTAGAAGCTGAAGCGCTCCCACATCTCGACGCCGAAGATGTGCGCGAGCGCCCACGGTTGGCCGAAGAAGCGCGTGTCGTGATCGTTGCGGTCGCGGGGTCCGGCGGCGTCGGAGGTCGTCGTACTCATGCGACGACGCTACTGGCTAGCGCGCGGGGAGGGCGGGATGAGCATCGGTGTACCCACCGCGGGTGGGGATGAACACGGCCACGACGAGCGCGATGATCGCGGCGGCGCCACCGAGGATCAGCGACAGCGTGAATCCGGCGCTCGTCGGCACCGGCACGCCGTCGAACTCTGTCGAGGAGGTCGCCAGCACCGCCCCGATGACCGCCGCCGCTGTGCTCGTTCCGAGCGAGCGGAACAGCGCGTTCAGGCCGTTTGAGGCGCCGGTCTCGCTCTGCGGCACGGAGCGCATGATGAGCATGGGCATGGAGGCGTAGCCGAATCCGATGCCCGCACCGATGAGGATGTTCGCGACGAGGAGGTGCCATACCTCGGTCGAGAACGCGAGCGTGAAGCCGTACGCGGCGATGAGGGACAGCGCTCCCAGAAGGAGGAGGAGCTTGGGCCCGGTGCGCTGCGCGATGCGGCCAGAGAGGGGGGAGAGCGCCATCATCACGAGGCCCGACGGCATGACGACCAGGCTCGCGGCGAGCAGCGACAGCCCGAATCCACCCGTCTCCACCGGCAGTTCGAGCATCTGCGGGTAGACGACGTTCGACGCGAAGAGCGCGAACCCCATCGCGACCGACGCGATATTGGTGAGGAGCACGGCGGGTCGTGCGGCGACGCGCAAGTCGAGAAGCGGCTCGTCGATGCGCAATTCGAACCAGCCCCAGAGCAGCAGGATGCCGAGCCCGCCGAGCCCGAAGGCCAGGACCGGCGGTGAATCCCAGCCCCATTCGTTGCCGCGCGAGATCGCGAGAAGGATGCCGATGAGGCCGACCGCGAGCCCGGCGGCGCCCACGAAGTCGAACCGCCCCGCCGTGCGGAGGACGCTGACCGGCACGATCCACAGCACGAGGACGAGGACGACGATGCCGAGCCCGGCGGCCATCCAGAACAGGAGGTGCCAGTCGCTGCGCTCGGTCACGAGCGCACTGATCGGGAGCCCGAGCGCGCCGCCCACCCCGAGCGTCGCGCTCATGAACGCGATCGCCGCATCGACGCGGTCGGCGTGCAGGACGTCCCGCATGATCGAGATGCCGAGCGGGACGACACCGACGATCGCGCCCTGGAGAGTGCGGCCGACGATGATCGCGATGATCCCGGGGGAGAGTGCCGCGATCACCGAACCGAGGATCATCACCGCGACGAGGGCCAGGACGACGCGCCGCTTGCCGTACATGTCGCCGAGCCGCCCCGCGATCGGCGTGATGACGGCCGCCGCGAGCAGCGTGGAGGTCACGACCCACGCCGTGTCCTCGCGGCTGGCGTCGAGGAGCTCCGGGAGCTTCGACTGAATCGGCACCATGAGCGTGAACATGAACGACGAGCAGAGTCCGGCGGTCGCGAGAACGGCCACGATCGCACCTTGGCTCGGCATCCGGGTCCTGCGGCGGCGCGCGTCGTCATCCCGTGTGTTCACTCATCGAGGCTATCCACGCTCGCCGGGGCCGGGGCCGTCGCTCCCTTCGCCGAGTGCGCTGGTTTCTCGCGACTGCGCCCCTCCCGCACGGCGGGCGACCGGCGCGCTCGGCGCGAACCAGCGCACTCGGCGACGTTGCGGTGCGGCATGCGCGTGATCGGCCGCAGCGCCTAACCTGGGGGCATGGCAGACGATCAGCCCGCGGGCATCGACATCCGCGCGCTGGAATCCGTCGAGCAGATCTTCACGGCGAGCGAGGTGCTGAGCGAGGTCTGGGGCGGCGATCGCACCGGCATGCCGCCCAATCTGCTGCGCGCACTCGCACATTCGGGCAACTATGCCGTCGGCCTCTTCGACGGCGACCGGATGATCGGCGCCTCCGCAGCCTGGTTCGCAGCGCCCGCGGAGCGATCGATGCACTCGCACATC
Source organism: Microbacterium memoriense (assembly GCF_025398275.1). GTDB lineage: Bacteria > Actinomycetota > Actinomycetes > Actinomycetales > Microbacteriaceae > Microbacterium > Microbacterium memoriense. The sequence continues at coordinate 209,523 of NZ_JAODOR010000010.1, read as the reverse complement.
ACCGGCATCCTGCCCGACTATCGCGGCCGCAGTCTCGGGCGATTGCTCAAGAATCACCAGCGCGTGTGGGCGCTCGCGCAGGGCGTGGGGCACATCACGTGGACCTTCGACCCGCTCGTCGCGCGCAACGCGCACTTCAACGTGCGGGTGCTCGGCGTGCACATCACCGAGTACCTGATCGACCACTACGGCGCGATGGACGACGGTGTGAACCGCGGCGATGAGTCAGACAGATTGATGGCGTCGTGGGCGCTGGCGGCACCGGCATCCGCCCCGCGTGAAGAGGACGTCGTCACGTCGGTCCCCGTGCCGCACGACATCGAGACCCTCCGCCGCGCCGATCCGACCGAAGCGCTGGAGTGGCGCTACCGCGTGCGCGATGCCTTCGGCGGGCTGCTCTCGGACGGGTTCGTGGTCACCGGATTCGATGACGAGCGCGGATACCTCTTCGCCCGTCGGATGTGAGCCGACTGGCCGGTTATTTCTGCCAACCTCGCGCCCGCGTGTGTAGGCCGCCAGCGCGAAACCCTACGCTGGCGGCTATGTCGATCGTCGATCTCAGCCACCCCATCCGCGCCGGACTCGTCACGTACCCGGGGCTTCCCGCGCCGGTGATCACTTCGCACCTCACGCGTGAGGCGTCCCGCGCGAACTATGCACCCGGGACCGAGTTCGCGATGGACATCATCACGATGATCGGCAACACCGGCACGTATCTCGACTCTCCGTTCCATCGCTACGCGGAGGGTCCCGACCTGGCGGGCCTCGACCTCGCGAGCCTGGTGGGCCTTCGCGCCGAAGTCTTCCACCTGCAGGACGCGGGCACCCGGGGGATCGGCGCCGACACCTTCGCCGGTCGCGACCTCGGTGGCGCGGCCGTCCTGCTGCACACCGGGTGGGATCGATTCTTCGGCACCCCGGAGTACGGCGCCGGGGCCCCGTTCCTGAGTGAGGACGGTGCTCGCGCCCTCATCGCGGCGGGGGCCAGGCTCGTCGGCATCGACTCGGTCAACATCGACGACACCGAGTCCGGCGGCGAGCGTCCGGCGCACACGCTGTTGTTGGATGCCGGCATCCATGTCGTCGAGCACCTCACCCGGCTGGAGGACGTGCCCGCGTCGGGCGCGCGGTTCACGGCGGCGCCGCCCGCGATCGAGGGGTTCGGCACGTTCCCGGTGCGGGCCTACGCCGAGCTGCCGTAGCCTCATTGTGCACAATTGAATTGTGTGCAATGCTTTTGGTATGGCCACCGCTCTCGACGACTTCGTCTGCTTCGCGATGTACACGGCATCCCACGCGACGACGCAGGCCTACCGCGAGGTTCTGAAGCCCTGGAGGCTCACCTATCCGCAGTACCTCGCGATGGTCGTGCTCGCGACGGGGGAGCGCACTGTCTCCGAACTCGGCGACGAGATGAGCCTCGATTCGGGCACGCTCTCGCCTCTGCTGCGTCGACTCGACGACCGAGGGCTCGTCGCGCGACGCCGTGACACGGACGACGAGCGCGTCGTGCGCGTGCGGCTCACGGACGAGGGGCGCACGGTCCACGCCGCGGTGATGGATGCCGTCGGCTGTCTGGTCCCGGCCTTCCTCGGCGGTGGGGGCGACCTTCCCGAGCTCTTGCGCCAACTGGGCGCGATCACCGACAGCATGCGTGAGCTCGCGGCCACCCACCGCGCGGCCGCATAAGACCTCCACGAAAGGACACACCATGGACACTCTCTACACCGCAGAGGCGCTCGCGACCGGCGGCGGCCGCAACGGACACGTCCGCACGAGCGACGGCATCCTGGACTTCGACGTGCGCGTCCCGAAGGAGATGGGCGGCGCCGGTGGCGCTCCGAACCCCGAGCTCCTGTTCGCCGCCGGCTACGCGGCCTGCTTCCACAGCGCGCTGCAGTCCGTCGCGCGTGCGCAGAAGGTCGCGATCGAGGGGTCGAGCGTCGGGTCACGCGTCGGCATCGGCTCGAACGGAGAGGGCGGGTTCCAGTTGGCCGTCGAGCTCGAGGTCAACATCCCCGACGTCGATCATGACGTCGCGCAGGCGCTCGCCGATGCCGCCCACCAGGTGTGCCCGTACTCCAACGCGACGCGCGGCAACATCGAGGTGCGGGTCACCGTCGTCGACGACTGAGCACTGCTCGCGCTCGGGGCCCGGCATCCGCCCGCTCGGTGAACTGAGCATTGCGAGAGGGGATGTGCGCAGGTGAGGGTGAATTCGCGGGATTCATCCTCCCGAGCGCACATCCCCTCTGCTCGCGCTCGGGGCCCGGCCGCCGCACTAGCCTGGGCGCATGCCGATCGCCCGCGCCGCCGCATCCGTCACACTCGAGGGTGTCGAGCTTCGTGTTCTGCACCTTCCGCTCGTCGCTCCGTTCACGACGTCGTTCGGGACCGAGACCGTCCGCGAGGTCATCGTCGTGCGCGCGCTGACCTCCGATGGCGAGGGGTGGGGTGAGATCGTCACCCAGCAGGCGCCGCTGTACTCGAGCGAGTACACGCAGGGCGCGTGGGATGTCGCCGCGCGCTTCCTGATTCCCGCGCTGTTGGATGCCGGTACCCTCGCTCCCGAGAAGGTCGCCGGGGTGCTGGCGCCCTTCGTCGGGCACCGGATGGTCAAGGCGGGCCTCGAACTCGCGATCCTCGACGCCGCGCTCCGGGCCGAGGGGCGCCCGCTCGGCGAATACTTGGGCGCCACGGTCGATCGTGTGCCGAGCGGGGTGAGTGTCGGCATCCAGGCTGATCCCGCCGCTCTCGTCGAGACCGTCGGCGGTTATCTCGATCAGGGCTACGTCCGCATCAAGATCAAGATCAAACCCGGTCGCGACATCCTCGACACTGCCGCGGTCAGAGACGCCTTCGGGGCGATTCCGCTCCAGGTCGATGCGAACTCCGCGTTCACACTCGCCGACGCGGACGCCCTCGCCGAGCTCGACCGCTTCGACCTCCTGCTGATCGAACAGCCCCTGCAGGAAGACGACCTCGTCGACCACGCCACCCTCGCCCGGCGCTTGCATACCCCCGTCTGCCTCGACGAATCGATCACGTCCCGCAAGGCCGCGGCCGACGCGCTCGCGCTCGGCGCGGCATCCATCATCAACATCAAGGCCGGGCGCATCGGCGGCTACCTCGAGGCCGTCGCGATCCACGATCTGTGCCGGGATGCGGGAATCCCGGTGTGGTGCGGCGGGATGCTGGAGACCGGGATCGGGCGCGCGGCGAACGCGGCGCTCGCCGCGCTGCCGGGCTTCACTCTCCCCGGCGACGTGTCAGCGTCGGATCGGTTCTACGCGCGCGACATCGTGACCGAGCCGGCCGTGCTCGAGGGCGGACACGTGCGCGTGCCGACCGGACCGGGGATCGGCGTGGAGATCGACCGTGCGGCCCTCGATGCCTTCACGGTCGAGCGGGTCGAACTGCGGCGGTAGCGAGCTATCTTCCCCGGTTGACCAGGCCGGTCGCACCCGCGATGAAGAGTCCGAAGAGGATGATCGACAGCAATTTGAGCAATCCGAAGGCTGCGACGAGGCCGACGCTGCTGGGCCACAGCGCGGCGAACCCGAGGTCGAGAGGGATGATCGCTGTGTTCGCAGCGAAGACGAGAGACCAGGCGACGCGGAACCCTGGGTCCGCGTTGGGCGCGCCGGCGGCGGCATTCAAGGCATAGACGTCGTCGAAGGCCGCAATCGTCACGGCGGTGATGGCGATCCAGCAGCCGAGGAGCCACCACAGCGCGCGGGTGTTCTTGTAGAAAAAGCCGGTGGTTACATCCAGCACGGAGTCGAGTGCCCGGCGAAACCACGGCCGCGTCTGCGAACGATCGCGTTCCGCTTCGATGCGAAGTTCGGTGGCCTCACCGGCATCAGCGCTCTCGTCAAGCGCACGAGCGAACTGCTCCCACACTTGTGGCGCGTGAGACCCTGCTGCGCCACGGCGCAGCCATGCACTGATCCACTCGTGTGCACGGGCGTCTTCGGCGGGCCGTTCGGGGAGGTGCAGGATGAGTCTGCCGATTTCGATGCGGTTCGGTGAGCCGATGGCCGCGACCGACTCCACGCCCTCGGAGCCGTCGATGCTGAGCGTTTCGATGCGTGTTCCGGAGAGGACGACCCGCATGCGGAGCGTCTCATCGCGGGGGAACGAATCCGGCCGCAACTCGAGGCTCCCGATCTGGGAGTCCACGAGAAACAACTGCTGCAAACCTTCGCATCCGAAGAACCGCACGTCTGCTTCGATGTGGGTGCCGCTTGCGTCCACGGCGGAGCGAGGGCCGATGAAGAGGCAACTGTCGAAACTGAGAAGTCGGGCAGAAAAGCGGTCCATCGAAATACCCGACAGCACGCACCCCTCGAAGCCGATGGCGAACGGAGCCGTGAGCCAGTTGAGGTCTATCGGGCCGTCGATGATCACGCGGTGCAAGCGAAGCCCACGAGCATCGACGTCGTCGATCGTGCTCAGCGCCTCGCGCAAGAGACTCGCGTCGAGCCGGGCTGTGGGCAGCGCACGCTCCAGGAACGCTCCGGAGTACAGCTCGTCGCTGCGGATACCGACGGGCTCACCCGTCTCGTCGAACTGGTTGACGATGAGGCCGAGACGCATCGCATAGCGGATCTCTTCCAGGCCGATCGGGCGCAGATCGTCGAGTTCTCCTGACTCTTTCGCGTTATCGATGTAGGACCGGAGCGATCGTTCTGTCAGCGTCCCCATGGCGTACTCCTCCGGCCGTGACCACCTGGCGCGATTCGCCGAGCGAGTCCGAGGCTAGCGATGGGGGAAGGCGGGTCAGAGCTGTGCGGGGTAAGCCCGGACAACTCCGTACGGCAGAAGCCGCCGCACCACGTATCTGGCCGGGTTCATTTCTGGTGTACGGCGTGGGTGTTCGCCCCAGGGCGGGACGCCGCGGTGGACCTGAACAACTCCTGCAGGAGGCTGCTCCAGCAGGCCGGACGGCGCGTTCTTCCGTGCCGCGTTGTGCCGGTCCGCGCGGCGCTGCAGGAGCTGTTCAGGTCAGCTGCTGAGAAAAGCCCGCTGGCCAGCAGCCGGTCAGGCGTCGGGTTGCGAGCCGGCGGCGACCTGCGCGCCGATCGCGGTGGCCTCGGCGAGGCCCGCATCCGGGCCGGCGGGCGCCGTCGCGCGGGTCTTCGCGCGGTCGGACTCCTGGGCGAGCCCCTGCGCCATCCCGCGACCGGTCGCCTGCCCCTGGATCACGGCGCGCAGGTCGATGCCGGTGGTCGCCTGGACCGCGTCGAACGTGGCACGCATGCTTGCCGCCGACTCGGTGGCCATGTGCGAAGACGCGCCCTCGCCACCGAGCACCGTGATCGAGCCGACCTTGTCGAAACCGCGCGCGAACTCGGTCATCATCGGGACAAGGGTCTCGAGCGCGCGCTGAGCGAGCAGAGCCTCCTGGTTCTTCGAGAGGGCCTCGGCTTCGGCCGAGATCGCTTCGGCTCGCGCTTGCCCGACCAGACGCACGGCGTCGGCCTCGGCCTGCGCGCGCAGCCGTGTGGCTTCGGCCTCTTGTGCCGCGATCTGGGCGCGCGCTTCGGCCGCCTTGACCTGCGCGTACGCCTCGGCGTCGGCACCGCGCTGGCGCTGGTAGAGATCAGCATCGGCGACCTTGTTGATGTCGGCATCGAGCTGGGCCTGCTTGTTCTCGGCACCCTGCAGGAGGACCGCCTGTTCGCGCTCGGCGCGGGCGAGTGCTTCGGCCTGGTCGGCCTCGGCGCGGGCGCGCCCGACCTGGGCAGCGGCGTCCGCGGAGTTCTTGTCGAACGCGGTCTGCTCGATGAGGTTCGCCTCGTCGGTCGCGATCTGGCGGGCGCGCACTTCGCGGGCGGCATTGATTCGGGCGACGTCCGCCTCGCGACGCACGCGTTCGACCTCGGTCGCGCCGAGCGCGTCGATGTACCCGTTCTTGTCGGTGACGCCCTGGATCTGGAACGAGTCGAGGATGAGCCCCTGGGAGAGCAGGTCGCTCTTGATCCCGTCGGCGATCTGGTCTGACAGCTTCTGCCGGTCGTTCATGAGCTGTTCGACGGTCAGCGTCGCCACGACCCCACGCAGCGCGCCTTCGAGCTGTTCGGTCGTGAACTGCTCGATCGCGCTGTCCTGCGACAGGAAGCGCTCGGCGGCGCGACGCACCAGCTCGGGATCCGACCCGATCTTCACCAGCGCGACTCCGCTGACGTTCACCGTGACACCCGTCGATGATTGCGCCGTCGGCTCGATCTTGATCTGGCGTGCGCGGAGCGAAATCATCTCGGCACGCTGCGTCAGCGGATTCACCAGGGCGCCGCCACCGGTGATCACCGAGATTCGCGACGAATCTCCGGCGGCATTCCGCTGATTGCGACCGACGACGACGAGCGCCTGGTCGGCCTTGGCCACCTTGTACCAGGCGCGCACCATGATCAGGATGAAGACCAGCAGGATGATGGCGGCGACGGCGGCGATCCCGATGATCACGAGCGTGCTTCCGGCGGCGAAGAGATTGTCCACGAGCACTCGACTTTCTGTGTTGCGACTATGTCCTTCGACCGTACCCGGTGGCGCGCAGAGGCGTCGGGCTAACCCGATTCCGTCCGGGATGCGGCCGCTCTAGGCTCGAGTCATGACCATGCCCCCGCCCCCGTATCCCGCCGCGCCGCAGCCGCTGAACCCGTCCGACGAAAAGATGTGGGCGACCCTCGTCCACGTCGGCGGCATCTTCTTCGGCTTCCTCCCCGCCCTCATCGGCTACATCGTGATGAAGGATCGCGGGCCGTTCGTCCGCGCGCACACCGCGACCGCGCTGAACTTCCAGCTCACGCTGGTGATCGCCGAGATCGTCGGGTGGATCCTCACCATTGTCCTCATCGGTTTCGTGATCCTGGCAGCCGTCTACGTGCTGCGCATCGTGTTCTCGATCATCGCGGCGGTGAAAGCCAACGCGGGCGAGTGGTACACCTACCCGATGAGCATCACGTTCCTCCGATGAGCCGCCGGTAGAATCGACGGATGCCGCCTTCTTCGCGGCATCCGCGATTTCTCGCACTCCCGCACACGACCATTTGGAGCCACCTGTGGCCGAGCAGTCCCGCCTCGACAAAGTCATCGCCCTCGCCCGTCACCGCGGGTTCGTGTTCCAGGCCGGTGAGATCTACGGCGGCTCCCGCTCCGCGTGGGACTACGGCCCCCTGGGGACGGAGCTGAAGGAGAACATCCGTCGGCAGTGGTGGCAGACCTTCGTCCGCGGGCGTGGCGACATGGTGGGTCTCGACTCGTCGGTGATCCTGCCCAAGCGCGTGTGGGAGGCATCCGGACACGTCGCGACCTTCACCGACCCGCTCGTGGAATGCCTGCAGTGTCACAAGCGCTTCCGCGCCGACAACCTCATCGAGGACTTCGAGGCACGCAAGGGGCGTACGGCCGAGAACGGGCTGGCGGACGTGCCGTGCCCGAACTGTGGCACGAAGGGTCAGTACACCGAGCCGAAGGCCTTCTCCGGTCTCGTCAAGTCGTACCTCGGTGTCGTGGACGACGAAAGCGGCCTGCACTTTCTGCGCCCCGAAACGGCGCAGGGCATTTTCGTGAACTTCTCGAACGTTCACACCTCGTCGCGGAAGAAGCCCCCGTTCGGCATCGGCCAGGTCGGCAAGGCATTCCGCAACGAGATCACGCCCGGTAACTTCATCTTCCGCACCCGCGAGTTCGAGCAGATGGAGATTGAGTTCTTCGTCCCGCCCGCCGACGCGCAGGAGTGGTTCGAGCACTGGGTCGCGGCCTGCTGGGACTGGTTCATCGACCTCGGAATCGACCCCGAGAACATGCGTCAGTTCGACGTTCCCGAAGACGACCGCGCGCACTACTCCGCCGGGACGATCGATGTCGAGTACCGCTTCGGCTTCACCGGCAAGGAGTGGGGCGAGCTCATGGGTGTCGCCAACCGCACCGACTACGACCTCACGAGCCACACCGAGGCATCCGGTCAGTCGCTCACCTACTTCGACCAGGCGACGGGCGAGAAGTACACTCCGTTCGTGATCGAGCCGTCGTTCGGTCTCACCCGCTCGATGATGGCCTTCCTCGTCGACAGCTACCGCGAAGAAGAGGTGCCGAACTCCAAGGGCGGCACCGACACCCGCACCGTGCTCGGGCTTGACCCGCGCCTCGCGCCGGTCAAGGTCGCGGTGCTGCCGCTCAGCCGCAACGAACGCCTCTCGCCGCTCGCGCGCGAGGTTGCCGACACGCTGCGCGCGCAGGGCTGGAACGTCGACTTCGACGACGCCGGCGCGATCGGCCGTCGCTACCGCCGCCAGGACGAGATCGGCACGCCGCTGTGCGTCACGATCGACTTCGACTCGCTCGACGACAACGCGGTGACCGTCCGCGACCGCGACACGATGGCCCAAGAGCGCGTGCCGCTCGAGGCTCTTGTCGCGTATCTGTCCGAGCGCCTCCGCGGCGCCTGACCCCGGCATCCGCCATCCCCTTCACCCTTGTCCCACTCTGGCCAGGGGATGTCCCACTTGCGGCGGGGTTTGTCCCAAATGTGGCTGGTTCAGAGCGCCGAAAGCAGCCATAAGTGGGACATGGTCCCCGGGGTGCTGGGGAACCCTGGGGATGTCCCACTTCCGGTGGGGTTTGTCCCAAATGTGGCTGGTTCAGAGCGCCGAAAGCAGCCATAAGTGGGACATGGTCCCCGGGGTGCTGGGGAACCCTGGGGATGTCCCACTTGCAGTGGGGTTTGTCCCAAATGTGGCTGGTTCAGAGCGCCGAAAGCGGCCATAAGTGGGACATGGTCCGGGGGAGGAGCCGCTGAGTCAGCCGGTGACGGTGATCGTCGCGTCCTCGTTGTCGCCGGAGGTCGTCGCCGTGTACGACGCGGTCAGGATGCCGCGCAGCACCTCGAGGTCGACCAGGGTCAGATCCTTCACATACAGGCAGGCGACGCTCGTCGTGTGCGGGCCGAGCTCGGCGAGGGCTGCCGTGTGCGCACCCGCGTCGTCGAGGTAGATCGTGGAGGCAGCCTTCCGTGGCGCGAAGGCGAGGAGCGGCATGTCGCCTTCGTTGCCGGTCGGATACCGGTAGTGACAGCTGCCGAAGCCGATGACGGTGCCCCACAACTCCGGTTCTCGACCGGTGATCTCGCGCATCAGCGCGATGAGCGTGTCGGCATCGCGTCCGCGCGTCGCCGGAGTGACCTGAGCGACGAACGCGGCGACCGAGCCACCCGTGGGCTGCATCTCAGGCGCCCTTCGCGGCGGCCTTCGCCGCGCGCTTGTACTCGCGCACGAGCGTGAGCGACTCGGGCGAGACGATGTCGGCGACCGAGCGGTACGAGCCTTCGTCGCCGTACGCGCCCGCCGCCGCGCGCCACCCATCGCCGGTGAACCCGTACTGCTTGCCCAGCAGGGCGAGGAAGATCTTCGCCTTCTGCTCACCGAACCCGGGCAGGGCCTTCAGCCGCTTCAGGACCGCCGCCCCGTCGGGTGAGCCGCGGGTCCAGAGGGCTGCGGCGTCGCCATCCCAATCATCCAGAAGCGCTTGGCAGAGTGCCTGCACGCGCCCGGCCATCGATCCCGGGTACCGGTGCACGGCCGGAGTCTGCCGGAACACCTCGACGAACGCGTCCGGATCGGCGCCGGCGAGGGTCGCGGCATCCATCGCTCCGGTGCGTTCCTGGATCTTCAGCGGTCCGCTGAACGCCGTCTCCATCGCGATCTGCTGGTCCAGCAGCATGCCCACAAGGAGCGCCAGGGGGTTCTCGGTCAACAGGGCGTCGGCGGCAGCATCGCCGGTGATGTGCAGGCTCATGCACTCAGTCTCGCAGGAGGATCACCAGGCCGATGAGCGGCAACCGCGCGACTACCGCTTCGTGACGGTCACCTCGACGGTGTCGCCGATGTCTTTTCCGAGCGCGGCGCGGACCTTGGCGCTGAGAGACACCATGTGCCCTCCGGTTCCGGTCACCATAGCGCCGACGTTCTCCAGCCGGACATCGTCGACCGCGGCGTCGACTCTGACCGTCTTTCCCGTGCCGAAGAACTCCGCCGATCCGGGGATCTCCACGCAGCTCCACACGGCGCCTTTGACCTCGACACCGATCGTCGTCCGAAAGCTCAGCTCGTCTGCGCCCATGGCGACAGCGTAATCGGTGCTCCTCTCACCCGTCTTCCGGATGGTGGATGGGAAGATGGCGGGATGCCCGGTTCTGAGAGTTTTGTCGCGCACGTGCGCGAGCGCCGCGTCGTCGTGATCGGTGCGGGCGTCGCGGGTCTCGTCGCGGCGTGGGAGTGTGCACGAGTGGGTCTGACCGTCACCGTGGTGGATGCCGCGGACCGCCCGGGTGGGTCGCTGGCTCCGGTCGAGATCGATGGACTCACCCTCGACGGCGCCCACGCCGACCTCTCCCTGGGTGACCCTGATGTCGATGCCGTGTTGCACCTCCTCGGGTGCGACGCCACCGTCCTGGTCCCCGGCGACCGGAACGCGCTCGCCGGCGGTGGACCGCTGCCCGGGGACGGGCAGCTCGGGATCCCGGTGAACCCCTGGGCGCCGGAGGTGCGACGCGTCATCGGATGGTCCGGCACGTGGCGGGCCTATCTCGACCGTCTTCGCCCGCCGTTGACGATCGGCCGCGAGTCGAGCCTCGGTGCGCTCGTGCGCGGACGCCTGGGAGACCGCGTGGCCGATCGCCTCGTCGCGCCGCTCACCGCTGCGCGCTGGGAGACCGCGCCGGATGATCTCGATGCGGATGCCGTCCTCCCGGGCATCAGCACGGCGCTCACCCGGACGGGGTCACTGACGGGTGCCGTCGCGCAGCTTCAGGCGAGCCCCGAGCCCGCGCGGCGGGCGCTTCCCGCCGGCTTCGGTCCGCTCCTCGCGGCGCTCGACACCCATCTGCGAGACCTCGGCGTCGAGGTTCGCACCGGCCAGGAGGTGACGGGGATCACCGCGCGGGATGAGGGATGGCGCGTCGCGATGGATGACGCCGACATCCACGCGGATGCCGTCATCATCGCGACCGATGCCGCAGACGCCGGTCGATTGCTCGAGCCCGTGGTGGGTGAGACGCGTGCGTTCACCGCCGTCGACGAGGTCGACGTCGTCACCCTCGTGGTCGACGCGACGGATGCCGCCCAGGGAGGGTCGGATGTCCTGGTGTTCCCCCGCGGCTCCGAGGTGTACTCGGCGACCGACGTGACCGCCCGCTCACCCCAGGCGGGGCCGGCGCGCCGGGTGGTTCGGGTCGTGCTCGCTGCCTCCGACCGCGACGACGCGGCGATTGCCGCGGTGGCTGCGGCATCCGTCACCGACCTCGTCGGCGCCTCGCCCACGTCGAGCCGCATCAGGGGTGTCGCCCGGTCACGTCGGGTCGCCGCAGGCACGGGTCGCCGGGTCGCCGACCCCGCGCGACGTGAGGCGACACGGGCAATGCTCCACGCGCACGAGGGTCTGTACATTGTCGGCGGGTGGGTCGCCGGAGGGGACGTGGCCGACGAGATCGGCGATGCCGTGCGCACCGCCGAGCGAGTGCGACACGGCCTGCTCTGGGGTCAGGAACCGGCCCTCGATACCCCGTAACGGGGCCCGGCGCAAGAGGATGCCCGAATCGGCATGCAGCGTTACGCTAAAGACCCATCACCACACCGCCACCAGCGTGAGGAGACCCCATGAGGGGCAAAATCGGTATCGTCGTCGGGCTCGCCGCGGGCTACGTGCTCGGGTCGCGCGCCGGACGTGAGCGCTACGACCAGATCAAGGCCGAATTCCTGAAGGTCTGGAACACCGATCCCGTGCAGAAGCAGGTGTCCAAGGCGAAGGATCTCGGCAAGACGGCCGCTCTGGCACTGCCGAGCGCCGTGTGGGATGGCGCCGTGAAGGTGACCAAAGCCGCCACGCGCTCCGGCACACCCGGGCAGAAGCTCGACAGCGCACTCAAGGCGGGGAAGGCCTCGGCCGATGACGTCGCCCGGGGTGCCGAGGTCACCGCCGACGAGGTCAAGAAGGCGGCCGACAAGGCGGTCAGCGATCTCAAGAAGTCCGCGGACCGCTGATGGCCAGTCCCCGCGGCTTCCGCGATCGCGCGGATCAGAGCCTGTTGACTCTGATCGGCGAGGTGCCCGAGCTGGTGCGCAATCTCGTGGTCGCCGAGGTCGACTCGGCGAAGGCGTGGGTGAAGAACACCGGCAAGGACGTCGGGATGGGGGGCGTATGGTTCCTCGTCGCCCTGTTCTTCCTGTTCTGGTCGTTGCCCGCACTGGCGGCGTTCGCCATCATCGGGCTGTCGTCGTGGATGCCGGCCTGGCTCGCCAGCCTGATCGTCCTGATCGTCGGGCTGCTCGGCGCCACGGTGTTCGCGCTGATGGGTCTGATGCGGATCAAGAAGCTGTCCCGCTCGCAGAATCCCGCGCAGGCATTGAAGGTCGACGCACGCATTGTGAAGGAAGTGGCCGATGAGTTCTGAGCTGTCCATCCCGAGGACCGCGGTCGCGTTGGGGATCACCGACCCCGTCGAACTCGCACGCGCCGAGCTGAAAGCCACGCTTGCCGCGATCGAAGTGAAGGCCAACGTGCCCAAGCGGCTTTCCGTCGTTGCCGATCGCCGGGTGGCCGAGGCGCGCCGTTTCACGAATCAGAATCCGACGGCGGCAACCGCCGCCGTCGCCGGTGTCGCCGCCGCTGTCGGCTTCATCGTCTGGGGCATCGTACGTCTCTACACCCGCTGACCCGATCACAGGCGCGTGGCCGGCGCCGCGCGGGTATGCTCTTGTGCGAGGCAGTGGCAACGGTGCGCACTCTGCCGGCTTTGCCGACCCGATGCGCAGCATCTGGGACCCGACACGGTCGGGACGCGCGGCTGCGTGTGTTCCGACCTGAGCACCACGAGAGTCGAGCATGAATTCTGACGCGCGGGCCGCAGCGGCCGTCAAGCCCCTCAAGGGCTGGCGCGTCCTCGTGCCTCGCGGCGGTCCGTGGGGCGACTCGGTCGCGGCGACGCTCCGCGGCCAGGGGGCTACTCCGGTCATCGCGCCGCTCATCAACTTCGCTCCGTCGACCGACCAGGAAACTCTCGAGACGGCGCTGGCAGATCTCGCCGCCGGTGCGTTCGACTGGGTCACGCTCACGAGCGCGACCACGGTGGATGTGTTGTACGCCTATCGCGCGGTGATTCCGGCCTCGACCCGTGTCGCCGCCGTCGGTGAGACGACCGCTACGGCGCTGTCGGCCGTCGGATACCGCGTGGACCTCGTACCTGACGAGGACAACTCGGCGGCCGGTATGGCCGCGCAGATGATCGCACTCGAGCCGGAACCGCGCCGCATCCTCACTCTTCGCAGCGAGGTTGCGAAGCCCGTGTTGACGCGCGAACTCTCGCACGCCGGGCACGACGTGCGCAGCGTCGTCGCCTACCGGACGGTCGGGGTGCCCGTGACCGAGCGCATCGCGCACGATGTCGCCACCGGTCGCATCAACGCGATCCTCGTGACGAGCGGGTCCGTCGCCGAGCAGGTCCGTCTGCAGTTTCCCGCCATTCCGGACAGCACGGTCGTCGCCGCGATCGGTCCGCGCACCGCGAAGGATGCCCGTCGCGCCGGTCTCGGCGTCACCGCCGTCGCGCGGGAACAGACGGTCGACGGACTCATCGCGGCGGTCTCGACCTTCCCGCTTCCGCACGCGTCGGACGAGTTCGCCGTCTGAGACCGGATTGTTGCCGGTGGGGGAGTGTTCGCAGCGGGCGACGCTGGCAGACTGATCCCATGGTGACCCTGCTGCTGGACTCGACGCAGCTCGATATCGTGCTGTCGTCCGCCGAGCGTGCTCTCTCGAGGCGCAAGAGCGATCTGCGCATCGACCGCAGCCACATCCAGAAGGTGCAACTCGTCGACGACGCGTGGACGTGGCTCCGCGGCGTGCCGAGCCCGGGCACGTTCGTGCGCGGTGTGCTCGCGATGGGCACGTGGAAGAGCGCGGGCGGGTCCGATTTCGTCGTCGTGCGCCGTCGGCATCCCGCCGTCGTGATCGACCTCGAGGCTGACCCGGAGTTCGAGCGCATCGTGCTGACGACCCGCAACGGCCTCGCGCTCGTGCAGGCGCTGCGGCTGGAAACCGATGACCATCCGCAGGAGGTCACCGAGATCGTGACCTCGTCGCTCCCCGTCATCGGCGGCACGCACGCACCCGCTCCGCGCCCGCGTCCCGCGCTCGCGTGACGCCGCGCGCCCGGTGGGCGCGGGTAACGTTGCCGGAGTGAGTGAACCGGCATCCGTCCCTGAGGACCCGTCGACCGTCCGCCTCCACCGCGAGGGGAGCGTCGGGCGGATCACCCTGGATCGCCCGCGTGCGATCAACGCGCTCGACCTCGGAATGATCCACGCGATCGCGGCGGCACTGGATGGCTGGGAGCACGACGTCGACATCGCTCTCGTCCTGGTGGACGGTGCGGGCGAGCGGGGTCTGTGCGCCGGCGGTGACGTGCGGGGTCTGTACGAGCAGATCGTCTCCGGCCGTGCCGACCTGACGGGTGGCTTCTTCCGTGCGGAGTACGCGTTGAACGCGCGCATCGCGGAGTATCCGAAGCCGATCGTCGCGTACGCGGACGGCATCACGATGGGTGGGGGCATCGGCCTGGCCGGCCATGCGGCCGTGCGCGTCGTCACCGAGCGCTCGAAGCTCGCGATGCCCGAGACCCGCATCGGGTTCACGCCGGACGTCGGGGGAAGCTGGCTGCTCGGGCGCGCGCCGGGTCGGGTGGGCGAGTACCTGGCGCTGACGGGCGGGACGATGGATGCCGCCGACACGATCTATGCCGGCTTCGCCGATCACCTTGTGCGTTCGGAGCACCTGGACGATCTGCGCGACGCGTTCGTCACGCGGGCGGACCCCGAGACCCCGACCGAGCTGGTCCTGCTCTTCGACGAGACGGCACCGGCATCCGCCCTCGAAGCAGCCCGTCCGTGGATCGATGCGGCGTTCTCCGCGGACACCGTGCCCGAGATCCTCGAGCGCCTGCGCGCGCGGCCCGAGGCGGACGCCGCCACGACGGCTGACCTGCTGGAGGGTCTCTCGCCCACGGCTCTGACCGTGACGCTGGATGCGGTGCGCTCCGCGCGGACGCTTCCGAGTCTGCGGGCCGCGCTCGAGCAGGAGTATGGACTCGTGCTGTGGTTCGCCCTGACGCAGCCGGACCTGCCCGAGGGGATTCGTGCCCAGCTCGTCGACAAGGATCGCTCGCCCCGGTGGCAGCCGGCGACCCTCGCCGACCTGCCCGCCGATCTGGGTGCGCGCGCGCTGGCGTTCGAACCCGAGACCGCGCTCTGGTCCTGATGTTCGACAGCCCTCTTTCCGCCTCGGCATACGAGGTGCTCGCCGTGGCCCCAGACGCGAGCGATGACGATCTTCGCCGCGCCTATCGACTGCGTTTGCGGCAGACGCATCCCGACACCGGCGGAGACGCGGCCCTCTTCGTCCAGGTGCAGCGCGCGTGGGACCTCGTCGGGACGGCCGACGCCCGCGCCGTCTACGACCGGGGCCACGGATTCTCTGCCGAACCGGTCTCGTTCGCGCCCGAATCGGCGACGTGGCGTCCGCCCGGACGGCCCGTCGACACGCGCCCCCGCGCGCGCTCGTTCGGTCAGCCCGGCGGTTGGCGGCGCGAGCGGTATCTCACGCTCATGCGCGAGTGGGTCGGCCGTGGAGTCGCTCTGGAGGATGCGTACGATCCGGCGCTCGTGCGCACCGCCCCGCGCGAACTGCGGCGGATGCTGGCCGACGCGCTCGCCGAAGAGGCGACGGCGCGCATCGTCGGGGACCTCGGGATGGGTTTCACCGTCTGGCATGATGTCGCCGCCGACCCGCACGATCCCGAAGCGAAACTCGACCATGTCGTCCTCGGACCGAGTGGGCTGTACGCGCTGCTGTCGGAGGACTTCGGCGGGCCGGTGCGGACGCGGCGGGGTGAGCTCATCGGGGAGGGTGTCGTCGGGGCACCGGTCGCGCAGCTTGTCGCGCGCGCCCGTGCACTCGCGCGCGCGGCCCGCGTGAAGTTCGGTGGGGTCATCGTCGTCTTGCCCGATGATGATGTGATCCTGGCGATCGAGGAACTCGGAAAGGTGCGGGGTCTGCCGGTCGCCGTCGTTGCGCGATCGGCCTTGTCGACGGTGCTGCGTCGCGGACTCTCGGGGGCTCGCGACATCGGCGGCAACGAGCTGTTCGACGTGCGTACGCGTCTGCAGCAGACCATCCGCTTCGTCTGAGCGGGGGTGGCTAGGGTGAAGCCATGGAACCGGCATCCTGGGCTTTCCTGATCCTGGCGCTCGCGATCGTCGGTTTCGTCAGCGGGAAGATCCCCCTCGCTGTCGTGTCGATCGGTGTCGCGCTGGCGCTCTGGGCGACCGGAGTCCTGACGTTGCCGGCGGCGTTGGCCGGCTTCGGCGACCCCACGGTGCTGTTCATCGCGTCCTTGTTCGTCGTGAGTGAAGCCTTGGATGCCACCGGCGTCACCGCGTGGATCGGGAACCAGGTGATCACCCGGGCCGGGCGCGGCCGCTCACGGTTGACGATGATCATCGGGCTCATGGCCGCCGTCATCGCCGCCTTCATCTCGATCAACGGCGCTGTCGCGGCGCTGCTTCCGGTCGTCGTGGTCGTCGCGTTGCGAGCGGGGATCGTGCCGTCGAAAATGCTGATCCCGCTCGCTTTCGCCGCGAGCGCGGGGTCGCTGCTGACGCTGACCGGCACGCCCGTCAACATCGTCGTGTCGGAGGCGGCCGCGGCGGCGGGCGGACGCGAGTTCGGGTTCTTCGAGTTCGCGCTCGTCGGCATCCCGCTCGTGCTCTTGACGGTGCTCATCGTGACGTTCGCCGGCAACCGGCTCCTGCCCGATCGGGTCGCGGAGAACCTCGGTGACGGCGTGCCCGACCCCAGCGAGCATGCGGAGGTGCTGCGGCGGAGCTACGACGTCGACCTCGACACCGGTGTGCTCTTCAACGTGCGTGAGGGAGTGGCGGAAGTCCTCGTGGCCCCGCGGTCCTCTCTCATCGGGCGGGTCGCGTGCGCCGGAATGACGACGCGCAACGAGAACCTCGTCATCCTCGCTGTCCGCCGCGGCGAAGACGACGGCCCCAACGCGTCGCGCGGCACCGGCGTCGCCGGCTCGCTCGAACTGCAAGCGGGCGATGCGGTTCTCGTCCAGGGCCCGTGGGCAGCCCTCACGCGCTACACGCAGTCGCCGGATGTCATCGCGGTCACGCCTCCGCACGCGTTGCAGCGCACCGTCCCGCTCGGGCGCGGCGCGCGGCGTGCTCTCGTGATCCTCGCGGTCATGGTGATCCTCTTGGCGACCGGCCTCGTGCCGCCGGTTGTCGCGGGTCTCCTCGCCGCCGGAGCGATCGTGCTGACCGGCGTGCTGTCGATTCCGCAGACGTATCGCTCGATCTCGTGGACGACCGTGATCCTCATCGCCGGGATGGTGCCCCTGTCGGCGGCGTTCATCTCAACCGGTGCGGCAGCGATCGTCGCGGACATCGTGCTCGGGATCATCGGCAGCACGTCACCCCATCTCGCGCTGCTGGTGTTGGGTGTGCTCACCATGGTGCTCGGCCAGTTCATCTCGAACGTCGCGACGGTGCTCGTGGTGACCCCGATCGCCGTCGCGATCTCGCAGGCGATGCAGGTCAGCGTGCAGCCGTTCATGATGGCGCTCACGGTCGCCGGTGCCGCGGCCTTCATGACCCCCATCGCCACCCCGGTGAATCTCATGGTGCTGCAGCCGGGGGGCTACCGATTCGGCGACTACTGGAAGCTCGGTCTGCCGCTCATGCTCGTCTTCCTCGCGGTTGCGGTGGTCTACGTGCCGCTGATCTGGCCGTTCACCCCGTAAGGCCCCAGAGTTCCAGCGGGTGGGTCAGGCGCCACCACGCATCCGGTTCGGGGACGTCGGCGGTCAGGTGCAGGCCGACCGTCTGCGTGCTGAGCGGACCCGTCAGCGTGATGCTTCCGGCCGCGGCATCCGCCTCGCGCGCATCGGCGAGGTCGAGGTCGATCGTCGTGGTCGCCGCCGCGGCGTTCCACAGGATCGCGGAGGCATCGGCATCCGTCACGATCTCGACGCGTGAGCCCCACCGGGTCGTGACGATCCCGGCGACCGTGCCCGCCGGTAGGACCTGCGGCTGGGAGATCTCGGCGATCACCTGATCGAGGAGTCGTGTGGTCTCGCTGTCACGGAGAGCGTCGCTCGGCTGGCCGAGAACGCTCGCCGTGACACGGATCGTCTCGTCACCGGCCGTCGTGACCTTCGCCGCGAGCAGGTTGTAGGCGCCGAACAGGCTGCCGGTCTTCAGCCCGATCACGCCGGGGTCGACCAGGAGGTCGTTCGTGTTGACGACCTCGCCCGCACCGGGCAGGGTCACGCTCTCCGTGCGGACGATCTCAGCGACGACGGGGTTCGCGAGCGCCGTGGCGGCCAGCGCGACGAGACTCGCGGGGGTCGCGGTGTTCGCCTCGTCGATCCCCGTCGGGTCGACCACGGTGATTCCGGCCAGCCCGCGATCGCTCAGCCACTTCGTGGCTGCCCGCGCGAAGACGGCATCCGTCGGCCAGTACGTGCTGGCGAGCCGGTCGGCATAGTTTCCCGCCGAGCCGATGAGGATTCCCTGCATCAGCTGGTACGCGGTGAGTGTGCCTCCCACGGGGACATCGAGGGCCGACTCGTCGTTCGCGAGATAGTCCCAGTACGCCGCGCGGTCGCTGCGCGTGAACGAGAAGGTCGCACCGTCTTCACCGAGAGCGAAGGGCGCTTCCTCGAGTGCCATCAGCACCGTCACGAGCTTGGTGATGCTCGCCATCGGTGCGACGTCGGTCGTGGATGCCGGGACAGAATCGATTCCTCGCACCGCGACGGCCGCCGATCCGGCCTCGGGCCACGCGACCGTGGACACGGGGGCGGCGATGTCGTCGACCGTCGCAGCGGTCACCGCGGGCGGCACCGCGTACAGGGGCCAGAGGAGGGTCGCGCCGGCGTAGGCGCCGGCCATCGCGAACACCGCGAGGATCGGAACGATGACGCCGGCGCGGAAAGGCGACCGGCGCGGTCGCGTCGCCAGTAGATCGGGCGCCGCCCAGCGGTACGGGTGAGTGGTGTCCTGGAGGTTGTCGGGCGCGAAGCGGATGCCGACGGCATCCTCGTCGACCCACCCCAGCGCGACGCGGGAACCGTTCTTCCGCGACATCGCAACGGGACCCGTCTGCTGCTCACGGAGCGCACGCCGCGATGACGGGGGCGCGTCTTCCATGGTCACCCGCTCAAACTACCCGGTTCTCGCTATGATCGTTTTCACAACCACGGGAGTCCGGTGAGCCGGGCTGAGAGGAAGCGATCCACGCTTCGACCGTCGA
Organism: Microbacterium memoriense; assembly: GCF_025398275.1. Taxonomy (GTDB): domain Bacteria; phylum Actinomycetota; class Actinomycetes; order Actinomycetales; family Microbacteriaceae; genus Microbacterium; species Microbacterium memoriense. The sequence goes on along the minus strand of NZ_JAODOR010000010.1, from coordinate 190,143 downwards.
ACCTGATCCGGATCATGCCGGCGCAGGGAGGAGCAGAAAATGCACACTGTCACGTCCCCATCCCCCGTTTCGACTTCTGGCCGCTTCCGTTGGCGCGTTGTCGACATCGTCGTCGCCAGTGTGATCGCCGTCGCCTGCGCCGCCGTCTTCCTGCTCTGGAACGTCGGCTATGAAGGACCCTCGTCGGTGCTGAAGCCGCTTCTGCCGGGAATCCAGGGTTTGCTTGCCGGGCCGTGGCTGATCGCCGGCGTGCTCGGCGGTCTCATCATCCGCAAGCCTGGCGCCGCGATCTACACCGAGACGGTCGCCGCGGTCATCTCCGCACTCGTCGGCAACCAGTGGGGTGGTCCCCTCACGATCGTGTCGGGTCTCGTCCAGGGCCTCGGCGCGGAGATCGTGTTCCTGATCTTCCTCTACGGCGTGTGGCGTCTTCCGGTCGCGATGCTCGCCGGTGCCGGGGCGGGTCTTGCCTGCGGCATCAACGACCGCATCCTCTGGTACCCCGGCACCGACACGCTTTTCACCGTCGTCTACATCACCTCGACCACGATCTCGGGCGCCGTCATCGCCGGCCTCGGTGCGTGGCTCATCACCCGCGCCGTCGCGCGAACGGGTGCGCTCTCGCGTTTCGCCGCCGGACGCGAAGCGGGCGTGCGCGTCTAGCGTGGCGGAGGCTTCTCGCGGGGCGGGGTCTTCTCGCCCCGCCCTGATCGAGGCACGCGGCTGGGGGTGGCGCTACGCGACCCGCCACGCCTGGGCCGCGCGCGACGTGACCCTCCGAATCGAGCCGGGCGAGCGGGTGCTGCTGCTCGGGGCGTCGGGCGCGGGGAAGTCCACGCTCCTGCAGGGTGTCGCCGGTGTCCTCGGGGGCGCCGACGAGGGCGATGCCACCGGCGAGATCCTCATCGACGGATCACCGGCGGCCGCCGCGCGCGGGCGCACGGGGCTGGTGCTCCAGGACCCGGACAGCCAGACGATCCTCGCGCGGGTGGGTGACGACGTCGCCTTCGGCTGCGAGAACCTGGGCGTCCCGCGCGCCGAGATCTGGCCCCGCGTGGGTGCCGCGCTCGCCGCCGTCGGACTCGACGTCCCCCAGGGGCGATCGACGGCCGCGCTGTCCGGTGGGCAGAAGCAGCGGCTCGCGCTCGCCGGCATCGTGGCGATGCGCCCCGGCGCCGTTCTGCTGGATGAGCCGACCGCCAACCTCGATCCGCGCGGGGTCGCCGACGTCGTGGATGCCGTGCGGCGCGTGCTGGATGCCACCGGCGCGACGCTCATCGTGATCGAGCACCGGATCGACGCCTGGTTGCCGCTTGTCGACAGGGTGATCGTGCTCGGAGCGGAGGGCGGAGTGCTCGCCGACGGCACGCCGGATGCCGTCCTCGCAGCACGGGGCGTCGAGCTCGCGGCCGCGGGAGTCTGGGTTCCCGGCATCCGCCCCGTGGCGCCGTCGCTGCCCGCGCACTCGCCGGGTGAGGTTCTGGTTGCGGGGGAGCGGCTCCGCGTCGGACGCGCGCGTGGCGTCGCGGTCGCCGGACCGATCGATGTCGAGGTGCGCGCGGGTGAAGTGCTCGGGATCGTCGGCGCGAACGGCGCCGGCAAGTCGACGTTGGGTCTCACGCTCGCCGGGCTTCTCCCCGCGGTGGGAGGGGCGGTACGCGCGAGCGGGTCGCTCGCCGGGGGAGCGGTCGTGCGTCGCGGTGCCCGCGCGGACGATCCGCTCGCGTGGACGTCGACCGCGCTGCTGACGCGGATCGGGACGGTGTTCCAAGAGCCCGAGCACCAACTGCTGGCAACGACCGTCCGCGGTGAGCTCGAGGTCGGGCCGCGCCGCCTCGGTCTTCCCGAGTCGGAGATCACCGCGCGCACCGACGAGCTGCTCGAGCGGTTGCGGTTGACGGCGGTCGCGGCGGCGAACCCCTACACACTCTCCGGCGGCGAGAAGCGGCGGCTCACCGTGGCGGCGACTCTTGCGACCCGGCCGCGGGTCGTCGTGCTCGATGAGCCGACGTTCGGACAAGATGCCCGCACGTGGCGCGAGCTCGTCGCGATCATCGCCGATCTGCGCGACGGCGTCGACGAGCGCGGCCCCCTCGGGATCGCCGCGATCACCCACGACGAGGCGGTTCTCGATGCCCTGTCGGCCCGGCGATTCTCGCTGGAGCCCGCGCGATGAGTCCTCGTGACGGGCACGGTGTGGTGGCCGGTCTCAACCCGGTCGCGAAGCTCGCGGCATCCCTGCTGATCGCTCTTCCCCTCGTCGTGACGGTCGATGCCGTCTCGGCCGGCGTGGCTCTGCTCCTCGAACTCCCGCTGCTGCTGATGGCGGGCCTGGGGTGGCGACGCTTCTGGGTGCGCACGCTTCCGCTGTGGATCGGTGCGCCCGCGACGGCGGTCACGATCGCGTTGTACGGTGCGACGAGTGGCGCGGTGATGTTCGAGTGGCTGTTCATCCGCGTCAGTGAGGGTTCGCTCGCCCTCGCACTCGCGGCGTTCCTCCGGGTGTTGGCGATCGGGCTGCCCGCCGTCGTCCTGTTCGTGACGGTCGATCCCACGGACCTCGCCGACGGGCTGGCGCAGATCGTTCGGCTGCCGGCACGGTTCGTTCTGGGCGCGCTCGCCGGGATGCGGATGCTCGGTCTCCTCGTGGAGGATTGGCGCGCGCTCGCACTCGCGCGCCGCGCGCGCGGCGTCGCCGACACCGGTCGCATCCGGCGTTCCCTCGGTATGGCCTTCGCGTTGTTCGTGCTGGCGATCCGGCGCGGATCGGCGCTCGCCACAGCGATGGAGGCCCGCGCCTTCGGCGCCCCGAGTCCGCGCACGTGGGCGCGCCCGTCGCGGTTGCACGCCGGAGACGGGCTGCTCATGATCGCCGGACTCGCGATCTCCACGGTCGCCGTGGCTGTCTCAATCGCCGTCGGGACGTTCAACCCCATCTTCGGCCCGGCGTGATCCCGCGGCCGGTCAGGTCGCGTTCCAGAGGTCGCGGTCGTAGGTGAGGCGTTCGTGATCCGGGTCGACGCCGTATGCGGCGATGAGGCCGGGACTCAGTACCGAGGATACTGATACGCGATGTCATCGCGTAGGCTGAGCGGCGAGTTCGAAGGAGAGCACACATGGAGATCGCTGGAGCATCCGCCCTGGTCACGGGTGGCGCGAGCGGACTGGGCCTCGCCACTGCGCGACAGTTGGCTGCGCGCGGAGCGCACGTCGTCATCATCGATCTCCCCTCCTCAGCCGGAGCCGATCGCGGGGAGGAACTCGGCGGGACGTTCGCCCCGGCCGATGTCACTGATCCCGCTCAGGTCGCCGCTGCCGTCGCTGTCGCGGTCGCGCAGGGACCCCTTCGCGTCGTCGTGAATTGCGCGGGAATCGCCCCGCCCGCCAAGGTGCTGGACCGCGACGGCGCGCCGACCGATCTCGCCCATTTCGAGAAGATCGTTCGCGTCAACCTCATCGGCAGCTACAACGTCATCGCTCAGGCCTCGGCGGCGATGGCGCAGACCGAACCCACCGACGGCGGAGACCGCGGCGTGATCGTGAACACAGCATCCGTCGCGGCCTTCGACGGTCAGATCGGCCAGCCCGCCTACGCGGCGAGCAAGGGCGGCGTACACGCGATGACGCTGCCGATTGCGCGGGAGTTGGCTCGATACGGCATCCGTGTCTGCACTGTCGCGCCCGGGATCATGGAGACGCCGATGCTCGCGGGTCTTCCCGAAGCCGCTCAGACGAGCCTCGGCGAACAGGTTCCCTACCCCGCCCGGCTCGGCCGCCCGGACGAATACGCGGCGCTCGTGATGCACATCGTCGACAACGGCTATCTCAACGGCGAGACGATCCGTCTCGACGGCGCCATCCGGATGGCGCCGAAGTGACCGTCGTCGCTGTCACCTCCACTTTCACCCCTACCTCCGCGTTCCGTATTCAGTCTGCGTGCGGGGGCGCCCCGGCCGTGGCCGCGCGAATCCGCCACCGGCACGGGCAACCCACATCGGCCGGACTGAATACGGACCGGGAACAGCTCGACAAGGAGACAGCGGCATGACCGACTCGATCATCTACACGCGTGAGGGTGCGCTCGCGCGTCTGACGTTCAACCGACCCGCGAGCCTCAATGCCATGGGGTTCGAGATGGGTGGCCGCTGGCGTGATCTCGCCCACGAGATCACGTCCGACGAGACCGTCGGCGCCGTGATCCTCGACGCCGCCGGACCGGCCTTCTGCGCCGGCGGTGACGTCGTCGAGATGGCGACGAGCGGCGCGGTCGGGGCAGACGTGACCGCCGCGGCGCACCGCATCCACGACGGGATCCGCACGTTCGTGGAATCGGACAAGCCCCTCGTCGCCGTCGTCCACGGAGCGGTGGCGGGCGGTGGACTCGGTCTGATGCTGACGGCCGACTACATCGTGGCCGCGCCGCGCGCGAAGTTCGTCAGCAGGTACGCCAACATCGGCCTCACTCCGGACCTCGGTGTCTCGACGCTGCTGCCGGCGGCGATCGGGCAGACGCGGGCGCTCCGCCTCCTCCTCCAGGACGAGACGATCGACGCCGCGACCGCTCTCGACTGGGGTCTGATCGCCGAGGTGGCCGACGATCCAGCCGCCCGCGGCGCGGAGATCGCCGCGTTCTGGATCACCCACGCGACGGCCGCGTTCGGCCAGGCCAAGCGCCTGATCCGCGCGGGAGCCCGCCGTTCCTTCGCCGACAATCTCGGCGACGAGGCCCGCTCGATCGGCGCCGCCTTCGACACCCCCGAGTCGCGGGCCCGCGTCGCGGGGTTCGCGGCCGCATCCGCCAAGACCGCACCCAAGGAGACCGCATGAGCACCCTCGCCGGCAAGACGATCCTGATGTCCGGTGGTAGTCGGGGGATCGGGCTCGCGATCGCGCTGCGCGCCGCGCGCGATGGCGCCAATATCGCGTTGATGGCCAAGACCGACACCCCGCATCCGAAACTCGAGGGCACCGTGCACTCGGCCGCCGAGCAGATCCGCGCCGCGGGCGGGCAGGCGCTTCCGATCGTCGGCGATGTCCGCAATGACGACGACATCACCGAGGCGGTCCTGAAGACGCAGGGCGAGTTCGGCGGCATCGACATCGTCGTCAACAACGCGTCGGTGATCGACCTCTCCGGCTCGCTCGACCTCGCCGCGAAGAAGTACGACCTCATGCAGGACGTCAATGTGCGGGGAACCTTCATGCTCAGCCGCGCGGCGCTGCCGATCCTCAAGGATGCCGAGAACCCGCACATCCTGTCGCTCTCGCCGCCGCTGAACACGACGCCGCGCTGGCTGGGCGCCCACACGGCGTACTCGATGGCCAAGTTCGGGATGACGATGGCGACGCTCGGCCTCGCGGCGGAGTTCGCGAAAGACGGAGTCGCGGCCAATACGCTCTGGCCCGAGACGACGATCGCGACCGCCGCCGTGCAGTTCGCGCTCGGCGGCGACCGGATGATGAAGGTCAGCCGTACGCCCGACGTCTACGCCGATGCGGCCTATGCGGTCATGCTGCAGCCGGCGCGCGAGTACACGGGACAGACGCTGATCGTCGAGGACGTGCTGCGCGCCGCCGGGGTCACCGACTTCTCCGGGTACGCCGCGGTGCCGGGCACACCCGACAGCGCGCTGTTCCCCGACATCTTCCTCTAAACGACGACAGGACGGTCAGACGAGGCCGAGGGCGACGAAAGCGTTCCAGACGCCGTCGTCGAGCACATCGGTCGTGACGTGATCCGCCCGCGCCTGAAGCTCGGGGTCGGCGTTGCCCATCGCGACCGCGGTCTCGACGACCTCGAACATCTCGACGTCGTTCCAGCTGTCGCCGATGCCGACGGTCCCCTCGACGCCCCGGTCGAGCAGCTCGAGCACCTCGAGGATCGCCGAGCCCTTGTTGACGCCGCGCACGGCGACCTCGCCGTTGGATCCGCCGGGCAGCGGAATCGACCCCGGGATCACGTGGAAGCGCTCGCCGAGTTCCGTCTCGACGTGGGCGAGCGTGTCGGACTTCATGCTGATGAACGTGCTTTTGACCACGGCATCGAAGTCGAGGCCCTCGATCGGACGGTAGCTCAGCGCCGGCAACGGGTCTTCGTCGACGTCGAGGCCCAGGCGGCGGAGGTCCTCATCGTGGCGGTCGCGCCGCTGCTGGAAGAACTCATCCGCGAACGCACCGACACCTTCGCTCGCGTACACGGCCTCGTTCGTCTGCAAGAAGTAGTGGATGCCGTGCTCCTCGAAGTAGCCGACCATCCGGTCGACGTCCTCTCGCGGCATGTGGTGCGATACAACGAGGTCGTCCCCGCGCGTCGCGAAAGCCCCACCGTTCGTGATCGCGCCGTCGAAACCGATCGCGCGTACCGAGGGGTGGAGATCGCCGGCCGACCGTCCGGTGCAGAGGTACACGAGGTGCCCGTTCGTACGCGCTGTGCGGATCGCGGTCACGGTCGAGGGGGCGATGACGGACCCGTGTTCGAGGATCGTCCCGTCGACGTCGATGAACACGGTACGGGAGGCGGGAGTCGATGAGGTCACTGCCCCATTCTCTCGCGCCTAGATGAACGGATGCTCCGGGTCAGTGCTCGGGGCCGGTCACGAGCAGGATCGCACCGAGTCCGATCATCATGCCGCCGCCCGTTGCGGTCAGTGTCTCGATGCGACGCGGTGACCGGGCGAACCACGCCCGAGCGCCGGCGGCCATGAACACCCAGATCGAATCGGACACCAAAGCGATCATCGCGAAGACGAGGCCGAGTTCGAGCATCTGCAGCGAGACCGAGCCCGTCTGCAGATCGACGAACTGCGGGAGCACCGCGACGAAGAAGGCGAGCGTCTTCGGATTGGTGATCCCGACGACGAATCCCTGCCAGAGCTGACGGGCGGGGGATGCCGGCAGTGCGGTCGAGGTGACGTCGGCGGCGGCATCGCGCCGGTGACGGATCGCCTGAACGCCCAAGTACATGAGGTACAGCGCCCCGGCGATCTTCAGCACGGTGAACAGTGCGAGCGACTGTGCGATGATCGCGCCGACCCCGGCCGCGACCAGCGCGACGATCGGGATGAGCGCGAGGGTGACCCCGGCGACGCTGAGCAATCCGCCCCGGCGACCGAGGGTGAGCGTCCGGCCGACCGAGAACAGCACCGCGGGTCCAGGGATCATGATGAGCACGATCGCGGCAGCGATGAAGGCCAAAAGGTTGTCGAGAGGGACCACGGGCCCAGCGTAACGACGGATTCCCGCGGAAAGACGCGGGAAAATCGGGAAAGGTAACAATTCCGCGCAAACACTGTCATGGTGACGTTCCCAGTGCTACCGTGTTACCGATAACAAGCGGAGACGTGCTCGACGAGGAGCCTTTGGATGCACAGCAGCATCCGTGATTCTCGAAGCCGCACTTCCCTCCGTACAGCGGTGCCCTCGCCCGGGGGCGAACCGTCGGGGGAACTCGACAACCAAGAGAATCACGGAAGGATTCGATCGATGCAACGATCCACCAAGCGCACAGCCATGACGCTCGCGCTGGGCCTGCCCCTCGCGTTGACGCTCGCTGCCTGCAGCGGAGGAACCGGCGATGCCGGTGACGGTGGCGGCGACGCCGGCGGCGACAACAAGCTGACCGTCTGGGCCTGGGACCCGGCGTTCAACATCTACGCGATGGAAGAGGCCGAGAAGGTCTACCAGGCGGAGAACCCCGACTTCGAGCTCGACATCGTCGAGGTCACGTGGGATGACCTGCAGACCAAGCTCACCACGATCGCGCAGTCGCAGGCGTTCGACGAGCTGCCCGACATCTTCCTCATGCAGAACAACGCGTACCAGAAGAACGTCCTGAACTACCCGGACCTCTTCAGCCCGTTCACGACGGATGCGGTCGACTTCTCCGAGTTCCCGACCTCGGTGGTGGACTACTCCACGATCGATGGTGAGAACTTCGGTGTGCCGTTCGACTCGGGTACCGCCGTCACCGCACTCCGCACCGACGTCCTCGAGCAGGCCGGCTACACGGTCGATGACTTCACCGACATCACGTGGGACGAATACCTCACGATTGGCAAGGACGTCTTTGCCAAGACCGGTCAGCCGCTGCTGTCGGGTCAGGCCGGCTCCGCCGACCTCCCCGTCATGATGCTGCAGTCGGCCGGCGCCAGCCTGTTCGACGACGAAGGCAACCCGACGATCGTCGACAACGATGCGCTGAACGCTGCGGTCGACATGTACACCGAGCTGGTCGAGTCGGGCGTTCTCCTCGAGGTCAACTCCTGGGACGAGTACATCGGCACGCTGGTCAACGGCGCTGTCGGTGGCACGGTCAACGGCATCTGGATCGTCGGTTCGATCCAGACGGCGGCTGACCAGTCCGGCAAGTGGGCCATCACCAATCTGCCCAAGCTCGACGGCATCGACGGTGCGACGAACTACTCCGCCAACGGTGGATCGTCGTGGGCGCTCAGCTCGACCGGCAACACCGAGCTCGCCGAGAAGTTCCTCGCCGAGACGTTCGCCGGTTCGACCGAGCTGTACGACACGATCCTCCCCGTGGCCGGTGCGGTCGCCAACTGGATCCCCGCCGGTGACAGCCCCGTCTACGCGGAGCCGGTCGAGTTCTTCGGCGGACAGCCGATCTTCCAGGAGGTCGTCGCGTTCGGTGCCGAGGTTCCCAGCAACAACACGGGCGCCTACTACTACGAGGGCCGCGACGCGGTCAGCGCAGCGATGACGAAGATCATCGGCGGCGGCGACCGTGACGCCGCTCTGGCCGAGGCTCAGGCCAACGTCGAGTTCGCAATGCAGTAATGCCCCTCGTGGCCGGGGAGGGTTCACCCTCCCCGGCCACACTGGCATTGCCCACCCATAGACGAAAGCGAGATCGACGGTGCCTACTGATACGACCGCTCTGTCGCGGTCCGCGCGCAAGAAAGAAGCGCCACCGCTAGACAATTACATCGGCTCGAAGAAGCCGTGGCTCACCGGCTCGAGGCGCCGGAACCTCACCGGCTGGGTGTTCCTCCTCCCCGCCTCCCTGATGATCTTCGTGGTGAGCTTCATCCCGATGATCCAGGCGTTCTTCCTGTCATTGCAGACAGGTCGAGGCAGCCGGCTCGATTGGGCTGACCCGCTCTGGTACAACTTCGAACGCATGCTGAGCGATGAGATCTTCAAGCTCACGATGTTCAACACGTTCCTGTACCTGATCATCCAGGTGCCGATCATGCTGATCCTGGCGATGGTCCTCGCGAACCTGCTGAACAACCCGAAGCTGAAGTTCAAAGCATTCTGGCGCACGGCGATCTTCCTTCCCGTCGCCGTCTCGCTCGTGTCGTACTCGCTGGTGTTCCGGACGCTGTTCGCGACGGACGGTTTCGTCAACGACATGCTCACCGGCATCGGCGTGCTCCAGGATCCGGTCAACTGGCTCGGTCAGGTCGACACTGCTCGCGCCGTGCTGATCCTCGGACTCATCTGGCGCTGGACCGGCTACAACATGGTGTTCTACCTGGCCGCTCTCCAGAACGTCGACTACTCGAGCATCGAAGCCGCCCGCATGGACGGCGCGAACGCCTGGCAGGTGTTCTGGAACGTCACCGTGCCGCAGCTGAAGCCGATGATCGTGTTCACCGCGATCCTGTCGACCAACGGGACGCTGCAACTGTTCGATGAGTCGTGGGCCCTGACCCTCGGTGGTCCGGCTTACCACACGATGTCGATGTCGCACTATCTCTACGAAGTCTCCTTCCAGAAGAACCCGAACTTCGGCTACGCCGCGGCGATCTCGTACGTGATCTTGATCCTCGTCGCGATCCTCGCCCTGATTCAGATGAAAGTCGGTGACAAGCGTGACTAAGCGACGCTTCCGCGGCCTCCCGGGGTACCTGTTCCTGTCGATCTGGGCACTGTTCTCCCTGTTCCCGCTGTACTTCATGGTCGTCTCGTCGACCAACACGAGCGCCGCCGTCTTGGGCTCGAGCATGTTGCCGGGCGGCGAGCTGATGAACAACATCAGCAAGCTGTTCGCCGCTCAGGATGTCTGGGGTGCGATGGCGACCTCGTTCTACATCGCGATCGGCACCACGGTCCTCGCCTTGATCCTCTGCTCGCTTGCCGGCTACGGCTTCGAGGTCTTCCACTCCAAGGGCAAGGACCGCCTGATGGCGGTGCTGCTGCTGGCGCTGATGATCCCGTTCGCCGCGACGATGATCCCGCTGTTCCAGCTGTTCGCTCGGGTCGGCATGATCAACTCGATTTGGGCTGTCATCATCCCGGCGATCTCGACACCGTTCCTGATCATGCTGTTCCGCCAGTCGTCGCGGTCGTTCCCGCACGAGATCATCGAAGCTGCGCGCATCGATGGGCTGAGCGAGGTCGCGATCTACGCGCGTATCTACATTCCGACGATGAAGGCGACGTTCGCCGCGGCGGCCGTGATCACCTTCATGATGGCGTGGAACAACTTCCTCTGGCCGAAGGTGATCCTCATCAGCGGTGACATCTTCACGATGCCGATGCTCATCGCCAACCTCGGTGGCGGCTACGTCGTCGACTACGGCGTGCTCATGCTCGGCGTGCTGCTGGCGTCGCTGCCGACGATGGTGATCTTCTTCATCCTCCAGCGTCAGTTCGCGCAGGGCATCACGGGGGCTATCAAGTGACATTCGACGCCTCCCGTATCGCGGATCCGCGATACGTCTCTGAAGGGCGCCTGGGCGCGCACTCCGATCACCGCTGGTTCCGCGATGCGGGCGAAGCGGATGCCGGAGCAAGCGGCTACGAGCAGTCCTTGAACGGCCGGTGGAAGATCCACTACGCGAACAATGCCGGAGCGACGATTCCGGGCTTTGAAGCGGTGGACACGGATGTGTCCGGGTGGGATGACATCCCCGTCCCGGCGCACATCCAGCTGCACGGCTACGACCGCCCGCAGTACGTCAACGTCCAGTACCCCTGGGATGGCCGCGAGCAGATCGAGCCCGGCGAGGTGCCCGAGCGCTTCAACCCGGTCGCGTCGTACGTGAAGACCTTCACGCTCGACCGGCCGCTGGAGGTGGGGGAGCGGCTCAGCGTCACCTTCCATGGAGTCGAGAGTGCGATCGCCCTGTGGCTCAACGGGCGGTACATCGGGTACGCGACCGACAGTTTCACGCCGTCGGAGTTCGACCTCACGGACGCCCTCCAGGACGGCGAGAACCGCCTGGCGGCGCAGGTGTTCAAGTGGACGGCCGCGTCGTGGATCGAGGACCAGGACTTCTACCGGTTCTCCGGCATCTTCCGCGACGTGACCCTTTACCGGCGCCCCGCTGCGCACGTCGAGGACGTCCACGTCCGGACCGTGCTCGACGACGACTTCGCGGGAGCGGAGATCATCGTCGCGACCCAGCTCGCCGGCGATGGCTCGGTGAGCGTGCGACTCGAGGGCGTCGGATCCCTAGAAGATCGCGGAGACGGTGTCTTCGGCATCCGGATTGACGCACCCCGTCTGTGGAGCCCGGAGGACCCGGCGCTCTACAACCTCATGATCGAGGTGACGGATGCCGCGGGATCGGTCGTCGAGGTCATCCCGCAACGCGTGGGCATCCGCCGCTTTGCGATCGAGAACGGCGTGCTGACCCTGAATGGCGTCCGCGTCGTCTTCAACGGTGTCAATCGGCACGAGTTCGGCCTGAACGGCCGGGTCGTCGGCCGCGAGCAGACCGATGCCGATCTCCGGGCGCTGAAGCAGGTCGGCGTCAACGCCGTGCGCACGAGCCACTATCCGAACAGCTCGGCGTTCTACGAACTCGCCGACACGTACGGCCTGATGGTCATCGACGAGATGAACCTCGAGAGCCATGGCCTCTGGGACCGGATTCGTGAACTCGACCGGCCCGTGGACGAGTCGGTTCCGGGCGACAAGCCCGAATGGCTGCCCGCGCTGCAGGATCGCGCCGCGAGCATGTTCCACCGTGATCGCAACCACCCGAGCATCGTGATCTGGTCGCTCGGCAACGAGTCGTTCGGTGGCACGAACCTCCGTGACGTGGCCGACTGGTTCCGAGGGGTCGATGACCGGCCCGTGCACTACGAAGGCGTGCACTGGGATCCGCGGTATCCGGAAACGACCGACATCACGAGCCAGATGTACACGACCGCCGCGAACGTCGAGGCGTATCTCGCCGAGAACCGCGACAAGCCGTTCATCCTGTGCGAGTACGCCCACGCGATGGGGAACTCGTTCGGCGCCGTCGACGAGTACGTCGAGCTCGCGTACCGGGAGCCGCTCTTCCAGGGCGGATTCATCTGGGACTTCGCCGACCAGGCGATCGAGCTCACCGACAGGTACGGCGAGACCTTCCTCGGCTACGGCGGAGACTGCGGTGAGTCGCCGCATGACGGTGACTTCTGCGGGAACGGCATCTTCTTCGCCGATCACTCGCCGACGCCCAAGCTCCAAGAGGTGGCGTACCTCTACCAGGGGATGCGCATCCGGATCGGCGCGACCTCGTTCGAGGTCGACAACCGCCTGCTGACCACCTCGACGAGCGCCTACCGCTGCGTCGTGACGTTGGCCCGTGAGGGCGTCGTCCTGCGCGAAGAAGTCATCGAAACCGATGTGGCCGCGCAGACGACCGGCGAGGTCGCGTTGCCGTTCGGTGCGCCGGATGGACCCGGCGAGTACACGGTCGATGTCACTTTCCGCCTGCCGGCCGCGACCAGCTGGGGCCCCGAGGGGCACCGGGTGGCCGGCGAGCAGACGGTGTGGACGGTGGACGGTCCCCCCGCGGTGATCACGCGCGCTCCGGCGCCCGAGCTCATCCGCGGGACTCACAACATCGGTGTGCGCGGCGACGGGTTCTCCACGCTGTTCTCGACGCTCTACGGCGGCATGGCCTCGTATCGCTTCGGGCAGAGTGTCGACGGCGGGCGTGAGCTGCTGGCATCCATGCCGAAGCCGAACTTCTGGCACGCGCCGACGGCCAACGAGCGCGGTTGGGGCGGTCCTTTCGAGGACGGCCAGTGGCTGCTCGCCAGCCGCTACGCGCGCGTTCAGAACTCGATGACGTCCACGCGCGTGCGTCAGGACGACGAGTCGGTGACCGTGTCGTATCGGTACGAGTTGCCGACGCAGCCGGCGACGGCCGTCGAGGTCGACTATCGCGTCGACGGCGCGGGTCGTGTCGAGGTGACGCAGACGCTGCAGCTCGTCGATGGGTTGCCTGACCTTCCCGAATTCGGGATGCTGCTGGCTGTGGATGCCGACTTCCATCGTCTCCGCGTTTACGGTGAGGGACCGGAAGAGTCCTACATCGACCGACGCGGCGGCGCGCGACTCGACGTCTATGAGCGCGATGTGCGCACCGAGCTCACGCCGTACCTACGGCCGCAGGAAGCGGGCAGCCGCACGGGTGTCCGCTGGGCGGAGATCACCGATCGCCGAGGCGCCGGCATCCGTGTCGACAGTGCGGGCGGGATGGAGTTCTCGGCGTTGCCGTGGACGCCGTTCGAGATCGAGAACGCCGAACACCACACCGAGCTCCCGCCGATCCACCGCACCGTGTTGCGCCCTGCGCTCATGCGGCGCGGCGTCGGTGGCGACGACTCGTGGGGCGCGCGGACGCTGCCGGAATATCGGCTGCCGCGTTCGGGTGAACTTGTGTTCCGGTTCTCCTTCCAGGGAATCTGACGTGCTCGAGCGCGCGTCGTCGATGCGAGACGTCGCCCGCATGGCGGGCGTCTCGCTGCAGACGGTGTCGCGCGTCGCCAACGGCGAACCGCACGTGGCCGACGCGAAGCGGGAGCGGGTGCTCGCGGCCATGCAAGACCTCGAGTACCGCCCTAATTCGGCGGCGCGGGCGATGCGGCGCGGTGCCTACCGGTCGGTGGGAGTGGTCTACCACTCGCTCCATTCGGTAGGCACCCACCGCTCGCTCGAGGAGATCTCCGAGCGCGCCGCCGCCCACGGCTATGGGACGACGATCATGCCCGTGGCGGCGGCATCCGGCCGTGCCGCGAGCAGCGCGTTCACACGGCTCGGAGAGATGGCGGTGGACGCCGTCATCGTCGTCTTCCCGTCTCCGTTCGGGCTCGATGCGACCCTCGAGATCCCGACTGCGGTGCCCCTCGTGGTGCTCGGTCCGCCGCAGGGCGGAGGGTCGTCGTCGGTCGGCTTCGACCAGGACGGCGGCGCCGTGCAAGCGATCGAGCACCTGCTCGAGCTCGGGCATCCGACGATCCATCACGTCGCCGGACCGGCCGACAGCTTCTCCGGCGCCGCGCGCACGGCGGCGTGGCGCCGCTTGCTGGAGGCCGACGGGCGGAGGATCACGGCGTACGGCCACGGGGACTGGAGCGCTGAGTCCGGTTACACCCTCACCCGGCGGATGCTGGAGACCGAGCGCCCGTCCGCGATCTTCGTCGGCAACGACCAGATGGCGTTGGGTACGTACCGCGCGCTTGCGGAGGCGGGACTGCGGGTTCCCGAGGACGTCTCGGTGGTCGGCTTCGACGATGTCGACGAGGCGCCGATGTACGCGCCGCCGCTGACGACCGTCGCGCAGGACTGGGACGGGCTCGGCCGCGAGTCGCTGCGGATCGCGCTGTCGATGACCCACGGCGGCGCACCCGAGGACGTGAATCTGCCGCTGCGTCTCATCGTGCGGGACTCGACCGCCCGGTACCGCCCCGCCTGAGGTCAGATCAGTCCGTTGCGCACGAAGGCGTGGTGGATGCCGTCGGCGTCGAGGAACACGGCACGGCGCTGGAAGTCGGGAGTCATGGTGTCCTTTCCGGAAAACGGGCACCATGCGCCCGCGATTTTCAGGTCAGGCCTGCAGCGACGCGCCGTTGGTGCGGATGACGTCGGCGTACCAGTCGAACGAGCGCTTCTTGAAGCGGTCGAGCGTGCCCGTGCCGTCGTCGTTGCGGTCGACGTAGATGAAGCCGTACCGCTTGCTGAGCTGCGCGGTCGACGCGCTGACGACGTCGATGCAGCCCCACGTCGTGTAGCCCATCAGATCGACGCCGTCCGCGATCGCTTCACCGACCGCCTCGAGGTGGGCCTGCAGGTAGGCGATGCGGTAATCGTCGACGACGGTCTTCACCCCGTCGATCTCGACGAGCACGTCCTTCGCGCCGAGGCCGTTCTCCACGATGAACAGCGGCTTCTGCCACCGGTCCCAGAACTGGTTGAGCACGATGCGTAGGCCGACGGGGTCGATCTGCCAGCCCCACTCCGATTCCTTGAGCGTCGGGTTCTTCACGCCGCCGAAGAGGTTTCCCTCACCGATCTGGCGCTTCGACTCGTCGACCGTCTCGCAGATCGAGGAGTAATAGCTGAACGAGACGAAGTCGACCGTGTTCTCCTTGAGGAGGGCTTTGTCCTCGTCGCTGATGACGAGTTCGACACCCTGCTCGCGCAGGCTCCGCAGGTAGTAGCCCGGATACTCGCCGCGCACGTGGATATCACCGAAGGCGAGGTTCGTGCGCTCGGTGGTGAGTGAAGCGAACACGTCGTCCGGGTTCGGGGTGAGCGGGTAGACGGGCATGGACAGCACCATGCATCCGATCTGCGCGTTCGGGGCCAGTTCGCGGGCGATCTTGGTGGCCGACGCCGATGCGACGAGCTCGTGGTGCACGGCCTGGTAAAGGTCGGACAGCACGCGTTCGCGACCGGAGTCGTCGATCGAAATGACGACGTTGTTGTTGAGCACCTTGTCCACAGCGACCGCGTGGGCAGCGTTGCCGGGATTGCTCATGGCCAGCAGTCTAGAAGCCCGAGTGCGTCGGCGGGTGCTGTCGGAAGACTCCGGGCCACATCGCCTCGCTCGCCGCCTCGGTCGGCGTGACGAAAGCAGGCTGGATCGACCCGAGGCCGCCGTTCACGCCACGCGCGCGCCGATTCAGCCTGCACCTCGTACCGATGCGGCCGCTGCTCAGGTGCCCGGCGATACCCTGGGAACATGACCGAATCTGAATCCACCCCCGTGCGCAGCACCGGCCCCCGGCAGGTCCGCCCGCGCACCGAAGGCTGGACGCAGAAGCTCGATGCCGACGGCAAGCCGCTCCTGCAGTTCGCGGCGCCCAAGAAGGGCATGCCGCCGGTCCACCTGGCCGACCTCACGCCCGACGAGCGCGTCGCCAAGGTGAAGGAGCTCGGGATGCCGGGCTTCCGTGCCGCGCAGCTGGAGAAGCACTACTTCCAGCACTACACGTCCGACCCCGCCCACATGACGGATCTGCCGGCATCCGGTCGTGATGAGCTGGCCGCCGGCATGTTGCCGCACCTGCTGACCGAAGTGCGACGCCTCGAGACCGACCGCGGCGACACGATCAAGTTCCTGTGGAAGCTGCACGACGGCGCCCTCGTCGAGTCGGTGCTCATGCGCTACACCGGCCGCATCACGCTCTGCGTGTCGTCGCAAGCGGGCTGCGGCATGAACTGCCCGTTCTGCGCGACGGGGCAGGCCGGGCTCACCCGGAACATGTCGGCGGCCGAGATCGTCGAGCAGGTCGTGCGCGCCAATCGGTTGATCGCCGAGGGCGGTCTCGGTGACCCGCGCCGCGTCGGGCACGAGGACGAGCGCGTCACGAACATCGTCTTCATGGGGATGGGTGAGCCGCTCGCCAACTACAACCGCGTCATGCAGGCCGTGCGCACGATGGTCGACAAGAAGCACGGACTCGGGATGAGCGCCCGCGGCATCACGGTCTCGACCGTGGGTCTCGTGCCGGCGATCAACAAGCTCGCCGCGGAGGACATCCCGGTGACCTTCGCGCTGTCGTTGCACGCCCCCGACGATCTGCTGCGCGACGAGATGATCCCGATCAACTCGCGGTGGAAAGTCGATGAGGCCCTCGACGCTGCCCGCGGCTACTTCGAGAAGACCGGGCGTCGCGTCTCGATCGAATATGCCCTGATCAAGGACATGAACGACCACGCGTGGCGTGCCGACCTGCTCGCCGACAAGCTCAACGCCCGCGGGCGGGGCTGGGTGCACGTGAACCCCATCCCGCTGAACCCGACGCCGGGATCGGTGTGGACGGCGTCGGAGGTCCCCGTGCAGAACGAGTTCGTCCGGCGTCTCAACGAAGCCGGCATTCCGACGACCCTCCGCGATACGCGCGGCAAAGAGATCGACGGCGCCTGCGGGCAGCTCGTCGCGACGGAAGAAGACCAGGCCGTCGCCGCCGGGGTCCCGACCGACTGACCCCCGGCATCCACCGCGCCGGTAGCGTGGAGACATGGTCAACTATCGCTATCTCGGTAACAGCGGCTTCAAGGTCTCGGAGATCACCTACGGCAACTGGGTGACGCACGCGTCGCAGGTCGGCAACGAGGCCGCCATCGCTACGGTCCACAAGGCGCTGGATCTCGGCATCACCTCGTTCGACACCGCCGACACGTATGCCAACACCGCCGCAGAGGTCGTCCTCGGTGAGGCACTCAAAGGCCTCGATCGTACGGACTACGAGGTCTTCACCAAGGTCTACTGGCCGATCGGCAAGAAGGGCCCGAACGATCAAGGGCTGTCGCGCAAGCACATCTTCGACGGCATCCATGGGTCGCTCAGCCGGCTCGGCGTGGACTACGTCGACCTTTACCAGGCCCACCGCTACGACTACGAAACCCCGCTCGAAGAGACGATGCAGGCGTTCGCCGACATCGTCCGTCAGGGCAAGGCGATGTACATCGGTGTCTCGGAATGGACGGCGGAGCAGCTGCGCGAGGGCGCTGCGCTCGCGAAGGAGCTGAAGTTCCCGCTCGTGTCGAACCAGCCGCAGTACTCCGCGCTGTGGCGGGTCATCGAGGGCAAGGTCGTGCCGGCCTCGGAAGAGCTCGGCATCTCGCAGATCGTCTGGTCGCCGATGGCGCAGGGAGTGCTGAGCGGTAAGTATCTGCCCGGTCAGCCGGTGCCCGAGGGATCGCGTGCGACCGACGAGAAGAGCGGCGCGAACTTCATCTCGCGGTTCATGAAGGACGACGTCCTCACGGCGGTGCAGAACCTGAAGCCCATCGCCGAACAGGCCGGACTCACGTTGCCGCAGCTCTCGATCGCCTGGGTGCTGCAGAACCCGAACGTCGCCGCGGCGCTCGTCGGCGCGTCACGTCCGGAGCAGCTCGAAGACTCGGTCAAGGCCTCCGGAGTCGTGCTGGATGCCGAGGTCCTCGCGGCGATCGATGCGGCGCTCGCGCCCGTCGCCGTCACCGACGTCGAGCAGACCTACACCGTGTCGCCGAAGGGTCGGCCCGCCTGAGCCATGGGGATGACGAGCGCCGGGATTCTCCTCTATCGGCTCGCCGAGAGGGAGATCGAGGTGCTCGTCGCCCACATGGGTGGCCCGTACTGGGTCGGGAAAGACGCGGCAGCGTGGTCCATTCCCAAAGGGGAATACGACCCTGAGGTCGAGTCTCCGCTGGATGCGGCGAAGCGGGAGTTCCGCGAAGAGCTGGGCGTGGACGCGCCGACTCTCGGCTACGCCGAGCTGGGGAGCTTCGTGTACTCCTCCGGCAAACGGGTGACCGTTTTCGTCGCCGAGGGAGCTGACTTCCCTGCATCCGGTTTTACGTTCGGTGAGTTCGAGCTCGAGTGGCCCCCGCGTTCCGGCCGGAGGCAGAGGTTCCCCGAGCTCGATCGTGCGGAGTGGATGCCGCTCGACGTTGCGCGCCCTCGACTGGTGAAGGGTCAGCGGCCCGCGCTCGATCGTCTCGCGGAGTATCTCGCCGCGGCCTCGCAGTGATCGCGGGTGTCAGCGCTTCTTGGCGGGGGCGGAAGACACGTCGAGCTGCTCGTGGAGGCCGCCGAGCGAGGACCAGGCGCTCGCGGTGCCCTTCGCGGCATGTTCGGCGCCGCGCACAGCGCGCTCGTCGGCCCACTCGTTGAGCACGTGCCCGCGGTGACCGCGCACGTGCTCCAACACGACATCGGGGAGTCCCGCGGCACGGCGGGCATCGCGTGCGATGATCAGCTGCTCGAGCAGGTCGCGGTTCTTGGTCGGCGCTCCGGTCGAGGTCTTCCAGCCGCGGCGGCGGTGCGCATCCATCCACGAGGAGTACGTGTCGATCGCGTACTTGGAGTCGGCCTGCACCAGAAGATGCGCGACATCGGCGTGATCCTCGATCGCCTTCAGCATGCCCAGGAGCTCGCCGATGTTGTTCGTGCCCTCCGGCAATGCGCCGGCGGCCCAGTGCCCGTCCTCACCGACCCATGCCCAGCCGGTCGGCCCCGGATTGCCCTTGCACGCGCCGTCGGTGGCCACGGTGTACGGCTTATCTGTCACCCCTCGACGGTAGCCGATCAGGGGCCGGCGAGCTCACGACGTCGCATCAGCAGGAGGGATGCCGCGGTTCCCCCGACCGTGACGAGCGCCACCCACCAGAGCCCGCGCAGGTCGACATCCCCGCCGCTCGGAACCGGTGTCGCCGCGAAGGGTGACACGTGGATGAGCGCGTCGGGGAAGGCGAACAGCGGCCCGAAGAGCCCGACGACCAACCCCAGGATGACCAGGCTCCACGACAGCGTCATCGTCGCGCGCGGGGCGAGCACGAACACGAGGGCGCTCAGTGCGAGGAAGACCGCGGCCGCTCCGGCTTGGCCGGCGCCGGTGACCACGGCATCCATCATCAGCTCGGCCGGTGCAGCGTCGACCGAGGCGAGTCCGAGCGCGGCGCCGATGATTCCCGCGCCGATGATCGCGATGATGCCGACCGCGGCGACCAGCAGGTATCCGCTGAGCCATCGCACGCGCGAGAGCGGCGTGGCGAGTACCGCTTCGGCGAGACCTCGCATCTCGTCCTGCCGTGCGCGACACACGAGTTGCACCGCGCAGCACCCCGCGAGCACGCCGAGCATCGTGAAGAAGATGACGATCGACCCTTGGGTCAACGAACCCTGCTGCGCGACTGCGTGAAGGATCTGCTGGATCGCCGGGAGGTCGCCTGCGACATCGGCGAGCACCGAAGCCATTTTCGTCGCCAGGATGCCGATGACCAGTCCGCCCACCGCCCATCCGGCGATGGCCGCCCAGCTCAGCCGCCACAGCAGTCCGGTGTGCGTCGACAACAGTCCGCTGGCTTCGGCCGGCCCGCGCCGGTCGGGGAGGGCGCTCGCGCCGACATCCCGCTGGACGGCGATCGCGCCGGCCACCCCTGTCACCACCACCGCGGCGGTGAAACTCAGCAGGAGGGGAGCCGGGCTGTCGTCGGCGAAGGGGCGCGTCTGTTCGGCCCACCCGAACGGCGACAGCCACGCGAGCGGAGCGCTCTCGATCCGAGCCAGATCGGCGCTCGGCGTGCCGATCGCATTGCCGAGGCCTGCGACGAGGTAGCCGATCATGATCGTCCAGACGCCGATCGCGTTCGCCGCACGAGCCGTCTGCACGAGCTGCGCCGCCAACAATGCGACACCGAGGAAGACCACGCCGACGCTCGCCGTGGCCAGTCCCACGAGCACCGCGCCCCCGATCGCCTCGCCTGAGCCGACGAAGACCGCAGCGACCAGCGTCGCGAGCAGGATATTCGCGGCGAGGCCTTCGATGAGCGTCGCGATCAGCGGCGCGGTGCGGCCGGCCGGCGTCGCCGCGATGAGGTCGCCGCGCCCGGATTCCTCCTCACCGCGGGTGTGGCGCACCGCCAGGAACGAGCTCATGAATGCTGCGGCCATCGCGAGGAACGGGAGGATCAGGAACACCAGGAACGCGCCCTCGTCGGCCCCCGACGGCAGCCCGCGGAACAACAGGATGACCGGATTGACCATGACGGTCGCCAGCAGCGCTTCGCGGTGCGCGAGTGTGCCGAAACTGCTCTGCACGCCGGCGAAGGCGGATGCCGCCAGCAGCGCCGTCCCGCCGATCCACATCAGCAGCTGCCAGCGGTCGCGGCGCAATCGGTGGTGAAGGAGCGCGCCGACACCGGTCATCGCCGCTCCCGGCGTTCCCGTCGGGTGGCCGGCGCGGCCTCGGCCGGCGCCGCGTCATCCCCAGGCGCCGCATCCCCGTATTGCCGAAGGAAGAGCTCCTCGAGGCTCGGCGGCACGATCTGCAGCCCCGTTGCCCCGGCGGCGGCAATCGCCGGAAGCGCGGCGGTCACGGCATCCGAATCGAGTGTGAAAGTGACCCGCCCATCGATCGTGCGTCGGTCGTGTGCCCCCGGGATCTCGGCCGACGCAGCGACGCCCTCGGCGACGAAGGAGACCTGGGTACGAGTGAGGTGGCGGAGCTCGGCGAGCGTCCCGGATTCGACGATGCGGCCGGTGCGGATGATCGACAACCGGTCGCACAGGACCTCGACCTCCGACAGAATGTGGCTCGACAGAAGGACGGTCGCCCCGTCGCCGCGCACGCGCCTGATCTCGTGCCGGAAGACGACTTCCATCACGGGGTCCAGGCCGCTCGTCGGCTCGTCGAGGATGTACAGATCTGCGGGCGCCGCGAATGCGGCGATCAGCGCGACTTTCTGGCGGTTGCCCTTCGAGTAGGCGCGTCCTTTCACCGTGGGGTCGAAGTGAAAGGCATCCATCAGTCGTGCCCGCTCAGCGCGGTAGTGATCGTCGTGGCGCGTCACACCGCGCAACCGCGCCAGGAGGTCGATCGCCTCGCCGCCGGAGAGGTTCGGCCACGTGCTGACATCACCCGGAACATACGCGATGCGACGGTGCAGCGTCGCGGCAGATTCCCACGGATCGGCATCGAACACCGTGACCTGGCCACCCGTCGCGCGAGCCAGGCCCAACAGGATGCGGATGGTCGTGGACTTGCCGGCCCCGTTCGGTCCCAGGAATCCGTGAACGTGGCCCGCGTCCACAATGAGGTCGAGACCGTCGAGTGCGAGGGTATGGCCGTAGCGCTTCTGCAGCCCTTCGGCGCGGATGACGGTGCCCATGAGCAGACGCTACGCCCGATCGGGTCACCGCGCGAGAGGACATGCGTCTCCGCTCTCGTGTATACGAAAGGGTGATCGCTGTGACTGTACGTCGACTTCCGTTGGCTTTATGTATACACTGGGCGAGAAGCGACGAGGAGGTGCAGCGCATGAGGGCCAGTGACCGCGCGTACCGCACGCTTCTCGACGAGATCCAGTCCGGCGCCCTCGCGGCCGGCGCCGTCCTCGGTGAAGTCGAGCAGTCCACGCGGCTCGGCGTCAGCCGCACGCCGCTCCGCGAAGCTCTCGGGCGCCTGGTCGCCGATGGCCTCGTCGTCCAGGCATCACCCCGTGTCACCGTCGTCGCCGACATCGACACCGGTGACATCCGAGAGCTTTTCGAGGTGCGCCGCGCTCTGGAAGAGACCGCTGCGCGGCTGGCGTCCGCTCGCGGCGATGCCGCGCTGTTCGCCGCGCTCGCCGCCGAGTTCACCGACATGGATGCAGCCGCAACTCCCGACGCGTACTACGAGCTCATCGCACGCTTCGACGCCGCGCTCGATGCCGCGGTCGCCAACGACTATCTCACCGGGGCGTTGCGGACGATCCGCACGCACCTCGTGCGCGTGCGCCGCCTCGCCCGCGACAATCCGGCGCGCCTGGCGGCATCCGTCGCGGAACATCGGCTGATCGCCGCCGCCGTGGCCGACCGCGATGCCGACCTTGCCGCGCACGCCACGCACGTCCATCTGCACAATGCGCTGACCAGCATCCTCGGATCGCTGGAGAGCGACGAGACACCGACCGGAAGGGTCCCCGCATGACCGTCACACATCACGTCCGCGTCCACCGGAGCGAGGAAGAACTCGCCCGGGAAGACCAGCTCGCGTTCAAGATCGCCCAGGTCGCCGTCGACCCGGTCGAGGTGGAACCCGAGGTGGTCGACATGATCATCAACCGCGTGATCGACAATGCGGCGGTGGCCGCGGCATCCCTCACCCGGGCGCCGGTCAGCGCCGCGCGGGCGCAGGCGCTCGACCACCCCGTGTCGCGGAACGGCGCCGGCGCGAGCGTCTTCGGCACCGAAGAACTCTCGAGCCCCGAGTGGGCGGCGTGGGCCAACGGTGTCGCCGTACGCGAACTGGACTACCACGACACCTTCCTCGCGGCCGAGTATTCGCACCCGGGCGACAACATCCCGCCGATCCTCGCGGTCGCCCAGCACGTCGGTGCCGACGGCGCCGCGCTCGTCCGGGGGCTCGCGACCGGATACGAGATCCAGGTCGACCTCGTGAAGGCGATCTGCCTGCACAAGCACAAGATCGACCACGTCGCCCATCTCGGCCCCTCCGCCGCGGCCGGCATCGGCACGCTCCTCGGATTGGATGCCGGGGTCATCGCACAGGCCGTCGCCCAGGCCCTGCACACCACGACCGCGACGCGCCAGTCGCGCAAGGGCGAGATCTCGACGTGGAAGGCGCACGCTCCCGCCTTCGCCGGCAAGATGGCCGTCGAAGCCGTCGATCGCGCGATGCGTGGTGAGACGAGCCCGGCGCCGATCTACGAAGGCGAAGACGGCGTCATCGCCTGGATGCTGGACGGCCCGCAGGCCGCCTACGACGTCCCGTTGCCGGCCACCGGAGAGGCCAAGCGCGCGATCCTCGATTCGTACACGAAGGAGCACTCGGCGGAGTACCAGGCGCAGGCATGGATCGACCTGGCCCGGAAGCTCCACGGCGAACGCTCCTTCGACCCGGCCGATGTCGCCGCGATCGTGCTGCACACTTCGCACCACACCCACTACGTGATCGGCTCGGGCGCGAACGATCCCCAGAAGTACGACCCGACCGCATCGCGCGAGACCCTCGACCACTCGATCCCGTACATCTTCACGGTCGCGCTGCAGGACGGCGGCTGGCACCACGTGGACTCCTATCTGCCGTCGCGCGCACAGCGCGCCGATACCGTCGCGCTGTGGCAGAAGGTCACGACCGCGGAGGATGCCGAGTGGACGCGGCGCTACCACTCCGAAGACCCGGCCGAGAAGGCCTTCGGCGGTCGCGTCGAGATCACTCTGACCGACGGCTCGACCATCGTCGATGAGATCGCTGTCGCCGACGCCCACCCGCTCGGCGCCCGCCCGTTCGCGCGTGCGGACTACATCGCGAAGTTCCGGCTCCTGGCCGAGCCCGTCCTGACTTCCGCCGAGATCGACCGCTTCCTGGATCTCGCCGAGCGCCTGCCCGCACTCACCCCCGCGGAGGTGCGGGAGCTCAACATCGTCGCCCGCGACGGCGTTCTGGCCTCCGCCCCGTCCCCGACCGGCCTGTTCTGATGCCGGCCACCGCGCTCTCCCCGTACCGTTTGCAGGATCAGACCACACCAATCGTGTCGGTAGACGGCTCTCGGGGCCCGGGCCTGTGGTCTGATCCTGCAGTCGGTACGCGGGCGCGGCGAGACGTCGCGCGGAAAGGGAAGAGCTGATGTTGTATGCACAGACGCCGGCCGCTGAAAAGCGGCGGATCCTCCGGGAGCGGCTCGCCGCAGGCGAGATGCTGCGGTTTCCGGGCGCCTTCAATCCGCTGTCGGCACGGCTCATCGAGCAGAAGGGCTTCGACGGGGTGTACATCTCGGGCGCCGTCCTGTCGGCCGACCTCGGCCTCCCCGACATCGGCCTGACGACGCTGACCGAGGTCGCCGGCCGCGGTCAACAGATCGCGCGCATGACCGATCTCCCCGCGATCATCGACGCCGACACCGGCTTCGGCGAGCCGATGAACGTGGCGCGCACGATTCAGACCCTCGAAGACGCGGGCCTCGCCGGCACGCACATCGAGGACCAGGTCAATCCGAAGCGCTGCGGTCACCTCGACGGAAAATCGGTCGTCGACGAGAACACAGCGATCAAGCGCATCCGCGCCGCAGTCGATGCCCGCCGCGACCCAAACTTCCTCATCATGGCGCGCACCGACATCCGCGCCGTCGAAGGGCTGCCCGCCGCGATCGACCGCGCGAAAGCGCTGGTGGATGCCGGGGCCGACGCGATCTTCCCCGAGGCGATGAAGGACCTCGGCGAGTTCGAGGCCATGGCCGACGCCCTGGACGTGCCGATCCTCGCGAACATGACCGAGTTCGGGAAGAGCGAACTGTTCTCCGTGGACCAGTTGACGGATGCCGGTGTTCAGCTCGTCATCTGGCCGGTGTCGCTTCTGCGGATGGCGATGGGAGCCGCGGGCCGAGCTCTCGATACCCTGACGGAAGCCGGTCACCTCACGAGCCGCCTCGACGAGATGCAGCATCGCGCCGATCTGTACGACCTGCTCGACTACGAGTCGTACAGCCACTTCGACACCAACGTCTTCACCTTCCAGATCGACCGATGACACCTTTCGCCCGGCGACCGGGTGATGAGAGAGGATCGAGCACTATGACGGACATCAAGAAGGGCCTTGCCGGGGTTGTCGCCGACGTCACCGCGGTCAGCAAGGTCAACCCGGAAACGAACTCGCTGCTCTATCGGGGATACCCGGTGCACGAGCTCGCGGCGACGCAATCCGCCGAGGCGGTCGCCTACCTGCTGTGGAACGGCGAGCTCCCGGATGCCGCTCAACTCGCCGAGCTGCGGGCCACCGAGCGCGCCCACCGCGCCCTCGCCGATGACGTGAAAGCCGTCATCGACCTCACCCCTCTGGGGGCGCACCCGATGGACGAGATCCGATCGGCGGTCAGCGCCCTCGGCGCGCGGGACCTCGCCGGGACGGGGTCGGTGCTCGACGCGAGCGGCACCCCGGAACAGAACCTCGAGCGCAGCATCCGCCTCTTCGCGGCGCTCCCGGCGATCGTCGCGTACGGGCAGCGCCGCCGCCGCGGACAGGACCTCATCCCGCCGCGCGATGATCTCGACTACGCCGCCAACTTCCTCTGGATGACCTTCGGCGAGGAGTTCGACCCCGTCGTCGTCGACGCGTTCAACCGCTCGATGATTCTGTACGCGGAGCACTCGTTCAACGCGTCGACGTTCACCGCGCGCGTCATCACGTCGACGCTGAGCGATCTGTACTCGGCTGTCGTCGGTGCGATCGGGGCGCTCAAGGGGCCCCTGCACGGCGGGGCGAACGAAGCGGTGCTGCACATTTTCGACGAGATCGGGGATGCCGACAACGTCGTCGCCTGGCTCGACGACGCCCTGGCCCACAAGCGCAAGATCATGGGCTTCGGTCACCGCGTCTACAAGCACGGCGACTCGCGCGTGCCGACGATGAAGGCGGCGCTGGACACCCTCATCGCCTACTACGACCGGCCCGACGTCGAGGCGCTCTACACGACCCTCGAGTCGGAGTTCGTGGCCCGGAAGGGGATCTACCCGAACTTGGATTACCCGTCCGGTCCGGCCTACAACCTGATGGGGTTCGACACCCTCACCTTCACGCCGCTCTTCGTTGCCGCGCGGGTCGTCGGGTGGACCGCGCACGTCATGGAGCAGACGGCGGCGAACGCCCTGATCCGTCCCCTGTCGGAGTATGTCGGCCCCGACGAGCGCCACATCGACGGATTCGTCGACGAAGTCGGTACGTCCACGATCTCGCTCCGCGAAGTGGAAGCCGAGGGCTGACGCGGGAGCTGACGAGGACGGCTGACGCGGAGGTCTGACAGGGCGGCTCACGCGCAGCCGGATTCGCCCGGCTGCCGGGATGAGAGACTTCTCATCCCAAACTGTGACCGTTCACAGTAGCGTCGGAGGCGACCGCAGAGGGCACGGCGCCGTGCCCGCACACCCCGGGAGCTCCGCGTGCCTCAGTCGACGACGACTTTCTCCACCTCCACCCGGCGAGCCCTCGCCTTGTTCACGAGCGCCCTCCTGGTCGCCGCCGGGTCCGTCGCCCTCGCGGCGACCCCGACGCTTGCGGCCGACCGCAGCCCCGCCATCGTGGGCGACCTGCAGAGCGAGCTCGGCTGCCCCGGCGACTGGGACCCGACCTGCGCGGCGACGACCCTCGAGGCGGTCGACGGGACGACGCAGTACGCGGCGACGTTCGACGTCCCGGCCGGCACCTACTCCTACAAGGTCGCGCTCGACGGTGGGTGGGACGAGAGCTACGGCGCCGACGGCGCGGCGGGCGGCGCGAACATCCCGCTGACGGTCGGCGGCCCCGCGACGCTCCGTTTCGTCTACGACGACGAGTCGCACCGCATCGGCATCGAGGCGCTGTCCCTGGCATCCGGCTACACGTCCGCCGACGACGCGCTGGTGTCGGCACCGGTGCGTCAAGCCGGCGACGGTCAGCAGTTCTACTTCGTCATGACCGACCGGTTCGCCAACGGTGACCCCGCCAACGACACCGGCGGGCTCTCGGGCGACCGGCTCGCCACCGGACTCGACAAGACCTCCTCCGGCTTCTACAACGGCGGTGACATCGCGGGGCTGCGGCAGAACCTCGACTACATCTCCGGTCTCGGCACGACCGCGATCTGGCTCACGCCGAGCTTCATGAACAAACCCGTCCAGGGCGAGGGTGCGAACGCGAGTGCCGGGTACCACGGGTACTGGATCACCGACTTCACCCGCATCGACCCGCACCTGGGGACGAACGACGAGCTCAAGGCCTTCATCGACGACGCGCACGCCCGCGGCATCGACGTGTATTTCGACATCATCACCAACCACACCGCCGACGTCATCTCGTACGCCGAGAACCAGTACACCTACGTCGATCAGGCCACGAAGCCCTACCGGGATGCCGCTGGGACGCCGTTCGACCCCGCCGACTACGCCGGGACCGGCACGTTCCCGGCGATGGATGCCGCCACGAGCTTCCCGTACACGCCGGTCGTGGCGCCCGCCGAGGCAGATCTCAAGGTGCCCGCCTGGCTCAACGACGTGACGCTGTACCACAACCGCGGCGACTCGACGTATTCGGGCGAATCGACCACCTACGGCGACTTCTCGGGTCTCGACGACCTCATGACCGAGAGCCCGACGGTCGTGAACGGCTTCGCCGACGTCTACAAGAGCTGGATCGATTTCGGCATCGACGGGTTCCGCATCGACACCGCCAAACACGTCGACTTCCCGTTCTGGAAGACCTGGACGAAGGACGTACTCGACTACGCGCATGCGCAGGGCAAGCCCGACTTCTTCATGTTCGGCGAGGTCTACGACGCCGATCCTGCGACGCTCTCGCCGTACGTCCGCGACACCGACATGAACTCGGTGCTCGACTTCGCGTTCCAGTCGGCGGCGACGAGCTTCGCCAAGGGCGGTGACGCGCAGGTGCTGCAGAAGATGTTCGCCGGTGACGACCGTTACACGACGCCGGACTCGTCGGCGACCGCACTGCCGACCTTCCTCGGCAACCACGACATGGGCCGCATCGGCTACTTCCTGAAGAACACGCCCGATGCCGCCGCCCGCGACTTGCTGGCGCACGACCTGCTCTTCCTCAGCCGCGGTCAGCCGGTCGTCTACTACGGCGACGAGCAGGGCTTCACGGGCGACGAACCGGGCGGCGACAAGAGCGCGCGGCAGAGCCTGTTCGCCAGCCAGGTCGCCGAGTACCAGAACCAGACCCTGATCGACGGCACGACCGTCGGATCCGTCGACCGCTACGACACCGACACCGCGGTGTACACGCACGTCGCCGACCTCGCTGCGCTGCGGAAGGACCACCCGGCCCTCGTCGACGGCGCGCAGATCGAGCGCTATGCAGGCGACGGCGTCTACGCGTTGTCGCGCGTCGACGCGGGTGAGAAGATCGAGTACCTCGTCGCGCTCAACAACACCTCGTCCGCGGCGACCGTCACGGTGCCGACGCTGACGGCGGATGCCTCGTTCACGGGCCTGTACGGCGCGACCGGCACGGTCGCCACCGGTGCCGATGCCGCGGCGTCCATCACGGTCCCGGCGCTCTCGGCCGTCGTCTACCGGGCCGGGTCGCCCGTCACGTCACCCGCCGAGGCGGTGCCGCTCGCGGTGTCCGTACCGGCAGCCGGCGCGGCGCTGACCGGCCAGGCCGCTGTCTCGGCGAGCGCCGATCAGTCGTGGCGGCAGACGAGCTTCGCGTGGCGCGTCGTGGGCGGCGACCAGTGGCAGTCGCTCGGCACCGCCGAAGACACGACCCCCGGCGTCTTCCACGACGTGACGGGCCTCGCCGCGGGAACCCTCGTGGAGTACCGCGCGGTGTCGACGGATGCCGCCGGCCACCGCTCCGCCGCGTCGACGTACGCGTCCGTCGGCAACCGGGTGAACCTCGCCGCCGACGTCGTGCCCGAAGAGCCCGACGACGCGACCCCGTACGGCGCCGTCAGCATCCCCGGCTCGCTCAACTCCGAGATGGGGTGCGCGGGCGACTGGGCCCCCGACTGCGACCAGGCGCAGATGACGCAGGTCGACGGGATCTGGCAGCTCACGGTCGACCTCCCTGCCGGCGACTACGAGTACAAGGTCGCGACGGAGAAGAGCTGGGACGAGAACTACGGCGCCAACGGCGTCGCGAGCGGCCCCAACATCGTGCTCACCCATCCGGGCGGCCCCGTGACCTTCTGGTTCGATCCGCGCACGAAGGTCGTGCAGTCGAGCGATGACGGCCCGGTCGTGACCCTCGCGGGATCGTTCCAGTCCGAACTCGGGTGTGCCGCCGACTGGTCGCCGGAGTGCCTGCGCGCGATGATGTTCGACGGCGACCGCGACGGCGTGTACACCTTCTCGACCAGCAAGCTGCCCACCGGGTCGTACGAGGTCAAGGTCGCGCACGGCCTCAGCTGGGATGAGAACTACGGTGCCGACGGTGCCGCGGGCGGCGCCAACATCGCCTTCTCGGCCACCGAAGGCAAGCGCGTGACCTTCACCTACGACGCCACGACCCACCGGCTCGAGATCGTCTCGGCCGACCCGCCGCTGGCCGGCACCGGTCAGTCGCGCGCGCACTGGATCGACGCCGAGACGATCGCCTGGCCGGGTGATCTCGGCGCGGCGACGGGCGCGAGCTTCGCGCTGTACGGATCGCAGACCGCCGGCCTCGCCGTCGCCGACGGGGAGGTGACCGGCGCTGAGCCCATCGCCCTCACCCGCGTCGACTCGGGGCTCACCGAGGCGCAGCGTGCGCGCTTCCCCGCTCTGTCCGGCTACGTCGCCCTGCACATCGAGGGGCAGGATCGGGATGCGGTCGCCGCGCTCCTGCGCGGACAGGTCGCCGTCGCGCAGCGCGCCGCAGACGGAAAGCTCACGGCGTTCACCGGCGTGCAGATCCCGGGCGTGCTCGACGACCTGTACGCGGACGCCGCGGAGGACGATGTGCTCGGGGTGTCGTTCCGGGGGTCGAAGCCGACCTTCCGTCTGTGGGCGCCGACGGCGCAGTCGGCGACGCTGCTCACGTGGGATGCCGGCGCCACCGGCGACCCGACGCGGCATGCGGCATCCTTCGATGCGGCATCCGGCACGTGGACCGTCGCCGGACGCACGGCGCTGAAGGGCGACGAGTACCTGTGGGAGGTGGTGGTCTACGCCCCCACGACCGCGAAGGTCGAGACCAACCGGGTCACCGACCCCGCGTCGGTCGCGCTCACGACGAACTCCACGCGCTCGGTCGCGGTCGACCTGGACGACAAGGCGTGGAAGCCCGCGGTATGGACGAAGGCGAAGGCGCCCGTGATCGCCCGCGACGTCGACCGTGCCATCTACGAGCTGCACATCCGCGATTTCTCGATCACCGATGAGTCGGTGCCCGAGAACGAGCGCGGCACCTACCTCGCTTTCGCGCGCGACGGCGCGGGCACGGCGCAGCTGAAGCAGCTGGCATCCGCCGGCATCAACACGGTGCACCTGCTGCCGTCGTTCGACATCGCGACGATCGAAGAAGACCGCGCAGCCCAGGCCGTGCCGGGGTGCGACCTCGCGGCGCTGCCGGCCGACTCCGACCAGCAGCAGGCGTGCGTGCAGGCGGTCGCCGACACCGACGGGTTCAACTGGGGCTACGACCCGTTCCACTATTCGGCGCCGGAGGGCTCGTACGCGACGAACCCCGAGGGCGGAGCACGCATCGGCGAGTTCCGGACGATGGTGGGCTCGCTCCACAAGATGGGGCTGCAGGTGGTGCTCGATGAGGTGTTCAACCACACCTCGGCGTCGGGACAGGCCGACACCTCGGTGCTCGACCAGGTGGTGCCGGGCTATTACCAGCGGCTCGACGCCAGCGGTGCGGTGCAAACCTCGACGTGCTGCCAGAACGTCGCGACCGAGCACCGGGTGGCGCAGAAGCTGATGGTCGATTCGCTCGTGCTCTGGGCGAAGGAGTACAAGGTCGACGGCTTCCGCTTCGACCTCATGGGGCACCACTCGAAGGAGAACCTGCTGGCTGCGCGTGCCGCGCTCGACGAGCTGACGCTGAAGAAGGACGGTGTCGACGGCAAGAGCATCTATCTCTACGGCGAGGGCTGGAACTTCGGAGAGGTGCAGGATGACGCGCTCTTCGTGCAGGCGCGGCAGGGCAACCTCGGCGGCACCGGCATCGGGACGTTCAGCGATCGCCTGCGCGACGCCGTCCACGGCGGCAGCCCGGTCGACAGCGGCTCGACGTTCCGGCAGGGCTTCGGCACCGGGCTCGCGACCGATCCCAACGGCGATCCGATCAACGGGACCGCCGAGCAGGCGCTCCGAGACCTGGGTCATCAGACCGATCTCGTCAAGCTCGGGCTCGCGGGCAACCTGGCGGACTTCTCGTTCGCCACGGCCGACGGCGCGGTGAAGACGGGGGCCGAGCTCGACTACAACGGTCAGGCGGCCGGCTACGCCGCCCAGCCCGAGGAGATCATCAGCTACGTCGACGCGCACGACAACGAGACGCTGTACGACCTCGGTGTGCTGAAGCTGCCGACAGACACGACCATGGCCGATCGCGTGCGCATGAACACGCTGTCGCTCGGCACGGTGACCCTCGCCCAGACGCCGTCGTTCTGGCACGCCGGCACCGAGCTGCTGCGGTCGAAGTCGCTCGATCGCAACAGCTACAACTCGGGAGATTGGTTCAACCGCATCGACTGGACCGGCCAGACCTCGACGTTCGGGTCGGGCCTGCCTCCCGCGGCCGACAACAAGGACAAGTGGCCGGTCATGCAGCCGCTGCTGGCCGACCCAGCGCTCAAGCCCGGCGCGGCCGACATCGCCGCCGCCGAAGCCGCCGCCCTCGACCTGCTCCGCGTGCGCCGTGAGGTGCCGCTGCTGCGGCTGGGTTCGGCGGAGCGTATCGAGCAGAAGGTGTCGTTCCCGAACAGCGGCCCGGGAGCCGCGCCCGGCGTCATCACCATGCTGATCGACGACCGCGTCGGCGACGACGTCGACCCGGATCTCGCGGGTGCCCTCGTCGTGTTCAACGCGTCGCCCGAGCCTGTGACGCAGACGGTGCCCGCGCTCGCGGGCCGGTCATTCGCGCTGACCGCTGCCCAGGCGAACGGCTCGGATGCCGTCGTGAAGACGACGACGTGGGATGCCGCATCCGGTGCGGTCACGGTGCCCGCCCGGTCGGTCGCGGTGCTCACGGAGCCGCAGGTCACCGAGGTCGCGACCCACGTCTTCGCGCAGCCCGATCGCCCGCTGGTGCGCGCCGGATCGTCGGTCATGGTGGGAGGCCGCGTCACAGCGGACGATCGCAGCGCCACCGTGGGCACGGTCACGGTGACCGACAACGGTCGGGTCGTCGCCACGGTGCAGATCGCCGCGGGCGACCGGGGCAGGTTCTCGGTGACCGTTCCGAAGCTCGGCCGGGGACTGCACGTGCTGCGCGTCTCCTTCGACGGGGAGCCGGGCTGGCTTGACGCGCGGGCACGCGGGGTGCTACCGGTCGTCGCCTACTGAGGGTAGACGTCGACCCGGGAAGCGTAGAATCGCCCCGCATGGGGCTGAACATCAAGAACGAGCGCACGGTCGCCCTCGTCACGGAGCTCGCGGCCTTGACGGGAGCATCCAAGACGAGCGCGATCGAGGATGCCGTGCGCCGACGCGTCGACGAGCTGGCCGGTGACGGCGAGCTCACCGCGAGCGTCGCCGCGCGGCGCCGGACGGCGGACCGGCTGCTCGAGGGGATCCGCGCGAGCATCGCCGGGACGCCGGGCACGTGGCGAGAGTACGAGCGCACGGAACTCTACGACGAGCGGGGTGTGCCGCGGTGATCGTCGACACCTCTGCCGTCATGGCGGTGATCGAGGAGGAGCAGGGTCACGAGGAGGTCGCCGGGCTTCTGGCGGCCGGGGGTGGCCGGATCTCGGCCGCGACGCTCGTCGAGCTCACCGCGGTCGTGCAGCGCTACGGCCGCCCCGAGGTGCATCGCATGGTCGATCGCCTGCTCGCGGCATGGCAGGTCGAGATCGCCCCGTTCGATGCCGCCCAGGCGCGCATCGCGCAGCAGGCTTACCGTGATTTCGGCCGCGGCAGCGGCCACCGCGCGGCGCTCAACCTCGGGGATTGCTTCAGCTACGCCCTCGCGACCGCGCAGAACGAGGAGCTGTTGTTCGTCGGCGAGGATTTCGCCGCGACGGACATCCCCGCAGCCCTCGGCCCGGAGCGTCGCCTCGCCTAGACTGAGCAATGTGCTCTACCGGGCGCTGACGATGATGTCGATTTGTCTCACGAGGACGTGACCAGATGAGCGTGACCGCCACCCCGACGACCCTTTCCGCCGATGAGAGGGACGCCATCCTCCAGGCCGTCCGGGAGTTCGCGGCCACCCGACTGGCGCCGAACGCGCTCGATTGGGATCGCCGCAAGCATTTCCCCCGCGACGTGCTCGCCGAGGCCGGCGAGCTGGGGGTCGGCGGCATCTACATCCGCGAGGACGTCGGCGGCTCGGGGCTGCAGCGCGAGGACGCCGCCGCGATCTTCGAAGCTCTCGCGGCGGGCGATCCCACGATCGCGGCGTACATCTCGATCCACAACATGGTGGCGTGGATGATCGACACGAACGGCACCGACGAGCAGCGCCGCGCATGGCTGCCGCGCCTCGTCACGATGCAGGACCTCGGCGCGTACTGCCTCACCGAGCCGGGTGCCGGGTCGGATGCCGCGGCGATCACGACGAGCGCCATCGCCGACGGCGACGAATACGTGCTCACCGGCGTCAAGCAGTTCATCTCCGGCGCCGGGGAAGCCTCCGTCTACGTCGTCATGGCGCGCACCGGCGCCCTTCGACAGGCTCAGGAACCGCGGAAATCAGACGGCATCACGGCGTTCCTCGTCCCCGCGGATGCCGCAGGCCTGAGCTTCGGGCCGAACGAGCAGAAGATGGGCTGGAACGCGCAGCCGACGCGACAGGTGATCCTCGACGAAGTGCGGGTGCCGGCATCCGCCGTGCTCGGCGAGCTCGGCGGCGGATTCCGCATCGCCATGAAGGGGCTCGACGGCGGGCGCGTGAACATCGCCGCCTGCTCGCTGGGCGGTGCGCAGTGGGCGCTCGATCGGGCCGTCCGTTACGTCCACGAGCGGTTCACGTTCGGCGAGGCGCTCGCCGAACGGCAGTCGGTCGTGTTCACGCTCGCCGACATGGCGACGCAGCTGCAGGCAGCCCGCGCGCTCGTGCGCGACGCGGCGCGCGCGATCGACGAGGGTGCGCCCGACGCCGCGGTGCAGTGCGCGATGGCCAAGAGGTTCGCCACGGATGCCGGGTTCGAGGTCGCCAATCAGGCGCTTCAGCTGCACGGCGGCTACGGCTACCTGCAGGAGTACGGCATCGAGAAGGTCGTGCGCGACCTGCGGGTGCACCAGATCCTCGAGGGGACCAACGAGATCATGCGCGTGATCATCGGTCGCGAGGTCGTCGGAGGCTGAGCCCCGGCGCGCTGCGCGATCGGGTCCCGAACGACAGCGTCGGATGCCGGAGAGCCCGGCATCCGACGCTGCTGCGTGTGAGTGGTCAGCTCAGCTTCGCCCGCCGCCGCACGGTCAGCACGATTCCCGCGACGAGCACGCCGAGCGCCAGGACCGTCACGAACCCGATCGGGAACGTGCCGCCGGTCGCGGCGAGCGTGCCCGGAGCGACGACCTCGACCGGCACGCGGATGTCGACCTGCCCGGGCGCGCTGATCACGAGCGTGTGCGCGCCGAGCGCGAGGTTCGACGGAACCCGCACGGTGAACGCCGTCCGTCCGTCCAGCCCCGCGGTGGGGATCCCGGTGATCACGATCGGGTCGCTGTAGAGCGTCGCGCCGATCTGCTGCCCCGGGGTGAGACCCGACAAGACGACCGGAAGGGCGCCGCCCTGCTCGACCCGGCCCGATCCGATGTCGATCGTCGCCCAGTCGGCGTCGCCGCCCGTCTCGGGCAGCTCGCCCTCGCCCGCGCCCGGCTCGGTCGGGTCGGTCGGGTCGACCGGTGTGCCGGCCCCGACGAGCGCGCGCCCGAGCGGCGACGGGTCGACGACGTCGTGCGCCACGAAGTAGGCGACCGTCGCCGCCAGGTCCACCTGCCCGGTGTCGGTGCGGTCCGTGCCGGCCGCGAAGGTGACGAAGTTGTCGCCGCCGGCGGCGAGGAAGGAGTTCGTTACGACGGTGAACGACTCGGTCGCCGTCACGGGCTTGCCCGCGAACGCCATCGACACGATCCGCGATCCGCGTGGGGCGGACTCGTCGTAGCGGTACGAGAATCCGTCCGAGACGCCGAGATGCAGCTTGGGCCGCTCCGACCCCGCCGGCTGCCATTGCTCTTCGAGCACGGCCTTCAGCTGCGCGCCGGTGAGGGTCACCGTCACCAGCGTGTTGGCGAAGGGCTGCACGTTCGCGACGTCGCGGTAGGTGACGGTGCCGTCCGTGCCGTAGAGCAGGTCGGTGCGGAGTCCCCCGGGGTTCATCAGACCGATCTGCGCCGGCGTGCCCGCGTAGTCCTCGTTCGAGGTGGCCCACAGGTACAGGTCGGCGACGGTGTTGCCGAGCGTCGACTCGACCCCGCGGTCGTTGCCGGCCGGTGTGCCGCCGCGGAGGATGTCGGTGCTGATCGCACCGACCTCGACGGCGCCCTTCTCGACGGCGACCGCGACGGCATCCGCCACGATCTTCGCGACGGCGGGATCTGCCGGGAACGCCGCCGTCCCGCCGACGACGAGCGGCTGCACGCCGCCTGCGATCGAGACGAGCTCCTTGGTTGTGGAGTCGACCGACAGCTGCAGCGTGCCCAGCGCCTTGCCGTACTCCGACGCCTGGATCACCGGGCGTCCGTCGATCTCGCACGCGTACGTCTGGTGCGTGTGCGCCGACACGATGGCGTCGATGTCGGGCGACGCCTCACGGATGAGGGTCCCGAAGGTGCTCGTGTCGGCGGCGACGTTCGCGCAGACCGAAGTCGCCGATCCTGAGTGGGTGAGCAGGACGATCACGTCGGCGGCATCCGCCGCGGTGATCTCCGCCGCCACCCGATCGGCGGCCTCGCGCTGGTCGCCGAACTCGATACCCGCGATCCCGGTCGGTGTCACCATCGCAGCCGCGTCGGGCGTGACGGTGCCGATGAAGGCCACCCGCACACCGTCGACCTCACGGACGGCGTACTCGGGGAGCGCCGGCGTCTTCGTGCCGCGCAGGTACACGTTGGCGCCGAGGCCGAAGTCGCCGCTGCCGAAGCGGGGCAGCACGCGGCCCGTGAGGTCGACGAATCCGGCGTCGAACTCGTGGTTGCCGACGGCGCCGAGGTCGAGACCCGCGGCGAGCAGCGCATCGATGGTCGGGTGGTCCTGCTGGATGAACGACGTGAACGTCGACGCTCCGATGTTGTCGCCGGCCGAGACGAACAGGGTGTTCGGGTTCTTCGCCTCGAACGCGTCGACGGCACCGGCGACGACCGCGGCACCGGCAACGCCGTTGCGGAGATCGGCCTCGAGCCGACCGTGGAAGTCGTTCACGGTGAGCACCTGGATGTCGGTGAGGCCGTCGTCGATGGCGAACAGCGTCGTCGTGCCCGAGACCTCGTTCGCTACCGCGAGCAGGGGCTCGCCGGTGGTCGAGGACTCCGCCGGGATGAACGTCACACCCTCGGCGCCGAGGTCCAGCGAGGCGGCGCTCGGATCGACGCCTGCCGCGAAGTCGCGGTTGTTGACGTACGTGACGAACGTGGATGCCGCGGGGTCCGTGATGTCGTAGACCATGATGCCGCCGACGCGCTCAAGCCCGACGAAGGCATAGGTCCGTCCGTTCACCGCGCCGATGGCGACACCCTCCGGCTCGGGGCCCTTCGCGGCGCTGCGCGTGTCGAAGCCGGTCTCGTCGTGACCCGAGTTGACGTAGTCGGGCACAGCGGCCGCGAGGGTCTGCTCGAAGCCGTCGCCGGAGTCGAAGACCTGCCGGCCGTCGGTCGTCCAGATCGAGAAGGAGCGCCCGCCGTAGGAGTACAGCTCGCTGTAGCAGTCGGCGCCGTCGGCGATGCCGAGGTCGGTGGCGATCTTCAGGCGACCGAGGTCGGCATCCGCCTTCTGCGCGGCGAGCGGGCTGTCGGCGCAGACCGCCGCGAGACCCTTCTTGCCGAGGTCCTTCACCCGCGCCTCGTCGATGTAGTCGCCCCATTCGCGGGCGTCGCCCTCGTTCGCGGTGACCAGGTACGTCGCGCCGCCCGCCTGGTACGACGACATGCCGTCGGGCATGTAGATGCCCTTCAGGCCCGGGTAGGTGGCGATGTCGATCGCCTTGTCGCGGTCGCTGGCGTCGAGACCGTTGCCCGCCAGCCCGTGGTCCTGGAATCCCAGGGAAAAGAGGTCGGTGACGGTCGCGGACGCGAGGTCGACGACCGCGATCGCGTTCGCCTCCTGGATCGCGGCGTATGCCGTGCCGCCGTCGATCGTGACGTACTCCGGCTCGAGGTTGCGGCTCACGCGGTTGGATTCGAGCGGGCGCTCGCCCTGGTCGGGCGCGGCCACGTCGGGGCCGAACACGCGGACATCGGCCGGCAGGTTCGCGCCTTCGAACGCGCTGAATCCGGCGATGCGCACGGCGCTCTGCCCAGGTGCCTGCTTGGCGGCGGGCAGCGTCACGACGCCGATCGAGCCCTCCGGGTCGATCGAGAAGTCGCCCGCCGGCTCGCCCTCGTTCGCGACGACGGCGAAGGCGCCGTCCTTCGAGAGGGTGACCATGTCGGGCAGGGCGCCGACGGTGACCGATCCGAGAATGGTGGGCGCTGCGGCATCCGCGTCGAAGAACACGAGCGAACCCGCATCCGTCTTGGTCGGCGCCTCGAGGGCGATGACACCCAGGCCGTCGGACCGCACGGCGACGGAGTTCGCGATGCCGTCTGCGGTGATCTCGTACAGCTCGACCGGTGCGGCCGGGTCGGTGACGTCGAGCACCGTGACGGCGCCCGCCTGCGCGTTCACGACGAACAGGCGGTCGCCGTGGGCGGCGACGATCTCGGCAGCCGACGCTTCGAACACGCCCGTGCGGTGCGTGCCGATGGGGGTCAGTGAGATCGCGGCGTCGTCGGCGGAGTACGCAACGGGCGGTGTCGGGGCGGGCGCGGCCGAAGCTGCGGTGAGGGGGGTCAAGGCGAGCGTGCAGGCGAGGGCGGCCGTGGTGGCCCCCGCGATCGCACGACGTCGGACGGAAGAGCGCATCGATGTCCTCGGATGGGTGGGCAGGGATGCCTCCTGCCTACGCGCGGCGCGTGGCGCTCGTATGACGCAGAGGTGAACGGCAGGGGGCGGCGCGCACCGCTGGACCCTCCGCGAGAAACGGGCGCGGCGACGGCGCGCGTGACACGATGGGGTCATGACCGAGTACACCTCGATCCTGACCTCGACGCGAGGACGCGTCGGCTGGATCACCCTCCACCGTCCCGAGGCGCTCAATGCACTGAACTCGACACTCGTCGACGAGCTGGCGCACGCGGCATCCGCCTTCGACGCCGACGACGCCGTCGGATGCATCGTGCTGACCGGCTCGGAGAAGGCCTTCGCCGCGGGCGCCGACATCAAGGAGATGGAGGGCAAGTCGTCGCGGGACATGGCGATGCAGAACCCCTTCGTCGGCCTCGAGGCGTTCAGCCGGGTGCGCACCCCCGTCGTCGCCGCGGTGGCGGGGTACGCGCTCGGCGGCGGCTGCGAGCTCGCCATGACGTGCGACATCATCCTCGCCGCCGACACCGCGCGCTTCGGACAGCCCGAGATCACCCTCGGAGTGATCCCCGGGCTCGGGGGCACGCAGCGGCTCCCTCGCGCGGTCGGCTACTACAAGGCGGCCGAACTCGTGCTGACCGGGCGGATGATGGATGCCGCCGAGGCCGAGCGTGCGGGGCTCGTCTCGCGGGTGGTGCCCGCCGCCGATCTGCTCGCCGAGGCGGAGAAGGTCGCCGAGACGATCGCGGCCAAATCGCTGCCGGTCGTCTATGCCGCCAAAGAGGCACTGCGCGCGTCTCTGGAGACCACGGCCGCCGAGGGCCTGCGGTTCGAGAAGCAGGTCTTCTCGTCGCTGTTCGCCCTCGACGATCAGAAGGAGGGCATGGCTGCCTTCCGGGAGAAGCGATCGGCGAATTTCACCCACCGCTGAGTCCTCCACGATCGGCGTGAATCTCAGTTCCACGCTTCGCGGCACTCAGTCGCATCTCGTAGGATGAAGTCATCGCGAAGGAGAACCGATGAAGATCGTGGTGCTGGTCAAAGAAGTCCCCGACACCTATGGCGACCGCAAGCTCGACCTCGAGACCGGGCTTGCCGATCGGGCGGCGTCCGATCGCGTGCTCGACGAGATCGGTGAGCGGGCCCTCGAAGTGGCGCTGAGCCACGCCGATGCGCACCCGGGTTCCGACGTCACCGTCGTCTCGATGGCGTCTGCGGCGGCTTCCGCCACCGTGCGGAAAGGACTCGCGATGGGGGCGGCATCCGCTCTGCAGATCGTGGATGACCGACTGGCCGGCGCCGACCTCGGTGTGACGGCGCGCGTCCTCGCCGCCGCGGTGACACGCGCCGGATTCGACCTCGTCATCACCGGAAACCTCTCGACCGACGGCGCCGGGGGAGTGCTCCCCGCCATGCTCGCCGAGCACCTGGGCGTACCCCACGCGACCGCGCTGTCGGCCGTGACGATCGCTGATGATCGCGTCTCGGGCACACGCTCGAGCGACGCGGGCGTTGCGCAGATCAGCGCGCCGCTGCCAGCCGTGATCTCGATCACCGAAGCGCTGCCGGATGCCCGGTTCCCGAACTTCAAGGGCATCATGGCGGCGAAGAAGAAGCCGTTCGAGACCGTGTCGCTCGATGACCTCGGCGTCGACGTCGACCCGGCGCTCGCGCCCCAGTCGATCATGACGACGGTCAGCGAGAAGCCGCCCCGCGGGGCCGGCGTGAAGATCGTCGACGAGGGGGATGCCGGCGACAAGCTCGCCGCCTTCCTCATCGAAAACCGACTGGCGTAAGGGAGAGTGTGATGGTGGATTTCGCAGCGGACTCGGTCCTCGTGCTGGTGGAGGTCGCTCCGGCGGGCGAGCTCGCCACGTCGACGGCCGGGCTCCTCGGCGCCGCGGCCGCAGTCGGGACCCCCGTCGCGCTCGTCGTCGCGGGTGTGGACGCGCAGGCCTCCCTTGCGGCTGCCGCCGGTGAACGGGGAGCCGCCGTCGTGCTGACGGCCGACCTCGGCGGCGCCGACACGGCGCTGTCGGTGCCGCTCGTCGATGCGCTCGCCGCCGCTCACGCACTCGTGCGTCCCGCGGCAGTCCTCGTCTCGAACTCGATCGAGGGGCGCGACATCGCGGGTCGGTTCGCGGCGCGCGCCTCGCTCGCGCTCGCAGTGGATGCCGTGGGCCTCACCCGTGACGACGACGGCATCCTCGCGCAGCACTCCGTCTACGGCGGATCGTTCAACGTGACCTCCGCGCCGACGTTCGGCGCGCCCGTCATCACGCTCCGTCAGGGCGCCGTCGACGCGCGGGCCGAAGCTGTGGCCGCGCCGGTCGTCGAGCCGCTCGTGGTCACGCCGTCGGGGGCCGCCGCGGCCACGATCGAATCGTTCCAGGCGGAAGTCGCGGCATCCAGTCGTCCCGAACTCCGTGGCGCGGGCAAGGTCGTCGCGGGCGGGCGCGGACTCGGCTCGCAGGAGAAGTTCGTCCTCGTCGAGCAGCTCGCCGATGCGCTCGGCGCGGCGGTCGGAGCTTCACGCGCCGCGGTGGATGCCGGGTACATCCCCTACGCGGCCCAGGTCGGGCAGACCGGCGTCTCGGTCTCGCCGCAGTTGTATGTCGCACTCGGCATCTCCGGCGCGATCCAGCACAAAGCCGGCATGCAGACCGCGAAGACGATCGTCGCGATCAATAAAGACGGCGATGCGCCGATCTTCGACATCGCCGACTTCGGCATCGTAGGTGACGTGTTCACGGTCGTCCCGCAGCTGATCGCCGCCCTTCAGGCCAAGAAGGCGTAGCGCCGATGGCCTCGTTCCCCGGGCTGCGCCGCGGCCTCCCTCGCGTCGTCGGGGGTGACCCCTGGCCGCCGGCATCCGCCGTCCCTGTCGCCGAGATTGCTGCGGATGCGGGGATAGCTGCTGAATCTGCTGCGGCCGCTGACGGTACGCCGGTCGCTGAGCGTGGCGAAGCGGCGCCTCGACCGTCCGACCTCTCGACCAGCCCGGGGGGCGTGAGTGCCCTGGGCCCTGACCAGGTGGCGCAATCTGCGCCCGTGGCGGCCGCGTCTGGGCAGATCGCGACACCTGTGGCTGATGGCGGGCCCGCGCTCGTGCGGCGGGGGCTCCCTCGCGCGGCGCACGGCGAGCCCTGGCCCCCAACGGACACGGCGCCGCGTGCGCCCGGTCTTGCAGGGCAGGTGGCGCATTCGGTGGGTTCCGTCGCCGGGGTCGGGCAGGTTGTGACCCCCACTGTGGATTCTGCCGACTCAGCCCCCGGACAGGTGGCGGAATCTGCCCCCGTGGCAGCACCGTCTGGGCAGATCGCGACACCTGTGGCTGATGGCGGGCCCGCGCTCGTGCGGCGGGGACTCCCTCGCGCGGCGCACGGCGAGCCCTGGCCCCCAGCGGACACGGCGCCGCGTGCGCCCGGGCTTGCAGGGCAGGTGGCGCATCCGGTGGGGTCGGTCGCCGGGG
Organism: Microbacterium memoriense; assembly: GCF_025398275.1. GTDB lineage: Bacteria > Actinomycetota > Actinomycetes > Actinomycetales > Microbacteriaceae > Microbacterium > Microbacterium memoriense. The sequence goes on along the minus strand of NZ_JAODOR010000010.1, from coordinate 148,274 downwards.
TCGGGCAGGTTGTGACCCCCACTGTGGATGCTGCCGACTCAGCCCCCGGACAGGTGGCGGAATCTGCCCCCGTGGCAGCACCGTCTGGGCAGATCGCGACACCTGTTGCCGACCGTGCGGCCGCGCCATCGGCACCCGCGCCGGCAGCGCGGGCCCCGGCATCCACCGAACCCCCACGCGCACCGCTCACCGTGCCGCAGACGGTCTGGGCGGGTCGCGCCGCGTACCACCGGCCGCCGCGCAAGCCGGAGCCGCAGAAACTCGGACCCTTCACGAAGGCGCAGTGGGCCGGCGCGGTCATCATCGGCGGAGGCGGACTGCTGTTCGCCGCGGCGCTTGCGGTCGTGTTCGTTCGGGCCTTCCTCAGCCTCGATGTCATGCAGGACTTCCTCGTGACCTACCCCGGCGAGTACCACCTGCCGGAGGGTGCGCCCGTGGGGTTCCCGGCGTGGCTCGGGTGGCAACACTTCTTCAACGTGTTCCTCATGGTCCTGATCATCCGGTCGGGGCTCACGATCCGCACCGAGAAGCGGCCATCCGTCTTCTGGACGCCGAAGAACAACCCGAAGGGCAAGACGAGCCTCACGATCTGGTTCCACCAGTCGCTCGACATCCTGTGGCTCGTGAACGGCGTCGTCTTCCTCGCGCTGCTGTTCGTCACGGGCCAGTGGATGCGGATCGTCCCGACGAGCTGGGACGTCATCCCGAATGCTCTGTCGGCGGCCCTGCAATACGTCTCGCTGGACTGGCCGACCGAGAACGGCTGGGTGAACTACAACTCGCTGCAGCAGCTTGCCTACTTCTCGACGGTGTTCATCGCCGCGCCGCTCGCGGCGATCACCGGCTACCGGATGAGTGGTCTCTGGCCGAAGAAGAATGCGCGACTGTCTGCGGCGTATCCGATCGATTGGGCCCGCAAGGTCCACTTCCCGGTGATGCTGTTCTTCGTGGTGTTCATCTTCATCCACGTCGCGCTCGTGCTGGCGACCGGCGCACTCCGCAACCTCAACCACATGTACGCGGCGCAGGGATCGGTCGACGGTGTCGCCTATGCCGACAACTGGACCGGATTCTGGATGTTCTTCGCGTCGCTCGTGGTCATCGCAGCGGCGTGGGTCGCGGCCCGCCCGCTCGTGCTGGCGCCGATCGCGCGCCTCTTCGGCAACGTCAGCGGGCGCTGACCGCTCGCTCACACCGCCGGCATCCCGGTGCCCGTCGGCCTCCTCAGCCGTCATGAACTCCGCAGAATGCAGCGATCTCCGCAGGCGATCGGCCGGATGGGTGCGGAGATGTCGACATTCTGCGGAGATCGCGCGCGCCGAAACGGCACGGGGATGCCGGCAAGGGGATGCCAGCGGAGCGGCGGGTCAGCGGGTGAAGCGGACCTCGGTCAGCGTCTCGCCGAGGAACGGCTCGGTGTGCGTGGCACCGTCGAGCGTGAACCCGTTGCGCGTGTAGAACCGGTGGGCGCGGGGGTTGTCCTCGGCGACCCAGAGATAGACGTCCTCATCGGGGTGCACGGCGGAGTCGAAGAGCAGCTGACCCGTGCCGGTGCCGTGGAAGGCATCGAGCAGGTAGATGAAGTACAGCTCGCGGGCACGCGGCGCATCGCGATCGCGGGCCGGGCCCGAACCGACGAAGCCGACGATCTCGCCGTTCGCGAGAGCCGCGAACATGCGGAAGTCCTCGCCCTGCGCGGCCCAGTGGGTCCACAGTTCGGCGAGACGCTTGGGTGACACCTTCTCGAGTGCCGCTTTGCTGATGAGGTGGTCGTAGGTCTCGTGCCAGCACGTCGCGTGGACGCGGCCGAGAGCTTCGGCATCCACGTCACGCACGGGACGGACGACGATGTCGGTCTGCGCAGTTGAATCCACGGTGGCTTCCATGGCCAGACTCTACGTCGACCCTATGAAAATCTGAAATCGACGGATGCCGCCGCCCTCACGTCAGGAAACACAGGCTTTCGCGCTAGCATCGCGCTTCGTGAATGTGTGGTGGCGATCCCTCCTGACGATCTGGCGCGCGAAGGTGCTTCTGCACCGGCGTGGGCCGATTCCGCCGCACAGCGTGGGTCGGATCCGGCTGCGCACGATGCCCACCGACATCGACCTCCTGGGACACATGAACAACGGCCGCTACGCGTCGCTGTTCGACCTCGGTCGCTTCGACCTGCTCATCCGCACCGGCATCTGGGATGCGATGAACGCCCAGGGCTGGTACGCGGTCGTCGCGAGCGAATCGGTCACGTTCCGCAAGTCGCTGCAGCTGTGGCAACGCTTCACGGTGGAGTCACGCCTCTACGGGCACGACGACAAAGCCGTCTATCAGATCCACCGCGCCGTGGTCGATGGCGAGGTCTACGCAGAGATGATCGTGCGCGCGCGGTTCCTCCGCCGCACGGGCGGCGTGGTGAACACCGAGGAGCTGTTCGAGGCTCTGCACCGTCCGGACGACCTGCCGCCCCTGCCGGACTGGATCACGGAGTGGGCGAAAGCCTCGGCTCTGCCCTCGACGAAATCGCCCGCGCCGAGCGTCTGGAGCTGACGCACGTCGCGCCGCGCGCACGGATGCCGTTAGCCTCAACGCGTGCTCTCCGTTCTCGTCCGCGCCGGCCGCGTGTGGCTCGCGCACTGGCCTGCGCTGCTCGCGTGGCTGCTCGGCGGGACGCTCGTGCACTTCCTGGTGCTCAAGCTCGCGTCCTTCGTCGGCGCACAGAACGCGGTCGGTGGCATCCTGCTTCTGCCGGTTGCGGCCCTTGCGCTGCTGATCGCCTACGTCGCGATGTTCCTCGTCGTGCGCGACGGGATGCCGGGCCTCCGCGGCCTCGCACCGCTCCCCAGCGACCCGACCGAACGGCGTGACGCGTTCCTCAGCGGTGTCCTCGGCGGCATCTTGCCGTTCGTCGCTTTCTACGCCGCGTGGGGGTTCATCCGTGAGGACGTGATCACCTACACGAACGATGCGTTCGAGTGGCAGTTCATCTGGGGGTTCAGCGCCGCCCTGAACGGCCGCGACTTCGACAGCGCCGGGACGATCGACGACCTCGGCATCAATCCCTTGACGATCGGCCTTCTGGTCATCGCGTTCGTGGGACGGTGGGCCTACAAGCGCTACGGAGATCGAGTGCCGCACACCTTCGGGTCGCGCCGTGTCTTCGGGGTCGTCGCGGTCTACCTCGAAGCCTTGTGGGTGTACCTCGCGGCCTACCTCATCACCGACCTCGTCGGCCTGGTGACGGGGTGGGTCGAGACGCGACAAGGCACCGTGTGGTTGGGCGACCTTCGTGACGGACTGACCGGATGGCTCGCGCCGCTGGGCATCCTGTGGGACGGCGTGGGGTGGCTCCTCGGCGAAGTCGGCGGGATCATCCTGCTCCCGCTCGCCTGGTTGACGATTGCCGGCGTCATCTACGGGCAGGCGGTGAAGGCGACGACGCCGCGGCTGAGCGGGACGCGTTTCACCCGCGTGCGCGCGCGGTACGGTTCGATCCCGGCGCGCGCGCGTCGACGCATCTCCGACTTCTGGGACAGCCTGGTCGTCTCGCGCTTCCGGCCGGTCGGCGCGGCGATCGTGCTGATGTGGCGCGCCGGGCCCGTCCTGATCGGCGGATACATCTTGCTGTTCACGGTGGTGGAGTTCGGCCTGCAATGGCTCTTGATCGGTGTCTCGCGCGCCCTCGGGCCGCACGAGTATCTGGGGTTCTGGGTGCCGATGTCGGTAGCGCTCGTCATGATCGCCACGCTCCTGGTCGAACCCCTCCGTGTCGCGGTGATCGCAGCGACATACGACCAGACCGTCACCGCCCTCGCGGATGCCGACCGCTCAGCGGGTGACGTCGAATCGCACGTCAGTGGCAACAGCGTCGGTGTCGCGGCTACTCGTGATCGCGACGAGCAACCGGTCGGGGGCATCGCCCGGCAGCAGGACGAGACCGGAGAGGTCGAACGGGACCGCTGAGCCCCCATCGTCGGTCGCGCTGGGGCAGAACCCGAGCTCATCGTCGTCGCGAGTCCAGTCCAGCGAGTAGTTCGGCCACCACTCGCGTCCGGTCTCCGGGTCGATGAGCACCGGGACGCTGCACTGGATCGCATCCTGACCGGGTGCCACACGCACGCGGACGACGACCGGGTCGCTCCCGGACGGGGCGCCGATCTCCTCCGGGTCGATCGATGTGATCTCCGGCACCTCGAACTTCCAGTCGCCGACGAGCGTGCCGGAGTCAGCGGGTACGTCGCGCTGGGCGTTGCGGACGGACCCGAACTCGATCGTGTCGAATGCCCACACCCCCACCGGGATCAGAACGACCAGTGCCGCCAGCGCGAGGGCGTTCCGGCGCCACCACCCGGCGCTCACGGGTTCGTCCAGGCGGTGTCGGGGAGGGCGAACTCGGCCGCTCGCTCGAGGGTTGTCAGATCGACCGGCAGCTCGATGACGGCGGACCCCTGCTGATTCTCGGACGGGGAGAGTCCGGGGAGGGGGGTCCCGACGGACAGCTGCAGAACCGCCTCGGCGGCGCGATCGTCGCCGGCGATATCCGGCGGGAGTTCGAACACGAGGGTTCCCGACTGGGGGATGCCGACGTGCAGGCCCCAGCCGCTGATCGCTGCGTCGGGATCGTAGGCTTTCACTCTCTCGCTCGCGAGGAAGGTTCGATCCCCGACCCTCAGGTAGGCAAGGCCCAGCGATGCGGGCTCGCGTTCGATCAGGGCCGCATCGAGCGAGACGACGAGCCAGGTGCCCTCGGCGAACCACCCGCTCGTCGACACTCGGTCGGCGCGCTGCACCTCGTGGACGGTGACGGCGAGATTGTCGGCATCGATGGGTTCCCCGAGCTCCGCCACGACGGGGAACGGGTCGGCGAGCCGCTGCTCACCATCGGGAGTCGCGCCGGCGACGAACCACGCCGCGACCACCATCGCCAGGGCGATGATCCACGACACCGCCCGCGTCATTCGTCGGACTCCGATCCGGCATCTTCGAGCGGCACCGTCACCGTCGCGGCCGGGGCGTAGTCGCCCCAGTCCTCGCCCGTGTAAAGGAGCTGGCCGGTGATGAGCGCGGCATCCTGGACGACGAGGGTCAGATTCTCGCCTTCGTGATAGTCGTCCGGGCCCACCGCCCACGTGTAGACCAGCAGCGCCGGCACATTCGGCTGCAGCCAGAGCGGCGATGTCTGGTCGTCTTCCCGGACCACGGCGCCCGCGGGGCGAGAGTCTCCTTCGCGGAGTACCGCCTGCAGAAAGCTCTCCGATCCAGCCGAGGACAGGGGTCGATCCCACAGGTTCTCGACCTGCGCGAGCACGACGAGAAGGCGCTCGCCACGATCGCTGTCCGGGGTGACGCCCGAACCTTGGAGGGAGTCGATCAGGACCGCGCGCTCCACGGTGACCTTCAGCTGCGCGCTCGTATGGACGTCGCCCGCTGTCAGTTCGGGAAGGGTCGGCTCGGCGACGGCCACCGGCGCGAGCCCGCCGAAGGCGGCGGTCGCGGCGAGGAAGAGTCCGGTGCCGATCGCGGCGAACCACTTCGTGGGCACCCGATCGGTCGCCTTCTGGAGCCGGGCGAAGCGCGACGGGCGCGGCGTCGCGCTCTTCTCGTCCGGGCCGGGGGCATCCTCACTCGCTCAGGCTATAAGGCCCGCTGTCGTGAAGGCATCCGCGATCGCCTCACGCACCAGACGGATGCCGGGACGCGATGCGCTGGAGCGACGCTCGGCGGTGAAGATCTCGCGGGCCGGATCGCCCGGCAGCGGCGTGAGGGTGACGGGCGCGGCCCCGCCCGCCCACAGCAGATCGGGAAGCATGCCGACGGCGTGACCGGCCGCGATGAGTGCGACGTGCGCGCCGAGGTCGGCGAGTTCGTAGCGGACGTCGGGTTCGAATCCCGCCGCCCGACACTGCTGCACGGCCCACTCTCGTGCCGCCGTCCCGGTGGGCTCCAAGACCCATGCGCGGTGCGCGAGCGCTGCGAGCGGGGCGCGGGATCCGTCGGTGGCGAGACGCACCGGGTCGGTGCCCAGCGCCCGCCTGTCGAGTCCCGGCCGGAGCTCGCGGGTGAGTCCCGGGTACTGCTCGGCGATCGCGAGGTCGAACCCGCGCGCCGCCAGCTCGAACAGTCCCTGTTCGGGCGGAACTTCGACCAGTTCGACACGGAGATCGGGCGCGCGCTCGCCGAGGAGCGTGAGCGCGGCCGGAACGACGGCGTGCGTGGCGGTCTGGAGGACGGCCACGCGCACCGGCGCGATGCCGGGCTGCAGCTCCTCCAGCTCTCCGCGGATCCGCTCGTCCGCCGCGAGTGCCCGCGCCGCGTGCACGGCCAGGGCCTGGCCGTGCGCCGTGAGGCGCACGCGTCGCCCGTCCGCGACGAGCAGCGGCACCCCTGCATCCCGCTCCAGCTGGGCGAGTTGCTGCGACACGGTCGACGGGCTGTAGGAGAGGGCCTCGGCGACAGCCGCGAGGGTCCCGCGGAGGGCGAGTTCGTGCAGCAGGCGCAGGCGACGCAGTTCGAACACGGCAGCCGCCTATTCATCGATGAAGGTGAACAATATTGATCGTAGATCATCGCTTTTCATGAATCATGGTCGTGCCGCACGCTGAACGGATGGAGACGAGGCAGTCTGGGGACAACGCGAGCGCCGAGACGGCTTCGCACGAGGAGGCCGGCATGCCCGAGCAGAACCTTTCGACACGGGTGCAACAGTCGATCGCGCTGGCGGAGCGCTGGGTACAGGAAGCCGCTCACGTCGCCGCCGACCCCGCCGCAGAACGCCTCGCGGGCGTGCTGAAAGACCCGCACGGACTGCCCTTCACGATCGGATTCGTCGACGGAGTGATGCGGCCCGAGTCGTACGCCGCCGCGGCCGCGAATCTGCAGCGGGTCGCGCCACTCGTACCGGGCTTCCTGCCCTGGTATCTGCGCGGAGCCGTGCGCCTCGGGGGCGCGGTCGCGCCCGTGCTCCCCACCCCGGTCGTTCCGATCGCCCGACGCGTGTTGCGCGAGATGGTCGGCCACCTGGTCGTCGACGCGCGCCCCGACAAGCTCGGGCCCGCGATCGCGAAGCTCCGCTCCGCGGGCGCACGATTGAACCTCAACCTCCTCGGTGAAGCGGTCCTCGGCGAAGCCGAAGCCAAGCGCCGGCTCGACGGCATCCATGACCTCATCCACCGCGACGACGTCGACTACGTGTCGGTGAAAGTGTCGGCGATCGCGAGCCACATCTCGATGTGGGCCTTCGACGAAGTGGTCGAGTCGGTCGTCGAGCGCCTCCTGCCGCTGTATCTGACGGCATCCGCCGATGCGACCTTCATCAACCTCGACATGGAGGAGTACCGCGACCTCGATCTCACGATCGCGGTGTTCACGCGCATCCTCGAGGACCCGCGGCTGCAGAGCCTCGAGGCCGGCATCGTCCTGCAGGCCTACCTCCCCGATGCGTTGCCGGCGTTGCAGCAGCTGACCGCATGGGCGCAGCAGCGCGTGGCGGCCGGTGGGGCCCGCATCAAGGTGCGCCTCGTCAAAGGCGCGAACCTCGCGATGGAGCGGGTGGATGCCGTGATGCACGGCTGGGACCTTGCCACGCACGCGAGCAAGCTCGACTCCGACGCGAGCTATCTGCGGTGCCTCGATGAAGCCCTGCGGCCCGAGCACACGGATGCCGTGCGCATCGGCGTCGCCGGCCACAACCTGTTCGACATCGCCTACGCGTGGCTGCTCGCGGGCGAGCGTGGCGTCACCGACGGCGTCGAGTTCGAGATGCTGCTCGGCATGGCCCAGGGGCAGGTCGCGGCGGTCAGCGCCGACGTCGGTCACGTGCTCCTGTACGTCCCGGTGGTCCGGCCGGACGAGTTCGACGTCGCGATCAGCTACCTCGTACGGCGCCTCGAGGAGAACGCATCGAGCGAGAACTTCCTTTCGGCCGCGTTCGATCTGCACGATGACCCGCGTCTGTTCGCGCGCGAGCGCGACCGCTTCATCGCCTCGGTGGAGCGCGCCGGCGATCCGGCGCTGCCGGTGGGGGCCAACCGGCGGCAGGACCGGGGCGCTCTCGCGGAGGCTCCGGCATCCATTCAGCGTACTCGCGAGACGGGCGAGCATGCGGCGGAGGGGCTCACCCAGGCCGTGCTCGGCATCGCCCGAGCGGGGCAGGAATATGTCGAGACGGCCGTCTTCTCGCCGCGTGAATCGGCGCAGCCCACCGAGGGTGCCCCGGGCTTCCGCAATGCGCCCGACACTGATCCGGCACTTCCCGCGAACCGCGCATGGGCGCGGGAGATCCTCGGCCGGGTGGCCACGTCCGACGCCGGCGAAAGCACGATCGCCGCGGCCCGACTAGACGATCCCGTGGCTCTCGAAGAGACCCTCCGCCAGGTGCGCACGGCGGGAGCGGCATGGGGTGCGACGCCGGCGGCCGAGCGCGGGCTCGTCCTTCAGGGTGCGGCACGCGCACTCGAGCGGCGGCGCGGCGAATTGATCGAGGTCGCGGCATCCGAGACCGGGAAGGTGTTCGCCGAGGCCGATGTCGAAGTCAGCGAGGCGGTCGACTTCGCTGCGTACTACGCCGCGACGGCGCGCGAACTCGACAGCATCAGCGGTGCGGTGTTCGTTCCCGCGCAGGTGACGGTCATCACTCCGCCGTGGAACTTCCCCGTCGCGATTGCGGCCGGCGGAGTACTCGCGGCGCTCGCCGCGGGATCGGGCGTCGTGTTCAAACCTGCGCCACAGGCTCGGCGCTGCGCCGCGGTCGTCGCCGAAGCGGTGTGGGAGGCGCTCGACGAGGCGGGGGTCCCGCGGGATGTCCTCGCGCTCGTCGACATCGACGAAGGTGACCTGGGGCAGCAGCTTCTCTCGCATCCCGATGTGGACCGGGTGATCTTGACCGGCTCGTGGGAGACGGCTGCGCTGTTCCGTTCCTGGCGACCTGAGCTTCCGCTACTGGCCGAGACGAGCGGCAAGAACGCGATGATCGTCATGCCGTCCGCCGACCTGGATCTGGCGGCATCCGATCTCGTCAAGAGTGCATTCGGTCACGCCGGGCAGAAGTGCTCCGCTGCGTCGATCGCGATCCTGGTGGGTCCGGTCGGGCGCTCGCAGCGCTTCGCGCGGCAGCTGGTGGATGCCGTGGAATCCCTCCGCGTGGGCGCACCCACCGATCCGCTCAGCGAGGTCGGGCCGCTCGTCGAGGTGCCCCAGGGCAAGCTCGCGTGGGCGCTGTCGACGCTGGAAGACGGCGAGCGGTGGCTTGTCGAACCGCGCCCCGTCGAGGATGCCGACCCCTCCCTCGCCGGAAGGCTCTGGCGACCCGGCATCCGCGTGGGAGTGCGGCCGGACTCCCGCATGCACCGGGAGGAGTTCTTCGGTCCCGTCCTCGGGATCATGCACGCAGCGTCTCTCACTCACGCGATCGAGCTGCAGAACGCCGTCGCGTACGGTCTGACGGCGGGGCTCTACACGCAGAGCCCCGACGACCTCGCCCTGTGGCTGGACGAGGTCCAGGCCGGCAATCTCTACGTCAACCGCGGGATCACCGGCGCGATCGTCCAGCGGCAGCCGTTCGGCGGCTGGAAGCGCTCCGCGGTGGGCGCCGGTGCGAAGGCCGGAGGTCCCAACTACCTGATCGGGCTCGGGTCGTGGCGCCCGTCGGCGAGCGGCGCGCCGTCATCGACACTGCACCTGCGCGGACTCGATACCCGCATCACGACGTTGATCGAATCGGCTCAGCCCAGCCTCGACTACGACGGATTCGAGTGGCTTCGCCGGGGGGCGCTGTCGGATGCGATCGCCTGGGATCGTGAGTTCGGCCGAGTGCGCGATGTCTCTCACCTGGAGGTCGAGCGCAATCTTTTCCGCTACCGACCGGTCGATGTCGCGATCCGCGCCGCCGGCGATGCCGCGTGGCACGAGGTCTTGCGCGTCGTCATCGCCGGAGTGCGGGCCGGGTCGGCCGTCACCTTGAGTGCACCGGTCGGGCTGCCTGCCGGTGTGCGCCGTGCCCTCGGAGAGCTGAACGTCCCGGTGTCGGTCGAGACGGAGGCGGAGTGGACGGCGCGGCTGCAGCCGGATGCCGCCGATCGCCCGGGACGCGTGCGACTCATCGGAACACCCGCATCCGTCGCCGACATGCACCGCACGCTCGCCGAGTCGACGGGAGGCGACCCGGACGTCGCGGTCTACGACAACCCGGTGACGACGGCCGGGCGGATCGAACTCCTGCCGTTCCTGCACGAGCAGGCGCTCGCGATCACGGCGCATCGATTCGGGAATCCCGACCCGACGTTCGTCGATGTGATTTGAGACGATCCAAAGAGAAACAACTTATCTTTCTGGATGCCGGGGCGATACGGAGGGACGATGATGACGGCGCTTCTGGGGAGCGCCGCAGGAGGAGTCTCCAGTTCCAGCACAATGGTCGGACCCGAACTCCTACCAGAAGGCACACCGGGGGGAGTGTCGCTCTGGGGTCGAGGTTGATCTCTCGGCCCCGGGGCATCCCCGCGCCCGCAGGCGATCAGGCCGCGCGGGGCGCGATCGGCACCATGAATTCGTTCACGAGCGCGCGGACTCCGAGCGCGAACAGCGTCCACGGTCCGGCCGGCACGTCGTCGTCCGGGCCCGCCTCGATCCGGGGATGCGGGATGCCTTCGAGCGCCCGCACGGCGAATCCTTCGCCGAGTGCGGCCATCGCCTCGGAGAAGTCGGTGATCGTCAGCGGTGACTTCATCCGCAGCCCATACGACGACATCAGAAATCCGTAGAACTCGTCGAACGCCGCGATCGACTCATCGTGACGCTCCCGACTGGCCGCCTTGAGCTCGGGCCAGGTGTCCGCGGCGGTGCGCAGGGCGAGTGCGATCAGGAATGACTGCGCATCCCGTGCCTCGTCCGGGTCATCGACGTCACTCGTGGCGGCGCGCACGTGCGCGTTCGCCGCGGCCCGGATGATGTCATCGCCCGGCGCGCCGGCCTCGATGAGCCCGGTCACGGCATCCCGCACGTAATCCGCCGGACTGCTCAGCCTCAGACGCACCATCGCCACCGCCAGGTCGCGTTGATAGTCGGTCTGATCGGCCCACAGGCGGTAGGCCGCGCCCGTCGTCAACTCCGCGCGCCGCAGAACGTCCTGCAGTCGGATGTGCTGAATGCCCGCGCTCACGCCGCGCTCGAGGACCATCTGCATCCCCACGCGGATCAGCAATGCGCGTGTTTCTTCCCCGGTGCGTCTCGCCATGAGAAAAAATCTACTCACATCGCTGTGCGCGCGCTCGGACTTCGCTCACGTTGCCGCCGGGCCGATCTGGCACAATGGAGTCCGGCGTGCCCGCCTCGACGTTTCCTTCCCGGTGTCACTCGGGGAGGAGAAGCGCCGACGGGCCTCTGGACAGCGTCCGCCGCCCTTCATTCGAGGAGCGAGTAAATGTCCATCCTTCGACAGGCCCACGAGTCCGTGCAGAGCACCGGGCGCATCCAGCAGCGACGTCGGTACCTCATGTGCCGCCCCGAGCACTTCACCGTCAGCTATCGGATCAACCCGTGGATGGAGCCGGCGAAGCCGACCGACACGGCCAAGGCCGTCGCGCAGTGGCAGACGCTGCACGACACCTACCTGGCACTCGGCCACGAGGTCGAGCTGATCGACGCCGTCCCGGGGCTCCCCGACATGGTCTACACCGCCAACGGCGGGTTCATCATCGACGGACGTGCGCTGGGCGTGCGTTTCCGCGTGGCCGAACGCAGCGGCGAAGAACGACCCTTCATGGACTGGTTCGCGGCGAACGGGTTCGAGGTCATCGAGCCGATCGAGGTGCAGGAAGGCGAGGGAGATTTCCTGCTGGTCGGCGACACGATCCTGGCCGGCACCGGGTTCCGGTCGGTGGGCGACAGCCACCGCGAGATCGCCGAGGTGTTCGGCCGCGAGGTCGTCTCGCTCCGGTTGATCGACCCGCGGTTCTACCACCTCGACACCGCCATCTCGGTGCTCGATCCGGTCGAGGGTCCGGGAGGCGTGGAAAAGGCGAACATCGCTTATCTCCCCGCCGCGTTCGACGATGAATCGCGCCGCATTCTGGAAGAACGCTTCCCCGACGCGATCACGGTCTCGGATGAGGACGGCGCCGTCTTCGGGCTGAACTCGGCCAGCGACGGCTACAACGTGTTCATCTCGCCGCGCGCGACCGGGTTCGAAGCCCAGCTGCGCGAACGCGGCTACCACCCGGTGCTCGTCGACCTGTCCGAGCTGTTGCTCGGCGGCGGCGGAATCAAGTGCTGCACGCTCGAACTGCGAGGAAACCGATGACCATGACCGCTCCGGACGCCGTCGCCGAGCTCATCGACGCCGAAGACGCGCACGTCGCCCACAACTATCACCCGCTGCCGGTCGTCATCGCCCGCGGTGAGGGCGCATGGGTCACCGACGTCGAAGGCAAGCGCTACCTCGACCTCCTCTCGGCCTACTCGGCCGTGAACTTCGGTCACCGGCATCCGGCCCTCGTCGCCGCCGCCACCGAGCAGCTCGGCCGCATCACGCTGACGAGTCGTGCGTTCCACAACGATCAGCTGGGGCCGTTCGCGGGAGCGCTGGCAGCCCTCTGCGGCAAGGACCTCGTCCTCCCGATGAACACGGGCGCCGAAGCCGTTGAGACCGGCATCAAGGTGGCGCGGGCGTGGGCGTATCGCGTCAAGGGCGTCGCCCCGGACGCCGCCACCATCATCGTTGCGGACGGAAACTTCCACGGCCGTACCACGACGATCGTCAGTTTCAGCGATGACCCGCAGGCGCGTGAAGGCTTCGGCCCGTTCACGCCGGGGTTCGTCTCGGTGCCGTTCGGGGATGCCGCTGCGATCGAGGCAGCGATCGACGAGAACACCGCAGCCGTGCTCGTCGAACCCATCCAGGGCGAGGCGGGCGTCGTGATCCCGCCGGAGGGGTACCTCCGAGCGATCCGCGAGATCTGCGACCGACGGAACGTGCTGTTCATCGCCGACGAGATCCAGTCGGGTCTCGCCCGCGTGGGCACGACGTTCGCGTGCGACCGGGAAGGTGTCGTCCCCGACATGTATCTGCTCGGCAAAGCGCTGGGCGGCGGCATTCTGCCGCTGTCGGCCGTCGTCGCGAACCGTGACGTGCTCGGTGTGATCCGCCCGGGCGAGCACGGGTCGACCTTCGGGGGCAACCCGCTCGCGACCGCGGTCGGATTCCGGGTGGTCGAGATGCTGGCATCCGGCGAGTTCCAGACCCGTGCGACGGCGCTCGGCGAGCATCTCGCGGCAAAGCTCGACGAGCTCACCGGGCACGGCGTCGTCGCGGTCCGCGTCGCGGGCCTCTGGGCCGGCGTCGACATCGATCCCGCTCTCGGGACCGGGCGCGAGATCGCCGAAAAGCTCCTCGCGCGCGGGGTGCTCGTCAAGGACACCCACGGCCAGACGATCCGCATCGCCCCGCCGATCGTGGTCCGCGCGACCGAGCTCGACTGGGCCGTCGAGCAGCTGCGCCTGGTGCTGTCCGCCTGACCCGCGCCGCTTCCCCGGCAGCATCCAGCGCACTCGACGGGGGATGCCGGACCCCAGCGCGAGCCGACATACTGCCGAAACACGCGCCGGACTAGGCTCATCCCATGGGTGACCTGTTCGACGGATACGGCTCCACGCTCGCACCACGCAAAACCGCGTCTGGGGTGCCGGCGTTCGATGAGATGTTCGCGGCGCCGACCAGCGCCGGGGCAGATGTGTCCTCGCGCACGGCCTACCGCGAGCTCTATCAAGCGCTTGCGAAGATGACGCAGGAAGAACTGCGCGGGCGGACGGAATCGCTCGCGAGCTCGTACCTCGCGCAGGGCGTGACGTTCGACTTCGCCGGCGAAGAGCGGCCTTTCCCGCTCGATGCTGTTCCGCGCGTCATCGAATTCGACGAGTGGTCGCGCGTCGAAAAGGGCGTCCAGCAGCGGGTCAAGGCGCTCGAGGCGTTCCTCGACGATGCCTACGGACGCCAGCACTGTGTTCGCGATGGCGTCCTTCCCGCCGCTCTCATCGCCAGTTCGCAGTACTTCTACCGGCAGGCTGCCGGCATCCACTCGGCCAACGGTGTGCGGATCCAGGTCGCGGGAATCGACCTCATCCGCGACGAGCACGGCGAAATGCGCGTGCTGGAAGACAACGTGCGCGTGCCGTCCGGCGTGAGCTACGTCATCTCGAACCGCCGGGTGATGGCGCAGACCCTGCCCGAACTCTTCGTCTCGATGCACGTGCGACCCGTCGGTGACTACCCCAACAAGCTGCTGCAGGCGCTCCGTGCGTCCGCCCCTCCGGGAGTGGACGATCCGAACGTCGTCGTGCTGACGCCCGGTGTCTACAACTCCGCGTACTTCGAACATACGCTGCTCGCGCGCCTCATGGGCGTCGAACTCGTCGAGGGTCGCGACCTGCAGTGCATGGGCGGGAAGGTCTTCATGCGCACGACCCGCGGGTCCAAGCGTGTCGATGTGATCTACAAGCGGGTCGACGATGACTTCCTCGACCCGCTGCAGTTCCGCGCCGACTCGATGCTCGGGGCTCCCGGACTCTTGCTCGCTGCCCGACTCGGCAACGTCACGATCGCCAACGCGGTCGGCAACGGCGTCGCCGACGACAAGCTCCTCTACACGTACGTGCCGGATCTCATCCGGTACTACCTCGCGGAAGAGCCGATCCTGAAAAATGTCGACACCTGGCGCCTCGAAGACCCGGGTGCGCTGGAAGAGGTGCTCGACCGGCTTGCCGAGCTCGTCGTCAAACCCGTGGACGGTTCCGGCGGCAAGGGCCTCGTCGTCGGCCCGGATGCGTCGCCCGCCGAACTCGAGAAGCTCCGCAAGAAGCTCCGCAAAGACCCGCGTGGCTGGATCGCGCAGCCCGTCGTCATGCTCTCGACCATCCCGACGCTCGTCGAAGACGGGATGCGGCCGCGCCACGCCGACCTCCGCCCCTTCGCCGTCAACAACGGCGACGAGGTCTGGGTGTTGCCGGGTGGACTCACCCGCGTCGCGCTGCCGGAAGGGCAGCTCGTCGTGAACTCGTCGCAGGGTGGCGGCTCGAAGGACACGTGGATCGTGGGCGGTTCGGCCCCCGAGCGCGGCGAATATGGACACGGGACCGGTGTCGCCGGTCTCGTGGCCGATCAAGCAGCGGTGACGGAAGCGATCACGGTCATCTACGACCCGCAGCAGGCGCCGGATCACTCGCCGCAAGACGGCCCGCAGGATCTCCATCAACAGCAGGAGCAACAACAGCAGTCCGCAACGGCAGCCGAGCCGACAGCATCCGCTCGAGCCGACAGCTTCGATGCGCACGTATCCTGGCGGATCGACCAGAAGTTGTCGGCTCGCGAGGGTGCTGAGGGGGGCTCGGGATGCTGAGCCGCATCGCAGAATCGCTGTTCTGGATCGGGCGCTATATCGAGCGCAGCGACGGCACGGCCCGCATCCTTGACGTGCACCTCCAGCTGCTGCTGGAAGACCCGTGGATCGATGAAGACATCGCGTGCCGCTCGCTCATGGGGGTCATGGGGACCTTTCCGGAGGAAGACGGCGTGCGGGTCAGCCGCGTCGACGTCCTCAACCGGCTCGCCGTGGATCGCTCGAACCCCTCGAGCATTGCCTACGCGATCCAGTCGGCTCGCGAGAACGCCCGCCGCGCGCGGGAGATCGTCTCGACGGAGCTCTGGGAGACCCTCAACACGACGCAATCGCGCATGCCGCGTCGCATCAACAACGAGAAGACGCACGAGTTCTTCCAGTGGGTGCGCGAGCGTGCGGCGCTCGCCGTCGGGATCACCGACTCCTCGACGAGTCGCGATGAGGCGTGGCAGTTCCTGACGCTCGGGCGCTCGATCGAGCGCACCGACATGACCGCGCGGCTGTTGGCGACGCGGTCGTTGACGGAAGCATCCGGCCCGTCCTGGACGACGATTCTCCGTTCCTGCGGTGCGTATGAGGCGTACCTGCGCACATATCGCGGCATGCCGAGCGCGAGCAACGCGGCCGAGTTCCTGCTGCTCGATCGCCTCTTCCCGCGCTCGATCATCCACTCGATCCAGCGCGCCGAAGAATGCATGAGCGCGATCGACCCGGTTGCCGATCGCGTCGGCCATTCCAACACCGTGTTGCGCGCGCTCGGGCGTATCCGCAACGATCTGGAATACCGCCCCATCGGGGAAATCTTGTCGGAGCTCCCCGAACACATGGAGCAGGTGCAGAAGGTCACACGCGAGGCGTCGGAGGCCATCCGTGACCGGTTCTTCCCGACACACGCCGAACCGAGCTGGATCGGAGAAACCTCATGATGCGCCTGCGGATCGAGCACGCCACCGGATTCACCTACCAGGGTGAGGTCGGCGCTTCTTACAACGAGGCGCGGATGCTGCCGAGCTCGACGGACAGTCAGTTCGTGCTGAGCTCGCAACTCGACATCGAGCCGTCGACGAGTGTGAACCAGTACCTCGATTACTTCGGCACGCGCGTCGCCTCGTTCGACGTGCTCGCGGCGCACTCGGCGCTGAGCATCACCGCGCGCTCGCTCGTCGAGGTGCGCCCGCGGCCGCTGGAGTTCTCCGACATCACGTGGGATGCGCTGGCGCGCGAAGCGGGGCGCTCGATCGGCACGGTCGAGATGATGAGCGCATCCCCCCGCGCCGCCGCACATCCCGAGGTGGCCGAGATCGCCCGGTCGATCGCCGCACAGCACGAGCACCCGGGGCGCGCCGCGCACGCGATCGCTGAAGCCGTCGGGGATGCTGTGGAATACGTGCACGGCGTCACCGGGGTGCATTCGACCGCAGCCGAAGCATGGGCTGAACGCAAAGGCGTGTGCCAGGACATCGCGCACATCACCCTCGGCGCTCTGCGCGTCGTCGGGATCCCCGCGCGTTACGTGTCGGGATACCTCCACCCGAATGCGAACGCCGAGGTCGGCGTCGCGGTGCCGGGAGAGTCCCACGCCTGGGTCGAGTGGTTCGCCGGCGACTGGCAGGGTTTCGACCCGACGAACAACGCCGAGATCGGTGATCGCCACGTGCTCGTCGGGCGCGGACGGGACTACAACGACATCCCGCCGCTGCGCGGTGTGTACGCGGGCCCGTTCAAGAGCGAGTTGCACGTCAACGTCACCGTCACCCGCGAAGCCTGATTCCGCCGGGGTTCATCGCACCGGTCCCCTGGCGCAGAGCGCGATGTCCGCAGATGTGCGCGATCTCCGCATCCATCGGCCGGATTCGGTGCGGAGATGTCGACATTCTGCGGCGTTCGTGCGCGAGGTGAGAGGCGGTCAGTCGGGGGCGACGGTTGCCAGGAGTGCGCCCCGGGCGACCTGGTCGCCGGAGCGGACGGCGAGGTGCACAGTGCCGGAGGTCGTCGCGCGCAGGACGTGTTCCATCTTCATCGCCTCGACGACCAGCACGGCGTCGCCGGCGTCGACGTGCGAGCCGTCCGCGGCAGAAACGAGGACGACGGTTCCCGGCATCGGCGAGCGGAGCTCGGGGGAGGATGCGGCATCCGCCCGCCCGGCACGCGCGATCGCGACGTCGGTGAGCTCTACGGCACGCCCGTCGGCGACGAGCCAGTCCCCGGCGCTGATCACCTGGCGGCGAACGCCGTCGATCACGACCGTCGCCTCAGCGCCCCGCACCGACACGGATGCCGCCATCTCGGCCCCGTCGTCGACGCACACGCGGGCGGCAGACGGCGTTCCCCACACCCGCACGTCGGCGCATCGATCCCCGGCCGCCAGGCGATACCGGGTGGGCGCGGCTGGGCCCAGGCGCCAGCCGTCGGCGCGCCGCCACGGGCCGCCCGGCCGCGGCAGCGCCGCCCAGCGCAGGAGAGCAGCCTCGGCGAACGTGCGGTCCGATACGCGCGCGAACGGCAACGTGTCGAAGACGCGCGCGATCAGCCCGGTGTCGAGGTCGCCCCGCGCGACCCCGGGATCATCGAGAAGCAGCCGCAGGAACTCGACATTGGTCTCGAATCCGAGCACGGCCGTTTCGCCCAGCGCCGCGATCAGGCGGCGGCGTGCCTCGTCGCGGTCGGCGCCCCACGCGATGATCTTCGCGAGCATCGGGTCGTACTGCGTGCTGACGTCGAGGCCCTCGGCCAGCGACGTGTCGACACGCACCCCGTCACCTCGCGGATGCCGCACCGCGAGCGCCCGCCCGCCGGTCGGCAGGAACCCGGCGCGTGGGTCCTCGGCGTAGACGCGCGCCTCCATGCTGTGGCCGGTGAGGGTGACATCTGCCTGCGCGAAGGGCAACGGCTCGCCCGCCGCGATCCGCACCTGGAGTTCCACGAGATCGAGCCCGGTGATCTGCTCGGTGACGGGATGCTCGACCTGCAGGCGCGTGTTCATCTCCAGGAAGAAGAAGTCGTCCGGGCGGTCGCCGGCGACGATGAACTCGACCGTCCCAGCCCCGACGTAGCCGACGCTGCGTGCGGTCTCGCAGGCGGCTTCGCCCATGCGGGCGCGCGCGGCGGCATCCAGCAGGGGAGACGGCGCCTCTTCGATCACCTTCTGGTGTCGTCGCTGCAGGGAGCACTCACGCTCGCCGAGATGCACGACGGTGCCCTCCTGGTCGCCGAGGATCTGCACCTCGATGTGCCGGGGGTGGGAGACGTAGCGTTCCAGGAACAGCGTGTCGTCACCGAAGGATGCCGCAGCCTCACGCCGGGCCGCGGCGAGGGCATCCGGCATCCCGTCGGCCGATTCGACGACGTGCATGCCCTTGCCGCCACCGCCGGCGGACGGCTTGATCAGGACGGGGAAGCCGACCTCGGCCGCGCCGGCGATGAGCGCCGCGTCGGTCAGCCCGGGTACCGCGATGCCGGGGACGGTCGCGACGCCGCGGGCCTCGACGGTGCGCTTCGCGCTGATCTTGTCGCCCATGACGTCGATCGCTTCGGGCGAGGGGCCGATGAACACGATGCCGGCATCGGCGCAGGCGCGGGCGAAGTCCGCGTTCTCGGCGAGGAAGCCGAAGCAGGGGTGGATGGCTTCCGCTCCGCTGCGGCGGGCAGCATCCAGCACCCGATCGATCGCGAGGTAGCTCTCCGCGGCCGGCGCCGGGCCGATTCGGATCGCTTCGTCGGCCAGACGCACGTGGAGCGCGTCGGCGTCGGCGTCGCTGTAAACCGCGATGCTCCGGATGCCGAGGCGTCGGAGCGTGCGGATGATGCGGCAGGCGATCTCGCCGCGACCGTTGATGAGGACGGAATCGAACATCGCGCTCACATCCGGAAGACGCCGTAGCCGGGCGCCGCGTCATCCGCCGCGCGCATGACGACATCGAGCGCGAGCCCGAGCACCTCACGGGTCTCATCCGGGGCGATGATCCCGTCGTCCCAGAGGCGCGCCGTCGAGTAGTACGGGCTGCCCTGCGCGTCGTATTGTGCACGGATCGGCGTCTCGAACGCCGCCTGATCTTCGGTCGACCACTCCTGGCCGGCAGCATCCATCTGATCGCGGCGGACCGTCGAGAGGACGGATGCCGCCTGCGGCCCACCCATCACCGACACGCGCGCGCCGGGCCAGAGCCAGAGGAATCGGGGCGAGTACGCTCGCCCGCACATCGAGTAGGTCCCGGCCCCGAATGAGCCGCCGACGACGACCGTCATCTTGGGTACGCGGGCGCACGCGACGGCGTTCACCATCTTCGCGCCGTGTTTGGCGATGCCGCCCTCTTCGTATTCGCGGCCGACCATGAACCCGGTGATGTTCTGCAGGAACAGCAGGGGGATGCCGCGCTGATCGCACAGCTGGATGAAATGCGCGCCCTTGAGCGCGGACTCCCCGAACAGCACGCCGTTGTTGGCCACGATCCCGACCCGGTGTCCGTGGATGCGGGCGAAGCCGGTCACGAGGGTCGTCCCGTACTCGCTCTTGAACTCGTCGAAGCGGCTTCCGTCGACGATCCGCACGATGATCTCCCGTGCGTCATACGGGGTGGTCAGATCGACCGGAATGATGTCGGCCAGCGGCGTCGTGACGTGCGGCTCGCGGGACTCGTCGGTGGAGGGGACGGCGGGGTGCGGGAGGGTCTCCAGGATGCTGCGGACGATCTGGAGCGCGTGCGCGTCGTCGTCGGCGAGATGGTCGACGACGCCCGAGATGCGGGCGTGCGTGAGACCACCGCCGAGGTCTTCGGCCGAGACGATCTCCCCGGTGGCGGCCTTCACCAGGGGCGGTCCGCCGAGAAAGATCGTGCCCTGGTCCCTCACGATGACCGTCTCGTCGCTCATGGCCGGTACGTAGGCGCCGCCGGCCGTCGACGATCCCATCACCGCCGCGATCTGGGCGATACCGTCGCGAGACATGCGGGCTTGGTTGTAGAAAATGCGGCCGAAGTGGTCGCGATCGGGGAAGACCTCGTCTTGCATCGGAAGGTAGGCGCCGCCGGAGTCGACGAGGTAGACGCACGGCAGCCGGTTTTCGGCCGCGACTTCCTGGGCGCGCAGATGCTTCTTCACCGTCAGTGGGAAGTAGGTGCCACCTTTGACCGTCGCGTCGTTGGCGAGCACCATGACGTGGCATCCGTGGACGAGGCCGATACCGGCGACGACGCCCGCCGCCGGCGCTTCGCCGTCGTAGAGGTCCCACGCGGCGAGCGGCGCGAGCTCGAGAAAGGGGCTGCCGGGGTCGAGCAGTGCGTCGATTCGATCGCGGGCGAGCATTTTGCCGCGGTCGAGGTGACGTCGCCGCGACGATTCCGGGCCGCCGCGCGCCGCGATCGCGCGACGTTCGTCGAGCTCGGTGAGCAGGTCGGTGTAGGCCATCCGGACCTCCTCGTTCGGTTACTGCGCACTAACTGAATTCAGGTTAGTGACCGATAACCGAAATGTCGAGGGGTCAGGCGGGTGCCGCGTCCGGATCGAGCGAGGCCAGGGTGTCGTCTTCGACGGCATTGTCGGCGACGAGCTCGTCCTCGGTCGTCTCATCGCCGCCGAGCGGCGCGTCGTCGGGATCGGTGCGGTCGGTCTCGGGGGTGCTCATGTCTCGAGGCTACGCCCGACCGGCACGCCGTGGGCGAGTTCGCCGAAGACATCGGCGGCACTTTCGAGGCCAGCTTGCCCGCTCGGCGGTGTCAGCGGGCGAGGAGCTCGTCGACCGTCACGCCCGGCAGCGAGAGTGTGACCTCGGTGCCCCAGGGGTCGTGGGTGATGAGCGACGTGCCGTTGTCGGTGAACGCCTGCGCGCGTTCGCGCAGACGCGCCGCGACCGCGTCGAGGTCGGCGCGCGTGGGCACGGTGATCGCCACTTCGCCGAGACCGAGCCGCGCAGCACGCGGGCCCGCGCCGCGGCTGTTCCACACGTTCATCCCGAGGTGGTGGTGGTATCCGCCCGCCGACGCGAACAGGGCCGTCGGCAACGACGACACCGTTGCCTCGAAACCGAGGGTGTCGACGTAGAACGCGCGCGCCGCGCCGATGTCGCCCACCTGCAGGTGCACGTGGCCGACGCGTCCGGCGAGGGCGGGGCCAGCATCCAGTGCGTCCTGGGTGAGGTGGGTGCGGAGGTACTCGTTCGGATCGAGATACAGGGTGTCCATGCTGATCTCGCCGTTGATGTGCTGCCATGTGTCGCGGGCGCGATCGGTGTACAGCTCGATCCCGTTGTTCTCGGGATCGGTGAAGTAGAACGCCTCGCTGACGAGGTGATCGCTCGAACCGGTGAACCGGGTGCGGGCGTCGTGAGCGGCGCGGTAGACGGTCGCCGCGAGGCTCGCTTGCGTGTCGAAGAGGAATGCGGTGTGGAAGAGTCCGGCCTCCCGGGGGTTGACCTCGGGAAGATCCGGTGTGTGGATCAGGCGCATCATCGGCACATCACCACGACCCAGAACGCGATGCACCTCTCGCCCGCGCGTGCGTTCTTCGATCGGGTTCAGCGCGAACGCGTCGCCGTAGTAGCCGCTCATCAGGTCAAGGTCGCCGACGCGGAGCGTCACGGCATCCATCTGCGTGTCAGGGTGGATGACGCGATCGGCGTCGTGGGGGGAGGTCATGGTGCTCCTGTCGTGAACGATATCCACGATAGAAGCCTGCAGACGGGCCGGGCCGTTTTCGGCGGGAATCAGGCCTGCGGGTCGAACCGTCGCGGTGCGTGCGTGCGGGCGGCGAGATCCCGCAGCGACTCGAGGCTGCCGGAGAGGAATCCTGCCGCACGGGCCTGCACGAGCACGTTGCCGAGCGCGGTCGCCTCGACCGGGCCGGCGAGCACTGGCACGCCGGCCCGGTCGGCCGTGCGCTGGCACAGCAGGGCGTTGAGGGCGCCGCCGCCGACGATGTGGATCGTGCGGACATCGATCCCGCCGAGTCGGCCCGCGGTGGCGGTGGCCTCGGCGAACGCCTGCGCGAGCGATTCGACGATCGAGCGGGTGTACTCGGCGCGGCTCTGTGGAGCGCGCACGCCGTGTTCGCTGCACCACGCGTCGATGCGCGCCGGCATGTCGCCGGGCGGGAGGAAGCGGGCGTCGTTGATGTCGAAGACCGGCACGGCGGATGCCGGGACTTCCGCGGCCGAGTCGAGCAAGGTCGGCAGATCGATCGCGTGCCCTTCCTGGCGTTCCCACCCGCGGACGGTCTCGCTGAGCACCCACAGCCCCATGACGTTGTGGAGGAGTCGGACGCGCCCGTCGACGCCGCCTTCGTTCGTGAAGTTCGCCGCGAGCGCGTCGGGGGTGAGCACCGGGCGCTCGACCTCCACGCCGACCAGACCCCACGTGCCGCACGAGATGTAGGCCGCGGCATCCGCCTGCATCGGGATGGCGACGACCGCCGAGGCCGTGTCGTGCGAGCCGACGGCGACCACGGGCGCCTGTCCACCGAGCGATGCGGCGACCTCGGGGCGGAGTGCGCCGAGCACCTCGCCGGGCGCGATGAGCGGGGGGAGGATGTCGCGGGGGACACCGAGCCGCTCGATCAGGCTGTCGTCCCACGCGTGGTCGAGCCACCGCAGGAGCCCGGTCGTCGAGGCGTTCGTCAGTTCGGCGCGGGCGCTGCCGGTGAGCCAGAACCCCAGCAGGTCGGGGATCATGAGCGCGGTGTCGCCGGCATTCACCAGGAACGGATCTTCCGCGGCGAACTGATAGAGCGTGTTGAACGGCAGGAACTGCAGGCCGTTGCGCGCGAACAGCTCGGCGTGCGGCAGGTGCGCGTGGACGGCGGCGACGCCGCGCGCCGTGCGCTCGTCGCGATAGTGGAACGGCGTGCCGAGGAGGCGCCCGGCGCGAAGCAGCCCGTAGTCCACGGCCCACGAGTCGATCCCGATGCTCGCGATCGCCGGCTCCGCGCGGAATGCCTCACGGAGACCGGCGAGGGCCGCGCTGTACAGCCCGAGCACATTCCAGTGCAGGTCGTCGCCGAGGCGGATCGGGTCGTTGGCGAACCGCGCGACTGTTGTGGTCTCGAGCGTGTCCGGGCCGACGCGCCCGACGATGACCCGACCGCTTGTCGCCCCGAGGTCGACGGCGGCGACGGAGCCCGCCGGGATCATGCCCGTTCCTGCCCTGTCGCATGGGCGCTGGTGCGGGAGAGTGCTCGTGTGGCGGATGAGGCGGTCCGGGCGCTGCGCGCCATACGACCGAGCGCGATCATCGCAGGAAGGCGGCCGCGACGCCGGAATCGACCGGGATGTGCAGCCCCGTCGTGCGGGTGAGTTCCGGACCCGTGAGGACGTAGACGGCATCCGCCACGTTCTCGGGGACGACCTCGCGCTTGAGGATCGTGCGGTTCGCGTAGAACTGGCCGAGGTCCTTCTCCTCGACGCCGTAGGTCGCGGCGCGGTTGGCGCCCCAGCCGGCGGCGAAGATGCCCGACCCGCGCACCACGCCGTCGGGGTTGATGCCGTTGACCTTCACGCCGTGCTCGCCGAGTTCGACCGCGAGCAGGCGCACCTGGTGGGCCTGGTCGGCCTTGGTCGCCGAGTACGCGATGTTGTTGGGCCCGGCGAAGACGGAGTTCTTCGACGAGATGTAGATCACGTCGCCGCCCATCTTCTGCTCGATGAGGGCCTTTGCGGCCGCCTTGCTGACGAGGAACGAACCCTTCGCCATCACGTCGTGCTGCAGGTCCCAGTCCTTTTCGGTCGTCTCGAGCAGAGGCTTCGACAGCGAGAGCCCCGCGTTGTTGACGACGAGATCGATGCCGCCGAAAGCGAGCACGGTCGCGTCGATCGCGGCCTGCACAGCATCCGCGTCGGCGACATTCGCGGCGACGCCGATGGCCACGTCGGGCCCGCCCAACTCGGCGGCGGTGGCCTGCGCCTTCTCGAGGTCGAGGTCCGCGACGACGACACACGCGCCTTCCGCGGCGAGCCTCGTCGCGATGGCCTTCCCGATACCGGAGGCCGCGCCCGTGACGAACGCGATGCGGCCCTGGTGGGTCTTGGGCTTCGGCATCCGCTGCAGCTTCGCCTCTTCGAGCGCCCAGTATTCGATGCGGAACTTCTCCGCGTCGGAGATCGGCGCGTACGTCGACAGCGACTCAGCGCCGCGCATGACGTTGATCGCGTTGACGTAGAACTCGCCCGCGACGCGCGCGGTCTGCTTGTTCGCGCCGTAGCTGAACATGCCGACGCCCGGGATGAGCACGATCAGCGGATCGGCGCCGCGGATCGCGGGGCTTTCGGCGGTCGCGTGTGCGTCGTAATACGCCTGGTAGTCGGCGCGGTACTCGGCGTGCAGTTCCTGCAGGCGCGCGATCTGTTCCTCGACGGATGCCGTGGCCGGCAGGTCGAGGATCAGCGGCTTGACCTTGGTGCGGAGGAAATGGTCGGGGCAGCTGGTTCCGAGGGTCGCGAGGCGCGGGGCTTCGGTGGCGGCGAGGAAATCGAGGACGACGTCCGCATCGGTGAAATGGCCCACCATCGGCTTGTCCGTCGACGCGATGCCGCGGATGGTCGGCGCGAGGGCCGCGGCGCGGGCACGCCGGTCGGCCTCGGGGAGAGCCTCGAAACCGGGGCGGACGCTGCCGAACGGCTCGGCCGTGCCGTGCTCGGCGAGATACGCGGCGGCGGTGTCGATGATCCAGGACGAGTTCCGCTCGGCCTCGTCGGATGTGTCGCCCCACGCCGTGATGCCGTGTCCACCGAGGATGCAGCCGACGGCCTGCGGGTTCTGCGCCTTGATCTCGGCGATGTCGAGCCCGAGCTGGAAGCCAGGACGACGCCAGGGCACCCAGACGACGGTGTCGCCGAAGATCTGCGTGGTCAGCGCCGGACCGTCGGCCGCGGTCGCGATCGCAATCCCGCTGTCGGGATGCAGGTGGTCGACGTGTGCGGCATCCACGAGCCCGTGCATCGCCGTGTCGATCGAGGGGGCAGCGCCGCCCTTGCCGTGCAGACAGTAGTCGAACGCGGCGACCATCTCGTCTTCGCGGTCGACGCCGGGGTAGACGTTCACGAGCGCGCGCATGCGGTCGAGCCGCAGCACCGCGAGGCCTTCGGGCTTCAGGGTGCCGAGGTCGCCACCCGAGCCCTTGACCCAGAGCAGCTCGACCGGCTCGCCCGTGACGGGGTCGGTCTCGGTGCCTTTGGCGGACGTATTGCCGCCGGCGTAGTTGGTGTTCTTCGGGTCGGCGCCGAGGCGGTTGCTGCGCGCGATGAGTTCAGCAGCGGTGGGGTTCGTCATGGTGTCTCTCGTCTCGTGACATCTGCGGGGTCGGGAAGGCCGGCGAACCGGGCTCAGGCGCCCCAGCCCGCCTGGGTGCCGCCGACGCGGGCGGCCTCGATGGTGGACTGGTATCCGGATGCCGCGAACGCGGCCATCGGGTCGGCCGGCAGGCCGCGGCGCTCGCGCCATTCGGCGAGAGCGGGGCGCACGTCGGTGTAGAAGGCATCCATGAACACCGCCTGCGCACCCAGGACGTCGTTCGCCGTGCGCGCCGCCGCGAGAGCGTCGTGGTCGAGGAGCAGCGCTCGCGCAGTCATCTCCTGCACGTTGAGCACCGAGCGGATCTGTCCCGGGATCTTCGCCTCGACGTTGTGGCACTGGTCGAGCATGAAGGCCACGTCGGGGTTGTTCAGCCCCCCGCCGCGGATGACCTCGACGATGATGCGGAACAGCTGGAACGGGTCAGCCGCGCCGACGATGAGGTCGTCGTCTGCGTAGAACCGCGAGTTGAAGTCGAACGAGCCGAGCTTCCCGAGGCGCAGCAGCTGCATCACGATGAACTCGATGTTCGTGCCGGGGGCGTGGTGTCCCGTGTCGAGGCAGACCATTGCGCGGTCGCCGAGCGTGGCCACCTGCGCGTAGGACGTTCCCCAGTCGGGAACATCGGTGTGGTAGAACGACGGCTCGAAGAACTTGTACTCGAGAACGAGTCGCTGCTCACCGGAGAGGCGCTCGTAGATCTGACGCAACGAGTCGTTCAGACGGTCCTGTCGTGCGCGCATGTCCATCTGGCCGGGGTAGTTGGAGCCCTCGGCGAGCCAGATCTTCAGGTCGCGCGAACCCGTGGCATCCATCACGTCGATGCACTCGAGGTGGTGGTCGATCGCCTTGCGTCGGATGCGGTCGTCCTCGTGCGTCAGGGCGCCGAACTTGTAGTCCTCGTCCTGGAACGTGTTGGAGTTGATCGTGCCGAGCGCGACGCCGAGGTCTTCCGCGTGAGCGCGCAGCGCGCTGTAGTCGTCGACCTTGTCCCACGGGATGTGCAGGGCCACCGACGGTGCGAGGCCGGTGACGCGGTTGACTTCGGCGGCATCCGCGACCTTCTCGAACACGTCGCGCGGCGTGCCTTCGGTCGTCCAGACGCGGAACCGGGTGCCCGAGTTGCCGAAGGCCCAGCTGGGGAGCTCGATGCCCTGCTGCTCGAGGGTGGCGGTGATGTCAGGGGTGAGGATGCTCACGATCGGTCGCTTTCATGGTCGGCGCTGGCGGAGCCCGTCAGCTGGTCGTGCAGGTTGAAGACTTCGGTGAGGCCCGTGTCGGTCTGGTCGGGCCGGCCGTCGAGGCCCACGAAGAACTCGGCCATCGACGCTTCCCAGCGGGCGGCGACCTCGGAGGCTGCGAGATAGGCCTGCGCGGCCGCGTCGTCGTCGGTTTCGTAGTAGCCGAACAGGCGCCCGCCCGCACCGAGGAAGATCGAATAGTTGCGGCGACCGGATGCGGCGATCTCGGCCAGCATCTCCGGCCACACCGGGCTATGGCGGGCGATGTAGTCGTCGATGCGGTCGGGGGAGACCTGCAGTTCGAACGCGACGCGGGGCATGTCACTCCTCTGTGAGGCTCGCGCGGGTGGAGCACCGTGAAACGATCCAGATATGAATCGTTTCAAACTGTAGTGTGAGATGCGGAACCCGTCAAGAGCAATGGAGCAGAGTCGGTGAGCAGTCAGTGTCAGTGAGCATCAAGGACGTCGCAGCCGCGGCATCCGTGTCGGTCGGCACGGTCTCGAACGTGCTGAACCGGCGCGACAAGGTCTCGCCCGCGACCGTCGAACGCGTCCAGGCAGCGATCGATGAACTCGGATTCGTCCGCAACGACGCCGCCCGCCAGCTGCGCGCCGGCCGGAGCCGCAGCATCGGACTGATCGTGCTCGACAGTGCCAACCCCTTCTTCGCCGAGGTCGCGCGCGGCGCGGAGGAGCGCGCTGCCGCAGCCGGGATCTCGGTGCTCCTCGGCAACAGCGACCAGGACCCGGCGCGCGAGGGCGCGTACCTCGACCTCTTCCGAGAGCAGCGCGTGAACGGCGTGCTGCTCACCCCGCACGACCTGAACGCGGCCATCCTGACCGATGCCGGCATCCCGCTCGTCCTCGTCGACGGTGAGCTGCCCGGCGGCGAAGTGCCCTCGGTCGCGGTCGACGACATCGAAGGCGGGCAGCTCGCGGTCGCGCACCTGCTGGCGCAGGGGCGGCGGCGGATCGCGTTCGTCGGAGGACCCCTCGCCATTCGGCAGGTCGCCGATCGCCTCGAAGGCGCGCGTCGAGCGCTCGCGGAGGTGTCGGGAGCGACGCTCGAGGTCATCGAGCTCGATGCGCTGACCGTGCTGCGGGGCCGCGAGGCTGGGGAAGCGATCGCCGCTCGGCCGACCGACGCGCGACCGGATGCCGTGTTCTGCGCCAACGACCTGCTCGCCGTCGGGGTGCTCCAGGGGACGGCGATCCTCGGGGGCATTCGCGTCCCGCAGGATCTCGCGCTCATCGGCTACGACGACATCGACTTCGCCCAGTCGACGGTCGTGCCGCTCTCGTCGGTGCGCCAACCTGCGCGTGAGATCGGTGCGAGTGCCGTCGACCTGCTCTTCGACGCGCTCGCCGACCCGACCTCGCCCCCACGCCATGTGCGCTTCCGACCGCAACTGGTCGTGCGTGCATCCACCGTCCTCTAAGACCCGGAGTCTCTCTGTGATCCGTATCTCCCTGCACGACGGGTGGACCATCGCCCGCAAGCTCGCCGCGTTCGAGAGCCGCGACGGTGTCCCCGCGCCGGTCCCCGTCGCCGTGCCGCACGACGCCCTGCGCGATCTGCCGCGCTCGCCGGACAACGAAGGCGGTGTGCACTCCGGCTACATTCCGGGGGGTGTCTTCGAGTACGCCCGCGACCTCGAGGTGCCGGCCGAGTGGGCCGAGAAGACCGTGCTGCTGGAGTTCGAAGGCGTCTACCGTGACGCCGTCGTCTACATCAACGGCGCGTTCGCCGCGCACGAGCCGAACGGCTACGCCGCGTTCACGGTCGAGGCCGACGCGTTCCTCCACTTCGGCGAGACCAACACGGTCACGGTCGAGGCGCGGGCCCATCGCGACAGCCGCTGGTACACCGGCGCGGGCATCTACCGCCCCGTGCACCTCATCGTCGCCGATCCGGTCCACCTCGCCCTCGACGGAACCACGGTCGTCGCGAACGACATCGACCCGGAGCGCGCGATCGTCGAGATCGCCACCCGCGTCGAGAACACGACGCGGCACACGCGCACGCTGCGGCTCGCCTGGCAGATCGTCGCCCCGGACGGCACGGTTGCCGCGGAGGCCGACGCGCCCGTGACGGTGCTGCCGGGGGGCGAGGCCACCGCGCGCGTGCGTGTTCCGGTCGCCGAGCCCGCGCTCTGGGGACCCGACAACCCGGTGCGGTACGAGGCACGGATGACCCTCCGCGACGGGGACGCGGTGATCGACGAGGATGCCGTGGCCTTCGGCATCCGGCGGCTGCAGCTCGACGGCGTGCACGGTCTCCGGGTCAACGGCCAGACCGTCGACCTGCGCGGAGCGTGCGTGCACCACGACAACGGGCCGCTCGGTGCGATCACGCATCCGGATGCCGAGGACCGCAAAGTGCGCCTGCTCAAGGAGGGCGGGTTCAACGCGATCCGCAGCGCCCACAACCCCGCGAGCCGGGCACTGCTGGAGGCGTGCGACCGGCACGGCGTGCTCGTCATGGATGAGCTCAGCGACGTGTGGACCCGCGCGAAGACGGTGTTCGACGCGTCGGTGGGGTTCGATAAGAAGTGGGAGAACGACGTCGCGGCGCTCGTCCTGAAGGACCGCAATCACCCGAGTGTGGTCCTGTATTCGATCGGCAACGAGATCCTCGAGCTCGGCACTCCGCACGGCGCGACCTGGAGCCGCCGCATCGCGGAGGAGTTCCGCCGCCTCGACCCGACACGTTTCATCACGAACGGCATCAACGGGATCCTGGCGAACATGGACAAGATGGCCGAGGTCCTGGGGGACCTCGCCGAGGCCGATCCCAACACGATGATGGCCGGCATGGGCGAGCAGATGGCGGCATCCAACGCGTCGGAGCTCGTCACCCGCTCGACGGAAGAATCCGCGGCCGTGCTCGACGTCGTCGGCTTCAACTACGCCGATTCGCGCTACGAGCTCGACGGTGAGCTGTTCCCGAACCGCATCATCGTGGGCTCCGAGACGTTCCCCGATCGCATCGCAGATCTCTGGCGCGACGTGCAGCGCTTCCCGTATGTGATCGGCGACTTCACCTGGACCGGCTTCGACTACATCGGCGAGGCGGGCATCGGGCGGGTCGAGTACACGGATGTCGAGGGCTATCGTTCCACCGGCACGGCCGGTCCGTTCCCGTACCTGTTGGCCCAGTGCGGCGACATCGACATCACCGGGCACCGGACGCCCGCCTCGCTCTACCGCGAGATCGCGTTCGGGCTGTCGGCTGGCCCCGCTCTCGCCGTGCACCGCCCCGAGCACCACGGGAGGCCCGTCGAGAAGACGCCGTGGTCGTGGGATGACGCCGTCGCCTCGTGGAGCTGGGGCGCCGAGCCCGGGTCGCCGGTCACGGTCGATGTCTATGCCGATGCCGACGAGATCGAACTGCTCCTCGACGGACGCTCGCTGGGTGTGGCGCCGGTCGGCGCGCCGCGTCCGCTGATCGCCCGCTTCGAGACCGAGTACGAGCCGGGTGAACTCGTCGCGATCGCGCGGCGCGGCGGCGCCGAGATCGGCCGCTCGGCACTCCGGACGGCGGGTGAGATTGCGCTCCGCGCGACCGCGGAAGCGTCGACGGTGGATGCTGCGGCCGGCCTCGCGTACATCCCGATCACGCTGACGGATGCTGCCGGAATCGCGGTGTGCGACCGCGACCTCGAGGTGACCGTGACGCTGACGGGTCCCGGCGTGCTCGCCGGCCTCGGCTCGGGGCGTGCGCGCACGCTCGAATCGTTCGCGGGCCCGACCCGCAGGACCCACGACGGGCGGCTTCTCGCGATCGTCCGGGCTACGGCATCCGGCACGATCACGCTGACTGCGACGGCCGAGGGCTACGCACCCGCCGTCGTCGAGGTGCGCGCCGGCTGACGTGCTTGTGTGGGCGCGTATGCCCACTTTCGGCGCTGCGGGGGCAGGTGTGGTCGCATCCTCGCGAGGTTGCGGCACGAAGTGCCCCCTCAAGCCAAGAGGGGATGCCGGGGGTCAGCGGCGAGCGGGCTCGGGGAGGCTGATCGGGGTCGTCCCGGCAACCTCGTCGCTGAACTCCTCGGGTGCGACCACGTCGATCGGGCGCGTCTCGTCGAGCGACAGCGCGAAGCGGCGGCTTTCGTGACGGTGGAGGCGGCCCGAGATCAGCAGCCATCCGAAGCCGATCGCGAAGGCCACGGCGGCGGCGACGGCGCCCAGCAGGATCGCCGCCCGGGGACCGAACTCGCCGGCGACCCAGCCGACGATCGGCGCGCCGAGCGGGGTGCCGCCCATCAGGATCGCCATGTACAGCGCCAACACACGTCCACGGAGCGCGGGGTCGGTCGTGGTCTGCACGTATCCGTTGGCGGTGGTGAGGGTCGTGACGACCGCGAACCCGGTGAACATGAGCGTGAGGGCATAGAGCCAGTAGTTCGGCATGAACGCCGAGACGACTCCGGCGACGGCGAACAGTCCGGTGCCGACGATCACGAGGCGGATGCGGGCACGATCGCGTCGCGCCGCGAGTAGCGCCCCGGCCAGTGACCCGATCGCGAGGATCGAGCTCAGGAGCCCGTAGCCGTCGGCGCCCTGGCCGAATTCCAGAGCCATCGTGGAAGCGAAGATGGGGAAGTTCATGCCGAATGCGCCGAGAAGGAAGACCATCGCGAACGTGACCACGAGGTCAGGGCGTCCACCGACATAGCGGAACCCGTCCGCCAGGCGTGAGGCGCCGGAGGCCCGGACGCGCGGGATGAGCTCGTCTTGGCGGATCAGAGTGAGCGCGAAGATCATCGCGAGGAAGGTCACGGCGTTGATCAGGAAGACCCAGCCGGTGCCGACGGCGACGATGACGATTCCGGCGACGGCGGGGCCGATCATCCGCGCCCCGTTGAAGGATGCCGCGTTCAGCGCGACGGCGTTCGACGCGTTCTCGCGGTCGACGAGATCGGAGACGAACGCCTGCCGTGTCGGGTTGTCGAACGCGGCGATGAGGCCGAGGCCGAGCGCGAACGCGTACATCATCGGCAGGGTCATGACGCCGCTGAGGATCAGGATGCCGATCGCCGCGCCCAGGAGAAGCAGCGCCGCCTGCGTCAGCATGAGGAGCCGCCGCCGGTCGAATCGGTCGGCGACCCACCCGGTGACGCTCACGAGGAGGAGCGGCGGCGCGAACTGGAGCGCCATCGTGATGCCCATCGCGCCGGCGTCGTTGTCGGTCAGTTGGGTCAGGACGACCCAACTGAGGGCGGTCGCCTGCATCCACGCGCCGACGTTGGAGACGAGTGCGCCGATGAACCAGACGCGGTAATTGAAGACGGAGAAGGAGCGGAACATCGGCGTCACCGGGCCGCCACCTCCCGCATGAGGGCAGCGGCGTCGTGCAACGTGCCGCGCTGCTGGGGAGTGAGGCTGTCGAGCGCCGCCTCCAGCCATGAGTCCCGGCGGCGGACCGTCTCCTCGACCACGTCGCGTCCCTCGGGAGTCAGCGCGATGTTGACCTTGCGGCGATCGACGTCGTCCGGAGTCCGGGTGAGATACCCCGACTCCTCGAGGCAGTTCACGGTGCGGTTCATCGACGGCGCTGTGACGCGCTCGCGTTCGGCGAGATCGCGGAGCGTGTGGGCGCCGTGCACTTTGAGGGCCGCGAGGACGGCGAACTGCCCGTCGCTCATCGAGTCGACGGCGCGCTCGGCCCGGAGGCGCCGCGCGAGGCGAAAGGTCGCCATGCGCAGTTCGGATGCTTCAGAAGTCAGATCGGGAGTACTCATACAGATACTTAGCATAGCTCATTAGCCCTGCTAAGGATCTGTCGGTGGATCAGTCCGCGCGGTCACCGACCGGCGTGGACTCCTCCTCCTCGCGCTTGCCATTGCTCAGCGACAGCGTCGCGACGAGGCCCAGAGTCAGGAACCCCGCCGCGGTGAACGCGGACCAGCGCGTGCCCTCCGAGAAGGCGGCGCGGGCATCCGCGGCCGTCTGGCCCGTCGGATCCGCCTGGTCGAGACCCGCGATCGCGCCGCCCGCACTGTCGACGACGGCCGACACGACCTGGTCGCGCTCGGCGGGTTCGACGCCTCGGTCATCGAGGCGTGCGCCGAGGATCCCGGCTGTGCTCGTGAACAGCACGGTGCCCAGGATCGCGACGCCGAGTGCCGAGCCGAGCTGGCGCGCGGTGGACTGCGTTCCGGACCCCTGCCCGCTCTCGGCGACCGGCACATCGGAGAGGACGACGCCGGTCAGTTGCGCCGTGGCGAGCCCCACGCCGAATCCGTAGACGAACAGGAACGGCAGCAGCACACCCCACATCGTGTCGGGGGCGATGACGAACCCGAGTCCGGCGACACCGACGATCTCCGCGGCGATGCCCACTCGCACGATCGTCACCGGGCGCACCCGGCCGCTGAACGCGCCGGCGAATCCACTCGCCACGAACGATCCGACCGCGAGGGCGAGGAGGACGAATCCGGTCTGCAGAGCGTCGAAGCCGATGACGAACTGCAGCCAGAGGGGGAGGGAGAGGATGATGCCGAACTCGCCGAGCGAAACGACGAGCGCGGCGATGTTGCCGCTCCGGAACGACGAGATCCGGAACAGCGAGAAGGCCACGAGCGTGCTGCGCCCCTGGCGCTGTCGATGCAGTCCCCACGTCATGAAGGCGACGAGTCCGAGGGCCGCGACCGCGAAGGCGAACGGAATCGGAGAGATCGCCCACGGCCAGGTCCAGTCGCCGATCGTGGGCGCCGTCGCGGTCGTCCACCACCCGTATGTGCGGCCCTCGATCAGGGCGAAGACGAGCGCGGCGCTCGTGATCACGGAGAGGACGGCGCCGATCTTGTCGACGCGTCGTGCGTTCTCATCGCGTGATTCTGCGACCGCCCAGAGCACCCCGACGATGATGATGACGGCGAGGGGGACATTGATCCCGAAGGCCCAACGCCACGAGTAGGACGTCGTCAACCATCCGCCGAGGAGTGGCCCGACAGCGGCCATGCCGCCGATCGTGGAGCCCCAGACGGCGAAGGCGATGCCGCGCTCTCGGCCGCGGAAGGTGGCGTTGATCAGCGACAGGGTCGTCGGCAGCACCATTGCACCGCCGATGCCCTGCACGAGCCGCGCGGCGATGAGCGCGGCGCCGGTGGGTGCGAGTGCGGCAACCACCGACGAGAGCGCGAAGATCGTGACGCCGATCAGCAGCATCCGACGTCTGCCGAAGCGGTCGGCGAGGGTGCCGAAGACCAGGAGGAGGGCCGCGAAGACCAGGGTGTAGGCCTCCTGTACCCACTGCACCTGGGTCGAGGTGATGGCGAGTTCGTCGACAATGGACGGGATCGCGACGTTCACGATCGTCGAGTCCACGATGATCAGCGAGACCGCGATCGAGATGAAGACCAGACCGAACCAGCGCCGGCGGGCGGACATGTCCATGTAGTTAGCTTATCTAGCTATTTTCGGATCGTTACCCCCTTTCCTTCGTGCTCTACACTCGCGGTCATGCCCGAGTTCACTGACGCGCACGGCGTCGCGATCGTCTACGACGTCCATCCCGCCGCTTCGCCACGGGCCGTCATCCAACTCCTCCACGGTGTGGGGGAGCACGCGGGGCGCTACGCCGCACTGATCGAGCGTCTCGTCGCCGACGGATACACCGTGTACGCCGACGACCACCGCGGACACGGACGGACCGGGGTGCGTCAGCACGACGGCGAGCTCTCGAAGCTCGGCCGGCTGGGCCCCGGCGGACATCGCGCGGCGGTCGCCGCGGTCTGGCAGTTCACGCAGATCATCCGCGCCGAGAACCCGGACGTGCCACTGGTCATTCTCGGCCACTCGTGGGGCTCGTTCCTCACCCAGATCCTCGTGAACGACCATCCGGACGCGTACGACGCGGTCGTCCTGAGCGGCTCGTCGCTACGCTGGCCCGGCTCGCTCAACTCCGGCGACCTCAACAAGCCGTGGAAGGCACCGGATGCCCTCGGCACCGAATGGCTGTCGTCCGACCCCGCGGTGCACCGCGCGTTCCTCGATGATCCGCTGACGACCTCGACCCCCCTGCCGGAGCTGTTCGGGCCGCTCGACGTCCTCCGCCTGATCGGCAAGCCGCGCAAGGACCTCGGTGTGGACCTGCCGCTGCTCCTGATGGTCGGCCGCGATGACACGGTGGGTGGCCCGCGGAGTGTCCACCGCCTCGCCGACGCCTACCGCACTCGCTCGGGACTCACCGACATCACGACCCTCGTCTACCCGGGCGCGCGCCACGAGATCTTCAACGAGACGATGGCCGGCGATGTCTTCGCCGATCTCCTCGCCTGGCTCGACGCACGATTTCCCGCGCGGGACTGAACCGTGTCACGCCCGCGCAAATAATCCCGCCCGCGGCGGAAGACCCCGGCATCCCCCCCACCCCCGCCCCGCGTACGCGACCTCGAGCCGGCCTGGGCGGTGCGCAGCTGGGGCGTCATCCGGATCGTCGTGAGCGGCGGCAGGAAACGGATGACGTTCCCGTACGTCCCGCAGGTGACCACGATCACGCCCTCGGCGATGCAGGCCTTGGCGACGGATGCGGCGAGCGCGGCATCCGGTTCGCCCGTGTCCGCGACGACGAACTCGACGGCCACCATCGCGCCCCGGCATCGCGCCTAGACGCTCAGAGGCGCCCGAGGGCGCGCATCGTCGGGGCCGTCACAACGCCGAGCTCACGCCAGAGTGCATACGCGTCGTCATACCGGTCGGTGAGCGCCGGATCCGGGTCCACCGTAGGGCCCGACCGCACGAACCGCTCGATCGACTCGGGGCCGGGAAGCACCCCCGCCCCGCAGGCGGCGAGGACCGCGGCCCCCAGCGCCGCGCCCGGGTGGTCGACTACCGTGCCCAGCGGCGCACCGAGCACACTGGCGTGGATCTGCTTCCACAGCAGCGACGTGGCCCCGCCGTCCGTGACGACCGCCCGTTCCAGCGCCAGGCCACGGTCGCGGAAGGACTCCGCGTTGTGACGGAAGGCGAACGCGACGCCCTCCAACCCAGCCCGGTAGAGGTCCGCGCGCGTGTGCCCGAGATGGAAACCGGCGAAGACGCCGCGCAGCTCGGGATCGTTCAGCGGCGTCTTCTCGCCGAGGAAGTAGGGCAGACAGAGCACCTCACCGGCCCCGCGCCCGGCGGCCTCGGCGTCCATGGCGGCCAGGTCCTCGATACCGAGCGCGCCCTGCACCCAGCGCACGAGGCTGCCGCTGGTCGCCATGCAGCCGTTCGGCAGGTATCGCCCGGCGATCGGGTGCTCGTCGAGGAAGAACCGCTCATCCGTGACGGGCTCGGGGCTGACCACGAGGATGTCCCCCGCCCCGCCGAGCTTTATCAGCCAGTCCCCGGGCGCCGACAGTCCCGCGCCGAACGCCGAAAGGACATGGTCCGCACCGCCGGCCACCAGGGGCAGTCCGGCCGGGAGACCGAGCAGGGCACTGCCCTCGACGCTCAGTTCACCGACCACGTCGCCGCCTGTCACCGGCGACGCGAGCCGTGACCCGATCTCCGGAAGGGCGCGCAGGACCGGCTCGTAGGGCAGCGCGGCCAGATCGAACAACCCGGACTCGATCGCCCAGTTGCGCTCGACGTGCACGCGCGCGCCGAGCGCGACCAGCAACCAGTCGTACGACCCCATCACCGCCGCCGTCCGCCGCCACGCGTCGGGTTCGTGCCGCGCCAGCCACCGCAACTTCGGCGCGACAGACTGCTGACTGACCGGTGACCCGGTGCGCGCGAGCGTGTCCGCGGCCCGTAGACCACCGGCCAGCTCGGTCACCTCGAGCGCGGCGCGGGTGTCGTTCTGCAGGATCGCCGGGCGCACCGGGATGCCCGCCGCGTCGACGGCGACCACCGCCGGCACCATGCCGCTCGTCGCGATCGCCGCGATGCGGTGCGCGCCGATCCCGCGCACGACCTCCCGCACCGCGCCCGCCGCGTTCGAAAGCCACATTGCGGGATCGGCCTCGGCCCAGCCCGGATGCGGAGAGTGCAGCCGGTTGCTGCGGCTCGCCTGGGCGACGATGCCGCGGTCGGGATCGAGTACAGCCGCCTTGACGGCGGTCGTGCCGATGTCGATACCGATCGTGAATGCGGCCGTCACCCCTTGGCCGCCGCGACGAAACGACGCGCGCGATCGGGATCGACGGGGTTCCAGGTTTCACCGTCGACCTTCAACGACGAACCGACGATGCAACCGTCGGCGATCGCCAGCATCTCCGCGATCGTCTCCGCCCGTGCGCCGGTGTTCAGCAGCACGGGGACCTCGTCCGGCACGGCATCGCGGACCTCGCGGAGCGTGGACACGTCGGGCCCGGCACCCGCCATCGGGCCGGAGACGAGGATGCCGTCGGCGAGGGACGACACCACGGTCGAGCGCGCTACCTGTGCGGGCGTGCGCGTTCCCAGCGGGGAGGCGAACTCGGGCGTCACGTTCATCAGCACGGCCAGGCCGTGTGCGTCGAGCCGGCGGCGCTCGCGCAGGGTGGTTGCGGCATCCGTGTTCCACAAGCCCATGTCGGACTCCCAGACGCCCGTGACGACCTCGCGCAGGAACGATGCTCCGGTCGCGACCGCGGTCGCCAGCGCGATCCGCGGGTCCCAGAGGAAGTCGACGCCGAAGGGGATCGACGTCGGGCGGCACTCCGTGACGACCCGACTCATCACTGCCGCCGATTCCGGCCCGGCGTGCAGCTGATAGGGCCGATCATTCTCGTTGCAGAACATCACGGCGTCGAAACCGGCGTCGACGAGGATGCCGACGTCCCGATGGACGTGCTCGACGAGGGCGTCGACGCCGCCCTGGGCGTCGTAGAGCGGGGTGCCGGGCAGCGCGGGGACGTGCGCCATGGCGATGAGGGGCTTGTCGACACCGGGGAATGCCGAGCGGAACAATGAGGGCATGGAAACTCCAGAGAACAGGTGATGGCTATCGGGGTCAGACGTCCGTGGCCCGCACCGGCGGGGGGACAAGGATGGTGTCGGCACCGGCGGCCGCGGCTGCACGGACGGTGAGGTCGGCGTCGGCGGC
Source organism: Microbacterium memoriense (assembly GCF_025398275.1). Classification (GTDB taxonomy): domain Bacteria; phylum Actinomycetota; class Actinomycetes; order Actinomycetales; family Microbacteriaceae; genus Microbacterium; species Microbacterium memoriense. The sequence continues at coordinate 110,357 of NZ_JAODOR010000010.1, read as the reverse complement.
GTCGGTGACGAGGGCGGACACCCGCGTGAGCGGGGCAATGTTGACCAGGTGGACACGGCCGAGCTTGGTGGAGTCCACGCCGACGATCAGCCGGGAACTCGCCGCGATGGCGGCGCGCTTCACGCTCGCCTCCTGGGGGTGGTATTCGGTGAGCCCGTGCTCGGCGTCCACGCCGGCGACGCCGATGACGAACGTGTCGCAGTTGTAGCGTGCGAAGGTCGCCTCGGCGTCCGTCCCCACGAGGCTCATCTCGCCCGACCGCAGCCGCCCGCCGGTGAGGATGATGGTGGTCCCCTCGTCGTCGGCGAGTGTCGAGGCGACCAAGATCGAGGGTGTCACGACGGTCAGGCTGAGCCCCCTGCCGCGGATGGCGCGGGCGACCGCACCCACCGTCGATCCTCCGTCGAGGGCGACCGTCTCGCCGGGACGCAGCAAATCCGCGATGCGCTCGGCGATGTGCATCTTGGATTCGACGGCCGTCCCGGCGCGCAGACCGTACGACGGCTCGAAGGCGGTGCCGGTCAGGGCGATGGCGCCGCCGGAGATCCGGCGCACGACGCCCGCCTGCTGCAGCGTCTCGATGTCGCGCCGGATCGTCATCTCGCTGACATCGAACTCGGTGGCGAGCTGGGCGAACAGCACCTCGCCGTTTCGCACCACCCGCTCCTCGATCCGGGCGCGGCGTTCGCGCGCATCCATCACAGCCACCTTCCGTCGGCCGGCGCGCCCGCCGTCCGCGCGACGAGCGTGTCGTAGTCAGCCTGCTGCTGGATGAGCGCGGCCTCAACGTCCAGCGTGCGCACCACGCGATCGGTCATGAGCCACCGCCCATCGACCATGCTGTGGCTGACCGAGGCTCCGCTGACGCCGTAGACGAGCGCCGCCTCCAGGCTCTGCGCACCGACCGGCCCGCGCGGGATCTCGGCGAGTGGGACCGCGATCAGATCGGCGACCGCGCCGACGGCGATCAGACCGTCGTCGGCACCGCCGTCGAGCGCACGGTGCCCGTTGACCGTGGCGATCCCGAGGATCTCGCGGGGGCTGACGTTGTTCGGGGACCGCGAGGTGAAGGCGGCGAGCTTGCCCAGCATTCGCATCTCCTCGAACAGGTCCACGTTCGTGTTGTTGCAGACGTTGTCGCTTCCGAGCGTCACCGTCACGCCGGCGTCGAGCGCCGCGCGCACGGGTGCCGCCGGAACCCCCGACTGCATGGCGACCGAGGGGATGACGGCCATCGCGGCACGGGTGCCGGCCAGCAACGGCAGCTGGTCGACGGGGACGGTGTTGCAGTGGGCGAGGATCGTGGGCACGTCCAGCATCCCCATCTCGGCCATGACCTCCAGCGCCGGCCGCCCGTACGCCTCCTGGCACAGCGCGTCCTCCTCACCGGATGTCGAGAAGTGCACGTGCAGTCCGACGCCCAATCGGCGGGCGAGGTCGCGCTCGGCGCGCATGGCCTCGACCTGGTTGTCGACGAAGTACGCGTGCGGACCGACCCACCCGCGGACCACCCGGGACACCCCGGCCATGGACTCCGCGAACCGGGTGGCCTCGGCGAGTTCCCGTGCTCGCGCGTCGTCATCGCCGAGCTCGACGATGCCCCATCCGATCGCCGCCCGCAGGCCCGACCGCATCACCGTGGGTGCGATGTCGTCGGCGTAGAAGTACTGGTCCGCGAAAGCCGTCACACCGTGCCGGATGAAATCCGCGCAGCTGACCGCCACCGAGGCGGGCACGAGATCGGGGGTGAGGTGCGCCTCGCGGGTACGTAGCACCTCGAGGTAGCCCTCCATGCACAGGAGCGAATGCCCCTGCGCGACGCCCCGCATGAGGGACATCGGCGTGTGCGCGTGGGTGTTGACCAGTCCGGGCATCAGCAGGGACGCGCCGAGGTCGGCGACGTCCGGGCCGGCCGGCCGCGCACCCCGCAGCGGCGAGACGGCGCTGATCCTGCCGTCCGAGATCTCGACGACGCCCGGCTCCAGGGCGTCTCCGGTGCCGGTCCAGACGAGGTCGGCCACGATGAGGCGGGGAGTGGTGGAGGTCATGCGTCGGCCTTTCCGCCGGCCATCAAAGCGCCGAGACGCTCCCGGTCGACGTCGTCTCGGGGGAAGGGACCGACCAAAGTGCCGTCGTACATGACGGCGACCCGGTCGGAGAGGGCGAGGATCTCATCGAGCTCGGTGGACACGAGGAGCACGCCGCTGCCCTCGGCCCGCGCCGCGGACAGGGCGCGGTGCACGAACTCGATCGATCCGACATCCAGGCCGCGGGTGGGCTGGTTCGCGAGGACGACCTCAGGCCGGCCCGAGAGCTCGCGCCCGATCACGACCTTCTGCAGATTGCCACCCGAGAGCGACCCGACCGGGCGGTCGGGTGCAGCCCCGCGGACCTCGTAGTCGGCGATGATCTGCTCTGCGAAGCGTCGGCGGGCGCCACGGCGGATGAGGCCCGCACGGCTGAACCGGGCGGAACGGTAGGCGGTCGAGGCGGCGTTCTCCTCGAGCGTGGCCTGCAGGTTCAGACCGACCTGCATCCGGTCCCCTGCGATGTGGGCGATCCCGGCGCGGCGGGTGGCGGCCGGGTCGGCATCGGTGAGGTCCGTGTCGCGCATCCGGACGGCGCCGCCCTCGAGGCGCCGCAATCCCGCCAGCGCATCAATCAGTTCGTCCTGTCCGTTACCGCTGACCCCGGCGATGCCGAGGATCTCGCGTTCGCGAAGTTGGAGATGCACGTCCTTGAGCCCGGGGGTCCCGTCGGCTGAGGGCGCGACCCGCGCCTCCCGCACCTCCAGCAGCACATCACCGGCCGCATCCGGGGCGCGATCTGCGGTGAGCAGGACGTCGCGACCGACCATGAGCCGGGCGAGTTCCGCGTCGTCCGCCTCGCCGCGGACCAGATTCCCGACGACCCGACCACGGCGCATCACGATGATGCGGTCGGCGATCGCGCGCACCTCGGGAAGCTTGTGCGAGATGAACACGACGGACCTCCCGCTCGCGGCGAGGCGGCGCACCATCACGAGCAGGTCGTCTGCCTCCTGCGGGGTCAGCACCGCCGTGGGTTCGTCGAGGATGAGCAGTCGCGCCTCGGCGGCGAGCGCCTTCAGGATCTCGACGCGCTGCTGCGCACCGATCGGCAGGTCGCGCACCCGCGCGGCCGGATCGATCACGAGCCCCGTCTCGGCGGCGAGCTCCGCCACCCGGCGTCGCGCGCCCCGGTCGTCGTAGAGTCCGCGGCGACGCGGCTCCCGCCCGAGCAACACGTTCTGGGCGACCGAGAAGCTCGGCACGAGCTCGAAATGCTGGTGCACCATGCCGAGCCCGAACGCGATCGCGTCCTGCTGGTCGCGGATCTCCACAGGTCGGCCATCGATCAGGATTTGCCCCGCGTCGGGATGGTGCACCCCGAAGAGCAGATTCATCAGCGTGCTCTTACCGGTTCCGTTCTCGCCGATGATGGCGACGACCTCCCCTGGCGCGACCTCGAGCGAGACGTCCGCCACCGCCAGCACACCGGACGCGGCGAAGTACTTCCGCATCCCGCGCATCTCCAACCGGGGCGGGGTCTCGCTCGAGGTCTCGATCATCGTGAGAGGTCCTTGTCGTCGTTCGGGATCAGCCGGCGAGGCCGACGGCGGTGCAGGCCGCGCTGGACGGTTCGTTGAGGGCGTCGCAGACAACCAGCGAACCGCCGAGGATCTGCTCCTGCAGCTCCTCGATTTGCGTCTGCACATCGGGCAGCAGCGCGACCATCGCGGCCGGGCCGTTCTCTGCGAACACGGTGGATCCGTCGTCCCACGAGAGCCCGGTGACCCCGTCCTTCATACCGGCGGCGACGAAGCCGGGGGTGAACTCCCCGTCCTGGGCCGCGCGGATGAGGTTCAGGGTGGTCATGTCGACGCGCTTCATCACCGACACGAGGATGGTGCCCGGCGCGTCACCGTCCTGGTTCGAATCCACCCCGATCGCGTAGGCGCCCTGCTGGGCGGCCGCGGCGAACACGCCCTGGCCGGAGAGACCGGCGACGGCGAAGACGATGTCGTTGCCACCCTGGTACAGCGCGAGCGCCGCCTCCTGGCCGACAGACGGGTCGCCGAACTCGCCGTTGAGGTAGCTCGGCGTGACGACGCAGTCGGGGCACGCCGCGAGGACACCCTGCTTATAGCCGTAGAAGAACTGGTTCAGCCCCGGGTTGTCGATGCCGAGGACTGCGCCGACCTTCTTCGTCTGCGTGAGCGAGCCCGCGACGTAGCCGCCCAGGAAGCTCGACTCGTGCACATTGATCGCGTAGGCCTGCACGTTCTCGGGAAGCTCGTCGGCGAAGATGTCGCTCGGTACGCCGAAGAGCTGGTCCGGGTTCTCCTGCGCGACAGCGAGGAGCGAATCCGGGTCCAGCCCGGGCGCGATGATGATGCCGGGCTTGGTCGCGACGGTCGAGCGGAGGACCCCCTCCTGCTGCGAGACCGACTCAGCCTCGACGACGCGGCCGGTGACCCCGAGCTCGGATTCGGCGAGCTTCGTCCCAGCGATGGCCGAGTCGATGAAACCGCCGTCGCCCGCGGCGCCGGGGGTGACGAGCGCGTAGCTGAACGTGTCGGATGCGGGGGCGGCGCCCGTCGCATCGCCGCCGGCACAGCCGGCGAGGGCGATCGCGCTCACCAGCAGGACGCCGGCGCCGATCGACATTCGGGTGCGGGACATGGATGTTCTCCTCAGTGTGTGGATGCGGGTGCGGTGGTGGTGCGTTCCGAGGTGGCGGAAGGCGGGGGGCCGTCGGGCCCGGTGCCTGCCGCCGCCGGCGGTCTGGGCGGACGTCGCAGCCGGATGCGGGTGCTGCGGTTCCACAGGTCGATGAACCGTCCGCGCGACGTGGCGTGCACCCCGACGAGGACCAGAGCGACGAAAGCGGCACCCTGCGGGATGAACTGGGTGAGATTCGCCGGCACGTCGAACTGCTGCAGACGGATGCTGGCCGCGCTGGCGAGGCCGAAGACGGCGGCGGCGGGGATCAGCAGGCCGGGCTTGTTCAGCGCGAGTAGTGCCGCGGTGATCCCGATCCAGCCACGGTCGGCGCTCATGTTGCGGGTGAACAGACCGAGGTCGCCGATGGACAGGAACGCGCCGCCGAGACCCGCGACCGCGCCCGCCGCGACCAGCGCCCACAGCTGCGTGCGACCGACCTTCAGACCGGCGCTCGCGGCGGCCGTCGGCGCCTCACCGACGGCGAGCAGGTGCCGGCCGCTGCGGGTGCGGAACCACACGGCGACGACGGCGACGAGCAGGAAGGCCACGTAGACCATCCAGTTGAGGTGCGCCAGCAGGTGGTCCAGAAAGGGCACCTCGGTCGCGAACGGCACCTCGACCGGCGGGAACTTCGCGACGTCCGGTTTGAAGGTACCGACCCCGTCGAGGTAGGACCGCATGACGAATACCGTCAGTTGCAGGACGAGGATGTTCAGCCCGATGGCGAGCACCACGAGGTCGACGCCGATCCGGTGCGCGCCGGCCATGATCGCACCGATGACCGCACCGGTCAGCGCAGCCGCGATCACCCCGATGAAGGGGTTCCCGGTCGCGGCGCCGACGAGGATGCCGACGAAGGCGCCGCCGAGGACCTTGGACTCGATCGCGAGGTTGAGCACCCCCACTCGCGCCGAGATGAGCGAGGCGAGCGCCGCGAACAGGATCGGCGTGGTCAGTCGTATGCCGCTGTTGAGGAAGTCTGCGAAGACGTTCACGGGGTCACCTCCTCGGCGTGCGGGCGGATGGTCGATGCAGCGTCGTCCCAGCCACCGGCGCGGTGCCCGTCCGGCGCCTCCGGGGCGGGGGGCGAAGGCGGAGGCGGAGGCGGAGGCGGAGGCGCGCCAGCGTCGATCATGCCGTTCGCGCGTCGCCGGTCGGTGAACCGCTCCAGGCGGGCGAGCAGCGGTGCCTGCGCGGCGACGAAGACGATCATGAGCGCGAGGACCGTCGAACCGATCTCACGGGGGACGCCGAGGACGATCTGGAGACCGTTGACGGCGCCGACGGTGATACCGGCGTACAGCACTCCGACCACGGCTGCACCGATCGCGGTCGTGCCGCCGAGGATGGCCGCTGTCAGGCCGGTGAGTCCGGTACCGTCGCTGAATCCCTCGATGACCCGGTAGTTCGTGCCGAGCACCTGCACCCCACCGCCGAGGCCCGCCAGCGCGCCGCCCATGAGCCCCGCGCGCAGCACGGCGCCGCGGCTGGACATCCCCGAGTACCGGGCGAAGGCCGGAGCCTCTCCCCCCATCCGCTGCTCGTAGCCCCGCGTCGTGCGGGAGAGGTAGAACCAGACGCCGAGCGCGGCGAGCAGGGCGAGCGGGAAGGCCAGGCCGAACTTGGTCGACGTGTCGAACAACGGCAGCTTCGCGGTGTCGAGGATGGGCTGGGTGTATCCGACCGTGGATGCCTCGAAGCGCAGCGGATAGTTGACCAGGAAGTCGAGGAGGAGCCCGGCGACCGTGTTCAGCACGATCGTGATGATGAGCTCGTTGACCCCGAGATAGACCTTCAGCACCGCCGGGATCACCCCCCAGAGCGCCCCGACGATCGCGGCGATGAGCAGGCAGAACACCGGGTGCACGCCCAGGGGCAACGGCACCGCGTATCCGACGACCGCGGCGGCCAGGCCGCCGAGGGCGTATTGGCCTTCCTGGCCGATACTGAAAAGCCCGCTGCGGAGGCTGACGACCGCTCCCAGTGCGCAGAAGATGATGGGGGCGGCGAGGGCGAAGGTGCCACCGATGTTGCAGTAGCCGGGATCACAGGTGAAGCCCGCCTGGACGACGGTGGCCGCCGCATCCCATGCGGACACGCCGAGCGTGGAGACGAGGATCCCGCCCACCGCGAGCGCCAGCAGAACGGCGACGCACGGCAGCAGTACGCGCCGTCCGATGCGTTCGATGCGCTCGCGATCCATGGGGTTCCCTCCGCGGCCATGACGTATGACCTGAAAGAAGAGTGTCGAGCGGCTGTTACAAAATCACACGTCTCGCATTACATGGACGTTAATTGTTCACAGGGCGCGGGTCAGGAGTGCTTCGTGGATGCGCGATTCGAGGCATCCACGAAGGGCGGGCGCGGTCCGTGGACGCGCGCTCTTGAGCTCATCCTGGGGCGGACCCTCGCCGACACCGGCTGGCTCGTGCTCACGATCGTGGTCGGCATGGCGGTGCGGACCGTCGTCATCGTGGCCGGATCGGGTGGTCGGTGGAGGTCATCCGGAGCTTCGTGACGGCGCCGCTCGTCGGTTTCATCGTGTTCGCGTCGCTGTTGATCGCGGGATGGTTGCTCGTGCTGGCGAGCTGTGGACTCGTGCGCCTCGCGTGGATGCGGCGTGCGGGGGCGAATGCTCCGGCATCCGCCTGGTGGAGCATCGCTGTCGTCGCGGGGCTCGCGCTCGCCGTGCCGGCGACCTTCGCCGTGGGGCTCTCGGACACGACGTCGGTGTCGCTCGAGGGCGGCGACGCCATCGGCGCGTTCCTGTTCGGCGAGGTGTGGCTCGAGCATCCGTGGCAGTACTTCGTCCTGTGGATCGCCCGGCTCGGCACGTACGCGACGGCGATCAGCCTCGTCGGTGTGATCGTCTCGCGGTGGCAGACGCGGCGGCGCGCCTAGGCTGGGAGCATGCACGGCGAATACAAGGTTCCTGGCGGCAAGCTCGTCGTCGTCGATCTCGAGGTGCGGGGCGGCAAGATCGCCGATTTCCACCTCGCCGGCGACTTCTTTCTCGAGCCCGACGACGCGCTGCTGGACATCGACGCGGCGGTGAACGGCCTGCCGGTCGAATCGGATGCGGGAGCCATCGCCGCCGCCGTCCGTGCCGCACTGCCCGAGGGTGCGCAGCTGCTCGGGTTCACGCCGGAATCGGTCGGCACCGCCGTGCGCCGCGCCCTGGTCACTGCCCCGGGATGGCGGGACTTCGCCTGGGAGATCGTGCACGAGAAGGCCGTGTCGCCGCGCATGAACCTCGCGCTCGACGAAGTGCTCACGACCCGCGTCGGCGACGGGCGCCGCGCGCCCACCCTGCGGATCTGGGAGTGGGACGAATCGGCGGTCGTGATCGGCTCGTTCCAGTCGTACCGCAACGAGGTCGACCCGGAAGGAGCCGCACGCCACGGGTTCGACGTCGTCCGCCGGATCTCCGGGGGTGGCGCGATGCTCATGGCTGCCGGGTCGATCGTGACGTACTCGCTGTACGTGCCGGCATCCCTCGTGGCGGGCATGACCTTCGCCGACTCGTACGCGTTCCTCGACGAGTGGGTGCTGCAGGCATTGCGCTCGCTCGGGATCGAGGCGGTGTACCAGCCGCTCAACGACATCGCGTCGCCCTCCGGGAAGATCGGCGGTGCCGCGCAGAAGCGACTCGCCAACGGCGGGGTGCTCCACCACGCGACGCTCAGCTACGACATGGACGGCCAGGTGATGACCGAGGTGCTGCGCATCGGTCGGGAGAAGCTGTCGGACAAGGGCACGACGTCGGCCGCGAAGCGCGTCGACCCGCTGCGGTCGCAGACAGGACTCTCGCGCGAAGCGATCATCACGCGGTTCACGGACACGTTCGCGCGGCTGTATGCGGCCGAGCCAGGGCACATCAGCGCGGAGGAGTACGCCGAGGCGGAAGCCCTGGTCGCATCGAAATTCGCGACCGACGCCTGGCTGCACCGCGTTCCGTGAGCCCCTCGCTCCCGCCCGCCGCCCATGTCCCCATTCCGGCGGGTCGTGTCCCGATTTCGGCACAGCATGTCCCAGTTCTGGCTGGGACGACCACCGCAAATCAGCCACAAGTGGGACATGGGTCCGTGGCGCCCGGCCGCGTCGAGATCCACCAGGGTGACAACCTCGCCGTCGCGCGCGGGCTCGCCGATGGCTCCTTCACCCTCATCTATCTGGACCCGCCGTTCAACACCGGCCGCCGCCAGGGCAAGGCGATCGAGTCTGCCGCGCGCCCCCCGGACCGTATTCAGTCTGCGCGCAGTGGTGATGAGCCGGCACCCGCGGAAACACGCGGCGGGCTTGTCGCGCCGGAGGCGCGCGGACTGAATACGGCACGGGGTGGGCCGGTGAAGACCGGCTTCCGTGGGACGGCGTATGAGCGGTTGCGCGGCGATCTCCGACAGTACGACGACCGGTTCGACGACTATTGGGATTTCCTCGAGCCGCGGCTGCGCGAAGCGTGGCGGCTCCTCGCCGACGACGGGACGCTCTACCTGCACCTGGACTACCGCGAGGCCCACTACGCGAAGGTCCTCCTCGACGCCCTGTTCGGGCGTGAGTGCTTCCTGAACGAACTGATCTGGGCGTATGACTACGGCGCGAAGAGCAAGAGCCGCTGGCCCACCAAGCACGACACGATCCTGGTCTACGTGAAGGATCCCACGGCGTACTGGTTCGACTCCGACGGTGTCGATCGCGAGCCGTACATGGCACCCGGGCTCGTGACACCCGAGAAGGCCGCGCGCGGGAAGCTCCCCACCGACGTCTGGTGGCACACGATCGTGCCGACCTCGGGGCGCGAGAAGACCGGCTATCCGACGCAGAAGCCGGAGGGCATTCTGCGTCGGATCGTGCAGGCATCCAGCCGTCCGGGCGACCGCGTGCTCGACCTGTTCGCCGGCAGTGGCACGACCGGCGCGGTGGCCTCGGCACTCGGCCGCGAGGTCGTGCTCGTCGACGACAATCCCGAGGCGATCGCCGTCATGCAGCGCCGGATGCCGGACGCCACGCTCGTGGGGTGACTCAGACGAGCGGCCGCACGCTGGCGTATCCGTCGGCGATCACCGCGTCGGCCGATGCCGTGCCTCCGAAGATCCGGGTCGTCCCCGATCGCTCGGACCAGGGTTCCCAACCGGGTGCGTGCGCGCGGATGAGGCCGAGTGCCGCGCCGTGGATCGTGTCGGCCAGACCCTGCGGCGGGTCGTCCCCGGCGATCGCGGCCACCCTCTCCGCGTCGAGGCAGTCGAACCAGAAGGGCACGTCGAGGCAGTGCAGCGCCCAGCGCCGGGTCGGAGACGGCCAGACGAACCGGTAGACCCACGTCGGGGCGCCGAGCGGCCTGGTCCCGGCGCCTCGGGCCTCGGCGACGCGCACCAGCGGTGCCCGGAACAGGGTGTCGCCGGCGAACCGGCCGAGTACGGCGGCAGTCCCGAGGCGACGCTGCGCGAGGTTGGCGCAGAGATATGCGCGGCGACGTGCGTGCGGCACGCCGAGTGCGCGCAGTGCCAGGCTTGCCGGGATGAGACGCAGCTTCGCCCGGAGGGAGTCGGTGACCATCGTGAACTCGTCGTCGTTGGTCCCGAGCACGAGCGGCTTGTCGGCGCCGACGCCGGCGGCGATCGAATCGGGCGTCGAGCGCGTGAGGAGCTCTCCGTCGATGACAGGCCCGTAAGCGAGCCCTTGGGAGAGGACCGCGCGGACCGGTGCCAACCGGTCGCGCGAGGGGGCCTCAGCCGCCCGCTGCTGCAGGGCGACCAGGTCGGCTTCGTCGACGGACGCGAAGCCGGTCCGAGTGGGCTTGACACCGGCGAGGTGCGCGAGCCGCTCGGAGATCGCGCGCGCCCGAGCGGCGGGCACATCGGCGAGCGCGCCCGACATCGACCAGACCGCGTGGAAGAGGTGTTGCGCCGCGGGCATCCCGAGAAGGGTCAGCGCGCCGCCGCCCCCGGCGGACTGGCCCGCGAGGGTCACCCGCGCGGGGTCGCCGCCGAACGCGGAGATGTTCTCCTGGACCCATTCCAGCGCGGCGAGCCAGTCGCGCACCCCGCGGTTCGCGACGGCGCCGTCGATGTGTCCGAACCCGTCGAAACCGAGACGGTACGACACCGATACCGTCACGACGCCGTCACGGGCGAACGCGCGGCCGTCGTACCAGGGGCTCGCCGGCGTGCCCGAGACGTACCCGCCGCCGTGGATGTAGACCAGCACCGGTAGGCCCGCCTCGGGATCTCCGGGGGCAGGGGTGCACACATCGACGTTGAGCGTCGATTCGCCGGCGAACACCGGCTCGGGGATCAGGGTGTCGCCCGGATCGGTGCGGCAGGCGGTCGGCCCGTGCACGAGGGCGTCCCGCACGTCGGGCCACGGCTCGGGGGGCACGGGCGACGCGAAACGCAACGCGCCGATCGGAGCCTGTGCGAACGGGATGCCGAAGAACACCGCCGAGGCCGACTGTCGACCGTGCGCATCAGTGGTGGTGCGCCAGCGCCCGCGCACCTTCCCGGGCGTGATCCTGACGACGGGGTCGGTGCGTGCGGGGGTGGTCATGGCGTCGGCGTCCTCCTCAGGGCGTCCCCCCAGTAAACCGGATGCCGCCGCCGCCGCGTGCGCCGCGCCGCCGCCTCGAGTGCACGGGATCTCGCCGAGTGCGCCGGTCGTGGGCGAGCCCGGGCCGGCGCAGTGGGTAAGAACCAGCGCATTCGGCGGCGGGCTATTCCGCGAGGAATGCCAGCAGGGCCGCGTTGACCTCGTCGCCGTGGGTCCAGAGGAGTCCGTGCGGCGCGTCCTCGATCTCGATGTAGGTGGCCTTCGGAAGGAGCTCGCGGAACTTCCGCGCGGTCTTGTCGATCGGCAGGATGTTGTCGGCGGTGCCGTGCAGGATGAGCGCGGGAACCGTAATCGCCGGGATGTCGCCCCGGAAGTCCGTGGCCCAGGTGAGCGGCGCCGCCGCGATCGCGGCGTTGCCGGCGTGGCGTGCGGACGCGACCGAGGCATCGACCGCCTCGTGCGAGATCCGCTGCCCGAGCGTGTCGTCGAGGTTGTAGAAATCGCGGAAGAATCCGGTGAGGAACGCGTGCCGGTCGTCGCGGACGGCCTGCGCCGTGCCGTCGAAGAAGGCCTGGTCGCCGGCGCCGTCGGGGTGCTCATCCGTGATCAGCAGGTACGGTTCGAGCGAGCCGAGGAAGGCTGCCTTCGCCACGCGACCCGCGCCGTATCGGGAAAGGTAGCGTGCGATTTCTCCCGTGCCCATCGAGAACCCGACGAGGACGGCATCCTGCAGATCGAGGTCTTCGATCAGGGCGTGCAGGTCGGCCGCGAACGTGTCGTAGTCCGAACCGGATGCCGTTTTGGTCGATGCGCCGAACCCGCGGCGGTCATACGCGATGACGCGGTACCCCGCATCCAAGAGTGCAGCCTGCTGCTTGTCCCACGACTCACCGTCGAGCGGGAAGCCGTGGATCAGCACGACCGGTTGCCCCGCACCCTGGTCGGTGTAGAACAGTTCGACGTCTGCTGAGTTCTCGGTTCCGACGGTGATGTAGGCCACGATGTCTCCTCCCGGCCGCGGACGGATGCCGCGGCTCGCCCCCGACGTTACGACGGCGGCCTCTCCGTCTCCACCCCTTGACAGCGCGAGCCACCCGCTGTTCACGCGCCGCGCCGCGCTCCTCGAGGGCGCCGGGTCAGGCGTCGCGGCGTGCGCCCTCGGAGGGGTGCACGGTGAAGACGTTCGGCTCGGTGAAGCCGGCATCCGAGAACGCGGCCTCCACCGCGGCGCGCACCGCATCGACCTGCGCGTGCTCGACGAGCGCGATGGCCGAGCCGCCGAAGCCGCCGCCGGTCATCCGCGCACCGATCGCACCGGCCGCGCGAGCCGTGTCGACCGCGAGGTCGAGCTCGGGAACCGAGATCTCGAAGTCGTCGCGCATCGAGACGTGCGAGGCGTCGAGCAGTGCACCGATCGCGCGCGGCCCCTGCTCGCGGAGGGTCTGGACGGCATCCAGTACGCGCTGATCCTCGGTGACGACGTGGCGGACACGGCGGAACGTGACGTCATCCATCAGCTCTTCGGCGCGTGCGAGGTCACCGACGGACAGATCGCGCAGCGCCGGCACGCCCATGATCGCGGCGCCCTGCTCGCACGAGGCGCGGCGCTCGCCGTAGCCGCCGGTGGAGTGCGCGTGGCTCACACGCGTGTCGATCACGAGGACTTCGAGACCCGCGGCGGCGAAGCCCAGCTCGATCACCTGAGCGTCGAAGCTGCGGCAGTCGAGGAAGATCCCGGCGTCGGCCTGGCCGCGCATCGAGGCCATCTGGTCCATGATCCCGGTCGGGGCTCCCACAGCCTCGTTCTCGGCGCGCCGACCGGCCTGTGCGAGCGCGATCCGGTCGAGGCCGAGATCCCAGACGTCGTTGAGGGCGGATGCCGTGGCACCTTCGATCGCGGCGGACGAGGACAAGCCCGCACCCACCGGGACGTCGGATGCGATCGCGATATCGACCCCCGTGAAGGTCTCGGCGTCGCGTCCGTCCAGCAGGGCCCACGCGATGCCGAGCGGGTAGCGGGCCCACTCCACGATCTCGTCGCGGCGCGCGGGGAAGAGCGCGCCCAGGTCGGCGAGGGCGACCTCGACCGGCACCGGGTCGAAGGTCGAGACGACCCGGATGCGGCCGTCGGTGCGGAGACCCAGGGCGACGACCGTGCGGAAGTCGATCGCGAACGGGAAGACGAAGCCGTCGTTGTAATCCGTGTGCTCGCCGATCAGGTTGACGCGGCCGGGGGAGGACCATCGGCCCGCGGGCTCGGTACCGGTCAGTTCCTGGAAGAGGCCTTCGGCCTGTTCGGCGGCGGTCACAGCTGTACTCCTTCAATGGCGGCCCGCAGACGGTCTGCGGCGGTTTCGGGCGGGACATCGCCGATCCAGGCGCCCATGGCGGCTTCGGATCCGGCGAGGAACTTGAGCTTGTCGGCAGCGCGCCTGGGCGATGTGATCTGCAGGTTCAGGCGGACGGTGTCGCGGCCGATGTTCACCGGGGCTTGGTGCCAGGCGGCGATGTACGGCGTCGGCGAGTCGTAGACAGCATCCAACCCGCGCAGCAGGCGCAGGTAAATCGGGGCGAGTTCGTCACGCTCCTCGTTCGTGAGAGCGGTGAAGTCGGGCACATGACGGTGCGGGAGCATGTGGATCTCGATCGGCCACCGGGCCGCGAACGGCACGAAGGCGGTCCAGTGTTCGCCGCGCAACAGCACGCGCGGGCCCTGCTGTTCGAACTCGAGGATGCGCTGGAACAGATCCGGCGCGGTGCGATCGATCGAATCGAGCAAGCGGGTCGTCCGCGGAGTCACGTACGGGTAGGAGTAGATCTGCCCGTGCGGGTGCTGGAGAGTGACGCCGATCGCCTCGCCGCGGTTCTCGAACGGGAACACCTGCTCGACGCCGGGGAGGGCCGACAGCGCGGCCGTGCGGTCGGCCCATGCTTCGATCACGGTGCGGGCGCGGGTGACCGACTGCGTGCCGAACGAGCCTTCGCGCTCCGGCGAGAAGCAGACGACCTCGCAGCGGCCGACGCTCGTGCGGGTGCGCCCGAGGCCGAGATGCGTGAGATCGTTGAGTCCGCGGGGCGGGTCGGAGGCCTCCGGCAGATCGCCGACGGCTTCGGCGAGGGCCGGGCCGAACGACGGCGACTTGTTCTCGAAGACGGCGACGTCGTAGAGCGAGGGGATCTCCGACGGGTTCGTCGGCGTCTGCGGCGCGAGGGGGTCGAGTTCGGCGGGGGGCAGGAACGCCCGGTTCTGGCGAGCGGCGGCGATCGAGACCCAGTCGCCGGTGAGGATGTCTTGGCGCATCGTGGCCGTCGCCGGGCGCGGGTCGATGTCGCGCGCGTCGACGGCGCGCTCCGCGCCGAGAGTCGTGTCGGGGTCATCGAAGTAGATGAGTTCGCGGCCGTCGGCGAGGCGTGTGGTGCGCTTGGTGACGCCGGCGCCGAGCGTCTGCACGTCGGCCGCCGCGGGGGCGGTGGACGGGGTGTCGGGGTGCATCGTTGCGTGCTCCTTCGCAGGTGGTGACGGCTCTAGGCTACCGCGTTTCCGTGTTATCGTCAACACGACCGGAAAGACCGGATTCCTGCCCGTAGGATGGCGGAATGACGCGACGTGTTTCCATGGCCGATGTCGCCGCTGTCGCCGGCGTGTCCGCACAGACCGTTTCGCGCGTCGTGAACGACAGCCCCCGCGTCGATCCCGCGACGCGGGCGAACGTCGAAGCGGCGATGTCGCAGCTCGGCTATCGCATGCACCGCGCCGCGCGGGCACTCCGGACGGGGCGCACCGACACGATCGGTTTGATCGTGGCGAACCTGTCCTCGGTCGGCAACTCGCGCATGCTGCAGGCGCTCGCCGACCATGCCGCCGAGCGCGGATTCGCCCTCACCGTCGTGACGGCATCCGGTCGTGAGGCGGTCGCCGACGCGTTCGCGCGCCTGAGTGACCAAGGGATCGACGGCGCCGTGATCCTCAACGAAGCCACGGCGCTCGCCCGCGGGCTCGATGTGCCACCGGGGCTCGCTCTCGTCGTCGTCGACTCGCCGGCCGATGACCGCTTCGCCGTCGTGCAGACCGATCATGCCGCCGGCGCCCGTGCGGCGACCGAGCACCTGCTCAGCCTCGGGCGTGGAAGCGTGCACCACCTGGGCGGCCCCGTCGGGTCGTTCGCGGCGGCCGAGCGTGAACGTGGCTGGCGTGACGCCCACGAGGCGGCGGGCATCGCGGCACCGGAGCCGATCCGCGGGGATTGGACCTCGGCATCCGGCCACGCCGTCATCGCTCCGCTCGCGGGAGAGGTCACTGCGCTGTTCGCGGCCAACGACCAGATGGCACTCGGAGCGCTCCGCGCCTTCGCCGAAGCAGGTCGGACAGTGCCTGACGACGTCGCGGTGATCGGCTTCGATGACGTCGAGGATGCCGCGGAATACTCCCCGCCGCTGACCACCGTCAAGCAGGACTTCGACGAGTTGGGCGCCGCGGCCGTCGCCTCGCTCGTGACGCTCATCGGTCGCGGCGAGGCGGCACCGGTCGTGCTCACGCCTCATCTCGTCCCGCGCGCGAGCGCCTGAGGAAACGGGGTCAGAGCGCGGCGCGGCGGGCTTCCCAGCCCGTGCGGACCATCTCGTCGACCGTGTAGCGGTTCTGCCACTCGAGATCACGGGCGGCGAGGTCGCCGGTCGCGACGATCCGGTCGGGGTCGCCCGCGCGGCGGGGCCCGCTCTTCGGAGTGAAGGGGATGCCGGTCACCCGGGCCATGGCATCCATGATCTCGCGGACGCTCAACCCGTTCTGGGAACCGAGGTTGTACGCCGCCTCGACGTGTTCGCCGGCCGCGAGGCGCTGGGCTGCGACGACGTGTGCGGCAGCGATGTCGCCGACGTGGACGTAGTCGCGGACGTTCGTGCCGTCCGGAGTCGCGTAGTCCTCACCGTTGATCTGCGGCACGTCGCCGGCGAGGAGCTTCTCGAACACGATCGGGAACAGGTTGTGCGGGCTCGTGTCGTAGACGGCCGGGTCGGCGGAGCCGACGACGTTGAAGTAGCGCAACGAGGTGTGGCGGAGCGGATGCTCGGAGTCTGCCGTCGCGATCGCCTGGTCGCGCAGCAGCCATTCGCCGATGAGCTTCGATTCGCCGTACGGCGACGCGGGACGCTTGGGAAGATCCTCGGTGACCAGGTCGACGTCGGGGGTGCCGTAGACAGCGGCCGAGGAGGAGAACACGATGTTGTGGACGCCGGCATCCGCCATCGCCTGCAGGACGACACGCGTCGCGTCGACGTTCTGCTCGTAGGTGTGCAGCGGCCTCGTGACCGAGACGCCGGCGTACTTGAAGCCGGCGACGTGGATGACACCCGTCACCGCGTGGGTGCGCAGGGTCTCGACGAGAAGCTCACGGTCGAGGATCGTCCCCTGGACGAACGGCACGCCTTCGGGCACGAAGCCCGCGTGACCGCTCGACAGATCGTCGATCACGACCGGGTCGATGCCCGCCGACGCCAACGCGCGCACGACGTGCGCTCCGATGTATCCCGCTCCACCCGTGACCAGCCAGCTCATCTTTCGCTCCTCGCGTCGGGACCACTCTACGCGGTCGGGTTTCCCGTCATGTTTACGTCAACATGGTAGTCTCACGACATCCCCAGCGGCGCGGAGAATCCCCGAGCGCCGACGCACGGTAGGAGCAGCATGACCAGTCACACGTTCGAGATCGGCGCCGAGGACTTCCTCCTCGACGGACAGCCGCACCGGGTGATCTCGGGGGCGCTGCACTACTTCCGCATCCACCCCGATCAGTGGCGCGACCGCATCCGCATGGGGCGGATGATGGGGCTCAACACGATCGAGACCTACGTTGCGTGGAACGAGCACGCGCCGACCCGCGGCGAGTTCGACACGACAGGGCGCCTGGACCTCGCGCGCTTCCTCCGGGAAGTGCAGGAAGAGGGGATGCACGCGATCGTGCGCCCCGGTCCCTACATCTGCGCCGAGTTCGACGGTGGCGGATTCCCCGCCTGGCTGCTCCGCGACCCGGCGGTCGGCGTCCGCACGCTCGAGCCCCGGTATATGGCGGCCGTGAGCGAATACCTGCGCCAGGTCATGGAGATCGTCGCGCCGCTGCAGATCGACCAGGGCGGGCCGGTCATCATGCTGCAGGTCGAGAACGAATACGGCGCCTATGGGTCGGACCACGCGTACTTGCGCGCCCTGACCGATCTGTTCTTGGAGACCGGCGCCACCGTGCCGCTGACCACGGTCGATCAGCCGATGGACGACATGCTTGCCGCCGGCAACATCCCCGGCCTGCACGCGACGGGGTCGTTCGGCTCGCGGGCGACCGAACGCCTCGCGGCGCTCCGGCGCCAGCAGCCGACGGGACCGCTCATGTGCTCGGAGTTCTGGTGCGGCTGGTTCGACCACTGGGGCGCCCACCACCACACGACCGACCCCGCGGTGTCGGCCCGGGAGCTCGATGACCTTCTGGCCGCCGGAGCGTCTGTCAATATCTACATGCTGCACGGCGGCACGAACTTCGGACTCACCAACGGCGCGAACGACAAGGGAGTTTGGCAGCCGACGATCACGAGCTACGACTACGACGCGCCGCTGGATGAGGCAGGCCGACCCACCGAGAAGTTCTGGGCCTTCCGCGAAGTCATCGCGCGCTACGCGCCGGTGCCCGAGTACGACCGGGTCGACCGCGCGCTGTTCGTCGTTCCGGAGCCCGCGTCTCTGCGCAGCGTCGGTGCGCTCGGCGACCTCGTCGCCCCGGACTGGCAGGATCACGCCGACGTGCCGACGATGGACACCCTGGGAATTTCGCGCGGGCTGGCTCGCTACCGGGTGCAGCTGGATCAGGGGCCGGCGGCGGGAGTGCTCGCCTTCGCCGAAGTGCGCGACCGCGCCTGGGTGAGCCTGGATGGACAGCCCGTCGGCGTCCTCGCCCGCGAGGATCACGCCTGGTCGATCACCCTCCCGCGGGGCGAGGGCCTGCTCGAGTTGCTCGTCGAGGACCAGGGTCGGGTCAATTACGGCCCGCGGATCGGCGAGCCCAAGGGCTTGATCGGCCCGGCGACCTTCGCTGGTGTGTCAATTGCAGGCTGGAATGCCTCGGCGGTGCCGCTGGACGCGTTCGAGAGTGGATCCAGCCTGCAACTCGCACCGCAGGAGGCGCCACTCACCGCCGGCGCACACGTGTTCGAGGCGACGGTGGCGCTCGAGGCGCCCGCCGACCTCGCGCTGTCGACCGACGGGTGGGGCAAGGGGCTCGTGTGGGTCAACGGCTTCTGCCTCGGTCGCTACTGGCGTTCGGGGCCGCAGCGGACCCTGTTCGTTCCTGCACCCGTGACCCGCGCGGGCGAGAACCTCGTCACGGTGCTCGAGTTCGATTCCCTCGGGACCGACACGGTGCGCTTCGTGCCGGACCTCGACCTCGGTCACACCGAGTACTGACCGCACTGCGGTTCGGTCGACAGGAGATTCTGCGCCGAAAGGGCCGTGACGACCGGAAATCGCCCTCCGTGTGCAGAATCTCCTGTCCGCGAGACGGGCTCAGCGGCTCAGGCGCGCCGCGATGCGCTCGAGGGTGAGAGCAGCGGCCGGCCCGTCGGGCCGGTTGAGGAAGCCGTGGTCGGTGCCGGGCTCGATGCGACAGTCGACCTCGCGCCCCGCCGCGGCGAGGCTCGCGGCGAAGACCTCGGCCGACACGCGCAGTTCGTCGACCTCGCCGTTGATGATGAGCGTCGGCGGGTAATCGGCCAGCTCCGCGACCGTCGCGAGCCCCGGCGCTGCCTCGACCGGCGCCGTGGATGCCGGGGCGCCGAGGTAGTTCTCGTACATGTCGCGCACGACCTGTGGCCCGAACCGGTCGGCGAACGGGTCGTCGTCGAGCGCCTGACGGAGTCGGGCATCGGGCGCGGGCTGAACGGCGAGCAGCGTCGGATAGGCCAGCACGACGAGATCCGGTGCCGCCGCTGTTCCGGCGAGGCGGAGCGCAGCCGCGGCTGCCAGGTTCCCGCCGGCGCTGGCCCCGCCGATCGCGAGGCGGTCGATGCCGAACTCCGCGCGACGCGCGTGTGCCCATTCCCAGGCGGCCACGACGTCGTCGAGCGGTACCGGAAAGTGGACGCCGCCGATCGCGAGCCGGTAGTCGACGCTCACAACGGTGGTGCCGGCGGCGGCCAGGGTGCGCGCGACGAAGTCGGCTTCGGGCATATCGATGTCACCCGCGGCGAATCCGCCGCCGTGCGCCCAGACGAGACCGGAACCATTCGGCGCGGACGCCGGGTAGACGCGTACGAGCTCCGCGGTCATGCGAGGTCCACCCTCTGCCAGTCGCCGCGCGCGCGCAGGGAGACAACGTCCACCGCACACAGCTGCTCGGCGCCGATGCGCGCGCGTGCGGCGGCCGGAAGCCCGATCGTCGTGTGCGGCGACAGTGGCAGGACATGCAGCGTGACGGCGCTGCCCGGGCGGATGCCGGCATCCTGCACCGACACGGACCAGCGCTCGCCGTCCCAGAAGCGGTCATCCACCGTGTGTCCGTCGACGCGGATCTCGGCGACGTCGCCCGCCCAGTCGATGTCGAGCACGGCGTCGGCTTCCCCTGCCCACGCGGGCACATCGAGGGAGAACACCGCCGCGAACTCATCGATCGCGGATCGGCTCGGCGCGGAGTGCCGCAATTCACGGAAACCGTAGTCCGTCGGCACAGTGCGGGCCTCGGTCACCAAGCGCGGAGCGAGGGTTGCAGTTGCCGGGGCCTCCGCGGTGGGGAGCGCGAGGGCTCGCCAGGATCCGGTGACCACGTCGAACACCTCGGCCGGCCCGACGCCGCGATGGAAGAGCGTGCCGCCCGACCACGACAGTTCATCGGACGTGCGCAGAAGCGAACGGCCGTCCGCGCCATCGCGCACCCAGAGGAGCGCGGCGTCAGTCGCGGGGAGGACGAGGATGCGCCCACCCTCGACCGAAAACATGCCCGTGCCGGTATGAACCTCACCATCGATCGCGATGCGGGGCTCTATCCCCGGCTCAGCCACCAGCACGAGCGTCGGAGCGGCTCCCGGCAGTTCGGTCAGGAGCGAGGCCGTGGCCCACGCGATCCGCGATCTGCCGATGCGCCACGCGACCGGCCAGCGGGCGATCGTCCCGCTCGGGATCGTGATCTGCGGAAGGGAGATCTCGGCGGAATCCAGTGTGATCCGCAGCGCGGCATCCACCGGCTCGACCTGCTCATGAGGCTGATGGTGCGATACGACGACGACACCCTCCGAACCGTCGGAGCGCAGTGCCCAACGCAGCGTCGATCGATCCGACTGCCCATCCGGCAGTGCGTCGGGCAGCGTCGACGTCATCTCCGCGAGGCGGTCGCCGAAGGCCGCGAGGAACGCATGCTGCGCGCGCAGCGGTGCGGCCGAGGCGTGCAGGTCGCCCGACTGTCCGATCGGCGCGTGGAAGTCGTACCCGAACTCGGGCATGTCGTTGGGATACGCCGTCGCGTGGCTCTCCTGCAGCTGCGGCGCGGGGTTCGTGCCCCCGACGTACATGAAGTAGCCCTGCCACGCCGAGCCGTTGCCGATCGTGACGTTCGCGAGCGCAGCGGTGTCGGCCGCGCTGAGCACCGGGCGGCGATGATAGGCCGTCGCCATTCCGGACCCCAGCTCGCACGTGGCGGGCGGGAAGCCGTGCAGGTCGGTCGCCGCCCCGATCCCCTCGTCGAATCCCTGGGCGGCGCGAACGTCGGCGCCGACGCCCGGGTCATCCCACTCGTGTGAGAAGAAAAAGTGTGCGCGGAAGCTGGGGTGCCAGGGGTCTTCCGGATCGACCCAGAATCCGTCCGCGTAACCGCTGAACAGCGGAAAGGCTTCGCCGGGCGGGAGCTCTGCGCCACCCCACGCGGTCGCGGTCCACAGCGGCGCCGCCATGCCGGCCTCGCGCGCCAGGCGCTTGAGGGTCAGCAGGTGCTCGGGTCGGTCGTACAGCTCGTTCTCGAGCTGGATGCCGACGATCGGGCCGCCGGGTCGGGCACGCCCGTCGAGGGCGCCCGCCAACTGGCCGAACCACTCGGTGACGAGCTCCAGATAGGCGGCGTCATCGCTGCGGTGCTCGATCTCGGCATCCTGCACCCAGTCGGGGAAACCGCCGTTGCGGGATTCGCCGTGCACCCACGGCCCGATACGGAGGATGAGCTCCAGACCCGCCGCCTCGACCTCGTCGATGAACGCCGCGACGTCGAGATTGTCGTCGAATCGCGCGTCGCCGCGCGCCGCCGAGTGGTGATTCCAGAGGACGTACGTCGAGGCGAGCGTGATGCCGGCCGCGCGCAGCTGGCGGAGGCGTTCCGCCCACCGGGCGCGGGGGAGTCGACTGTAGTGCAGCTCGCCCGAGACCGGCACGAACCCGACGCCGTCGCGCAACAGGGCGCGGTCCGTGACCGTCAGACCGCGGGCGGCCTCCGCGGCGATCGGCATGGGGGCGAGTCGGGCGGGCGTGGGCCACCCGCGGTGCTGGACGGTGGCCGAAGACGGAATGTTCACGATGCCATTCTCGCGGTTCCCGAGGGCGGGCGCATCACCGCGCGGAGACGATCGCGTTGTCGAGGAGGTCGATGTCGACCCCGTCGCGCTGGGCCTGATTGGTCATGAGCACCCAGGCAAGACCCGCGTCGGGATGGATCCACAGCTCAGTCCCCGACCAGCCGCCGTGACCGTAGCCGTCCCGCGCGATGAGACCCGGCGCGCGGGTGCGGAGGTTCCAGGTGAACCCCCAATCCTGACCGCGCTCGGCCGGGTACGGGTCGAGTCGGGGGATGTCGCCGGTGAGCGGCCGCAGCATCATGTCGAGCGTCGCCGGCCGGAGGATGCCGTCGGTCTTCCCCGCGTGGATCCGCAGCAATTCGGTGCCGAGCGCGAGCAGGTCTTCCGCGCGGCCGGAGAGGCCCGCGCCGGGCGCCCGGGTCTCGACGAACCGGTCGAGGTTCAGCCCGGCGGCGGCCAGGTCGGGGATCGGGACGACGTCGACCGGGTCGAGCGTGAGGCCCGTGGCGTCGATCTCCGCGGCCCACTCGCCGACCTCGGCCTCCCAGGAGCGGCCCGTGGCGTGTTCGATGAGTGCGGCGATCCCCTCGAAGGCGATCGTCGAGTAGCGGGAGGCGCTCCCGGCGAGGAAGTCGCGGCCACGCGCTAGGAGTTCTTCGCGCAGCGGAAGCGGGGGATCGAGGGTCGGCTCACTGATGCCCGACGTGTGACTGGCCAGATGCCACAGCCGCACGGGGTCGTCGCGCCAGCGGCCGAAGGTGGGCAGTGCGTCGGTGATCAGGGTGTTCGGCGTGAGCAGGCCGCGCTCGATCACCCGCGCGGCGGCGATGCCGACGAGCGGCTTCGTGATCGAGAAGAGACGGTAGGTGTCGTCGGGCTTCGCCGGTCGGTCGCCGGTCGCGCCGAAAGCGTCGAGTGCGAGGATGCCGTCGGCGCTCGCGACGCCGAACACGGCGGTCGGGATGCGCCCGGCGTCCACGTGGTGGCGGGCGACGTCCATGGCGGCGCCGAAAGTGGAGGAGTTGATCACGATTTCCATTGTGTCGGGCGCGCGCGACGATGTCACGGGAAGCGCCTTCCCGCGCGTCGGTGATCAGCGAGCGTGGAGCACTCCGTTGCGTCGATGCGGCAGGGCGGCCAACGACTCATCGCGGAGCTCCGTGGGGAGGAGGCGCTGCGGGGCGTCCTGGAACGCGAGGGGACGCAGAAAGCGCCGGATCGCGCTGGCACCGACCGAGGTGTGCAGTGATGTCGTCGCCGGCCACGGACCGCCGTGCTGCTGCGACCACGTGACCGCGACGCCCGTCGGCCACCCCGCGAAGAGCACACGGCCGACCCGATTCTGCAGGAGAGCCAGGGTGTCCTGGACGTCGTCCGATTCTTCGGAATGCAGCGTCGCGGTGAGGCTTCCCGGAACGACCTCGAGCGCCGCGTGCAGCTCTGCGTCGCTGTCGTATCGGACGAGCAGGGTGACCGGGCCGAAGACTTCTTCCAGCAGGGTCGAGGCACGCTCCGCGACGGCCCCCGCATCCGTCTGGAGCACGACCGGCCGAGCGCCGTCGACGGTTTCGGCGCCGTATCCGACGATCGTCACCGAGGGGTCTTCGAGCAGGTGCTGGATGCCGTCCGGGAACGCCTCCGTGATGCGGTCGGTCAGCAGCGGTCCGCCGGGCACCGGTGCCACGTTCCCGCCGACCGACGCCTCGAACCCCGTGCCGGTCGGCACGAAGACGACGCCGGGCTTCGTGCAGAACTGTCCGACGCCGAGCGTGAACGAGCCGACGAGACCTGCCGCGAGCTGCGTGCCACGCGCCGCCGCCGCGGCGGGGGTGATGACGACCGGGTTGACGCTGCCGAGCTCGCCGTAGAACGGGATCGGGTCGGGGCGTCCTGTCGCGAGGTCGAAGAGCGCCCGGCCGCCGGAGACCGATCCGGTGAACCCCGCCGCCTGGATCACGGGGTGTTGCACGAGGGCGTTGCCCGCTTCTCGGCCTTCGATGAGAGCGATCGATCCTCTCGGCGCTCCGGCCGCGACCAGCGCGTCGGCGGCGATCTCGGCGGTCCGGCGGGAGAGCTCGAGATGTCCGGAGTGCGCCTTGACGATGACGGGATTTCCCGCGGCGAGGGCGGATGCCGTGTCGCCACCGCAGACGGAGAATGCGAACGGGAAGTTCGACGCCGAGAAGACCGCTACGGGGCCGACGCCGACGAGCAGGCGACGCAGCTCGGGCCGTGGCGGAGTCGCCGACGGGTCGGCGTCGTCGACCGTGAGTTCGCGGTAGGACCCCTCCTCGACGACGGCGGCGAACAGTCGCAGCTGCCCGGTCGTGCGTGCGACCTCGCCGGTCAGGCGCGGCACGCCGAGACGCGTCTCGCGGTCGGCGATTTCGACGAGTTCGCCGGCATGCGCATCGAGGGCGTCGGCGAGGGCGCGGAGCCAGCCGGCGCGAGTGGCCGCATCCGTCGCCCGCCAGATCGGAGCGGCGACGGCCGCGGCCGCGGTGAACTCCTCGAGCTGCTCAGTCGTGGTGGTCATTGCGGGTCCTTTCGTTGGCGGCGGCGGGGCGCCACGTGGGGGATGCGGGTCATCGGAAGCGCAGGCCCAGTCCGGCGTGGGGATTCTCGGTCAACACGCCCCGATCCATCGTGACGGGGGAGCGGTCGCGCAGGGCGCCGAGCGCACCGAACCCGGCATCCTCGACGTCCTCGACGAGACACTCGGCGGCGAATGTCAGCGCGAGCTGGCCGGACAGCTCGGGCAAGAGGTGCGGATGGAGCGCCGCCCCGGCATCCGCCGCGAGGGCGGTGATGCGCAGGAAAGGCGTGACGCCACCGACGCGGATGATGTTGGGCTGGACGATCTGGGCAGCTCCCGTGCGGAGGAAATCATCGAATCGATACGCGGTGTGCAGGTTCTCGCCGACCGCGATCGGGATGCCGGAGGAACCGCGGAGGCGGCGTGACAATTCGACGTGGCCCGCAAGGTCGTCGGCGCGCAGCGGCTCTTCGATCCACGCGGGGTGCACAGCGGCGAGATCCTCCAGCGACGCCGTCGCGCGCTCGAGGCTCCACCGTTGGTTCGCATCGATCATGAGCGCGCGGCCTGGTCCGAGAACATCCCGGACCGCGTGCAGGCGATCGAGGTCTTCGGCGACGTCCGGCTTGCCGACCTTCACTTTGACGGCGTCGAACCCGGCATCCACCCACCGCTGCACCTGCGCGACGAGCTCGTCCTGTGTGTAGTGCAGGTTCACGCCGCTGCCGTAGCCGCGCACGGATTCGCGACGACGCCCGAGGAGTTCTGAGAGCGACCCGTTCTGCGCGCGCGCCGCGGCATCCCACAGCGCGAGGTCGAGACCGGCCAGGGCGATCGTCGTGACCCCGCCGCCGCCGGCCTCGTGCAGGTGCTCCCACGCGGGCGTCCACAGTGCGCGTGGGTCGGCATCGCGCCCCACGGCGAAAGCCGAGATGTCGTGCTGCAGGAGGGCGAGCACGGCTTCCGCGCCGATCTGCGGCGTCCAGGAAAAGCCCCAGCCCTCGACGCCGTCGCTGCGGACGACGTGCGTCGCGATGACCCCGACCGAGGTCACATCCGCACCCCACGGGCGCGTCAACGGCACACGCACCAGCCGGGCATCGAACGAGACGATCGTCGTCACAGCAACGCGCGCCCCGCGTCGAGGATCTCCGCCAGGCGAGCCTCCTGAGCGGGCGTCGGATCGACCAGCGGCGCGCGGACGCCCCCCACCGGCAATCCGCTGAGGCGCAAGCCCGCCTTGATGAGCGAGACCCCGAACCCGGGTGTCTCATCGCGGAGCGCGACGAGCGGCGTATAGAACGCGTCGAGGATCTCGAAGCGACGCGCTTCATTCCCGTCGACATAGGCGCGGTAGTACGCGCCGGCCACCTCGGGGATCATCGCGAAGGCGGCCGATGAATACAGCGGAATGCCGATGCCCCGATACGCGGCCTGGGTCAGCTCGGCGGTGAGCAGGCCGTTGAAGAACGCGAAGTCGTCGCGACCGGCCTGCGCGACCGCACGCACGATCAGTTGCGCCGCACCGATGTCGCCGACACCGTCCTTGAAGCCGACGACTTTCGGGTTTTCGGCGAGACGCCGCATGGATGCCGGAGTGAACTGGGCATTGCCGCGGTGGTAGACGATCACCGGAAGATCGGATGCCGCGGCGATCGCCTCGACGTACGCGACGAGCCCTGTCTGTGGTCCGCCGACGAGATAGGGCGGCAGGACGAGCAGAGCATCGGCGCCCGCCGCGGCGGCCGAGCGTGCGACCTCGAGTGCGTGCCCCAGCGGCCCGCCCGCACCGGCGATGACGGGGACGGCTCCGGCGATCGTGTCGACGGCGGTGCGGATCACCGTCGAGACTTCGGCGGTCGACAGGGCGTGGAACTCGCCGGTACCGCACGCCGGGAAGATGCCGCCGGGGGAATGCGACAGCCCGGTCGCGATGTGCTCGGCGAGGAGGTCGGTCTGGACCCGTCCTGCGCTGTCGAAAGGAGTGACGGGGAAGAAGAGGATGCCGTCGAAGTTCATACCGGCACGTCCTTTCGGGTGGAGGGAGTGTCGGTGTTGATGAGGCTGAGTTCGGCGCGCCAGTGGTGCCCGGGCCTCCAACCGAGCAGGCGTTTCGCCTTCGCGTTGGAGAAAGCGGGGGTCGTGCCGGTGAGTTCGGATGCCAGCGCCTCGGTGCCCGGGTAGAACCGGGGGATCAGCGTGGTAAGGGGTTCGCGGGCGAGTGCGTCGTCGGCGCCGACGAAGAATGTCTCGCCGTTGGGGATGTCTGCCAGCGCCGACAGCAGCGTGTCGGCGAACGTCGCCACGTCGCGCGCATCGACGTAGTTGAAGATCGCGGGCGCCGACAGCGCAGGATCGTCCAGGCGCTGCCGCACGGTATGTCCCTGCTGGGTGGGAGCGCCCGCCCACTCTTCCGGTGCGATGACGTAGCACGGGCGGAACGCGGCGAAGCGGACATCGTCACCGGTCTGGCGGCGCAGCATGGTGATCGTCTGCTCGATCAGCAGTTTCGACAGGGCGTAGGCGTTCCACGGCATGGGCGGGGAGTTTTCGTCGAGCGGCAGTCGCTCCGGCAGCCACCCGGTGGCTCTGTAGCCGAGGACGGTCGGGCTGGATGCTGCCACGATCTTCGGAATGCCAGCCGACACCGCGCCGCCGAGGACGGAGATCGCCAGGCCGGTATTCACCCGGAGGATCACGTCTTCCGGTGCGCTGAACGGCACCGCGATCGCCGCAAGGTGGATGAGCGAATCGGCACGCGCATCTCGGAGTGCGGCGACGGTGGCGTCGGCGTCCGTCAGGTCGATCGCCCGCTGCTCGACGTCCGCCAGTTCGGGGGCATCGGAGACGACCCGGTCGAACGAGACCAGCTCGTGCCCGACCGAGGCGAGGCCCGCAACGAGGCTCCGTCCGAGACGACCGGCTCCACCGGTGACGACGATCCGGCTCATGAGCGGGACAGGAGGGAAATACCGAGGTCGGCGGTGAGGACGGGGAGCCCAGTCTCGAGCGAACGGTTGCCGGCGATACCGACCGCGATCGACTGGACGCCGTCGCTCCAGTCTGCGGGCCGCGCGAGCGGGTCATTGCCCGGCCCGATGAAGACATCCGAGAGGAGCAGCGCGTCGCCGCCGCCGTGCCCACCGTCGCCGTTCACGATCGGAATCTCGACGGCCTCCTCCCAGTGGCGCTGAACGAGGAGGCGCTCGCCCTGGGGGCGAAGAGTCGCGTGACCGTCGCCGCCGGACGCGCTGGGGTCGAGCACGGGATGCAGCCCCTCGTCGACGAGCACGGCACCACGCTCGATGACCTCGAGCTCGGCGCGACCGCGCGTGCCGTTCACCGCGACGCGATACCCCTCCCAGGGTGCGTGCGCGTTGAGGGAGTAGCTCAGCGTCGCACCCGAGGCGTAATCGACGACGAGAGCGAGATTGTCCTCGATCGTGATGCCGGGACCGAACACATCGCGGTCGCGGAGATACCCGTCGTGTCCCTCGGCGTCGAGGTAGAGCGCCGTCAGGCGGGGATCATCCCGGAGGTCGAGTTCGAACGGATCATGCGCTCCGTCGTGCGTGCCACGCGTGGGTCGGTCGTCGAGTCCGCGCTCCTGTGCGTTGGATGCGCCGTAGAACCGGAGTCCACCCGAGGCATACACGCGTCGGGGAGTGGAGTGGATCCACCAGTTGACGAGGTCGAAGTGGTGGCTGGACTTGTGGACGAGGAGCCCACCCGAGTGTTCCTTCAGGCGGTGCCACCGCCGGAAGTAGTCGGCACCGTGCTTGGTGTCCAGCATCCAGGAGAAGTCGATCGAGGTGACCTCGCCGATCTCGCCGTCTTGGATGACCTGGCGCAGCGCGCTGTTGCGGGGTGAGTAGCGATAGTTGAACGTCAGGACGACCGAGCGGCCGGTGCGCTGGACGGCATCTTCGATGGCGGCGGCTGAGGGGGCGTCGATCGTGAGGGGTTTTTCGACGACGACGTCGGCGCCGGCATCGAGCGAGCGCACGATGAGCTCGGCGTGCAGGTCGTCACGCGCGCAGATGATGACGCGGTCGATCTCGTTACCCGTGATCATCTCTTCGAGTCGGTCCGGATGCCAGATGTGCGGCGCCGCGAAGCCACGCTCCGTGACGGCTTCGACGGCATGCGCCGCGCGCACGGGATTGGGCTCGCAGATCGCGACGAGCTCCGCCCGGTCGGCGTACGTCGAGGTGATCGCATCGACGTACATCTGCGAGCGGTGGCCGGCGCCGAGGAGGGCGTAGCGGGTGCGGGACATTGAACGGAATCTCTCCATCGGGATGTTCAGGAAACGTTTTCTCACGGTAGCACACGGCAACACCGGGTTCTGAGCGGCTCTTTTCAGCGGGGCGGAACGGGTCCCGTGCTGCCGCGCAGGACCATCTGGGGGATGAGGACAGTGGACGGCGGCGAGTCCGTGCCGGCCAGTCGCGCGCTCATCGCTGCCCACGCCCGGCGTCCGAGTTCGAGGGCCGGAACGGCGGCCGTCGTGAGGGGAGGGGACGTGTAGCGCGCGAAAGGAATGTCATCGAACCCCGCGATCGACAGGTCCTCCGGTACGCGGATGCCGCGCTCGGTGACTGCCGAGAGCAGCCCCATCGCGACCAGATCGTTGAAGGCCAGCACCGCCGTGGCGCCGGTCTCGACGACGGCGTCCACGGCGCGCGCTCCGCTGTCGAAGTCGACGCCCGACGCGAGCTCGATGATCGTGAGGTCGGAGTGGATCTCACGGGCGTCGGCCAGTGCGCCGCGGCGGGCGGCGCCGGAAGCGCTTCCCCCCACGCCCGCAAGGAAGGCGAGCGTGCGATGCCCGAGTCCATACAGGTGCTCGACCAGCTCGGCCATCGCGACGCGGTAGTCCGCGGCGATGGTGGGTGCGCCGTCCTGCGGGGGTCTGTTGATCACCACAACGGGCTGGAGGGTCGGGAGGAGCGCGGCGAGGTCTTCCGCCGGCATGCGCGGAGCGCAGAGGATGACGCCGTCGGTGCGCCGCCGCGTCGCGGTGCTGAGAGCGTGTTCGGTCTCGACCTGCTCGTTCGTGTCGGCGATGAGGACATGGAAACCCTCGTCGGACGCGGCGCGACTCAGGCCCCGCAGGATCGACTGGAAGGTCGGGTTGGCGAGATCGGGAATCACGACGGCGATCGTCTGGGTGCGGCCGAGCACGAGGCTCCGTGCCAGCGGGTTGGCGCTGTAGCCGAGTTCGGCCGCGACGCCGCGCACGCGGTCGGCGAGCGCGGCGTCGACCGACGTGTTGCCGTTCATCACTCGCGACACCGTCGAAAGTGAGACGCCGGCCGCGCGGGCGACATCCGTGATCCCGACCCGACCTGTAGAACCTGCCATCGGCACCTCTCCCTGCTCCCCGCGCCATACTATCGAGAAAGCGTTTTATCGAAGGGGATCGGATGCCGCCACTCGAGCTCTCACGCCGGCAAGAGCGCCGTGTCAAACAGGACCGATTGGCCGCTGTCCGCACCGGTGCCGGGGGAGCGCCGCTGTTGTTGACGTCGCACGAGGCGATCTCCTGGTACCTCGACGGCATCCGCACGCACGTCTCGCTCGCGGGGCCGGCGGTGCTGGCTGTGCGGGTGGACGATGACGGAGACGCTCTTTTCGTAGCCGCGAACGAGGCCGATCGGCTGATCGCGGAAGAGCTCGAGCCGGGAGATGCGCAGCGGCTGGTCCGCGTACCCTGGCAGGTTTCCCCGGCGGCAGCGGCAGCCGACGCGAGCCGCGTGGCGCTGATCGCCGAAGCCGATGTTGCGGCGCAGCTGCGCGCGGCGCGTGCCGCCCTGCTGTCCGGGGAAGTGCAGCGGTATCGCGACCTCGGCACAGATGTCGCCGAGGTGCTCACCGACGTCGCGGCGACACTCGCGCCATCGACGAGCGAGCGGGATGCGTCCGCAGCGCTCGCCGCCGGGCTGAGCGCGCGGAGGATCGACCCGCTGGTCGTGCTTGTGGCGGGCGCCTCGAGGGTTCTGTTTCGGCATCCGCTGCCGACGGACGCGGCTCTCGGGGGACGCGCCATGCTCGTCGTCTGCGGTCGCCGCCACGGTCTGATCGCCAATGCGACCCGGTGGGTCGGGCATCCCGGGGTCGATGACGAACGGATCTTGGACGTCGAGGCCGCGTTCTTCGCGGCCACACGCCCGGGTGGCCTCCTCGACGAGGCGTTCGCCGCCGGGTGTGCCGGCTACCTCGCTGCGTGCTTCGCCGCAGACGAATGGCGGAACCACCATCAGGGCGGGCCGACCGGATACGCGGGACGCGATCCCCGCGCGACCGGCGACAACGGCGACGTCATCCGCGAGAATCACGCGTTCGCGTGGAACCCCAGTGCTCCGGGGGCGAAGGTCGAAGACACTGTGCTCGTGACGAGCCGTGGCATCGACGTGCTGACGGCCGATCCGCGTTGGCCGGCGGTGATTCGCGGGGGTCTCGCGCGTCCGCTCGCGCGGCCGTACGGCCGCTGAGATTCATGCGACAGCGGGTGATCCCATTGCGGGCTGATCCCCGTCCTGTCGCTCGATCGCGCGCAACGAGAGCGCGACGAACGCGGCGATTCAGCGGGCACCCTCGGCGCGGAAATGGGTGTTGTCGGTGAGTCCTTCCGGCCAGGCCGCACTTTCACCGGGGGAAAGTGCGACAAGAG
This sequence comes from Microbacterium memoriense, assembly GCF_025398275.1. Lineage (GTDB taxonomy): Bacteria > Actinomycetota > Actinomycetes > Actinomycetales > Microbacteriaceae > Microbacterium > Microbacterium memoriense. Next base: position 79,321 of record NZ_JAODOR010000010.1, on the reverse strand, counting down.
CAGGGCGGATGCCACGGCTCCCGCGTCTTCGTAGAGCCAGGTCGTGAAGACGGTGAGATCGATGAGCGGCAGAGCGAGCTCGTGCGCGAGATCGCGCACGGCATTCGGTCATCGCATTCTCGCTCTCTTCGCCATTTCCCTGGCGTCTCTGCCGTGCCGGCGATACTGTTGCAGTGTGCCACGGATAGCGCTTTCCCAGTCTCTCGACGTCATTGACGGCGCCCATCCGGCGCGATCGGTGCTGCGCCTTCTCTCGCGCCGTCCGGGCAGAATGGCGGTGGCCATCACGGCATTCGCGCTCAAAGAGATTCCGCTGTGGTTTCTCCCGGTGGTGACCGCTTCGATCATCGACATCGTCGCGACGGGCGGTCAGGTCAGCGCGGTGCTCTGGTGGTTCTTGCTCGCCGCCGTACTACTCGTCCAGAACTATCCGAACCACATCGTCTACACCCGCAACTTCATGACGGTCGTCCGTGACACCGGTGCCGAATTGCGCAACGCGCTCGCCGCCCGGTTGCAGAGCCTGTCGCTCGGATACCACTCGCGGGTGAGCTCATCGATCGTGCAGACCAAGGTCGTCCGTGACGTCGAGAACGTCGAACTGATGCTCCAGCAGGTCACGCACCCGCTCTTGTCCTCGGCGATGGTCATGATCGGTGCGGTCGTGATGACTGCGATCGCGGTGCCCCAATTTCTGCCGGTTTACGCGCTCACCGTGCCGATCGCGATCGGCATCCGCTACGGCATGCGCAACCGTTCCCAGGTCCGCAACGAGGTCTTCCGGCGCGAGGTCGAGGGGTTCTCCGCGCGGGTTGGCGAGATGGCCTCGCTCATCCCCGTGACGCGCGCGCACGGACTCGAGCAGACGGCCGTCACCCGCGTCACGCGCGGTGCGCAGGGCGTGCGCACGGCGGGGCTGCGACTCGACATGCTCAACGGTCACGTCGCCTCGATCTCGTGGGTCACGATGCAGTTGCTCGGAGTGGGATGCCTCGTCCTCGCCGCCGTCTTCGCGCTCACCGGCATCCTTCCCATCACCCCGGGCGAAGTGGTGCTGCTGTCGACCTACTTCGCACTCTTGACTCAAGGGTTGACCTCCCTCCTCTTGCTCATCCCGGTCGGCGCGAGGGGGCTCGAATCGGTGCGCTCGATCGCCGAGGTGATGCAGGAGCCCGACCTCGAGCAGAACGAAGGCAAGCAAAGCGCAGACCGCGTCACCGGCGCCATCACGATCGAGCGCGCATCGCACCGCTACCCGGGAGCGGACGCCGACGCCCTCCACGAGATCGACCTGTCGATCCCTGCCGGCGCGACTGTGGCATTCGTCGGGTCGTCGGGGTCGGGTAAGTCGACGTTGCTCAATCTCGTGCTGGGCTTCGTGCGCCCGACCGGTGGTCGCCTCCTCCTCGACGGCGTGGACATGCAGGAGCTCGACATGCGCACCGCGCGCCGCTTCGTGTCGGTGGTCCCGCAGGAATCCGTCCTGTTCGAAGGGTCGATCCGTGACAACATCGCCTACGGCTTGCCCGACATCTCCGACGCTCGCATCATCGCTGCGCTGCGCGACGCGAACGCGTGGGAGTTCGTCCAGTCCCAGCCGGATGGCTGGGACACGGTGGTCGGCGAGCGGGGCGCGCGGCTCTCGGGCGGTCAGCGTCAACGACTCGCGATCGCGCGTGCACTCGTGCGCGACCCGCGCATCCTGCTGCTCGATGAGGCGACGAGTGCGCTCGATCCCGAGTCGGAAGAGCTTGTGAAAGAAGCACTCGCACGGCTGATGCAGGGCCGCACGACTCTCGTCGTCGCCCACCGACTCTCCACAGTGCGCCGGGCCGATCGCATCGTGGTCCTCGAGCACGGGCGCATCGTCGAGCAGGGTGCACACGACGACCTGATCGAAGCCAACGGGCGCTACGCGCATCTTCATCTCACGCAGGTAGGGCTCGGAGGAGCAGCATGACCGATGTCACACACACGCCACTGATCACCGCGATCATCGGGACGGGGGCGATCGCGCACGCTCACGCCGACGCGATCACAGGGCTTGCGCCACGGATCAGACTCGTGGCGGTCGTCGACCTCGATCGCTCGCGGGCCGAGGCTTTCGCTGCGCGGTTCGCGCCGGATGCCGCGATCTACCCCGATCCTGCGGCGCTGTTCGCGGGGGAGTCGCTCGATCTCGTCCACATCTGCACGCCGCCGCAGACGCATGTGCCTCTCGCTATCGCCGCGTTGCGCGCAGGAGTGCCGGCGCTCATCGAGAAGCCCACAGCGCTGAGCCTCGCTGAAATGGATGAGCTCGTCGCCGTGTCGCACGAGACCGGCGTGCCCGCATTGACCGTGTTCCAGCACCGGTTCGGCGCCGCGGCACTGCGGCTGAAGCAGATGCTCGACAACGGCGCGCTGGGGCGCCCGCTCGTCGCGACCTGTGAAACCCTCTGGTACCGCGCGCCCGAGTACTTCGACCTGCCGTGGCGAGGACGCTGGGAGATCGAAGGCGGCGGGCCGACGATGGGTCACGGCATCCATCAGTTCGATCTGCTGTTGGCCACCCTCGGGCCCTGGGCGAAGCTGACGGCGTTCGCCGCGCGCCAGGCGCTCCCCACCGACACCGAAGACGTCTCGATGGCCGTCGTCGAGTTCGAGAATGGGGCGCTCGCGACGGTCGTCAACTCGATCGTTTCGCCACGCGAGACCTCGCGACTGCGTTTCGACTTCGAGTTCGCGACGGTCGAAGTCGAGCACCTGTACGGCTATCGCAACGCCGATTGGACCTTCACCGCCGCGCCCGGCCATGAAGACCTCGCGGAGGAGTGGGCGCAGAATGCGTCCGACGCGATCAGCAGCCACCGCAGTCAGATCTCCGCGATCGTGGATGCGTTGGTCGCCGAAGGCACCCCCGGCGTCAGCGTCGACGACGCTCGCCGCACGCTGGAATTCGCGGCAGCCACCTACGCCTCCGCCTTCCGCGGCACCCCCATCCGCGCGGGAGAGATCGCCGGCGATGACCCGTTCCTGAGGTCCATGGGCGGCGACGCCGTTCCCTGGTCACCGATCAAGCCCGCTCTGGAGAAGAACCGATGACCCTCGAGATCGACCACGACGGCGCGACGGGATTCACCGTCCGCGACGGCGATGTGGAGCTGTTCCACTACACCTACGTTCCCGATTCGCCGCAGCTCGAGTCGCCCAAGCCGTTCCTTCATCCCCTCCGGACGCGCGCGGGTCACCTGATGAGCCTGTTCCGTCCCCACGACCACGTGTGGCACAAGGGCATCGCCTGGTCGCTGCCGGTTGTCGGCAACGAGAACTTCTGGGGTGGGCCGACCTTCGTCCGCGATCAGGGCTACGTGCAGCTTCCCAACGACGGCACGCAGGTGCACCAGGTGATCGATGAGCTCGCGGTGGATGCGCTGGGCGTCGCCCGCTTCGCGCACCAGCTCGAGTGGATCCCGGAGAGCAACGAACGCGTATTCACCGAAGTGCGTACCCTCACTGCGCGCATCCTGGGCGACGATGCCTGGGCGCTCACTTTCGAGAGCGTGATGACGAACGTGACCGACGCCGAGATCGCGATCGGATCGCCCACGACGAGGGGTCGCGACAACGCCGGCTACGGCGGCCTGTTCTGGCGGGGTCCGCGCTCGTTCACCGACGGGGTCCTTGTCACGGCCGACGGCACCGGCTCCGGCGCCGACGTGCGCGGACAGCGCCACGAATGGATGGGTTTCGAGGGCCAACACGACGAGATCGACGCGACGTCGCTGATCGTGATGGTGGATGCCGCAGACAACCCGCATCACCCGCCGCAGTGGTTCGCACGGTCTGAGGAGTTCGCCGGGCTGAACCCCGCACCGTTCTTCAGCGAGGAAGTCGTCGTGGCCGCCGGCGCTGCGGTGACCTTCCGCTACGCCGTGGGAGTGGCCGACGCCACTGCCGACGACGCGGAGGCGCTCGCCGGGTCGCTTCGGGTCGTACTCAAAGGCTCCCGGTGAGTGCGCCGTCGTCAGCGCCGCTGTTTCCCGGCGGCGTCGCGCTCAGCGATCTGCGTGTCTACGACGAAGAGAGCGGCGACGGATGCCGGGGCGGGACGCCGCATCTGCACTCGGCGTCCAGCGAGGGCTACGTCGTTGTCGGCGGATCGGGGTCGGTGCAGACTCTCTCAGCGCAGGGCTATGCCGAGCATCCGTTGACCGTCGGAGACGTACTCTGGTTCTCGCCCGGTACCGTCCATCGCCTCGTCAACGGCGGTGACCTGCACCTCTTCGTCATCATGGCCAATGCCGGACTGCCCGAAGCGGGCGACGCGGTGATGACCTTCCCCGATTATGTCCTCGCCGACCCCGACGCCTACGCGGCCGCGGCCACTGTCCCCGTCGGAGCCGGACGGGCAGATGCCGTCCGTACGCGCCGCGACCTCGCGGTCGAGGGCTACCTCGAACTCCGCGCCGCGGTGGAGCGCGACGGGCCGGGGGCGCTTGCGCGCCTGCACGCCCGCGCGGCGGCGCTCGTTGCGCCGCGCGTGGCGGACTGGACGCGGCTGTGGGAGCGCACGGTCGCGGCCGAGATGGAGCGGACTCGCGAGCAGCTCCAGGCGCTCGGGCGTGGCGATGCCGGTGGGCTTGCGGCGGCATCCGTCGTACGCGGTGATCCGACACCCGGGGACCGCGGTTTCGGCATGTGCGGTCGACTCAAGACGTGGGAGTGGCCGTCGATGCAACAGGATGGATAGCGCTTTCCCGCTCGGCCTTCTAGGCTGGGGGCATCCCTCCCCGAACTGGAAAGCGTGCGATGGCCGAATCCCTGCGTTGTGTTCTCGTCGGCACCGGCTCGGTGGCGCGCCTGCACGCGGCCGCTGTCGATGCCTACCCTGGAGCAACTCTCGTCGCCGTCGCCGATGTGAGTCGCGCTGCCGCTGATGCGTTCGCCGAGGTCTGGGGCGTTCCGGCGGTGTACGACGATCTGGAACGGATGCTCACCGCCGAGCATGCCGACGTCGTGCTGATCTGCACCCCGCCGGTCGCGCACCGCGAGCAGACGCTCGCCGCTTTCGCTGCCGGTGCGCATGTGATCGTCGAGAAGCCGCCGGCGCCGTCGCTGGAGGAGCTCGACGACATGCGGGGGGCCGCCGCGACTGCGGGAAAGCAGCTGGCCGTCGTCTTCCAGCAGCGCACCGGGACGGCCGCTGCGCATGTGCGCCGGCTGCTCGCCTCGGGCGCGCTCGGTCGGCCGCTCATCGCGACGTGCGAGACGCTCTGGTATCGCGGAGCGGACTACTTTGCGGTGCCCTGGCGTGGAAAGTGGGAGACGGAGGGCGGTGGCACGACGCTCGGTCATGGCATCCATCAGCTCGACCTCCTCGCATACCTCCTCGGTGATTGGGCGAGCGTCCAGGGGCGACTCTGGCGGCTCGACCGCGAGACGCAGACCGAAGATGCATCGACCGCCACGATCACCTTCCGAAACGGTGTGGTGGCACAGGTGACGACGAGCGCTGTGTCGCCGCGAGAGACGAGCTCGATTCGAGTCGACACGCAGAAGGCGACCGTCACGGTCGATCACCTCTACGGTCACGGGCACGAGAACTGGCAGATCACCCCGGCGCCGGGGTTCGAGGCCGAGGCTGCGGCATGGGCGCTTCCCGACGTCGAGGAGCGCAGCGATCACGCGCCGCTCCTGGGCGGTGTTTTCGACGCACTGCGATCGGGGATGCCGTTGCCCGCGACTGCTACGGACCCCGCGCGGTCGATCGAGATCGTCGCCGCCATTTATGCCTCCGCCGCGGCGGACGGCGCGCTGGTCACTCCCGACGACCTGGCGTCGCATCCCACGCACCGCCGCGGTTTCGCGAGTCCCGTGATCGACATGCGGGATGCGGGCAGGTGAGCGCTGAGCTGTACCGCGACCCCGTCTACGACGGCGCGACCGACCCTAAGGTGGTGATCGACCCGGCGGGCGGATGGTGGATGCTCTACACGCAGCGCCGCGCAACGCACCCGGCTCCGGGGCCCGGGGTGGCCTGGGTGCACGGCAGCCGTATCGGAGTCGCGAGGTCGGGCGACGGCGTCCAATGGTCGTACGCCGGAACGCTCGAACCGGATGCCGGCGGACTGACGTTGCGTGCAGGCCGGCCGCCCGAGAGTGTCGATGTGACGCATTGGGCACCCGAGGTCATCCACGACGGGGTGCAGTGGCGGATGTACCTCACCGAGATCGACGGCGTACCCGACCGGTGGCCGGGCTTCGCGCGCCACATCGTCGAATACCGCTCGGATGATCTCGAGCACTGGAGCGGGCGGGGCCACATTCCTCTGTCGAGCGATCGCGTCATCGACGCGGCCGTCGCCCGAACGCCGGACGGGCGCTGGCGTTTCTGGGCCAAGGACGAGGCCGCCGACAGTGTGACGACCGTCGCCGTCTCGGAGGATCTCGAGACATGGCGCGGCGACGGCATCGCGATCGGTGGTCGCGCCCACGAAGGCCCCGATGTGTTCGAACTCAGCGGGTTCTGGTGGATGATCGTCGACGAGTGGCGCGGCATGGCGGTCTATCGCTCGCCGGATGCGGTGTCCTGGGAGCGCCAGGGCGGGCCCGACGAGGTGATCCTCGGCCTAGGCGCCGTCGCCGGACCCGGCTTCGGCCACCACGGCGCTGCGGTGCGTGACGGCGAGACCGTGTGGTTCTACTACTTCGGACATCCCGCTCGGGCGTACGTGCCGGATGCCGCGACCGACTCCATCGATGATCGGCTCTGTGCGGTGTACCGCGCGAGGCTCATCGTGACCCGCGGCCGGCTCGAGGTCGCCGATCGTTAGGCGAATAACGGTGCGTCAACGATGTCGCACATTGTGCTTGCGAAACGTTTCAAAGGACGCTACGGTTGCGGGCAAGCGCTTTCCCGATGCACCACATTCTTGAGGTCGGCGCTGACACTGCACACGGACAACGAACGTTCGTCGATGAACACGGACGTTCACAGAAAGGACAATGATGTTCAGCAAAAAGCGGGTCTCCGCCATCGTCGCTGTGGCGACAGGCGCGGCGATCGTCTTGGCTGGTTGCGCAGGCGGCTCCACGGCTGAGCCGTCGGCCACCTTCGATCCGAACGAGGAAGTCACTCTGGATCTCGCGTTCTGGGGCAACGACGTGCGCGCCGAGCTTTACAACGAAGCCATCGTCGCTTTCAACGAGGAATACCCGAACATCACGGTGAACCCCACGTTCCTGGGCTTCCCCGAGTTCTGGGAGAAGCGTCAGACCGAGGCCGCCGGCGGCAACCTCCCGGACGTCATGCAGTTCGACTACTCGTATCTGCGTCAGTACTCCGAAAACGGTCTGCTGTTGGACCTCAACCCTTACCTCGGCAACATCATCGACACCGAGCCGCTGTCGGAGAACATCCTGCAGATCGGTGTCGTCGGTGACGCCACCACCGGCATCCCGACCTCCACCAACGCGTGGGCGTTGTTCACCAACCCTGTTCTGCTGGAGACTGCAGGCGTGGACGAGTGGGAAGGTGGCGACTGGGAGAGCTACGGCGACTGGATGGGTGAGGTGACGGCGGGCTCCGGCGGTGCGTTCTGGGGCGGCGCTGACTTCACCGGCCGCATCCAGAACTTCGAGATCCAGCTCCGTTCGGAGGGGTCGTACCTCTTCAGCGAAGAGGGCGAGCCCGGTTTCGATGAGGAACGCCTCGCCGAGTTCTGGGAGTCCGGCGCGGATGTCCGCGACGGCGTCATCGTTCCGCAGCAGCGCGTGGAGGAGGTCACCCCGAAGGGAGCCTTCGACAGTGCGCTCACCGCGAGCGAGCTGACGTGGGACAACTTCGGTGCCGGCTACCTCGCCGGTTTGGGCGAGAGCTACACCGAGCTCGGCATCCTCGCCCCTCCGGTCACCAAGGAAGGCGCGAAGGACCTGTACCTGAAGCCGTCCATGCTGCACTCGATCTCGTCGAAGAGCGAGCACCCCGAAGCAGCCGCGACTCTCGTCAACTTCCTCGTGAACTCGCCGGAGTCGGGCGCGATCTTCGGCACGAACCGAGGCCTCCCGGCATCGGAGACCGCCTTGGAGGGTGCTGATCTCGACCCGCTGAGCCAGCAGGTGCGCGACTACGAGGCGTCGATCGCCGACCGTCTGGGCGACGCCCCGCCGGTTCCGATCATCGGCTACGGCACGCTGGAGGAGAAGTTCCGTCAGCTCGGCATCGAACTCGCGTTCGGCACGATCACTGTGGACGCCGCCGTCTCGCAGTTCTTCTCCGAGATGGATGTCGTTCTCGGCTAGCACTCAGATCCTGGGGCTCGGATGCCTGCATCCGAGCCCCAGGCCACCCTTTTCACTCCCTCATCACTTCAGGAGTAACCCGTGAGTACCACTGCGACCAGAGTGATCGTCACCGGCGATCAATCCCGCCGAGGTCTGTTGCGCAAGCGCCGACCCGAACTCGTCGATCGTCCGGGGCAGCGGTCCCGCGAACGACGCGAAACACTGGCGGGCTACGGCTTCCTGATCCCGTGGCTGATCGGGTTCTTCGGCCTGACGCTGCTCCCGATGGGGTACTCGCTCTACCTGTCGTTCACGAACTACAACATCTTCTCGGCGCCGAAGTGGATCGGCCTCGACAACTACGTGCGGATGTTCACCTCCGACCCGTCGTTCATCCAGTCGGCGCAGATCACGATGGTCTACGTGTTGATCGGAACCCCGATCACGCTCGCGGCGGCTCTCGGTGTCGCGATGCTCCTGAACTTCCGTGACCGCGGCGCGGGCTTCTTCCGCTCGGCGTTCTATGCGCCCTCGTTGATCGGCGGATCGGTGTCGGTTGCGATCGTGTGGCGCGCGATGTTCGCCGCCGACGGCCCGGTCGACAACGGTCTGAGCCTTTTCGGCATCAATCTCGGCGGATGGATCGGCAACCCCGATCTGGTCCTGCCGGCGATGATCCTGCTGTCCGTCTGGCAGTTCGGCGCCACGATGGTGATCTTCCTCGCCGGTCTCAAACAGATCCCGAAGGAACTCTATGAGGCGGCCGAGATGGATGGCGCCGGGGCATGGCATCGCTTCCGCGCGGTCACGATCCCCATGCTGTCGCCGGTGATCTTCTTCAACCTCTTGCTCGGGCTGATCGGCGCGTTCCAGGTCTTCGCGTCGGCGTACATCATCTCCAACGGGTCGGGTGGTCCCGCCGGAATGACGAACTTCATCACCCTGTACCTCTACAAGCGAGGCTTCAGCGACGGCCAAATGGGATACGCGTCTGCGATCGCGTGGGTCCTGCTGATCGTCGTCGCCATCATCGCCTTCATCCTCTTCCGCACGCAGCGGAACTGGGTTCACTACTCGGGAGACAACCGATGAGTACCTCCAACGCTGCCACCACCTCCGGCGCCGCATCGACCCCGGTGTTCGCCGCTCAGCAGACCCTCGTCACCGGTCCGACCCAGCGTCCGCGCCGGGTCACGCGCAAGACCTGGCAGACCGTCATCTGGCTCGTCGGACTGCTGGCCCTCACCGCGATCGTCCTCTACCCGCTGCTGTGGCTCTTCCTGTCCACGTTCAAGCCGAACAGCGAGTTCGGCCAGAATATGGGCCTCCTGCCGCAGGCGCCGACGTTCGACAACTACATCAAGGTCGCGGAGGGGATCGCCGGCATCCCGATGTGGAAGTTCTTCGCGAACTCCCTCCTCCTGGCCGTCTCCGCGGTCGTGGGAACAGTGCTGTCTTCGGCGCTCGCCGCGTACGCGTTCGCACGCATCCAGTTCAAGGGTCTCGGCATTCTGTTCGCCGCGATGATCGGCACACTCCTGCTGCCGTTCCACGTCGTGATCATCCCGCAGTACATCCTGTTCAACAATCTCGGCCTGGTCGACACGTTCTGGCCGTTGATCCTCCCGAAGTTCCTCGCCACCGAGGCGTTCTTCGTCTTCCTGCTCGTCCAGTTCATGCGGCAGATGCCGCGCGATATGGACGAGGCGGCGCGCATCGACGGAGCGGGACACCTCCGCATCTTCTGGGCGATCATCCTGCCCCTGATCAAGCCGGCCCTCATCACGTGCGCGATCTTCGCTTTCATCTGGTCGTGGAACGACTTCCTCGGGCCGCTGCTGTACCTCACGAGCCCGGAGAACTACCCGCTTCCGATCGCGCTGCGTCTCTACAACGACCAGACGACCTCGAGCGACTTCGGCGCGACCGTGACGGCATCCTTCGTGGCTCTGCTGCCCGTCCTGGTCTTCTTCCTCGTGTTCCAGCGCTTCCTGGTGGACGGTGTCGCCACGCAGGGACTCAAGGGATAGTGCGACGTGAGCGATCGAGATGAGCGGCGTCGCGAAAAGACGGCGCGGCGCGGAGAGCTTTCCGGAGCAGGGCCCGTGCGGGAGGAGCGCGCTCCGGCGCGGTTCCCGGGCGCATCGGCGAAGTTCGCACTGTTCGGCGAGGTGCTCACGGTTGGGCTCCTCATCACCCTCGTCGGGCTCCTGATCATCACCCTTCCCACCGCCCTCGTGGCCGGAGTGCGGCACATGCGTCGATTCGTCGCGGCAGATGACTCGAACCTGCGCCTGTTCTGGGCCGACGTGCGCGCCGCGCTCGTGCCCGGTCTCGTCGTCGGGGTGGCCACTCTCGCGGTGACGCTTCTCCTTCTGCTCGACATCGACCTCGCCCGCTCCGGGTACCTTCCCGGAGGAGCCCTGGTCGAAATCGTCGGATGGGCGGGGCTCGCGGCCCTCGCCGTCGCGCTCCTGGTGGTCGCATCGGCCTGGATGCCCGAGACCGGCTGGCGTGCGGCGATTCGCGCAGTGCCAGCCATCGTCGCCGCGGACGTCGCCGGTGCACTGTACGTCCTCGCGACCGCCGTGTTCGTCGGCGTCGTCACTTGGGCGCTTCCCCCCCTCTTCATCCCCGCCATCGGGTGCGCCGTGCTTGCCGTGGTCGCCATCCCGGTCCGCCGCCGCCGCGACGCCTGACTCAGACAAGGAATCTCATGTCCCGCCCCACCGCCCACATCGACCCGCGGAACGAGATCGGCACGATCGATCGCCGCATTTTCGGCGGGTTCGTGGAGCATCTCGGACGTCACATCTACGACGGGATCTTCGAGCCCGCTCATGAGAGTGCGGATGCCGATGGCTTTCGCGGGGACGTCATCGATCTCGTGCGTGAACTCGGGGTGTCGACGATCCGGTACCCCGGAGGGAACTTCGTCTCGGGGTACCGCTGGGAAGACGGCATCGGACCGGTCTCGGAGCGGCCGCGTCGCCTCGATCTCGCGTGGCATGCCACGGAGACCAACGAGGTGGGCTTGCACGAGTTCCAGGCGTGGCTCGATCGCGTCGGATCCGAGCTCATGCTCGCCGTCAATCTCGGCACGCGCAGCACCGAAGAAGCACTCGATCTGCTCGAGTATGCCAATACGTCGGTGGATACGACGCGCACGCGCGAGCGAGCGGCGAACGGGCGCGCGGAGCCCTTTGGTGTCACGGTGTGGTGCCTCGGCAACGAGATGGACGGGCCCTGGCAACTGGGACATCGGGGCGCAGACGACTACGGCAAGCTCGCCTCGCGGACGGCCAAGGCGATGCGGCAGTTGGACCCCTCGATCGAACTCGTCGCCTGCGGGTCATCGGGACGCACCATGCCGACGTTCGGCGCCTGGGAGCGCACGGTGCTCGAGCACGCGTTCGACGACGTCGATTTCATCTCATGTCATGCGTACTACGAGGAGCGCGACGGCGATGCGCAGGAGTTCCTGGCATCCGCCGTCGATATGCACCGCTTCATCGAGCAGGTCGTCGCCACGGCCGATCACGTCGCCGCCATCAAGAAGAGCGACAAGCGCATCATGATCTCGTTCGACGAGTGGAATGTCTGGTACCTCACCCGGTGGGAGGCGCAAGCCCGCACCTACGGCCCGGATGAGTGGCCGATCGCCCCGCGGCAACTCGAAGACCAGTACAATGCGCTGGATGCCGTCGTCTTCGGTGACCTGTTGATCACGTTGCTGCAGCACTCAGATCGTGTGCGCTCGGCATCCCTCGCGCAGCTCGTCAACGTCATCGCCCCGATCATGACCGAGCCCGGTGGCATCGCCTGGCGTCAGACCACCTTCTTCCCGTTCTCGATCACGTCACGTCTCGCGGACGCCCGTGCGGTCCGCGTTCCGGTGAGATCCGGCACGTTCACGAGCGCGCGCTTCGGTGAGGTCGCCACCGTGAACGCCGTCGCGACCATGGACGACGAGGGCATCAGTCTGTTCGTCGTCAACCGCTCGACGACGGATGCCGAGGATCTGACTGTCGACCTGACGGCAGTGGCTGCCGAGTTCGGCCGCGAGCTACGGATCGTCGAGACCCACCTTCTGCATGACGACGATCTCTATGCCGCGAACACACTCGGTGCGCCCGAACGGGTCGGTGTGCGGGGCATCGACGGCGCGAAGGTCACCGGCGGATCGCTCGCGCTCATGTTGCCCGCCGTCTCCTGGGCGGCCGTGCGCCTGGGCTGATTCCACGCGCTTGCGCAGGTCGCACATCACGTGCAACACTGACGGAAAGCGTTTACCCAAACTTCCGGACCGTCGCTGACGACGGCCGGTTCCCTCACAGAAAGCAGGACGTCGTGACTGACACCACTCTCGCCCCCGACGCTGTCGCCACCGCTCCCCAGGTCCGCGAGATCGGCATCATCATGAACGGTGTGTCGGGGCGCATGGGCTACCGCCAGCACCTCGTGCGCTCGATCCTCGCGATCCGCGACCAGGGCGGCATCGAGCTGTCCGACGGCTCGAAGGTGACCGTCAAGCCGCTCCTCGTGGGACGCAGCGCGGGCAAGCTCGCCGAGATTGCCGCCGAGCACGGGATCGAGGACTACACGACCGATCTCGACGCCGCCCTCGCCGACCCGCGGTGGGAGATCTACGCCGACTTCCTCGTGACGAAGGCGCGCGCCACGGCCCTGCGCAAAGCCATCGCGGCCGGCAAGACGATCTACACCGAGAAGCCCACTGCCGAGTCGACGGCGGAAGCCCTGGAGCTCGCGAACCTGGCCGCCGCGGCCGGCGTGAAGACCGGTGTCGTCCACGACAAGCTGTACCTCCCGGGCCTCCAGAAGCTCAAGCGGCTGATCGACTCGGGCTATTTCGGACGCATCCTGTCGGTGCGCGGCGAGTTCGGCTACTGGGTCTTCGAAGGCGACTGGCAGCCCGCCCAGCGCCCCAGCTGGAATTACCGTACGGAAGACGGCGGCGGGATCATCGTCGACATGTTCCCGCACTGGAACTACATCCTGGAGAACCTCTTCGGCGGCGTCGAATCCGTGTACGCGCAGGCATCCGTGCACATCGCCGACCGCTGGGACGAGAACGGTGAGCACTACACCGCGACCGCCGAAGATGCCGCGTACGGCATCTTCGAGCTTGCCGGCGGCGTCGTCGCGCAGATCAACTCGTCGTGGACGACCCGCGTCGACCGGGACGAGCTCGTGCAGTTCCACGTCGACGGCACGCACGGCTCCGCCGTCGTCGGTCTGTTCGGTGCGAAGATCCAGCACCGTAACGCCACACCGAAGCCGGTGTGGAACCCGGACCTCGCCGACGGCCACGACTACGACGCCGACTGGGCCCAGGTCCCCACGAACGAGATCTTCCAGAACGGTTTCCGCCAGCAGTGGGAAGAGTTCCTGGAGTCCTACGTCCTGGGAACCGGCTACCCGTTCGACCTGCTCGCCGGTGCGCGCGGCGTGCTGCTCGCCGAGGCAGGCCTCCAGTCCTCCGCCGAGGGCCGCAAGGTCGAGCTGCGCCCGCTGGACCTCGGCTGACATGACCCGGCTCACTCTGCTCGGCGCGGACGGCGCCCTCTCGACCGCTGATCTGCTCGCCCCGGCGGGCTATGAGAAGCCCACGGCCGGGCTGCGCTCGCGCGTCGCCTACGCGGCGGCGCACGTCGTGCCGAAGGTGCACGGCGACAACACTCCGGGTCAGCCCGCCGACATCGACTGGGACGCCACGCTCGCCTTCCGCCGCCACGTCTATTCGTGGGGGCTCGGTGTCGCCGACGCGATGGACACCGCCCAGCGCAACATGGGCTTGGATGCCGCCGCCACGCGCGAGCTCATCTCACGCTCTGCCGAGACCGCGCGCGAGGAGGGTGGCTCGGTCGTCGTCGGGGTCAACACCGACCACATCGACGACGAGCACATCTCCCTCGACCAGGTGACCCGTGCCTACATCGAGCAGCTCCATTTCACCGAAGAGCAGGGCGCCGGCCCCGTCCTCATGGCTTCGCGCCATCTGGCGCGCGCGGCGTCGTCGGCGGAGGATTACCGCCGTGTGTACCGCGCCGTCCTGCAGGCGGCGACCCACCCGGTCGTGCTGCACTGGCTGGGGACGGCGTTCGATCCGCAGCTCGCCGGATACTTCGGCGCCGACGACTGGCCGACGGCATCCGAGGTCCTCCTGCAGATCATCGAGGAGAACGTCGACAAGATCGCGGGCGTCAAGATGAGCCTGCTGAACGCCGAGTCGGAGGTATCCGTTCGCAGTCGTCTGCCCGAGCCCGTGCGCATGTTCACGGGCGATGACTTCAACTACGTCGGTCTGATCGGCGGCGACACGATCGGTCAAGGGGAGGGGCGCTCCGACGCGCTCCTCGGTGCGTTCGCGGCGCTGACGCCGGTGGCGTCGGCCGCGATCCAGGCGTTGGATGCCGGTGACCCCGCGCGCTACGTCGAGATCCTCGGGCCGACCGAAGAACTCAGTCGTCAGGTCTTCGCGGCGCCGACCTTCTATTACAAGACGGGTGTCGCGTTCTTGTCGTGGCTCAACGGCCATCAGACGGCGTTCCAGATGGTCGGCGGACTGCACTCCGCGCGGAGCCTCGTGCACCTGTCGCGCATCGTCGAGCTCGCCAACGCCTCGCACGCCCTGGAACTCCCCGACCTCGCCGCCGAGCGCTGGCACACCATGCTGCGCGTCAACGGAGCCTCCGCATGACCGTGTCCCACTTCCGGCGCCCCTTGTCCCACTTTGGGCAGACCTTGTCCCACTTTCGGTCGTTTGCGGCATCCCAGAACAGCCACTTTTGGGACATGGTCGCGAGCGGGAAGGCGGCGACGCAGTGAGTGCTGTGGATGCTGTCGACCCGCGCCTGTCGATCAACCAGGCCACGATCAAGCACGCCGACCTGGCGACGGCCCTCCGGGTGACCGCCGAGGCGGGCGTGCCGGCGATCGGTCTGTGGCGCGAGCCTGTGCAGGCGGTCGGACTCGCGACCGCCGCGCAGATGCTCACCGACTCGGGCCTGCGCTTCACGACCCACTGCCGCGCGGGGTTCTTCACGATGCCCGAGGGGGCAGCGCGACGGGCATCGCTCGACGACAACCGCGTCGCGATCGATGAAGCGGCCGTGCTGGCCGCAGCGGGGGCACCGGGCTCCACCGCGATCCTGGTGCTCGTCGCCGGCGGGCTGATGGACGGGTCTCGCGACCTGATCGGGGCACGTGAGCGCGTGCGCGATGCGATCGGCGAACTCGCCCCCCACGCCCGGGCGGCGGGAGTCACGCTCGCGATCGAGCCGCTGCATCCGATGTACGCGTCCGACCGCTGCGTCGTCTCGACGCTCGGTCAGGCGCTCGACATCGCGGCGGACTTCGCCCCCGAGGTCGTCGGTGTGACGGTGGACACCTTCCACATCTGGTGGGATCCCGATGTGCTGCCGGCGATCGAGCGGGCCGGGCGCGAGGGGCGCATCGCGACCTACCAGGTCTGTGATTGGAAGACGCCGCTCGCGGCGGATGTGCTCCTCAGTCGCCACTACCCCGGCGACGGGGTCATCGATTTCGGGCCGATGACCACCGCCGTGGTCGCCAGCGGCTACGACCGCGACATCGAGGTTGAGATCTTCAACGAGGAGATCTGGGCGACCGACCCCCGGGATGCTGTCCGCCGCACCGCCGCGGGCTTCGCTTCCGCGGTGTCGCCGTACCTCACACCATAGAATCGCGATCGTGACCGACAGTTCCGACATCCCGCGCTCGGGCGCCGTGACACTCCACGACGTCGCCCGCGAAGCGGGGGTCTCACTCGCCACCGCCTCACGTGCGTTGAACGGGTCGGCGCGGAAAGTCGCCGATTCGTACCGCGAACGTGTCGAGGCGGCGGCGGTGAAGCTCGGCTACAGCGCCAACCTGTCGGCCCAGGCGACCGCGCGGGGCAGTTCCGCGATCATCGCGCTGCTTGTGGCCGATATCGCCGACCCCTACTTCGGCGAGATCGCCTCGGGAGTCGCGCGCGGCGCCGACGAGGCCGGTCTCGTCGTCACGGTGGCGATCACCGAGCGGGACCCGGAGCGCGAAGTGCGGCTCGTGCGGGCCTTACGCGGACAACGCCCGCGCGGACTGATCCTCGCGGCTTCGCGGGCATCCCAGGAACTCGCCCCCGACCTCGCCGCCGAACTCGATCTCTTCGCGGCCGGCGGTGGACGGGTCGTCGCGCTCGGCGCCGAGTCGGACAACGTCCGGGGGGTCGCGATCGACAACCGCGGGGGCGCCGATGCGCTCGGAGCCGCCCTCGCCGACCGTGGCTACCGTCACGCCATCGTTCTCGCCGCGGCGGAAGGGGTCGTCACGAGCGACAGCCGGCTCGCCGGATTCACCGAGGGCTTCACCCGCGCCGGCGGCGTCGTCGCCGAGGTGTACCGGGGCGGGTTCACGCGCGAATCCGGTCATGACCTGATGGCACAGGCGCTCGCCGAGGGTGTGGATGCCGGCACGGTCGTGTTCGGCATCAGTGACGTCGTGGCGATCGGCGCCCTGTCGGCGCTCCGTGAAGCGGGCCGCGCCGTCGGCGATGACATCGCGTTGGCAGGATTCGATGACATCCCGACCGGCCGCGATGTGACTCCGGCGCTGACGACGGTCCGCATCCCGCTGGAAGAGGTGGGCTATCAAGCGCTCCGCGCCGCGATCGACGCGGAATGGGCGCCCGAACGCGCACACCTGGGCCTCGAGGTGCAGTTGCGGGCATCCACTCCGCCGCGCGGCTGACCGGCCGTCACCCGTCTGATCCTTTTCTTCCGGGGTCAGTTGTGGTCGCTTCCCGGTGCGGATGCGGCACCTTCTGCCGCGCGAGTCGGCGCCGCCGTCAGTGCCCTATGTGTCGCCGCTACGGCTGCTCCCGGTGACCTGAGGAGCGCGGCGACTCACCCCTTGCGCAGCGCGCGGTAGGCCCGCGGACTCATCCCATGAGTCGCGCGGAAGCGCCGTGAGAAGTAGAACGGGTCATCCATCCCGACTGCCCGTCCGACCTCTGCAACGCTGGCGTCCGTGGTGTCGAGGAGGCGCCGCGCATGCGCCATCTTGACGCCCTGGTGGTAGGCGAGGATGCCGCCTCCCGTCGCCGTGCGGAATATCGCCGCCAGATGGGATGTCGACACGCCCACGGCCGCGGCGAGCTCGGGCACCCGCACGGTCGCATCGACGTGCTCGTCGAGGTGACGGAGGGTCCGCTGGACCGGACCGCCGTCGACGGGGAGCACCCGGTCCACCGCGAGACGCGTCAGGAGGTGCCAGGCCAGGCCGGCGGCTTCGATCAGCCGCGCGGTCGAGGGTCCCTGCTCCAGCGCACGCACGATGTCGTCGAGGAGCCCGGCGATCCGCTCCGGTGATCGCAGCGTGTGCACCGTCGCGCCGTCCACCGCGCCCAGCGCGATGAGCAGGTCGGAGACATCGCTCCCGTCGACGTGACACCACCGGATCGTCCAGGGGTCGGCGAGATCGGCGCCGTACGCGTGCGCGATGCCCGGCGGGAGGACAGCGACCATTCCGGGCTCGATGCGGACGGTCCCGGCGTCGGTGCGCACCCATCCGGCGCCGGACGAGCAGGCGATCACGATCGCTTCCCGCGTGCCTTCCGGGCGTTGTCGCCCGTGACGCTCCGCTCGGGGAAAAAACCCGGCATCCGTCACGATCAAGCGCCGCGTCACGGGGTGCCCCAACGCCTCCTCGACGGCCGGACGAGGGACGATCGCCAGGCGCTGATGCTCGAATCCCTCAGATAGCTCCATTCTTCGATGATGTCATCGAATCGTCCAGGTACTTCGAGCAATGTGCCATGGTTCGGCGGGCGACCCCGACCTACGCTGGCAGCGTGACCGACACCTCGAGCCGCATCGTCCTGCCCGACGCCCCCGCCGACCAGCGCGCACACCTGGATGCCGGGGGAGTCGCCTGCTGGAGCGAGCCCATCGTCATCGACACGTACGCCACCGCCGAGCCCGATCGCTATCCGCTGTTCCTGGATCGGCGCGTGTTCCAGGGCTCCCGCGGCACGGTCTATCCGATGCCGATGATCGATGCGATCGCCCACGAGAAGCATCCACACACATGGCAGGCGATCCACCTCGAGAACCGGTACGTGCGGCTCATGCTGCTCCCCGAGCTCGGCGGCCGCATCCACATCGGCTACGACAAGATCGCCGGGTACGACTTCTTTTACCGCAACAACGTCATCAAGCCCGCGCTCGTGGGCCTCGCCGGCCCGTGGATCTCCGGCGGAGTCGAGTTCAACTGGCCGCAGCACCATCGTCCCGGCACCTATCTTCCGGTCGACGCGCGCATCGAGCGTGAGCACGACGGCGCCGTCGTCGTCTGGCACAGTGACCTCGACCCGTTGCAGCGGATGCGGGGGAGCCACGGCATCCGCCTGCGACCGGAGAGCTCGCTGATCGAGGCCGAGGTCGCTCTCCACAACCGCACCGACACCATGCAGACGTTCCTGTGGTGGGCGAATGTCGCCGCCGGCGTCCATGATGACTATCAGTCGTTTTTCCCCGACGATGTGGGTTTCGTCGCCGATCACGCCCGTCGCGCGATCACCGCGTTCCCGCACGCCGATCGCGCGTACTACGGCGTCGACTATCCGGCGTTGGCCGCGGAGCAGCCGGGAGCGGATCGCCTGGATCTCTACCGCAACATCCCCGTGCCCACGTCGTACATGGTCACCGACACCGCCGAGGCGTTCTTCGGCGGCTATGACCGCGCCACCGATGCCGGCTTCGTGCATTGGGCCGACCCCGCGCTGTCGCCCGGCAAGAAGCAGTGGACGTGGGGTCACGGTCCGATCGGCCGCGCGTGGGACGCGCAGCTCACCGACGATGACGGCCCTTACGTCGAGCTCATGGCTGGTGTCTACACCGACAATCAGCCCGATTTCGCGTGGCTGCTGCCGGGCGAGACGAAGCGTTTCAGCCAGTTCTGGTATCCCCTTCATGGCTCGGGCCCCGCGCGTCAGGCGACGGTGGATGCCGCCATCTCGGTCGACGCGGACCGCATCGCGGTCACGGTCACCAGGGCCGTGCGCATCGAGATCGAGGTCGAGACGGCAGTCGGTGTGCAACGGAGCGGTGACACGGCGGCTACTCCCGACCGCCCGATCGCGCTGACGGTCGACGCGGAACCGACGCGCGTGACCGTGCGCAGCCATGGCGAGACGATGCTCGAGTGGAACCGGCTGACGACCGAGCCGATCGAGCCGTGGGTCGCGGCCGTGCCGCCCCAGCCCGACGAGATCAGCTCGTCCGACGAGCTGTATCTCACCGCCGTCCACCTGGATCAATACCGGCATCCCACGAGGTCGTCCGCGCCGTACCTGGATGCCGCGTTGCTCCGCGACCCGTCCGACAGCCGGGCCGCGACGGCGCGCGCGGCGCACCTGTTCCAGAGGGGACAGTACGACGAGGCCCGCTCTTTGCTCGACCGGGCGGTGGAGCGGTTGACAGCCCGGAACCTCAATCCGCGCGACGGTGAAGCGCTCTACGTGCGCGGGCTCGTCGCCGAGCGTTGTGGTGATCTCGCCGCCGCCGACCGGGATTTCGCCCGCGCGGCATGGTCCTCGCCGTGGGCGCCGGCGGCCCGGCTGGGGCGCGCGCGCATCGCGCTCCGCGAAGACCGTGCTGCGGCGGCGCTTGACCTCGCGCGCGCCGCCGGCGGGATTCCGGCCGCGCGGCGACTGTCCGTCCTGGCGCTGCGCCGCAGCGGGAGCGCGGCCGTCGCGGCGGCAGCCCTCGCCGGACTCGTTAGCGCCGACCCGCTCGACAGCGCGACGGCCGCTCTCGCCGGTGAGAGCACCTCCGCCGACCCGCGCGCGGTGCTCGATGCCGCGGTTGAGTTCGCCCGCGCCGGCGCGTTCGCCGAGGCGCTCGAGGCCACCGCGGACGACCGCGTGCCGACGGGCACCCATCCGGTCTTCGGCAACGTCGAACCCCTGCGGTTGCTCCTCCGCGCCGCATGGACCGACGCGGCCGGCGATTCCGCAGGGGCAGCGGATCTTCGCCGCCGAGCAGCATCGGCTGACCTCGACCTCGCGTTTCCGGCGGGTCTCGACCAGCTCGATGCGCTCTCGGCCGCGATCGTCGCCGAGCCGGGTCACGCCGTCGCACGCGCGTTGCGCGGCACGTGGATGCTGGATGCCGGCCGCCACGACGACGCACTCGCCGACCTCGTGATCGCCGCAGACGCGGAGCTCCGGCATCCGGTCGTGTGGCGAAACCTCGCTCTCGCGACGGTGCATTCGGGCGGCGATCTCGACGCGGCGGATGCGGCCTACGTCACGGCGCTGGAGATCAGCGCCGATGCCCGGCTCGTGTTCGAGCGCGATGTGCTGGCCGGCGTCCGGGGGCTCGACGCCGCCGCGCGGCTCGACCTCATGGCGCCGTACGGGGCACAGCTCGATGCGCGCGATGACCTCGCCCTCACTCACGTCCAGTTGCTCGCGGACGTCGGCCGATGGGACGAGGCCTGGGCGATCCTGTCGACGCGGACGTTCCGGCCGTTCGAGGGTGGTGAAGGCCAGGTGATCGCCGCGTATGACCGGGTCGCGTGTGTGCTCGGCCGCCGCGCGCTCGCGCAGGGTGACCCGCAGTCCGCACTCGATCTCGTCGTGGATGGGCTCGATGTGCCCGCGTGGCTCGGGGAGGGTCGGCACCCGGCCGACCCGCTCGCCGAGCGGCGGGTGGTCCGCGGCGACGCGCTCCGCGCGCTCGGAGACGCGGACGCCGCACGCGCCGCATGGCGGGCCGCCCGAAGCGACACTCCGCTCGCGGTCGGTGACCGGTCCGCGGACGAGACCGACTTCTGGCGAGGGGTGGCGCGTCTCCGGCTCGGAGAGGATGCCGGCGGCGATATCACCGCGCTCGAGGTGCGCGCCGATCAACTCGATGCGGCGCGGGGTGACGTCGACTACTTCGCGACCTCGCTGCCCGAACTCCTCGTCTTCGACGTCGACACGTCGGTGCGACGGCGGGAGACGGCCGTCGCTCTGCGTGGGTTCGCCGCCCGACTGCGCGCGGGCGGTGCCTCATGACCGACCGGTATCTCGGCTCCGGGACCGTGGACGATGATGTCACCGGGCTGACCGGTCCCGTCCCCGCGCACCTCCCATCTCGACTCGCGATCACGCTGTGGGACTTCTCCTGGTACACGCAAGCCGGGCCGGGCGATCCGTACGAGGACCTCGACGCAGCCGTCTCGGACGCGGCCGATCTCGGATACAACGCAATCCGCATCTGTGCCGCACCGCTGTTGCTCCATGGGGATCTCGGGCTCGAGCCGCTTCTCGACATCGAAGGCCTCGGCCTCGCGCCCGACGGCGAGATCTACGGGCGGCGCACACGTTGGTATGACGTTCGCGGCGGCTTCACCGTCGACCTTCGCGCGCGGCTGCACGAGCTTGCCGCAGCCTGCCGGCGGCACGGAATGGTCCTGGCGCTGGCGAGCTGGGAGTATCAGCAGTCGCCGGCGTTCGCGGCCTCGTCGCGCTGGTTCGAGGCGATCGATGCGGTCCCTCTCGAGGAGCGATACCGCGTGCTCGCCGGCGCGTGGGACCGGCTCCTCGCGGACCTCAACGACGCCGGATTCCGCGACCAGATCGCCCTCGTCGAGCTGCACAACGAGGTCGACTTCTCGATCCTCCCGGCCCTGGCTGACGGGGGTGCGGAGCAGGTCGCGTGGCTGAGAGCGCGGCATCCTGACCTTCTCGTCACCGCGAGCTACGGCAAGCCCCCGCATCTGGCGATGCATCGTGTGCCGCCGGGGCTCGGCGCCGGGCAGTTCCACGTGTACAGCTACGGCGTGCTCGACGCCCTGCAACAGCGCATCGACATCCGCGCGGAGGGATCGGGCGATTTCCCCGGGCCCGCGCTCCGCGACCTCCTTCGTGCGGATGCCCCGAGTCCGGCGGCGTACGGCCGGCCGGTGGCGTGGAAGATGGCGGCGACCGTCGTCACCGACCAGATGGTCTACGGGTACGACTGGATCGATCCGGATGCCTGGGACGACTGGCTCGTCGAGCATTACCCGCCGTTCCACGAGGTCATGCGGCGCGAGATCGCCGCGCGCGTGATCGCGATCGCGGCGTGGGCGCGGTGGCAGCAGGTGCCCGCCGTGATCGGCGAGGGGTGGGTGGGGTACACGCCCCTGCTCGGAGGATTCGAGGAGGGGCCGATCGGCCTGGCGCTCGCCGAGCACGGGATCGAGACCGCGCTCGCGCACGGCGTCTGGGGCGTCGTGCTGTGCTCGAACGCGGCCCCACACCATCCGATGTGGCAGTTGCAGGAGTGGCAGCGCGCGCAGAACGCCCGCATCCTCTCGGCGTGAGCCGCCCCGCCGGCCCCCTTCTCTCCCGTACCGTATTCAGTCTGCACGCGACGGCCGCCGCACGTCCGCCGCGTCATTCCGGGGGTCGGGCTCGCTCTGCCGCGCGGTCCAGACTGAATACGGTTCGGCGGAGTGCCGACTCCCGCCCTGCCCGTGAGGCGGGCGTGTGGCTTCGAGGGCAGCTCTTGCCGCATCCGAGACCTGGAAGCCCGAGCTGCTGCTTGGTAAGCGCTTACCGGCGCGGGTGATTCGAGGGTATGCTCGGCAGGTGACCCCGCCGAAGAGGAGCGTGCGATGCGCATCGTGATCGCCATCGACAGCTTCAAGGGCTCGATCACGGCTGCGGCCGCCGCGGACGCCCTTCGACGCGGATGGGTCGACGAGTATCCGGACGACGACCTCGTGCTCCTTCCGATGGCCGATGGCGGCGAAGGCACGCTCGACGCATTCGCGACCGGCGTCGCCGGGGCGCAGCGCATGCCGGTGACCGTACGCGGACCCCACGGGCGCGACATCGACGCATCCTGGCTCCTGCTTCCCGATGGCACCGGCGTGGTCGAACTCGCCTCCACGAGCGGAATCGAGCTCCTCGCTGACGAGCGGCGCGGGTGGGATGCCGACACGGTCGGCTTCGGGCAGGCCATCGCGGCGGCTTTGGATCACGGTGTGCCGCGCCTCGTGCTCGGGATCGGATCGAGTGCCTCGACCGATGGCGGCGCGGGCATGCTTCAGGCTCTGGGCGCTCGCATGCGGGATGCCGGTGACACGCCCATCCGCCCGGGTCTGCGCGGCGTGGTGGACCTTGCGACGGTCGACCTTTCCGCGCTCCGTCCGCTCCCGCGCGAGGGTGTCGTGGTCCTGAGCGACGTGACCAATCCGCTGTGCGGGCCGGCGGGCGCCGCGGCGGTGTTCGGCCCGCAGAAGGGCCTGACCCCCGCCGACACAGCGACAGCGGATGCCGCCCTCGCCCGCTACGCGACTCTCCTCGCGCGCTCCGCGTCTTTCGCCGACCGCGCTGGTTCCTCGCGAGAGGGCGGCGTGAGAGCAGCGCACGACCGGCTCGCTGGGTACGAACCAGCGCACTCGGCGGCGGGGGAGCCGGGGGCTGGCGCCGCGGGGGGCACCGGATTCGGGTTGCTCGCGTGGGGAGCGCGGCTCGTCCCCGGAGCTGCGGAGGTCGCGGAACTGATCGGGCTGCGCGCGGCGGTTGTCGGCGCGGACCTGGTCATTTCCGGCGAGGGCTCGTTCGACGGCCAGTCCGCCGCCGGCAAAGTCCCCGCGTTTGTGGCTGCGCTCGCCGCCGACGCGGGCGTCCCGACGGCCCTGGTCGCCGGCCGGATCTCGGCGGATGCCGACACCGCGGCGTTCGCACACGCCGTGTCCCTCACCGCTCTCGCGGGGAGCCCTGCAGCCTCGCTCGCTGAGCCCGCCCGCTGGATCGCCGCAGCCGGCGCGGCGCTGGCGAGCTCCTCGGAGCCGCGGCACCGACGGCACTGACCCGACGGCGGCGGCGTACCGTATGCAGGACCGTCGCGCCCCCAAGCGCACCCCCACCGCAGAATTCCGCGGAACGTCCCGGCGCCCCGCAGCGTTCGTCCTGCATACGGTACGGGGCACGGCGCAGAAGCCCGCACGCCCGCCGGTTCGCCCTCACCTCCCCGGGCACCCCGAAGCGAGCGCGCAGGAGACCCCTCAGCGCGGCTACACCCCGCCGAGTGCCTCCGCGACGACGGCGCGCGCCTCGGCCTGAACCTGGCGCAGGTGCTCCTCGCCGCGCAGGGACTCGGCATACAGCTTGTAGACGTCCTCGGTGCCCGACGGCCGGGCCGCGAACCACGCGTGCTCGGTCTGCACCTTGAGCCCCCCGATCGCCGCACCATTGCCCGGGGCGTGCGAGAGCTTCGCCGTGATCGTCTCGCCAGCGAGTTCCGTCGCTGCGACAGCATCGCCCGAGAGCTTCGCGAGGGCGGCTTTCTGGGCTTTGGATGCCGGGGCATCCACCCGCTGGTACACCGACGCACCGTAGAGATCCTCGAGCTCCGCGTACCGCTGCGACGGGGTCTTGCCCGTCACCGCGATGATCTCGGATGCCAGCAGACACAGCAGGATGCCGTCCTTGTCGGTCGTCCAGACCGAGCCATCCCGACGGAGGAACGAGGCACCCGCCGACTCTTCGCCGCCGAACGCGACCGAACCGTCGATGAGTCCCGGCACGAACCACTTGAAACCGACGGGAACTTCGACGAGGGTCCGCCCGAGAGCGGCCACGACCTTGTCGATGATCATCGACGACACCAGGGTCTTGCCGACGCCGGCATCGGCGGGCCAATCCGGGCGGTGCGAGTACAAGTAGTCGATCGCGACCGCGAGGAAGTGATTCGGGTTCATGAGCCCGGCATCCGGGGTGACGATCCCGTGCCGGTCGGCATCCGCATCGTTGCCGGTGAGGATGTCGTACTCGTGCCGGCGCGCGACGAGCGACGCCATCGCCGAGGGCGACGAGGGATCCATCCGGATCTTCTCGTCCCAGTCGAGCGTCATGAACCGCCAGGTGGGGTCGACTTCGGGGTTCACGACCGTGAGGTCGAGACCGAATCGTTCCCCGATCAGCGCCCAGTATTCGACCGACGCCCCGCCGAGCGGGTCGGCGCCGATCCGGACGCCCGCCGTGCGGATCGCGTCGATGTCGATGATGTTGACCAGATCGGCGACATATCCCTCGCGGAAGTCGTAGGAGCCGTACGATCCCGTCGCGATGTCGGCGAAGCGGGTGCGCTTGACGCCCTCCAGGCCCGCCTCGATCAGCGCGTTGGCCCGATCGGCGATCCATCCGGTCGCATCGGTGTCGGCCGGGCCGCCGTTCGGCGGGTTGTACTTGAAGCCGCCGTCGCGCGGCGGATTGTGCGACGGCGTCACGACGATGCCGTCCGAGCGACCCGGGTCGTCGTCTCCGAGGAGTCGGTTGTAGGTCAGGATCGCGTGCGAAAGGGCCGGAGTCGGCACCCACGAGTCGCGGGAATCGACGCGCACATCGACGCCGTTCGCGACGAGCACTTCGATCGCACTGCGCTCCGCCGGCCGGGACAAGCCGTGCGTGTCACGGCCGAGGAAGAGCGGCCCGCTGATCCCCTGCGCCGCACGGTAGTCGACGATCGCCTGCGTCGTCGCGAGGATGTGATCCTCGTTGAAGCTCGTCGACAACGACGATCCCCGGTGTCCGCTCGTGCCGAACGCGACGCGCTGATCGGGGATCGCGGCATCCGGCTTTCGGTCGTAGTAGGCGGCGATCAGTTCATCGATGTCGATGAGGTCGGATGCTTCGGCGGGCTGTCCTGCTCGGCTCATGAGCACAGTCTGCCGCGTTCGGGCGTCCGTGTCAGGTCGATGTCACCGGTGGAGCGTCGTGGTCACCGGAGCATCGCCGACAGAGCTGGTCAGCACGAGCGTCGATGGCGAGCACGTGAAGGTGGAGTTCGTCAGCGGAGCGCCGCCGATCTGCTCGCCGATCGTGCCCGGATCGGTCGCGACGCCGGCGATCGTCGCGGAGATCTGGAGGTTCTCCGTGGAATCGTTCTGCGTCGCGATCGTGTCGCCGCTGACGGTGTACGACCCGTCGATGGAGCCGGCGAGATCGATGAGGATCTGGGTGCCGGCGACATCGGCCGTCAGCTGCACGTCGGGCAGCCAGGAGTAGGTGCCGTCGGCGCGCATCGACAAGCCCGCGCTGCCGGCGGGGGTGAACGTGGCGCCCGCCCCGGCGAGGGCGGCGTTGACCTGGTCGTAGTAGGCGACCAGGTCGGCTTCGCTCGTCGTCCAGTCGCCGATGACGCAATCGGCGTCGGATGCCGGGGTGCTCGGGGTGGGTGTCGCGCTCGGTGCGGCGCTCGCCGTCGCAGATGGCGATGCGGACGGAGATGGGGATGCGGACGGAGATGTGGATGCGCCGGGCTCCGGCTCGGGGACGCAGCCGGTGAGTGCGAGGGCGCTGAGCGCGAGGATCGCGGCGAGAGCGCGGCCGGTACGAAACGCGGGCATGGGAGGCTCCTTCGTGCGGGGGCAGGCGGTGCACGGCCAGCGTACGCGACCGCCCGAGGGCGGATGGGCGCGCACTAGGCTTGTGCCCCGTGAGCCTTGATCCCGGCGTGCCCGTTCGTCGCACCTACAGCTACCTGGGCCCTGCCGGTACCTTCACGGAAGCCGCCCTGAGTCAGGTGCCCGAGGCGCGTGATCAGATCTGGCGGCCCGTGCGCAACGTGGGTGAAGCGCTCGCCGACGTCGTCGAAGGCCGGTCGGATGCCGCCATGATCGCGATTGAGAACTCGGTCGACGGCGGAGTGTCCACGGCGCAGGATGCCTTGGCCACGATGCCCGGGCTCCGCATCATCGGCGAATACCTCGTGCGCGTGAACTTCGTGCTCGTCGGGCGGCCGGGCACGCGCCTCGCTGATGTGTCGCTCGTCGCCGCGCACCCCGTCGCCTATGGCCAGTGCTTGCAGTGGCTCTCGACGAATCTCCCCGAGCACGCGCACCTTCCGGCGGCGAGCAACGTCGCCTCCGCGGTCGGGATCGTCGACGGGGTGAGCGAGGCGGATGCCGCGATCGCCCCACCCGGCATCCTCGAGCACTACGACCTCGAACTGCTGGCGGAAGAGATCGGCGACAATGCGAAGGCCGTCACAAGGTTCGTGCTGGTCAGCCGCACGGTCGCGGCCCCCGCGCCGACGGGCGCGGACAAGACCTCGCTGATCGTCGAGCTCCCGGAGGAGTACCCGGGTGCGCTGCTCGAGCTGCTGGAGCAGTTCGCGACCCGCGGGATCAACCTGTCGCTGCTCGCCTCACGCCCGATCGGCGATGAGCTCGGCCGCTATCGATTCGTCATCGACGCCGATGGGCATGTCGAAGATGAGCGCATGGCCGATGCCCTGCTGGGCCTGCGCCGGTTCAGCCCGAAGGTGATGTTCCTCGGGTCATACCCGCGCGCCGACCGGGCGATCGTGCACTACCCCGAGCGCTACTCCGACGATGTCTTCGTCGAGGCGCGCGATTGGCTGCGCGGCTTGATCTCGGGCGAGCCCGAGGCCTGATCCGTCCGCGGTCGCCCCCTCGGGGGCCGTTCGATCCCACGCACCTGAACAATTCCTGCGGCTCAGCGCGCGGTGAGGCTGTGACGCGCACTCGGACCACGACATCGCGCGGCTCCTGTGGCCGCCGGCCGAGCGGCTGCAGGAGTTGTTCAGGTCGCCGCGCGGACACCGGGCGCCGGAGCGCCCCTCCCGCTCAGGCGACGAGGAGCTCCAGCGTCTGGATACGGCCGTCGCCGCGGTCCATCGGCTCGGCGTCGTACGCACCCGCGACCGGCGAGACCATGATCTCGTCGACGTTGTAGCGTTCGGCGAATGCCGCGAGCCGATCGCGGACGTTCGGGCCGGTTCCGACGAACGAGCGCGAACGCATGCCGTCGAGCACCGGTGCGGCCAATCCGTCGTTCGCCTCGGCGGCCGCGGCCTGCTCGACGGTTTCGAGCGCGACGAGGGGCCGTCCGCCGCGCAGGCGCGCCATCATGCGGGCTTGCGGCAGCATCCGCTCTTCGGCTTCGGCGTCGGATGCCGCGGCGATGACGTTCGCCGTGAGGAACGTCCGCGGTGCGGCCAGGTGCTCTGACGGCTGGAACTGAGTGCGGTACAGATCGACGGCGCGCTCGAGTCCCTCGCCCGAAAAGTGATTCGCGAAGACGTAGGGCAGACCGAACGCGGCCGCGAGTTGCGCCGAGTAGTCGCTCGAGCCGAGCAGCCAGACCTCGGGGGTGCCCGTGGCGGCCGGAGTCGCGTGGACGTCGTAGGTGCCTCCGGACGTGAGCCTCAGGGTCGCACCTTCGCCCGAGAGGAATCCGATGATGTCGCGGATGTGCTCGGGGAACTTGTCGACGTCGCTGGTGGTGCCGCTCATCCGGAGGAGCTGCGTGATGACCGGGTCGCTTCCCGGAGCGCGGCCGATGCCGAGATCGATGCGTCCGGGGGCGATCGCCTCGAGCGCCGCGAACTGCTCGGCGACGACGAGCGGCGAGTGGTTCGGGAGCATGACGCCGCCGGATCCGAGGCGGATGCGGGTCGTGCGAGCGGCGGCAGCGGCGGCCAGCACCGGTGGTGTCGTCGACGCGACGGCGGGCATGTTGTGGTGCTCGGCGAACCAGTAGCGGTGATACCCGAGGCGGTCGGCGCGGACCGCGAGGTCGAGCGAGGCCGCGACGGCCTGCACACTGGTCTGGCCCGTGCGCACGGGAACGAGGTCAAGGACAGAGAGTGCGGGGGAGGTGCTCATCGCCTGCCCCAACGCTCGCCGGGGCCTCTCCATTCCCGCGCGTCGCCCCTCCGCGCACTCGCGCCCCCCGCCGCGCCCCCGCCACCGCCGCATACCTTCGCTTGCACCCGCCCACCCGGCGGCGCGTGGGCGCAACCGCCCCGGTTCACACCCGGACGGGACTCAGGACCGGCCGGCGGCCCTCACGGCCTCATACGCCGCGAGGGCGGCCCGCCGCGTCTCGCCGAGGTCGACGATGGGCTCGATGTCCATCGAATCCGGCGCCCATTCGTCGATGTACCGCCCGTCCCCGTCGAACTTCTTCGCCTGCAGCTCCGGGTTGAACACGCGGAAGTACGGCGCGGCATCGGCCCCGGAGCCCGCGACCCACTGCCAGTTGAAGGGATTGCTGGCCGAATCGGCGTCCACGAGGGTGTCCCAAAACCATTCCTCGCCGCGGCGCCAGTCGATGAGCAGATTCTTCACGAGGAAGGATGCCGTGACCATTCGCACGCGGTTGTGCATGAAACCGGTGTGCCAGAGCTCGCGCATGCCCGCGTCGACGAGCGGCACACCGGTCTGCCCGCGCTGCCACGCATCGAGGCGGTCCTCGGCGAGTGGCGGCCACGGAAAGGCGTCAAAGGCCGGGCGGAGATTGCTCGTCGCGAGATCGGGGAAGTGGAACAGAGTGTGCCAAGCGAACTCGCGCCACCCGATCTCGGAGAGGAAACCGCCGATCGGCGCATCCGATGACACCGCCGCTTCCCACACAGTGAAGGGACTCAGCTCGCCCCAGCGCAAGCGGGGAGAGAGGAGCGAGGTGGCGCCGACGGCCGGTTCGTCGCGGGCGCGGTCATACGTCGCGGCATCTTCGCCGAGGAATTCACGCAGCCGAGCACGGGCGGCTCTTTCTCCCGGCGTCCACCGTTCGCGGAGCCCCGCCGCCCAGTCGGGCCGCGTGGGAAGCAACCCCCAGGTATCGAGGTCCTCGCCGTCCACGGCAGGTCCATCCAGTGACCGCGGTTCGGCGAGCGGCGCCCGAGGTGCGGGCAACTGGCGGCACGCGCGCCAGAACGGGGTGAATACGCCGTAGGGCGTACCCGCTCCCGTCTTCACCGTCCACGGTTCGAAAAGCAACGACCCGGCGAAGGAGGCGACCTCGACCCCGTCGCCGCGTAGGCGCGCCTTCAGGTCGGTGTCGATCTCCCGTTCGGGCCCCCCGTAGCGTCGGTTCCAGTACACGGCGGTGGCGCCGGCATCCCGCACGACCTCGGGAACGACCGCGGCCGCTGGGCCGCGTCGCAACACCAGCGTGCCGCCCCGTGAAGCGATGCGCTCGCCGAGCTCGGCGAGGCTGTGATGAAACCACCAGCGCGCGGCGCCGCCGAGCGGGCGGATGCCGGGGGATTCCTCATCGAGCACGAACAGGACGACGATCTCCTCCCCGCGGTCGGCTGCGGCGCGCAAGGCCGGGTTGTCGGCGAGGCGCAGGTCATCGCGCAGCCACACGAGCGAGGTCACGCGGCGGCTCCGGGATGTCCTTTCGGGACCGCGATGATCAGTCCGCCGGCGACGACCCGACAGGTCATCGCCGTGCCCTCACCGAACTCATCACCGTCGAGCTGCACATGCTGAGGTTCGTCGGTCGACAGCTCCAGGCCGGTGCCGCGGGCATACCGGACCGAATTGTCCTTCGTGCGCAGACGCAGCACGCGTCGCCCCGCGCGGGTTTTGTTCAGCACGCTGTTGTCCCAGGCGACGCGTCGCCACACCGCGAGCCAGCCGAACGCGCTCTTCGGCTGGAAGATGACGACGTCGAGCTCGCCATCCGACACGGATGCCTCGGGGATGAGCTCGAGCCCGGCCGGCAAAGAGCCGCAGTTCGCGATGAGCACGCTCTGCACGCGCGCCCGGTGAAAGCGGTGTCCGGGCACGCGGTAGTGCACCAGGAACGGCTTCGCGCCGACGAGCGAACGCGCGGCGCCGTCGATGTAGGCGAGCCATCCGACCTTCTTCTTGAGGTCGCCGCTCGTGTTCGCGATCATCGCGGCGTCGAGTCCCATGCCGCCCATGACGACGAATCCGTGTTCGACCGACTCGCCGCCCGCGCGCGTGATGCGGGCGAAGCCGATGTCGATCGGGCGGTGCTCGCCGGTGAACGTCGCGTCCACCATCACGTCGGGATCGGTGAGCGGAAGCTGCAGGTTGCGGGCGAGGAGGTTGCCCGTCCCGCTCGGGACGATCGTCAGGGGGATGCCGGATGTGCTCATCCCTTCGCTCACCGCGCGCACGGTCCCGTCGCCGCCGGCGACCAGAACGGCGGCTGCGCCCTGGTCGATAGCTTGGCGTGCGAGGCCGTTGCCGAGTTCCTCGACCGTGGTTTCGAAGAAGAGCGGTTCACCCCAGCCGGCGGCGGCGCTGACATCCGTGACCGTCGCGCGGAGGGCCTCGGCATCCACTTTGATCGGATTGTAGACGAGCGCGGCGCGCTGCGAGGCGGGGGAATCGGTCATGAGGCTGAGGATACCCGGCGCTCTAGACTTGACCGGTGATCGATCTCGCCTTCCTCCGTGACCAGCCGGACCTCGTCAAGCGCTCGCAAGAGGCTCGCGGCGAGTCGCCCGACACCGTCGATGATGCCCTCGCCGCGGACCGTGAGCGCCGCGCGGCGATCACGGCGTTCGAAGAGCTCCGCGCCGCGCAGAACGCGCACGGCAAGACGGTCGCGCAGGCGCCGAAGGATCAGAAAGCAGCGCTCGTCGCCGAAGGCAAGCAGCTCAGCGAGCGCGTCAAGCAGGCGCAGGCCATCGCCACCGCTGCCGAAGAGGCCGCCGAGGCGGCGCTCGGCAGGATCGAGAACATCGTGATCGACGGTGTTCCGGCCGGCGGGGAAGAGGCATTCGTCACGCTTCGCACGCACGGCGAACCGGCATCCTTCGATTTCGAACCGCTCGACCATCTCGCGCTCGGAGAGAAGCTCGGCGCAATCGACATGGAGCGCGGCACGAAGGTCTCGGGGAGCCGCTTCTACTTCCTGACCGGGATCGGCGCGCGTCTGGAGTATGCGCTGATGTCGCTCGCGTTGCAGCGGGCGGTGGATGCCGGGTTCATCCCGATGATCCCGCCGACGCTCGTGCGGCCCGAGGTGATGAAGGGGACCGGGTTCCTCGGCCAGCATGCCGACGAGGTGTATCGCCTGGAGGGCGAGGACCTGTATCTCGTCGGCACGAGCGAAGTGCCCCTCGCCGGGTACCACATGGGCGAGATCATCGACCTCGAGGCCGGACCCAAGCGCTACGCCGGATGGTCGACGTGCTACCGCCGCGAAGCCGGCTCGTATGGCAAGGACACCCGCGGGATCATTCGCGTGCACCAGTTCAACAAGCTCGAGATGTTCGTCTACACGACCCCGGAAGCGGCCGAAGAGGAGCACCTGCGCCTCGTCGCCCTGCAAGAGCAGATGCTGCAGGATCTCGGTCTCAGCTATCGCGTGATCGATGTCGCCGCCGGCGATCTCGGCTCGAGCGCCGCGCGGAAGTACGACGTCGAGGCCTGGGTGCCGACGCAGGACGCGTACCGCGAACTCACCTCCACGAGTAACTGCACGAGCTACCAGGCGCGCCGGCTCGACGTGCGCTACCGCCCGGACGGGGGCAAGACCGCGCCGGTCGCGACGCTCAACGGCACGCTCGCCACGACCCGGTGGATCGTCGCGCTCCTCGAAACGCACCAGCGTGCCGACGGATCGGTCGTCATCCCCGAGGTGCTGCGCCCCTACCTCGGCGGCATCGAGATCGCGGAGCCGATCGGATGACTTCGGCCCACCTTCCCGCCACCGGGTCGATCGAGATCGTCCCCGAGGCGCAGGCCGCCGCGCTCGTCGAAGACCTCGCCGAAGAAGCGGAGGATGCCGGGGCCCCCATCGAGCGCCTGCTCATCGCACTCGATGTGGACGGCACGGTGCTGCTCGAGGACGAGACCTTGAGCCCGGGCGTGGTCGAGGCGATCGCCCACGCGCATCGCGCCGGCCACGAGGTCATGCTCGCGACAGGCCGGGCCTGGGAGAGCACGCGCGGCATCCAACGTGTGCTCGATCTCGCGCCCGATTACGCCGTCTGCTCCAACGGGGCCGTGATCATGAAGCGGATCGACGGGGACTTCTCCGAAGAGCTGCGCTACGAACGCTTCCACATCGAGACGTTCGACCCCGCCGAAGTGCTGACGCTGCTGGGCGAGCACTTGCCGGGCGCCAACTACATGGTCGAACTCGCCGACGGACGTCGCCGCTACACCGGTGAGATGGACGACTGGAACCTCGCGCACGCGCAGCGGGTGAGCTTCGAAGAACTCGCTTCGCAACCCGTGTGCCGTGTCGTCGTGGTCTCGCCGGATGACACCGACGAGGACTTCGTCGACCTCGTTGCGCGCATCGGGTTGAACAAGGTGTCTTACGCGGTCGGCTGGTCGGCGTGGCTCGACATCGCCCCGCACGGCGTCGACAAGTCCACGGCGCTCGAGCGGGTGCGCACCTGGCTGGGCGTGGATCCCGAGCACGTACTCGTGATGGGTGACGGTCGCAACGACGTCGGTATGTTCCGCTGGGCGCGCGAACACGGAGGTCGCGCGATCGCGATGGCGCAGGGCCCCGACGAAGTGCGAGCGGCGGCATCCGAGACGACAACGTCCGTCTACGCGGGCGGCGTCGCGGAGATTTTGCGAGGCCTGTAGGGGTTTTCAGCCGGTCCACAGGCGGTTTCGGCCACAATGGGCAGAACGCGGTCGACTAGACTCAGCGCTGTTCGACGGATGCTTCGGCCTCTGTCGGGAGGGTTGTCCGAGCGGCCGATGGACCTGGTCTTGAAAACCAGTGGGCAGCAATGTCCCGTGGGTTCGAATCCCACACCCTCCGCTGGTTGGGAGGAGGCCCCCGGAGGGGGCCGCCTCGCAACTGTGAGGGCCACGCCCTCCGCTTTCGAAAGGATCCCCCGTGAGTTCACGCCCCGAGGGTAAGGCGTCTTCGCGCCGTCAGCCCGTCGCGCGTCACGGGGTCCTGCGTTCCCCGAACCCGTTCGTGCAGATCCTCACCGTGCTCGGCGCGATCGTCGCTGTCGTCGTCGTGAGTGTCGCCGCGATCGGCGGGTTCTACGTCTGGGATGCGGCGCGCGCCGTCGCAGACGCGGGGGTCTCGATCGGTGAAGACGAGGCAGCGCTGCCGCCGACGATCGGCGAGATCGAGGGTGGCGTCAACCTGCTGCTCGTCGGGACCGACTCGTGCGAGGGGCAAGATATCGCACTGTTCCCGCGGTGTGCAGCCGCGGATGCCGAGGGCGAACGCAACGATGTGACGATGCTGATCAACATCAGCGATGCCCCGCGACGAGTCACCGTCGTCTCCTTCCCGCGCGACATGATCGTGTCGATCCCGTCGTGCACGGGCGAGGACGGCACCCAGTACTCGGCCATGAGCGCTCAGATGATCAACGTGTCGTACATGTACGGCGGGCTCGCTTGCAGTGTGCTGACGGTCAAGAAGCTCACCGGTGTCGACATCCAATTCGCCGGCGCCATTCGCTGGACCGGTGTCATCAACATGTCCGACGCGATCGGCGGCGTGGACGTGTGTCTGTCCGATGACATCCAAGACGGACACACCGGCCTCGATCTTGCCGCCGGTCAGCACACGCTCGTCGGAGCCGAGGCGCTGCAGTTCCTCCGCATCCGTCACGGCATCGGGGATGGGTCCGACCTCGGCCGCATCTCGAACCAGCAGCAGTTCATGAGCTCGATGGTGCGCAAACTCCAGTCTGACGGTGTGCTGGCGAATCCCGGCACACTCCTGAACCTCGCGAACACCGCGGTCAAGCAGGTCACCAGTGGTCAGTTGGTGCTGAGCAATGAGCTCGCGAACCCGCAGCGGATGGTGCAGATCGCGATGGCGGTGCGGAGCGTGCCGTACGAGGACATCGTCTTCGTGCAGTACCCGACCGTCTACGCGGAGGGCGGTCTTCGGGTGCTCCCCGTGACGTCCGATGCGGATGTGCTTTTCGCTGCCCTGGCAGCCAACCAGCCGTTGCAACTCACCGGGTCCACGAGCGACGGCAACGGCACCGAGGTCGTCGGCGAAGCCACGGCTCCGACCTCGACTCCCACGGCCACGCCGACGCCGGGGTCCACTGAGGCGCCAGTAGTCGAGCCCGCGCCGACCGAGACAGCTGTCGCGCTGCCGAGCACCGTCACCGGCCAGACGGCCGCGCAGGTCACCTGCACGGTCGCCGAGCGGTAGGCCGCCTCGGTTCGGCAGAAGCCGCCGAAACGGTTATGATTGCCGAGTGCATTCGCGCCGTTTCGCGTGGATGCTCTGGAGACGTCGCATAGTCCGGCCTAGTGCACCACCCTGCTAAGGTGGAGTTCCCTTTTGGGAACCGAGAGTTCAAATCTCTCCGTCTCCGCCACAAAATGTCGAGGTTAGAGTTCGTTTACTTCCACGGGCTCATGCTTCGCGACGGAGATGTCTGCGGTGTCGACCGCAGACCCTGCGTACTCAGTGCGTACCGGGCCCAGTGAGTCGAGGTGTCGAAGGGCTGCGATCTCCTGTTGCTCACCGAGAACATGCGCGTAGATGCGTAGGAGGGTCGACGCGTTCTTGTGCCCGAGCCATTTGGCGACCTGGTGCACGGGGAGTCCCGCTCGCAGCCAGCTGGATGCCGCGTAGTGCCGCAAGTCGTGGATCGTATGATTTGGCGCCGT
Source organism: Microbacterium memoriense (assembly GCF_025398275.1). Lineage (GTDB taxonomy): Bacteria > Actinomycetota > Actinomycetes > Actinomycetales > Microbacteriaceae > Microbacterium > Microbacterium memoriense. The sequence continues at coordinate 43,633 of NZ_JAODOR010000010.1, read as the reverse complement.
TTGCGACCACCTCACCGCCCGCCGAAATGCGGTGCCGCGGAGTTGCTCACCCGTGGGTGAGGTGAAAAGGTGCGCATTCGGCTCTCGGGTGCCCGCGTGAGCGCGCTCCTGGTTTCACCGTGGAGATGTCGGGAGAGTTCGCCGGGTCAGAGTCCCAGTGGCCGACATTGCTTGCGCACGTCGCCTGGCTCATCGAAGTCGACGCGACCGATGAGGAGAGCGTGGTATACCGAATCACGCCGTCGACCAACCTCAGGAAGCAACACCCCGGCGCAGAACAACGAGAGTTCTCCTGGACGCGAAAAACGCGAGGACCGCGCCAACTCGGATCGCGCTGCGTCAATGTCGGACCCCCTCGTCAGAATGGGGGTATGGAAGAGCTCACGGGATCGGCAGGCAGCGACGGCGACATCGCCGCGCTGGCCGAGATCGTCGCGAGCGTGGAGTCGGTGGCAGCGCAGCTCACGGCGGCACAAGTCGCCGAAGTCCGGCTGCTCGCTCAGGCCGGGCAGCTCGCAGAGAAGCAGGCGTCAGGCGCTCGTGCAAACGTGCGCGTCCACGACATGGCGCTGCGTGCGATCGCCGCCGAAGTCGGCGGCGTCCTGCGGCTCACCGACCGCACGGTGCAGCAGCGCATCGGCGAAGCGCGGGAGATCGTCGAGTGCTATCCCGCCGCTTTGGCGGAGTGGGAGGCGGGGTGCCTCACCCGCGGTCACGTCCGAGTCATCGTGGATGCGGGCGCGGTGGTGCCGCCGGCGCTGCGTGCCGAGTTCGAGCGCGAGGCGATCGCACGGTGCCGGATCGATACTCCCAACCGCGTGCGCGCCGGACTCGAGATTCTCGCCGAGCGGATGGCTGATCGCTCCTTCACCGACCGGCACCGAGACGCGTGCACCTCCCGGGCGGTGCGGGTCGTTCCGGGACGGAACGGCATGTCGGATGTGGTGGCGTCCGTCCCCACGGTGATCGCCGATGGTGTCTTCGATCGGCTCACTCAACAGGCACAATCCGTCGTCGATGCGCGCGAATCGGGTGACGACGACGCGCGCACGATAGATCAGGTGCGCGCAGACGTGTTCGCCGATCTTCTGCTCGCAGGCTCGCCTTCTCTCGACCCGACCGCGACGGGCGATGCTCCCGGTGTCTTGGGCGCCATCCGCGCGCAGGTGCAGGTGATCGTTCCGGTGCTCACCCTTCTCGGCGCGGACGACGGTCCTGTCGATCTCGTCGGTCGGTCCCCGATCGACGCGGATACCGCCCGCTGTCTCGCCGCGAACGCGTCGAACTGGGCTCGTGTGCTCACCGAGCCGATTCAGGGAGTCGTGCTGGCGGTCGATCGCTACAGCACCCCGTGGCCGCAGCGCCGGTACCTTCGAGCGCGCGATCAGCATTGCCGGTTTCCTGGGTGTCGGCGCGCGGCCATCCGTTGCGAGATCGACCACACGATCGACGCCGCGCTCGGCGGCCCCACCGCGCTGTGGAACCTTGCCCATTTGTGCCAGCGACATCACAGCATGAAGCAGTTCACGAGGTGGAAGGTCCGGCAACTGCCGGGTGGAGTTCTCGAGTGGACGTCGCCTACCGGCCGGATCTATCGCGAAGACGCGCCTGCGCCACCGGTGTTCTTCGCACCAGCCGCCATCGCAGGCTCGGCGTCAGCACCCTTCTGAACGGGCGGTTGACCGCCGCTGCACGGGCGGCGGCACCGGGTGATCGTCCAGGGCATCCGCCACGAAACCCGCCATGGCATCCGCGCCGAAGTGGTCGTCGGCTGTGATCGTGACGACGGCCTCGCCGGAGAAGATGAGCATCTGCCCGTACGCGCCGTGCAGGCGCCATGCCGAGCCCGGCCCGCCCCACCCCGCGAACGCGTATCGGTCATATCCGGGATTGGCCCCGGCGATAACCCAGTCGCTGTGCATCGCATCGACCCAGGTGGCCGACACCAACTGCCGACCGTTCCACTGCCCGCGGTCGCGGATGAGCTGCCCGATCCGGGCGAGTTCCTCGGTTCGCAGTTCCACGCCCTCGCCGGCGAGGATCCACCCGTTCGGGCATCGTTTCCATGCGATGTCCTCGATCCCCAGCGGGTCGAGCAATCGAGAGCGGACGTACTCTGCCGCGTCGCCGACCTGGGCAGCGAGCACGCGCATCGCCGTATAGGTGCTCGCGTTCGAGTATTGGAACACGCGCCCTCGGGACGGTCGCCGCAAGAACTCGATCGCGAGATCGGGCCAGTCGGTCATCATCGACTCAGACCACGGCAGATCGATGCCGCTCGTCATGGTCAACAGGTGGCGGAGCGTGACCTCTTCGACACCGTGACCGAGTTCCGTCCCCGGCAGAGCGGCCGCTATCGGTGCATCGATCGAGACTGCCCCGTCATCCGCGGCGATCCCCGCGGCGAGTACGCACAGCCCTTTCGCGACCGAATGGATCTCTTCCCGAACGTCCGCAGCCCAGCGGTGCTCCGCGACGTCGTCGCCGATCCGCACGTGCAATCCGTGTGCGCGAAACCCGGAGGTATCGACCTGTTGCACGATCCGGTCGCGGATGAGCTGGGCGCTATTCACTCTGACAGTCTGCCGGTCCTCAGCGTTTGCCCTTCAGATGCGCTTTCGCTTCCTTCTCGATGAGCACAGGAACGAAGTCACGGACTTTCGCGCTGTCGAAGCTCGCACGAGCTCTCTCGACCGCGGCGGAGATTTCGGCAGCCGACTTGTCCGGAAACCGCTCCTGCAGGCGACCGACGATTTCTGCAACGGCGTGATCATCGTCGCGGCTCTTATCGTCGAGCACAGCAACCTCCACTCGTCAGGGTCAGAACGTCCCCTCGCGTCGACTCTACCGAGCCTCGATGACGGACGGAACAGCGGGACCGTCAGCCCAATCCCACCCGGTCCAGGTACGCGTTCGTGAACCGACCGGTGGGGTCGAGTGTGCGTCGCAGCGTGGCGAAGCGCTCCCACTCGGGGTAGCGGCGCGCGACCTCATCGCCGGGCATCGTGAAAACCTTGCCCCAGTGGGGGCGCGCGTTGCGCGGCAGGGCGTGCTCGAGTGTCGGAAGGAAGGCGCGCACCCCAAGCTCGTCGGGGCGCCACGTGAAGTGGAGACCGACGGTCTCCGTGCCGGAGGCGCCCGAGAGCCACAGATCGTCGGCGGCGATCGTCCGCACCTCGCACACCAGGAGCAGGGCTGAGATCGGTTCCGCCAGCGACCGCAACGCGGTGATCGCGGCGTGGGCATCCCGCCGCGGCACGAGGTACTCGGACTGGAGTTCCTCGCCCGACGACGGCATGAACGCGAGTCGGAAATGGGGGAGTCGGTCAAACCACCGCCCGGGCTCTCCGCCTTGGGCCGTGCACGGCGTCGGGTCGATGCCAGGAAGCGGATGCCGCGGCCCGTCGGCCGGTGTCCCTCCGAACCGGCCGAGGTCGCCGCCAGCATGCCCGACGCGCGCTTTCACCCACACCTGATCGATGTGATCCGCATCCGCCCACCGGGTGAACAGGCTCACGCTGTCACCCGCCGACGTGAGGGTGTCGAAGTCCGCGAGGGCGGCATCCCAGGTCACGCCTTCGTAGACCGTCTGGGCGACATCGTATGCGGGCTCGACATCGAGGTGCACGTGGGTGACGACACCGAGCGCGCCGAGCCCGACGACGTACCCGGCGAAGTCCTCGTCGCCGCGGGTGATCGTCACGAGATCGCCGGATGCCGTGACCAGCTCGAGCGCCGCGACCTGGGTCGCGAGCGATCCCGCGCGGTCGCCCGAGCCGTGCGTGCCCGTTTGCACCGCTCCCGCGACTGAGATGTGCGGCAGCGAGGCGAGGTTGTGCAGCGCCAGCCCTTCACGTTCGAGCGTCGGCACGAGATCTCCGTACCGGATGCCGGCCGGAACCCGCACCGTGGCCCGATCGGGCGCGACGACGATGTCGTCCGCCCGCGTCAACGCCTCGAGGGAGATGAGCACGCCGTCCGTGTCGGCGATGTCGGTGAACGAGTGGCGGCTGCCGACCACCCGGATCGAGCGCTCGCTCGCGACGACGCGGCGCAGCTCATCCACCGCCGGCGGGGTGAGCACGGCGCGCGCGCGGAACTGGATGTTGCCGGCCCAATTGGTCAGGTCGAGGCTCATCTCAGATGCCCACGGCCCGGATGAGCGTCGAGCGGTCGACGTTCATCATCGGTGTCGCGAGGCCCAGCTTCGTCAGGGCTTCGCCGCTGAGGGTCACGCCGGTCCGGGCCCAGTCCGGCATCCCGTCGGGGCGAATGCTGCTGACCGCGAGATCGACGAGCTCGACCCGGTAGCGCCGCGCCCCATCGAGCCCCGGGAGCTGGATGCGTCCGAGTGGCGCTTCGACCGAGTGGTCGACGACGCTCAACCGATACAGCGCCTCGGATCCGTCGCGCGCGACCACGCCTTCGAGCTCGACCGCCGGGTTGGATGAGTCGGCATGCACGACCGTGCCCGAGTGCAGAAGGGGACGCATCCGCTTGTGGAACGCGATCCATTCGCCGAGATGGGCGAGGTCATCGGGCGCCGCGACGGCGAGGTCCCACTCGATCCCGAAGTGGCCCCAGATCGCTGTCCCCGCGCGGAAGTCGAGATCGAGCGCGCGACCGGTCGTGTGGTCGTGATCGGCGCCGACGTGCGTGCCCATGAGCTCCGGCGGGAGGATCAGCGATGTCCAGCGCTGCAGACGCTGCCGCTCGTGCGCGTCGATGCAGTCCGACACCCACACGCGGGCGCAGTGCTCCATGATCCCGAGGTCGATGCGGCCGCCGCCCCCGCAGCACGATTCGATCTCGAGTCCGGGGTGCCTGCTCGTGAGTGCGTCCAGCATCCGATACGTCGCGAGGGTCTGATCGTGCACGCCCGGTTGGAACGACGGGCTGTGCCCCGCGTCGACGAGCGGACGGTTGTGATCCCACTTGAGGTAGTCGATGTCGTATTCCGCGATGAGCGCGGACATGCTCTCGAGCACATACTCATATGCCGCCGGATGCCCGAGGTCGAGCACGTGCTGCTGGCGCGACGGGACGCCGGGTCCGTTCGCGGTGCCGAACACCCATTCCGGATGCCGGCGCGCCAGCTCCGACTCGAGATTGACCATCTCGGGTTCGAACCACAGACCGAATTCCATCCCGAGTTCGTGCACCCGGTCGGCGAGAGGGCCGAGGCCGTCCGGCCAGACGTCGGCATCGACCTGCCAGTCGCCGAGCCCGGCGGTGTCGTCGCGTCGGCCGGTGAACCACCCGTCGTCGAGGACGAACCGCTCGACGCCCAGACCGGCGGCGCGCTCCGCCAGGTCGAGCAGGCGAGGCAGGTCGTGATCGAAATAGACGGCCTCCCACGTATTGAGGATGACCGGACGTGCGGTGGACGGATGCTGGGGACGTGCGCGCAGGAACTCGTGGAACCGTCCGGCGAACGCATCGAGCCCGTCGCCCCACGACCCCATCACCCACGGTGAGGAGTAACTCTCGTTCTGCGCGAGCACGATCTCGCCCGGCAGCAGCTTTTCGCCACCGCTGAGGAGCCGCCATCCGGTGTTGGTGCGTTCGGCCGAGACGACGCCGTTGCCCGACCAGGCCAGGTGGACGCCCCACACCGTGCCGCGACGGAAGCCGAAGTCACTCTCGCCGGCGCACAGGACGGTGGCTGAGTCGTGTCCCGGGCGGCCACCCCATGCCTCGCGGGTCCAGCGACCGTGCCGGAACGGATGCCGCTGCGGCGCACGCTCGTGCGCATGGCGGCCGGTCATGTCGAGGAGCTCGTCGGCGACAGCGGGAACCGGAAGAGCCGGTTCGAGGGCGACGACCTCATACCCGTCGTCGCCGCGGTTCGTCACCGTGGCGCGCACACGGACGAGGCCCGCCGGTTCGAGTACGAGCTCGGTCACGACCTCGAGCGCGTTGGCCGGGTCGGTCGCGAGACTCACCAGACGCGCGGTGCCCTCGTCGTCTTCGACCGTGTGCTGGACGGATGCCGGCGCGAACGACCAACTGCGCCCGCCGCGGCTCCCCAGGATGCCGGGGTGCCCCAGCCATCCACGCGTGTGGAGCGGGAGGAGCCCCACGAGCGGTTGCGCGTAGACCACCGAGTCGCCGACCGGCACCGCCAGCGCGGTGAGGACATCGCCGAGATCGTCGCCGTCGATCTGCGGCCCCCAGTGCAACACGGTCGGCAGATCGTCGTCATTGAGCCGTGCGATCAGGCTCGTCCCGCCGCGGCGGAGGTGGATGAGGCGAGGGGAATCGGTGAGAGTCATGCCGTCTTTTCGCAGGGGGATGTGATCGTGGCCATGGGTGGCCCTCACTAGTCTGCCGGTCGATGGCGCTGTCAGACGTCTCCCGCGCTACTCGCCCTCGGACGCGAGGCGGTCGGCATCCGCGCTGTCGATCAGGTCCTCGTTCGCATCCGGATCGACCTCTTCGTGGCCGTCGACCTCGACGACTGGTTCACCCTCGGGGATATCACTGTCCGGCACGGGGAGGTGCGGGGGAAGGGGGAGGTTCGTCATGACCGGGCTCCTTTGCTCTGGAACCTCCACGCTAACCCTTGTCGCGCCCCCACGTGAAGGGGTTGACGACGCCGTTTTGCCCCGTCGTCTGCGCGGCGCTAGAGGAGGTCGCGGCGGTGCACGAGCGCGGCGGCGCCGATCAGCGGTGCATCGCCACCGAGCCCGGCTCTGACGACGCGCAGGCGCGCGGCGTAGGCATTCACGGACGCTGCGCGCACGGCGGCCTCGATCCGTTCGGGGAAATCTTCTGCGACGAACGAGAATCCGCCACCCACGACGGCGAGTTCCAGGTCGAGGAGCGTCGCCGCGTTCGCGAGCCCGACGCCGATCGCGTGCGCCGACCGGGCGACTGCGGCGACCGCGACGGCATCACCATCGCGGTACGCGGCCGCGAGGTCCTCGCCGGTCGTTCCCGCCCAGCCCTGCCGCTGCGCCCAGGCGACGATGTGTGGTCCCGAAGCGAGCTGTTCCACGGTGGATGCTGCGGCATCCCCGTCGATCTCCGTCACGACGACCTGCCCGACATGCCCGGCGTTGCCCGACCCGCCGCCGATGAGGCGGCCGTCGGAGATGATCCCGCCCCCGACACCCGTCGAGACGACGAACACGATCGCATTCGCGACGCCCTGCGCGGCGCCGAGCCATGCCTCCGCGAGTGCGATGCACGTGCCATCCAGTCGCAGGGTGACATCATCCAGCCCGCTCTCGCGCGCCACGAGTCGGACGATGGGCATGCCGTGCGCGGCGGGGAGGTTGATGGGGGAGATCGTGCCCGCGGTCCGGTCGATCGGACCGGCCGCGCCGATGCCGACCGCCGTCACCGCGCCCCACTCGGGCAGCGCCCGGCAATGGGCGATCACATCGGCCAGCGCACGCTCCAGCACCGTGCGGTCGGTCGCGGCAGCCGCGCCCGTCGCAGACCGCGCGCGGGACCCCGGGACGATCGCGCCGCTCGCGTCGACGAGGGCCGCTTCGACCTTGGTGCCGCCGAGATCGATCGCGAGTGCGAGTGCCATGTGAATCCTCCCCGAGAGCCCTGTTCCATGCCTTGCACGGCATGGGCCCCAGCGTAGTGTCGGCCCCAGCGATCGGCATCCGCCTTTGGCTTCGCTCGACGGAACTCCTTCAGGATCCGCGCCGAACGACTGGAGCCACTCGTGGCCGCACCCGTCCTCGCACCGCAGCCCACCTCTACGATGGGCCCCATCCGCCAGACCTACGCGACTGCCGAGACCTTTCCCCCGGTCGCCCGCGCGTATACCCAGGTCTCCCAGGTCGCCAAGGAGCTCGGGCTTCTGCGCCGCGCGCCCCTCTTCTACGCCCTCGTCGGTGTCGGCGTCGCGCTCGCGTTCGGTGCCTGCGTCGCCGGCTTCATCCTGCTCGGCGACAGCTGGTTCCAGCTCCTCATCGCGGGAGCCCTCGGCATCGTCTTCACACAGGCGGCCTTCCTCGCCCACGAGGCGGCTCACCGTCAGATCCTCGCGACCGGACCCGCCAACGACCGGCTCGCGCGGGTGCTCGCCAGCGGCGCTGTCGGCATGAGCTACGCGTGGTGGGATGCGAAGCACTCCCGCCACCACGCCAACCCGAACCGCGTGAACAAGGACCCCGATATCGAGGTCGACACGATCTCATTCCTCGAAGAGGATGCCGCGAAGTCCCGCGGTCTCGTCCGTCTGATCACGCGCAAGCAGGGCTGGCTGTTCTTCCCGCTCCTCACGCTCGAAGGACTCAACCTTCACTACCTCAGCATCAAGTACCTCGTCACCGAGCCGCAGGTCAAGGGCCGCTGGATCGAGCTGTCGCTCATCGCCGCCCGTCTCGCGCTCGTCCTGGTGCCGGTGTTCTTGCTGCTGCCGCTCGGGATGGCGTTCGCGTTCATCGGCGTGCAGATGGCCGTCTTCGGCGTCTACATGGGGGCATCGTTCGCGCCCAACCACAAGGGCATGCCGATCATCGACGAGCACGCCCGCCTCGACTTCTTCAGCAAGCAGGTGCGCACCTCCCGCAACATCCGCGGTGGATGGTGGGCGACCTGGTTCATGGGTGGGCTCAACTATCAGGTCGAGCACCACCTGTTCCCGAGCATGGCCAGGCCGCACCTGTCGAAGGCGCGACTGATCGTCAAGGATGCGTGCGAGTCGACCGGCATCCCGTACACGGAGACCAGCCTGTGGCGTTCGTACGCCATCGTGATCGACTACCTCAATCGCGTGGGCCTGGCCGCACGCGACCCGTTCGACTGCCCGATGGTCGGCGAGTACCGCCGCGTCTGACGCCGCATCGGAGAACCACAAACGAGGGGGACGGCGGATGCCGTCCCCCTCGTTTGTCGGGGGTCACGCGTTCCGGCGGATGACCTTCATCAACCACGCGATGATCGCGATGACCAGAATCACGAGCCCGATCCACAGCAGGAACTTCGCCGCTTCGACGAAGACGCCGAACAGGATCAGGACGATGGCAATGACGAGAAGAATGATCGCAAGAGGCATGCTTCGATCTTCCACCCGCGACGCCCGAATCGGCAGATGGGTTGACAACACGCGCATTGCTCAGTAGAAAGCGCCACGCGTATCGCCATCGCCCCGGCGATGTCAAGGCCCTCGCCGGTCCGGCGCGTTCCTCGGTTCACTGAACACCAGCGAAGACACGAAACCGAGACTGAGGGTGAGATCGTGAAAGACATCCTGTTCGACGGGCACCGGATTCTCACCACGGACGACGTTGCGGATGCCGTTCTGGACTACGCGCGCGTGCTTCTCGACCGCGACGAAACCGACATCGTCCACTTCCCCACGCTCTACGACGGCAGCCTCAGCCAGTGTGCGATTCTCCTCGGCGCGAACGGCGTCCTCGCCGTCGTCGACGCCTTCATCGACCTCCCGATGGTCGTCGATGGGGCGGATCGCGCGTGTGCAGAGATCTCGCGGCGCGCAGACGCATTACGGTAGGAGCGTGGGCAGGTTCAGCTATGAAGGCGATGCGAAGGTCGAACTCGACGATCGGGTGCTGGCGCACCTGCAAGTCGTGATCGGTCAGAAGCTCCGTCGCAGCGAACCGTTCTTCTTCACCTGGCGCAATGACGCGAGCCTCGGCGATGGCCGCACGACGGTCTGGCTGCACCCCCAGGCGTCCCTCGTCTTCAAGTTCCACGGCAGTCGGCAGCCCACCCTCAACCGCGCGTGGCTCGAGGCGCTCACCCACACCGCAAACTCCGGTACGGGTCTCTACGTCGTACCCGAACCCGCCGGGTCGGGCACCGGCGAGGTCCTGCTCGGCTGACACGATCTCCGATCGCTGTCAATCCCCTCGACCCCTGCCGTGATCGCGCGCTGAATGGTGTCAGAGGTGAGGTCCGATGACGACCAACGTTCCGAAGGTGCGGGCCGTCCAGCTCGATGACGATCTGGAATTGATCCCCATCGACGACCGCTCGTGGCGGTTGTGCGACACGCGCTGGAGTCCGAGCGATGCTCCACATGTGGTGGCATACATCGAGCATGTCGATGACGTGTACGACGTTGTGTGGATGCGGGGGACCCGCAGACGCTCACGGGCGTCGTGCCTCGAGGAGTGTATCCGCGCCGGCCGCGAACAACTCGCGCAAGAGGTCACACCCGGGACTCGTCCCGTGGGAATCCCGCACTTTCCCCCGCAGCGTTCCTGCTGAGCGGAATCAGCCCGTGACGTCGACCGTCTGCGGCGCCGCGTCTTCTTTGGCCTCCGGCGCAGGATCGATGTGCTCTGCGACCAGCGTGATCCCCCCTGAGGAGTTCGCCGACTGAGCGAGGTCTTCGATCCACTCGCGACTGAGCTCGGTCGGCTCGGGGTCGTCGAAGACGAAGCGGATGGGGATCGACGGATGCATCCAGATGCTGCTGCGGCCGCGCGGCTCGTCGTCCGGGTGCCGCCAGGACACCGTGAAGCTCTCGCCGCGGCGGAGCTTGGTCGCGAGGACGACCTTCAGGTGGGCCAATGCCCGGTCGTCGATGTGGATCGGTGTCGCCGATCCGCCGTAATAGAGAGTGCCCACGGAGGGGAGTCTAACGCCGTGGTGCTCCGTCGATGCGCGAGTGGTCGCCGAGCCGGTGCCAGGTGCGGTTGTGATAGACGAGGGCGTCGCCATCGCCGGCGTCGCGGCCGAGTTCGGACTGCAGAGCGTGGGCGGCGATGACGGTGGATCCACCGGCATCCATGCGCCCGATGACGGCGCAGCGCACCCAGGCGCGCACGTCGCGGTAGACGGGCTCGCCGGTCACGAGCCGTGACCAGCGGTGGGTCTCGGCGAACCGGTCGATCCCGCTCGTCGCGCCCAGCTGTGCGACCTCGAGATCGTGCGCGTCGAGCAGGTGTACGACGACAGTCTCGGCGCGCAGGAGCACATCGGATGCCGAGGACTGCGCGGAGATCGAGAAGATCAGCAGCGGTGGTTCGGCGCTCACCGAGGCGACCGAGGTCGCCGTCAGCGCGACCGGTCCATCGCCCGCGTCGGCGGTGATCACCGCGACCCCGCCCGGGTGTCCGCGGAACAGCAACTTGAACTCATCCGCCGACAGTGACGACGTGAACTGGTGGCCGGGCGCCTCGAAGTGCGGGTTGCTCTGCGGTGCGGGCTCAAACGTCATACCTCGACGCTACGCCGTCCACGAGGCGGGAGGGTCAGCGAGGGGGGTCTTATGACGGTGTGTGACGGGCCGTGCTTCAGCCGGCCAGGCCGCCCTGTGGGCGGATGATGCCGAGACGGGCCAGCCCCAGATACATCTGGCAGCCGAGGCAGAACGCGAAAGCGGCGTTCAAGAACGCAGCCACGAATGCGGCGGCGCCGGCGATCGGCAGCGCCCACGTCACGCCGATCAGGTGCAGGACCAGACCGATCGTCACGACCGTGAAACCGACCACTTGCGCGAATCGGGGCGGGCGCGGATCTTCCAGATCGACCGGCGGCTCCAGCCGCGGCCGGACGAGGGTGCGAAAGAGCACTGACCACGGCGATGTCGTCGGAGAGGTGAAGCCCCAGACGAAGAGCAGATCGACGACCAGGAGCACCCAGAACGCGGGGTCGGCCACGCGTTCGGCAAACCACGCACCCGGTCGCGCGGCGGAGCCGATGAGTGCGAGGAAGGTGCCGAGCAGAAGGAGAACGGCCGTGATGGATGCCGCGAAGCGCGGTCCGCGCGGATCGATCGCCGTCGGCCGTGCAACAGTGTCGGGGGTCGTGGCCATGCGCCCACGCTAGCGATTCCACGGGCGTCGGAAAGATCCGCCGTCATACGACGACACGCATCCTGAGCGTGCGGCGTCGTACCGTGGGGGGATGAACACTCCCGCCCGCTGGGCCGTTCTCGGTGCCGGCGCAATCACGACCGATTTTGTCCACGCCCTTCCGGCGGCCTCGCACGGTGTCTTGCACGCGGTCGCCGCGCGCGACGCCGACCGCGCGCGGGCCTTCGCCGACGCACATGGCGCGCCGGTGTGGGGCACCTACGACGAGATCCTCGCGCGCGACGATGTGGATGCCGTCTACATCGGAACCGTGCACACGTCCCACGCCGCGCTCGCGCACGCGGCGCTGGACGCAGGCAAGGCGGTGTTGTGCGAGAAGCCGCTCGGCGTGACCGTCGAGGAGACCGAGGCGCTTCTCGCGCACGCGGACGCGGTGGGGCTGCCCTTGGTCGAGGCGTTCAAGTATCGATTCGGGCCGTTCCCCGACCGGCTCCGGCGAATGATCGAGAGCGGAGTGCTCGGCGAGGTGACGGAGATCGAAGCATCCATCGGCTTCGACGCGGGTGACCGAAGCGGGCGCCTGTTCGACCCCGCCACCGCCGGCGGTGCGATCCTGGATGCTGGCTGCTACCCCGTCTCCCTCGCCGTCGGCGTCGCCGCCTGGACCAACCAGCTGAGTGACCCGCGCATCGTCGACGCGTCTGGCGTCGTGGGCGAGGTCGACGAGCGCGCCGAGGCCACGATCGTGTTCGGCGCCCTCACCGCGCGGGTCGCCACGGCGATCACGCAATCGCTCTCGCGACGCGCCGTCATCCGCGGAACGGCAGGTGAGCTCGAGATCGCGAACGTGTGGGGGAGTCGGGCGGAAAGCACCGACGCCGCCACGCTGCGCCTCAGCGATGGGACCGTGGAGGAGATCCGTACGGACACCGTCAGTCCGATGGCGGCGGAAGCGGACGCCACGATCCTCGCGCTGCGCGAGGGTCGCACCCAGGCGCCCGAGATGCCCTGGGATGAGACGCTCGCGATCGCGCGCCTGCTCGCCGATTGGCGCGCCGCGCTGTAGGTCACACGGCGCGAACCGACCCGGACCGCGGCCCGTGCACCTGGAGGTGCAGCCGCTCCATGCGGGCGTCGAGCAGCGCCGCCGAGTCGGCGGCATCCTTCAGCTCAGCGAGCAGTTCACCCGGCACCGCCCGGTCGTACTTGTAGTAGATCTTGTGCTCGAGGCTGGCCCAGAAATCCATCGCGATCGTCCGGAACTGCACCTCGACCGCGACATCCACGCGCCCTGTCGACAAGAACACCGGCACCTCGATGATCGCGTGCAGACTCTTGTAGCCGTTGGCCTTCGGGGTCGCGATGTAGTCCTTCACTTCTCGCACGCGGATGTCGTCCTGCTGCGTGAGCAGGTCGAACAGGCGGTAGGCATCCTTCGCGAAGCTGGTCGTGACACGAACGCCCGCGACGTCGGTGATGTGCGCGCGGATCGACTCGAACGTCGGATCGATGCCCTTGCGGCTCACCTTGTCGATCAGGCTGTCCGCGGTCTTCACCCGCGCCGAGATGTGCTCGATCGGGTTGTAATCGTGAGTGAGCTGGAACTCGTCGCGCAGAATCCCGAGCTTCGTCTCGACCTCCCGGAGCCCGAACTGATACTCCAGCAGGAAGCGCTGGAACTCGTCGCGGAGCGCTCGCAGCTGCTCGGGGGAGAACGTCGCGATCCCTTCGTCGGTCATGACGGACAGGGGCTGCGGGGTGACGGCCATGTCTCGACGCTATCGATCGCGCATAGTTGTGGGCTGTGAGTGCAGCAATGGATGCCGGGTATGCATATACTCGGTATGCCTGGAGGTGGGGATGTCGGTACGACAGAGTCTGCTCGCGATCCTGGACCAGGGTCCGTGTTACGGCTACCAGCTGCGGAGCGAGTTCGACCGCCGGACCGGATCGACCTGGCCGCTCAACGTCGGTCAGATCTACAACACGCTCGACCGCCTCGAGCGCGACGGCCTCGTCGAGAAGGGGCAAACCGACGCGCAGGGTCACGTGTTCTGGCAGATCACGGATGCCGGGTCGGCCGAGGTGCGCGACTGGCTCGCCGCCCCGGTGGAGCGTGCTGCGGGAACCCGCGATGAGCTCGCGATCAAACTCGCCGTTGCAGCAACCCTGCCCGGCGTCGCGGTCTCCGACGTGATCGATGCACAGCGAGTGGCCACGCAGGAGCGGCTGGATCGGCTCCGCCGCGAGTCGCCGGCCGAGCCCATTCATCCCGCTGATCTGTCGAACGCGCTCATCGTCGACGCGTTGCTCTTCGCTGCCGAGGGTGAACTGCGCTGGCTTGAGTCGGCCGCGGAGCGTGTGGCTCGGCATCCGGATGCGGCGCTCGCGCTCGCCTTGTCCATCGATACGCCCAAGCGCGGTCGTCCGGTCAAGGTGCCTTCTCCAGCGTGAGCACTGCCGCTGAGTAGGCTCGCTGCATGCCCGCCGCGTACCTGACGACCCCGCACGAACTGATCGACCTGCATCGGCGCGGCCGTGTGCGCGTTCTCGACGTCCGCTGGCGCCTCGGCGGTCCGGACGGTCACCCCGCCTACCTCGAAGGGCACGTGCCGGGCGCTGTCTTCGTGCGGCTCGATGACGACCTGGCGGCACACGGCGACCTGACGGACGGCCGTCATCCGTTGCCCGACGCATCGCAGTTCCAGGCATCCGTCCGTCGCTGGGGGATCGATGACGGCGACATCGTGGTCGTCTACGACGACTGGCAGGGATACGGCGCGGCGCGCGCCTGGTGGATGCTGCGCGACGCCGGAGTGGATGCCCGTGTGCTCGACGGCGGTCTCCAGGCCTGGCGAGACGAAGACCTGCCGCTCGAGACCGGTGAGTCCACGCCCGCACCGGGATCGGTCACCCTGCGACCCGGCCAGTTGCCGCAGCTCACGATCGACGACGCCGCTGCGCTCGCGCAGAACGGTGTCTTACTGGACGCGCGCGCGGGCGAGCGCTACCGCGGGGAGACCGAGCCGATCGACCCGCGCGCGGGACACATTCCGGGCGCGCAGAGCGCTCCGACCAGCGAGAACCTCGATGAGAGGGGGCGGATGCGCTCGTCCGCCGACCTGCGTGCACGGTTCGCCGAGTTCGGTCTGGTCGATGAGCTCATCGGTGTCTACTGCGGATCGGGCGTGAGCGCCGCTCAGCAAGTGCTGGCCCTCATGGTCGCCGGATACGACGCTGCCCTGTACCCGGGCTCGTGGAGCCAGTGGGCGAACCACCCCGATCGCCCGGTGGCGACCGGCGCGCAGCCCTGACGTCCGGGTTCGGGGGTCAGCGGGTCTCGCGCCAGGAGTGTTGCGGGTTGTAGCCGAGCAGGCGCTGGGCCTTGGCGGTCGAGAACAGCGAATTGTTCACGCCCAGCTCGCCGCGGACCTCCACATCCGGGAACAGCTCGGCGACGAGCTCCGCGTTGGGTCGCGACATGACGGTGTCAGGCGACGCGATCAAGAACGTGTCGAACCCCGGCGGGGCCACGTCGAGCGCGCGCTCGATCGCGTGGGCGCCGTCGCGCGCATCGATGTACGACCACAGGTTCCACGCGCGCTCACTCGCATCCGTGTCGTAGGAGGGGAAGTCGGCGTAGTCGGCGGGCACCATGACGTTCGAGAAGCGCAGCGCGGTGATCGACACGTCGGGATGCCAGCGGACCAACTCGATCGCCATCGTCTCTTCGAGGTGCTTCACGAGCGAATACACGGTCTCGGGGCGCGCGGGGTAGCCCTCATCGACGGGGATGTACGGCGGCGGTGCATCGTCGAACGGCAGTCCCTGCAGCGTCTCGCTGGAGGCGTAGACGATGCGGGTGATCCCCAGGCGGACCGCCGCCCAGAACACGTTGAACGTGCTCGCCATGTTGTTGTGGAAGGTGGCGACGTCGGGACGGATGCCGGGAGCCGGGATCGCCGCGAGGTGCACGACGGCGTCGATGCCGTCGTGGCTGTTGTCCACTGAGGTCAGGGCGTCGACGACCTGCCCGTAGTCGGTGAGATCGATCTGGATGAAGCCGGGCCCGCGGGTGCCGACGACATCCAAACCGATGACCTCGTGCCCGGCAGCGGTGAACTCTCTCGTGACGACCGTTCCGAGTTTTCCGGATGATCCAGTGACGGCGATGCGCATGCTGTTCCCTTCGGCGCGGCTCAGCGGCGGGGTGCGGCGGTGGAGTCGCGCACGATGAGCTCCGGCTCGATCATGCCGTATTCCGGGGCGGATCCCTCTTCGAGCGCCGCAAGGAGCGAGGTCATCGCGAGAGCGCCGAGGGCGTGGAAGTCCTGGCGGACGGTCGTCAGCGGAGGCAGGAAGTGCCGGGCATCCGGCAGATCGTCGAAGCCGACGACGCTGATGTGTTCGGGGACCAGGATCCCTCGCGTGAAGAGTCCGTGGATGAGCCCGAGTGCCATTTGATCGTTACTGGCGAAGACCGCCGTCACATCGGCCGGGATTGCGGTGGGGTCGGCTCCTACCTGGTAGCCGAAGTCGCTCGTCCAGTCACCGACGATCTGTCTGGGGACGTCGAGGCCTTCCGCGGCGAGACGCTCCGAATAGGCCCGCGCACGCACGCGGGCATCCGCCCAATCGACCGGTCCAGCGAGATGGAGGATGCGGCGGTGGCCGAGCTCGAGGAGGTGGTCGACGGCATGTACGGCGCCGGCGTATTGGTCGACGGCGACCGTCAGGACGTCATCCTCTGGATCAGCTTTCACCAAGACTGTCGGCAGCTCCCGTGAGACAACCTGGACATCGAGCAACGTCGAATACCGCGGGGCGATCACGCACAACGCGTCGACGTCCTGCCCGCGCAGATGGGCAAGCGCCTCGCCCAGCCCGAGCGAGGGAGCGTCGTCGACCGTGCTCGCGCTGACCATGTATCCCGCCGCGCGTGCCGCCTCTTCGAGCCCGCGCATCGTGCTGCTCGGGCCGTACTGCACGGGACTGTCGACCAGCACGCCGATGCGACGGCTGCGATTGGTGGCGAGTGCCCGCGCGGCCGAACTGGGGGAGTACTGCATCTCCTCCATTGCGGCGAGAACCTTGACTCGGGTCGATTCGCGGATGTGAGGGCGGTCGTTGATGACTCGCGACACCGTCTGGTGCGAGACACCCGCGAGCGCTGCAACGTCGTAGATGCTGGCCTTGCCGCGTGATCGCGCGACGGACGGGTCTCGCGAGGTCACCGGGGACTCCTTTGCGCTCGTCGGGAGGGGCTGAGAAGAACGCTACTCCCCACGGCAAAGTGAGCGGTAACAATTCGCGACGACACGCTTGCGGCCAGCCAGATGTGAGCGCTAACATCGCCGGTAGCACCAGAGGTGTCCACGTGGGCACCGCTCGCGTCCGATGACGGCGCGAGAGCGAACTCTCAAAGAGGAGACGGGCAATGACCCATAGCAAGCGAACCTTCGGTCTGATCGGTCTGATCGCGGTCGGGGCACTCACGCTCGGACTGGCCGGCTGCGCGAGCGGCGGCACCGACACTGACAACTCCGGCGACGCGGGTGGCGACGACCTCCTCACCGTCGGCTTCGTTGCCGTCGGCCCCGAGGGCGGATGGCGCGACGCCAACGAGCAGGCGATCAAGGATGCGTTCACGACCGAGGCCGGCTTCGACCTGAAGTACGCTCCCGCCGCCAGCCCGAGCGACCAGAAATCGCAGCTTGATGCCTTCGCGACCTTCGTCAACGATGAGGTCGACGCCATTCTCCTGACCGCGACGGAGGCGTCCGGATGGGACGACTCGCTCAAGCTCGCGCAGGAGGCGGAGATCCCCGTCATCCTCCTCGACCGCGGCGTCGACTCGTCGGATGACCTGTACGTCACCCGCATCGCTCCCGACAACGTCAAGGTCGCCGAAGAAGTCGGCACCTGGGCGCTCACCGCTTTCCCCGAGGGTGCCAACTACTACGTGCTGGAAGGCGTCCCCGGGCTCTCCGTCGTCAACGAGCGCAACGAGGGATTCGACAACGCGATCGGTAGCGCGTCGGGCTGGAACAAGATCGGCGCGCAGACCGCGAACTGGAGCGCGGAAGAAGGCAAGTCGGTCACCGAGACGGTGCTGAAGGCCAACAACAACGACATCCAGTTCATCTTCGCGCAGAACGACGAAATGGGAATCGGCGCGGCGCAGGCCGTCAAGGATGCCGGACTCACCACCGGCACCGACGTCAAGATCGCCACGATCGACGGCACAACGGGTGCCCTCGAAGCGCTGGCTGCCGGAGATCTGAGCTTCGTCGCCCAGTACAACCCGTTCTTCGGCGACCTGGCGGTGGATGCCGTCAAGGCAGCGATCGCCGGCGAGACCGTGGAGAAGACGATCATCGTCTCCGGCGAGGCCTTCGACTCGCCGGAAGCGGCCCAGGCCGCGATCGACGCAGGCAAGGGCTTCTAACCCTCTCGGTACGCGCGCCGTCGCGCGACCATGACAACGGGGGCTGTCGTTCTCGGCAGCCCCCGTTCCCCGCCGTATGCGCCAACACCCGCACCCCCCCCACAGCGACAAGGAAGGCCGTCAGTGATGACCGAATCTCCCGCGATCGTCGAAGTCCGCCACGCATCCATCACTTTTCCCGGGGTGAAGGCGCTCGACGATGTCAGCTTCCGCCTTCTTCCCGGTGAGGTCCACACCCTGATGGGTGAGAACGGGGCGGGCAAGTCCACGCTCATCAAGGCGCTCACCGGCGTGTATCAGCTCGATTCGGGCGAGATCCTCGTCGGCGGTGAGGCCCAGCACTTCGTCGGGACGGCCTCGGCGCAAGCAGCCGGAATTTCGACCGTGTACCAAGAAGTGAACCTGTGCGCCAACCTCTCGATCGGCGAGAACGTCATGCTCGGCCACGAGGCGCGCGGCTTCGCCGGCATCGATTGGCGCAAGACCCACGCCGACGCGCGCGACGTGCTCCGTCGGATGGGGCTCGGCGATCTCGATCCGCGGGCGCCGCTGTCGTCCTTGTCGATCGCGATCCAGCAACTCGTGGCCATCAGCCGCGCCATGGTCACCGACTCCCGCGTCCTCATTCTCGATGAGCCGACCTCGAGCCTCGACGCGAATGAGGTGGAAGTCCTCTTCGGCGTCATCCGACGCCTCCGCGACAGCGGCGTCGCGATCCTGTTCGTTTCGCACTTCCTCGATCAGGTCTACGCGATCAGTGACCGGATCACGGTCCTCCGCAACGGCCAGTTCGTCGGCGAGTACCGGACAGAAGAACTCGACCGGGCCGCGTTGATCTCGAAGATGATCGGCAAAGACTTCGCCTCCCTGCGCGCCCTCGGTTCTCACCGGCAGACGGCGGTACACGACCGCACCGGAACGCCACTCCTCGTCGCGGAGGGCCTGGGCCGCAAGGGCTCTCTGCAACCCACCGACCTGGAACTGCACGCCGGCGAGGTCGTCGGATTCGCCGGTCTTCTCGGCGCGGGCCGCACCGAGCTTGCCCGGCTCATCGCCGGCGCCGACAAGGCAGACAGCGGGACCGTGCGGGTGCGGGGCCAGAAGGTCGCCCTGAACTCGCCGGTCGCCGGCCTTGCCCACGGCATCGCGTACTCAACGGAGAATCGTCGAGATGACGGCATCGTGGGCGACCTGAGCGTGCGCGAGAACATCATGCTGGCCGTGCAGGCGCGGCGCGGGTGGATGCGTCGCGTCCCCGCACGCGATGTCGATCGCTTGGTCACCAAATACATGGAGCGCTTCAGCGTGCGCCCGAACGATCCCGACCGTCCGATCCGCCTGCTCTCCGGGGGTAACCAGCAGAAAGTGCTGCTCGGGCGGTGGCTGGCCACCGAGCCCGACGTGTTGCTGCTCGATGAGCCGACGCGCGGCATCGATGTCGGCGCGAAGGCCGACATCCAAGAAACTGTCGCGGAGTTGGCGGAGGGCGGCATGAGCGTCGTCTTCATTTCTTCCGAGTTGGAAGAAGTCGTCCGGCTCTCCGAACGCATCGTCATCATGAAAGATCACCAGCGCGTCGGCGAGGTCGTCAACGGACCCGACCTGACGGCCGAAAGTATCGTCTCGATCATCGCCGCAGAGTCCGAAGAGCAGGCGCAGGTGCTCGCGACCGAGGCGACGCACGAAGAAGGGAACGCGTCATGAGCCGCATGAGAGCGCTGCTTCGCACTCCCTGGTTCTGGGGAATCGTCGGAATCGTCCTGCTGTTGATCATCAACACGGTCAAGGACCCGACCTATCTCGCGATCGGAGTGAACCCGAACACGGGGCTTCTCACCGGCAACCTGCTCGACATTGTGCGCGTGTCCGCGCCGATCATCATGATCGCCCTCGGCATGACATTCGTCATCGCGACAGAAGGCATCGACCTCTCCGTCGGATCGATGATGGCGGTCGGCGGCGCCGTCGCGATGCAGACCCTGTCCACGATCGACGATCCGAACTCCGTGGGAGCGATGCTGGCGGCGATCGGGCTGGCCGTACTCCTCGCGGTCATTCTCGGCATGGTCAATGGTGTGCTCGTGGCCGTCGTCGGACTGCAACCGTTCATCTCGACACTCGTCATGATGCTCGCCGCACGCGGCATCGCCCGCGTGATCACCGGGGGGCAGAACACCAGCGCGACGAATGAGCCCTTCCGGCAACTGGCGAACGGGCAGATCCTCGGTCTCCCGACGAGTTTCGTGATCGCCATCGTCCTGGTGATCCTCGTCGCCCTGCTCATGCGGCGCACGGCGCTGGGTCTCATGATCGAGTCCATCGGCATCAATCCGCAGGCCAGCCGCCTCGCTGGCATCCGTCCCCGCCCGATCTTGATTTCCGTGTACGTGCTCGCGGCAGCGCTCGCCGCCGTGGGCGGGCTCTTCAGCGTCTCGGAAGTCATGACGGTGAGTGTGTCCGGCACCGGCAATCTGATGGAACTCGACGCCATTCTGGCGGTCGTGATCGGAGGGACCTCCCTCGCCGGCGGGAAGTTCTCGATCTTCGGCTCCACGGTCGGCGCCCTCCTGATCGCCACGTTGAACAAGACCGTCCTGTTCCTCGGCGTTCCCGCGGCGGCGACCCCCGCCTTCAAGGCGCTCGTGATCATCGCCCTCGTGCTGTTGCAGTCGGAACGCGTGCGCGCGTTCGTCTTCCGCGGTGGCGGAGCTCCCCGCGTCCCCGCGGGGCCGGCGCGTCCGGCTGCCGGCGTAGACAGCCCCGTCATCAAGGAGAGCGTCGCATGAGCGCGTCTCACACCCTCGCCCCCATCTCCGCAGGCCCCGCGCCGGAGACACGCACGGCGAGGCTATCGAGTCTCTGGGAGCGCAGCCAGACGCTGCTGCCGACACTCACCGCGCTCCTGCTGCTGTTCGCGATGCTCATCTACGCCGAGGTCGCGTACGGCCGGGTGTTCCACTCCGGCACGATGTCGAGCCTCTTGGTCAGCTTCGCGCCGACCATGATCCTGGCGGTCGGGATGACCATCGTCATCGTCTCCGGCGGTATCGACCTGTCTGTCGGCGCCGTGGTGGCCGTCAGTTCGGTCGCCGGCGTCATGGCGATGAACACGGGCGTCAACGGATGGCTGTCGATCGTGCTGATGATCGCGGCCGGTGCCACCTTCGGCCTGATCGCCGGCGTCATGATTCAAGTCTTCGCGGTGCAACCGTTCATCGCGACCCTGGCCATGATGTTCCTCGCGCGAGGGCTCGCCTCGATCCTCTCCACCACGCCCGTCATGGCTCCGGAGAATTCACCGATTCTGCTGCTGGCCACCGACTGGAAGATCATCGACGGCCCCAAGGTCAATGACTTCACGATCACCCCGGGACTGCTCATCGCTGTTCTGGTGATCGTGGCCGCGGTCTTCTTCCTGCACCGAACCCGCATGGGCCGGACGGTGTACGCGATCGGAGGATCCGAAGCATCCGCTCGTCTGATGGGATTGCCGGTCGCGCGCACGCGCGTCTGGATCTACATCATCTCCGGCGCGCTCGCCGGCCTCGCCGGGGTCGTCTACACCGCCGAGGTCGGCGGAAAAGCCCAGAACGTCACGGGGATCGGATGGGAGCTCGACGCGATCGCGGCGGTCGTGATCGGCGGCACGCTCCTGACCGGCGGCGTGGGATACGTCTGGGGGTCGATCATCGGCGTGTTCGTGCTCGCGGCACTCCGGCTCATCATCACGAAGGATGGGACGATCAATCCGGAGTATCTGACGATCATCACCGGCGCCGTGCTGCTGGTCTTCGTGCTCTTGCAGCGTGCGTTGACGAGAAGGAAGCAGACATGACCTCGATCAGCCCGGAGCTGCAGGCAGCCATCGACACCGTTCGGGCCGACGTTGCGGCTCTCCACCACGAGCTCGTCCGCTACGGACTGGTCGTGTGGACCGGCGGCAATGTCTCGGGGCGCGTCCCGGGCGCCGACCTCTTCGTCATCAAGCCATCCGGCGTCTCCTACGACGACCTCGCCGCGGACAACATGATCCTGTGCGACCTCGACGGCACCGTCATCGCCGGGACACCCGGGAGCGACCGGAGCCCGTCGAGTGACACGGCGGCGCATGCATACGTCTACCGGAACATGCCCGACGTCGGGGGTGTCGTGCACACGCACTCGACGTATGCCGTCGCGTGGGCCGCGCGGGGGGAGGAGATCCCGTGCGTCATCACCGGAATGGCCGATGAGTTCGGCGGACCGATCCCGATCGGCCCCTTCGCGATCATCGGCGACGACTCGATCGGGCGGGGCATCGTCGAGACTCTCCGTGGTCATCGCAGCCGTGCCGTGCTGATGCAGAACCACGGGCCGTTCACGATCGGCGTCTCGGCGAAGGATGCTGTCAAAGCCGCCGTCATGTGCGAAGACGCGGCGCGTACGGTCCACATCGCGCGCGAAGCGGGGCCGCTCATTCCGATCCCGCAGGACCGCATCGATGCCCTCTACAACCGCTATCAGAACGTCTACGGCCAGAGCAGCGATGCCCGGCGGGAGGAGCAGTCGTGAGCGCCGCTCAGATCACGGCCGGTCGCGCGGCCCTCGGTGTCGAGTTCGGCTCGACGCGCATCAAGGCGTGCCTCATCGACGCGGATGACCCGGCGACGGTGCTCGCGGTCGGATCCCACGAGTGGGAGAACCGGCTCGAGGGCGGCCGCTGGACGTATCCGCTCGACGCGGTGTGGACCGGTCTGCAAGACGCCTACGCCGAACTCCTCGCCGATGCCGAGCGACGTCACGGCGTGCGACCCACGACACTGTCCGCGATCGGCGTGTCAGCGATGATGCACGGCTACCTCGCGTTCGATGCTGCCGGCGAGCTGCTCGTCCCGTTCCGCACGTGGCGCAACACCTCGACCGGACCGGCTGCCGAGGAGCTCAGCGAGTTGTTCGGCGTCAACATCCCGCTGCGCTGGTCGATCGCCCACCTTCGTCAGGCGGAACTCGATCGAGAAGAGCATGTCGCCCGCGTCCATCGCCTGACGACGCTCGCCGGCTACGTCCACGAACGTCTCACCGGTCGCTTCGTCCTCGGTGTCGGCGACGCCTCCGGCGTGTTCCCGATCGATTCGGCGACCGGCGACTTCGACGCCGCGCTTCTCGAGCGCTACGCGACCCTCTCCGGTCGCCCGCTTCGCACCGTGCTCCCCGAGGTGCTGGACGCCGGGCAGGATGCCGGTTCCTTGACACTCGAAGGCGCCGCGCTTCTCGATCCGACCGGCGCCCTGGAAGCCGGCATCCCGCTCTGCCCGCCCGAGGGAGATGCCGGAACCGGGATGGTGGCCACCGCGTCGGTCGCCCCGCGTACCGGCAATGTGAGCGCCGGGACGAGCATCTTCGCGATGGTGGTCCTCGATGCCCCGCTTGCCGGCGCACACGCGGAGATCGACCTCGTCACGACGCCGAGCGGTGAGCCGGTCGCGATGGTGCACTGCAACAACGGCGCGAGCGAACTCGCCGCGTGGGCCGGGCTTTTCGGTCGGTTCGCCGCCGCAACCGGCGCGCCGCTGTCCGCCGATGCGGTCTTCGAGACGCTCCTGACCGAGGCGCTGGAAGGTGCGGCGGATGCCGGGGGCCTCCTCGCGTACAACCACCTCGCCGGCGAGCCGATCGCCGGCACCACCGAAGGGCGACCGCTGTTCGTCCGCACGCCCGACAGCGACTTCACCCTGGCCAACGTCATGCGGGCTCAGGTCTACGGCGTCTTCGCGACGCTCGCACTCGGTATGCGCACGCTCGCCGCCGAAGGTGTCACGGTCGACCGGATGTATGCCCACGGCGGCATCTTCCGCACGGCCGGCGTCGCGCAGCGCTTCCTGGCCGGCGCGCTCGACGCTCCGGTCGCGGTCGGCGATGCCGCCGCCGAGGGCGGTGCGTGGGGAATCGCGGTGCTCGCCGCGTTCCTCAACGCGGATACCGACCTCGACACCTTCCTCGCCGAGCGCGTCTTCGCCGGCGCCGACGTCCGGACAGCCCACCCCGACCCGGCCGACGTCGCCGGTTTCTCCGCTTACCTCGATCGATACTCCGCCGGCCTCGCCATCGAACGCGCCGCCGTCGCCGCCCTCTGACCCCTTGTCCCACTTCCGGCAGACCATGTCCCACTTGTGGTCGCTTTTGGGCCCCAAAGTCAGCCACAAGTGGGACATACTCACCCCCGAAGGAACATCATGACCCTCACCACCACGCTCGATGAGTACACCGTCTGGTTCGTCACCGGCAGCCAGAACCTCTACGGCGAAGAGACCCTCCGCCAGGTCGCGGAGCAATCGCAGCAGGTCGTCGCCGGGCTCGCGGGTTTGCCCGTGAAGGTCGAGTGGAAGCCGGTGCTCAAGGATGCCGATTCCATCCGCCGGCTCGCGCTCGACGCGAACGCCGACGACTCCGTCATCGGTGTCGTGGCGTGGATGCACACCTTCAGCCCGGCCAAGATGTGGATTTCAGGGCTGGATGCGCTCCGCAAGCCCCTGCTGCACCTGCACACGCAGGCCAACGTCGAGCTGCCCTGGGCCGACATCGACTTCGACTTCATGAACCTCAATCAGGCCGCGCACGGCGATCGCGAGTTCGGCTACATCCAGACCCGCCTGGGCGTCGCACGCAAGACAGTCGTCGGCCATGTCTCCAATCCTGCCGTCCGCCGGCAGATCGAGGACTGGCAGCGTGCCGCCGCCGGGTGGCAGGCGGTGCGCACGCTCAAGCTCGCCCGCTTCGGCGACAACATGCGCTACGTCGCCGTGACCGAGGGGGACAAAACCGAGGCGGAGCTGCGCTTCGGCGTGCAGGTGAACACGTGGAGCGTGAACGAGCTCGCGGCGGCGGTCGCGGCGGCATCCGACACGGACATCGACGCACTCGTCCAGGTCTACCTCGACGAATATGACGTCGCCGAGGAACTCCACCCCGGCGCGGAACGTCACCAGTCGCTGCGCGACGGCGCGGCGATCGAGATCGGGCTGCGCTCGTTCCTCGAAGCGGGCGACTTCGGCGCGTTCACGACGTCGTTCGAAGATCTCGGCAAGCTGACGCAGCTCCCGGGTCTCGCCGTCCAGCGCCTCATGGCCGACGGCTATGGCTTCGGCGCCGAGGGGGACTGGAAGACGGCGATCCTCGTGCGTGTCGCCAACGTCATGGGCGCCGGCCTCCCGGGCGGCGCGAGCCTCATGGAGGACTACACCTACGACCTGGTGGAAGGCGACGAGAAGATCCTCGGTGCGCACATGCTCGAAGTCGCCCCGACGCTCAGCTCCACGAAAGCACGCCTCGAGGTCCACCCGCTCGGTATCGGCGGCAAGGACGACCCGGTGCGGCTCGTCTTCACCGCCGACCCTGGCCCGGCCCTCGTCGTGGCGATGAGCGACCTGCGCGATCGCTTCCGGCTGGTCGCGAACGTCGTCGAGAACGTCGAAGCCCCGGATCTCCCGCAGCTCCCGGTGGGACGCGCGATCTGGAAGCCGGCACCCGATTTCGCGACGAGCGCGGCGTGCTGGCTCACGGCGGGCGCTGCACACCATACGGTGATGACGACCGCCGTCGGCATCGAGGTGTTCCGCGACTTCGCGGAAATCGCCGCAACCGAGTTGCTCGTCATCGACGAGTCCACGACGGTCCGTGACTTCCAGCGGGAGATCCGTTGGAACCAGGCCTACTACCGACTCGCGCAGGGACTTTGACGCTCATGACCTCCATCCCCCTTTCCGGCACGCAGCACACTCTCCGGTCGGGGGAGTACGAGGCGACCATCGCCAGCATCGGCGCGACCCTGCGCCGGCTGACGCACGCGGGACGTGAGCTCACCCTGTCGTTCGACGCAGACACGGTGCGTCCGAGCTTCCGGGGAGCGACCCTCGCGCCGTGGCCCAACCGTGTCGCCGCGGGCACGTACGATTTCGCCGGCGACACGTACGGGCTCCCGATCGCCGATGACGGGCGGCCGAACGCGCTCCACGGCCTCGCGTCCTGGTTGGATTTCGCTGTCGTCACCGCGAGTGACGACCGCGTCACCCTCGCGGCGACCATCGTCCCGCAGGCCGGATACCCGTGGCGCGTCCGCGTCGAGACGACGTTCACGCTGGCCGCGGACGGTCTGACCCAAACCGTCGTCGCCACGAACGAATCGGGGGAGTCTGCGCCGTTCGGGACGGGGCCGCATCCGTATCTCGTCGCCGGGCCGAGTGCGCTCGACACCTGGACGTTCGCGCTCGACGCGGGCCAGGTCCTCGACGTCACTCCCGACACGCTCCGGCCGGTCGCGCTCGTCGACGTCGCGGGTTCTACCCGGTTCGACTGGCGCGCGCCCCGCGTGCTCGGTGATGCCGCCGTAGACCACGCGTTTACGGGGATCGGTGCCCATGTGGCCCGCGTGACCGACCCGACGGGGACCGGCGTCGAGATGACGTGGGATGCCGTGTGCTCCTGGGTGCAGGTGTACACCTGCGACCAGCCGGGTGGGTCGGCGAACCCCGTGCATCGCACGGGCCTCGCGGTCGAGCCCATGACGTGCGCTCCCGACGCCTTCAACGCCGACAACTATGACTACGACACGGGGCTTCAGATCCTCGCGCCCGGCGCGCAGTCCACGGCATCCTGGCGGATCTCAGCGGTCTGAACGAGAGACGGCCCCGGAGATGACTCCGGGGCCGTTCGCCGTCTCCGCGTCACTTGTCTCCGCGGAGGTCTTCCTTGATCTCATTGCGCTTGGCGACCGAGTCGCGCTCCGCTTCGGCCTTCTTCACGTTGGCGTCGGCCTTGGCTTCGTCGACTTTGTCGCCGATGCGGTCGGTCGCGTCTTCGAAGGTCTCCTTGACCTTGCGTCCGGCCGTCTCCGCGACTTCTTTTGCGTCGTCGATGAATCCCATGTCCCGCTCCTCTCTCGAACTGGTTCGAATCTAGATCCGCCGGTCGCTGCGCGTCCGGGGGTTGATCGGGTCTCGGACGCGTGGTAGCCGACTGCGGCGATCAGAGCGGTGTGGTGGTGTCGATCGCCTCGCGCAGAGGCCGGCGCATGATCTGCCAGTAGTGGCGTGGGCTCACGCGCGTCAACACGTCGACGAGGCGCGCTTCGCGGCCCACCATCGTCCGTGTGCGCCGCTTCAGAGTGGCGTCGACGATCGTGGCCGCGGCATCCGCAGGGTCGGTGTGGTACATCTTCGCCTGCGCGGCAGCGGCCCGTTGCGCGATCGCCGGATCGATCGACGCGGCGTACCGTCCGTGCAGGATGATGCCGGTCTTCACCCCGGCCGGGTAGATGGCTCCGACCGTGACAGACGAACCCGCGAGCTCGTGGCGGAGCGCTTCGGTGAACCCGCGCACGGCGTATTTGCTCATCGCATACGGGATGCGGCCCGCCGGCGCGGCCAGCCCATACACCGAAACGAGATGCGTGATGTGTGCTGTGGGGGAGCGGCGGAGGGCCGGGAGCAGTGCCTGGGTGATGTTGACGGTGCCCCAGAGGTTGATGTCCATGAGCCAGCGCATCTCTTCCATCGTGAGCTGGTCGAGGTTGCCGAGCATCGACGACCCGGCGCACGTGATGAGGGTCTGCACGTGCCGGTGGGATGCCGCGATCTCGGACGCGATGGCCACGACGGCAGCGTCGTCGGTGAGGTCGACCGTATGGATCGTGTGCCCCGTGCCGGGCAGGCCTGCCGCGACGGCGGCTAGACCATCCGCGTTTCGGTCGATCAACGCGATCCGCGCGCCACGCGCGGCGAGCTGCCGGGCAATCTGCGCACCCATTCCGCTCGCGGCTCCCGTGATGACGCTGGTCGCGCCGGTGGCGTCGAGTGATCGCATCGCGACTCTTTCCCGTTCGCCTGAATTGTTCAGGCCCTCGACGTCGATTCTGGCCCACGTCGTTGCCTAGGATCGAGAACGGAGGATGACATGGCCGACAAGCGCAAACGGGTGCGAACCCGTGATGTGGTCGCGGAGGGGCTGTACATCGCCTCGGCAGCCACGCGGTTGAGCCTGAAGAACAGCATCCTCGTGCACATTCTTGCCCAGGGTGAGGACTTCGACCCGGAACGCTTTGTTCCCGACGCGCGCGAGGCTCTTCTGACGCTCGCAGCCGAGGCGGAGGACGACGCGGCCCGCGCCGAAGCCGAGCGCAAGGCCGCACGCAGTCGCCACACCGAATCCGGCGGCACACACGATTACCGATCGCGGGATGTCCGCAACCTTCGTCGTCGGCAGAAGCAGTCGTTGCACGTCGCCGCGGAGTTGCGCGCGCGTGCCGACGACGAGACGGAACTCCGCAAGCTCATCTCAGACGCGCGGGAGGCCGCCTGGTCGGAGGTATCGAAGAACATCGACAGCGCCCTGCGGATCGAAGCGGCGCGCCCCGATCTAGAACCCGACTACGACCGTATGCGGATGGCGAGGATGCAGGCTCTCCGTCTCGTCGATCTGCCGAAGCTCCGCGCGCACCGCCGGAGTGTGGTCAAGCAGCAAGAGCTCCGCGCGGAAGGCATCGAACCCGGCCCGGTCGCCGGTCGCACCGCCGACCCTCGCGGCCTGGACGAGCTCGAATAGATCCTCACGGCCCGCTGATCGAGTGCGCCCGCGGAGCGGTACGACCCTCGCTGATCGAGTGCGACCGCGAAGCGGTCGTGTACCGAGATCACCCTGTCCGCGCCCTCGATTGGGAGGAATGCAGACGCTCATGTAAGCTGGTCGCTGGCCTTCGAGAGTTGGCTGAGCGCCCGTAGCTCAATGGATAGAGCATCTGACTACGGATCAGAAGGTTAGGGGTTCGAGTCCCTTCGGGCGCACACTGTGTTGAGACAGTAACGATCGAAAACCCGCGGAATCCCGCGGGTTTTCGTGTTTTCTGGGCCACATTGCCCATCAGGCGAACACCACAGTGCATCACACGACATCACCCGTATGTGTGCATTAGATCTGCCCCGCCATCCTCATCGCACAATGGCGATGATTGGAAGTGGGCGTCGCAGATAGCCGGAGCCAGGGGACGGTTGCGGGGCGCTCAATCCCAGCGCGACGCAGGGCCTCCTGGAAGTTGGTTTATCTCGCCGTTCGTCAGGGGTGTGCCGTCCGCACGGTGCCACAGCAGACCGTACGGGTTCCAACCGAGATCGGTGCTCAGCTGGGTTCGCAATGCCTCGACGATTTCAGGCGTCAAGGGGACGAGGCGCGACCCACACGCCGGATCCCGAGAAGAGAAGGGATCGGGGGGCGTCCCCAACTCCGAAGAGGCCGGCCTGTCTTTCCCTATTGACATACGGCTCGGCGCGGGTCTACAGTCCAGTCATACGAATAACCAACTCACGAGGAGGTGAGCGGAATGGCGCGCAGCGCTCGCACGGAAGTCACGATGTGGCAGGTTGCCGATCGGGCCGGGGTATCTCAGGCGACGGTTTCGCTCGTCCTCAATAACGTGGGTGGAAGTCGGGTCACCGACGCCACGCGTGACCGGGTGATGGATGCCGTTCAGGAGCTCGGGTACCGCACCAACGCGTTCGCTAAGTCACTCCGCAGCGGCGAGTCCGGAATGATCGGGTTCATCTCGGACGAGGTGGCGAGCTCACCGTTCGCCGGTCAGCTCCTCAAGGGTGCGCAGATGCTCGCCTGGGAGACCGGGAACGTGATCCTGAGCGTGGACACGTTCAACGATCCGGAGCTCGAGGCGGCAGCCATCGACATGATGCTGTCGTACCGCGTGAAGGGCGTCGTCTATGCCTCCATGTACCACCGCGTGCTCGACGTTCCCGCGGGGCTCGAGTCGATTCCCAGCGTCGTCGTCAATGCGCAGGATCGCGTGGGAAAGGTGGCGAGCGTGTTCCCTGACGAGGAGTTGGGTGGCTACGTCGCAACGCGGCAGCTCATCGACGCCGGCCATACGCGCATCGCCATGATCAACATCCAGCCCGTGATCAGCGACCTTCCCGCGGGGATCGGCCGGATGGCCGGCTACCGGCGCGCGCTCGCCGAAGCCGGCATCGCCGAGAATCCCGCCCTCGTGCGCTACGGGACCGGCATCGTCGAGGACGGCCTCGCGATCACGCGGGAGCTCCTGTCCGGCGCTGACCGACCGACCGCCATCTTCTGCGGTAACGACCGCACGGCGTGGGGCTCCTATCGCGCATTGGAATCGATGGGACTTCGCGTCCCGGAAGACTGCTCGATCGTCGGTTTCGACAACCACGAGATGCTGGCGCCCTATCTTGATCCCGGCCTCACGACCATCGAACTCCCCTATGAGCAGATGGCCCGCACGGCGGTGGAGCTGCTCCTCGCTGGCGACGAACGTGCCGCCACGGCCTATCCCATCGAATGTCGGCTGATCCCCCGCGGGTCGGTCGCGAATGCAAAGGTGCATGTATGAGCGCTGAAACATCACTCCGACCTACGCGGTCAGTGCCGCCCCGCCGACGACGCGGGTTCCGTTCGCACGTCCGCCGGGCGATCCACTCGTGGCAGTTATACGTATTACTAGCCCCTGCGGTCATCTACGTCGTCATCTTCAAGTACTGGCCGATGTACGGTGCGCAGATCGCGTTCCGTGACTACAACCCGGCCCTGGGCTTCGCGGGCAGCCCGTGGGTGGGGCTCGACAACTTCGTTCGCTTCGTCAACTCGTTCCAGTTCGAACGTCTCATCGCGAACACCCTCACGGTGAACGCGCTCGGGCTGTTGATCGCCTTCCCGGTGCCGATCATCCTGGCCCTCGTGGTGAACCAGCTGCAGAGCGAACGCTTCAAGAAATTCACACAGACCGTGCTGTACTCACCGTCATTCATCTCCGTCGTGGTCGTGGTCGGGATGATCTTCCTGCTCTTCTCGCCGCGCTCTGGCATCGTCAACAACGCGATCGTCGCCTTCGGCGGAGATCCCGTCTTCTTCATGGGTTCACCGGAATGGTTCCGCCCCCTCTACATCGGCTCGGACATTTGGCAGACCGCCGGGTTCTCGATGATCGTGTATCTGGCCGCGTTGACGGCGATCGACCCCGCCCTCCATGAGGCGGCTCGCGTCGACGGGGCGAGCAAGCTGCAGCGCATCCGGCACATCGACATCCCGGGCATCATGCCGGTCATCACGATCCTCTTCATCCTGGCGATCGGAAACCTGTTCAACCTCGGGTTCGAGAAGGTGCTGCTCATGCAGACCGATCTGAACCTTCCGACGTCGGAGGTCATTCAGACCTACGTCTACAAGGTCGGCCTCCAGCAAGCGCAGTTCAGCTATTCGGCCGCTATCGGCCTGTTCAATTCCCTGATCAACCTCGTCCTGCTGCTGACCTTCAACTGGGTCGCCAAGCGGGCCGGACAATCGACACTTTGGTGATGACGCCATGACTCAGATGATTCCCGCGCCGCCCGCGGCCGAAGCGACACCCTCTGCCGATGCCCCGGCATCCCGTCCCATCCCGCCCCGCACGAAGCGGGGGAGCTGGCGCGACCGCGCCGCCGATCCCGTCTTCAACTTCTTCGCGATCGGGATGCTGCTGGTGGCGATCGTCGCCATCCTCTATCCGCTGTACTTCATCGTCATCGCCTCGGTCAGCGAACCCTCCGAGATCCTCAACGGCAATGTCTGGCTGTGGCCGCAGGGTTTCACGCTCGAGGGATACGCGCGGATCTTCGCCGATGAAACGATCATCCGCGGGTTCGGGAACTCCGTGCTGTACACCGTGGTCGGCACAGCGATCAGCGTCGCGGCGATCCTCTGCGCGGCGTATGCGTTGTCGCGGAAGGACCTCTACGGCCGCACATTCTTCATGCTGCTGTTCGTAATCACGATGTTCATCGACGGTGGCCTGATCGCCCGCTACCTCGTCGTCCGTGACCTGGGGATGCTGAACACGATCTGGGCGATCGTCCTTCCCGGCGCGATCGGCGTCTGGAACCTGATCATCGCCCGCGCGTTCTTTGAGAACAACGTTCCGGAAGAGTTGCGGGAGGCCGCGCAGTTGGACGGCGCGAACGACTTCCGGTTCTTCTTCCAGATCGTCCTGCCACTGTCGAAGCCACTGATCTTCCTGATGATCATGATCCACCTGGTCGCGAACTGGAACGCCTTCTTCGACGCGCTCATCTTCCTCAACGACGAGACCATGTATCCCCTCCAGCTCGTGCTGCGGAACGTGCTGATCCAGTCGGAGGTCACGGCCGCCGGTGGCGCGGGAGCACTCGACTCCTACGCCGCGGCGCAACGGCTGGGCGAACTGATCAAGTACGGAATGATCGTCGTCTCCACGATCCCGCTGATCATCGTCCTTCCGTTCATGCAGAAGCACTTCACCAAGGGCGCGCTCCTCGGCGCCGTCAAAAGCTGACCCGTTCCCACCACCACCACAACAAGAAAGTCACATCATGAGACACCGCCGTTTCGTCATCGCCACCACTGCAACGCTCACCGGAGCACTTCTCCTCGCCGGCTGTTCCGCCGGTGGGGGCGCAACCGACATCGAGGACAAGTCCGCGGACTACGGCTTCAACGAAGAAGGACTGCCGATCGTCGACGAGACACTGACGCTGACCTTCGGAGGTTCCAAGGCGCCGCTTGCTCCCGACTACTCCGAGATGGAACTCGTGCAGCAGTGGGAAGCAGACACCAATATCGCCATCGAGTGGCAGAACCTTCCCGATCAGGTCTACGCGGAGAAGAAGAACCTCATGCTCGCCAGCGGGGATCTGCCGGATGTGCTGTTCAACTCGGGGCTCTCGGATGCCGAGGTGGTGCAGAACGGTACCAACGGCACCCTCCTTCCGCTCGAGGATCTGGTCGAAGAGTATGCGCCGACGTTGACCGCGATTCTCGAGGAGCGCCCCGACATCCGCGCGGCCATCACCGCCTCCGACGGCCACATCTACACGCTGCCCTCCGTGGAAGAGCTGGGAATTCTGCCCTACCCCAACTTCATCTTCATCAACACGGCGTGGCTCGATGCCGTCGGTCTGCCGATGCCGACGACGATCGACGAGTACCACGACGCCTTGGAGGCGTTCAAGACGCAAGACCCGAACGGCAACGGCGCGGCGGACGAGATCCCGCTGTCGTTCCGTACCGATTCGTTCGCGGCCAACCCGCACGACCTGATCGCCGCCCTCGGTGGACAGCCGGAGAACAACGATCACCGCATCGTGAGAGACGACAAGGTCGAGTTCACCGCGAACACCGACGGGTACAAGGCGGGCGTCTCTGCGCTCGGTGAGTGGTACGCGGACGGCCTGATCGATCCGGAGTCGTTCTCGCAGGACGACGTCGCCTACCTCGCCAAGGGGAAGTCCGACACTCCGATCCTCGGTTCCTTCATCTGGTGGGAGGGCAAGGAGATGGTGGGTGAAGACCGCGTCGGCGACTACGCCCTGGTCGGAATCCTCGAGGGAACCGACGGCGAGCGGCTCGCGAGCGTCGCGAACAACCAGGAGATCAGCCGCGGCGCGATGGCGATCACGCGGGCCAACGAGTATCCCGTCGCGACCATGCGGTGGGCTGACCGGCTCTTCGACCCGGTGATGTCCGCGCAGTCGAACTGGGGCCCCATCGGCGTCACGCTCGAGGAGAACGCCGACGGCATCCTGGTGCAGATCCCCGCGACGGGCGGGGAATCCGAGGGGGAGCGCCGTCAGCGCGTCGCCCCGGGCGGACCGAAGATCACGACCGCCGCAGACTTCGAAACCGTGGTCGCTCCCGAACCGCGCGCCAAGGAACGACAGGACCTCGTAGCGGAGTTCTATGCGCCCTTCCAGGCCAACGACGCCTACCCGCCGGTGATGCTCTCCAACGAGGAACTCGACCAGGTGTCCTTCGCCAACACCGACATCA
Source organism: Microbacterium memoriense (assembly GCF_025398275.1). Taxonomy (GTDB): domain Bacteria; phylum Actinomycetota; class Actinomycetes; order Actinomycetales; family Microbacteriaceae; genus Microbacterium; species Microbacterium memoriense. The sequence continues at coordinate 9,598 of NZ_JAODOR010000010.1, read as the reverse complement.
ACACGCTGGTCAAAGAGAAGTTCGCGTCCTGGATCGTCAACGGCAATATCGACGCCGAGTGGGATTCGTACGTGACGCAGCTTCAGGGCCTGGGCATCGACGACGTCGTGGCCACCTATCAGCAGGCCTACGACCGATTCCAGCAGGGCGGCGAGTAACGCCTCGATGGGGGCGGGCGCTCGGCGCCCGCCCCCATCGTCCGTGCGAGCCGACCCGCACGTCACCGTCCACCACCGACTCCAGGAACACTTGTGATCACTACGTCCCCGACGACCGCCGTCTCCCATCGACCCGTCGCGCACTTCACCACGCGCGACACCTGGCTGAACGACCCGAACGGGCTCCTTTACTACGAGGGCACGTACCACCTCTTCTACCAAACCAATCCTCACGGCAGCACCTGGGGAAACATCTCCTGGGGGCACGCCACCTCGACCGATCTGGTGGCGTGGACCGAACACGACATCGCCATCCCGTTCACTGCGGACGAGATGGCCTTCTCGGGGAGTGCGGTCGTCGATGTGCGTAACACCGCAGGATTCGCCGGACCCGGGCAGACGGCGTTCGTCGCCGTGTACACCAGTGCCCGTCCGCCCCGCGATGATGAGCCCGCGTCGCAATCCCAGTCGCTGGCTTACAGCCTCGACGAGGGTCAGACCTGGAACCGCTACGAGGGCAATCCTGTGCTGGATATCGGCTCGAGCGAGTTCCGCGACCCGAAGGTCTTCTGGCACGGCTCGGACGACGGACACTGGGTGATGGTCGCCGTCGAAGCGGTCGCGCGTCGAGTGGTCATCTATACCTCGCCCGATCTCATCAGCTGGACCCGCGCATCGCACTTCGGGCCTGCGCACGCCACCGACGGTGTGTGGGAATGCCCCGACCTCTTCCCTCTCTCCGTGGCGGGCACCAAAGACACTCGCTGGGTGCTCATCGTCAGCATGAACCCCGGCGGAATCGCCGGAGGGTCGGGGACCCAGTACTTCGTCGGAGACTTCGACGGCACCACCTTCACCGCAGACCGTCTCATCGAATCCGACGACCCGACGACCTACGACTGGCTGGACTACGGTCGCGACTACTACGCCGCCGTCTCGTTCAACGATGTGCCGGATGGACGACGGCTGATGATCGGCTGGGCGAGCAACTGGGACTACGCGAACGAGACGCCCACCCATCCGTGGCGGTCGGCGATGTCGCTCGCACGCGAGGTCACTCTCGTCCCGGATGAGGAGGGCATCCCGCGCATCCACCAGCGTCCCGTGCTCCCGCAAGATTCCTCGGCACTCACCTCGTTCACGGTGACCGTACCGTGCGCTCCCGGCGATCGGCAGACACTCGTCCTGTCTGCCGGCGGGGAGGAGCACCTCGCGATCACCGTCGACGGCGATCACCGCAGCATCACCAGCGATCGGACCCGAAGCGGGGCGACGGACTTCCACCCGACATTCCCGTCGATCGACCGCGCGCCGCTGCCCGGCGCTGACACCACCGAGGTCGAGCTCTTCGTTGTCGTCGACGCCACGATCGTCGAGATCTACGTCGACGGCGGGCGGGTGACCCTCACCGAGCAGGTATTCCCCTCAGAGCCGTTCACGCAGCTGCGCGTCGAGGGCGAGGCGCGGGTGGGCCGTGCGTGACGGGCGCTCTCCGGGCGCTGTAGATGTGCTCGTCGTCGGTGAGGCCCTCGTCGACATCGTCGAGACAGCGGGCATCCGCACCGAGCACCCGGGCGGGAGCCCTGCAAACGTCGCACTCGGGCTCGGTCGCCGAGGAGTGTCCATCGGCCTCCTGACACAGCTGGCCGACGATGACCGCGGGCGTGCGATCCGAGAGCACTTGCAGGCGTCCGGCGTCCACGTCCTCGCCGATTCCTTCCGTGCGGAGGTGACGTCTACCGCGGTGGCGCGCATCGGAGCGGACGGGCAGGCCGCCTACGACTTCGACGTCGCCTGGGGTCGGTTGGCGCCCATCGACAGGCTGGCCCCGACCCTCGTGCACACCGGGTCGGTCGCCGCGTTCCTCGCTCCGGGCGCAGAATCAGTGCGCGACCTTCTGCGTTCTGCGGAGGCGGCCGAAGTGACCTTCGACCCCAACATCCGCCCCGCTTTGCTCGGGTCGCGGTCGGACGCGGTATCCGCGTTCGAGACGACCGCAAAGCTCGCGACGGTCGTGAAGATGAGCGACGAAGATGCCGGATGGTTGTACCCGGACCTCACTCCCGACCACGTACTCGATCACGTTCTGGCCCTCGGTGTGCGCATGGTCGCCGTCACGCGCGGCGCCGATGGCGCGATCCTCGCCACACCGCACCATCGGATCGAGGTGCCGCCGGTGCGCGTCCGGACGATCGACACGATCGGCGCCGGTGACACCTTCATGGCGGCGCTCATCCACTCGGTTCTGATCCACGGCAGCGCGACCCTCGATGCCACCATGCTGCGGCAGATGGGTGAGGATGCCGTCGCCTCGGCCGCGATCACGGTGTCCCGTGCGGGCGCGGACTTGCCGTGGGCTCGGGAGCTCGCTCCTCCGACATGAGCGCATCGCGGCGCCCGACTCCGCGAGCGAGCGTCATCCACGCGGCGCGGGCTCGTGATCAAATCTGTGACACACGCGGCGCAACGGGTTGCTATCCGGACAATTCACGGTGGTTTGCCGTGGGCCCGGCGGTGATGTCGATTACTTACGGTCGTGGGGGAGCGTTCCTGCTATAGGGAGGCGTACGGTCGGTTTCATGCGCGGTTCCGGGCACCGATTGCTCCGCTTCTTTCTGAATGTCTCGGCGTGGTTCAACCTCCTCTCGGCGATGGTCGGGGCGGTGGGTCTGGTCGCCTTCGAGGGGATGGGGATCCCAGCACAGTGGCTGAACGGTACTCCGTTCGACAGTTTCCTTTGGCCGGGCTTACTCCTGGGGGTCGTCGTCGGGGGGACCCAGGCGCTGGCGCTTTTCGCGTTGCACGGGCACTTTCGACTTGCCCCCGGGATGAGCGTTGCTGCCGGGCTGGTCATGATGACGTGGATTTTTGCAGAGATCGCGATGATGCTCGTCTGGTCCCCTTTACACGGGGTGTTCTTTGCTTCAGGGCTGGCGCAGGTTGTTGTGGGGGTGCTCGCGCTCGGCGCGTGGCCCTCGCCTCTCCTTGCTCGAGATCGGCTATGACACACAGTGGACGCCGACGCGTGGTCCGTGGGGTTCGAGAGCCTGGGTGAGAGAGATTGGGTTCCCTTTCTCGTGCGGAACTCGGGCCTCCCCGGACCCCGCGCAAATCTCCCTCTCGTTGTTGCCGTGGCCGGTTACGCGAGCCTGCAGATTGTCGATCTGCTCATCGCAGATGGCGGCGAATACACCGCGATGTGCGCCGCCGCCATCCTCGCCCGACGGGGCGAAGATCCGACCTGCGAGGCACGCGCCCGCCGTCTCGCCGCGGATGCCCGATGGCGGGTAAGAGAAGGAGTCGCGCTAGGCGTCCAAGTGTTAGGAAGCGTCAGCCCCGACGCGATCATTGAGATCACGCGGGCGTGGGCAAACGACGAGGGGCCACTCGTGCAGCGCGCTGCGGTCGCCTCCATCTGCGAGCCCCGGCTGCTCCACTCGGAAGCGACTGCGGCTGCAGCGCTCAGGGTGTGTGGTCGTGTCACCGCGCACTACGCCGAGCTTGTTCCCCAGCAGCGTCGAGCGTCGGGTGCACGCGCTCTGCGCCAAGCGCTGGGCTATTGCTGGAGCATCGCGGTGGCCGCCTCGCCCGCTGAAGGACTCCGAGCCTTCCGTGCTCTTGACACCACCGATGCCGACATTGCCTGGGTCGTCCAACAGAACGTCGGCAAGAAGCGACTAGCCGCGCTCCTGTGATTTCGCCTGGCCGGTGGGGTCTCCGAACATCCTTCGCGACCTCTCCCGGACGCGCCGGGGCCCGCCAGCACCACACGGCCAGGTGCATCCGTTCAAGGATCCGCGACGAGCGCTAACACCCGCTTACGCGTGATGCTCGTTTAGGGATGAGGCATCGACCGGGGAGCTGCTTCAAGGGGTCACCATCTACGTCGGGACCGGCACACCGCTGCTGCCGGCACATTTTCGCCGGGGTTCGCATGCGCTACATGGCTGCACCTGCGGTGCAGCGATGCTCAACTGGTCGACGACGCCGCGGACTGATGCGTGTCCCGTAGTCGCAAGCAGTTGACGGTAGATGCCCCGTCCCTGAGCGTCGCCGCTCAAGGACGGGGCATGCGATCCGTTCGTTCAGCTGCTGCGTCGGCGCGGGACTGAGCTCAACGCTCGTCGGCGCCACACAATCGTGAGCATCGCGAACACAAGCAGGGGCGCTGAGGCGATCAGCCCGGCGGCGCCCGAGTCGAAGCCCAGCCGGAACAATCCCCAGCCGCCGAGGAACGCGACGACCACAAGAGCGGCGAACCCTGCCCACCAGCGCCAATCAGCGAGTGGTTGCCGCACGTTCACCGTGTTCGTCATCTGCAGTAGCCTCCGGCGTAGGTCCCGTACCACTGGAAGGCTACTCCGAATCCGAGGGGGACGAACTGGATCCACCATTCAAGGCAGCGGCCGGCGTTGTAAGCATTCGACGCATTGAGCACCAGACCGACACCAGCGACGGCGCAGATGCCCGCACCGACCGCACCGCCGACGGGACCTGCGATTGCAAGGGCGTGAGGAACGAATCGGTGACAGGTGTGGTTTAGGCCGCGAGGGTGAGCGGCTGTTCGGTTAGCTTCGCTTCGAACTCGATCGGCGTCAAGCCGCCGAGGGCGTCCTGGGCTCGCTGCCGGTGATACTTCCGCTCGATCCAGGCCACGATCGCGAGTCGCAGCTCCTGCCGGGTCTCCCATCGCTGCTGGTTGAGCACGTTCGTTTGGACGAGAGACCAGAAGCTCTCCATAGCCGCGTTGTCTCCGGCCGCGCCGACGCGACCCATCGATCCGACCATGTCGTGACGGCGCAGCTCGCGGGCCATCGCGCGGCTACGGAACTGGCTGCCCCGATCGGCGTGCAGGATGCATCCGGCGACGTCACCGCGGCGGGTGACGGCGTTGCGGAGCGCGTCGACGGCGAGCTTCGCGGTCATCCGACCCGAGATCGAGTACCCGACGATCCGGTTCGAGTGAACGTCTTTGATCGCGCAACAGTAGAGCTTGCCTTCGCTCGTCCAATGCTCCGTGATATCCGTGAGCCGAACCCGGTTCGGGGCGTCGGCACGGAATTGTCGTTTGACATGGTCATCGAACACCGGCGGGCCGGCCTTCTTACCCTTTCCCCGCCGGCGGCGTTGCGCGGACGAGAGGATCCCCGCCTGCGAGCACAGCTTCCACGCCGTGCGCCGGCTCATCCGCCAGCCGGCCCGCCGCGCCTCATCTGCCAGGTATCGGTATCCGAATGTGGGGTCGTCATCGTGGGCATCACGCAATGCGTTGATGCGGTGCGCGCGGAGGAGGTCCGCGTCTCGGACTGGAGCGTTGCGCCACCGGTAGTAGGGCTGTCTTGCGAGCTTGAGAACCCGGCACGACACCGTCACGGGAATTCCCGCGTCGGCGAGCTCAGATACGAGCGGGTACGTCATTTTGGGGAGCCACCGAGTTTCAGATTCGCCTGGGACAGATACGCCGCCGCCTTTCGGAGCACTTCGTTTTCCTGCTCGAGCAAACGGATCCGCTTCTTCAGCTCGCGTGCCTCGGCAGCATCCGCGGCGGTCTCACCGGGTCGGTTGCCCTCCTCGACATCGGCTTGACGGAGCCAGTTCTGCAACGTCGCTTCGCTGACACCGAAGTCAGTGGCGACCTGCTTGATGGTGACGCCGCTCTCACGGCGTCTTGCAACCGCGACGACGTCCTCGCGGAACTCTTGGGGATCGGGACCGGGCATGATGACATCCTTCCCGCTAGCACCTCCCGGCACTAACGATCAGTTGTCACCAGTTCGTTCCTCACGCCCCTGAACCCGCAGAACGACGGGGATCCCCGCGTCTACCGTTCGGTCTACGGATCAGAAGGTTAGGGGTTCGAGTCCCTTCGGGCGCACACTGTGTTGAGACAGTGCAAACGAAAACCCGCGGGTTTTCGTGTTTTCCAAGGTGCTGTCGCCGTCTGATTCGGCCTGGTCAGCGTCTGATTCGCTGTCCGCGGCGATGTCGAGTGACTTCCGCGTGAATCCGCGGCCTTTCGTCGCGACCGGCTGTCTACCAAAGTCCGATCAGAGCGGATGTGTGCACCGGGATGTGTGCACCTATGTGTGCACTGGAGCGTCGTGATCGGCGCCCGTTGGTCCTCCCGCGATCGCGCACTCGCCCGGGCGGGGTATTCGAGACGATGGCCAGGCTCTTGCAGGAGCGTCGCCGACAGGGACCCCGCCGCGACGAGGGGACCCGTCACCGCGCGCCCGTTCACCCACTGACGCTTGCCGATACTATCGGCTCGCGTTATCATGGTGGAGTGATCCAGTCTCTCGCGGACGAGGCGACGCGCAAAGTCTGGGCGCGCGAGCATGTCCGGCAATTCGGGCAGGAACTGCAACGCGCGGCACAGAAGAAGCTCCGCCTACTCAACGCCGCCGAGACAATCAACGACCTGCGCATCCCGCCGGGCAACCGGCTCGAGAAGCTGGCTGGCGACCGCGACGGACAGCACTCGATTCGTATCAACGACCAGTACCGCATCTGCTTCGTCTGGACGTCGGCCGGCCCGGCCGACGTCCAGATCGTCGACTACCACTGAGGAGGGACCACCGATGACGAAGGCACACGACCCGATCACCCCGGGTGAGATTCTCCAGACCGAGTTCCTCGAGCCGCTAGGGATCACGGCCTACCGCCTCGCGCAGGCGACCGGCCTGCCGCAGACCAGGCTCAGCGAGATCATCCGCGGCAAGCGGCGGATCACCACCGATACCGCACTACGGCTTTCTCGTGCGTTCGGGCTCTCGGAGCGCTACTGGCTCAACATCCAGAACGACTTCGACATCGAACTCGAGCACGACGAGCATGACGCGGACCTCGCACGCGTCGAGCGCCTGATCCCGGCCTGACCTCCCGAATCACGCCGGCCTGCGCCGCATAAGGTACGTTCCGATTCATGAGACGGACCCGCCTGCAATGGCGTCGGGTCGCAGCAGTCGTGTTGACGTTCGGAGCGCTCACCTGCTCAATCGCGAGCTACGCTGCACCGATCGTCGACGAGCGCTGTTCGGCGGCGATCGTAGACGCTGTGCTTCTCCAAACCGGGACGGGCGCCGTGGACCGCCAGGTAGACGTGTCAAGTCAGCCTGCTGTGATCGGAGACCTCGGTGCGGCACCTGCGCCATCGTGCGCATTCGCCAACGCGGGTCTGCATCCGCGAGGCTCTACACGGCGGTATGGGTAACGCACGACAACGCCGCGGCCGACGAAGTCGCGGCCGACCTCACCGCTGCGATAGAGGCGAGCGAGATGCCGCTTGTCTCCAGGTCGCTGAACGACCGGCTCGCGGGCAGGCGCGGGCTAACTTCGTCCTGGACCGCGGTCGACGGGATGAAACGCCTTGGTTCGCTCTTTGAGCGAGCCATTCTCATTTTCACGGCTACGAAACATGGCCGCGGAGGGTCGCGAGAGCGCAGGAACCCTCGTGATCTTCGGCGGGTAGCCATGTACATTTCGGCTTATGAGTTCACGACGCTTGCTGGCATCGACCCTGGTCGCGACCGTACTGCTGTTGACATCGTGCTCGCCTCCGGCCGAGTTTGCGCGGGAGCAGACTGCAGCGGATCGGCCAGATTCTGTCGTCGACGGGTCCGCCGACAAGATCGACGTCGCGACTCTTCGTTACGTCGGAATGGCAGATGAGTACGACGTTTATCTCGCGCGCGCATCTGACGACAGTGAGACGCTTTGCCTTTCGCTCGTTCTCGATGACGTTTGGCAGAGCACGCATTGTGGGCCGGGGGACTATGTGTCCGTCCCGATCAGCAACACCGCTCATGTTCAGGCCGAGATCAACTATCGAGGCGGGGAAGATCGCGAAATGATCTCCGAGAACGTCTGGGTCGGCCGAAAATAGGTACAAAGCAGCGGACGCTGGTGTGTTCGGGTGGGGACCGGCTTGGGAGCGCTCGTCGTATATGAGGCAGCGCCGTCACCCTCGGACACGAGGGCGTGTCAAACCCGGCGATCGCGGACCGCATGGCATCCTGACCCCATGGCTTCATGGATCGACCAGATGTTCAGCGCTCAGCAGGCCCACGCGGGCGGCGTGGTTCGGCGAAGCATCCACGACATCAACAAATATGCGTCCCTCGAAGAGGTCTTAGAACGAGTTGATGACGAGGGGTGGCACGTCGTGCAGATCGGCGATCAGATCATTGTTCTGTGCAACACTGGCGACATCCGCATCCTGCGCTAGCGTGCCTGACCGCTGCCGGGTCCCGACTGCGCGATAAGAGCCCTGATCCGGCCTCATCCAGGACCGAGTTGCGGGCACTGTGGGATGGTTCGTCGTAGTCTCGGACCATGGAGCAAAAGGTGCGCGGGCGGTTGCTTACCGGGAGCGCGCTTGTCGCACTCGTTGGGGCGATAGTCACCGTCGTCTACTTCTTCCAGCCGTGGCGCAGTTGCGACTACGAGGACACCTCGGCGGGATGCGCGATGCTCCCCGTCGACGCAACCGTGATGGCCGTCTCGGCGGTCGTGACTCTCGTCGCGGTTGGTGTGTTTGTGCTGGCACTCCTCGTCAAGGAGCGCACTGCCGTCCGGTGAACCACCGACTGGCGGGGGTCATCTGCAACCGTCTGTTGCTCATTACTAGGCGCCCGTCCAGAATCGGGTGATGAGGTTTGCTGAAGTTCTTCCTGAGGACGCGCCGGATCCGCGAGTCGAGCAGACAGATCAGGTGAGGCTGATGCCGGTTGCGGTGGTCGGCCTCGCTCCGCAACCCTCACTTCAGGAGACGAACGCGGGAGTTGGCGGCGGTCAGGACGGTGCCGGGTACTTCGAGATGTCAACAAGTCTCAGCTACACCCTCTGGCGCAACCCCTCCGATCGTTCGGACCCACTCAACCTGGCTGAGCTCGACGAACAGACCCGAGCGGCGATCGAGGAGGTGCCACCATGGCCTCGGCCGCAGTGGCTCATCGAGCAGGTCGAGCAGATGCGGTACCCGCAACTGGCCGAGGCGGTGAAGACAACCTGGTTCCGCGAGTCGTACGAGCACACCACGCTGACCGTCGTGCTTGCGCAGCACACCAACTACATCCTGACCAACTGGTATCGACAGCAGCGTGGACTCGAGGGCAACCTCTGGGATGCGCCGGCGCCCGATGTAACCGAACGAGCCGTTCGCCACGGCATCAGCGTGAGGATCGATGGTTCCGACGTCATCGGGGCGGAGATCGACACCGACCCGTTCGTCTACTGCGTAGGAGCAGAACTGCCCACCGGGGGGATCCTCACAGCAGTGCTCCCTCGCGACGACCTCGCCTACATTCGACTCGAGTTCACCACGCGCCATTAAGGGCTGCCACCCAGTGGTCGACATGGGTCGGTATCACGGGACGCCGACTGTCGCGTAGGAGGACCGACTAGCGGGCGTTCGGGCGGCTAGCGACCTTCGGGAGCAT
>NZ_JAODOR010000009.1 GCF_025398275.1 Microbacterium memoriense | reverse complement strand
GCCGGATGAAGGATGCCGCGATCGGGCGTCAGTCGATCAACAGCCGGTAGCCCCTGCCGGATTCGGTCAGCACGTGCCTCGGGGTCGCGGGATCGGCCGCAGATTTCCTTGAGCAGCGTCTGGCGCGTGACCAACGCGCCCGGGTTGCGGGCGAGGAACACCGGTATCCGTCACCTCTGCCGTGGGTGACCCGTTCGAGGAACTTGAGCAACCGGGCGCAGGTGACGATCTCCACGCCCATCCGGGCGGATGCCTCGTCCCCGCCCAGCAGGGCGAGTCATTCGCGCCGGTGTTGTACGGCGGGTCGACGTAGATGCAGCGTCTCCAGCGCATCGTAGTTCTCGCCCTCGATCACGACGTGCGCCGGCTTTTCTCCACCTCGGTTGATCTCGCCGAGCGGCGCCAGGCCGGGATAGATGGGGACGCTGAAGTCCTCGACCACGACCAGCTGACCTCGAGATCCTCCGGAAGGTGGCGCGTCGTCCTCGGCGGGTCGTGACACTCGATGTCGTGTCTCTGAGTGCTTGTGTCACTCAAAGCGGGTCTGTGTCGTCGCAACGCGTTCCCGACAGGCGTGTGTCGGGAACGCGGCGAGATGACACTGGATGTCACGTCTCCCCGGGGCTTCGGGTGCGCGCGGGGCGTCTTTGTCGTGACACTTTCCCGCTTGACGCTCGTGCTGGCTTGGCGGATCGCTAGGACGAGTTCGGTCGGGTGTCCGGCGTCAAGCCCGTTCGTGACGAATCATTGACGCTTGGATGGCCGCGACTGACGGCGGTTTCTCGTCCTCCCACACCTCTGCGTACACGCCGGCGACCAGAGGCCAGATTGTCTGGATACCGTCGGCAACAGTGTTGATCGCGTTGATCACGTGTCCAGTGAGAACGAAATCATGAGGAATGATCCGACCTGCGGCGTCCGTTCGGCCGAGTGGATCGGGAAAGCGCAGCGCCAACTGTTTGCCGCTGCGGCGGCAAAGCGTCGCTTCGTTCTCTGCTCCGACGAAAGCGCTGTCGTACGCCGACAATGGGTCTGGTTGCCCACCGTCGAGCAAGAATCGAAAGCCCCAGGATCGCCCTCTAGTCGCCCAAATAAGAGCTACCACTGGCTCTTCGCCAGGACACGTTCCTGGACACCGCGATCGAGGTCAAGCCGAAACTTTGTGACGGTGGCGGTGAGATAGTCCTTGTGTGCCAGCGACTGAGCATGGAGCTCCTCAAGCTTGTCCGTCCCCAGTTTGACCGCCAACGTGATGGCAGGAATGGTGCCAGGGGCAAGAATTGTCCCAACGTACGGAATCTTGGCGACGAGTCTTGCAACGGCTGGTGCGACCGTGACAGTGAGCACCTTCGCAATGTCATCAGCGCGGTTCACCAGCCCACCCAGCATCTTGATCGGGACGTTGAACCTGTCTGCCCATTGGGCCACCCGCTCAAGCGGAAGCAAGATCGCCACCGGCAGCACGAGGTCGAGGCCAACCCGCTTTGTGACCTCGATTCTGCCGGGCTCGAATCTCGCTGACGACAACAGAATGAAGTCTTCTCCCATAGACAGGGCTTCGGGAACCTGCACGAAACCCTTGACCGTCTCGTGCAGGGCCGCGAGATCACCGGCGGCGTTCTGGATGATTAGGTTCTCAAATCCGTGCACGTCGAGGGCGGGATGCAGATCAGCCTTTGACAGCGCGACGAGCCAGATGCGAGGAAACCGCGCCAATGGGGTCCCATCGACGAGGATGTCCTCCTTGAGCTTCTCCAGTCCTTCGCGGATCCCCCAGAACAGGGACTTGAGGTACTTTTCCTCCTCGCCCGCAAAGTCGATCAGCTTCTGCCCGTCGACGAGGAGGAGTGCGACGTCCGACTTCAGAAGGTTCCTGAACGTCTCGATCCGGCGAGACGCCTCTTCATCCGTGCCCGGCTCCTGCGTGAACCATTCGCCGGGGTAGTCATGCCAGACCAGGCCCAACTTGGTGGCCTTCGCCGCGTTTGGGGCGTCGTTCTCCTTCGGTTTCACGATGAAGGAGTAGGGCTTCGCTTGAAAGACTGTTTGCCGTGGGGCTTCCCCCTTCTCGCTCATCCGCAAGTAGTTCTGCCGCAGACTGTGACCCTGGGACGTGTCGTCCGCGAGCACACGAAACGAATTCTCGTCTCCGAATGAGGGTTCTTGTGTCGCACCGTAAAACGACGAGAGTAGAACGGTCTTTCCGCTTCCGCTTTCGCCGAAGACGGCAATCTCCTGCACCTTCACCTTCGATGCCACGCTAGATCCTGCCACCTTCGATAAAGAGCGATTGAGCCATGACAGAAGTATGGTGCACCGCTCCGACGCGCCAGCGCGGCTGTCCGGTTGTCGATCTCGTCGCCTCTGAGGCGCAGCACGGCTTCCTCCCGAGTGCGCCGTGTTCGAGACACCCACGACAGGGTCATCGGAACTGCCTCGCCTGCGTAGCCGTAATCGATGCCACCAGCTCCGAAGGCAACTCAACCACGACGACCTCTACGCCGAAATCGGCGATCGCACGAGCACCCCAGCCTGCACCGCCGGTGAACGGCTGCGCGGCAGCCTGATCGGCCATCAGGAGCAGCAGGCGTGCCGGGCGTGGCTGGATGTGCCCAGCGATCCAGGAGAGCTTGAGCGCATCTGTCAGCACCTTCTTGTGGTGCGCTGGCTTGGGGATACCCAACCGCGCCCACGACTCCACGAGCACTGTCCTTTCGGCGTCAGCGCCGTCGAGCTCGACTCGCGTTCCATCGTTCAGGCGGATCGTCGCCGGAGCGAGCACGACGCCGAGTTGCTCCGAGAGTATCTGCATCATCACGGCCTCGGCGGCGCGCTGAACGCCGCTATCGCTCGCGTGCGCCACTATGTCGTCGACCATCAGTCGCGGTCGCTCCGGGTGAGCTACTGCTTCTCCATCTCTACGGTCATCGTCACGCCCATCGCGGTCAGTTCGTACTTCAGCTTCCCGTCCTCGTAGGTGAACTTCTTCGAGTCGTCTCCTGAAGCCAGCAGCCCGGTCTCCATCTGTGCAACGTCGCCAGCGGATAGCCATGTGAATGTCTCGACAGCATCCGTGGGCGACTCGTACGTGCCGACCCAATACAGCGCCGTCGTGGAGTCCGTCTCATTGACCCAGTTGACCGTGATGAGGTCGCCGGCGATCGTAGCGGCCTGGTATGAGTCTGCCGAGTTCGAGTTCGTCTGCTTCCAGTCGCCTGCGAGATTCAGCGGCTCGGCCGGAGGAGCCTGTTCCTCGGCAGGCGCCGAGGCGGTGCTGCCACCCCCGCTGCTCTCAGTAGCCGAGGTTCCCGGGCTGCTCGAGCAGCCGGTCAGCAGGAACGCGACGATCACGAATGGGGCGAGGGCTCTGTGCTTCATGCTTTGGATACTATGGGCGCCCGGCGACGCTCCTCAGCATCGCGCGCATCCCGCCGCTGATCGTTCTCCAGCTGAGTCGCAGACCAGATCCCTCCACGCCAGGCGACGTCTGAGCCAACCGATAGCGTGGGGTTCATGCGAACTACTGGGGGATTGGCGGCGATTATCGCCGCGACGCTTCTGCTCACCGCGTGCGGCTCATCGAGTGAGCCGGCGGCGGTTGAGCCCGACACAGTAACCTCGGCGCCCGCCGAAGAGCCGGCGGCTACAGAGGTCGAGCCCTTGCCGTTCAACGCCAGCGGCTACCTCGGCGGCACGGCACAGCCCAACCTCGACGCGGGAGAGCCCGACGAGGTCTCGGTGGTGCAAATCGGCCCACTCGACTCGGCCAGCGGAACGCTGATCTTCGCGTTCCGCAACAACACGAGCGAAAGCATCTCGCACGTCGACTGGACCGCAACCGCACGCAGCGGCGGATCCATCGCGGCGACCGGAAGCAGCCAGGGCACGACGCCGGCTCAGCTTCAGCCGGGCGAGGCGGGCCTTTCCTACATCTACTTCGACAACGCCGACGCCATCCCGGCCGATGCCGAGTACGAGTTTCAGGTGAGCACGAGCGCTGCCGACACCAGCCCCTACAACACCGCGCCGCTGACCGTAACCGAGGCAAACGTGTCCGGCGACTCCATCGTGGGCGGCGCGACGAACGAGACGGGGGCCGAGACGACGGGCCCGTACAGCGTCGAGGTGTATTGCTTCGAGGGTGACACCCTCCTATCCAGCATGATCACCTTCGCTGAGCAGACCGATGAGATCCCGGACGGCGGAACCGTCACGTTCTCAGCGAACCTATTCGGCGATTCCTGCCCAACCTTCGTCCTCGGCGTCAGCGGATACTTCGCTTAGCAGCGCTCGTCCCACGGATGCTGCGTTGAGAGAACTGCACCAGGACTTCCACCCGCCGTCCACCGGGGAGTGGACGACACTGCTCGCCGCACCGACAGTTCCCGCACGTGAGCTGGGCCGCGCCGAGTTGCCGGATGCTCCGGGGGTCTACCTCTGGCAGAGAGACGGGCGACCGGTGTACGTCGGCATGTCCGCGAGCCTACGAGGCCGTGCGTGGGGCAAGCACCTCGGGGGCGGTGTTAGCCTCGCTGGCTCTTCGCTTCGTCGGAACGTGTGTTGGTTGCTCTTCAGCATTCCGCCGAACATCACGAGCGGGCCAGCCCGTCAGAAAGTCACCGCAGAGCAAGCGGCTGCGATCCGCGACTGGCTGCTTGGTTGCGACCTGTCGTGGCTCGAGGTTCCTTCAGTGACCGCAGCAGATGAGCTCGAGCGGCGTCTCAGAAGCGAGTACCTTCCAGACCTGAACCGCGTCTGAACCAGGTCTACATCGCGGGGCGTTCGTTGTGAGGGCGTCCGTCCTCGTCGGTAGGGTTCCAACGTGGGCCACAAAGAACCGATGACCATTGCGACGGCGCTGAAGCTGATCCAGAAGAACGAGCTGATCCTGCCGGCGATCCAGCGTGAGTACGTGTGGAAGCCGTCGCAGGTGATCAAGATCTTCGACTCGGTACTGCGTGGCTACCCGGTCGGCAGCTTTCTGTCCTGGAAGGTGCTCCCGGAGACGGTGAGCTCGTTCAAGTTCTACGGGTTCATGAGGGACTACAGCGGCTACGACAAGAAGCACAACCCGGTCGTCGACATCCCGACCGATCGCGAGGTGATCGCGGTACTCGACGGCCAGCAACGCCTCACTTCGCTGAACATCGGCCTTCGGGGCACCTATGCGTACCGGAACCCGCGTGCGTGGGCGAACAAGGCATGGTCGTATCCCGAGCGGCGGCTTCACCTGAACCTCCTCGGCGAAGCGCCGGAGAACGAGGCCGGGTTGAAGTATCACCTCGCGTTCCTCACGAAGGAACAGATCGAGCAGGCCGCAGCTGACGAAACCAAGAAGTGGTTCCCGATCAGCGACATCTTCGAAGCCGGCGAGGCCTTCCAGATGGCGCAGATCCCGGTGAAGTACGGCGTCGGCAACAATGCAAAAGCAGTCGAGATGATCAGCCTTCTCTGGCAGGAGGTGCATCACAATCAGAGCCTCCACTTCTACGAGGAGACCGATCAGGACATCGAGCGGGTCCTCGACATCTTCGTTCGCGTCAACTCGGGAGGCACAGTCCTCTCCTACAGCGATCTCCTGATGTCGATCGCGACTGCGCAGTGGAAGGAGAAGGACGCGCGAGCAGCAGTCCACGACCTCGTGGACGCGCTCAACACCACCGGCCAAGGTTTCGACTTCTCACAGGACACCGTCCTGAAATCGGGTCTCGTGCTCGCCGACGTCGGAGACGTCGGCTTCAAGGTCAAGAACTTCACAGCTGCCAACATGGCGACGCTCGAGTCCAAGTGGGACGAAATCAGCATCTCGCTACGCATCGCCGCCGAACTCCTCGCCGACTTCGGTCTCTCCGGCGGCACCTTGACGGCAGACAGCGTGCTCATTCCCGTCGCGTACTACGTGCACCGCCGCGGTCTCCCGCCGACGTACCGCGGGTCAGACAAGAAGCACGACCGCGAGGACCGCGCTGCGCTCCGATCATGGGTGCTACGTTCCCTCATCGCCCGCGGCGTCTGGGGGTCAGGCCTGGACACGCTCCTGCGCGACCTGCGGGACATCATCCGACTGGAGGGCGAAGAGGCATTCCCGCTTGTTCCGATTGAGCGAGCGATGGCACGTCGCGGCAAGTCGCTCGACGTCAACGACGCCCTCATCGAGGACATCCTTGGACTCGCATACGGCGGAGGCCGCACCTGGGCCGTCCTGGCCACACTGTTCGATCACGTCGACACGCGAATGCAGTACCACGTAGACCACATCTTCCCGAAGGCTCAACTCGATCAGCGCACACTAAGAGCGCTCAAGAGTGCGGACGGCACCCGTCGACTCAGCGATGCTGCCATCGACGACTTCGTGGGGAAACGGGATCTTCTCCCGAACCTGGAACTGCTTCCCGGGCCCGAGAACATCGGCAAGTCCGATGCCGCACCCGACACATGGCTCGTCGACCACTATCCCGGCGCCGACGAGTACGCTGCATTTCTCAAAGCCAACGCACTGCCGAACTCGCTACCGCACGACGTCGGCGACTTCCTCGCGTTCTTCGACTCCCGACGAGACATGCTCATCGCTCGCATCAAGAGCAAGCTCCAGACCCAGGGCGGCGTGGCCTCGGTCCCTGCGTTGCCGATCGACATCGACGCCGAGCTGGGTGAAGGTGACCTCGACGACTGACGGCGGCAGGTGTCAACACGCCACTTCGCGCATTCATGACATTGGCTGTCTCGTTGCCAACCCCGTGTTTCGCGTAGGGCGGGCGCAGACGCCTGTCTGACGCTGTAGCGCAAGTACCCTGCCGCGAGCGTGCGGCAGTGCGTTCGCTTTCGTGGTGCGGCTGCGCGTCCGGTGTCAGCGTGAACGTGTCATGGCGACCTGCTTACCGACGCCCGTTGTGTTGTACCGGAACCGAGCCATCTCCACCGTGACTGAGTACTGGTCGGCGATGGCGTCGACGCTGGCGCCGCGCCGGGCGGCAGAGACGAGCAGGTCGAGGTTCCGCGTCGCAAGCGTGTCGTGACCGGTGAGCACTCGGTAGTGCCAGCCGAGCGTCTCGCAGGTCTTAGCGGTTTCGTCGAACTGTAGACGCGTCGCGAGCTTCAGACGTTCCTCTGGGCGGACATCGAACAGCCCGTAGCTGCCGTCTGTGAACTGAGCCAGGAAGTCGGGGACGTGCGAATACCCCGCAAGGCGCGAACCGTGCCCAAAGGCGATCGCCATCGGCTGCGCCCACAGGCGCTCCACCTGTGCACCGAAGTCGAGCCATAGCAACTCCCAGCGCTCCTCCTGAGACTCGCACCAGACATGGCTACGCGTCCGCTGCCAGAAGTACATCGAGTTGGTGAAGCGATGCCGGACACCCTTCGATGTGCGGACACGCATTGGATCAATCGACGCCCAGTCCCGCTCTCCAACGTCTCGTGTGACGATCGCGTAGTCCTGGCGAACGGGGGATCGGACCGTGTCATCGATCGAGCGGGGCATCCAGTGGGTCTCCGTGTACGGCGAGCGACGCCGCACCGTGATCTGCTTCGCAGTTTCGACTGGACGCACCGGGACCTCCTGGCACCGGTCTATATGCGGAGAGGCGGGCGACGCGCGCGACTCGCGGAGCAAGTGACATTCCATGTCATCGAGCTCATGCCGTATGTCACGTAAAGAGCCGTTGTGTCACGCAAACGCGTTCCCGACAGGCGCGGGGGTTGACAACCGGCATCCATGGTCTTAACGTGCAACCAAATGGTTGTAGAAAGATTCCCACAGAACACCGAGCTGAGCGATGACGACACAGACCGTCTCTTTCACGCTCTCGCCGCCGCGACGCGACGCGATATCGTGCGCCGCACGCTCGTGGACGAGCAGTCCGTTTCCGCTCTCGCGGCAGAGTACGACATGTCGTTCGCGGCTGTCCAGAAGCACGTCGCCGTGCTCGAGGCGGCGCACCTCATCATCAAGCGGGCCGAGGGGCGCGAGCGCCTCGTCCGTGCAGACCCGACCATGATCGCCCGCGCCCGGGCACTT
Source organism: Microbacterium memoriense (assembly GCF_025398275.1). Classification (GTDB taxonomy): domain Bacteria; phylum Actinomycetota; class Actinomycetes; order Actinomycetales; family Microbacteriaceae; genus Microbacterium; species Microbacterium memoriense. The sequence goes on along the minus strand of NZ_JAODOR010000009.1, from coordinate 166,338 downwards.
CTCGCCCGCTACGAAGACCTCTGGCGTCAGCGCATCGATCGCCTCGACGCGTTGCTCGCTGATCCGCCACTCGCACCATCCACGACTGGAGACTGACATGCCCGTCACCGATATCTCGACCGATGCCGAAAACCTCACCATGACCCTCACCGCCGACTTCGCGGCGCCGGTGAGTCGCCTCTGGTCGGCATTCACCGACCCGCGCCAGCTCGAGCGCTTCTGGGGACCTCCCGGATGGCCGGCGCGTTTCACCGCGTTCGACCTGCGCCCCGGCGGCCGCGTCGACTACGCGATGACGAGTCCGCAGGGTGAATCGTCCCGCGGTGCGTGGGAGGTGCTCTCGGTGACAGACGGCACCGGCTTCGACGTGCTCGACTCGTTCGTCGACCCCGACGGCAATCCGATGGAAGCGTTCCCGGCGATGCGCATGACCTTCGCCTTCGACGCGACGGATGCCGGCTCCCGCCTGACGAATGTCACCTACTTCACGTCGGCGGAGGCCCTCGAACAGGTCGTCGCGATGGGCGCCATCGAAGGCTCGCGCATGGCGATGAACCAGCTCGACGCTGTCCTGCTGTCCCTCCGGGAATACGCGCAGGGCAAGGGCACCCGCACCGAATTGCTCGACGACCAGCACGTGCGCATCACGCGGCTCATCGAGGGGCCGCGCGAGCTCGTGTGGCGTGCGCACCACGAGCCGGAGCTCATGCAGCAGTGGCTGCTCGGGCCGGACGGCTGGCAGATGGTCGAGTGCAAGCTCGGCGAGACCTACCGCTACATGTGGCAGCAGGGCGACGACGAATCCACGCGCTTCGGCTTCGAGGGCGAAACCGTACTGAGCGAGCCGACGTGGCGTGCCGTGACGACCGAGCGGATGATCGGGATGGATGCCCCCGGTACCCTCAATGACCTGCAGCTGTACGAAGAGGACGGCGCGACGCTGCTGACGCTCGTTATCGAATATGCCGATAAGGACATGCGCGACATGATCCTCGCGACCGGCATGACCGAGGGCATGGAGACGTCGTACGCGCGCCTGGAGGCGGTCCTCGCCGGGGTCTGACGCCCGCTCGAACCAGGCCGCGTGACCGGAGATCAGGCTTGCAGGCGGGCCAGCGCACTCACCGGCAGGGAGAGCAGGAGACCGAGGATGCCTCGGACCTGCTCTCGCTCGCCGCACTCGTGCGTGTCGTCCGGGGTCGTGTCGTCGTGTCGCATGTCGGCCAGGTTCGACAGCTCGGGGGATCTTGAAATGTTCTCGGCTTCGGGTGTCGAATCGGTCTCGTGCCGTTCGTTGTCTGGGTGACGTCGATATTCGGCGGCCACGAAAAGGAGCCTCCGTGCCATGACGACCGTCGACACGGCTCTCACCGTCACACACCGCGAGGAATGGACGCGCATCGTCGCGGGCCTCGCGCGCCGGTTCGGAGGGATCGACATCGACCCTTCCGCTCGTCGCGCTCCCGTGGGAACAGGAGAACTGACGGCGCCGAGCGCGCTGGTTGTCACCCCGATGGCCCCCTGCGCGCAGCGTGTAGGGGGTGCAGTCGGCGCGAACCGGCGCACTCGGCGCCGGGTGTGAGAGGCGACCGGTCAGGCCGGCGGCGCGATCGGTACGGCGGCGGCGTCGGCCTGGGCGGCGGGCGTCGCCGGCGGGCGGCGCAAGCGCTGGGCTTTCGAGGGGCGGATGGCGGGTACATCGCCCACGATCGGCACCGGCGTCCGGTAGAGGCGGAAGCCGTAGCGGACGAGCAAACCCACCATCACCATGACCTTGTTGCGCGGGCCGAGCAGGCTCGTGATGTGCACGAACAGCCACGCGAACCACGCCGTGAGTCCCGTCAGAGTGATGAGTTTCCGCAACAGCGGGATGCGTCCGATCCCCGGGATGCGGCGCAACACCGGGAGATTCGCGATCCCGGGCACCTCCCCGACGGCGGAGCGGCGACCGATGATGGCGAGCTGGCCCTTGTCGTAGTACTCGAACGGGACCGTGCCCTCCCCCTGGATCAGCCGCTGGATCTGGCGCGCAATGTGCTCGCCGCCTTGGATAGCGGGTTGGGCCAGTTGCGGGAGATCCTGAGGGGCAGCCGCGATGTCCCCGGCGGCGAAGATGCCGGGGAGGCCCTCGACCTGCAGATCGGCGCCGACGCGGATGCGGTCACCCTTGTCCAGCGGGAGATCCCACTGGCGGACCTCTTCGTGCGGCGCGACGCCGGTGGCCCACACCGTGAGCTCGGACGGGAGCACGGTCCCGTCGGCGAGGACGACGCTGTCGGGGCGTACTTCGGCGACGCCCGTCCCGAGCCGGAGCTCGACGTCGCGACGGCGAAGCTGCTCCAGCGCGTAGCGCCGCAGCTTCGGGGTGAACGGCTTCAGGATCTCGTCACCCCGTTGCAGCAGGGTGATGCGGAAGGCGTTGCCCTCGAGCTCGGGATACGCCGGCTCGAGCCCTTGGTCGCGAAGCTCGGCGAGGGCGCCGGCCATCTCGACACCCGTCGCGCCGCCGCCGATCACGACGACGCTGAGCCCTTTGCGCCGGTCGCCCTGCTGGGTCGCGCGCTCGAGACGCGTGAACAGGGTGTCGCGGATCGCGAGCGCCTGCGACCGCGAGTACACGGCGAAGGAGTTCTCCTTCGCGCCGGGCGTGCCGTGATAGGCGGTCGTGACACCGTTCGCCAGCACGAGATAGTCGTACGCGAGGGTTTGGCCGTCCAGCATTCGGACCGTGCGGCCCGCCGTGTCGATCTCCATGAGGTGTTCGTGGATGACATCGAGATTGGGTTGGCGCACCCGGAGGCTCCGGAGGAAATGCGTCACGTCGCCGGGGTTCAGCCCGCCGGTGGCGACCTGGTAGAGCAGCGGTTGGAACGTGTTGTACACGCGGCGGTCGATGAGGCTGACCCGCACGGGCGCCTTCCGGAGCGCCCGAGCCGCGCTGATACCGGCGAACCCGGCGCCGACGATCACGACGTGCGGGACGGATGCCGTCATGCGCGCACGAGGGCGTCTTCGAGAGCGACCCAGGCGAGCATCGCGCACTTGACCCGAGCGGAGAACTTCGAGACGCCGGTGAGGGCGGCCGCGTCCCCATAGACGTCTTCGTCGAGTTCGAGCTGTCCGCGCGAGCGCAGCGCTTCGCGGAAACCCTCGATGAGCGTCCGAGCTTCGTCGCGGGTGATGCCCTCCATCAGGTCGGAGAGCATCGATGCCGAGGCTTGCGAGATTGAGCACCCCGACCCTTCCCACGTCACGTCGCGGATCGTGTCGCCATCGGTCGCGACGCGTGCGCGCAGCGTGATCTCGTCGCCGCACACCGGGTTGCGCTGATGCGAGGTCGCCGACGCGCCCTCCTCGGCGGCGAGGCCGAAGTGCTGCGGATGCTTGGAGTGATCGAGGATCAGCTCGCGGTACAGGGTGTCGAGGTCGCTCATGATCCAGCTCCGAAGTAGGGACGGATGCCGCGGACCGCATCGATGAACTGCTCGATGTCGTCCTCGGTGTTGTACAGGGCCGCCGAGGCGCGCACCGACGCGGTGATGCCGAATCGGCGGTGCAGCGGGGCCGCACAGTGGTGACCGACGCGCACGGCGATGCCGAGCGAGTCGAGGTATTGGCCCGCGTCGTGCGCGTGGACGCCGTCGACGTCGAAGGACCAGAGTCCGACGCGCTCCACACCGGCGGCGTCGCCGAGGAGACGGATGCCGGGGATGTCGCGGAGCGCATCCGCCATCCGGTCGGCCAGAGCGCTCTCGTGCGCGTGGATCTGCTCCAGTCCCACGCCGTCCAGGTACTGGACGGCGGCGGCCAGGCCGATCGCCGGACCGATCGGCTGGGTGCCGGCTTCGAAGCGCTGCGGCGGCGGAAGGTATTCGGCGCTGTCGAGGCTCACGGTCGTGATCATCGATCCGCCGGTGAGGAACGGCGGGAGGGCTTCGAGCACGTCGGCCCGGCCGTAGAGCCCGCCGACGCCGTAGGGTCCGAGCATTTTGTGACCGCTGAAGACGGCGAGGTCGACGCCGAGCGTGGGAAGGTCGAGCGGCAGGTGCGGTGCGGACTGGCAGGCATCCATCACCGTCAACGCGCCGTGCGCCTGCGCCAGCGCGATGATCTCCGCGACCGGGTTCACGATTCCCAGCACGTTGGAGACGTGCGTGAAGGCGACGATGCGGGTGCGCTCGCCGATGATCTCGGCGGCGGCCTCGAGATCGAGCGTGCCGTCGTCGCGGACGGGGATGTGGCGGAGTACGGCGCCGGTCCGCGCGGCGAGTTCTTGCCACGGGATGAGATTGGCGTGGTGCTCGATCGCCGTCGTCACGATCTCATCGCCGGGCTGAAGGGCGAAGCGCGACGGGCCGCGGCCGAGCGTCGCATTGCCGATCGAGTAGGCGATGAGATTGAGTCCCATCGTCGCGCCGCTGGTCCACACCAGCTGCTCCGGCGCTGCGCCGACGAACCCGGCGACGGTCGCGCGGGCGTCTTCGAACAGATCGGTCGCTTCGCCGGCGAGCGTGTGTGCGCCGCGGTGGACGGCCGCGTTGGCGTGGGTGAGGAAGTCGCGCTCGGCATCGAGCACGGCGGTCGGCTTCTGACTGGTCGCCGCCGAATCGAGGTAGACGAGGGGATGCCCGTTCACGTCGACGCCCAGGATCGGGAAGTCCGCGCGCAGACGCGCGGCATCCAGTCTCGGCGCAGCGGTCTCGGGGTTCGCAGTGCTCACCTGTCTAGGCTACGCCCCGCGGCACGCCGGGGGTCCGGGTCAGGGCTCGTCGTCGGTGTGGGCGACCAGGCCGTAGGACGTGATGCGCCCTGCGCGGTCGTCGCCGGGGAGGGGGCGGGAGCGGCGGCCGTAGATCAGCTCGGACGAGTCGAGGAGCCACGGCACGAGGGTGATCGAGACGCCGTGGACGAGCATGAGCTGCTGTGCGATGCGCCGGGCGCGGCGGTTGTGCAGCAGGCTCTCCCACCAGTGACCGACGATGTACTGCGGCAGGTACACCGTCACGATCGACGAGCCGTGCTTCTGGCGGTACTGGGCGATGAACTCGGAGAGCGGACGCGCGTATTGCCGGTACGGCGACTCGATCGTCAGGAGCGTGATCGGCATGTCGTGCAGCTCCCAATCGGTCTGCACGGCGTCGGCTTCTTCCTGAGTCACGGCGATGTGGACCGCGATGGTCTTGCTGTGCTTGGCCGCCAGCGCGTAGTCGACCGCCTTCGCGACAGGCTTCTGCAGGCGGTTCACCAGGACGATCGCGACATCGCCGGTCGAACCGTAGTGGACGCTGTCGTCCATCTCGGTCTCGTGGCTGACATCGCGGTAGTAACGGTTCACGCCGATCATCAGGATCGAGAGGACCGGAATGGCGAGGAAGACGAGCCAGGCGCCGTGCGTGAACTTCGTGACGGTGACGATCAAGAGCACGAGCACCGTGAACGACGCGCCGAGTGAGTTGATCGCGAGCCCGATCTGGGCCTCGCGCCGCTCGGCTCCCTTCACGAAGCGGAGCTCCCGCCGCCAGTGCTTGACCATGCCGATCTGGCCGAGCGAGAACGACACGAACACACCGATGATGTAGAGCTGGATCAGGGTCGTCAGCTGCGCTTGGTACACGATCAGGACGATCGCGGCGGCGAGGCCGAGGATGATCATGCCGTTCGAGAAGACAAGCCGGTCACCGCGGGTGTTGAGGGCCTTCGGCGCGTAACCGTCGCGGGCGAGCACCGAACCCAGCAGCGGGAAACCGTTGAAGGCCGTGTTGGCCGCGAGGAGGAGCACACAGGCGGTCGCCGCCTGGATGATGAAGAACGGAATCGACCCGGCACCGAAGGTCGCGGCGGCGACCTGGGCCATGAGGCTCGGCTGCGGGTTCGTGCAGTCGAAACCGATCAAGTGGCACGGGTTCTCCGCGTAATGGACACCCGTCACGAGCGCGAGGGTCGTGAGGCCGGCGAAGAGCAGGATGGCGATACTGCCCATCAACACGAGCGTGGTCTGGGCGTTCCGCACTTTCGGCTGCCGGAACGCGGGTACACCGTTGCTCACGGCCTCGACGCCGGTGAGGGCCGAGCATCCGCTCGAGAACGCCCGGAGGATCAGGAGGATGACGGCCACTTGCGTGAGATCCTCGGCCTGCACCGAGTACTGGGCGCTCGCCGCGACGGGGGTGTCGCCCAACCCCCAGCGGACGAGTCCGGTGACGATCATGATCGCGACGGAACCGATGAACACGTACGTCGGGATGGCGAAGGCTTGCGACGCTTCGCGGACGCCGCGGAGGTTCACGACGATGATGAGGATGACGAAACCGACCGCGAGTTCGACGCGCCAGGGGTTCAGGTCGGGGAGGGCGGAGATGATGTTGTCGACGCCGGATGCCACCGATACGGCGACCGTGAGGATGTAGTCGACCAGCAGCGCCGACGCGACGACGACGCCGGACTTCTCGCCCAGGTTCGTCCGTGCCACCTCGTAATCGCCGCCCCCGGACGGGTAGGCCTTGATCAGCTGGCGGTAGCTCAAGACCACGACGATCAGCAGGGCGATCACGGCCGCGGCGACCCAGGGGCTGAACGCCAGGAACGCCGTCCCGCCGATCAGCAGGATCATCAGCAGCTCCTGTGGCGCATACGCGACCGAGGAGAGTGCGTCGGAGGCGAAGATCGGCAGCGCCATCTTCTTCGGGAGCAGCTGTCCCTCGAGTTCCTCCGTCGTGAGGGGGTCGCCGATCAGGATGCGTTTGGCGATCGGCGTCTCTTCGGACGCTCCCCGGCTTTCTTCAGTCACGGCGGGCGACACTACGCCTGGTGGCGGGTTCGCGCAATCCAATCCGCCGGGAAGTATCGACGCGCGTGAGGTTAGCCGCCCGGCGGAGTGAACCGGTAGATGACGTCGGTGACCTCGGTGCCGTCTGTGACGACCCGCACGCCGTAGGTGCGCGCACCGTCGACGAAGAAGGTGTCGCGATCGGTGCCGAAGAAGAGGATCGGGGGCGCGGTCGTGGATTCGCCGTCGGGGCCGAGGGCGCGGGCATCCGCGAGGCTCATGCCGATGTTCAGCCCGAACTCGGCGACGATCTTCACGTCGCCGACCTCGTTCGAGGAGAACGCCGCATACGTGGGGGTGTCGACCTGGTCACGCGGCTTGTTGCCCTCGCTCAACAGCACGTCGGCGAAGCGGAAACCATCCCAGCTGTACACCGTGTACGCGTAGGTACGGGAGTCGCCGGATTCGACGTCGGTCGTCGGTTCTGCGCCGATCGCCGCGGTCAGCGCGGCGATGGCGGGTTCGGCGGCATCCGCCCAGGAATGGGTGAACTCCGCACCGTCTTCGTTCTGCAGGGTGAAGCCGGTGGCGGAGAGTTCGAGGGTCGAGGTCGTGGCCGGCACGGAAGGGGTCGCGCTCGGTGTGCTGCTCGTCGCGGGCGGCGGGGGGACGGGGTTCGGCTGTGTGGTGCCGGCCGTGTCGGACGGACGCGTGAGGGCGATGCCCACGACGACGGCGACGGCCACCGCGAGGATTCCCGCGATGATGCTGAGGATCAGGGTCGATCGCGAGCGCGGCTCGCCCGGTTCGCGTGGTTCCCGCGCGGCTCGCGGTTCGCGCGGGGGCTTCGGTTCGCGCGGAGGTCGCGGTTCGCGCGGTTTCTTCGGTTCACGTGCGGGCTCCGGCTCGGAGGGCTCCTGCGGCCCGAAGAGATCGTCGAGGCTCATGCGAGGAACTCCTTCGCGGCGACCACCAGCGCATCCACTCCGCGCTCGATCGTGGGGTGCAGGATCGGCGCGAAGAACGGCGAGTGGTTCGTCGGGATGTCTTCGTTGACCGTGCCGCGGGCGACGGCATCCGCGTACTGCTGCGGATCGAGGCCGCCCCAGAACCAGAATACGAGAGGGACGTCCGCTGCACGGGCGAACCACGACACGTCCTCGCTGCCGGTGAACATACCGGGGTCGATCACGGTGCCGTCGCCGAACGCCCGATCGAACGCGGCGGTCAGGCGTGCCGTCGCAGCGGCGTCGTTGATCGTGGGTGGCAGCGAGTGGTCGACGCGGATGGTCGGGGGCTGCTCCGCACCGGATGCCGCGGCCTCCGCTCGGATCACCCGCTCCACCCGCGTGAGGACATCGGTGCGGGCCGGCTCGTCGGGGTAGCGCAGACTGAGTTCGAGCGTGGCCTCAGCGGGGATGATGTTGTTCTTCAGCCCCGCATGGATCGAGCCGACGGTCACGACGGCCATCTCGCGCGGATCGACCTCGCGCGAGACCACGGTCTGCAGGCGCATGACGGTCGCCGCCGCCATCACGATCGGGTCGATCGTCGCGTGCGGACGCGATCCGTGGCCCCCGCGGCCGTGGAGGGTGACCGTGACGCCGTCGCTCGCGGCCATCTGAGTGCCCGGACGCACGCCGATCGTCCCCGCGGGAAGGGGGGTGAGGTGCTGGCCGAGCACGATGTCGGGGCGAGGGAAGGCATCCAGCACGCCATCGGCGATCATGGCCTGCGAGCCGGCGCCGTATTCTTCGGCGGGCTGGAACACGGCGACGACGGTGCCCGACCACGCGTCGCGCGTCGCCAGGAGCTTCTCGAGCGCGCCGAGCAGCGCGGTGACATGCATGTCGTGGCCGCAGGCGTGCATCACCGGGACGTCGGTGCCGGCCGGATCTGTGCCGCGCGCTGTGCTGGCGTAGTCGAGTCCGGTCTGCTCGGCCACCGGCAGGGCATCCATGTCGGCGCGGAGCCAGACGATCGGTCCATCGCCGTTCACGATGCTCGTCGCGACGCCGGTCTTGCCGAGCCCTTCGACGAACTCGAGTCCGAGGGCGCTGAGCTCACGGGTGATGACCCCGGCCGTCCGCGTCTCCTGGAACGACAGTTCCGGGTGCCGGTGCAGGTCGATGTAGAGGGCCTCGAGGTCGATGCTCATACATCCGAGCCTACGCGTCGCCCCTGGGTCATCGCCTGTGGGCGCGGTCGGGCGGGGTCAGGTCGGCGGCGCGGTCGAGGCGCGGACGACCAGTTCGAACGGCAGCGCCGGCGCGGGTGCCGTGACGTCCTCGCCGACCGCGGCGAGCGCCGCGTCGGCCGCGGCCATGCCCTGCGCGTGCGGGAACTGCTCGATCGTCGTCAGCGCGAAGAAGCCGCTCAGATCGTGACCGTCGACGCCGATGACCGAGAGGTCGCGGGGGACCTCCTGCCCGAGCTCGCGCGCCGCGAAGACGGCGCCGAACGCGAGTTCGTCGGATGCCGCGAAGATCGCCGTCGGCCGTTCCGATCGCGACAGGAGTTCGTGCGCCGCGCGGTGGCCGCCCTCGATGGTGAAGTCCGCCCGCGCGAATCCGGCTGACTCGACCCCGGCATCGGCGAGGGCGGCGACGAACCCGCGATGCCGCAGCGTCGGGATATCGCCCCCGGCGTCGCGGGGATACGCGGGACCGATGTGTGCGATGCGGCGGTGTCCGAGGCCGAGCAGGTGTTCTGTCGCCGCGCGGCCGACGGCGACATCATCGACGCGCAGAGTTGCCAATTCCAGGATCGGCGTGCCGAGGCCGATGATCGGCAAACCGAGGGCCCGGAGTTCGTCGGTCTCCTCAGCCGACATCGCCAGCGACAGAACGATGACCGCATCCACCCGCCCGCGGCGGAGCGATGTTCGGAAGAGGTGTCGGCGCTGCGCGGGATCGTCCGTCGCGTTGTACAGCGTGATGTCGTAGCCGAGCGGCGCGAGCCGCGTCGCGATGCCGTCCAGCACTTGCGCGAAGAACCACTGGTCGACGAGCGGCACGAGCACGCCGATTGACCGCGTGCGTCCCGTCGCCAACGAGGATGCCGCGGCCGACGCGACGTAGCCGAGATCGGCGGCCGCCCGTTGCACGCGCGCCCGAGTCGCGTCGGACAGACGCCCGCGTCCGCTGAGCGCGCGCGAGGCGGTCGCCGCCGACACCTCGGCGCGGCGGGCGACCTCCTCGAGACTCGTCATCTCAGGCGGTCACGAGCCACACGGCCGTGTCGACGGGGAGCTCGGCGCCCGTGAACGGCTCGCTCGCCGCCAAGACCGTGCCGGCGGGCAGATCGACGGGTGTCGTGCCGGCGTTCGCGATGACGGTGACGTGACCGTTGCGGAAGGCGAGAACATCGTCGCCGTATCCGTCGAGCCATTCGAGAGTTCCGGCGCCGAGGCCCTCCGCGCGGCGGACGGCGAGCAGAGTCCGGTACACCCACAGGGTCGACTCGGGATCCGTCTCCTGCGCAGAGCGGGCGAGAGCGGCCCATTCGGCCGGCTGCGGCAGCCAGGCGGCACCGGTCGGGCTGAAGCCGTACGCAGGCGCGTCCGCACTCCACGGGATCGGGACACGGCATCCGTCGCGCCCGTAGCGCTCACCGTCGGTGCGGAACCACGTCGGGTCTTCGCGGGAGTCGTCCGGCAGGTCGACGACCTCGGGGAGGCCCAGCTCCTCGCCCTGGTAGAGGTAGGCGGAGCCCGGAAGGGCGAGCATGAAGGTCGTCGCGGCGCGCGCGCGACGCAGGCCCACGTCGGCGATCGGCTTGCCGGGCGACGACGGTCCGATGCCGTGACCCTGCGGATTCTCGGCCGTCAGGGCGAGACGCGAGGCGTGCCGCACGACGTCGTGGTTGGAGAGCACCCACGTCGCCGGCGCCCCGACGGCGGGGAACGCGCGCAGCGACTCGGAGATGACCTCGCGGATGGCGGCGGCATCCCATCCGGTCATGAGGTAGGGGAAGTTGAACGCCTGGTGCATCTCGTCCGAGCGCACCCATTCGGCGGTCCGGTCGACGGTCGGCAGCCACGCTTCGGCGCAGAGCGCGCGGTCGCCGTCGTACTCGGCGAGCACGCGGTTCCAGTCGCGGTAGATCTCGTGCACGCCGTCTTGACCCCAGTACGGCGCCTCGTCGTGGCCGCCCATGCTGTCGGCGTCGATCTCGGGGAGGTGGTCGGGCAGCCCGTCGGTCTTCACGAGACCGTGGGCAACGTCGACGCGGAACCCGTCGACGCCCCGGTCGAGCCAGAACCGAAGGATGCGGCGGAACTCTTCCTGCACCTCCGGATTCGACCAGTCGAAGTCGGGCTGGGTGGAGTCGAACAGGTGCAGGTACCACTGGCCGTCCGGCACGCGTGTCCAGGCGGGGCCACCGAAGACCGACTCCCAGTTGTTCGGCGGCAGGTCGCCGTTCGGCCCCGAGCCGTCGCGGAACATGTAGCGCGCGCGCTCGGCGCTGCCCGGCGCCGCCGCCAGCGCCGCCTGGAACCAGGTGTGCTGGTCGGAGCTGTGGTTGGGGACGAGGTCGACGATGACGCGGATGCCACGCTCATGCGCGGCGCTCCGAAGTGCGTCGAAGTCGTCGAGCGTGCCGAACAGCGGATCGACATCGCAGTAATCGGCGACGTCGTAGCCGGCATCCTTCTGCGGCGAACGGTAGAAGGGGCTCAGCCAAATCGCGTCGACCCCGAGCGAGACGAGGTGATCGAGACGGCTCGTAATGCCGGGCAGGTCGCCGATGCCGTCCCCCGACGCATCCGCGAAGGAGCGCGGATAGATCTGATAGATGACGGCGGTGCGCCACCATTCGGCGCCGGGGCGGCTTTCGCCGATCGGGGCACGCGTGCCCGCGGGCAACAGTTCGGTCTCACTCATGCGACCAGCGTAGCGCAAGCGCTTGCGCACGCTGCGATGCTCTCCGACGACTAACCTGGACCGGTGACTCCCGAGCTTGCGCACGCCTCTTCGCTCATCGCGTCGATCCCCGACTTTCCGGAGCCCGGCATCCTGTTCCGCGACATCTCACCGCTCTTGGCGGATGCCGCAGCACTGCGCACCGTCGTCCAGGCCGTGATCGAACCGTTCACCGGCAGTTTTGACGTCGTGGCGGGTGTCGAGGCGCGCGGGTTCATGCTCGCCGGTGCCGTCGCGATCGCCGCCGGCGTCGGCATGGTCCCGATCCGCAAAGCGGGGAAGCTCCCGCGTCCGGCCGCGGCCGTTTCGTACGATCTCGAGTACGGCACGGCCGAAATCGAGATGTCGGATGATCTGCCCGCCGGCACACGCGTACTGCTGGTCGACGACATCCTCGCGACCGGTGGTACCCTCCGCGCCGCGCAGGAGCTCCTCTCGCGCCTCGACTATCCCCTCGCCGGCACCGCCGTGCTGATGGAACTCGTGGACCTGGGCGGTCAGCGCGTCTGCGGCCCGGTGCACACGGTCTTCCGCGTCTGAGGATCTTCTCCGCCCCAGGCGGATTTCCGGCCGTGCGGCCAGTGTTTCAGCGGGGGAGCGGCGCATCCGGATGCGATACTCGGATGGCCTGAGACCGACAGAGAGGGCCCGCGTGACGACCACGACGTACGAACCGATTGTGCACATCACCTCGAGCACGGCAGCCGAGCTGCACGTCGGTGGCGATGTCGACGAGCTCTTCGCGTCGACGCCCGAAGGGCTGCGTGATCGCGTCGTCGAAGCCGTCCGCCTCCTGGCCGCGTCGGCCGGTGAACCGGTCACGGCGACCCTCGTCGACGGGGCTGCCCGCTGGCCGCTCATCGTCCACCCGGACGGCACCTACCTCGAGGCCCCTTCATTGTCCGATGCGCCGGTGCCGGATGCGTCGCCGATGTTCGAAGCGGATGCCGACCTGACCGTGCCGGCTTCTCCGGTGGCTGCCGCGACCGTCACGGCCACACCGGTCGATCTGACGCGCGAGCCGGAGTTCGACGCGCCGGAGCCAGTGGCGCCCGCGGTCTCTGAACCCGCCGCTCCGACCGGAGCGCTCCGCGGCTCCGGCATCCGTCGCGACCCCACTCAGCGAGTCACGCCGACGGTCGAGGACCTGCTCAACTCCCGCACGGATCGCACGCGCGAGCGCGCCACCGAGGGGTGGCAGGGCGCCGTGCGCCGCATGACGGGTGGGGCGATCTCGCCGCGACCCGGTCAGGTCGAGCGGTCTCGGCTCGACCGCGAGCGCACGGTTCAGCGGCGCCTCGACGCGCCGCGCACGATCGTGATCCTGAACCCCAAGGGTGGCGCGCACAAGACGACATCGACGCTGCTGCTGGCGGCGACCTTCGGCACCCAGCGGGGCGGGGCGACGCTCGCGTGGGACAACAACGAGACCCGCGGCACGCTCGGGTGGCGCGCGCAGAACGCACCGCATCACCGCACCGCGGTCGACCTGCTCGAACACCTCGACGGCTTCACCGAGCCGTCGCAGGCCAGCCTCGCCGCCCTCGACACGTACGTCCGCACCCAGGTCGACGCGCGCTTCGACGTCTTGGCCTCGGATGAGGATGCCGCGGCATCCTCCACGATCGACGCGGCCGCATTCGACCGGCTGCACGGGGTGCTCTCGCGCTACTACCGACTGCTCATCGTCGACACGGGCAACAATATGCGCGCGTCGAACTGGGTCGCCGCGGTCGCGGCCGCCGACCAGCTCGTGATCGTCTCGACGATCCGCGAAGACACCGCGGCCAGCGCCGCGTGGCTGCTCGACGGTCTGCGCGAGAAGGGATTCGATCAGAAGATCGACGACGCCGTGACGATTCTGGCGGCGCCGTCCGCTCGCCCCGACCGCAAGCTCGCCGAGCGACTGGAACGCCACTTCGCGCAGGTGACGTCGTCGGTCGTGCATGTTCCCTTCGACCCGGCGCTCGTCGACGGCGGGCCGATCGACTTCGACGCGCTGTCGGCCGAGAGCCGTGACGCCTGGCTCACGGTGGCCGCGGCGGTCGCCGAGCGGCTCTGAACCGGCACGCCGCCGTCGAGGACTCCGTGGGCGAACAGTCTCCGCTGGTCGAACCCGGCCGGCCGCTCACGGCGGACGAACGGGCGCGCTATCAGCGGCAGTTGGTGCTTCCCGAGATCGGTGAACTCGGCCAGCGGCGGCTCGTGAATGCACGTGTGCTCGTTGTGGGGGCCGGCGGACTCGGTTCGCCCGTACTGACGGCGCTCGCCGGCGCGGGCGTCGGAACCCTCGGTGTCGTCGACGACGACACCGTCGCGATCAGTAATCTGCACCGGCAGACGATTCACGCCGGCGCCGCGGTGGGCACCGCGAAGGTGGATTCGGTCGTCCGCGCCGTCGGCGAGCTGAATCCGCTCGTGACCGTCATGCCCTTCCGCGAGCGGCTGACGGCAGACACCGCTCGCGCGATCGCCCGCGGCTTCGACCTCATCGTCGACGGGGCAGACACGTTCACGACGCACGCCGATGTGGCCGCCGCGGCGGACGAGCACGGCATCCCGGTCGTGTGGGGATCGGCGCTCGGCTGGGACGGTCAGGTCGCCGTGTTCGACCGCACCGCCGGTGGCGTCGGGCTGGAAGATCTGTACCCCGTACTGCCGGCCGATCAACCCGGCGGCGCGTGCCAGGTCGAGGGGATCGTCGGGCCGGTATGCGGCGCGGTCGGATCGGTCATGGCGATCGAGGCGATCAAGCTCATCGTCGGCACTGGCCGGTCGCTGCGGGGGCGGATGCTGGTTCTCGACGCGCGCGACCAGACCTGGCGCGAGGTCGCGATCCGCCCGCGCTGACCCCCCGCGCCTCGCCGCGCGTCAGCCGACGGCGGGCGATGGGCGGGCGGGGGTCACCCGCCGGCGAAGGGGGGGAGGACGTCGAGCGCGCTTCCGGCGGGCAGCATCGTGGCTGGATCGGTCGTCGCGCGCGCGTCGACGAGGAAACTGCAGCGGGCGAAGACGCGAGCGGCGGTCGCCGGGTCGCGTGCGATCTCACTCACGTGGTGGAGGGCATCGGCGATCGAGCCTCCCGCGGGGACGTCGGTCTCCGGCATCCCGACGGCGGCCTTCGCCGCGGCGAACAGGCGCACGCGCACAGTCTCGGACACGCTCATCCTCCGATCTCGCTCATGCTCCGCGCGGGCGGCGCGAATCCGACTTGGTCGATGCCGTGCCCGAAAGGCTTGGCCCACATCGCACGCCGCCAGAGCCCTGCCAGCTCGTCATCGCCGGCGCCGGCGCGCAGAGCGGTCGTGAGCGACACTTCGTCGTGCGAGAAAAGGCACGCGCGGACCGTCCCCTGCGCGGTGAGTCGGGTGCGTCGGCAGTCGCCGCAGAACGGCTCGGTCACCGAGGCGATGATTCCCACGGTCCCGAGGGATGCGGCATCCGTCTGGCCGTGAGGATGCACGTGCCAACGCTCGGCCGGAGCACCCTCGCGGGGGGCCGCATCGGGCACGAGGGCGTAGCGCGCCGACAGGCGCTCGCGCACCGTCGCCGCCGTGACGAGGCCTGCCCGCCGCCAACTGCGATCGGCGTCGAGGGGCATCTGCTCGATGAAGCGCAGCTCGTGTCCGCGCGCGAGCGCCCACTCCAGCAACTCGGCCGGGTCGACATCGACATCCGGCACCAGCACCGCGTTGATCTTCACCGGGCCGATGCCCGCCGCGACCGCCGCGTCGATGCCCGCGAGCGTCCGGTGCAGCAGCGGCCGGCGGGCGATGCGCGTGAACGCGGCGTCGTCGAGAGCGTCGAGCGACACGTTGATGCGATCCAGGCCCGCGTGACGCAGGGCGACGGCACGGGACTCGAGCCCGATGCCGTTCGTCGTGAGGGCGATTTCGGGGCGCGGCTCGAGCGCGGCCGTGCGGGCGACGATCTCGACGAGATCGGGGCGCAGCAGCGGTTCGCCGCCGGTGAAGCGCACCGACGTGACGCCGAGCTCGCGCACCGCGATGCCGATCAGCCGCACGATCTCATCGGCCGACAGCAGGTCATCGGCGGGCGTCCAGGGCAGACCGTCCGCGGGCATGCAATACGTGCATCGCAGATTGCACCGGTCGGTCAGTGAGACGCGCAGGTCGGTCGCCGCGCGGCCGAACCGGTCGATCAGTCCCGGCGCAGCCGGTCGCGCAGCGGGGTCGATTGCGGGGCGGATTCCCGGCATCCCCAGCACGATGCTCATGCCCGGCACCGGTCGTGCCGTGCGGGCAGAGCGGGCATCGTGCCTCCGAAGGCGAGTGAGGGAGGTTCCACGGTAACAGCGCCACCGGGTGTCGGCGACGCGGGGGCCGGCGCCGGACGGCGGTACTCTCCGTGCATGAGGATTCGCCGCATCCGCGTCGTCGCCGCCCTCGCGGCAGCGGCGCTCGCCCTGACCGGGTGCACGGTCCCGGCCACCGCCGCGGCGGAGCCGACCCGAACCCTCACGGTGTTCGCTGCGGCCTCGCTCGGGGGCACCTTCACGGCGCTCGCCGCCGCGTTCGAGGCCGCGCACCCGGGCGTGCGAGTGAGTCTCGTTTTCGACGGATCGTCGGGGCTCGCGTCCCAGATCGTCGAGGGCGCGCCGGCCGACGTGTTCGCCGCCGCCAACCTCGTCACGATGCAGTCGGTGGTCGATGCGGGCCTCGCCGACAAGCCCGAGACGTTCGCGTCGAACGTGCTGGAGATCGCGACCGCGCCGGGAAACCCTGCCGGAATCTCGTCGTTCGCCGATCTCGCCGACCCGGGCCTCGTGCTGGTCGTGTGCGCACCGGAGGTCCCGTGCGGCGCGGCGACCGCCGCGATCGAGACCGCTACGGGCGTCGCGCTTCGCCCCGCGAGCGAAGAGAACTCCGTGACGGACGTGCTCGGCAAAGTGACCTCGGGCGAAGCGGATGCCGGTCTCGTCTACGCGAGCGATGTGCTTTCGGCCGGCGACGCGGTCACCGGCATCCCGTTCCGCGAAGCGGAAGGTGCCGTCGGTGAGTACCCGATCGCGGCGCTGCGCGAGGGGCCGCAGCCGGCGCTCGCGGCGGCCTTCGTCGAGTTCATCCTGGGCACCGAGGCGCAGGCGCAGCTCGCCGCAGCCGGGTTCCGGCCGGCGCCATGAGCCGACGCGATCGCGCCGCCGGCCTGCCCGGCTGGCTGTATGTTCCCGCGGTGATCGGGCTGTTGCTGGTCACGATTCCGCTGCTGGCGCTCGTCCTCCGCGCCGACCCCGCGCGGCTGTGGTCGTTGCTGACGCTGCCGAGTTCACAGGACGCGCTGTGGCTGAGCCTGCGCACAGCGGCGGCCAGCACCGTCGTGTGTCTCGTGCTCGGCGTGCCGCTCGGTCTCGTCTTCGCCCGCGCGCGGTTCGCCGGGCGCAACGTGCTGCGTGCGCTCGTGCTCGTGCCCCTCGTGCTGCCGCCGGTGGTCGGCGGCATCGCGCTGCTGTACACGTTCGGCCGACGCGGCCTGCTCGGCCAGGCGCTCGACGTGGCCGGCATCCATCTTCCGTTCACGACGATCGCCGTCGTCATGGCGCAGGTGTTCGTCTCGTTGCCGTTCGTCGTGCTCGGCATCGAAGGCACGGCCCGGAGCGCGGGCGAGCGGTTCGAAGGCATCGCCGCGACCCTCGGCGCCTCACCCTCCCGCGTGCTGCTGCGGGTGACGCTGCCGCTGATCGTGCCCGGACTCGTGTCCGGCGCCGTGATGGCGTTCGCCCGGAGCCTGGGTGAGTTCGGTGCCACGCTGGCGTTCGCCGGCAGTCTGCAGGGGGTCACCCGTACGCTCCCGCTGCAGATCTACCTGGTGCGCGAAAGTGACGCCGACGCGGCCGTCGCCCTCGCTCTCGTGCTGATCGTCCTGGCGATCGCGGGTGTGGCGTTGGCCTATCGGCCGGCGCCGCCACGCCGGGAGACACCGTGATCCGGTTGCGGGCGCGCATCGCCGCGCGCGACATCGACGTCGACCTCACGCTCGATGAAGGCGTGACAACGGCGATCGCCGGCCCCAACGGTTCCGGCAAATCGACCGTTCTCGCCGTGCTCGCGGGCTTGCTCGTGCCCGACGAGGGCGAGCTTGTGATCGGCGACGACGTGCTGATGGATGCCGGTGTCTTCACCGCCCCGCACCGCCGCGGGATCGTGCTGATGAGCCAGCGCGTGCTGCTGTTTCCCCACATGAGCGTGCGCGAGAACGTCGCATTCGGCCCGCGCAGCCAGGGCCGCTCCCGGGCGGATGCCCGCGCCGCTGCCGACCATTGGCTCGAGGAAGTCGGGATGACGGCGTTCGCCACGCGACGTGCGACGGCGCTGTCGGGCGGTCAGGCGCAGCGAGTCGCCCTGGCCCGGGCGCTCGCGGCCGAGCCGCGTATTCTGCTGTTGGACGAACCGTTCGCGGCCCTCGACGCCGCCAGTGTTCCGCCCATGCGTGCCTTGCTCGCGCGGGAGCTCGCCGATCGCACCGCGGTGATCGTCAGTCATGACACCGCGGATCTGGAGGCGCTCGCGGTGCGTACCGTCCGCCTGCGCGCTGGCCGAGTGACAGCGGACACCCCGATTTCCCCGCCGACGCAGGAGGACGTATGAGCAAGCCCCGACGCTCGGTCGCCGATCATCGCGCTGCCGTGGCGGCCCTGCTCGTCGCGGCCGGCCTTGACCCCGCAGCCCCCACTCGGTTGGGCGCCGAAGACCTGCCGCTGACCGCGTGCTCGCTCACGGGGGATCCCGCGCGGTGGCGGGGCCGCATCCTCGCCGACGATATTGCCGCGGCGACGTCGCTGCCGCTGTTCGACAACGCGCAGATGGACGGCTACGCGGTGCGCGCCGCCGACCTGACCGGCGCTACCGCCGATGCTCCGGTGAGCCTTGACGTGCGCCCCGCGAGTGTCGCCGGGGAGCCCGCGACCGGGCTCCAGTCGGGCCAGGCGGTGCCGATCATGACCGGTGCACCCCTGCCGGCGGGCGCGGACGCCGTGGTTCCGATCGAACACACCGATCCGCCGCGGTTCGGGCCGCACGCGCGCGTGCGGATGGCGGCATCCGTTATGCCAGGCACGTACGTGCGGCGTGCGGGGAGCGATGTCGCCGCCGGCGAGCTGCTGCTGCGCGCCGGTGATGCCCTCACGCCGGCCGCGTTCGGCGTGCTGGCTGCCGTCGGCGCACGCACGGTTTCGGTGCGCCGCCGCCCGAAAGTGCTGCTGACGGTGACGGGCCACGAAGTGCGCCAGCCCGGAGAGACGCTCGCTCCCGGGCAGATCTACGACGCCAACAGCTTCTCGCTGTGGTCGGCCCTGACGGAGGTCGGCGCCGATGTCGTGGTCGCCCCGTGCGAGAGCGACGAGCCCGAGCGGCTCCGCGCGGTCTTGCAGGAGCACCTGCCGGGCGCTGATTTGCTGATCACGGTCGGCGGGGTCAGCGCGGGTGCCCGCGAAGTCGTCCGCGACGTTCTTGCGCCGCTCGGGGTGTGGTTCGGGTCCGTCGCGATGCAGCCGGGAGGACCGCAGGGGCTCGGCACGGTGCCGACCGATGGTGGCGTGGTTCCCGCGATCTGCTTTCCCGGAAACCCGGTGTCGTGTCTAGTCTCGTTCGAGATGTTCCTGCGCCCGCTGCTGGCTGCGCTCGCCACCGGGTTCCCGCCCGCCGTACTCGCCCGCCCGGCCGCGCACGTGCCGTTGGCCGAGCCGCTCGTGTCGCCGCGCGACATGCATCAGGTGCGCCGTGGCATCGTGGATGCCGAGGGACGCGTTCGCGCACTCGGTGGCGCCTCGTCGCATCTGCTGCACGCGTACGCTCGCTCGAGCGTGCTCATTCACGTGCCGGCGGGGGTTGAGCACCTGGCCGCCGGTGATGATGTGGAGACCTGGAGGATCGATGGATGCTGCTGACGAGCACGGGCTCACCCACCAGCGCGCGGACGGCGCCGTGCACATGGTGGACGTCTCGGCGAAGCCGACGACCCGACGCGAAGCGACGGCGCAGGCTGTCCTGACGACGCGACCCGACGTGGTGGCCCGCATCGCCGACGGCGATCTCCCCAAAGGCGAAGCGATTGCGGTGGCCCGGATCGCGGGGATCATGGGCGCTAAGCAGACCTCGAACCTCGTGCCGCTGTGCCACCCGCTGCCGATCAGCGCCGTCACGGTCGAGATCACGCCGCGCGCGACCGACGTCCTGATCGAGGCGACCGTGGTCACGACCGGTCCGACGGGCGTCGAGATGGAGGCGCTGACGGCCGTCAGCGTGGCCGCGTTGACTCTGTACGACATGATCAAGGCGGTGGACCGCGCCGCCGTGATCGGGGAGATCGCGGTCGTCGCAAAAGACGGAGGCCGCTCGGGCTCGTGGCGGCGGCCGTGACGATCGCTGTCGTGCTGGTGTGCTCGACGCGCGCCGCCGCGGGGGAGCGCCCCGATCGCACGGGACCGGTGCTGGCGGGGTGGCTCACCGATCGCGGGTGGGACGTGGAGACCCGTGTCGTGGCCGACGGTCCGCCGGTCGGCGCCGCGCTGGCGCACGCTCTCGAGGGCGGCGCGCGCCTGGTGATCACCACGGGGGGCACGGGCGTTTCCCCCACCGACGCGACGCCCGAGCAGACGGCGCCGCACCTCGCGCGGCTGCTGCCCGGCATCGCCGAAGAACTGCGGCGCCGCGGCGCCCACGCGACTGCGCACGCCCTGCTCAGTCGCGGGCTTGCCGGAGTCACCGCGTCCGGGGCGATCGTCGTGAATCTGCCCGGTTCGCCCGGTGGCGTCCGCGACGGCATCGCGGTGCTCGATCCCCTGCTTGATCACCTCGTCGAGCAGATCGCCGGCGGTGACCACGCATGAACGCGCCGGAGCGCGTCTTGCGGGCGGAGATCACGGACGGCTCGATCGACGTGCGCGCCGTCTCGGACCTCGTCGCCGACGCGGCAGCCGGGGCTGTCGTCACGTTCGAAGGCGTCGTGCGCGATCACGATGGGGGCCGCGGGGTCGCCGCGCTCGACTACACCGCTCATCCGGCCGCGTCAGACGTCATCGCGACCGTGTGCGCCCGCATCTGCGCGGCACACGAGGGCGTGCGCGTGGCCGCCGTGCACCGCACCGGCCGGTTGCGCATCGGCGACACCGCGATCGTGTGCGCGGTGTCATCGGCTCACCGCGCCGCGGCATTCGCGGCGTGCGCCGAGCTCGTCGACGAGCTGAAGGCGCAGCTGCCGATCTGGAAAGAGCAGTACTTCACCGACGGCACGACCGAGTGGGTCGGGGCGCTCTGATCGCGCGCGCCCGTCACCGCTCGATGTCGGCGGTGAGCGCACGGATGATGCGGCGCGCGCTCACCGGGTCGTGATCACCGGTCGCGGCGACGCCGGGGGACGCGGGGGTGTCGAAGGACACGGCCTCCTCCCTGGCTCAGTCGACGCGCGCTCGGCTCACGTGGTGAGCAGTCCGGCGCCGAGCTCGACCGGGCTGCCGTCGATGTTGCCGACGATGCCACGGATGATGGCCGCACCGTCGGCGCCGCGCAGGCTCTCGTACCAAGCGGACGTGGCCTCGGGGTCGAACGCGTGCGTCTCGTACCCGCGCCGCCGGGCCCGCAGCACGAGGTCACCGGCCCGCTCGACCCGGATCTTCTCGTAGCGCTTCAGGGTATCCACGACGCTCACTGTGTTCGTGGCGAACGCGATGCCCAGCGCGAAGGCGTCTTCGAGTGCCGAGCAGGCGCCCTGCCCGATGTCGGGCGCCGTGTTGTGCGCCGCGTCGCCGAGGATCGCCACGCCACCTTTCGTCCACGTCTCGAACGGGGTGATGTCCCAGATCTCGACGCGGTTCAGCGACGTCGCCGGGTCGATCCCGTCCAAGAGGGCCTGCACGCCCGGTGCCCACCCCGCGAATGCGTCGCGCAGCGGCGCCGCACCGTCGGCGCGGTCGTAGGCGAGCCCCGCAGGCTGGGGGACGTCGAACCAGAAGTAGAAGCGGTCGTCGGCGACCGGCATGACCGCGGCGCGCTTGCCGTCGGCGACGTACGTCGTCCACGCGGTCGGGCGACCGATCGCCGGGTCGACCGTGACCAGGCCGTTGAAGTTGGTGTAGCCGGAGTATTCGCGCACGATCTCGGGAGCCCCGTCGGGCTGGACGTAGGCGCGGGTCAGCGACCGGGCGCCGTCGGCGCCGATCAGCAGATCGGCCGTGTCGGTGCTGCCGTCGGCGAACGTGACGGTGACCTGCTCGCCGTCGTCGGCGATCGCGACCATGCGCATGTTCAGTCGAATGCGGTCGAGACCGAAACGGTCCATGAGCGCTGCCTGCAGGTCGGCCCGGGCGACCGGGTACGGCTTCTGTCCGGAGACGGCCGTCACCGGAGCAAGCGAGAAGTCGCACAGGGTCTCGCCGCTGAAGCCGTCGAGGTAGACCATGTCGGCCATGTCGCCGCCGAGCCGGGTGACCTCGTCGGCGAGTCCCAGCCAGTTGAGCACCTTGACGCCGTTCGACCACAGTGACAGGGCGGCCCCGACGGGCTTGTTCTCGCGCATCTGGTCGTAGATGACGACGTCGTGCCCCAGCCGGGCGAGCGCGATCCCTGCGCTCGTGCCGCCGATACCTGCTCCGATGATGATGACCTTCATGCGCTCAGGCTAGGGCTCGGTTGTCAACGCCAGGTTTCGTACGGATGCCGTGACACCTCTCGTCTCACGAGCCGCGGTAGGTCGAGTAGCCGAACGGGCTCAGCAGCAGTGGCACGTGGAGGTGGGGGCGGTCTGCAACCGTGAAAGCGATCGTGACGTGCGGGTAGAACGTCTCGATCGCCCGCGCCGCGAAGTAGGGCCCGGTGGCGATGGTCAGCGAGTAGTCGCCCGGCGTGAGCACGTCGGGGCCGAGCGCGAGGCGCCCGTCCGCGTCGGTCGTTCCGGCCCCCAGCGCCTCACCGTCCGCGCTCGTGAGCGCCACCTCGACGCCGACCGCGGGTGCGCCGGCCATCGCATCGAGGATGTGAGTTGTCACATGGGTCATGTCAGTCCTCCAGGGTCGTGCGCAAGCGCAGCAGCGCGATTTCACGCAGTTGGCCGAGCGCCTCGGCCGCTTCGGTCTCGTCGTCGTTCGTGAGTCGTCGTCGTGCCTCCCCGAGCATCTCCTCGGCCGAGCGCCCGGCCGCGCGGATGAGGAAGACGCGGCCGAACCGCTCTTCGTAGTCCGCGTTCGCGTGCGCGATCGCCGCGGTGATGTCGTCGGATGCCGTGGACATCGCCGCCTGCTCGCGCCGGGAGGCATCGGCTTCCGCTCCGGCATCGACCACGCGCGCTCCGATGCGGGGATGGTGGGCGAGCGCCGCATCCAGATCGCTCCGCGACCACGCGCGCGCGAGCGTGTCGGCGCGCTCCGCGACGGCATCCACCGTCGCGTACGGCCGGGCGGCGGCGACCGCTTCGGCCCACGCCGGGATGCGGGCCCACACCGCGACCGTCTCGGCGGCGGTGGCGTCGTCGGCGGAATTGAATTCGGTGAGCTGCATGCCCCCGACGGTAGCGGTACGCGGTTTCACCGAGGTAACGAGCGGACCCAGCGAAACACGCGGGAAACGCAGTGTCGCTAGCGTCGAGAACGAGTTCCGAGATTTCCGAGAGGCGGTTCCGTGTCGCACGAGATCGTGGTGCGCGCTGAGCGCGCGTGGGTCGACGGCTTCTTCCAGCCGGCCGATGTCGTCGTTCGCGACGGGCGGATCGCGGATGTGCGCCGGCCGGACGGGCCAGCACGCGACGTGATCGAGGTACCGGCAGATGCCGTGCTCCTGCCGGGGCTGGTCGACTCGCATGTGCATGTCAACGAACCGGGCCGAACCGAGTGGGAGGGCTTCCGCTCCGCGACGCTCGCGGCTGCGGCGGGAGGCGTCACGACGATCGTCGACATGCCGCTGAACTCCATCCCGCCGACGACGACCGTGGCGGCCTTGGAGATCAAGCGAGCGGCGGCGGCGGCATCCGCTCACGTCGACGTCGGTTTCTGGGGCGGGGCCGTGCCCGAGAACCTCGGCGCCCTGGGACCGGTGCACGAGGCGGGCGTCTACGGGTTCAAGAGCTTTCTCGCGCCGAGCGGCGTCGACGAGTTCGGTCACCTCGATCGGGAGCAGCTCGATCGGGCGATGGCGGAAGTCGCGCGCCTCGGCTCGCGGCTGATCGTGCACGCCGAAGACCCCGACCTTCTCACCGGCGACGGCGCACTCGGCCCCGGATACGCCGCGTTCCTGGCCTCCCGCCCGCCCGCAAGCGAAGAAGCGGCGATCGACGCGGTCATCGCGGCTGCGCGGCGGCACGGCGCGCGCGCCCACATCCTGCACTTGAGCGACGCGCGGGCGCTGCCGGCAATCGCCGCGGCCAAACGGGACGGCGTCGACCTGACGGTCGAGACCTGCCCGCACTACCTCACGATCACGGCAGAGGAGATCCCCGACGGAGCGAGCGAGTTCAAGTGCTGCCCTCCGATCCGCGAGGCGGGCAACCAGGACCTCCTCTGGCAGGGGATCGTCGACGGCACGATCGACGCGATCGTCAGCGACCACTCGCCGTCGACCGTCGAACTCAAGCGATCGGGTGACGGCGACTTCGGGCTGGCATGGGGCGGCATCGCCGGGCTCCAGGTGGGGCTGTCAGCGGTGTGGACCGAGGCGCACACGCGCGGCATTTCACTCGAGACGCTGCTGCCGCTGTTCACGACCGGACCGGCGCGCGTGGCCGGTCTCACCGACGTCGGCGAGATCACGGTCGGCGCGCCGGCGCACCTGGCGGTCTTCGGCCCCGATGACACGCTGCGCATCGACGCCCACGCCCTGCAGCACCGCAACCCGATCTCCGCGTACGACGGCAGGCTCGTGAGCGGCCGCATCCGCGACACCTGGCTGAGCGGTGTGCGCGTGTACGACGCGGGCGCGAGCAGCGCCGGTGGAGCACCATGGTTTCGTCGGCTCCCCGCCGGACGGCTGCTGTCGAGAGGAACCCCGTGAGCGAAATCCTGCACCCCGGAGTCGGGCCGATCCCCGGCGACCACTATGTGCCCGCGTCGCCGGCGACCGTGCTGTGGGGCCGGCTCCCCTGCGAGACAGACGCCCCGGTGCTCACGGTGTCGGCGGGCGCGACGGTGACCTTCGACACCGTCAGCCACGAGGGAATCCTCCCCGATCAGGGCCAGGATCCTCTCGGCTACTTCACGGCGCACGGCGTGCCCCCCGAAGCGGTGCTGGCCGATGCGATCGAGATCGCGGCATCCGTCCCGCGTGATGCCGTCCACGACGGCCCCCACGTTGTCACCGGCCCGGTGTTCGTGGAGGGCGCGGCCGTCGGAGACCTCCTGAAGATCACGGTCGTCTCGCTCCAGCCGCGCGTGCCCTACGGCGTCATCTCCAACCGGCACGGCAAGGGCGCGCTCCCCGGGGTTCTGCCGCGCACACCCGAGAATGTGTCGGTCTTCACTCCGGTGACGGAGGGATCGGGCACGCTGCCGCTCGTCGAAGGCGGCGAGCGGGTCGTCACCTTCCCACTCGCGCCGTTCCTGGGCACGATGGGGGTCGCCGTCGCCGGCGGGGAGCGCCCGCACTCCGTGCCGCCCGGCGCACACGGCGGCAACATCGACATCAATCTGCTCGTCGAGCGCACGGTCTTGTATCTGCCGGTGCAGGTGCCGGGGGCCCTGGCCTACGTCGGCGATCCGCACTTCGCGCAAGGCGACGGAGAAGTGGCCCTCACGGCGCTGGAAGCTTCGCTGCGCGCCACGCTGCGCTTCGACGTCGTGCCGCGCGCAGCGGCGCTCGCCGCCTTCGGCGAGGTCACCGGTCCGCTCGTGCGCACGAGCGAATACCTCGTGCCGACCGGCCTGCACACCGATCTCGCCGAAGCGATGCGCCTGGCCGTCCGGGCCGCCCTCGACCTGCTGATCGCCCGTTACGGCATGGACGAACACCTCGCGTACGCGTACCTGTCCGCGGCGACCGACTTCGACATCTCCCAGGTCGTGGACATCGTCTGCGGTGTGCACGCCCGCATCCGCGAGTCGGACTTCGCGGCCGTCGAGACGGCGGACCCCGCATGAGCGAGATGCCGGCGGACCTCGCCGAGGCGTTCGAGGCGTACGAGCGGGCAATCCTCGCCGACGACCTCGATGCGCTCGACGCGGCGTTCGCGTCGGGGCCGCGGACGCTCCGCGGTGACGGGGCGGGGCTCCTCGTCGGGCACGACGTCATCAGCGCGTTCCGCAGCGTGCGCGGTGGAGTCCCGCCGCGCACGATCGAGCGCATCGAATACCGGCCGCTGGCCGAGGGCGTCGCGCTGATCGTGTCGGTCTCGCGCTACCGCGGCGGCGGCACGGGCCTGCAATCCCAGGTGTGGCAACTGATCGACGGATGCTGGCTGATCACCGCGGCGCACGTCTCGCCGCGCGCGCAAGCGCTCGACCGCTCGGTGTGGCGCGCGGTCGGCGACCCGCTCTGGCAAGGGGCCTGGGAAGGGCCGCTTTCCGGCCTCACCGTCGCGGTGAAAGATCTGTTCGCGATCAAGGGCTACCGCATCGGTGCGGGCAACCCGTCCTTCCTCGACTCGGCGCGTGCCGAGACGACGACTGCCCCGGCGGTGACCGATCTGCTGCGCGGCGGTGCGTCGCTGCGCGGCATCGCCCGCACCGACGAGTTCGCCTATTCGATCGCGGGCGACAACGCCCACTACGGCACGCCGCCCAACGGCGCTCTCCCCGGCGCTCTCCCCGGGGGATCGTCCAGCGGCCCCGCGTCGGCCGTCGCGACCGGCCAGGCCGACATCGCCCTGGCCACCGACACGGCGGGCTCCGTGCGAGTACCCGCGTCGTACCAGGGCCTGTGGGGCCTGCGCACGACCCACGACCTCGTTCCCCGGCAGGGGATGCTGCCGCTCGCGCAGAGCTTCGACACGGTGGGGTGGCTCGCCCGCGACGGCGACACGCTGCAGCGCGTCGCCGACTGGTGCCTGAGCTATGACGGGTCGGAGTCGACCGAGTCGGTGTACGGCGCATCCGCCGGGGATCTTCCGTGGCGGTTCGTCGTGCCGGTCGAGGCTCTGGACGCCGTCGAGCCGAACACCCGCGAGGCTTTCGAGGCGCTGGTGGCGGCATGCGACCTGCCCGTCGAACGCGTGCAGATCGGTGACCTCGACGACTATCTGACCCCGTTCCGCACGGTGCAGGGCGCGGAAGCGTGGCGCAACAACGGCGACTGGCTGCGGGCGCACCCCACAGCGGTCGGCCCGGCCGCCGCCGCGCGGTTCCGTGCCGCGGCGGCGATCACCGCCGACGACGAAGCGGCCGCGCGCGCGGCCCTCGCGCCTCTCCGCGACCGGCTGCAGGGTCTCGTCCACGACGCGGTGCTGCTGCTGCCGACCGTGCCGGGCCCGGCGCCGCTGCGCACGGCGCAGGGCGAGCGCGTCGATGCCGTCCGTCAAGCCACGCTGCGCCTGACCGCGCCGGCCGCCGTCGCGGGGCTCCCCGCACTGTCCGTCCCCCTTCTCACGGTCCCCTCGTCGCTCGGTCCGGCTCCGGTCGGCGTGTGCCTCGTGTCGCGGACCGGCACCGACATCGCCCTCGTGCGGCAGGGGATCGCCCTGCACGCTCGAGCAGCCAGAACGGAGTCCTCATGATCCCCGGCCCCCTCGACCCGCCCGCCCGCCTGCTGATGGGTCCGGGGCCGATCTCGGCGTATCCGAGCGTGCTGCGCGCCATGAGCGCGCCGCTCGTCGGCCAGTACGACCCGTTCATGACGTCGGCGATGGCCGAGACGCAGGAGTTGTATCGCGGCGTGTGGAACACCGCGAACGAGGCCACGGTGCTCATCGACGGCACGAGCCGCGCGGCGATCGAAGCCGCGATCGTCTCGCTCGTGCGTCCGGGTGACCGGGTCCTCGTCCCCGTCTTCGGCCGATTCGGGCACCTGCTGGCGGAGATCGCCGAACGCGCCCTAGCCGAAGTGCACACGATCGAGACGGACTGGGGTCAGGTGTTCCCGGCATCCGTCATCGAAGAAGCGATCGTGCGCGTCAAGCCGACGCTGCTCGCGCTCGTGCAGGGCGACACGTCCACGACGATGAATCAGCCCCTCGAAGACATCGGCGACATCTGCCGCCGGCACGGCGTGCTCTTCTACTCCGACGCGACCGCCTCGCTCGGCGGTAACGCGTTCGACGCCGACGCGTGGGGTCTGGATGCCGCGACCGCGGGCCTGCAGAAGTGCCTCGGCGGACCGAGCGGTTCGGCGCCGATCACCCTCAGCCCGCGGGCCGTCGAGGTCGTCACGGCCCGCCGGCGGATCGAAGCCGGCATCCGCGAAGCAGGCGACACGTCGTCGGCCGACTTCGTGCGCTCGAACTATTTCGACCTCGCGATGATCCTCGAGTACTGGGGCCCGCGACGCCTGAACCACCACACCGAAGCCACGTCGATGCTGTACGCCGCGCGCGAGTGCGCGCGCGTGCTGCTCAGCGAAGGGCGCGACGAGGTCGTCGCGCGGCATGCACTCGCCGGGCGCGCGATGCTCGAGGGCGTGCGCGGGCTCGGGCTGACGGTCTTCGGCGACGTCGCGCACAAGATGAATAACGTCGTCGCGGTGGAAATCCCCGACGGCGTGCCCGGCGATGCCGCCCGAGCCGCCCTGTTGGCAGACTTCGGGATCGAAATCGGCACGTCATTCGGGCCGCTTCACGGGCGGGTGTGGCGGATCGGCACGATGGGCTACAACGCGCGCAAAGACGCCGTGCTCACGACGCTGGTCGCGCTCGAGGCCGTGCTGCGCCGTTTCGGCGCTCGTGTTCCGGTCGGCGGCGGCGTCGAGGCTGCGGCGGGCGTCTACGCCGGGGCGGCGTGATGGCGCCATCCCGACTCCTGGCCGCAACGCCCGACGCCGTGGCGGCGGCCGCTCGCCGCGTCATGGCGCGCTGCGAAGAACTCGCCCGCGTCAGCGCGACGCCCGGCCAGATCGAACGCGTCTACTTGTCCCCCGAGCACGCCCGCGTGAACCGGCTCGCGGCCGAATGGATGCGTGAACTCGGCATGCGCACGTGGCAGGACGCGGCCGGTAACCAGGTCGGCCGCATCGGCGACCCCGCCGCGCGGGCGCTGCTGCTCGGGTCGCACCTGGACACCGTGCTCGATGCCGGGCGTTACGACGGCATCGTGGGGGTGCTGATCGCACTCGAGGTCGTGCGCCTGCTGCGCGTGCCGGCCGAGGACGGCTGGACGATCGATCTCCCGTTCGCGATCGAGGTCGTCGCGTTCTCCGACGAGGAGGGCACCCGCTTCGGCACGGCCTTGCTCGGCTCGTCGGCGGTCGCGGGCGCGTGGAACGACGCCTGGTGGACCCTCACCGACGCCGACGGTGTGACCTTGCGGCAGGCGTTTCTCGAGTTCGGACTCGACCCGGCGCGTGTGGGCGAAGCCGCCCGACGGCCCGATGAGCTGGTCGGCTATCTGGAGGCGCACATCGAGCAGGGCCCCGAGCTCGATCGCGCCGGAGAGCCCCTCGCCGTCGTCTCGTCGATCGCATCGGCACGCCGCTTCCAGTTCGTCGTCGAGGGCGAGGCGCGTCACGCCGGCGGCACGCCCTACGACATGCGGCACGACGCGCTGCTCGGAGCGAGCGAGGCGGCCCTCGCGGTCGAGCGCATCTGCGCTGCCGAACACCACATCATCGGCACGGTCGGGCGGTTCGAGGCGTTCCCCGGAGCCGTCAACGTGATTCCGGGAGAAACGCGGTTCTCGCTCGATCTGCGCGGCGAGTTCGACGGAGAGCGCGATCGCGTGTGGACGACGCTCGGGCTCGAACTCGACGAGATCATGGGCCGCCGGGGACTGCGCTGGCACGCCCGCGAGATCCACCGGGCCTCCGCGGTGTTCTGCGCGCCGCTCCTGCAAGACGTCGTGCGCGCGGGGATCACGGCGACTCTTCCCGCGCGCGCCGAGGACCCGCCCGTGATCTTCAGTCGCGCCGGTCACGACGGCATGGCGCTCGGCGCGATCACGAGCGTCGGCATGCTCTTCCTCCGAAACCCCGAGGGCATCAGCCACCATCCCGACGAGTCGGTAGGTGCGGGCGACGTGGCACACGGCATCCGTGCGCTCACCGAGTCGGTCCTGCACCTCGCCGCCGAGCCGCGCTGAGAACCGTTCCCGTCAGGCCCGCGCCGCGCCGTCAGGGGCGCACGGGTAGCGAGAGCGCTCCGGTCATCTCGGCACCGGGGGAAGCGTCGCTGCGCGTGGGCGGCACATAGTCGCGCAGCCGCGCGAGGGCTTCGCCCGGCTCGGTGGCCACAACCAGCATGTCGGTGTAGCGGGGGTGGGTGAACCCGCGGTCGCGCATGTTGGCAACGAAAGCCAGCAGCGGATCGAAGTACCCGTCGACGTTGAGCAGGCCGACCGGTTTGTCGTGGATGGCGAGCTGCGCCCACGTCCACTGTTCGGTGAGCTCCTCGAGGGTCCCGGGGCCACCGGGGAGCGCGAGGAACGCGTCGGCGCGATCGGCCATCAGCATTTTGCGCTCGTGCATCGTGTCGACCAGGACCAGTTCGGCGATGTTGTGGTTGACGTCTTCCCGGGCCTGCAGGGCCCGGGGGATCACGCCCGTGACGTGGGCTCCGGCCTCCACCGCGGCATCGGCCACGGTGCCCATGAGGCCGACGTGACCGCCACCGTAGACCAGCTGCATGCCGGATCGGCCGATCGCCTCACCGACCGCGCGGGCCGCCTCGACGTAGACGGGATCGAACCCGGGCGAAGAACCGCAGAAGACCGTGACCGTGAACCGTTCCATGGATCGACGCTAGATCCGTCGTGTTTCCGGCCCGTGACAGGGCGGAAACATCCGCTGGTTAGCCTTTCGAACATGTCTCTCCTGGTCACTCATGCACGACTCATCACCATCCCGGCGGGCACCGATGATCCCGGTTACATCGACGACGGGTGGATGCTGGTCGAAGACGGTCGCATCGCCGCAATCGGCTCCGGGACTCCGTCCGTCACAGCCGAGGAGACTCTCGACGTTGCGGGCGCATTCGTCGCACCGGGGTTCGTCTCGAGCCACTCGCACTTGTTCACCTCCGGGCTGCGCGGGCTCGGTGTCGCCGACACGCTCTACGGCTGGTGCGACTCGATGCTCGGCACGACGGCACACATGACGGCCGAGCAGATGTACTGGTCGACGCTGCACGGCAGCCTCGATTTCCTGTCGCACGGGGTGACGACCGCATACAACTTCACCGATCCGCTACAGGCGTGGGAATCGATGGTCGACGGTAAGCGCGTCGGCAACGCTCCGCTGCGGACGATCGAGTACCACACGCGGCAGGCCGACGGGTGCCTCGACGCCGGCATCCGTTTCGTCGATGCGTCCGGCATGGATGTCACCGTCGGCACGCGCGGCGACGTCTTTGACCGCTTCGCCGCCGAAGTCGCCCACACGCGCACGCTCGACCCCGCTTACGCGCTCGGCGCCTCGATCATGGGCCAAGTGCAGTGGTCGCCCGATCCCGAGGCCGCCGAACTCGAAGTCGAGGCCATGCGCCGGTTCGGCGTGACCAATCAGGCGCACTTCCTCGAGTCGCCCGAGGCGATCGAGCACCAGCAGTCGAAGTTCGCGCTGTATCGCGACGCCGGGGCGCTCGGCCTTGGGCTGATGTTCGGTCACTTCATCCAGACAACGCCCGAGATCATCGCCGAAGCTGTCGCGGGCGGCGCCTCGATGTCGTGGCAGCCGGCATCGAACGGACGCCTCGCTTCGGGCGTCGCCCTCGTTCCCGAAATGATCGACAGCGGCATGCGGGTGGGTGTCGGTCTCGACGATCAGGCCTGCACGGATGTCAGCGACCCCTGGCAGAACATGCGGATGGGCATCTACATGCAGCGGGCGCGCACGAAGGATCCGCTGTCGATGATGCCGGAGCGGATGCTGCGCCTGCACACGCTCGGCGGCGCCGAGATCATGGGCGTCGATGACCGCGTCGGGTCGCTGGAAGTGGGCAAGTTCGCCGACTTCGTCGTGGTCGACCCCCGTCACCCGGACGTCGGTCCGCTGTGGCATCCCGTGCGCTCGTACGTCCTCGCGATGAGCCCCCGCAACCTCGTCGGGGTGTACGTCGGCGGCACGCTCGTCAGCGACCGGGGGGTGTCGACCAACCCGCTCGCGGAGGAGGCATCGGCGCGTCTGCACGAACTGCCGGCGCAACTCGTCGGCCGCGGCCACCCGCACTGACGCCCGTCCCCACTGCTCACGATGCATCGGGCAGGCACAGACCGCACATAGCAAACGCATGGATGCGGGTGGTCGACTCTTCTCAGCCAGAGAAGGGCACAGACCATGAACCGACCGACCAAAATCACCGCGATGGTCCTCGCATCCACCTTGCTGCTCGCCGGCTGCGCCGCGACCGCCACCGACGATCTCGTCACGAGCGCGCAGACTTCGGACTCGAGCACGACCGCGACGACCGAGTCGACGTCGTCGACGACGTGGAGCGATAGCTCCGCCGACATCGACTGGAGCGCGCTGCCCACGACCGACGTCACCCTGACCGACGACGGGCTAGCCATCACCGAAGCCGGCACGTACGTTCTCACCGGCACGACGTCAGGCCAGGTGACGGTGAACACCGACGGCAACGTCCGCATCATCCTCAACGGCGCGACGATCGACAGCACGGTGGGCGCCGCCATCCAGGTCGACAACGCCGAGCTCACCGTCATCGAGCTGGCCACCGGCACGACCAACAGCGTCTCCGACGCGACGACCCGCAGCGACGAGGAGATCGACGGCGTGATCTACTCCGCCGATGACCTCTACCTCACCGGCGACGGCGCGTTGACGGTCACCGCGAACTTCGCCGACGGAATCGTCGGCAAGGACGACCTGTCGATCTTGTCCGGCACGATCGCCGTCACGAGCGTCGACGACGGCATCCGCGGCACCGATTCGCTGACCGTGGTCGGCGGCCAGATCACGGTGGATGCCGCCGGCGACGGCCTGAAGTCGACCAACACCACGGATGTGGGCGAAGGGCGCCTGACCGTCTCGGGCGGTCAGCTCACGATCACGACGGGTGACGACGCGATCAAGGCGGAACAGTCGCTGAGCATCACGGGCGGCACGATCGACATCACCGAGTCGGTCGAAGGCATCGAAGCGCCGGTCATCGCCATCGAAGGAGGCGAGATCTCGATCGTCGCTTCGGATGACGGCATCAACGCAGCGGTCTCGGACATCGTGACCTCGGGGCTCGCCATCACGATCTCGGGCGGCACGATTGACATCGCCATGGGATCGGGTGACACCGACGCGATCGACAGCAACGGCGACGTCACGATCTCGGGCGGCACGATCGCTATCACCGGGCAGTCCGGACAGTCGGGCGTCGACTTCGACGGCACCGGCACCCTCAGCGGAGGCACCGTCACGGTCAACGGCACGCAGGTCACCGAGCTCACCGGTCAGATGATGGGTGGCGGCGGCGGTCGCCCCTGACCCCACCACATGACACGACGGCCCCGGAGGACTCCGGGGCCGTCGTTCGTGCGGGGTGACTCAGCGGGGCGTTGTCATTCCCATTCGGGTGAGCACGATGTTCTCGACGATCTGGACGATGTTGTACAGCAGCAGCGTGATGATCGTGATGAGGGCGATCGAGGTCCACAGCTGAGCGAACTGCGCCTGGGCGTTGAACTTCATGATCGATCCACCGATCCCCGTTCCCGTCGACAGCCACTCGGCCAGGAGGGCACCGGTCACCGCTCCCGGCACCGACACGCGTGCCGCAGCGAACACGGAGGGCAGCGCGCCGGGCATGTTCACTTTGCGGAGCGCCGTGAACCGGTCACCACCGAAGACGTGCACGACGTCGAGACTCTGCTGACTGGACCGGCTCAGCCCGAACAGCACGTTGGCCAAAGCCGGGAAGAGCACGACGATCGTGCCGATCACCGCGACCGAGGCCGTCGTCCCCCGCCCCGTCATCAGGATGATCACGGGGGCGATCGACACGAGCGGGATCGTGCGCAGGAGCAGCACGAGCGGCATGACCCCCGCCTCGACGGCCCGCGACAGGCTGAACACGACGGCCAAGATGATCGCGATGAGCATGCCCACGGCGAAGCCGAGCGAGGAGTCGACGAGGGTCTGACCGACCAGCGGGAACATCTGCGCCCGGTGCTCGGCGGCATCCTCGTCCGTGACGAGGAACGCCCAGACATCCAGCGGACCCTTCGCGATATAGGGCGAGATTCCCGTGAAGCTGACGACCACTTGCCAGATCACGACGAGCACCAGGAAAGTGATCGCCGCGTTGCCGACCGAGCGGCGGACCGTTCGCCGCAATGCCCGGCGTCGTTCGGTTTTCAGTCGTGCCTGAGCGGCGGCATCCGCCGCGATCATGAGCTGCTGAGTCGGTTCGCTGGGCGTATCGGCGGAGACCGTCAGGCGCCGCGGCGTCATGTCGACTTCCCTGCCACCCACGGGGTGACGAGTGTGATCACCAGGCCGAACAGGCCGTAGGCGACGAGGGCGAACACGGCGCAGAGCAGGAACACCGACCAGACGCCCGCCGAGTCGAGCTGGCCCTGCAGGCGGATGAGGGTGGGCCCGACACCGGCCGTGATCGAGCCGAGGTATTCGCCGAGCACGGCGCCGAGGAAGGCGGTCGGCACCGCGATCTGGAGCGCGTTGAGGATCGCGGGAAGCGCGGCGACGACGCGGACCTTGCGCAGCTGCGTCCAGGCGTTGCCGCCGAAGACACGAACGACGTCCAGCGAAGCCCTATCGGCCGATTTGAAGCCGAGGATCGCGCCGACGACCGTCGTGAACACGCACACGAGCGCGGAGAGGAAGATCGCCGTCGCCGACGGATCACCGGGGTTCTTCGCACCGCCGAGGACGACGATCGAGATGCCGCCGACCGCCACGATCGGCAGACAGTAGGTGACCACGGCGATCTGGCTGATGACCGTCTCTGCGCGCGGGAAGACCAAGACGAACGTCGCAAGGACGAGCGCGATCCCGTTGCCCCACAGGTAGCCGAGACCGGCGGCCGTGATCGTCGGCTGGAACACGTTCCACGCGCCGGCGATGTTCCCCTGCACGAAGAGCCAGTCCACAACCGCCCACGGGGACGGAACGGGCGTGAAGGCTGTCCCTTCGCGCTGCTGAAAAGCCAGGAGCGAGAACAGCCACCACGCGAGAATCAGCGCTGCGGCGCCGATCACGGTGGCCAGCCACGCCGGGATGCGGGCCCGGGTCACCTCACGCCTCCGCTTCGGCGTGTCCGTCCGCGCCGAACAACAGCTCGGAGGCACGGTCGACGAGCGCGTGGAACTCGGGAGTGCGCATCATCTCGGGCGTGCGCGGGCGCGGCAGGTCGACCTCGATGATCTCCTTCACACGGCCGGGCCGGGGCGACATCACCGCGACGCGGTCGGCGAGGAAGATCGCTTCGCTGATGCCGTGCGTCACCAGCAGTGTCGTAGCGGGCTTCTCCGTCCAGATGCGCAGGAGTTCGAGGTTGAGGTTCTGGCGCGTCATGTCGTCGAGCGCGCCGAACGGCTCATCCAACAGCAGGACGGACGGCTTCAGCACGAGAGCCCGCGCGATCGACGCGCGCTGACGCATGCCGCCGGACAACTGTGCGGGCTTCGCGTTCGCGAACTCGCGGAGACCCACGAGGTCGATGAGCTCGTCGACGTACGCCGTGTCGACGGGGCGGCCGGCGATTTCAAACGGCAGCTCGATGTTCTTGCGGATGCTGCGCCAGGGCAGCAGCGCGTGATCTTGGAACGCGATGCCCAGCTCACTGTTGGCGCGCAACTGGTCGGGGGTCTCGCCGTCGACGACGACCGTGCCGGTCGTCGGGTGGTCGAGCGCGGCGAGGATGCGCAGAATCGTCGACTTGCCGCAGCCGGAGGGGCCGAGAAGGGCCAGGAACGAGCCCTTCTCGGTGTGCAGATCGGTGTCTTGCAGGGCGAGCAGCGAGCGTCCTCCGCGCAGGGCGAACGACTTCGATACTCCGGAGATCTGGATGCCGGTGCCCGAGCGGACACCGGCATCCAGGGTGTGTGTGGCGGTCATCTGGTTAGGGCAGGTAGTTCTTCAGTTCGGGGTTCTCGGCGTAGATCTCGTCGATGATCGTCGTGTCGAACAGGTCGTCGACCGACAGGTCCCATCCGGAAGCGGCGAGCGACGCGAGGGTCGACTCCTTCAGATCGTCGGAGATCGTGAACAGGCCGTTGGCCTCGGTCTCGCCGGTCGAAATGAGTTTTGCCTGCGCCTCGAGCCCGGCCCGAACCTTCGCCGGGTCGAGGTCGCCGAAGGTCAGGTCACCGGCGGCGGCCGACGCGTTGTAGTGCTCGACGACCTTCTCGATGGTGTCTTCGATCGGCTGCGTGAAGGTGTCGGTCCAGCCCTTGATCTCGGCGATCAGGAACGCCTTGATCAGCTCGGGGTTCTCGGCGAGGTACTGGTCGGTCACCGCGTACGACTCGGCGACGTAGGGCAGACCGTTCTCGGCATAGGCGAGGTTGGTGACCTCGTAGCCTGCCATCTCGACCGTGATCGCCTCATTGGTCAGGTAGGCCATGAAGCCGTCGACGTCGCCGTTCATCAGCGGAGTGGGGTCGAAGTCGACCGGAACGATCGTCAGCTCGTCTTCGGAGATGCCGTTGGCGGCCAGCAGCGCCTTGAAGACGGAGGCGTTGGAGTCCTGCACGCCGATCTTCTTGCCGATCAGGTCTTCGGGCGTCGCGATGTTCCCGCCGTCCTTGAGGGAAAGGATCGTGAAGGGGTTCGCCTGGAAGGTGGTGGCGATGATCTTCAGGGGCGCATCCTGTTCGGCAACGGCGGCGCCGATCGAGGCGGCGTCGCTCAGGGCGAACTGCACGCTGCCGGAGAGGAGCTTGGCGACGCCCGTGTCGGGCCCGGCAACACCGGTGACCGTGGAGAACCCGGCCTCGTCGTAGTAGCCGTTGTCCTCGGCGTAGTACTCGCCGGCGAACTCTTCGTTCTTGATCCAGGAGTACTGGATGCTGACTTCCCCGAAGTCGGCGGCTTCACCGGAGGTGGACGCGGCCGGCGTTGCGGTGTCGGACGAGCAGGCGGACAGCATGAGGGCGGCGGTTGCCGCCAGCGCCAGAACGGCCGCGCCGCGTCGGCGGGGCCTGTGAAGTGTGTGCATCGGGTCTCCCTGTGTGTAAAGGTGCACCCGCGACGTTAGGCCGTTCACATTTCGGGAGCTTGCGCGGTCCTGTTTCCGAGATGTGACGCGAGGCGCCAGACGCGGTCCCGACGGAACGGCAGCGTGTACAGACGAGCTCCGAGTGCGCGGGCGATCGCATTGCCGATTGCGGGGGCCACCGGGTTGTAGGGCGACTCGCTCATCGACTTCGCACCGAACGGGCCGAGATCATCGCTCGTGTCGGCGAAGTAGACCTCGGTCGTGGGGACGTCGGCGAACTGCGGCACGCGGTAGGTGCGGAACACCGGGTTCTCCACACGTCCCTCCGGGCCCACCATGACCTCTTCGTACAGGGCGCTGCCGATGCCCTGCGCGGCGCCGCCCTCGACCTGGCCCCGGCACTGCGCGGGATTCATCACGAAACCGGCGTCGGCCGACTGCACGGACTGCAGAATGCGGACCGTGCCGGTCTCGGGATCGATCGCGACCCGCGCGGCGTGCACATTGAAGGCGAGGGAGCGCTGATCGCCGAGCTCGCTGCCATCGGCGGTCAGCTCGCCGTCGGCCGTCAGTGCGGCGAAGCCGACGGTGCCCGCTGGAGTCTCGACGCCGTCCGGCCCGAGCCGGGCGTCCCCGACCGCCGTGCCGGTGAGGCTCGCCGCGCGCTCCCGCATCGTGCGCGCGAGAGCGAGGCAGGCCGCGTGCAGTGCTTTGCCGGCCACCGTGATCCCCGCCGAGGCGAAGGCGCCGGTGTCGTGGGCCACGGCATCCGTGTCGGCATGCCATAGTTCCAGCCGGTCGAAAGAAGCCGACAGGTCGGTCGCCGCGATCTGCCGGAGCACGGTCGTCGTGCCGTTGCCGAATTCGGCCGTCCCGGCACGCAGCAGGTACGTGCCATCGGCGCGGAGGGTCGCGGTCGTGTGCGCGATGTGGCCGAACGGGGCCATCGTCGCGATCATCGACGCCGCCATGCCTTCGCCGACGAGCCATCCCTCGGGAGCGGGAACCCCGTTGCCGCGGCGGAGGGCGTCTTGGGCGAGGTCGAGGCATTGATCCAAGCCGTAGCTGCCCCAGACGAGGTCGACGTCGTCGGGGTCGGCATCGGGATGCAGCGCATCGCCCTCGCGCACGGCGTTGATGCGGCGCAGGTCGAACGGGTCGATCCCGAGGCGCTCGGCGAGCAGGTCCATCGCCGATTCCACGGCGAAGATCACCTGGCCGAGCCCGTACCCGCGGAACGCCCCCGACGGCACGTTGTTCGTGTAGACGACTTCCGCGTCGATCCGCCGTGCGGGCACCCGGTAGAGCGTCGTCGACTCGGCGAGCGAATGGAACATGACGCCGCGCGAGTGATTGCCGTACGCGCCGGTGTCGCTGAGGAGATCGACGCGCAGCGCCGTCAGACGCCCGGTCTCGTCGGCGCCGAGATCGACGCGCACCCGCATCGGATGCCGGACGGCGGCCCGCACGAACTCGTCTGTGCGGGAGAACTCGTAGGCGACCGGCCGCCCGGTGCGCAGCACCGCGAGGGCGACGAGATCCTCCGTGAAGATCTCCTGCTTGCCCCCGAATCCGCCGCCGAGCCGTGCCGCATGCACGCGCACGCGGTCGCGGTCGAGGTCGAACAGGTAGGCGATCTCGTCGCGCGCGAGGAAGGGCACCTGGGTCGAGGAGCGGATGACGAGCCGGCCGTCGTCGTCGAGCCACCCGATCGATCCGTGCGTTTCGAGCTGGGCGTGGGTGACCCGTGCGCTCTGCCACGTGCCCGAGACCGTGACGGCGCTCGCTGCGAGGGCGGTATCTGCATCGCCCGTGCGTTCGTGGACGGCGGCGATGACATTGCGGTGCGCCTGATCGACCCGGTCCTCCGGCGTGCGGTCGGGGTGCAGCAGCGGCGCGCCGGGCTGACGTGCTTCATCGGGGTCGAAGACGGCCGGAAGCACGTCGTACTCCACCCGAACGAGTCGGCGGGCCGCGTCGGCGGCTTCGGCCGTCTCGGCAATGATGGCCGCAACGCGCTGACCCACGTGCCGGACGACCGTGTCGAGCATCATGGTGTCGTCCGGATCGTCCGTGCGGTGTTCGTGCCGCCCCGACGAATAGCGGCGCTGCGGAACGTCGTCGTGCGTGAAGATCGCCACGACGCCCGGCACGGCGCGGGCCTCGGTCGTATCGATGTGAACGATGTTCGCGTGCGCGTGTGGACTCGTGACGACCCGCAGCACGAGCGCCGCGGCCGCCGGATGATCGGGCGGCAGGTCGAACGTGAACGGCTCGCGACCCTGCACGATGCGTCCCGCCGCTTCGGGCCGTACGGAGTGCCCGACCGTCTCGGCCTCGGCCGCGGGGGCGGGTCCCGTCTCGCGGACCGCACCCAGGATCGCCTCGCGGATCGGGCGGTAGCCCGTGCACCGGCAGAGGTTGCCCTTCATCCGCCGATCGAGGTCGTCGAGATCTGACGCGCACAGTGTGGATGCCGTCACGCTCATCCCCGGGGTGCAGAACCCGCACTGGAAACCGAAGCCCGAAGCGAGTGCCTCCTGCACAGGATGCAGGTCATCTCCGGGCGCGAGGCCCGCAGCCGTCGTGACTTCGCGACCCTCGACACGCACGGCCGGAATCAGGCAGGAGTGGACGGGCGCGCCGTCGAGCAGCACCGAGCACGCGCCGCAGTCCCCGGCATCGCACCCCTTCTTGACCTCCGTGCGCCCGTTTTCACGCAGGAGCGTCCGCAGGCACTGACCCGGACGAGGGTCGGCCTGCACGGGTGCTCCGTCGACCGTGAATCTCATGACAGCTCCGTCCGGATGCGTTCGGCCAGCACGCCGCTGACGGCACGCCGCCAATCGGCCGAGCCGAGGGGATCGGTGTAATAGCCGTCCGCGGACAAGACCGCATCGGCCAACTCGTCGGCAGAGGGCAACTCGGCAAACCGCAGCACCGTCGGGGTGAGCGTCGCGGCGGTGACGGTGAAGACGCTCGCGCCGGAGTCGTCGACGCGGCCCGTGACGACCGCGCCGGAGCGGCCGAGCTCGGCCAGAGCGATCTTGTGCAGCGACGCCCGC
Source organism: Microbacterium memoriense (assembly GCF_025398275.1). GTDB lineage: Bacteria > Actinomycetota > Actinomycetes > Actinomycetales > Microbacteriaceae > Microbacterium > Microbacterium memoriense. The sequence continues at coordinate 126,379 of NZ_JAODOR010000009.1, read as the reverse complement.
GAGCGCAGTGCCGCCGCGGGGAGGAACACGGCGCGCAGCACGTCACCGGCGGCGAGGGACGTCGTGCCGTTGCCGGTGATGAGCTCGCTCACCGGCATCCGTACGTCGCCGCCTGGGCGCCAGATCTCCGCTTCGGCGTCGAGCGCGACACAGAGCGAGACCATCGCGGCGGCGGCGAACGCACGGCAGATGTTGCCGCCGACGGTCGCGGTGTTCCAGATCTTGAATGAGGCCAGCAGGGCATTCGCCGCATCGGGGACGAGCGAGGCCGCCCGCCAGTCGGGCGGCGCGTGCTGCGCCCAGGCGACCAGCGTCGCGATCGTGCAGGTCGCCGCGATCCGCAGGCCCTCCGCGGTCTCCTCGAGGTCGGGCCAATCCATGCCGGTCAGGTCGACGAAGGCGGTCGTCTCGGGCTGCGGCTCGCTCATGAGCCACGTGCCCCCGGCCATCAGCGTCTCGCCCGGCGCACACGTCAGGTCGGCGCGCGTGCGGGCGACACGGTACGTGCGCACCGTCGTGATGTCCATGACGACTCCTGGTCTGCACACCGGGCAGATCCCGGCGTGAAACGAGTGAAACAGACGTCCATTTCGCACGTGTTTCACGCATCGGCAACAGCCCCGCAACGTCGGACACCTACCGTGAGGGCATGCGTGAAATCCTGCCCGTCGCCGCCGAATGGGCGCGCGCCGGAACACCGTTCGCGGTCGCGACGGTCGTCGGCGTGGCCGGCAGCGCACCGCGCGACGTCGGCGCGAGCATGATCGTCTCGGTGGGCGGTGAGGTCTTCGGAAACGTGTCCGGCGGCTGCGTCGAGGGGGCCGTGTACGAACGCTGTCTCGAGGTGATCGATTCCGGAGATGCGCTCGTCGACCGCTTCGGCTACGGCGACGCCGACGCGTTCGCGGTGGGGCTCACGTGCGGCGGAGTGATCGAGGTGCTCGTGCGCGCCGTCCCGCCCGCTGGCCCGGCCGCCGCCGACCTGGTGCTGCTCGCCGAGCGGGACGCCCGAGCGATTCCCACGTCGTTCTCTCTCGTGACGGGCGGCCCGCACCTCGGGCGCGGCTATGTCGACGGAGGCCTCGATGCGGACGCCGAGGCCGTGACGGTGCACGTCGGGACGCCCCCGCGACTGATCATCGTCGGGGCCGTCGAGTTCGCCGTCGCGCTGAGTCGACTGGCCGTCGCCGCAGGAATGAAGGTGGATGTCGTCGACCCGCGCGATGTGTTCGCGACGGCGGAGCGCTTCCCCGGCGCCGAGGTCAGCGTCACCTGGCCCGACCGCTACCTGGCCGCGCAGCAGCTGGACTCCCGCACGGCGGTGTGCGTACTCAGTCACGACCCGAAGTTCGATGTGCCGGCGCTCCGCGAAGCGCTCGCCTCATCCGCCGGCTACGTCGGGGCGATGGGCAGTCGACGCACGCACGAAGACCGTGCGTGCCGGCTGATCGAGGCGGGCGTGTCGACGGCGGCGCTCGCGCGTCTGCGCTCGCCGATCGGGTTGGACCTCGGCGGGCGGACGCCCGAGGAGACCGCGCTGTCGATCCTCGCCGAGATCGTCGCCGACCGGCATGCCGCCACCGGCGGGCGCCTGTCGGAAGGATCGGGCCCCGTGCACGCGGCGTCGCCCCCTGCCGTCGGCCTGGCGCCGTCACCGTCCGTCGAGTGCACCTGGTGAGCATCTGCGGCATCGTCCTGGCTGCGGGCGCCGGCACGCGCTTTGGCGGGCCCAAGGCCCTCGCGCGCGACGAGACGGGTCGGCCATGGATCGACAGGGCCGTCTCGACGCTGTCTGCGGCGGGATGCGCCCCGATCATCGTGGCACTCGGGGCCGGCGCGGCGGATGCGACGCCGCTCGTCCCGGGCGGCGTGACGATCGTCACGGTCCACGATTGGGCCGAGGGTCTGTCCGCGTCGGTGCGCGCGGCTCTCGCGGTTGCCACCTCGACGGATGCCGCTGCCGCGCTCGTGATCCCGGTCGATGTGCCGGAGCTCCCGGCATCCGCGTGTCGTCGCGTGATCGCACATGCGGGGGAGGGAGACCCGGGTGCTGCGCTGTCCCAGGCGACCTATGCGGGGGCGCCGGGGCACCCTGTGCTCATCGGGCGGCAGCACTGGCCGGCGTTGACGGCCGGGCTGGCGGGCGACCGCGGTGCGGGGCCCTATCTGCGCGCGCAGGGCGCGGTGCCCCTGGAGTGCGGCGACCTCTGGCACGGCGGCGATGTCGACCGGCCGCGTCCGGTCGATCAGGTGCGGACGACGATGTTCTCTGGTTCTTCGCCGGCCAGCAGGTGACCGATCTGGCGCCGCACAAGCGCCGCGATCCGCGGGTGCATCGCGCTCGAGGCGCCGCCGACGTGCGGTGAGATGAGCACGCCGGGCGTGTTCCACAGCGGGTGATCCTGCGGCAGTGGCTCGGGATCGGTGACATCGAGCCCGGCGCGGATGCGGCGGGCGCTCGCGTGGCGCACGAGAGCGTCCGTGTCGATCAGCGGTCCGCGGCCCACGTTGACGATCAGCGCGCCGTCGGGGAGGGCCGTGAGCTCCGCCTCGCCGATGATGTGCCGGGTCGACTCACCGCCGGGGAGGCTGAGGATCACGATGTCGGCGGTGGGCAAGAGGTCGGCGAGTTCATCGATTCCGTGCACGTGGATGCCGTCCTCATCCCGCGCTCGCGACGCCACCGGCACGATCTCGGCCTCGAAGGGGGCCAGGCGGGCGGCGACGGCCTTGCCCACGCCGCCGTAGCCGAGGAGCACCACTCGCCGATCGGCCAGGCTCTGCGCGAACACGGGAGCCCAGGTTCCCGATTGCCCGTCCACCGCGAACGCGTCGAGATGCCGCTGGACGGCGAGCGTGAGCGCGACGGCAAGCTCGGCCGTCGACGTCTCATGCACCGTCGCGGCGTTGGCGAACGTGATGCCGGTCGGCAACATCTCCGCGATCCCCTCGTATCCGATCGACTGCCCCTGCACGAGGCGGGTCTGCAGATCGGCCAGCAGCGGCAACGCGCGATGGAGCGCCATATAGGGCGGCACGACCAGATCGATGTGCTCTCGCGGTGGTGCGGCATCCATCGGCCAGACGATCACCTCGACACCCTCGGGGAGCGGTTCGAGATCACGGGCGAGTTCGGGACGCGGCACGGAGACGAGAAGGGTCACCCTTCGACGCTACCCGGAGTAGCCTCAGCGCAGGAGGCGGCGATGATTCCCGAGATCAACTATTGGGCTGTGCTGATCGTGACGGTCCTGAGCATGGGGCTGGGGGCGCTCTGGTACTCACCGGTGATGTTCCTGAACCGGTGGGCGCGACTCGCGCGCATCGACCTGGACAAAAAGGGCGCACCGGTCGTGATCCCGATGATGGTGGCGTTCGCCGTGACGTTCTTGACGGCGTGGGTGCTCGCCGGATCCGTCGCGATCGCGTGGCATTTCTACGGCGGCGCGTACTTCGGATCGGCGGTCGTGACGGCGCTGACCCTGTGGGCGGGCTTCACGGCGGCACGGTTCATCACGCACGACGTGTTCGAGGGTCGCCCGTCGCAGCTGACGGTTCTCAACATCGGATTCGAGTTGGCGACGATCCTCATCATGGCGATCGTCATCGGGCTCTGGCCGCCGGTCGGCACGGTCTGACGCAACCGCAGCCGCAGCCGCAGCCGGCAGCGCGAGTCCACCCGCGCACCAGAATCGGATGGATGCCGCAGAACCGGCCGTGAAAGCGCCTTCCGGTCCGAATCCGCTGCCACCATCCGAATCCGCGCACGCGCAGGCGAGACGAGGGGATGCCGGAGAAGGGGCGCGCGGGGGCCCACCGCGTGCGGGCGGATAGGGTCGGAGCGTGACGCACGCGAGCATGCCATGACGCCGCCCCGTCGCACCGTGACCCTCGAGGCCGTCGCCCGTCAGGCCGGGGTATCGATGAAGACGGCATCCAACGCGGTCAACGGCACCGGGCGCATGGCGCCGGATACCCGCACGCGTGTCTTGGCCGTCGTCGACGAGCTCGGGTACAAAGCCAACGTCGCCGCGCGCAACCTCATGCGCGGGCGGACCGGCGCGATCTCGCTCGCCGTGCCGACGCTCAAGGCCGCGTACCTCGCCGAGCTGGCCGAAGCGGTGATCGAGGAGGCGCGCGCGCTGGACCTCGTGGTCTACGTGACGACCTACCCCGACGACGGGGTGAGCGGCTCGCGAGACTATCTCGCGCAGTTCAATCCGCAGCTCAGCGACGGACTGCTGCTGTCGATGGCCGAGCACGAGAAGCTCACCGAGACCGACCTGGATGTGGCATTCCCGCTGGTGTGTCTCGGCTCGCGCACGACGTTCGGCCGCGCCGATCGTGTCGCCAGCGACGACGTGATCGATGCGCGGACCGCGACGGAGTATCTGTACACGCGCGGTGCGACCACGATCGCGGTCGTCGGCGCGCACACGCCCTTCGATCCGGGAGCGATCGTGGATGCCACGCAAGGCAACGCCGAGATGCGCCTGCGCGGTGTGGTCGAGGCGGCGACCACGGCCGGACGTGCGATCGACCCTCGCCTGGTCGGTGTCACCGGGTATGACTGGACCATCGGGTCCGGCATGCGGGCGGCGCGGGCGATCATCGACGCGGGCGTCCCGTTCGACGGCCTGGTGTGCCTCAACGACGGACTCGCGATCGGCGCGATCTCCGCTCTCCGGGAGAGGGGAGTGCGGGTTCCCGAGGACGTGCAGGTGATCGGCTTCGACGACATCGACGAAGCGGCATTCCTCACGCCGCCGCTCAGCACGATGGACTCGCGCATCGACTGGATCGCCCGCACCGCGCTCGAACGTCTGGTCGCGCGCATCGACCGCAGCGACCAGGCGCCGATGGATCTGCTCGCGCGGTCGCGGCTCGTCGCGCGCGGAACGACGCGCTGACCACCCCTCTTGTTATCGATCACCCGAAGGCGCTATCCTCGCTGATACAGCGCTGTACCACCCTGCAACGACGGAGGACCGTTCAATGACGACCTTGACTGCCAGCCACATCCGAGGGAAGGCCGTTATCGCGGTCCTGCTCGCGGCCGTGCTCGTGATCTTCGGGCAGACGCCCGTGCACGCCGCGGTGACCGAGACGACGTCGGTGTCGTTCACCGACACCACGACGGTGCGCGGCACTCCGCTGAAAACCTTCTACTCCGGCACGTGGGGGAAGAACAGCACGCACACCTGGGCCAACGCCGGCGCGTCTTTCGAGATCGCGTTCACGGGTGAGACCGTTGTGCTCCTCGGACGCAAGGACGTCAGCAACGGCACCGCCGATGTCTTCGTCGACGACGTCAAGATCGGCACCGCCAATTATCAGGGCAGCAAGTCGAGCACGACGGTCGAGATCGCCCGCTTCGCGGGGCTGCAGCCCGGCGCACACGTGCTCCGGGTCGTCACGGTCGGCTGGATCAACCACGCCCGCGTCGATTTCACGACGACCGTCCAGATCGACGAGCGGGCGCTGCTGACGTCCGCCATCGACGGCTACGCCGACGCGGATGCCGCGGACTTCACCGCCGTCTCGTGGGCGCCGTTCGCCGCCGCCCTGTCGGCAGCCACGGCCGCACGCGACGATGCATCGGCGACGGATGCCGCGCTGGCCGCGGCACGCACGGCCCTGGAGAGCGCGGCATCCGACCGCGTGCAGATCTCGGGACTCCGCGACATCCTCGACCAGTACCGCACCCGCGTGCCGAGCGCGTACACCGCTGAATCGTGGGCGTCGTTCGCCGCCGCGATCGCCGCCGCCGACTCCGTCGCCACTGATGCGAACGCCACGGCAGCCGCCGTCGCCGCCGCGAAGACGACCGTCCAGAATGCCGCCGCGGCGCTCGTCGTGCTGAGCGAAGGCACCGCGGGATCGATCGAGAACAACCAGTTCTGGCTCGACACCGATGGCAACCCGATCTTCTCGCAGGGTGGGGGCATCTTCCGCTTCGGCGACACGTACTACTGGTACGGCGTGCAGTACACCGCTTCGCAGTACTACTACGACAACCCGAGCCGTATCTACAACCGCGCCGGCGACGTCGACTTCGAGGCCGTGACGGCCTACTCATCCACCGACCTCGTGAACTGGACCTTCGAGAACAACGTCGCCACGCGCGACACGAAGGTGAACATCCCGACCTCGAAGAACAAGCCGGGAACGACCTACTTCTCCGACATGAAGACGCTCGCCGATTCGGTCTGGATCGGCCGGCTCGGAGTCGCCTACAACGAGAACACCGGCAAGTACGTGCTGCTCACGCAGTTCGAGAACCCCGACCCGAACCGCGTCGACAACGCCGGCGTGCTCTTCCTCACGGGCGACTCACCCACCGCCGACTTCGAATACGGCAACCTGCAGACGGTTCTTCCCGGGGTCTACGACAACGGGTCGGGCTGGAACAAGGGCACGGGGGACCAGACGGTCTTCACCGACGACGACGGTCAGGATTACCTCGTCTTCTCGTACCGCAACGGCCGCGGCCGCACGTACGTCGCGAAGATCAGCAACACCGATTCGCTCTCGGTCGAGACGGCGACGCAGGTCTTCAGCGGCGCCGGCCGCGAGGGCAACGCGATGTTCAAGCTCGACGGGCAGTACTACGTCGCGAGCTCCGACCTGCACGGCTGGAACACGTCGCAGACGTACGTCGTCCGCTCGCTGAACGGCGAGATCCAGGGCGCGTACTCGAGCATGTACGTGATGCCGGGCACCGAGAAGGATTACAGCCACGTCACGCAGAGCGGCTTCTTCGTCACGGTGAAGGGCACCGAGCAGGACACCGTCATCTATGCCGGTGATCGCTGGGCGAACTTCGCGTGGAACGGTCTCGGTTACAACCAGTGGCTGCCGCTCAGCGGCACGGGCGCCGATGTCTCGTTCAACTCGCTGAGCCACTGGACGCTCAACGCGACCACGGGCACGTGGGATGTCGGACAGAACAACAACTACATCCTGAACCCCGATTTCGCTGCCGACCGCATTGCGGTCACGAGCGTGACCGGGTGGACGCAGGCGACGGATGCCTCCTCCTCCACCTCCGCGTTCGTCTCCAACCCGGGTCCGGGCGCCGATTCGAGCCGCTTCGCGTTGCGCCTGGGTTCGCCGAGTGCGTTCGCCGGAGATGTCCACCAGGACAACGAGGTTCCGGCCGGGATCTATACGCTCGCGCTGAAAGCCAACTACGCCGGTGGACTCGACGCGGCACAGGTCATCGTGACCGGTGCCGACGGCGTCGAGCACGTGCTCGAGATCCCCGCGGCCTCCGGCTGGGCATCGGCGAGCCTCGCCGACATTCCGCTCCCGGCGGGCACCGCACGGGTTGCCATCCGAGCCGCGGGCACGGGTGGGCAGTCGCTGACGGTCGACGGCCTGTCGCTGCGGCGCCAGGTGGTCGACGACTCGGCGCTGCGCGCACTGTCCGACGAGGTTGCCGGCCTGGTCGCCGACGACTATTCGGCGACGAGCTGGGCTCCCTTCGTCACGGCGCGTGATGCCGCGACCGCGGTTCTCGGCGTGCTCAGCACGCAGGCGCAGATCGACGCCGCCACGGCGACCCTCACCAGCACGCGCGACGCGCTCGTCAGCGCACTGCGCTCGGTGACCGTCGCACCGGGATCGCTCCTGGTGCCGCTGGGCGGGACCTTCGATCCGGCATCCGTCGTCGTCACCGGTACCTTCGCCGATGGCTCGACGCGGGCGCTGACCTCGGACGAGTACACGGTCGCCGGGTTCGACACGGCAACGGTCGGCGCGCGCACCGCGACGGTGAGCGCCGCGGCGGGTCTTGCCGCGACGGATGCCGCCGCGGTCGAGGTGGCGCTGCCGATCGAGGTCCTCCGGGTCTGGGCTGCGACCCAGACCTACAACACCGGTGAGGCCGTCATCTACGACGGCACTCGCTGGGTTGCCTCGTGGTGGACCAAGTACCAGAAGCCCGGCGACGTCTACGGGCCCTGGCAGCAGCAGATCACGGCATCCGACGGCACCGCCGTCTGGACGGCCTCGCGGATCTTCGTTGCGGGCGACGTCGTGGTGTCGGGCGATGCGCGCTACACCGCGAAGTGGTGGACGCGCGGTCAGACGCCCGGTGACGCGAACGGCCCGTGGCGTGTGATCGGCTGACGAGCTGGACAGCGGCGGTCGGGGTCTCCCTCGGCCGCCGCTCTCGTGCGCCCGCCCGCGCCGCGCCGCCGCGCCCGCCCGCCCGCGCCCGTGCATCAGATTCGGATGGATGCCGTGGATTCGGGCCGGAAGGCGCTTTCGGACCCGAATCCGGTGTCAATGTCCGAATCCGGTGGCGGTGGAGGTGATCCGGTGGCGGCGGAGGTGATCCGCAGCGGAATCGGGGTCAGACGGCGGCGGAGACCACCGCGGCGATGGCCGAGGTGAAGAACGTCAGGCCGTCGACACCCGATCGCATGGCGTCGGGAGTGTTCGGGCCGAAACCGGCCTCGACGGCGTGCTCGGGGTGCGGCATGAGGCCGACGACGTTGCCGCGGGCATTCGTGAGTCCGGCGATGTCGTCCAGCGATCCGTTGGGGTTCACGCCGACGTAGCGGAAGGCCACGAGGCCGTCGCCCTCGATCTGCGCGAGCGTCTCGGCGGAGCAGATGTAGCCGCCGTCGGCGTTCTTCAGGGGAATCGTGATCTCCTGGCCGACCTCGAATCCGCTCGTCCACGCGGTGGACGCGTTCTCAACGCGCAGACGCTGGTCGCGGCGGATGAACTGCTGGTGCGCGTTGCGGATGAGTCCACCCGGCAACAGGTGTGCCTCGACGAGCATCTGGAAGCCGTTGCAGATGCCGAGGATGGGCATGCCGGCGGATGCCGCATCCTTCACTTCGCTCATGATCGGGGCAAGCGCGGCGATCGCGCCGGCGCGGAGGTAGTCGCCGTAGCTGAAGCCACCCGGCAGGACGAGCGCGTCGACACCGTCGAGGTCGTGCGATCCGTGCCAGAGGGCGACTGGCTCCCCGCCGGCGAGACGGATGGCGCGCTGCGCGTCGCCGTCGTCGAGCGATCCGGGGAACGTGATGACCCCGATGCGGGCGGTCACTCCACGACCTCGATGCCCACGACATCCTCGATGACCGCGTTGGAAAGCACGTCGTCGGCCAGCTGACGCACCGTCGCGAGCGTCGCTTCGTCGGCGGTTTCGACCGTCAGCTCGAACCGCTTGCCGATGCGGACAGAGGAGAAGCCTTCGACACCGAGTCGGTGAAGCGCACCGGAGACCGCCTTCCCCTGCGGGTCCAGCAGCTCAGCCTTGGGCATGACGTCGACGACGATGGTGGGCATGAAGAGCTCCGAATAATCGCGGGAACGGGGACGGTGCCCATTCTACGGGGCGGACACCGCGATTCCCGATCTGCGTCGTTGCGGGCTGTTACCGAACCGTGACCGCATCATGGGAGCGCTCCCTTGACATTCGTGGGAGCGATCCCATAGCGTCGAGATCGTCCGGTGAGAACGCTCCCAGAAAGTCCTGGGGACAGGGCGCGCAATCCATGCACCAGCAACACACCACAAAGGAGTGACACGTGAACACACGCGCACTGCGTCGCATCGGCCTCGTGGCCGGCGTCGCGACCACGTCCGCCATCGTCCTGGCCGGCTGCGCCGGAAGCAGCGACGCTGCCCCGTCCGGCGACGCGGGTTCGGGAGAGAAGATCGAGCTGACCCTCGCCACCTTCAATGACTTCGGGTACACCGATGAACTCCTCCAGGAGTACATGGACGCGAATCCGAACATCACGATCGTGCACAACAAGGCTGCCGAGTCCGGTGACGCCCGCGCGAACTACTTCCAGAAGCTCGGCAAGGAAGGTCTGGCCGACGTCGAGGCCGTCGAGATCGACTGGTTCGCCGAGGCGATGCAGTACTCCGACCTGCTGGCCGAGGTTCCCGACAGCGCCAAGGGCCGCTGGCTCGACTGGAAGGAAGCTGGCGCCACCGACGGCGACGGTCGTCTCGTCGGCTTCGGCACGGACATCGGGCCGCAGGCCATCTGCTACCGCGCCGACCTCTTCGAGGCGGCCGGCCTCGCATCGGCTCCCGCCGACGTCGCCGCGCTCTTCGAAGGCGACTGGAACAACTTCTTCGACGTGGCCGACCAGTACAAGGCAGCCACCGGCAAGCCCATGATCGACGCGGCGAACTCGGCGCTTCAGGGCATCGTGAACCAGATGGAGTTCACGTACACCGAGCCCGACGGTACGGTCATCGCGACGGAGAACCAGGAGATCGAGGACGCGTACAACCTCGTCGTCGAGCGCGCGATCCCGAACGCCGCATACTCGGGCCAGTGGAGCGACGACTGGAACGCCTCCATGGCCAACGGTGAGTTCGCCGCCATGCTCTGCCCGGGCTGGATGCTGGGCATCATCTCCGGCAACGCACCCGAGGTCACCGGATGGGAGATCGCCGATGTCTTCCCGAACGGCGGCGCCAACTGGGGTGGTTCGTACCTGACCGTCCCCGCGAACGGCAAGAACGTCGAGGCCGCGCTGGCACTCGCCGACTGGCTGACCGCTCCCGAGCAGCAGGCCAAGACCTTCGTCAACGCCGGCCAGTTCCCGAGCGCGATCGACGCGCAGAGCGACCCTGCGATCACCGACTCGACGAACGAGTTCTTCAACAACGCGCCGACTGGTGAGATCTTCGCTGCCCGTTCGGAGGCCATCACGGTCACCCCGTACAAGGACGCGAACTACTTCAAGTACCACGACGCACTGCAGAACGCGGTGAACCGCGTCTTCGACGGAACCGAAGACCAGACCACCTCGTGGAACACCTGGGTCGCAGAGGTCAACGCCTTCTGATGACCTGAGAGCGCGGGTCGCGCCCTCCGGTGCGACCCGCGCTCTCTTCTTTCTCCCTCACCACGCCGACAACGGAGCCTCACGTGACTGCGACCGAAACCCGCCCCGGGAAGACACCCGAGAAGCGCCCTGCGCCGGATCGGCCAAAAACCACCATGCCGTTCTCGCAGAAGCTGAGCCGGTGGGACCTCAAGTTCTCGCCCTACCTCTACATCTCGCCGTTCTTCATCATGTTCGCGATCATCGGGATCTTCCCGATCGGCTTCACGGCCGTGATCTCGTTCCAGGAATGGGATCTCGTCCGCAACTCCGGCACCTTCGTCGGGTTCGACCAGTACGCCTGGATCCTGAACGACCCCAAGTTCTGGACGGCGCTGCGCAATACCTTCAGCATCTTCTTGCTTTCCACCGTGCCGCAACTGATCCTGGCGATCTTCATCGCCGCGATGCTCGACCGCAACATCCGCGCGAAGACCTTTTGGCGCATGAGCGTTCTGCTCCCCTTCGTGATGGCGCCCGTCGCCGTCGCGCTGATCTTCAGCAACATGTTCGGTGACAATCACGGTCTTGTGAACAACACCCTCACCAACATGGGCCTCGACCCGATTCCGTGGCACAAGGACCCGTTCTGGAGCCACATCGCGATTGCGACGATGGTCAACTTCCGCTGGACCGGCTACAACGCCCTCATCCTGCTTGCCGCGATGCAGGCCGTGCCCCGCGAGTACTACGAGGCCGCGACGGTCGACGGCGCGAACGCGTTCCGCCAGTTCCTCAGCATCACGCTCCCGTCGTTGCGCCCGACGCTCATCTTCGTCATCATCACCTCGACGATCGGTGGCCTGCAGATCTTCGACGAGCCGCGCATGTTCGACAACACCGGTCAAGGTGGGTCGGCACAGCAGTGGCTGACGATCACCCTGTACCTCTACAACATTGGTTGGGGCGAGTTCAACTTCGGCCGGGCGGCTGCCCTCGCGTGGATCCTGTTCATCATCATCGTCGTCATCGGTCTGATCAACCTGTTCATCACCCGTCGCCTCGTCCGTGACGAAGGCACCCGAGGCGCCTCCGCGTCCCGCCGCGCACGGAAGGGAGCCCAGCGATGAGCTCTGTCAGCACACCGCCCCTCGCCATCGTCGACGAGGGCATCCCGAATGCCGCCGGCCGCAGGCGCAACGAGCGCACCACGAAGATCCGCGGCGTCCGCGCCGGGTTCTGGGTGTACATGGGTCTCGGCGTCGTCGCGGTGTCGGCGATCTTCCCGTACTACTGGTCGTTCCTGATCGGTTCGGGGGATGCGTCCACGATCAACGATCCTGATATGTCGTGGATCCCCGGCGGCAATTTCATCGACAACGCGCTCTCCGTCATGAACGACCCCGCGGTCAACTTCTGGTTGGCCCTGTGGAACTCCATCTTCAGCTCGACGGTCATCGCCGCCTCCGTCGTCGTCTTCTCGACCCTCGCCGGCTGGGCCTTCGCCAAGCTGAAGTTCAAGGGCGGCACGTGGCTGCTCGCGTTCGTCGTCGCGACGATGGCGGTCCCGATGCAGCTCGGTGTCGTGCCGCTCTACATCCTGTTCTCCGACCTCGGGTGGACCGGCAACATCGGAGCGGTCATCGTCCCCGCGCTCACGAGCGCGTTCGGTGTCTTCTGGATGACGCAGTACATCGGCCAGGCGGTGCCGGATGAGCTCATCGAGGCGGCGCGCGTCGACGGGGCCTCGCAGTTGCGCACCTTCTGGACCGTCGGAGTGGTGGCGGCGCGACCGGCTGCCGCGATGCTCTTCCTCTTCACGTTCGTCGGAGCGTGGAACCAGTTCTTCTGGCCGTTCATCGTGCTCGACCGTCAGAGTCCGACGCTCCCCGTCGCGCTGTCGCTGCTGCAGGCGAACTACTTCGTCGACTACTCGATCGTGCTCGCCGGCGTGCTGCTCGCGACGATTCCGCTCATCCTGCTCTTCGTCTTTGCGGGGAAGCAACTCGTCAGCGGCATCATGGCCGGCGCGGTCAAGGGCTGAGCGCGGGAGACGATTCCATGAGCACCATTTCACGCGAGGAGTCTGCGCTGATGTCGACCACCGCGCCACGGTCGTTCCCGACCGGGTTCCTGTTCGGCGCAGCAACAGCGGCGTACCAGATCGAGGGCGCGGCCTTCGAGGACGGACGTACGGCATCCATCTGGGACGCGTTCAGCCGCGTGCCGGGCGCCGTCATCAACGCGGACAACGGTGACGTCGCGTGCGACCACTACCACCGCTCCCGCGACGACGTCGCCCTGATGAAGGATCTCGGCCTCGACACATATCGCTTCTCCGTGTCGTGGTCGCGCGTGCGCCCCGACGGGGGTCCGGTCAACGCGAAGGGGCTCGACTTCTACAAGCGGCTGGTCGATGACCTCCGCGGCGCCGACATCATCCCGTGGCTGACCCTCTACCACTGGGACCTGCCGCAGGCGATCGAAGAGCGGGGCGGCTGGACCGTGCGTTCGACCGCCGAGCAGTTCACGGAGTACGCGCTGTCGGTGCACGATGCCCTCGGTGACCGCGTCGAGAACTGGACGACCCTGAACGAGCCGTGGTGCTCGTCGTTCCTCAGCTACACGGCCGGTGTCCACGCTCCGGGACGCTACAGCGTCACCGACGGTGTGCTCGCCGCGCATCATCTCCTTCTCGGGCACGGGTCTGTCCTCCGCGAACTGCGCGAGCGGGATGCCGCCCTGAAGCTCGGGGTGACGCTCAACCTCACGGTGGCCGAGCCGGCAGATCCTGCCGTGCCGGGCGACGTCGATGCCGCACGGCGGATCGATGGGCAGTTCAACCGTTGGTTCCTCGACCCGATCTTCCGCGGGCAGTATCCGGCCGACACGATCGAGGACATCCGCGCGGTCGCACCCGAAGCGATCGATGCGCTCGACGCCGCCACGTTGCCGGGTGACCTCGAGACCATCTCGCAGCACCTCGACGCGCTGGGGGTGAACTACTACCACGGTGAGTTCGTGGGGGCGACGCCCGACCCGAAACCCCCCTTGCCGGGCGATGCGCCCACCGACCGCGTGGCGGCATCCCCCTTCCCGTCGCACGAGCACATCTTCTGGCACGAACGGGGCCTGCCGCGCACGAGCATGCACTGGGAGGTGCAGCCGGCCGGTCTCACCGAGCTGCTCCAGCGGGTCTGGACCGAGTACGCGCAGCCGGTGGGGACCGCGCTGTACGTCACCGAGAACGGCGCCGCGTTCGACGATGTGCTCGAGGGAGATCGTGTGCACGACGCAGAGCGCGTCGACTTCCTCCGTGATCACCTCGGTGCGATCGTCGATGCGGTGGATGCCGGAGTCGACGTGCGCGGATACTTCTACTGGTCGTTGCTCGACAACTACGAGTGGGCGTGGGGGTACGAGAAGCGCTTCGGGATCGTGCACGTCGACTACGACACCCAGGTGCGTACGCCCAAGGACAGCGCACTGGAGTATCGTCGGGTCATCGCCGCCCGAGCGATCGACGTTCCTCCACCAGTGAAGTAGCCACCCGTGACCATCGACACTTCGCGCCCTGCCGCAACGATCGAAGAGGTCGCGACGGCGGCCGGCGTGTCTCGGTCTACCGTGTCGAGGGTGGTGAACGGGTCGACGTCCGTTTCGCGGGCGGCGTTGGATGCCGTCACCCGCGCAATCGCCGACCTCAACTACGTGCCCAATCGTGCAGCCCGTTCGCTGGCATCGCGGGCCACGATGGCGATCGCACTCGTGGTGCCCGAAGACACGACACGCTTTTTCGGAGACCCGTTCTTCGCCGCGGTCGTTTCGGGCATCAACGCCCGGCTCGGGAAGTCCGACTACGTCCTGAATCTCATCATCGCGAGCGATGATCCCCGTGACAAGACGACCGCGTACGTGCGCAGCGGAGCGGTCGACGGGGCGATCGTCGTCTCGCACCACACGAGCGACACGTTCATCGATCGGATCGCCGCCGCCGTCCCCGTTGTCTACGGCGGGCGGCCCGTGCGGGAGCGTGAGCGCGACTTCTACGTCGACGTCGATAACGCCGCCGGTGCCCGTGATGCCACTCGCTACCTGCTGTCGAAGGGGTATCGGCGCGTGGCGACGATCACCGGTCCGCTCACCATGCCGGCCGGCGTCGACCGTCTCGAGGGATACCGCGAGGCGCTCGCCGAGGCGGGCCTTGAGCCGGTTGCCGTCGCCGACGGCAACTTCACGACTGATGGTGGTGCGGCAGCGATGCAGCAGATCCTCGACGGGGGAGCCGAGTTCGATGCGCTCTTCATCGCGAGCGACCTGATGGCCCGCGGTGCGCTCGCGGTCCTCGGTCGTGCCGGCATCCGCGTGCCCGAAGACGTCGGCATCGTCGGCTTCGACGACTCGCCCGTCGCCACGAGCGTGAACCCGCAGCTCACGACGATGCGCCAGCCCTCGCGTGAGCAGGGCGAAGAGATGGCCGACATCCTGCTCTCGCTCCTCGCCGGCGGCACGCCGCCGCATGTGACGGTGCTCGAGACCGAACTCGTGGTGCGCGCCTCGGCGTGAGGATGCCGGGCGGTCAGCCCACGTTCTCGGGGTCGCCGCCGAGGGGGCCGATCGGCACGATGGGGCCTCCGTCGTCCGCTCCCGTCCGGCGCGCCCGCGCGATCGCGTTGCCCACGTGGTAGATCACGAGCGCTGCGACCGTGGCGATCACGATCGCACCGAAGCTGAGCGTGCCGAGGTTCATCGTGAACCCGGCGATCGCGATGACGAACGCGACCGCGACCGTGTATTGATTCACGGGGCGCGAGAAGTCGACCTGATTGTCGACCCAGATCTTGATCCCGATGACACCGATCAGGCCGTAGAGCGCGGTGGTGATGCCGCCGAGCACACCGGCCGGCATGGCGAAGATGACGGCGCCGACCTTGGGGGAGAACGCCAGGAGGATCGCGAATGTGCCCGCGACCCAGTAGGCCGCCGTCGAGTAGACGCGCGTCGCTGCCATGACACCGATGTTCTCGCCGTACGTCGTCGTGCCCGAACCGCCGAAGCCGCCCGCGATCGTCGTGGCGATGCCGTCGGCGATGAGCGCACGGCCGGTGCGCTTGTTGACGGAGGGGTCGCCGGTCATCGTCGCGACGCCGCGCACGTGGCCGACGTTCTCGGCGATGAGCACCAGGATCACCGGGAGGAACATGGGCAGCATGCTCCACCCCACCGGGTCGCCGAACGCCGGCACGTGGAACTCGGGGAGACCGATCCACGCGGCACTCTCGACACCGGAGAAGTCGACCCGGCCCAGCAGCGCGGCCACGACGTAGCCGAACACGACGCCGAGGAAGATGGAGATGCGTCCGAGGAATCCGCGGAAGAAGACGGCGAACAGGATGCTGGCGGCCAGCGTGATGGTGCCGAGCAGCGCATCCTGCTGGAAGTTCTGCCAGGCCACGGGCGCGAGGTTGAGCCCGATGAGCGCGACGATCGCGCCGGAGACCACCGGAGGCATGAGTTTTTCGATCCAGCGCGTCCCGGTCGCCTGCACGAGGAATCCGACGCCCGCGAGCAGGACACCGCTCGCGAAGACACCGAGGAGGGCGCGGCTGATCTGCTCAGGCGAGTCGAGAGCGGCGCCGTCGCCCGGCCCGAGCGCGAGGATCGGCGCGATGAAGGCGAACGACGACCCGAGGTAGCTGGGCAGGCGATTGCCGGTGAGGACGAGGAACAGGAGCGTGCCGATGCCGGAGAACAGCAGCGTCGTCGACACCGGGAACCCGGTGAGGAGCGGCACGAGGAAGGTGGCGCCGAACATCGCGACGACGTGCTGCGCACCGATCGCGATCGTGGACGGCCAACCGAGCCGCTCGTGCGGCTTGACGACGGCGCCGGGTGCGACGGTGCGGCCGTCTCCGTGCAGGGTCCAGGTGGGCATGCGAAAGCTCCTCGTTCGATCGGGGGATGGCCTGAGATCAGGCTATCTGAGAGCGCGCTGTGAGCCCGGGATCGCCGCTCCTATGCCGTGAGCTTCTCCAGCAACTCGCGGTACTTCGCCGCGGTTCGCTCGACGATCTCCGCCGGCAGCTCCGGCGGGGTCCCCTGCTTGTCCCAGTGCGCGGCGAGCCAATCACGCACGATCTGCTTGTCGAAGCTCGCCATCCGCTCGGCCGGAGTCGTGCCGGTACGCCAGGCCTCGGCATCCCAATAGCGCGACGAATCGCTCGTGAGCACTTCGTCGGCCAGGGTCAGGATCCCGGCATCGTCCAGACCGAACTCGAACTTGGTGTCGGCCAGGATGAGTCCCCGGGCCTCGGCGACGCGAGCCGCACGGAGGTAGATCTCGAGCGAGACATCGCGGAGCTCCGTCGCCCGCTCGAGGCCGACGAGCTCGATCGTCTGATCGAACGAGATGTTCTCGTCGTGCTCGCCGAGCGGCGCCTTGTAGGCCGGGGTGAAGATCGCTTCCGGCAGGCGGTCGCCATCGGTGAGCCCCGGAGCGAGGGGGATCCCGCACACGGTGCCGTTCTCCTGGTACTCGACCCAGCCCGACCCCGTCAGATAACCGCGCACGACACACTCGATCGGCAGCATCTCCAGGCTCTGCACCAACATCGCGCGCCCGGCGACCGCGTCGGGGATGAGGTCCTCGACATCGTCCGAGGTCGGCGAAAGGCGGTGCGACGGCGCGAGGTGGTTCGGGATGCGGCGTCCCCCGTCGGCGCCGGCGAGCTGATCGAACCACCACAGGCTCAGGGTGGTGAGCAGTTCGCCCTTCTCCGGGATGCCGGGGGAGAGCACGAAGTCGAACGCGCTGACGCGGTCGCTCGCGACCACCAGCATCCGACCGGCGGTGGCGTCGTCGCGCGCGCCAGGGCGGTAGAGATCGCGCACCTTGCCCGAGTACGCGTGGGTCCAGCCGGGCAGGTCAGCAGTGGTGGTCACCCGTCCATTATCTCGCGACACCGGCCGCAGCGACCGGCGTCGTCATGCACCCGTGACGACGACCTTGCCGACTCTGTTCGTCCTCTGTCCTCGCGCATAGCCGCCGCATAGTCACCCCGCTCACACTGAACGCATGTTCCCCGAACCCGACGAGACTCCGCACGGCCCCGCATATCAGGGGCGACTGCTCCCTCGCCCCGAGGACGAGGTCGTCGATCAAGGTGCCGGATTCGACCTGCAGACTCTGGTGAGTCGGCGGGGCATCCTCGCGGTCGTCGGGTTGGGGCTCGGCGCCGCGACGCTCGCAGCCTGCTCCGCCGGGACCTCCGCCGCGGTCCCCACCGCGACCGCAACGCCGACGCCGACCGGAACCCCCACGGGCGGGGCGACCGCTGTCGCGACCGCGTTGCCCGGCGCCGAGATCCCGGATGAGACCGCGGGACCCTTCCCGGGAGACGGCTCCAACGGGCCCGATGTCCTGGAACAGTCCGGCATCGTGCGCAGCGACATCCGCGCCAGCCTGGGCGGTGGAGCGAACGTCGACGGGGTGCCGCTCAGCTTCACTCTTCGGATCACCGATATGCACAACGGCGATGCACCGTTCGTCGGCGCTGCCGTCTACGCCTGGCACTGCGACGCAGTCGGCCGGTACTCGATGTACTCCGACGGCGTGACGGAGGAGACCTTTCTCCGTGGCGTGCAGGTCGCCGATGCCGACGGTCAGGTGACCTTCACCTCGATCGTCCCCGGGTGCTACACCGGGCGCTGGCCGCACATCCACTTCGAGGTCTACCCGAGCGTGAGCGACATCGCCGACGCGACGAAAGCCATCGCCACGTCGCAGCTGGCGGTGCCCGAGAGCATCCTCGGCGGCGTCTACGCACTTCCGGTCTACGACGGTTCGTCCCGCAATCTCGCCCAGATCTCGCTCTCGAGCGACAACGTGTTCGGCGAGGATGGCGGTGCGTTGCAAGTGGCGACGGTCACCGGAAGTCTCGAGACCGGCTACGCGGCCGCGCTCGTCGCCCGCGTCGATACGGCGACCGCTCCTGCGGCGGGAGGGATGCCGGGCGGCCAGCGCTGACGATCCGAAGGGAGCCTCCCTCGATCGCTACCCGGGCCCCGGGCCTCGCGGGCGCCGAGCGCGCTGGTTCCTGCCGACCGCACCGGATGCGTGCGGAGCCGGACCGGCGCACTCGCGCGCAACCGGCGCACTCGTCGAACGGGCGGGGAACCCTCCGGGGTGATCAGGTGGCGACGCGAGCCGCGATGTCGGTGCGGTGGTGGGAGCCCTCGAGGGTGATCTCGCCCAGCGCATGGTAGGCGCGTTCGCGCGCTTGTCCGAAGGACTCTCCGGTGGCGACGACGCTGAGCACACGTCCGCCGGTCGCGGTCAGCGTGCCGCCCTGCACCGCGGTCGCGGCGTGGGCCAGGTGCACTCCCGGGAGGGATGCCGCGGCATCCGTCCCGCCCAGCGGCCGACCCGTGAGGGGGGATTCGGGATAGCCCTCGCTCGCGAGGACGACCGTGACCGCCACGTCCGACGAGAAGGTCGGCGCCGGCTCGTCTTCGAGGTGCCCGCTCGCGGCCGACATGAGCAGGCGTGAGAGCGGCGAGCTCAGCCGCGCAAGGACGACCTGCGTTTCGGGGTCACCGAAGCGCGCATTGAACTCGATGACCTTGATACCGGCATCCGTCAGGATCAGACCTGCGTAGAGAAGCCCCACGAACGGGGTGCCCTCGGCGTCGAGCGTGCGGATGACCGGTTCCGCCACCGTCCGGGTGACCTCCGCGACGAAGGCCTCTTCGCTGCCGAAGTCGTCCGCCAGCCAGGGCAGCGGGGAGTACGCCCCCATCCCGCCCGTATTGGGCCCGGCATCGCCGTCGTACGCACGCTTGAAGTCCTGCGCGGGGCTCAGCGCGCGCACGGTGTCACCGTCGCTGACGAAGAACAGCGAGACCTCGGGTCCGGAGAGGAACTCCTCCACGAGGACCGGGCCGGTGACGAGGTACGTGTCGGCATGCGCGAGTGCCGCGGTGCGGTCGTCGGTGACGATGACGCCCTTGCCCGCGGCGAGGCCATCGGCTTTGACGACGTACGGCGCGCCGTACTCATCGATCGCGGCCTCCACCTCGGTGCGGGTCTGCGCGCGCACGGCGCGGCCGGTCGGGACGTGCGCGGCATCCATGATGCGCTTCGCGAATGCCTTGGATCCCTCGAGCTGGGCGGCCGCGCGGCCGGGTCCGAACACCGGGATGCCGCGCGAGCGGAGTGCGTCGGCGACGCCGGCGACGAGGGGCGCCTCGGGGCCGATGATCACGAGGTCGATGGCCTGGGTGTTGGCGTATTCGGTGACGTCGGCGGGGCTGTTGGGATCGAGGTCCGGAACCAGGGTCGCGTCGTCCGCGATGCCCGCATTGCCGGGAGCGGCGAACAGGGCGTGCCCGGCATCCTCACCCTTCAGGGCGAGAAGGATGGCGTGCTCGCGAGCACCGGAACCGAGGACGAGAATGCGCACGCGCCCAGCCTACCGACGGGTGTCCCGATCGCGGCGGCGCCTCCAGGGCTCGGCTCACCGCTCACCACGTCCCGTATTCAGTCCGGACGGGCGCCGCCTCGACCTGAATCCGCGGAATCCCGGGGACCCCGTGCCGAGCCCGAAGCGGCCGGACTGAACACGGTTCAGGGCTAGCGTGGGAGACATGGCGCGAATGATCTCAACCGAGGACGGCCGCGCGGCGCTCGCCGCCGTCGCGAGCACGGAGGCGCCCGCCCGGACCGACCTCGCGACCGCCGTCCGCTACCTGCTGCAGTTGTTGGTCGAGAAGGCCCCGGGCAACTCGGTCGAGGTGCGCGTGCCGCCGTTCGGGGCCGTCCAGGTCGTGGAGGGCCCGCGCCACACTCGGGGCACTCCGCCGAACGTCGTCGAAACCGACCCGCAGACCTGGATCGCCCTCGCGACCGGGGCGCAGTCGTGGCCGGATGCGGTGGCCTCCGGCCGGGTGGTCGCATCGGGCACACGCGCGGATCTCACCGGGCTCGTGCCGCTACGGCCATAGCTCGCACGACCGCTTCGCTCGCGCCCGCCGCGCGAGCCCCGCGGGGTGGGACAATAGGGGCATGACCTCGTCCGCGACCCACCAGATCGAGTCGGCACAGCTGCGCCGCAGCCCCCGCTACGGGGTATTCCTGGCGCTCGGCGTGGTCGTCGGCATCCTGGCCGCCCTCATTCTGACCTTCGCGTTCGGTGACGGCGAGGGGACGAGCGCCGCGACCGGCGTCAGGTACACCACCACGCAGGTGTTCGGGTTCCTGTGCCTTTTCTGCATCCCGATCGGGATGGCGCTGAGCGCCGGCGTCGCCCTGATCTTCGACCGTGTGCTGTCACGCCGCGCCCGTGACGTGCGTGTGTCGCACGACCGGATCCACGTCGAACCCGAGGGCACCGACGCCGTCTGATCAGGCGATATCGGCGATGATCGGGCCGATCGCCGCATCGAAGGCCGCGATGTCGCTGCGGAGGCCATCGGTCACCGCGACCGTCAGTGACCCGATCCACCACACGCCGCGTTGCGTCAACGGCAGCACCTGGACGTTCAACTCGAACGAGTGCGCGCGGCGGCCGACGTGCCGCTCGTGCTGGGCGATCGCGCCCGCGTAGGCGCGATACGACGTGCCCGTCCCGGTGCCGAGACTCGCCCGGTAGCGGTCGTGAGCACGGCGGGCGTAGGCGACGGCATCCTTGCCGTGCGGCAGGATCGCGGCGTGCAGCTCGGCGAAGCCCTCGGTGGGGAGCGCGATGAGCATGTCGAATCCGTCGACCAGCTCCAACGGCACGGGCGACGGATGCGCTTGCGGCTCGACGGTTAGTTCCCAGAACCCGCGCCACTGCTGCTCGAGCGTCGAGGTGTCGTCGAACTCGTGCGGATCGCGCGGTGCGAGCCCCCGCAGATGCGGCAGTTCTTCCGGAAAACGGATGCCGAGGACCTGACGCAGATGGAGCGCAATCAAGACGGGCAGGCCGGCGTCTTCACGCACAACCCACTCCGGTCCCCCCGCCGCGCTCATGCCAGCCATCCTAGGGCGGGGGTGCGTCGCGCGGCGGGCTCCCGCTCAGCGACGGGACGGTAGGCTGGCGGTGTGGCACAGGCCTCCGCGAACCCCTATTCCGAAGCTGGCGTCGATACTGCGGCGGGCGATCTCGCCGTCGAGTTGATGAAGTCGGCCGTCCGACGCACCCATGGGCCCGAGGTCCTGGGGGGAGTGGGCGGTTTCGCCGGCCTCTTCGACGCGTCGGCGATCCGCTCCTATGACAAGCCGCTGCTGGCGACGTCGACCGACGGGGTCGGGACGAAAGTCGCGATCGCCCAGGCGATCGACAAGCACGACACGATCGGGCAAGACCTGGTCGGGATGGTCGTCGACGACATCGTCGTGGTCGGCGCGCGGCCGCTGTTCATGACCGATTACATCGCGTGCGGCAAGGTGTTCCCCCAGCGCATCGCCGACATCGTCCGCGGCATCGCCGAGGGCGCAACCGCGACGGGCACCGCGCTCGTCGGTGGCGAGACGGCCGAGCACCCGGGTCTCCTCGGCATCCACGACTACGACGTCGCCGGGGCTGCCACCGGAGTCGTCGAGGCCGACAAGATCCTCGGCGCCGAACGCGTACGGACCGGAGACGTCGTGCTGGCGCTCGCCTCCAGCGGTCTGCACTCCAACGGCTACTCGCTCGTGCGGCACATCGTCGCCGGTGCGGGCATCACGTACGGAGATCACGCGTCGGACTTCTCACGCACGTGGGGCGAAGAGCTCCTCGAGCCGACGCGCCTGTACACCCTGCCGCTGCTGCGGCTCATCGATCAGTTCGGTGACGCCGTGCACTCGCTCAGCCACGTGACCGGTGGCGGCATCGCCGCGAACCTCGCACGCGTCCTGCCGCGCGGGACGTGGGTCGACCTCGACCGCGCGACCTGGTCGCCGCCCCCGGTCTTCCGCGTGCTGGCCGACCTCGGGTCGCTCTCGCTGGAGCAGACCGAGGGCACCTGGAACCTGGGCATCGGGTTCCTCGCGGTCGTTCAGGCCGAGCAGGCGGATGCCGCGGCATCCGCCCTCACCGCCGCGGGCATCACCACCTGGCAGGTGGGCGTCGTCGGTCACGGTCCGCTGCCGGACGGGCACTTCGAGCAGGGCGCCAAGGGCGTCGACGGCGGCGCTGTCCGCCTGGTCGGCGCATACGCAGAAACGGACTGAGCTACACCCATGTGCGGAATCGTCGGCATGGTCGGTCAGGGACCGGTCAACCAGGAGATCTACGACGCTCTGCTGCTCCTGCAGCACCGCGGGCAGGATTCCACGGGCATCGCGACAGCGGAGCCCAACGGCATCTTCCACCAGTTCAAGGCCAAAGGGCAGGTCCGCGAAGCGTTCCGCACCCGCGACATGCGCGCTCTCCTCGGGACGATCGGCCTCGGCCACGTCCGCTACGCCACCAAGGGCACGGCATCCAGCGAGGAAGAGGCCCAGCCCTTCTACGTCAACGCGCCGTACGGAATCGTGCTCGTGCACAACGGCAACCTCACCAATACGCGTGAATTGTCGGAAGAGCTCTTTCGCACCGACCGGCGCCACCTGAACACGAGCTCGGACACCGAGCTCCTCGTCAACGTCCTCGCCAACGAGCTCCAGTCGGCCATTTCCGGCCCCGAGCTCGACCCCGCTCAGGTGTTTCAGGCGGTCGAACGCGTGCATCAGCGCGTCGAGGGCTCGTACGCGTCGATCGCGCTCATCGCGGGGTACGGCCTGCTCGCCTTCCGCGATCCCTTCGGCATCCGCCCCCTGATCCTCGGCACGCGGAAGGATGGCGACGGAAAGTACGAGTGGATCGTCGCCTCCGAGTCGCTCGTGCTCGAGAACGCGGGGTTCGAGGTCGTCCGCGACGTCGAGCCCGGCGAAGCGGTCTTCATCGACCTCGCCGGCAATCTCCACACGCGCCAGTGCGTCGCGAACCCGCAGCTCGTGCCGTGCTCGTTCGAGTATGTGTACCTGGCCCGTCCGGACAGCGAGATGAACGGCATCTCGGTGTACGAGGCGCGGCTCCGCATGGGTGATCGCCTCGCCGACACGATCGCGAAGTACACCCCGAAGGGGTCGATCGACGTCGTCATGCCGATTCCCGATTCCTCGCGGCCCGCCGCGATGCAGGTGGCCCGCAAGCTCGGGCTCGAGTATCGCGAGGGCTTCTACAAGAACCGCTACGTCGGCCGGACGTTCATCATGCCCGGCCAGGCGGTGCGCAAGAAGAGCGTGCGCCAGAAGCTCAACGCGATGTCGAGCGAGTTCAAGGGCAAGAACGTGCTGCTCATCGACGACTCGATCGTGCGAGGGACGACCTCCAAGGAGATCATCCAGATGGCGCGTGATGCCGGAGCGGCTTCCGTCACATTTGCCTCGGCCGCCCCGCCGGTGCGCTTCCCGCACGTGTACGGCATCAACATGCCGTCCCGGCACGAACTCGTCGCCCACGGCCGGACGATCCCCGAGATCGCCGAAGAGCTCGGCGCCGACTACCTGGTCTACCAGGAGGTCGAAGACCTCAAAGCGGCGATCCTCGACGGCTCACCGGACGTCGAAGACCTCGATATGAGCTGCTTCGACGGCCGGTACATCACCGGCACGGTCTCGGAGGAGTACTTGGCCTGGGTCGAGGGGTCGCAGGAGTCCTGACCGCCCGGTCTCGCCGCCCGGGCGTACCGAAAGCAGGCTGGATGTGCCCTTCACGGACCCCTGCCCGGGGTGGGCGTCAATCGAGCCTGCTTTCCGCACCGCGGGGCGACGTTGCCGGGGCGGCGATCTGCGCGATGGGCCCGCGTCGGCGGGGCAGTTGCAGGCTGGATCGCGCCTTCCGGCCGCTCCGGGCGGAGCGAGAGTCGATCGAGCCTGTCACCCGCACCGAAACACGTCACGCGGCGCGCATAGACTCGAGCGAGTGACATCTGAACACGCCCGCCCGCTGTGGCGGGGGAGGGCTCTGGCTCTCGTCGGCATCGTCTTCGTCGCTTTCTCGCTGCGGTCGGCGGTCGCCTCGCTGTCGCCGATCCTCGCGGAGATCCAGGCCGACATCGCCGTGCCCGCCTGGGTCGTCGGACTTATCGGCACCGCGCCACCGCTGTGCTTCGCTCTCTTCGGGATCGTCACACCCGCTCTCGAGCGGCGATTCGGCCTCGAACGGCTCGCGATCACCGCGATGGTGGTCGTCATCCTGGGGCTCGTCGGCCGGGCGGTCGCTCCGGATGCCGGACTCCTCCTCCTGGGGACGGCCGTGCTGTTCGCGGGGGTCGGGGTCGGCAATGTCGTCGTA
The DNA here is from genome assembly GCF_025398275.1 of Microbacterium memoriense. Taxonomy (GTDB): domain Bacteria; phylum Actinomycetota; class Actinomycetes; order Actinomycetales; family Microbacteriaceae; genus Microbacterium; species Microbacterium memoriense. Next base: position 101,265 of record NZ_JAODOR010000009.1, on the reverse strand, counting down.
CCTCCGCTAATCAAGCGATACTTCCCCGATCGGACCGGCCTGATGACCGGCCTCTATTCCGCGACCCTTGCCGTCGCCGCGTTCGTCCCGCCGCTCGTCGCGGTGCCGGTCGCCGACGCGGCCGGGTGGCGATTCTCGCTCGGGATGTGGGCGGTGTTCGCCGTCGTCGCGGTCATCCCGTGGTGGGCGATGCTGCAGCGCGAGCGCGTTGCGGCGGAAGGAGTGGCACCGGCTGTCGTGGAGGAGCCCGCACCGCGCGTGCTCGGGCGGCTCTTCCGGTTACCGATGGCGTGGGCGCTCGCGGCGACGTTCGTGTTGTCCTCGACGAGTGTCTACGCGAGCTTCGCGTGGCTGCCCGTCATCCTCGTCGATATCGCCGACGTCTCCCACGCCACGGCCGGAGTCTTGTTAGCGCTCTTCGGCGCTATGGGAATCCCCCTGTCGATCCTCGTGCCGATCGTGATCACGCGGTGGCGGCGGGTCGGCATCCTGTACGCGGGCGCGCTGATCGCCGGATTGACAGCGGTCGCAGGGCTCCTGCTGGCGCCCACCACGGCAACCGTGGTGTGGGTCGTGCTCCTCGGCATCCCACAGGGCCTGTTCCCCGTCGCGCTCGTGCTGATCCAGCGGCGCACGCGCACGCATGAAGGCGCCGTTGCGCTGAGCGGCTTCGTGCAGAGCTTCGGCTACTTGTTCGCCGCGACGTTCCCGCTGTCGTTCGCGCTCATCAATGACGCCACGGGACAGTGGACCATCCCGTTGCTCATGCTCGGCACGCTCATGCTGCTTGCCGTCCCCGCGGGGATCGTCGCTTCGCGAGCGCGCACGATCGAAGACGAATGGGAGCACCGCCATGGAGCATGGCGGTGAGCGAGACAGGCGTCAGGCTGTCTCGAGCTCCTCGTCGTCGTCGGCGTACTGATCCGCCCACTTGTCGACGTACTGGTCGTCGCCGGGGTGACCGAGTTCCTTTTCGAGCGCGGAGTAGTTCACGTTGTACGTGTCGTACTTGAGTTCGCGAGCAATCTTGGTGTGCTTCGCCTTTTGACGGCCACGCCCCATGCGAGACCCCCTCATTTCTGAGTCACGGACTGTGTGCACTGCCTGTGCCCACGGTCCGGTGCATTCACGATGCATTCACGATCCGGCACGAAGCCGGGAAGAGTAGCATTCAGGATAACACGGTGCCCCCGGACCCTCGCGGATCCGGCCGCTGACGGAGGGTTGACGATGACCGACGCCACGCATGACACGCCCGATTACGAGGCTGTGCCCCAAGGGGCGGTGATCGTGGGGGCTATTCCCGACCAACCTTCGCGCGTCCTGACCGAAGCCGCGCGCTACGCGCGTCTCTTCGGCGCGCCGCTGATCATCGCGCACGTGGATGTCACGCGCTTCATCACGTATGAGGACCCCGACGGCTACGTGCACTCCGCGCCGATCGACATGGACATCGCCTCAGGCGAGGGTCAGTTGACCTCGGTGAAGGATGCCGCGGCATCCGTCCTCGCCGACGTCGCCGTCGACTGGACCGTGTCGCAGCTTGTCGGCGATCCCGCGATGGCGATCAAACAGCTCGCCGAGCGGTCGCATGCGCGCTTGATCGTCGTCGGCACCCGCCGACGGGGCTTCGGCGAATCGATCCGCGAGTTCTTCACCGGATCGGTGGCTGCGCGTCTCGCGCACCGGCAGTCGCGCCCGGTGCTTGTCGTGCCGCTCGAAGAGCCGGCCGCCGACGACGAGGCGCTCTGGCCCGAGGGCTGACCCACACCCCCGTGTCCCACTTAGGGCGCGTCTTGTCCCACTTGTGGCTGGTTTCAGCGGTCAAAACCAACCACAAGTGGGACAAGGGGGCGCGTCAGCTGCGCAGCGCGCGCGTGACCTCGCGGGCCGCGTCGTCCAACGCGCGGACGAGGTCGTCGACGAGGGATGCCGACACCGAACCGCCGCGTGCGAGATGCGTGCGGAGGTCCGCGCGGATGTTGGCGCGGAACTCCGACACGGCAGCGTCGGCTCGGTGTAGTTGCTCGCGCGACGACACACGAGATTCGTCCACCGGGGGCGGGGAGGCTTTCGCCGACGAGCGCTCCTCGCGGGCCGCTGCCGCGAGGTCTGCACGCAGACTCTTCATCGCCTCGCGGACATTGCCCCGTACCTCATCGGCGATGAGGCGCACGCTGTCGGTGAGTCCAGCCTCGATCCCCTCGAGCTCGCCGGCACGCGCGCGGACTTCGGCCCGACCGGCATCCGTGATCTCGTAGACGGTCTTGCGCCCGTCGACGGACTTGGTCACGAGGCCTTCTTCTTCGAGCTTCGCCAGGCGCGGATAGATCGTTCCGGCGCTCGGGGTGTAGGTACCGCCCGTGCGGTCGGCGAGCGCCTGCATGAGGTCGTAGCCGTGCCGAGGCGATTCGTCGAGCAGATTCAGGAGGTAGAGGCGTAGGTCGCCGTGCGAGAAGACGGGCGCCATCTCACGCCTCCTCGGCGGATGCCGGCTGATCGCCCGCGTCGCCCTGACCTGTCGCCGGGGTCTCGGCGGATGCCGGCTGATCGCCCGCGTCGCCCTGCTGCTCGGCTGAGGTCGCCGGCGAAATCTGCTCGGCTGAGGCGGTTGCCACCGGCTCCGCCGAGGTCACGCGCCGCAGCACCGTGATCTCACCCGAGACGGAGTTCACGCGCACATCGGCGAACTGGCCGCTGAGCTCGCCGACGGAGTCGACGTAGTTGGTCGGCGTCGCGGTCGACCGTTTCACGCCGTCGACGTGGACTCGACCGCTGACGCTGCGCAACACGAAGTTCGCGGGGTATCCCTCGTCGAGCCGCACGGTCGTCCCGCCGCTGACGGAGTTGAGGTTCACGGTGCTCAGGGGCCCCGTCGAGTCGACGAGCATCGTGCCCGAGACGGTGTCGATGGATGCTTTACGGATCGTGCCGGTGGCGGCGACATCGCCCGAGACCGAGTTGGCCGAGAGCGCCCCGCTGAGCGCGCGCACCTGGACATCGCCGGAGACGGCGTTGACACTGAGGTCGCCGGAGAGGGTGTCGACGATGATGTCGCCGGACACGGTGTTGAGCCGGGCGCCAGCGGAGAGGCCCGACACGAGAGCGCTCGCCGAGACGACACCGAGGGTCAGTGCGATCTCCCGCGGGACGGCGACACTGATCTCGGCCTTGGGCCCGCCGGTGCCGAAATTACGGAACACCTCGAGGAAGTTGTCCCAGCGCAGCTGCGGGTGGTCGATTTCCACGACGTCTCCGGTCGCTTCGATGCGGAGGTCCTTGATCGTGACGCCGTGCACTTCGATGCGCACGCCGGGCTCGTCGTGCGCGACGACGTCGACCTGGCCGCCGACGAGGCCGACCTTCAGTGTGCGGATGCCATCGAGGTCGATGACGCGGGTTTCGCCGGGGTGGATGATCCACTTCTCGAGGCTCATGGTGCTCCTTGGTCTCAGCGCGAATCGAGATATATCGCGTCATGCGACAATAACACGATATATCTCGAGTTTGTCAAGACATCGCGCCTGATCTGGTTCAGCCTGCTTGCGGCACGCGCTGTCGAACCGTCCGGCCCACAATGGCGGCAGACGCAGAGAAGGGCCCCGCCGAACGGCGGGACCCTTCTCATGCGATGCGGGGGAAGGTCAGACCTTGCCGCCGCGCATCACTCGCAGCAGGAAGGCGATCAGCGCGATGACGCCGACGATGAGCGCAACCCACAGGAGCCAGTTGAGCGCGCTGCTCATGCCTCCGACGATGGCCAGCACGATAGCGACGACGATGATGATGATAAGAGCGATGTTCATGGCGGTGCTCCCTTTCTCCGGGTTCTCCGGGATCCGATGACCCCCCGACGATAGCGGGGGTTCGCAGATCGCGCGGACCCCCTTGCCCTCGCCGGTAAAAGTACGATAGGGCCGTTGTATGCCCTCTCGCCATACCCCCCGTATCTCTCCGTGCCGCGCCTGACGATCGTCCGTCCGGGTGAGGATGCCGGGTTCCGCCGCGCACGAGCCGGATCCGGCTTCCGCTACCTCGACGCCGAGGGCGCGGCCGTCACCGGCGCTGACGCGGAGCGGGCCCGAGCACTGGTGATCCCGCCCGCCTGGACCGACGTGTGGATCAGCGCCGACGCGTTCGGACACATCCAGGCGACCGGGATCGACGACGCCGGCCGGCGTCAGTACATCTACCACCCGCAGTGGTCCGCGCGCCGCGACAAAGGCAAATACGCCCGCGCTCTCGCGCTGGCCGAAGCCCTGCCCAGGGCACGCGCGCGCGTCACCACGTCGCTTCGTCGCCCGGACCTCGATCAGGAGCGCGTGCTGGCCGCCGCCTTCCGGCTCCTCGACAGCGCGGCGCCGCGGGTGGGATCGGAGACGTACCTGTCCAAACACGGGAGCCGGGGGCTCACGACACTCCGCCGGCGGGATGCCCTGGTCGACGGCGCCATGACGAGCCTCGACTTCCCGGGGAAGAGCGGCAAGCGTCAGAATCTGCACATCGACGACGCTGACCTTGCGGCCGCAATCGAACTGCTCGCGGCGGGACGGCCGGCGTCTCCGCTCTTGGCGTACCGCCGCGGCCGGCGGCGCGTGCCGCTGACGCCGAAGGACGTCAACGTGTATGTCCGCTCGATGACCGGCGGGAAATTCACCGCGAAAGACTTCCGGACGCTCCGGGGGACGATTCTGGCGGCCGACGCCCTCGCGCGCATCGGACTCGTGGATACCAAGACCGATCTGAAGCGGGCCGAGGTGCTGGCGGTGAAGGCCGCGGCGGAAGCGCTCGGGAACACCCCGACGGTCGCGCGCGGGTCCTACATCGATCCGCGGGTGTTCAGTCGGTACCGCCGGGGAGACCTGCTCGACACCGCCATCTCGCCGGAATCGGCGATCCGTGCGCTGCTCCTGGGGTGATCCGGCTCTAGCGTGAGGGCATGGCGTCGCCGCGATGGTTCTCGGGGAGGTCGCTGCTGCTGGTCATCGTGGGCGGCGCGATCGGTGTGGCCCTGCGTGCACTGGTGCTCGTGCCGCTCGGAACCGACGGGCATCCGCTCGTCGTTCCCGCCGTGACAGTCGTGATCAACCTCGCCGGCTCGTTCCTCCTGGGTGCGGTCGTCGGGCGGCTGGATGGCCGGCATCCTCACGTGCGGATGTTCTTCGGCACCGGAGTGCTCGGCGGCTTCACGACCTACAGTGCTTTCGCCGTGCAAGCCGTGACGACCGGCACGGCGGCACCCGTGATCGGACTGCTGCTGATTCTCGTGTCGCTCTTCGTCGGGGTGCTCGCGGCAGCGCTCGGGCTCGTGGTCGGGCGGCGCGCCGCCGGTGCGCCCGAGGACCGGGAATCTCCGGAGGGCGCCGAATGAACACCCTGGAGCTCGTGGCGCTCGTCGTCGGCGGTGGTCTCGGCGCAGGTGGGCGGTACCTCGCAGACGGCATCGTCATGAAGGGGCGGAAGGATGCGTTCCCCCTCGGCATCCTGCTCGTCAACATCGCCGGGTCGTTCGTACTGGGTCTGCTCACCGGCCTCGGCGCGGCGATCGCCCCGGCGTGGATGGCCATCGTCGGCATCGGCGTCTTGGGCGGCTTCACGACCTTCAGCACGGTGTCGGTCGAAACGGCGCTCCTGGCCCGACGTGGACGTCGGGACTGGGCCTGGATGAACCTCATCGGCACGGCGGTCCTCGCCATCGCGGCGGCGGCGCTCGGAGTCATGCTGGGCGGTCTCTTCCCGCGCTGAGCGCGCGTGATCACCGGCCGAAACCCCTGATCGCGCGTGCGAGAATGACGTGGATACATTTCTGTATCCACCCGCCCTGCACAGCAAAGGCCACTCGTGTCGAATCTCGCCGTCCTGAGCTTGAAGAACCGCGCCCTCATCGCGCTGATCACGATCGTCGCCGCGGTGTTCGGTGGCCTCGCCCTCACGAGCCTGAAGCAGGAACTCATCCCCTCGGTGGAGTTCCCACAGCTGTCGATCCTGTCGACCTACCCGGGTGCGTCTCCGGACGTCGTCAACAATGACGTGTCGACGCCCATCGAGTCGGCCATCCGTGGCATCCCGGGGCTCGAGTCGACGTCGGCGACCAGCACGACCAACGCGTCGATCATCACGGCGTCCTTCACGTACGGCACGGATCTCGCGACCGCCGAACAGAAGATCCTGCAGGCGATCAACCGCATCAGTTCGACGCTTCCCGAATCCGTCGAGCCCACCGTCGTCTCCTTCTCGATCGACGACCTCCCCGTCATCGCGCTCGCCGTCACCGGCTACGACGACGAGCAGACCATCCAGGCGCAGCTCGAGAACAGCGCGATCCCCGACCTCGAGGATGTTGCCGGCGTCAGTGCGGCATCGATCGTCGGCGGTCAGGGACAGCGCGTCACCATCACTCCCGACCAGGCAGCGCTCGCGGCGGCCGGATTCAGTCAAGCCGCCATCACCGACGCGCTCGACCAGAACGGCGTGCTCTTCCCGGGCGGCACGGTCACCGAGGGCGACCAGACCCTCACGGTGCAGACCGGCACGAAGATCACCTCGATCGACGAGATCACGGCTCTTCCGCTCGTGCCCACGTCGGCTGATCAGATCGCCGCCGGTGCCGTGACGATCGGTGACGTTTCGACCGTCGAGCTCGGTCAGGACCCGGTCACCTCGATCTCGCGCGTGAACGGCGAGCCGGCGCTCACGATCTCGATCACGAAGCTCCCGTCGGCCAACACGGTCGATGTCAGCCGCTCCGTCACCGCGCTTCTGCCGCAGCTGCAGGACTCGATCGGCAGCGACGCGACGTTCACGGTCGTCTTCGACCAGGCGCCCTTCATCGAGCAGTCCATCGAAGCGCTCGCGCAGGAAGGCCTGCTGGGCCTCTTCTTCGCCGTCCTGGTGATCCTGCTCTTCCTGATGTCGGTGCGGTCGACCCTCGTCACCGCGATCTCGATCCCGACGAGCGTGCTGATCACCTTTGTCGGCCTGCAGGCGTTCGGATACTCCCTCAACATCCTCACGCTCGGCGCCTTGACGATCGCGATCGGTCGCGTCGTGGACGACTCGATCGTCGTGATCGAGAACATCAAGCGCCACTACGTCGGCGATGCCGACAAACTTGCCTCGATCCTGCTCGCCGTGCGCGAGGTCGCCGCGGCGATCACGGCATCCACCATCACGACCGTCGCCGTCTTCTTGCCGATCGCGTTCGTGGGCGATGTGACGGGCGAGCTCTTCCGTCCGTTCGCGATGACCGTCACGATCGCGATGGTGGCCTCGCTCCTGGTGGCGCTCACGATCGTCCCGGTGCTGGCGTACTGGTTCCTCCGCCCCGGCAAGCCGATCCTCGACGAGCAAGGCAGAGCGATCGACCCGGAAGACCCGGCCGCCCCGCCGTCGAAGCTCCAGAAGGCCTACCTCCCGGTGCTGAACTGGACGCTGAAGCACTCGTGGGTGACGTTGCTGCTGGCCGTCCTCGTGCTCGCCGGAACGGCCGCTCTTGCGCCGCTCATGAAGACCAACTTCCTCGGCGACTCCGGTCAGAACACGTTCACCGTCTCTCAGGACGTGACGCAGGCGGCCAGCCTGGATGCCGAAGACGCGGCCGCGCAGCAGGTCGAGGCGGTGTTGCAGGGTATCGACGGGATCGAGACCGTGCAGACCTCGATCGGCTCGTCCGGTTCGGCGATCCGTGATGCGTTCTCCGGTGGGGGAGCCGGGATCACGTACTCGATCACGACCGACTCCGGTGCCGACCAGATCGCCGTCCGCGAGGACGTGCAGGCGGCGCTCGCCGAGCTCGACGACGTCGGCACGCTCACCGTGTCGGCCGGTCAGGGCGGTTTCGGGTCGAGCGACATCGAGATCGACGTGACGGCGCCGAGCGCCGACGCCCTGCAAGCCGCGACGGATGCCGTGGTCACCGCACTCGACAGCAAGGATGGGATCGGTCAGGTGACCTCGAACCTGTCGGCCTCGCTCCCGTTCGTATCGGTGTTGGTGGAACGCGATGCGGCGTCCGCACTCGGTCTGTCCGAGGTCGCGGTCGGCGGGCTCGTGGCCAACACGATGCAGCCGCGCCAGGTGGGCTCGGTCGAGATCGACGACACGTCCCTCACCGTGTATCTGAAGGCGTCCTCCATCCCCGCGACGATCGACGAGCTCAAGGGGCTCGAAATCGCCTCGGCGGCCGGCCTCATCCGCCTCGATCAGGTGGCGACGGTCGAGGAGAGCCAGGGGCCGATCTCCATCACGACCCAGCGCGGTCAGCGGACGGCCACCGTGACGGTCACCCCCTCCACCGACAACCTCACGGCCGCCTCCGCGACCGTGAACACGGCACTGGCGGACGTCGATCTGCCCACCGGCGCGGACGCCGAGCTCGGCGGCGTCGTCACGCAGCAGCAGGATGCCTTCGGCCAGCTGGGGCTCGCGATGCTGGCGGCCATCCTGATCGTCTACATCGTCATGGTCGCGACGTTCAAGTCGCTCCGACAGCCGCTCCTGCTCCTCGTCTCGGTGCCGTTCGCGGCGACCGGCGCGATCCTGCTGCAGATCGCGACCGGCGTCCCGTTGGGGATTGCGTCGCTCATCGGCGTGCTCATGCTGATCGGCATCGTCGTGACGAACGCGATCGTGCTCGTCGACCTCGTCAACCAGTACCGTGAGAAGGGGTTGAACGCGCACGACGCGACCGTCGCCGGCGGTGCGCGGCGCCTCCGGCCCATCCTCATGACGGCGCTGGCGACGATCTTCGCGCTCACGCCGATGGCGCTCGGAATCACGGGCCACGGCGGGTTCATCTCGCAGCCGCTCGCGATCGTCGTGATCGGCGGCCTGATCTCGTCGACCGTGCTCACCCTCCTCGTCCTCCCGACGCTGTACAACCTCGTCGAGGGAGCCAAGGAACGGCGCGCGGCTCGCCGCACCCAGGGTGACGTGGACCTCACGCCGGTCGAGACGAGTGACCTGCATCCGCGCCGCGCGGCGCGCGAGTCGCAGGGCGACTGACGTCGCGGGTCAGTCCTGTTCGGGGTCGGAGACACCCAAGAAGCGGATGAACACGGCCAGCCAGCCGAAGATCAGGGCGAAGACGATGATCTCGAACGCGGTGAGTCCGAAGTAGCCGATCGCGAACAGCACGATCGATACCAGGAGTGCGCCCAGGAACGCCCACGATGCGAGAAAGTAGGCGCGCGGGAGGCGGGTGAGGATCCACCGGCCGCCGACGAGCAGCAGCAGGTACATGAGGGCCATGCCGGATGCCGACAGATTGTGCATCCACATGTTCACATCGACCGGGAACACCCCGACGAGAGCGAGCATGACGCCCATGATCGCCAGGGCGACTGAGACGATGCGGGTGCCGCGCGCCGATTCGCCGAGGACGCCGAGGTCGTGCGCGACGTAGAGCGTGAACGTCGTCACGAGCAGGCCGCCCGCGATCAGCGTGCCGTTGAACAGGAAGCTCGACAGGTCGCCGAACGTCCCCAGCTGACTGAAGTGCAGGTGCCACCACTCCGGGTCGGAGGTCGTGATCATCGCCGAGAGCGTCCCGATCGCGATGAACGCGACGAGCAGAGAGGTGAGTCGCTGGGTGGTCATGCGAGACGAGGACAGGTACGACAGCCACCCGGCCATGCCCGTGATCACCGCCATCAGTACCGTGGTCCAGAACGTGTTGAGCTCGAGCCCGATGAACGCGCGGGAGAGGAGGGCGAAGAGGGCGAGTGTCGCGATCGCGGTGAGCGCGACGTGGGCGATGACGACCGACGCGGTGGAGATCACATAGCGGATGCTGGTGATCTCACGGCGCCATTCTTGACCGTCCGTCGTGCGGGAACGCCAGTATCCGAGCGCCGAGCTGACGCCGGCGGCGGTCGCGGCGGCAAGGGCCGTCCAGGCGGCGAAGCTCCACTCACCCCAGAGCGCCGTCGCGGCGCCGGTGAGGCCGATCACGAGACCCACGGCACCGCCGGCGATCCCGGAGATGCTCGCGGCGAGCAGAGCTTCGGCCTCCGCGCGCAGCGTGGGGTTCGGGGCGGGTGCGGCGACGTCGGGAGCGCTCATGGCGTCAGTGTAGAGCCGCCGGTGGGTGGGCCCGAGCTACAGCGCGGCCGTGATTCCCCACTCGAGTGTCCAGGTCTCGCCGGGCTCGATCCAGTGCAGATCCTCGCCGGAGTTGAAGGCATTGGCAGGCGCCGTCATCGGCTCGATCGCGAGCGCCACCGGCTGGCCGGGGTAGCGGTCGGTCGTGAACAACTGCAGCCGCGTGAAGTCCGGCCCCGCCCACAGCTCCACTGTCCGGCCGTCGGGCGCCGCGAGTACCGCGCGCACGCGACCCTCCGCATCCCGAGGCATGCCCGAATATGCCGTGTTGAGATCGAGGTCGCCGATACGGCGGGGCGTGCGCAGATCCGTGGCCTCGTCGACCGGATCGTCCGCGATCGGGATGAGCCGGTCGTCGATCACCGCGCGCAGCGGCGCGTCGAGCTGCACCGTGACGTCGGCCGTGTCGACGCCGCCGATGCACAGGTACGGATGCGTGCCGAGCGCGACCGGCGCGGGCTCCGCGCCGAGGTTCTCGATCGTGTGCGTCACCGTCAGGGCACTGCCGGAGAGCGCGTAGGTCACGGTCGTGCGCAGGTGGAACGGGTATCCGGTCTGCGGGACGATGTCGGCCGTCAGGGTGACGGCGTCGGATGTCTGCGACACCGGCTGATAGGACGTGAACCGCAGCAGGCCGTGCGAGGCGGCGCCGGTGGCCGGCTCGCTGACGGCGAGCTGATAGCTCTTCCCGTGCTGGGTCCAGGCGCCCTCGGCGACACGGTTCGGCCAGGGGACGAGCACGACTCCGGATGCCGCGGGTGTGGCGATCGTGTCGGCGTAGCGGGGAACGAGATCCACGCCACTGACCTCGAAGGCGCGGAGCGCGGCGCCGACGGTCGTGACTTCGACGCGGGCGTCGCCGTCGGAGAGGTGGAAGCGGGGTCCGGTGGGATCGGCGAGCGTGACTGTCACGGTGTCAGCGTACGCCGTGCCCGGCGCTCTCCCAGGAGCGACCGGTACAGTAGTGCGGTCGGCTCTGGACACCGCGCACGCGCGGATGGGTTTGTGAGTCTGTGGGGCCGATGGTGAGCGCCGCTCGGCGCGCATGAACCATCACTGAATGGCCCCCGGCCGACGAACGTCCGGGTTACTCCACGCCGCAGTTGCGGCCGCGCCGTTGCGCGCGCCAGGAGGCTGTTCTCGCCAGAACAACCCAGAAGGACACCACCATGCCCAAGAACAAGAAGCCGGCCGGCGGGCGCGCTCAGAACTTCGAGCCCCGCTACGGCAAGAAGACCTCCTACCAAGATGCCAAGCGTCGCCCCGGTCAGGCGTCCGCCGGTACCGCCGGCAGCAAGAGCCCGAGCCACCGCGGTTATCGCCCCGAGGCCGAGGACACGGCTCCCACCAAGCAGCGCTGGAACGCGCAGGAGCGTGCCGGCCGCGCGGAAGCCCGCGGCATCCGTGCGCACGCACAGGGTGACCGTCCGGCGCGTGATGGTCGGCCTGCTCGTCGTGACGACCGTCCCGCGCGTTCATACGACGACCGTCCCGCGCGCCGTGAGGCGCAGCCGCGCGACGACCGCCGGACGTTCGGTGATGCGCGTCCCTCGTACCGCGACGACCGCGCCCGTCGGGATGACCGTCCGGCCCGGTCGTTCGATGATCGTCCGCGTCGGGATGAGCGTCCTGCTCGGTCGAACGATGACCGCTCGTCCCGCTCCTATGGCGACCGCCCGCGTCGCGATGACCGTCCCGCCCGCTCCAGTGACGACCGTCCGGCCCGGTCGTTCGACGACCGCCCGCGTCGCGATGACCGCCCGGCCCGTTCGGCCGATGATCGTCCGGCCCGCCCGTACGGCGATCGTCCCACCCGTTCGTTCGATGACCGCCCGCGTCGCGATGACCGTCCGGCTCGCTCCAGTGATGACCGTTCGACCCGCTCGTATGGCGATCGTCCGGCGCGTCGCGACGACCGCCCGGCTCGCTCGTTCGATGACCGCCCGCGACGGGATGACCGTCCGGCTCGCTCCAGTGATGACCGTTCGACCCGCTCGTATGGCGATCGTCCGGCGCGTCGCGACGACCGCCCGGCACGCGCGTTCGATGACCGGCCGCGTCGCGATGCCGGCGACCGTCGTCCTGCGGGTGGCGGAGGAAACCGGTCGGATTGGCACGCCGACACGAAGGCGAAGGCTCACCGCGATCACGTGGACGTCGTCCACGAGAAGCTGCAGGCCGAGGCCGTCCAGGCCGAAGCGACCGAGGGTGTGACGTTCGGCGACCTCGGGCTGGGCGAGAACATCGTCCGGGTCCTCGCGGATCTCGGCGCGCCGTCCCCCTTCCCGATCCAGGCGGCCACGATCGCGCCGATCCTCGCGGGCAAGGATGTCCTCGCCCGTGGCCGCACCGGCTCCGGCAAGACCATCGCGTTCGGTGCCCCGCTCGTCGAGGCGATCCTGCGCAGTCAGACCGCCGGCAAGCGTCGCGAGTTCGGACGCACGCCCCGGGCCCTCGTGCTCGCGCCGACCCGTGAGCTCGCGCTGCAGATCGACCGCACGATCCAGCCGATCGCGCGCAGCGTCGGTCTCTTCACGACGCAGATCTACGGCGGCGTGCCCCAGGCGCGCCAGGTGGGTGCGCTTCGGAAGGGCGTCGACATCATCATCGGCACCCCCGGCCGCATCGAGGACCTGCAGGCACAGGGCAAGCTCAATCTCTCCGACGTGGAGATCGTCGTGCTCGACGAGGCCGACCACATGAGTGAGCTCGGATTCCTGGAGCCCATGCAGCGCATCCTCCGGCTCGTCAAGGACGGCGCGCAGAAGCTCCTCTTCTCCGCCACCCTCGACCGCGAGGTCGCGGCGCTCGTCGACGAGTTCCTCGTGGAGCCCGCCGTCTACGAGGTCGCCGGTGAAGACCAGGACTCGGGCACGATCGACCACCGCGTGCTCGTGATCGACCATCGTGACAAGGCCGAGATCCTCACCTCGCTCGTCGATCGTGCCGGCAAGACTCTGGTCTTCGCCCGGACTCGCGCGTACACCGAGATGCTCGCCGAGCAGTTCGATGATGCGGGCATCCACGCGGTCGCCCTGCACGGTGACCTGAACCAGGCCAAGCGCACACGCAACCTCGAGCGCCTGACGTCGGGGCGCGTCAGTGTGCTGGTCGCGACGGACGTCGCCGCGCGCGGCATCCATGTCGATGACATCGATCTCGTGATCCAGGCCGACGCGCCTGACGAGTACAAGACCTACCTGCACCGCTCGGGCCGCACCGGTCGCGCGGGTCGCACGGGAACCGTCGTGACCCTCATCACGCGCCAGCGCGAGCGGCGCATGACGGAAATGCTCGATCGCGCAGAGATCGATGCCCCGTTCGACAACGTCCGTATCGGCGACGATCTCCTCGAGGAGATCACCGGCCGTCAGGTGGATCCCGTCCGCGCCTGACCCCTGCCCGACCCGAATCGCCGCCTCCGCTTCCGCGGGGCGGCGATTCGCGTCGGTTCGCCGCGTCGGCCGCGCCGGTCAGACCTGCCTTATCGACTGCCCCCCTGAACAACTCCTGCAGCGCGCCCGGGCGGCAGCAGGCCGCGCTGCGGAATTCCCTGGCGCGGGCGCCGGGTCTGCCGCCCGCGCCGCGCAGCCTGCAGGAGTTGTTCAGGCGACCCGCCGCACACCCATCAGTTGACACGGAGTACTTTGGCGCTGTTCACGTCGGCCACCACCGAACCGCTCAATCTCCTCTCGGCGACCGCGCTGGCCGTGGTCACCGCGATCCCGTCGATACTGATCGGCGTCATCGTCGGCACCGCGTGTGGCCCGAAAGCGGCCATCGCGGTGACGCAGGTCGTGATGTTCCTCCTCGCGTTCGGCGGCGGGCTGTTCCTGCCGCCGGTCGTGTTCCCCGACTGGTTGAACACCGCGTCGATGTTCCTGCCGGTGCGCCAAGCGCGCGAGATAGTCATCGCGGCGGCGCTCGGCGACACGATTCCGGGCTGGGCGATCCTCGGCATCCTGGCGTGGGTCGTGGTGCTCGCGGTCGTGGCGATCTGGCTGTCACGCCGCGACGAGGGTCGTCGGTACCGCTGAGCCGTCGGCCCGGCCTGCTGATCCGACGCAGATTGTCGTGCCAGCCGTCTGGGGGAGGACCGTGTGCATCGGGTCGCCGTGCGGTGACGGGCCCGGCTCAGAAGAGGAGGGCCGGCGCCGGCCCCGTCGCGCGTACCGGACCGGGCGTGGCAGGGCGGATCTCGACCTCCTCCTCGACGCCACCGGCCATGGCGTACCGACGCAGGAGCGGCCGCACACGCGCGGCGAGGAGCTTTCGGTAGCCGACCGGCGCGTAGGCCGACACCCCCGGGTATAACCCGCGGTAGACCGGCAACAGATCGGAGCGCTCGCGCTCGAGCCAGCTCCAGAACCACGCTTTCGCGCCGGGGCGGAGGTGCAGCGCGCCGAACACGACCCGGGAGGCGCCAGCATCCTTCACCCGCCGCACCGCGTCCTCGAGCTGCCTCGGGTCATCGGTGAGGTGCGGCAGGATCGGCATGAGGAACACCGTCGGCCGGAACCCGGCGTCGGCAGCCGCGCGCACGGTCGCCAGCCGCGCCGTGGCGCTCGGCGTTCCCGGTTCGAGCAGCTTCTGCAGGTCGTCGTCGAAGACCGCTATCGACATCGCGATCGACACGGGAACGGATGCCGCGGCATCCGCAAGAAGCGGCAGATCGCGGCGCAGCAGTGTGCCCTTCGTGAGCACGGAGAACGGGGTCCCCGATTCCGCCAGCGCCGTGATGATCCCCGGCAGGAGCCGGTAGCGACCCTCGGCGCGCTGGTACGGATCGGTGTTGGTGCCGAGCGCCACCGGTTCTCGGTTCCACGTAGGGCGTGCGAGCTCGCGCCGCAGCACCCCGGCGACGTTGGTCTTGACGACGATCTCGCTGTCGAAGTCGCGCCCGCTGTCCAGATCCAGGTACTCGTGGGTCTTCCGCGCGAAACAGTAGGTGCAGGCGTGACTGCACCCTCGATAGGGGTTCACCGTCCAGTCGAACGGCATCGATGATCCGCCCGGCACATGGTTGAGCGCTGACTTCGCGAGCACTTCGTGAAATGTCATCCCGTGGAACTCCGGCGTCGTCACCGTGCGGATCAGCCCGCTGATCCCGGCGAGGGATTCGAGGCCGGGCAGGGCCGCATCGTCGACGTCACGTGTCGTCTGTCCTTGCCACCGCATCCCGACAGTAGAACATAGTAACGACAGTGAGGCAAACGCGAGACATCCGACATGGTACATTCAGCCGGATCCGACATTCGACGCGAGGATCGGGCGAGAATGGGACCATGCCGGATCCCGAACCGACACTGTCTCGTCGCGCCGCCCGGGTGCAGATGCGCACGGACGCCGCCGAACAGGCGCAGCACGCCCGGTCGAGCGTGACCGACCGGGTGCGGCGGGGTCTCGTGCTCGTCGCGGCGGCCATCCTGTTGGTGGGTGGTGCGGGCGCGGTGACAGCCGCCGTCGCCGGACCCCCGATCGTCGGAGAGGCCGCGCTCGGCGCCGAAGAAACCACGCCGCCGCTCCCCTCCGCCGCCCCGGCGACGTCGATCCCGGTGCCGGCGCAGAGTGCTGTGGCCGCGGCATCCTGTGACGATCCTGCGGTCGCGGCAGCTCTCGATGCGGGCACGGATGCCGACGTCGTCGCGGCGTTCGGGGGCGCGTCGGCGCTGCGTGATGCGGTTGCGAACGGTCGTGCGCCGTGCGTCTCGCTGTCGGATGCTGATCGCATCTGGGTTGTCGTCAACAAGCTCCGGCCATTGGATCCTCTCGAGTACGTGCCGGCATCCGTCATGCCGCCCGAAGGCATGCGGCGCACCGCAGACGTGCGCCTCCGGCCCGACGTTGCGGCCGCGTTGACCACCCTCGTGACCGCGGGTGCGGAGGAGGGCGCGGGTGAGATCGGGCTCAACAGTGCGTACCGGTCGTACTCCTCGCAGCAGCGCATCTACCGCGGATACGTGAACTCGCTCGGGCAGGCTGCGGCCGACCGCACGAGTGCTCGCCCGGGGTACAGCGAACACCAGACCGGGATCGCCGCGGACCTCGTCGCGTGCGCCCGCGGATGCGGGGGGATCGAAGCTTTCGGGGGCACGCCGCAGGCCGACTGGGTGGCCGAGAACGCCTGGCGCTTCGGGTTCATCATCCGCTACGAGGACGATCAGACCGACATCACCGGATACGAGTGGGAACCGTGGCACGTCCGCTACCTCGGTGTCGAGCTCGCCGCCGCGTATCACGACGGGGGGTTTCGCACGCTGGAGGACTTCTTCGGATTGCCCGCCGCCCCTGACTACGCGGGCTGAAACCCAGTACCATGGACGGTGGGATGCAATCCCACATTCTTCAACACTCGAGGACGAGAGGAAGGCGCACCATGGAGCGCGAGATCTATGACGAGGACCACGAGGCGTTCCGCGACGTCGTCAAGGAATTCCTGAAGCGGTATGCGACCGAAGAGAAGCGCAAGCAGTGGGATGCCGACGGAGAAATCGACCGGGCCACCATGCTCGCCGCGGGGGAGCAGGGCCTCATCGGACTCAGCGTGCCGGAGGAGTTCGGCGGCGCGGGGATGCTGCAGGACTATCGCTTCCGGGCGATCGTGCTCGAAGAGACGATCGGCGCCGGGCAGGGCTCACTCGCGGGTGCGTTCGGCATCCAGGACGACCTCGCCGTGCCCTACATCGTCCACATGGGCACGCAGGAGCAGAAGGAGAAGTGGCTGCCGGGGATGGCGACCGGCGAGATCCTCGGTGCTCTCGCGATGACCGAGCCCGGGGCCGGTAGCGACCTGCGGGGCATCAAGACGACCGCGAAGAAGGTGGAAGGCGGCTACATCGTCAACGGCGCGAAGACCTTCATCTCGTCGGGCAAGACTGCCGACATCGTCGTGACGTTCGTCAAGACCGGCGAGGGCAACCGTCCGGATGCGTTCAGCCTGCTGATCCTCGAGGACGGCATGGACGGCTTCGACCACAGCAAGAAGCTCGAGAAGATGGGCTTCCACGGGTGGGACACCGCCGAGATGTCGTTCGTCGACGTGTTCGTCCCCGAGGAGAACCTCATCGGCGGCAAGGAAGGGCTCGGTTTCATCCAGCTCATGATGAATCTGCCGCTCGAGCGCCTGTCGATCGGCGTCGCGGCGGCCGCGGCCGGTGAGGCGGCGTTCGTGTGGACGCGCGATTACGTGCTGAGCCGCGAGGCATTCGGCCAGCGCATCGCCGACTTCCAGAACACGCGGTTCCTTCTCGCGGACATGGCGACCACCGTCGATGTCATGTGGGCCTACAACGACCGCGCGATGATGCTCTACAAGGATCAGAAGCTCACCGCCGAGGAAGCAGCGAAGGTCAAGTTCTGGTCGACCGACCGCGAGGCCGAGCTCCTCGACACCGGCGTGCAGCTGCACGGTGGCTACGGCTACATCACGGAGTACCCGATCGCCCGCGCCTACCTCGATGCCCGCGTCCACCGCATCTACGGCGGCACGAACGAGATCATGCGCGACATCGTCTCGCGCCAGATCGTCGGCAAGCGCTGACCCTCTCTCGGTGAGCCACCCCGGATGCCGGGCGTTCCGTGAGCGGACGCTCGGCATCCGTCGTGTGCGGGCTCGATCCTGTGGCAGTTGCAGGCTGGATCGACCCGCAGCGTCCTTTTCGCTACCGAAAGGGACGAATCAGCCTGCTTCCAGCACGCGTCGGCGGCGAGGGGCGGGCAGCATCAGCCGAAAGTCCACGGGAAGAAATACCAGAGGACGCCCGCCGACGCTGCCCAGAACGCCAGGACGAACACCGTGTCGCGGGTGCGCCACGGCACGAGATAGCGCTCGGTGCGGTCGGGATGGGCGCCGAAGGCGCGGGCATCCATCGCGAGTGCGACGCGCTCGGCATGGCGAATGGCCCCGGCCAGCAGCGGCACGATGTAGCCCCACCAGCGCGCGAGCGCGGCGAACGGGCCCCGCCCACCGTGGGCTCCGCGCACGCGGTGAGCTTGGCGGATCACCTCGAGCTCATAGCCGAAGCGCGGCACGAAGCGGAAGGCGGCGAGCGCCGTGTACCCGATCCGATAGGGCACGCGCAGCTGCTGCACGGTCGAGCGCACGAGGTCGGGTCCGGTCGTGGTGAGCCCGGCGATGAGGGCGAGCGCGATGATCGCCGCGAGGCGCACACCGGTCGCCAGCCCGACCTCGAGCGCGCCGCCGTAGAGCGTCCAGCCACCGATCGTCAGCACGGCCACCGAGGTGTCGATGCGGGAGGCGTCCGTCCACAGCGCCATCCCGAGCCCCACGACGGCCGCCGCGACCGGCAGCGCGAGCAGAAGCAGCAGGGCGATGCGAGCGGTCAAGCGGGCACCGATCAGCACCACGAGATACGCGAGCGCGACGAAAGTGAGCGGCGTGGCCAGATCGCGCGCGAACACCAACAACGCCATCGCCGGAAGCGGCGCGACGAGTTTTGCGAGCGGATTGAGTCCGTAGAGGAACCTCCGCGACGGCGGGGCCGAGACCCAGGGGTCGATCGTCACGGCGCTCATGCGATGGTCCTGCGGGAATCGGTGGCGCGGGGGAGATCGCGCAGCCGGGTCACTCCAGACAGGCCGGGATGCCGGATGTCCGCGAACGCGCGCCGGAGCGGCGGCTGGCGCAGTCCTGCCGAGCGGAGGAGCGCGTCATCCGCGAAGATCGCAGCGGTCGAGTCGTCGGCCACGATCCGACCGTCGCCGACGACGATCGTGCGGTGCGCGTACTCGGTGACGAGCTGCATGTCGTGTGTGACGACGAGGATCGTGGTGCCCGCCTCGCTCAGCTCCCGCAGCAGGTGCATGAGCTCGTCGGCGCGTGCCCGGTCCTGCCCGAACGTGGGCTCATCGAGCGCGAGCACGGGCGCACCGGCGACGAGCGCCGTGCCGACCGACAGGCGACGCTTCTGCCCGCCGGAGAGCAGGAACGGGTGGATGCCGGCCTTCTCCTGCAGCCCGAAACGCTCCAGCATCCGCTCGGTCTGCACGCGCACGGCCGCGTCGTCGAGCTTCTGCCGGCGGAGCCCGTGCGCGAGCTCGTCGTACACGGTGTGCGCGATGAACTGGTGTTCGGGGTTCTGGAAGACGAATCCGATCTTCCGGGACAGGGTGCGCAGATCGGTGCGCGCGATGTCGATTCCGTTCACGCGGACGCGTCCTCGCGGCGGGGGGACGACCCCCGCGATCGCCTGCAGGAGAGTGGTCTTTCCAGCGCCGTTCGCCCCCACGATCGCGATGAACTCGCCCGCGCGCACGGTGAGATCCACGCCGTGCAGGATCTCGACACCCCCGCGGCGGATCGTCAGGTCCCGCACCTCGATCTGCGGTTGCGCGTCGGCGAGGACAAGGGGAGAGGAAATGTGCGCAGCAGAGGGCGAATTCGCGGGAAGCGAACCTCCCGAGGCGCCATCTCCTCCGGCGGGGTACGCGGATGCCGGCGGTTCGGCGGCGTCGAGCGCCGCGCGCAGTTCCGTGGGATCGAGGGGGAGCGGGTCGAGGTCCCAGCCGGCCGCGCGCAAGCGCAGCGCCGCGAGCGTCGCGACCGGAAGCCACACGCCGATGCCGTGCAATTCCGCCGCGCGGGAGCGCAACACGGCATCCACCGGGCCGTCGGCGATCGTGCGTCCGTCGTGATCGAGCACGACGACCCGGTCGGTGATCGCGATCGCCGCGTCGAGGTTGTGCTCGACCAGCAGGATCGCGCGATCGCCCGCGGCGACGAGCTCGCCCAGTGCCGCGTAGACCTCCTCGATCCCCTGCGGATCGAGATTCGCGGTGGGCTCGTCGAGGACCAAGAGCGGCGAGCCCATCGCGAGCGCGCAGGCGATCGCGAGGCGCTGCCGCCCGCCACCACTCAAGCGATCAGGGTTCTCGTGGCGGCGGTCCCAGAGGCCCACGCGACGCAGCGCGATCTCGGTCCGTGCGAGCACCTCCTCGACCGGCAGTCGCAGATTCTCGGGGCCGAACGCGACTTCATCGAGCAGCGTGCCGGTGACCAGTTGCGCATCCGGGTCTTGGAAGACCATCCCCACCTGGGTGCTGAGCTCAGCGACCGGCGTCGACGCGGTGTCGTGGCCCGCGACGCGCACGGCGCCGGTCATCGTCGCGGGGACCGCATGCGGGATGAGGCCGTTGAGCGCGAGCGCCAGAGTGGACTTGCCGGCACCGCTCGGGCCGAGGAGCAGGACGACCTCGCCACGAGCGACTTCGAACGTCGCCGATGCGGGTGCCGCGACGGTCGCGCCGTCGTGACGGATGCCGAGATCTTCGACGCGCAGCAGAGGAGCGGGCGCGGAAGTCACCCCTTTAACTTAGCCTCCCCTAACTCCGGGCGGGCATCGTCAGGCGCGGGCTGCCACCCCGGCCCGCCGCAGCGACGCCCCGATGCCGAGACCGAGCGCGGTCCAGATGACCGGTCCGAGCACCGAGATCGCGAGGTAGGCGATCTGCGCCCAGGGGGCGAGCTTGCCGAGATCGGCGACGAAGAAGACGACGACGGCGACGAGAGCGCCGATGATCACCGCCGAGATGAAGAAGCGCCAGGCACCCCACGCGCGATACCGCGTGAGCGCGGCGACACCCTCCTGGATCGCGCCGAAGAGCAGTGCCGTGCCGAGGAAGCGACCGATCCATGCCGGGTTGAAGGCGCTCGCGACGAGCGCCGCCATCAGGTGCGCGATGAGAGCGACCATCGGCCGCCGCAGGACTTCCTGCGCGATGATGCCGGGCAGCACGTGCGCGCCGAGCACGAGTCCGTACGCGAATGGCGCAGCCGCGAGGACCACGGGAGTCACGACTCCCGCGATGCCCCCGACGATGCCGGTCGCGACACCGATCGCCGCGCACACGAGGAGCAGGCGCGTCGACAGGAGCGTGCTTCGGGTCACCTGCTCAGACTAACGGGGCGCCCGACGCCGTCGGCCGTGAGAAAGCCTCAGGACAGGCCGAGGACGACGCGCCTGGGCGCATCAGTCGCGGCGTCGGCGGGGAGTGAGCCGGACGCCGGGGAGCGGTGGCGCCGGAATGCGCTCGTCGCCGTGGCCCACGACGTGGCCGAAGCGCTCGGCGGCCGCCTCGCCTTCCCAGTCCTCGCGGGCGGCGACGATCTCCTCGTGCGTGCGACCGACGAAGTTCCACCACATCACGATGTCGGACTCGAACGGCTCCCCGCCGAGCAGGAACAGCGTGACGTCGCGCTCGCCGGCATCCACGTCGATGGCGTCCCGACCGGTGCCGAGGTACAGCAGCGACTGGTCGGGAACCTGGGCGACGCCCGGCACGTCCGGATTGCCGGATACCGCGACGATCGCGTACTCCCAGGTCGCATCCAGCGGCAGGCGCACCCGCTCGCCGGCCGGAATGCACACCTCGGCGCCGGCGATCGGCGTATGCATCGTCGCGGGCGAGGCGACCCCGGCAAAGGTTCCCACCACGACGGTCGCGGTGGCGCCGCCGGACAGATCGACCACCGGCAGATTCTCATGGCGCTCGAAGTCCGGCCCGCCGTGGCGGCGCGATTCGGGCAGGGCGACCCAGAGCTGCAGGGCGTCGAGAGGCACCTCGCCGTCGCCGACGGAGTACTCCGAGTGGGCGATGCCATGCCCGCTCGTCATGATGTTCAGCACTCCCGGCCGCACGATCACGTCGCTGCCGAGGATGTCGCGGTGGCGCACCTCCCCGACGAACGGCCACGTCACCGTCTGCAACCCGATGTGCGGATGCGGCTCGACGCGCATGCGCGCGACCTGCGGGCCGAACCGGTCCAGGAAGCACCACGCACCGACCATCGGCAACGCGCGGTGCGGGAGGCTGCGGTGCACCTGCATCCCGCGGATGCCGCCGAGCGGCACGTCCCGCGCCTCCAGCAACAGGGCACGCGGACCGTCACCGCCGGACGCGGCCTCGCGCTCCGGCTCGGCCGGCGCGTCGAGCCGTGTCATTTGTCGGCGGCATCCACGCGGTCGCTGCCCGCATCGTCGGCTGTCGGCCGCCAGGCCACATCGAGGCCGGGGACGTCCGTTCCCCGCAGGTATTTCACGACGAACGAACACACCGGCACCACGGTCTCACCGCGCGCGGCGACGTCGGCCATCGCCTGCGCGACGAGCGTGCCGCCGAGGCCCCGGCCCGCGAAGGCCGGATCGATCTCGGTGTGCGGGAAGACGAGGCGGCCGTGGTCGTCGACATGGAACTCGGTGTACCCCGCGACCGTGTCGTCGAGGTGGATCTCGTAGCGGCCTTTGTCATCGTTGCGTATGACGGTGGGAGTGACGTCGCTCATGCTTCCACCGTAGGCAGGAGTGCGCCGTTCTGCCAGCATGGATGCCGTTCATCGCGGCATCCATGCCGTTCGTCGCACGCGGAGCGCCCCGCGGCACGGCCCTCGAACAGCGCTTCCTACCCTGAGGAGCACGCAATGACGCGCCCACAGGAGATCCAATGACTGCATCAACGCCTCCCCGCCCCGATCGGGGCGCCGCCGCCGTGGCCGGTGACGGCCCCGACTTCGCCACTGATTCGACGCTTCCCCCCGTCGCGGTGACCCCCGAGCAAGAGGCCCGCGACGGCCGCTGGACGCCGCTGAAGGTGATCATGTGGGTCGCGATCGCTCTCCTGGGTGGTGTGGCCTGGGTCATGCTCGCGGTCGTCCGCGGCGAGACCGTCAACGCGATCTGGTTCGTCTTCGCCGCGGTCTGCACGTATCTGATCGGCTACCGCTTCTACTCGAAGGTGATCGAGCGCTACATCACCCGCCCCGACGATCGACGCGCGACGCCCGCCGAAGTGAAATCCGACGGCCGGGACTACGTTCCCACGGACCGCCGCGTGCTCTACGGCCACCACTTCGCCGCGATCGCCGGCGCCGGACCCCTCGTCGGCCCCGTCCTTGCCGCGCAGATGGGCTACCTCCCCGGCACCATCTGGATCATCGTCGGTGTGGTCCTTGCCGGCGCGGTTCAGGACTACCTGGTCCTCTTCTTCTCCATGCGCCGCGGTGGCCGCACGATCGGGCAGATGGCGCGGCAGGAGCTCGGCCGTATCGGCGGCACCGCCGCGATCATCGCGTCGCTGCTGATCATGATCATCATCGTGGCGATCCTGGCGCTCGTCGTCGTCAACGCTCTGGGGGAAAGCCCCTGGGGCGTCTTCTCGGTGTCGATGACGATCCCGATCGCCCTGTTCATGGGTGTCTACCTGCGCTACCTCCGCCCCGGCAAGGTCAGCGAAGTCTCGATCATCGGCTTCGTGCTGCTGATGGCGGCGATCGTCGGTGGCGGCTGGGTCGCCGGCACCGAGTGGGGTCAGGCGATCTTCCACCTCGACAAGACCACGATCGCGTGGGGGATCATCATCTACGGCGCGATCGCCGCGATCCTCCCCGTGTGGTTGCTGCTGGCTCCGCGTGACTATCTCTCGACCTTCATGAAGATCGGTGTGATCGGTCTGCTCGCGGTCGCGGTGATCATCGTCCGCCCCGAGATCTCGGTTCCCGCCGTGTCGATCTTCGGCCAGAACGGGATGGGGCCGGTCTTCGCCGGACCTCTCTTCCCGTTCCTGTTCGTCACGATCGCGTGCGGCGCGCTCAGCGGCTTCCACGCTTTGATCGCTTCGGGCACGACGCCGAAGCTCATCGAGAAGGAGCGCCAGACGCGCTTCATCGGCTACGGCGGAATGCTCATGGAATCGTTCGTCGCGATCATGGCGCTCGTTGCCGCGATCTCGATCGATCAGGGCATCTACTTCGCCATGAACGCTCCGGCCGCCGCGACCGGCGGCACGGTCGAGGGCGCGGTCGCTTTCGTCAACTCGCTGGGGCTGACGGGCGTGAACCTCACGCCGGAGATGCTCATCGGCACCGCCGCCGACGTCGGCGAGGAGTCGATCGTCTCGCGCACCGGTGGCGCACCGACGCTGGCGCTCGGGCTCGCGCACATCATGCAACAGGCCCTCGGCGGTCAAGCGATGATGGCGTTCTGGTACCACTTCGCGATCATGTTCGAGGCGCTGTTCATCCTCACGGCGGTCGACGCCGGCACTCGCGTCGCACGCTTCATGCTGCAGGACACGCTCGGTCACGTGTTCCCCAAGTTCCGTGACGTCAGCTGGCGCCCCGGTGTGTGGATCTGCACGGCGATCATGGTCGCCGGGTGGGGCTACATCCTGATCCTCGGCGTGACCGACCCGCTCGGCGGCATCAACACGTTCTTCCCGCTCTTCGGCATCGCCAACCAACTGCTGGCGGCCATCGCCCTGGCGGTCGTGCTGTCGATCGTCGCGAAGCGCGGAAAGAGCTACGTGAAGTGGCTCTGGATCGTCGCGTTGCCGCTCGCGTTCACGGCCGTCGTGACGATCACGGCATCCTGCTACAAGATCTTCTCGCCCGTCCCGGCGATCGGTTATTGGGCGAACCACTTCAAGTACCGTGCCGCGCAGGATGCCGGGACCGACGAACTGGGAACCCCCGAGGTCGTCGCCGCGGTCATCCGCAATACGGCCGTGCAGGGCACCCTGTCGATCATCTTCGTCACGCTCTCGATCGTCGTGATCGCTGCCGCGCTCGTCGTGACCGTGAAAGCGCTCCGCGCCGGGGGTGGCGAGAACACCGAGGACACCCCGGTCGCCTCGCGTCGCTACGCGCCGGCCGGTCTCGTCCCCACCGCCTCGGAGCGCGAACTCGAGAAGCAGTGGGAGCCGATCCTTGCCGACGAGCGCAAAGCTCTGGCCCGACGGTCGCACTGACATGACCGACCACGCGGATCCGGTGACCCCCCGGACACCCGCGCGACGCACGCTGGACAGCGTCGCGCGGGTGGGCCGCGGTATCCGCTGGTACATGTCGAATCTCATGGGCGACAGTGCTTATGCGACCTACGCGGCGCATCACGGGCGGCACCATCCCGACGAGGCGCCGTTGACCGAGCGGCAATTCTGGCGACAGAAGATGGATGACCAGGACCGCAATCCCGGTGCGCGGTGCTGCTGACCCCGTTCGTCGGAGGCGACTGCCTAGGCTGAGCCTGTGACCGATGCCGCCGTCCTCGCCGCTGTGCTCGGCGTTGTCGGCGGCGTCGTGCTGACGGTCCTGCTTTTCCTGGCCCGGCGCCTGGCGAAAGGCCAAGCGGATCTCGGCGGCGACGCGGAACAGGCGACCTATCGTGCGCTGCACCTCGCGAGCCTCGCGGCTCCGCACTTGCGTGGGGGGCTCGGCGGACCCGATGTCCCTCGCGCCACGCGTCATCTCCGCGTCCTTCTGGGCGCCAGCGCGGTCGCTCTCGTCCGCGGTGACGAGGTCGTCGCCTTCGACGGGCACGGCGATGCCGCGTCGGAGGCGCTGGGCTCGGCGGCTGCACGCATCGCCGCGCAGGTGCGGGCGACCGGCCGCCGCCAGGTCTTTCCGAGGGCGACGGGTTCGACGGAGGGGCTCGAGGCCGTGGGCGCGCCGATCACGGTCGACGGAGAGATCACCGGGGTCGTCGTCGCTTTCGCCGCGCCCGTGCGAGCTCCGCTGGTGCGCGCGGTGGGGGAAGTTGCCGACTGGTGCGCCGCGCAGCTCGAGCTCGGCGAACTCGACGCATCGCGCAGCGCACTGGCCGAAGCTGAGCTGCGGTCGCTGCGCGCGCAGATCTCGCCCCACTTCATCTACAACGCCCTGACGGCGATCGCCTCCTTCATCCACACCGAACCCGAACGTGCGCGCGACCTGGTGCTCGAGTTCGCGGACTTCACCCGCTACTCCTTCCGCCGGCAGGGGGAGTTCACGACCGTCGCCGAGGAACTCGGCAGCATCCACTCGTATCTGGCGCTGGAGCACGCCCGTTTCGGAGACCGACTCCGCGTCACTCTGCGCATCGCCCCCGAGACGCTCGCGACCGTGATCCCGTTCCTCTCCGTCCAGCCCCTCGTCGAAAACGCCGTCCGTCATGGCGTCGAACCGGGCGAGGGTGGTGGCACGATCCTCATCGCCGCAGAGGATGCCGCGACCCACACCGAGATCACGGTCGAAGACGACGGTGTCGGCATGGATCCCGAGGCGCTGCGGGCGCTGCTGGGCGCCACCGACACGGGTGCCCATGTCGGGCTCCGCAACGTCGACACGCGCTTGCGGCAGCTGTACGGACCGAACGGAGGGCTTGTCGTGGAGACCAACACCGGCGCCGGGACGCTCGTGCGGATGCGGATCCCGAAGTCCCAACCCCAACATGAGGCGGCGCCGGCATGATCGATGTCCTCGTCGCCGACGACGAACGCCCCGCCCGCGACGAACTCGCCCATCTGCTCCGCGCCGACGCCCGGATCGGCGACGTTGTGACCGCGGTGTCCGGCGCGGACGCGCTGGAGTTGTTGTCGACGCGGGTATTCGCGGTCGCTTTCCTCGACATCCACATGCCGGGACTGTCGGGACTCGACCTGGCGCGCGCCGTCGAGACGCTCTCCACGCCCCCGCTGATCGTCTTCGTCACGGCCGATGAAGCCCGCGCGGTGGATGCGTTCGACCTGCGCGCGGCGGATTATCTGCTCAAGCCGGTGCGCGTCGAGCGGCTGCGCCGCGCGATCGACCGCGCCGTCGAGCTGAGATCACCCGCCGACGCGGGGGCGGATTCCCTCTCCGTCGATGAGGTTCTTCCGGTCACGGTCGGCACGACGGTGCGCTTCGTCCGCCGCAGCGACGTGCGGTGGGTACAGGCGCAGGGTGACTACTCCCGGCTGCACACTGACGACGGGACCGGACACCTCGTCCGGATCCCCATTTCCGAGCTCGACCAGAGATGGACGGGCGCCGGGTTCGTCCGCGTGCACCGGTCGTACCTCGTGCAGGCGGCATCCGTCAGCGAAGTGCGACTGACGGGCGCCGAGCCGACAGTCACGGTGCAGGGCATCGCCCTACCGGTGAGTCGGCGGCTGCTCCCGACCGTCCGCGAGGCCCTGGTCGGGGGTGGGCCGCGGTGAGTGATGCCCCCAAGCGCGTGCGGGTCACGGCGGCCGACGGCCCTCGGCGGCCCGCACCGGTCACGCGCGGTATCGCCGTACCGGATGCGCCGGTCGCGGAAGCGGATGCCGTGTATGCCCGGGCGCTCCGCACGAGTCAGCTGCGGCTCGCGCTCGGCACGATCGCCGGATTCCTGATCGTCACGGTCGCCGTCGCCGTCGCGATCACCGCGATCCCCGAGCTCGACCGCGTCACGCTCGCGGGTGTTCCGCTCTCCTGGCTGCTGCACGCGTTCGCGTTCTACCCCGTCATCGCGATCTTCGCGGTGCTCTACACGCGGGGAGCCACCCGCAACGAGCGCCGCTACCGGGCGCTGCGGGAGCGAGAGTGAACGCGACGCTCGACATCCTCGCCGTCGCGCTCATCGCCGCGGCGACCGTCCTGATCGGCATCTACGGGCTGCGTATCTCGCGGACCACGAGCGATTTCTTCGTCGCGTCGCGCACCGTCCGTCCCATCTGGAACGCGTCGGCCATCAGCGGCGAATACCTCTCCGCCGGGACTTTCCTCGGCCTCTCGGGGCTGGTGCTCCTCGATGGGGCCCGCGGATTCTGGTTTCCGATCGGGTATGCCGCGGGATACCTGCTCGTCCTCGTGTTCATCGCCGCGCCGTTGCGGCGGAGCGGCGCGTACACGATCCCCGACTTCATCGAAGCGCGACTGGACTCGACCGCCGCGCGCCGACTCACGAGCGTCGCGGTACTCATCATCGGCTGGCTCTACATCGTCCCGCAACTGCACGGGGCGGGCCTCACCCTGATGGTCGTCGCCGGGCTGCCGACGTGGGTCGGCGCGGTGCTCGTCGCAGTGCTGGTCGCCGGGACCGTCGCCGCTGGGGGGATGAAGGCCATCACCTACGTGCAGGCTTTCCAGTACTGGCTGAAACTCACGGCGCTCCTGGTGCCGGTCGTGCTGATCGGCTTCGCGGTGTCGGGCGGCCCCTACGAGCCGGATCCGCTCGTGGTCTTCCCACCATCGGCGGGACCGGCGGGCATCGACGCTTACGAGACGGCATCCCTGCTGTTGGCGTTGCTGCTCGGGACCATGGGGTTGCCCCACGTCCTCGTGCGGTTCTACACGAGTCCGACGGGTGTCTCCGCGCGGCGGACCACGGTGCTCGTGATCATCATGGTGAGCGTCTTCTACATCGTCTCGAGCATGATGGGGCTGCTCGCGCGTCGCCTGGCCCCCGACCTCGCCGAGCCGGGCCTGGCCGACACCGTTGTGCTCGTCCTGCCTTCGCGGGTGTTCCCCGGACCGGTCGGGGAGGCGCTGACGGCGCTCGTCGTGGCGGGCGCGTTCGCGGCCTTCCTGGCGACCTCCGCCGGACTCGTCGTGTCGCTGGCCGGTGTCGTCAGTCAGGATGCCTTCTCGGGCTCGGTGCGCTCGTTCCGCCTGGCAGCCGTCATCTGCGCGCTCGTGCCGTTGTCGATCGCGCTCCTCACGCAGCCCGCCGGGCTCGTCGCCAGCGTCGGTGTCGTGTTCGTCTTCGCCGCCTCGAGCCTGTCTCCCGTCCTCCTCCTCGGCGTGTGGTGGTCGCGCCTCACCGCGCGGGGGGCGATCGTCGGCATGCTCACCGGCGCCGTCACGTGCGGGCTCGCGCTGATCGTGCACTCGGCGATCGGCGGCGTCGGGCTGGCCGCGCCGTATCTCGCCCAGCCGGCTGCCTGGACGATCCCGCTCGCCACCGCGGCGACGGTGTTCGTCTCCCTCGCGGATCGTCGCGGCGCACCGGCCCGCGCCGAACGCTTCCTTGCCCGGCTGCACGCCCCGGAACGCACGGGCTGAGGTGGCGCCCCGCGGCGCGACCCGAGAGGATGGCCGCATGCGATGCGTCAGGGCGGTTCTCGCGCTGGGGCTCCTGGCCCTCTCCGGATGCGCGGCGGCGCCGCCGGCGCCCTCTCCGTCCGCGACGGCGGCATCCACCCCGACGCCGACCCCGACGCCCACACCGACTCCTGAGCCGGTCGATCCGCTCACCCTCGAGCAACAGGTCGGGCAGGTGTTCATGGTGGGCACGGACGTCTCGTCCGCGTCGCCCGACACGCTCTCTGCCGTGAGCGACCGACACGTCGGCAGTATTTTTCTGCACGGTCGGACGCAGGGCGGCGCCGCTGCGGTCACGCCCGTCGTCGCACAGTTCACGTCGCTCGTCTCCCCGCAGGCGACCGGCGGGATACCGCTCTGGGTCGCGACCGACCAGGAGGGCGGTGAAGTGCAGGTGATCCGCGGCCCCGGTGTCGACGACATCCCGTACGCGATCCGTCAGGCCGACGATCCGGCATCCGTCCTTCAGCAGAACGCCCAGCGCTGGGGTGATGGGCTCGCCGCCGCGGGTGTCGACATGAACCTCGCGCCGGTCGCGGACATCGTCACGAGCCACGACACCCGGTTCGACAATCCGCCGATCGGAGCCCTCGGACGCCAGTACGGCTACGACGCGCAGACCGTCGGCGCCGACGCGAGCGCGTTCGCCGCGGGAATGCGGGCCGCCGGCATCCTGCCGACGTTCAAGCACTTCCCCGGCCTCGGGCGCGTGACGGCCAACACCGACACGACGGCGAACGTCGTCGACGATGTGGTGGGGGCCGATTCGCCCGATGTCGAGGTGTATCGCGAGCTCATCGCCGGGGGCCCCTGCGTCGTCATGGTCGGCACTGCGATCTACTCCCGGATCGACGGGGCCAACCCGGCCGCGTTCTCGCCGACGGTCGTGACCGGGATCCTCCGCGAGCAGATCGGGTTCACCGGCGTGATCACGACCGATGACCTGTCCGCTGCCGCGCAAGTCCAAGGGACCCCGCCCGCCGACCGCGCCGTGCGCGCGATCGAGGCGGGGGTCGACCTCGTCCTCGTGTCGGCCGACCCGTCCCTCCTTCCGGTCATGTACGACGCCGTGCTGGCGCGCGCGCATGCTGATCCGGCCTTCGCCGCGCAGGTCACCGCATCCGCCGCGCGCGTGCTGGCAGCCAAGGCCTGGCGCGACTGACGGCGCGTGCCGCGGCTCCACCTGAACAACTCCTGCAGACCGCACGGGCCGCGCGGGTGGCCGGCCGGGACCGCGCGGCGGCCGTGCGCCGCCAAACCACCGGTGCAGGACTTATTCAGGTCGGGTGCATGTCACCCACCCCGCGTTGATGCCGCAGACTCGGAGGATGACCGAATCGCGCGCGCTCATGGAGGGCCTGGGGCCCGACACCTCTGCCGACGACGTCTACGACGCATTTGTGGGCTGGGCGACCGATCGCGACATCGCCCTGTATCCGGCGCAAGACGAAGCCGTCATGGAGCTCGTCTCGGGGGCGCACGTGATCCTGTCGACCCCGACCGGCACCGGGAAGTCGCTCGTCGCGATCGCGGCGCACGCGGTGTGCCTGGCCGCCGGGGGCCGCTCGTATTACACGGCGCCGATCAAGGCGCTCGTGAGCGAGAAGTTCTTCGCCCTGGTCGACATCTTCGGCGCGGAGAACGTCGGGATGGTCACCGGCGACTCGTCCGTCAACCCGGACGCTGCGATCATCTGCTGCACGGCCGAGATCCTCGCGAACATCGCGCTGCGGCAGGGCGAGGATGCCGTGGTCGACCAGGTCGTGATGGACGAGTTCCACTTCTACGGCGATCCCGACCGTGGATGGGCCTGGCAGGTACCGCTGCTGATGCTCCCGCGCGCACAGTTTCTGCTCATGTCGGCCACGCTCGGCGAGGTCTCGGACCTCGCCGCCGATCTCGAACGACGCACCGGTCGTCCGGTCGCCGAAGTCACCGGCGTCGAGCGCCCCGTGCCCCTGCACTTCTCGTACGAACGCCGCCCGGTGCACGAGGTGCTCGAGGCTCTGATCGAGCGCGGTGAAGCGCCCGTCTACATCGTCCACTTCGCGCAGGCGGCCGCGCTCGAGCGCGCGCAGGCGCTCGCCTCCGTGAAGCTCACGACGCGCGAGCAGCGGGACGCGATCGCCGAGGCGATCGGGGAGTTCCGCTTCACCACCGGGTTCGGCAAGACGTTGTCGCGCCTCGTCCGGTCGGGAATCGGCGTGCACCACGCCGGGATGCTGCCGCGCTATCGCCGTCTGGTCGAAACCCTCGCCCAACGCGGGCTGCTGCGGGTGATCTGCGGAACGGACACGCTCGGCGTCGGTATCAACGTCCCGATCCGCACCGTGCTGATCACCGCTCTGTCCAAGTACGACGGAACCAAGATGCGCCAGCTGAGCGCCCGAGAGTTCCAGCAGGTCGCCGGCCGCGCCGGCCGCGCGGGGTACGACCCGTACGGGAACGTCGTCGTGATGGCCCCGGAGTGGGAGATCGAGAACGCGGTCGCGCTGGCCAAAGCCGGCGATGATGCCGCCAAGCGGAAGAAGATCGTCCGCAAGAAAGCCCCCACCGGCGTCGTCAACTGGGGCGAGGGGTCGTTCGAGCGGCTCATCGTCGCCCAGCCCGAAGCGCTCGTCCCGCAGCTCAAACTCACCGCGGCGATGCTCATCAACGTGATCGGTCGCGGGGGAGATGTCTTCGGCCACGTCCGCTCGCTCGTCTTCGACAACCACGAGCCGCGCGCGCGTCAGTACGCCCTCGCGCGCCGCGCGATCGCGATCTTCCGGACGCTGGTGACCGCGGGGATCGTCGAGGTCGGTGACCACGGGATCCGGCTCACCGTCGACCTGCAACCGAACTTCGCGCTCAACCAGCCGCTGTCGCCGTTCGCGCTCGCCGCGATCGAACTCCTCACACCCGAGAGCGACCTCACCGTCGCAGAACGGCACGAACTCCACACCGATACGGCCGAATCCGGCGGAGATGGCGACATTCTGCGGACATCGGGCGGCATCGGCACGGGGCACTACGCGCTCGACGTCGTCAGCGTCATCGAAGCCACGCTCGATGACCCGCGCGCGATCCTCAACCAGCAGGAGTATAAGGCGCGCGGTGAGGCAGTCGCGGCGATGAAGCGCGACGGTATCGAGTACGAGGAGCGGATGGCGCTGCTCGACGACGTCACATGGCCGAAGCCGCTCGCGGGCTTGCTGGCACAGGCATTCGAAACGTTCGCGTCGAGCCAGCCGTGGGTGCGCGATTTCGAGTTGAGTCCGAAGTCCGTCGTTCGCGACATGTTCGAGCGCGCGATGTCGTTCGCCGAGTTCGTCTCGTTCTATCAACTGGCGCGGAGCGAAGGGCTCGTGCTCCGCTACCTGTCGGATGCCTACCGGGCGATCCGCCAGACCGTGCCGGCAGAGGCGCGCACGGACGAGCTGCTCGACGTCATCGAATGGCTGGGCGAGCTCGTCCGTCAGGTTGATTCGAGCCTGGTCGATGAGTGGTCGGCCCTCGTGAACCCCGCCGCCGATCCGGATGCGCCGATCGTCCCGCCCGCCCCGCCGTCGGTACTCACGAATCGACGGGCCTTCACCGTGCTCGTGCGCAACGAGCTGTTTCGTCGCGTGCAGCTCGCGGCGCTGCAGGACGATGACACCCTGGTCGCGCTCGATCCCGACGTCGACTGGCCGGCGAGGCTCGACGCGTACTACGACGAGCACGACCAGGTGCTGACCGGCGGTCCGGCCCGCTCGCCGCACTTGTGCCAGATCACCGAGGCTCCGGATGCCTGGCGCGTCGAGCAGACGCTGGATGACCCCGACGGAAACCACGACTGGCGGATCCGCGCCGAGGTGGATCTCGCGGCATCCGTCGAGGAAGGCACAGCGGTCGTCCGTGTCGTCGAGGTCGTGCGGTTGTAGCCCGGTCGGCGAGGCCGGTGCGCTGACCGGAGGCCGGCGCCGGCGCGCGCTCGCACGTCGGCCCCCGGGTGCACGTCGGCCCCCGGGTGCACAATGGCCGAGTGACGACCTACCTCGCGTTCCTCCGCGCCATCAATCTCGGCGCGAAGCGGGTGTTTCCGAAAGACGACATCCGCACGGCCGTCGAATCGGCGGGCTTCGACAATGCCGCGACCCACATCAACACCGGGAACGTCCGCTTCGACACGCGGCTGCGCTCCCGCGCGAAGATCGAGGAAGCCCTGGAGCGCGCCTTCCTCGCGGACCGCGGCTTCGAGGTTCCGACGATCGCGTTCTCGGTGGCCGAGTTCGCCGCGGTCGCGGCAGAGGGGGCCGCGTTGGATGCCGCGCATCCCGGCCTCGCTCGCCACTACGTCTACTTCGTCAAGGAGCCCCTTGACGAAGCACAGGTCGCAGCGGTCGAGGGCATGGCGTCGACGCACGGACAGATGGTCATCCGCGATCGCGCCGTGCACGCGCTGCTGACTCCCGGGTATCAAGACGGCGTCGTCGATCCCCTCCGCGCGGCGAAGCTGCTCGGTGTCACCACGAGCCGCGCCATGACGGTCGTCACGGCGCTCGCGGCCAAGTGGTGCTGAGTGGACTGATCACCAGGCATCCCAGGTGCCCGGCCGCGGTTGCGTGCGCTTCGAGCCGCTGAACGCGGGATCCATCGGGAAGCGCCCTCGGCGGTCGGCCCACGAGAGTTGCAGGAGGGGCACCGATGCTTCGCGTGGCCGTTGATAGTGCCGGTTGGCACCGAACGCGATGTCGCCGGGGTTCGGCACCTCTTCGACGAGAAGGCGTCGATCCCAGCGGGTGAGTTCGATCTCCATCCCGGGAAGCAAGCGCGCCCCGTCCAGGACGAGGCTCGCCGCCTCGTTGAGAACGGTAGCGAGCACCGGCATCCGGAGGCCGACGACCACCAACTCCGGATGCGCGATCCCGAACAGGCCGATCGTGTACGCGAACGGGAGTGAACCCTCGGTGGAGCACCCGCATCCGGGAACTGCACACGTCCCCCCGCCGATGATCTGCAGGCACACGCCGTGACAACGGATCGTGTCGGCGACGTGAGCGTCTTCTTGAGCGAGCCACGCCTGTTCCTGCGCGGTGAGGGGAGGTGGGGAGATGTCGGTCATGGTGGACCCCTTTCTTCGGTGAACGACACGGTAAGTGGGGCTTCCGACACGGAAAGGTAGAAAAGAGGAATGAAAGGGTAGAATCTCCACCATGAGCCTGAACATCAAGAACGAGGACGTCCACGCGGCCGTCCGGGAACTCGCAGATCGCCTCGGGGTGAGCCAGACGTCCGCCGTCGAGATGGCCGTTCGCGAGAAGCTGGGAGAACTCGAATCCGGAGACCTGCGCGCGGAGCGGTCGCAGAAGTTCCGCACCGCCCTGGCCGAGGCGCAGGAGGCGTTCGACGGTGTCGATCTGCGTCGTATCGAGGCCGAGCTCTACGACGAAAAGACGGGCTTGCCTCAGTGATCCTCGATTCCTCTGCCCTGATTGCGATGTTGCTGCGCGAGCCGAACGCGGATGCGCTGGCGGACGCGATCGATCACGCCGCGCACGTCGCGATCTCCGCTGCGACTCTTGTCGAGGCCGCGATCGTCGCCGACGGAACCCGCGATCCCGTCCGCTCGGCCCGTTTCGACGCGATCATCGACGGGTTGGCGCCGGAGATCGTGCCGCTCTCGGCGGAACACGCGGCACTCGCCCGACAGGCGTACCGCGACTACGGGCGCGGATCCGGGCATCCCGCGCGCCTCAACCTCGGAGATTGCTTCAGCTATGCGCTCGCGAAGCAGCGCCGCGAGCCGTTGCTCTACGTCGGGGAGGACTTTGCCCACACCGATATCGCGTCGGCGCTCGCCTGATCCTCCGCGGCGGGCGGATGCCGGTGTCCCCGGTCCCGGTTAGCCTGGACCGGTGAGTATGTCAGCCGATCCCTACGCCGATGTGCCGTGGGACGTCGACGATCTGACGCCTCCCGATGACCATGAGGCCCCGCCACCGCCGGAATTCGACGGCTACGGCGCTGCCCTCGCTCGCGTGACCCGCGATCAGCCCGCACCCGCGCGTCGTGAACAGCGTCCCGCGAGCTCGTCGCAGAAAGCCGCGCGCGTCTCCGTGACGGCGCCCGCGCGGCCAACGCAGCCCGATCGCCGTCCGCACACGGGTGCCGATCCGCGCGCGGTGTTGAAAGAGGTCTTCGGCTACGACGCGTTCCGCGGCGATCAGGACGACATCGTTCAGCACGTGATCGCGGGCGGCGATGCGGTGGTTTTGATGCCGACCGGTGGCGGCAAGTCGATCACGTATCAAGTGCCGGCGCTCGTGCGTCCCGGCACGGGGCTCGTGATCAGCCCGCTCATCGCCCTCATGCACGATCAGGTCGACGCCCTGGTCGCGAACGGTGTGCGCGCCGCCTACCTGAACTCGACCCAGTCCGCTCCCGAGCGGGCCGAGATCGAGCAGGCCTACCTCGCGGGCGAGCTCGATCTGATCTATGTCGCTCCCGAGCGCCTCAGTTCCGCCGCGACCACCCGTCTCCTGCAGCAAGGCCAGCTCAGCGTCATCGCGATCGACGAAGCGCACTGTGTGAGCCAGTGGGGTCACGACTTCCGGCCGGACTACCTCGCACTCGGCGATTTGGCCGAGCGGTTCCCCGGCGTCCCGCGGATGGCCTTGACTGCCACCGCGACGCGAGAGACGCACGCCGAGCTGACCGAACGCCTGCGGCTCCCCGACGCCCGCCACTTCGTCGCGAGCTTCGACCGGCCGAACATCCAGTACCGCATCGAGCCGAAGGTCGATCCGCGGCGCCAGCTCGTCCAGTTCGTCCGGTCCGCCGGCGAGGGCGTCTGCGGCATCGTCTACGCGCTCAGTCGCAAGTCGGTCGAGCAGACTGCCGAGTATCTCCGGACGCAGGGGATCGACGCGCTGCCCTACCATGCGGGGCTGGATGCCAGCATCCGTGCCCGCAACCAAGAACGCTTCCTGCGGGAAGACGGCGTCGTGATGGTCGCGACGATCGCGTTCGGGATGGGGATCGACAAACCCGATGTGCGCTTCGTCGCACACATCGACCTGCCGAAATCCGTCGAGGGCTACTACCAGGAGACCGGTCGCGCGGGCCGCGACGGCGAGCCCGCGGTGGCATGGATGGCCTACGGACTGGGCGACGTCGTCCAACAACGCCGTCTGATCGATCAGTCGCCCGGCGATCGCAGCTACCAGCAGCGCATGGGTCAACACCTCGACGCCATGCTCGCCCTCTGCGAAACCGTCGCGTGCCGACGGCAGAACCTGCTCGGGTACTTCGGGCAGTCCTCGGACCCGTGCGGCAACTGCGACACGTGCCTCACGCCGGCCGACACATGGGACGGCCTGGTGCCGGCGCAGAAGCTGCTCTCCACGATCATCCGACTCAAGCGCGAACGCAATCAGGCGTTCGGTGCGGGTCACCTCGTCGACATCTTGCGGGGAGCCTCCACCGAACGGATCCGGCAGCAGGGGCACGACAAGCTCAGTACGTATGGGCTGGGCTCCGATCTGAGCGACCAGGATTGGCGCAGCGTCATCCGGCAGCTCCTGGCGCGTGGCATCATCGTCGCGCAGGGCGACTACGGCGTGCTCGCCGTCGGTGACGAGGGTGCAGCGGTGCTGCGTGGCGAGTCGGCGGTGCCCCTGCGACGGGACGTGCTCGGGCGGGGTGGCGGGGCTGCGCGGGTGCGCAAGGCCGCGGCATCCGCCGACGTGGCCGAGGGGGACGTCGACCTGTTCGAAGCCCTCCGAGCGTGGCGCGCGGGCGTTGCGAAAGAGCAGGGGATGCCGGCATACATCATCTTCGGCGATGCGACTCTGCGGGCCCTCGCGGAGGTCCGTCCGCGGACTCTCGACGATCTCGACGGCATCACCGGGATCGGCGCGAAGAAGCGCGAGGCCTACGGCGAGGCGGTTCTGGCGGTCGTCGCCGCGGCGTGATCAGCCCTCGTCGGTGGTACTCAGTGTCACGAGCCATGGGTGTGGGTCTCATACAACGAACGCTGCGCACGGGTGCGCACCCGATTGTGAGGATCGGCAACGCGCTTGCTGGCGTGTTGTGCGACTCCTACGGTCGAGAGTGATCTTGTCTGCCCGCTCCCACAGAGAGTTCCGCCGATGACCGACGCCGCCGTCCGCCCGAAGAAGCCCGCCACCAACAAGCGCACGCCCGCCGGCGGGGCGCCGACCGCCGCGCATTCGGCCGCGGAGGCGCACGAGGCCCGTATCGACGTCGACACGGTGACCGATCTGCTGCTCGGCACGTGGGGCGACGTGCGCCTCGAAGCCCGGGAACTCATCAAGGACCCGGCGTTCTGGCGTATCGAGGGCCAACCGATGGCAGAGCACCGCGAGCGCACGCTCGGGCAGCTGCGTCTGCTCGTCGAGAACAACGGCTCGCGCCGCGCGTTCCCCAAGGAGTACGGCGGGCTCGAGAACAGCGGCGGCAACCTGGCCGGATTCATGGACTTGGTCCTTGCCGACCCCAGCCTCCAGATCAAGTCGGGCGTGCAGTGGGGCCTGTTCGGCTCCGCCATCTATCAGCTCGGCACCAAAGCGCACCACGACAGGTGGCTCCGCGATGTCATCGAACTCGACCTTCCGGGCGCGTTTGCGATGACCGAGACCGGTCACGGATCGGATGTCGCGGCGATCGGCACGACGGCGACCTACGACCCCGAGACCGAAGAGTTCGTCATCCATACGCCCTTCCGCGGCGCGTGGAAGGACTACCTCGGCAACGCAGCCCTGCACGGCAAGGCCGCGACGGTGTTCGCGCAGCTCATCACCGGCGGGGTCAACTACGGCGTGCACTGCTTCTTCGTGCCGCTGCGCGACGACGACGGCGCCTTCCTCCCCGGTATCGGCGGCGAGGACGACGGTGTCAAGGGCGGTCTCAATGGCATCGACAACGGTCGACTCCACTTCGATCACGTCCGCATCCCGCGGTTCAATCTGCTCAACCGCTACGGTGACGTCGCGGCCGACGGCAGCTATTCGAGCGAAATCTCGAGCCCCGGGCGACGCTTCTTCACGATGCTCGGCGCGCTCGTCCAGGGACGCGTTTCGCTCGACGGCGCGGCCACGACGGGCACCGCACTCGCGCTGTACATCGCGCTCACCTACGCGGGTCAGCGCCGCCAGTTCGACTCGGGATCGGGGAGCGATGAGGTCGTCCTCCTCGACTACGGCAAGCATCAGCGCCGTCTGCTTCCGCTGCTCGCGCAGAACTACGCCCAGTTCTTCGCCAACGACGAGCTGCTCCGCAAGTTCGACGCCGTCTTCTCCGGCCGCAATGACACGGCGGAGGAACGCGAAGACCTCGAGACTCTCGCCGCCGCGCTCAAGCCGCTGTCGACGTGGAACGCCCTGGACACGATCCAGGAATGCCGCGAGGCGTGCGGCGGTTCCGGCTTCCTCGCCGAGAACCGGCTCGTCGGGCTGCACCAGGACCTCGATGTCTACGTGACCTTCGAGGGGGACAACAATGTGCTCCTCCAACTCGTCGGGAAGCGCCTGCTCGCCGACTTCGCGAAGCAGTTCAAGGGAGCGGATGCGGCGAAGCTCGCGTCGTTCGCCGCGCGCCAGACGGCCGGCAAGGTCTTCCACGGTGCGGGCCTGCGCCAGTTCGGGCAGGCGGTCGCCGATTTCGGCTCGACGGCACGTTCGGTCGAGCTGGGGCTTCGCGCCGACCAGCAGCACGACCTGCTGGCGGGTCGTGTGCAGCAGATGGTGGAGGATATCGCCGGTCGGTTGCGCGCAGCATCCAAGGCGTCGCCCGCCGACGCGGCCGCGATCTTCAACGCCAACCAGGCGGAGCTCATCGAGGCGGCGCGGGCGCACGCCGAGCTGCTGCAGTGGGAGGCTTTCACCGATGGCCTGACCGCTGTCGAGGATGACGGAACCCTGCAGGTGCTCACGTGGCTGCGTGACCTGTTCGGGTTGTCGCTGATCGAGAAGCACCTCGCGTGGCACCTCATCCACGGGCGCCTGTCGACGCAGCGCGCGGCGTCGGTGTCGAAGTACATCGACCGCCTGTGCCTGCGGCTCCGCCCGCACGCGCAAGACCTGGTCGATGGCTACGGTTTCGCTCCCGAGCATGTGCGCGCGCCGATCGCCTCCGGTGCCGAGCAGGCGCGCCAGGACGAGGCCCGCGCCTACTTCGCCGCGCTGGCCGCGTCGGATGATGCGCCGGTGTCGGAGAAGTCCCTGAAGAAGAAGTAGCCCCCGGCCCGGCCGCCGGGGGATGCTGCCCCACCATCTCCGGCATCCCGCCCCGCCGTCCGGCACCATCTCCGCAAAATGTTGCGATCTCCGCAGCGATGAGTGGGTTGTGGTGCGGAGATCGCGACATTCTGCGGCGCTCGTGCGCGGGATGCCGGAGCCACGCGCGGGTGTCGCACCACGCCGCTAGCGTGGCGGGATGAGTGACCTGCTGATCGGACCGGATGGCCTCGCGCGCTGCGCGTGGGTCGGAGATGACGCCGAGTACCGCCGCTATCACGACGAGGAGTGGGGCCGTCCGCTCCGTGGGGATCGCCCACTGTTCGAGAAGACGGCGCTCGAGGGCTTCCAAGCGGGGCTGTCGTGGATCACGATCCTGCGCAAGCGCCCGCACTTCCGCGAGGTGTTCGCCGGGTTCGAGCCCGACGTGGTCGCGGCATTCGGCGACGACGATGTCGAGCGTTTGATGGGGGATGCAGGCATCATCCGCAACCGGGCGAAGATCCTCGCCACGATCTCCAACGCCCGGCTGCTTCTCGACATGGAGCCCGGCGAGTTCGACGCGCTGATGTGGTCGTTCGCGCCGGCATCCCACTCGCGTCCCGCATCGTTCGCGGAGGTTCCCGCAACCACACCGGCATCCGACGCGATGAGCAAAGCGCTGCGGAAGGCCGGCTTTCGCTTCGTCGGGCCCACGACGATGTACGCCCTCATGCAGTCTGCGGGCATGGTCGACGATCACCTCACGGGGTGCCATCGCGCGGACGCCTGACTCCACCGTGATCACACGGTGCGGATGTCGGCACCGGCGGGCAGACTGTGCGCATGGCCTCAGAGCACATCGCTGATTCGCACGAGATGATCCGCGTCATCGGTGCGCGGGAGAACAACCTCACGGGCGTCGATGTCGAGATCCCCAAGCGGCGCCTGACGGTGTTCACCGGAGTCAGTGGATCGGGAAAGTCGAGCCTCGTGTTCGGCACGATCGCGAGCGAATCCCAGCGGCTGATCAACGAGACGTATCCGACGTTCGTGCAGCAGTTCATGGGGCAGCTCAGCCGCCCGGATGTCGATGCGCTCGAGAACATCAGTCCCGCGATCATCGTCGATCAGGAGCGGATGGGCGCGAACGCCCGCTCGACCGTCGGCACCGCGACCGACGTCCACGCGATGCTTCGGGTGCTGTTCAGCCGGATCGGACAACCGCACGTCGGCTCGCCGCAGGCGTTCTCGTTCAACGTCCCGTCTGTCTCGGGAGCCGGCGCGGTGACGATCGCCGTGGGCAAGGACAAGGGCAAGAAAGAGCGCCGCTCATTCGAGATCACCGGCGGCATGTGTCCGCACTGCGAGGGCCTCGGCCAGGTGAGCGACATCGACCTCGACGAGGTGATCGATCGGTCGCGGTCGCTGAACGCCGGGGCGATCACGGTGCCGGGCTACAACGCCGACGGCTGGATGGTGCGCGGCTTCTCGGAGTCCGGATTCTTCGACGCCGACAAGCCGATCGCAGATTTCACCGAGGAGGAGCTGGCGGACCTCCTCTACAAGGAACCCGTCAAAGTCAAGATCCAGAACATCAACATGACCTATGAAGGGCTGATCCCCAAGCTCACGAAGTCGATGATGCAGAAAGACCGCGACAGCCTGCAACCGCATATCCGCGCGTTCGTCGACCGCGCCGTGAAGTTCATGCCGTGCCCGGAATGTGACGGCACGCGACTGAACGAGGGCGCGCGATCGTCGAAGATCGGCGGCGTCAACATCGCCGATGCCGCCGCGATGCAGATCACCGATCTCGCGGCCTGGGTTTCTGCAATCGATGACACCTCCGTCGCGCCGCTCGTCTCCGGACTCCGGCAGACGCTCGACTCATTCGTGGCGATCGGGCTGGGGTACCTGTCGCTCGACCGGTCCAGCGGCACATTGTCGGGCGGCGAGGCGCAGCGCACCAAGATGATCCGCCATCTCGGATCGAGCCTCACTGATGTCACGTACGTGTTCGATGAGCCGACCGCGGGGCTGCACCCGCACGACATCCAGCGCATGAACGCGCTGCTGCAAGGTCTGCGCGACAAGGGCAACACCGTCCTCGTCGTCGAGCACAAGCCCGAGGTGATCGAGATCGCCGATCACGTCATCGACCTGGGTCCGGGCGCCGGGCGCCACGGCGGGCGGATCATGTTCGAGGGTGACGTCGCGGGGCTCCGCGCCTCCGACACGGTGACCGGCCGGCACTTCGATCATCGCGCATCGCTCAAACCGCAGACCCGCGCCGCTACCACCCACCTCGAGATCCGCGGAGCGCGGCAGCACAACCTGCAGAGCGTCGACGTCGACGTGCCCCTCGGCATCCTCACGGTGATCACGGGTGTGGCAGGTTCCGGCAAGTCCTCGCTCATCCACGGCAATGTTCCGAGGTTCGACGATGTGGTGGTCGTCGATCAGGCGCCGATCCGCGGGTCGCGGCGCAGTAGCCCAGCGACCTACACGGGCATCCTCGACGACATCCGCAAGAGTTTTGCGAAGGCCAACGGAGTCAAGCCCGCCCTGTTCAGCGCGAACTCGGAGGGCGCGTGCCCTGCGTGCAAGGGCCTTGGCGTCATCATCACGAACCTCGGGTTCACGCAGAGCGTCGAGACGCGGTGTGAACTGTGCGAGGGCAGCGGATTCAGTGACGATGTCC
Source organism: Microbacterium memoriense (assembly GCF_025398275.1). Classification (GTDB taxonomy): domain Bacteria; phylum Actinomycetota; class Actinomycetes; order Actinomycetales; family Microbacteriaceae; genus Microbacterium; species Microbacterium memoriense. The sequence continues at coordinate 59,426 of NZ_JAODOR010000009.1, read as the reverse complement.
TCGAATACACCCTCAACGGCAAGAACATCGCCGAGGTGCTGGCGCTGTCGGCCTCCGAAGCGGCGGACTTCTTCCCGACGGGCCCCGCGCACACGACGCTCGGGCGGATGGTCGATGTCGGACTCGGCTACCTCACACTCGGTCAGTCCCTCAACACACTCTCCGGCGGCGAGCGGCAACGGTTGAAACTCGCGATCTCCATGGCCAAGAAGGGGGCGATCTACGTTCTCGACGAACCGACGACGGGGCTCCACCTCGCCGACGTCGACAACCTCCTGGCGCTTCTGGACCGATTGGTGGATGCCGGCAACTCGGTCATCGTGATCGAGCACCATCAGGCGGTCATGGCCCACGCGGACTGGATCATCGACCTCGGTCCCGGCGCCGGCCGCGACGGCGGACGGATCGTCTTCGAGGGCACGCCCGAAGACCTCGTAACCGGCGGCGACACGCTGACCGCGCAGCACCTCGCGGCGTACGTCGGCCGCTGATCGGCCATGCGCAGCGCTGAGATCGGCGCATGGGCAGTTCTGCCCATCCTCACCGGTTGGGAGAGCACGCAACCCTGACGTAGTCTGTCTGAGTCATCGACACACCCAGTGTGCGCCTGCTTCAGCAACAGGTCCCGACGCCACGCAACTGACCGCCCGGGGGGAGCGAGCCCAAGTGAAGGCCTTTGCGTGGCTTCGCGCGCGTCCGCGCGCTGTTGTCTCAACGTCCGTCGTCACCGTGGCGGCGCTGACGGTCGGATTCTTCGCCGTGACCTACGACGGCAAACCGACCACCGAAGTCGACCTCAACGACGGCGGTGTCTGGCTGACCAAACAGTCGAGCCTGCTCGTGGGGCACTTCAACAACGAATCGCGCCTTCTCGACGGCGGCCTCCGGACCGCCTCAGCGACCTACGACATTCAGCAGTCCGCGGCGGAAGTCCTCGTCGTAGACACTGCCGATTCGACCATGACCGCCGTCGACCCGGTGCGTGTCGCGCTGAGCGACAACGCTGACCTTCCCTCCGGCTCCACCGTCGCGATGAACGGTGGCGTCGTCGCCGTACTCGACGCAGACGGGGCCCTCTGGGCCATGCCGTTCACGGCGGTTTCCGGTTTCCAACCGGCGTCGACCGATCCTCTTGCAGAACTCGGCAAGGGCGCTCAGGTCGCCGTGGGCCTCGACGGCGTGGTCCACGCGGCGTCGGCCGAGAAAGCGACGGTCACGACGTACGGCCCGAGCGGTGACGGCACAATCGCGCAGACTTCTGAGCGCGGTCTTGAGGGCGTCGCGAAGAACGCGACGCTCACTGTCACGGCGCTCGGTCCGGCCGGATACGTGCTCGACAGCGAGGCGGCGACCCTGTACGGCGAAGACGGCTCGCGCCGCGAGGTTCCGAGGGACGCGACCCTGCAACAGCCCTCCGACACGACGGACTCCCTCACGCTCGCCACCCCGACGGCTCTCGTGCGCGTGCCCGTGAACGGCGACGGCGAGCCCGTCACGGTCGACACCGGCGGCGCCGAGGGCACGGCCGCGACTCCGGTCTACGTTGCCGGGTGCGCATACGGCGCGTGGTCGGGGTCGGGTCGCTACGTCCGTGATTGCGCGGGCGAGACCGACGACCGCGCCGACGAGGTGCCCGGGATCGAGGCGACCAGCATCCTGCGCTATCGCGTGAACCGCGACGTGGTCGTGCTCAACGACATGTTCGGCGGCGCCGCCTGGATGGCGAGCGACAGCATGCAGCGCGTCGACAACTGGCAGGACATCACCCCGCCCGAAGGCGACGGTGAGGAAGAAGAGGAGACGACCGAAGAGACGGTCCAGACCACTCTCCCCGAGCGCACCGAGCAGAACACCGTGCCGATCGCCGTCGACGACCAGTTCGGCATCCGTCCGGGTTCGACCACCGTGCTCACGGTGCTCGACAACGACACCGACGCCGACGGTGACGTGCTCGTCGCCGCGGTCGAGAAGGTCCCCGGCTTCGGCCGTATCGAGCCGATCAACAACGGTGCGGCCCTCCAGATCACGGTCGATGAGGATGCGACCGGATCGACGAGCTTCACCTACGTCGCCGACGACGGGCGCGGGGGAACGGCGACCGCGAGCGTCACCGTGACGGTGAGCCCGTGGGAGGAGAACTCCCCGCCGGTGCAGAAGCGCACGACGCCGATCACGGTGGAGACCGGCGGAACCGCGTCGTACAACATCCTTCCCGACTGGATCGACCCGGACGGCGACGATATTTTCCTGCTCGACGTCGTTCCCGACGGCGGCGACGAGGCCGACTTCACGTCGGACGGGCAGATCACATACCGCGCGATCGGCGGCCTGCAGGGCCGCAAGGATGTCCCGGTCATCGTCTCCGACGGCGCGAACGACGGCAACGGCAACGGCGCCGGCATCGCGCGCTACGACATCCGCCCGCTCGGCACGACCCTCCCGGTCACGAACGCCGACCACGTCGTGACCCGCGTCGGCCGCTCGGCGACCGTCACGCCGCTCGTCAACGACACGAGTTCGGGCAGCGAACAGCTCCGCTTGACGCGCGTCGATGAGGTCGAAGGGGCGACGATCGTCCCCGACTTCACGGACAAGTCGTTCACGTTCGTCTCCGACATTGCGGACACCTACTACGTTCCCTACCTCGTTTCGGCGGGCCCGAACTCGGTGCCCGGTCTCGTGCGGGTCGATGTCCTTCCCGAGACCACGGAAGAACTCCCGCCGATCGCTGTGCGTGACATCGCGCTGCTGCCGGCGGGCGGCGAAGTGCTCGTCAACGTGCTCGCCAACGACACCGATCCGTCGGGCGGCATCCTCGTGGTCCAGTCGGTGGCGGTGGATGCCGGCTCCGGCGTGGCCGCTGCCGTGCTCGGGCACGAGACGGTGCGCATCAGCGACCTCGCATCGATCGATGCGCAGGTGCGGGTGACGTACACGATCTCCAACGGCGCGCAGTCGACATCGGGCGAGATCGTCGTCATCCCGATCCCCGCACCCTCCCGGCTGCGGCCACCCGTCGCCAACGACGACGAGGTGATCGTTCGCGTCGGCGACACGGTCACGATCCCGGTGCTCGACAACGACTACCACCCCAACGGCGACACCATCCACGTCGATCCCGACCTCGTCGAGCCTTTCATCGACCCCGCCGACGGCGAGGCGTTCGTGTCGGAGGATGCCGTCCGCTTCCGCGCCGGGCCCGAACCGAAGACGGTGTACCTGACCTACCAGGCCGTCGACTCGACCGGCCAGCGCGACGCCGGATACGTGACGATCCAGATCCTCCCGCGCAACGATGAGGCCAACGCCGCGCCCCGCCCGCGCGACCTCACGGCGCGCACGCTCAGCGGGTCGCGCGTGCAGATCCCGGTCGCGCTCGACGGCATCGACGAAGACGGCGACTCGGTCGAGCTCGTCGGCCTCGACCAGGCGCCGTCGAAGGGCCGGATCTCCGAGACCGGACCGAACTTCTTCGTCTACGAGGCGTTCGACGAGGCGTCCGGCGTGGATGCGTTCAGCTATCGCGTGCGCGACGCGCTCGGCAAGGAGGGCACGGCATCCATTCAGGTCGGTATCGCGCCCGCCTCGACGAACAATCAGGCGCCCTACGCCGTGCGCGACTCGGTCGTCATGCGGCCCGGACGTCAGGTCGCCCTGCCGGTGCTCGCCAATGACTCCGACCCCGACGGTGACGAGTTCGGATTCGCTCCCGATGACGCGCTCGCACTCCCCGAGGTGACCGGTCTCGACGCCGAGGTCGGGGGCGAGTATCTCTTGATCACGTCTCCCGACGAAGAGATGAACACGTCGGTGCAGTACTCGATCACCGACTCCCGCGGTCTGCGTGCGACGACGAGCGTGCAGATCACCGTGGATGAAGACGTACCCCTCTTGCGTCCGATCGCGCGCGACGATCGGGTACGCGCCGAAGACGTGCAGGAAAACGGTACGGCGACCGTCGCGGTGCTCGAGAACGACGACGACCCGGACGGCACCAAGAGCGCACTGGAGGTCACTCTCGGCACCGGCTCGGGCACCGCAACCGTCGGCCGCGAGGGCGTTGTGAACGTCACGGTCGCCGATGAGCCGCAGCTCATCACCTACACGGTGACCGATGAAGACGGCCAGACGGCGTCGGCGTTCGTTCGGGTGCCGGCAGTGCGCGAGCTCCCGCCGGCGCCGATCTCGACCACACCGGTCGAGGTGAACAGTGGCGAGACGATCGAACTGCCCCTCGCCGACTACGTGCGTGCCGCCGGCGGCAAGAGCGTTGTGATCACCGAGGCGGCGAAGGTCTCGGCGGTGCACGCGAACGGCGCGAGCCTCATCAAGGACCAGTCGACGCTCGTGTACACCTCGGCCGACCGTTACTTCGGCTCGGACGCCCTGACCTTCGAGGTCACCGACGGCACCGGACCCGACGACCCCGAGGGTCGCAAGGCCACGCTCACCATCCCGATCACGGTGCTGCCGCCCGACAACCGGCCGCCGACGATGGTCGGCGCGTCGATGAGCGTCGCACCGGGGGAGGATGCCGCCTCCCTCGACCTCGCGTCGCTCGCGACCGACCCCGATCCCGAAGACCAGGGCAACCTGCGCTTCACCCTCGTCGGCGGGGCCCCTGCCGGGCTCACCGCATCGGTCGACGGCACCACCCTCAAGGTCTCGGCGACGGCGGAGACGAAGAAGGGCACCCGGGCGCAGCTCACGGTCACGGCGGACGACGGCGAGACCGAGCCGGCGCGGGCGACCATCGCGGTCGAGGTCACGGCTTCGACCCGCGAGCTGGCGAGCGCGAACGACGACGTCATCGCCGAATCCGCGCAGGGCTCGACCGAATCCGTGCCGGTGCTCGCGAATGACGTGAACCCCTTCCCCGACACGCCCCTGAAGATCGCCGGGACAGTCCTGGAGACGGGGAGCGCCACGGTGCGACCGAATGGCGATCGGGTCGAGGTCACCAGCGCAGCCGACTTCGTGGGCACGGTCGTCGTCCGGTATCAGGTCCTCGATGCGACCGAAGACGTCGATCGCGCGGTCGAGGGGCGCATCCGGATCACGGTGCAGGGACGCCCCGACGCGCCTGGGAAGCCCGTCGTCACGACGGTGCAGAGCCGCACTGTGATCCTTGCCTGGACGCCACCGATCGACAACGGCACCCCGATCACGGGCTACACGGTGAGCTCGGTCACCGGTGGCTATACCAAGCAGTGCGCGTCGACGACCTGCACGCTGGACGGCTTGACCAACAACGTCGAGTACAACTTCGTGGTCACCGCGACGAACAAAGTCGGTGTCTCCGAGTCGTCGGTGCCCTCCGAGACGGCGCGCCCCGACGTGCGTCCCGACCCCCCCGCCCCGCCGACGCTCGCGTTCGGTGACCGGAGCCTCGACGTGTCGTGGACCGCACCCCGGACCGAAGGCTCGCCGGTCGAGACCTACACACTCGAGATCTCGCCCGCACCGCCGTCCGGCGTCGTGCAGAAGACCGGTGTCGTCGGCACCCGCACCGTGTGGGACGGCCTGGAGAACGGCGTCCCGTACCAGGTGCGCGTGCGCGCCCACAACCGCGCTCCCGAGCCCAGCGAGTTCAGCCCGTGGTCGTCGTCGATGGTCCCGGCGGCCCCGCCGGCGGCACCCGCCGCGCCGACCTCGAGCCTCATCGATCCGGTTGGCGAGCAGGCCCAAATCCAGGTCAACTGGAACCAGCCCGCCGCCAACGGAGATGCCATTTCGGGGTACGAACTGCGTGTACTCCAGGGCGTCGCGATCGTGGACACGATCGCGGTCGCCGCGGGGCAGACCAGTCAGGCGGTCGTCGTCGGCACCTCGACGACGAACTACACGTTCGATGTTCGCGCGCACAACAAGGCCGGGTGGGGGTCCTACAGCCCGGCGTCGGCGCCTCGGCGTGGCGTGACCGCTCCGACGGCGCCCACCGGTGTCGCCGCGAGCGAGGGCAACAATCAGGTCGGGGTCACGTGGACGGCCGGCGCGAACAATGGCGCCGCCTCGGGAGAAGTGCGGTACGAGTACTCCGTCGAAGGCGGCGGATGGCGCAGCGACTGGGTAAGCGGCGGCAACGGCGGAGTAGGCACGATCGGCAACGGGCAGGTGAACAACAACGCGACCTATACGATCCGCGTGCGCGCCGTCTCGACGGTCGACGGGTCGACGTTCGCGAGCGGCGCCTCGAACACGTCCAACGCGGTCGCGCCGTACGGTCCGATCGGCAACCCCGCCGCCGGCGCCTCGGCGAGCGGCACCAGCATCACGTTCTCGTGGAGCTCGCCGGGTCGCAACGGGCGCGACATCACAACGCAGGTCAACATCAACGGCGAAGGATGGAAGACCGTCGGCGCGAGCGGCAGTGAGACGCGCAACGTCGGGTACAGCGCGACGCGCGGGATCGACGTGCGCACCAGTGCGGCCGACCAGACGACGACGGCGAGCGCGTCCGCGAGAACGCAGGATGCGCCCCCGCCCCCGCCGCCGCCCACCCCCCGCGCCTACGTGACGCGCGGGGGCGGCGCTCCGGCCGGCAACTACTTCCTCGTGAACACGCAGGACTTTGCCGCCGGCAACTACACCTATAAGTGCTACGGCGACGGGTCGCAGTTCAACAACTGGGAAGGCCCGGTGTACCTGCCGGCCAATGGCAAGACCCAGCTGCAGTGCTATTGGGGCTATCCCGGCAAGAAGGTCTGGGTCGTCCTCAACGGCACGAAGTACGAAGAGACCATCTGGTGATCACCCCCCTCATTCCCCTCGCAATCAAGGACACGAAGACATGAGCATGACCCCCGACCAGGCAGCCTGGTTCCGCGACACGTTCACGCGTCTCGTCGACAACGTCGACATCGCCGTCATGGGCAAGCGCGAGGTCGTCGGCCTCGTGTTGTCGGCCATGTTGGCCGAAGGTCACGTACTGCTCGAGGACGCGCCCGGTACCGGAAAGACGAGCCTCGCGAAGGCGCTCGCCGCGAGCGTGCAGGGCACGAGCAACCGCATCCAGTTCACGCCCGACTTGCTGCCCTCCGACGTCACCGGCGTGACCATCTACGACCAGAAGAACCACACGTTCGAGTTCCACAAGGGCCCGGTGTTCGCCTCCATCGTGCTCGCGGACGAGATCAACCGTGCCTCGCCGAAGACGCAGTCGGCGCTCCTCGAGGTCATGGAAGAGTCGCGGATCACGGTCGACGGCGTCGCGCACGACGTGGGGCGCCCGTTCCTCGTCATCGCGACGCAAAACCCGATCGAGCAGGCGGGCACGTACAAGCTGCCCGAGGCACAGCTCGACCGCTTCATGATCAAGACCTCGATCGGTTACCCGTCGCTCGCGATCGCCGAGCGGATTCTCGCCGGCGCCGTCGACCGCAACCCCTCGGCGCAGCTCACGCCTGTGATCACGACCGGTGCCGTCGCCGACATGGCCGACCTCGCCGCCACCGTCCATGTCGACTCGGCCGTCGCCCGGTATGCGGCGCAGCTCGTCGAGGCGACGCGTGCCTCCGAGGCCACGCGCCTCGGCGTCTCGGTGCGCGGGGCGATCTCGATGATCCGCATCGCGAAGGTCTACGCGGCGTCTCAGGGGCGTCACTTCGTCGTGCCGGATGACATCAAGACGCTTGCGATGCCGGTGTGGACGCACCGCCTCGTGCTCGACCCCGAGGCAGAGTTCTCCGGGGTCAGCGCCGAGACCGTCATCGAACGCGCCGTGGCTTCCGTCGACGCGCCGCTCGCGAGGGCGTCGGCCTGATGGCGGCGCCGCCGCAGACCGAGACCCCGACGCGCCGCGCGCGCCGGGCTTCTGTCGCGCCCGCGGTGCCCACCCCGTCCGAGCCCGAAGCACCGGCTGAGGACGAGCGCGAGCGCCTCGTCTCGGCGGCCCCGCCGACGCGCGCCGAGCAGTGGCGCGAGCGCACCGAAACCGCCCTCGGCATCGCGTGGCGCGGCATCCGCCGGGTGACGGATGTCATCCGACCGCTCGGCTGGATCGTGCTCGCCCTGATCGCCCTGCTCTGGATCGTCGCTCTGACGCTCGGCTGGAAAGAGGTCATGGTGGCGGCCGCGGTCGCCAGCGCGATCGCGGCGCTCAGTATCGCGTTCCTGTTCGGCCGGACGACCTACGACATCCAGCTCGATCTCACCCGCAGTCATGTCGTCGTGGGCGAGCGGGCGGTCGGCGCGCTGACCCTGCACAACGCCAGCACGCGCGCGATGCTCCCCTCTTCCGTCGTGCTCCCCGTCGGGTCCGGTCGCGGCATCTTCCAGGTGCCACGACTCGCCGCCGACGAGACACACGAAGAGTTGTTCGCGATCCCGACGACGGCCCGCGGCGTGCTCACGGTCGGTCCCGTGAGTGTCCTCCGCGGCGACCCGCTCGGCCTCTTCGAACGCACACACGATCGCCGCCAAGCGGCCCTGCTCTACGTGCACCCCCGCACGCTCTCGCTCGACGGGCTCTCGCTCGGGCACCTGCGCGACCTCGAGGGGCTTCCGTCGCAGCAGCTCGCGCGCGACGACGTCTCCTTTCACGCGCTCCGCGAATACCAGCCCGGCGATGATCTCCGCCACGTGCACTGGAAGTCCACGGCTCGCGTCGGCAGCGTCATGGTGCGCCAATACGAAGAGACCCGGCGCTCGCACTTCATCGTCGGCCTCTCGACGGATGCCGCCGAATACCGCACGGACGACGAATTCGAGCTCGCGATCTCGGCCGCCGGGTCTATCGGCCTGCGCGCCATCCGGGATTCGCGGGTCCTCGAGGCCCGCACGCAGCACGGCGCACTCCGCGCACCGACCGGCCGCCGGTTCCTCGACGGGCTTTCGGCCCTCGAACACTCCCGTCCGCGCCAGGGGGGGATCGTCGCGCTCGCCGGATCGCTGGCCGCCCACGCCCCGCAGGCCGCGGTCGCCGTGCTGATCACCGGTGCCAACGCCGACGCCGCCGATCTCCGCATCGCGTGCGCGCGCCTGCCCTACGGTGTACGGGTGCTCGCGGTCGTCACGGATTCGTCGGTCGACTCACCGGGCCTTCGCCGCATCGGCGACGCGGACGTCGTCACGATCGGCGCTCTCGACCAGCTGCCGAGCGCAGTCCGGAAGGTGCTCTCGTGAACGCCCGGCCTCTGCTGCAGAGGGTCATCGATGTCGTCGCCATCGCCCTGCTGGTCACCGTCGCCATCATCGGCTTCGGCCCGACCTTCGACGGCCCGCAGTATCTCGTCGCGGGGTTCGGCGCGCTCGCGCTGGGACTCGCGATCGCCTGGTTCGGCGCCCGGTGGCGCTGGGGCGTCCTGCCGATCGCGGGCGCTGCCGTCGGGGCCTACTTCGTCTTCGGCGGCGCGCTCGCGCTGCCGCACACGACGTTGCTCGGCGTCATCCCCACCCTCGAGACGTGGCGTCAGCTCGCGGTCGGTGTCGTCACGTCCTGGAAGCAACTGCTGACGACCGTTCCGCCGGTCGCGGCATCGGACGGGCACCTCATGGTCCCCTTCCTCATGGTGTTGCTCGCCACGGTGATCGCGGCATCCCTCGCCCTCCGCATCCGCCAGGGCGCGTGGGCGTTGCTGCCGGCCGTCGCCCTGCTGGCCGGCCAGATCCTCCTCGGCGTCGCGACGCCCGCCGCCCCGGTGGTCCAGGGCATCCTGTTCGCCGCGGTCGCGGTCGTCTGGCTGGCGCTCCGCCACGCCTGGACGAACGACAGCGCCGCCGTCCGCATCGACACCGAAGCCGCCGATCCGGCCGCGACCCGCAGTTCCCGCACCCGTCGACTGGTCGCCGGCGCTGCCGTGCTCGCGATCGCGGCAGGAGCAGGCATCGCCACCGCGGCCTTCGCCACACCGCCCGTGCAGCGTTACGTCTTGCGCGACTTCGTCATTCCCCCGTTCGACATCCGCGACTATCCGAGCCCGCTGCAGGCGTTCCGCGGGATCGTCCGCGATGACGCCGACACGTCGCTGTTCACGGTGTCGGGTCTGCCGGAAGACGCCCGCATCCGCCTCGCGACGATGGACGCCTATTCCGGTGTCGTCTACAACGTCGCCGATGACGGCGCCGGGTCCTCCAGCGCGTTCACGCCGGTCCGCTCCAACATGTCGCCCGAGGCGGAGGGAGCCGAGACCACACTGCGCGTCGAGATCGGCGAGTGGAGTGGTGTGTGGTTGCCCGACGCCGGCGCGGTCCGCGAGTTCATCTTCGACGGTGAGCGGGGGAGCGAGATCCGTCGCGCCGCGCACTACAACGACGCGACCGGCACGGCTGTGACAACGATCGGCCTGCAGCCCGGCGACGGGTACACGATCGAGACGGTGATCCCGAAGATCCCGAGCGATGCCGCTCTCGCCGAAGTGCCCTTCGCGCCGCTGAAGATGCCGAAGCAAGAGGGCATCCCGGAGTCGCTGGCCGACCTGGCATCCAAGGCCGTCGCCGATGCCGAGACGCCGATCGAGCGTGCCCGCGCGCTCGAGAGTTCGCTGCACACCGACGGGTTCTTCAGCCACGGTCTCGCCGGCGATGTGCTCTCTCCCTCCGGTCACGGTGCCGCCCGCATCAGCGCGCTCTTCGCGGGCGATCAGATGATCGGCGACGACGAGCAGTACGCCGTCGCGATGGCGCTCATGGCGACCCAGCTCGGCATGCCGGCGCGCGTCGTGATGGGCTGGCATCCGAACGAGAACGATCAGGCCGGGAGCGTCTTCACCGCGACCGGTGACAATGTGCACGCCTGGGTAGAGATCGCGTTCGACGGCGTCGGCTGGGTACCCTTCGACCCGACGCCCTCCGAAGACAACGAACCCAACGACCAGTCCACGAAGCCGCGCGCCGACCCCAAACCGCAGGTGCTGCAGCCGCCGCCGCCCGCGCAAGAGGCCGCTGACCTGCCCCCGTCGATCGCCGACGACCGTGAACAGGAAGAGGACGAGGATGCCGGTGTCGATTGGCTCGGTCCGCTGCTGCTGTTCGGGGGGATCGGTGTGGGGATCCTCGCTCTGCTGGCGGCACCGTTCATCGTGATGGGCCTCATCAAGGGGACACGTCGCGCCCGCCGGCGGGCGGCGGCTCGCACCGCCGACCGCATCTCGGGCGGCTGGGACGAGCTGGTCGATTCGGCCGTCGACCTCCGCGCCCCCGTCGTCGTCGGAGCGACCCGCGCCGAGAGCGCCGCCGTCGTCGGCGCGGCGTTCACGCAGCCGCGGGTGGCGACTCTCGCTGAGCGCGCGGATGCCGATGTCTACGGTCCGGGTGACCCGTCACCGGAGGACGTCGAAACGTTCTGGCGCGAAGTGGACGATATCGTCGGTGAGATGAAGGGTTCCACGTCGTGGTGGCAGCGCGTGCGCGCTCGCCTCAGCCTGCGGTCGTTGCGTCGCGGAGGAGCGTCGTGAGCGTCGACCCCACCGGGTTCGCACGCCCCGCCGTGCTCGGCCGACGTGTCGGTGCGTACCTGATCGACGGCGCCGTCGCGTTCCTGATCTTGCTGGTGACGGCCGGCATCCTCGCCGGAATCTCGTTCGCCACCGAGGGGGCGTTCCCGGTGGTGCTGGCCAGCGTCGGCGCTTACGTCGTCAGCGCCGCGTGGTTCCTCGCGTACACGTTCATGCAGGGCGGCAACGGGTCGATCGGCATGCGGATCATGGGCCTCCGCCTTGCGCATGAATCCGACGGTGACGCCCTCGGATTCGGCCGCGCACTCGGGCGCAACATCGTCTGGGCGCTCGGCGCGGCGATCATCGTCGGCATGTTCTCCGCGCTGTTCGACGGGTCTCCGTGGCGCCGCGGCTGGCATGACAAAGCCGCGGGCGCAGTCATGACCGACATCGCCGGACGTAGCCCGATGGTGGCGCCGGAGCCGGTTGCCGAGGAACCCGTTCCGGCCTTCACCTCCGCCTCACCCACCGTCCTCCCCGAGGGACTGATCCTCCCGACACAGGCCGATCCTCAGCTCGACGGGTGGACCCCGGCATCCGCCCCCGCACCGCGGCCCGTCGTGCCTGCGGATGCCGGCGTCATCTCGTTCGTCCCCGGAGTCAGCGCCGCGGCGTCGGCAGCACCCACTCCGCGCGGCCCCGTGACCGACCCGATCGCCTCGATCGACGAGACGCGCCTGTCGACGGGCGAGCGACCGGTCGCACGACTCGTCTGGGATGACGGGACGAAGCAGGCGCTGTACGGACGGACCCTGTTCGGGCGGAACCCCGCGCCCGAGACCGGCGCCATGATCACTCCCGTGCGCGACGAGACACTGTCCCTGTCGAAGACGCACTTCGAACTCGCCCCCGACGCCGAACGCGCGCTGTGGGTCATCGACCGCCACTCGACGAACGGCGTGACGCTCCTGCGCGGAACCCAGCGTCAGGCGGCCGAACCGGGCGAACGGGTCCGCGTGCACGCGGGGGACGTGCTCGAGTTCGGCGACCGGAGCGTCCGCATCGAGGTCGCATCGTGAGCGATGCACCGATCGAGGTGCGCGCCGCCGCCGTCAGCCACACGGGTCTTCGCCGCCGCATCAATGAGGATTCGTACCTGGCCGAGGCGCCGCTGTTCCTCGTGGCCGACGGGATGGGCGGCCACGACGCCGGGGACCTCGCCAGCGCCGCCGTCGTCGCGGAGTTCTCGACGCTCGCGGGAGCCGCGAGCCTGGGCGTCGATCACGTGCGCGCGGCTCTCCGCCGGGCGCGAGCCCGGGTCGACGCGATCGACAGCGGCAGCCGCGCGGCCGGAACGACCCTCACCGGGGTCGTGATCGCCGAGGTCGGTGGCCTCGGATACTGGCTGACCGTCAACGTCGGCGACTCCCGCACGTATCGGTTCGCGGGCGGTCGCCTCGAGCAGATCAGCGTCGACCATTCGGTCGTGCAAGAACTCATCGATGCGGGGCTCCTCGACGGGGCGGATGCGGCCATCGACAGCCGCCGCAATGAGATCACCCGGGCGATCGGTGCCGGCAACGACGGCCAAGCCGACTACTGGATGGTGCCCGCCGAGCCCGGCGACCGCATTCTGGTGTGCTCGGATGGACTGTCCGGCGAGCTCGATCTCGACCGGCTCCAGACGATCCTCGCGGAGGAAGTCGACCCGCAGGATGCCGCGACGCGCCTGATCCATGAGGCGCTCTTGCACGGCGGGCGCGACAACATCACGGCGGTCGTTGTCGACGCAGTGAGCGTCGGCGGCCACGACGACCTGTATGACACGGCTCCGGCCGGTGCGCGGCGGGCCGATGCGGACGGCGATACGCGTCCCCGGCCACAGACAAGGGGAGACCGATCATGACCCAGGTGCGCTATCGCCCCGCCCCCGCGGACGTCACGGCGTGGCGGGTCGCCGTCGAAGGTTCGGCCCTCGCGGTGTTGTCCCCCGAAGTGACGGATCAGACTGCCGAAGCCGTGTGGCGTCGTGTGGGCGACGGCGGAATCGGCGCGGTGCTCGAAGCGCTCACGGGCGCGTTCGGCACGTCGCTGAGCGCGATCCCTCCGTTCGCGTTGGCCGTCGTCGAACCCGCCGGCGTGCGCGTCGCGGTCCGCGGCCCGGTCGAGATCATCGTGGACGACGAGGGCGGCACGCAGGGAGTCTCGGGCGAAGGCGTCGCGACGTGGACCGAGCGGTTCTTGCCCGGCGCGCATCGGCTCACGGTCCTCGTGGGCGCCGCGACCCCCGACGGCCCCGACCTCCCGATCCGTTCCGGCGTCGTGACCGCGAGCGCCGTCACCGTCACGCTCGACGCGGTTGCCGCGGTCTCTCCGCCCGTCGCCCCGCCGACGCGCGAGGTCCCGCGGCCGGTTGTCCCGGCATCCGTGCCGCCCGCGGACGCGCCACCCGCCCCGCCTGCGGAGGTTCCTGAGGAGACGGAGGTTGTCGAGGAGGCTGCACCGGCGATTCCCTCCTCAGAATCCGACATCTCCTCAGAAGGCGACGTCGAGGACGCCGAACCCGAGCTCGAAGCAGCATCCGCAGCGGCCATCGTGACCGAGGTTCCGTCGTCGCTGCCGCCGGTACCGGCCAGCGCCGACACGTGGATGCCGGCGGCTACCGAAGCCCCCGTCGTCGAGACACCGGCCGACGAATACGACCTGCTCTGGGGTGAGACCGTCGCCCGGCCGATCACGGCCGCGGCCGTCGTCGTTCTGGAGGCGCCGGAGGAGGGCGAGCCCGCCGCCGAGGCCTCCCCGGCCGCGCCGCTGCCGGCGCTCGGCGACCACGACGGGGAAACCGTCGCCGTCGCCGATGTCCGCGCGATGCGCGCGGCGGAGCGCGCGACCTTCGAATCGACAGACGCTGTCCCGGGACGGCGCCCTGCGCGCGGTCGGATCGTCCTCTCGACCGGACGGGTCGTCGAACTCGAGCGGCCGGTCGTCATCGGCCGACGCCCCAAATCGACCCGCACGTCCGGCGCGGAACTCCCGACGCTCGTCGCCGTGGACAGCCCCGAGCAGGACATTTCGCGCAGCCACGTCGAGATCCGCGCCGAGGGTGAGCATGTCCTGGTGACCGACCTCGACACCACGAACGGCACGCTGCTGCTGCGCGTCGGGCAGGATCCCGTGAAGCTGCACCCGAACGAGCCCACGATGGTCGTCTCCGGCGACGTGCTCGACATCGGCGACGACGTCACGGTGACCTTCGAGGAGATTCTGTGAGCGGTAAGCGCGCGCCCGCGGCGCCGCCACAACTGCCCGGGTTCACGTACGTCGACATTCTCGGCTCGGGTGGGTTCGCCGACGTCTACCTCTTCGAGCAGCAGCTTCCGCGCCGTCGCGTGGCGGTCAAGGTGCTCCTCCCCGATCGGATGGCCGGCGGCTCGGCCGAGCAGTTCGCCGCCGAAGCGAACGTCATGGCGCTGCTGTCGACGCATCCCGCGATCGTCACGATCTACCAGGCGGGAATGTCGGACGACGGGCGCCCGTACCTCGTCATGGAATACTGCCCGCGGCCGAACCTGCAGGTGCGCTCGCGATCGGGGGCTTTCTCGATCGCCGAGGCGCTGCGGGTCGGCGTGCAGGTCGCCGCCGCCGCCGAGACGGCGCACCGCGCCGGCATTCTGCACCGTGACATCAAACCGGCCAACATCCTGGTGACCGAGTACAACCGGCCGGCGCTCACCGACTTCGGCATCGCGACGACGGCCGAATCCGCGGAGTCCTCCGGCGGCATGTCGATCCCGTGGTCGCCGCCCGAATCGTTCTCCGACGACCCGGAGTCGGGCGTCGCGACCGATGTCTACGCGCTCGGCGCGACCGTGTACACACTCCTCGCCGGACACTCGCCGTTCGAGCAGCCCGGTGGCCGCAACGGCGGCGCCGACCTCATCCAGCGCATCGAGGGGCAGCCGCTGCCGCGTCTCGTGCGCACGGATGCGCCGGTGTCGCTGCAACTCGCGCTCGAGCGGGCGATGGCCAAGCGGCCCGGGGACCGCTTCGACAGCGCCGTCGCGTTCGCGCGCGCCCTCCAGCGCGTGCAGATCGAGCTCTCGCACTCGGTGACCCCGATCGACATCCTCGACGATTCGCCGCTCGCCGAAGAGGATGACGAGGCCGACGGCGAACTCACGCGCGTCCGCGGCATCGTCAGCATCGAGCCGCAGACGCATCCGGCAGCCGGACAGACGCGCAAACGTGTGGATGAGGTGCCGTCCTTCACGGATGCCGCCACCACCGCGATGGGGACGACCGGCGGTGCCGAAGAGACGATCCTCCGCGGCGGACGGGCGATCGCGTCCGTTCCGGTCGACGACACGACATCGTCGACCGTGCAGCGCGCGCGCCCGGCACCGGTCGAGGATGCCCCCGCCCCAGAAACCCCGGCATCCGCCCCCCGCTCGCGCCGTGCCCTGTGGATCTGGCTCGCCGTCGCGGCGGCGGCCCTCGTCGCCATCGTCGTCGGGGTGAGCCTCCTCGGCGGAACGCCGCCGCCGGCACCGCAGACACCGTCGACATCCGCGAAACCGCAGGACCCCGTGTCGGGCATCGTTCCGTCGCCGATCGATCTCGCCGGCACCGTCAGCGACAGCACGGCGACCTTCACCTGGACCAACCCCGAGCCGGAAGACGGCGACATCTACATCTGGTATCCCTACACGCTGACCGGCAACGGGGCATCCGACAGCGTCGATGTTCCGACCGTGACGCTGCCGGTCGACCCGTCCGGCACGACCTGCATTGCCGTGCAGCTCGTCCGTGCCGACGGGCGCGGCGGAGACGAAGAGCGAGTGTGCACCCCGTGACCGACGTGAACGAGACCATGCCCCCGCGCGCGGAGAGTCCTGCCCTCACGATCGAGTTCGCCGGTGAGCTGTTCACGGTGGCCCCGGGCGACCGCTTCACGATCGGCCGCGAGGGTGACCTGTCGATCGACGACAACCTGTTCTTGCACCGGCATTTCCTGTCGATCGAGCAGTCCGGCGATCTGTGGTGGCTCGTGAACATCGGCAGCCGGCTTTCGGCGACCGTCACCGACACCGACGGCCGGGTGCAGGCGCAGCTCGCGCCGGGCGCACGCCTGCCGATCGTCTTCGGCGTCACGACCGTCGTCTTCAGCGCCGGCCCGACGACCTACGAGTTGACCGTGCACACCCCCCAGCCCGCGTTCCGCGACACCCGGCCCGAGGCCCTGGGCGATGGGGAATCGACGATCGGATCGGTGCCGCTGACGCTCAGCCAGAAGCTGCTGATCGTCGCGCTCGCCGAGCCGGTGCTGCGCCGAGAGGGAACCGGGATGAGTGAACTGCCGACGTCTGCGCGGGCCGCCGAGCGGCTCGGTTGGACCCTCACACGCTTCAACCGCAAGCTCGACAATGTCTGCGACAAGCTCGACCGCCAGGGCGTGCCGGGGCTCCGCGGTGGGGTCACCGCATCGGCGACCAACCGTCGCGTGCGCCTCGTCGAGCACGCTGTCGCTTCCCGAGTCGTCACGCGCGACGATCTCGCCCTGCTCGATAGTCCCGGCGTCGCGGATGCTGCATCCGCCGACGCGGCCGATCGCCCGAAGGACGATGCATGAAGCTACGCACGACGCTCGTGAGGAGTGGCGGAGACGCCGAGGACGTCGTCATCACCGCCGACGCCGACGCCACGGTCGGAGACCTTGCCCGCACGCTCGTCGAGAACGACCCGCGCGGCGGAGGGAGCGTCGGCACGGAAGTGACCCTCGAGGCGTTCGGCACGATCGCCCAGGGCGCCGGGGAGGTCCTCGACGCCGAGGCGACGATCTCGCACGTGCAATTGGGCGCGGGCTCGGCCATCCGCGTCGTCCCGGCGGACTATCAACCGCGCCATGCGCTCGGTGAGGTGACGATCGTGTCGGGTCCCGGCGCGGGAACCGTGATCTCCCTCGATCGCGGCGTCATCACGATCGGTCGCGATCCGGACTGCGACGTCGTGCTCGATGACCCGCTCGTTTCCAAACGGCATGCGCGCCTCGAGATCGGCCAGGGCCGCGTCGAACTCGTCGACCTGAACTCCGCCAACGGGATCCTCGTCGGCGGGGCCCCCGTCACCTATCTCACCGCGACCGACGGTCGCATCGATGCGGCCCTCGGCGACACCCGCCTGCGGATCGTCGCCCGCACCGACACGGCCACCGCTGCTCCCGCGACCTGGCGTCAGGTGCGATTCGTGCGCTCGCCGCGCGTCGAAGCCCGCTATCTCGGGGAGGAGCTGCCCGGTACCGACCTCCCGAGCCCGAGCCAGCCGCAGGTTTTCCCGTGGCTTGCCATGATCGCGCCGGCGATCATGGGCCTCGTCCTCTTCCAGGTCACGGGGTCGACGATGTCGCTCGTGTTCGTGGCCGCCTCGCCCCTCCTCATGCTCGGCACCTGGCTCACGAGCCGCCTGCAAGCCCGCGCACAGCTGAAGGCCGCGAAGGCGCGCTTCGAACAGCAGATCACCCGCCTCCGCTCCCGACTCGAATCGGAGCGCGCCGCCGAGCACGACGTGCGCCGGGCCGAGGTGCCCGAGCTCGATCCCGTGTGCGCCGACGCGCTGGCGGCCGGTCCGCTGGTGTGGACGCGGCGACCGGAACACTGGTCGTTCCTGCACGTGCGACTCGGCGACGGCACCGCCCCGAGCCGCAACACCGTCGCCGAGTCCGCCCAGCGCGATGCGGCCATCCCGGAGTACGTCGAGCGCCTCGACGAGACCGTCGCGGAGTTCCGCACGGTCGATGACGTGCCGATCCTGGAATCGCTCGCCGAGGCCGGCGCGCTCGGTCTCGCCGGCGATAGCGCTCGGGTCTCCGACCTCGGGCGCGCGCTCATCGCGCAAACAGCGGGACTGCATGCACCCGCGGACGTCCGGATCGTCGCGTTCGTCGGTCCGAACTCGAAGACCGAACTCGGTGACCTGAAGTGGCTCCCGCACGTGTGGGCCGCCGAAGACATGCTCGGCACGGTGCCGGTCGCCGACAACGCCGCCACGGCGTCGCGGTTGTTGGCGCAGCTCGAAGAACTCGTCGATTCCCGGAGCAAGGCGCAGCAGCGATTGCGTGCGCTGAAGGCGACGGATTCCGCGACGTCCGCCGGCGCCGAAGTGGGGGAGTCCCGCGGTTCGCGCGACGACGTACCGCTTCCCGCGGTCGTCGTCGTGATCACCCCGGATGCCGCCGTCGACCGCGGCCGACTCATCCAGCTCAGCGAGCGGGCCGCGGGCACCGGCATCCTTCCCGTGTGGATTGCGCAGAGCGCCGCCGCTCTCCCCGCCGCGTGCCGCACCTGGGTCGAGGCGCCCGCCGATGCCCCCGCGAGCGCGCACTTCGTCCGTCTCGGCACGAGCGTCGCGCCACTGCGGGTCGAGGCTCTCGACGCCGCCCGGTTCGGCGTCGTCGCACGGGCCCTCGCCCGCCTGACCGACATCGGCGATGTCGCGGAGGATGCCGGCGACGTCCCCCGCACGATCCCGCTCCTGCAGCTCCTCGGGTCCGAAATGGCCACGAGCGCCGATGCCGTGATCGACCGGTGGACCCAAAATGCGTCGATTCGCGCGACACGTTCGGGCTCCGGCTACCAGCCGAAGCTCCGCGCGCTCGTCGGTCAGGGCGCGCAAGGCGCGCTGCACCTCGACCTCCGCCAACAGGGTCCGCACGCGCTCGTCGGCGGCACGACCGGTTCGGGCAAGAGCGAGTTCCTGCAGGCGTGGGTGCTCGGTATGGCCGCCGAGTACAGCCCCGAGCGGGTCACGTTCCTCTTCGTCGACTACAAGGGCGGATCGGCGTTCGCCGATTGCGTGAGCCTGCCGCACTGCGTGGGACTCGTGACCGACCTGAGCCCGCACCTCGTGCGCCGTGCCCTCACGAGCCTCCGCGCCGAGCTCCACCACCGCGAGCACCTCTTCAACCGCAAGAAGGCGAAAGACCTCCTCGAGCTCGAGAAGGCCGCCGACCCCGACACCCCGCCCGCGCTCGTCCTCGTGATCGATGAGTTCGCGGCGCTCGCGAAAGAGGTGCCGGAGTTCGTCGACGGTGTCGTCGACATCGCCCAGCGCGGGCGATCCCTCGGCATCCACCTCATCATGGCGACCCAGCGGCCCGCGGGTGTCATCAAGGACAATCTGCGCGCCAACACGAACCTGCGCGTCGCGCTGCGGATGGCCGACGAGACCGACAGTGACGACGTCATCGGCTCGAAGGAAGCCGCCCTGTTCGACCCGGGGATCCCCGGTCGCGGCATCGCCAAGACCGGCCCCGGGCGGATGAGCCTGTTCCAGTCCGCCTACGCCGGCGGGTGGAGCCTGCGAGCCGAGCCCGAAGCCACGGTCGAGGTGCGTCCGTTCCGTCTGGGCGACGCCCCCGCGTGGCAGAGCCCCGACACCGGCGAAGTCTCCAGCGACACCGAGGACCTCGGCCCCAACGACCAGCAGCTGCTCGTGGCGCGCTTCGTCGACGCGGCCGAGCTCGCCCGGATCGGCGCGCCCCGACGCCCGTGGCTCGACGAGCTCGCGACGACGTTCGACCAGACCAAGCTCACCCAGCGCACCGACGCGCGGCTCGTCATGGGCGTCGTGGACGTGCCCGAGCGCCAAGACCAGGTGCCGTTCTTCTTCGAACCCGACACCGAGGGACACCTCGCGATCTACGGCACGGGTGGCTCCGGCAAGAGCGTCGCGCTCCGTACGCTCGGCGTCTCGGCCGGCATCACTCCGCGCGGTGGCCCCGTCCACGTCTACGGACTGGATGCCGCCACCGGCGCGCTCCGCATGCTCGAGTCGCTGCCGCACGTCGGCGCCGTGATCTCGGGCGATGACACCGAACGCATCGAGCGGTTGTTCGGCATGCTGCGGGTCGAACTCGACCGCCGGGGCGACACGTACGCCGCCGCCGGGGCGTCGACCCTCACCGAGTACCGGATGCTGGCCGGTGCACCCGACGAACCGCGCATCCTGCTGCTGGTAGATGGTTTCGCCGCATTCCGGACCGCGTTCGAGGGCGTCCCCGGACGGGCTGACACCTATCGCCTGTTCCAGCAGGTGCTCACCGACGGCCGTGGCCTCGGCATCCACGTCGCCCTCACCGCCGACCGCGGCCAGAGTGTGCCGACGTCGCTACAGGCGACGATCCAGCGCCGCATCGTGCTGCGGATGAGCGACGAAGACGCGTACGCGATGCTCGGTGTTCCCCGCGACATCCTCGGGCCCACGGCGGTACCGGGCCGCGCGATCATCGATGACCACGAAGCGCAGATCGCCGTGATCGGGGGGACCGCGAGCACGAAGGAGCAGGCCACCGCGATCGACCGGATGGCCGAGGCTATGCGGCGTCGCGGCACGGCCGAAGCGCCCGGCATCCGGTCGTTGCCTACCGAATACCGCGTCGAGGAGCTCCCCGCCACGACGCCGAGCGGCGTCGCGATCGGATTGTCCGACCTCGACCTCGGGCCTTTCGGCATCGAGCCGACCGGCACGTTCATCGTGGCCGGCACGCCCGGGGCGGGTCGCAGTAACGCGGCGGCCGCGATTGCGGTGCAGACCCGCCGCGCGCATCCCGATGCCGCCGCGTTCTATCTCGGTGACCGGCGCTCTCCCGTCTTCACGGCGCTGGAGTGGACGGCGACGGCGGATGCCGGATCTGCCGCGATGGCCGTGCTCTCCGCCGCGGACGAGGCGGCCGACAAGGTCGCCGACGGCGGGCCGGTGCCGATCGTGGTGCTGGAAGGGATCGGTGAATTCGCGACCTCGATCGTTGAGATGACGTTGTCGAGTCTCGTCAAGCGCGCCGGTCGCGGCGAGGTGTTCTTCGTCGTCGTTGGCGAGATCTCGGAGTGGACCAGCAACTTCGGCCTGCTCGGTGAGATCAAGGCGGCCCGTCGCGGCGTCGTCCTCCAACCGGAGACGATCGACGGCGAGGTCGTGCTGAAGACCCCGTTCCCGCGCTTGGTGCGAGGAGAGCTGCCGGTGGGTCGCGGCATCCTGGCGCACCGCGGCAAGACCGTCCGCATCCAATTCCCGCTGATCGGGGAGGCATGAGGGGTCATGGGGAGTTCTCCCCATGGGTTTCTTCGCCGGCTCCGCATATCGTCGTAATCACAACAGACCTCCCGGCACATTGCCGGGCCAGATGAAGGGGGCCCTCATGGCCAATTTGAATGTCACCTATGACCAGATGAGCGGTGCCGCCGGACGCCTGCGCGACGGCCAGGGCGAGCTCGAGGCGACCCTGCAGCGCCTGCGTCAGCTCGTGGCCCAGCTCGTCCAGGACGGTTTCACCACGACGCGCGCCTCCGGCGCCTTCGACTCGTCGTACACCGAGTTCACCACCGGCGCGACCAAGACCGTTCAGGGCATCGAGGGCATGGCATCCTTCCTCGAGAAGGCCGCTCAGGCTCTGCAGTCCACGGACGAGCAGCTCGCCAGCCAGCTCGGCTCCTGAGGCTTTCCGCTCTCCGAGCGAGTCTCACCCGAAGGCGCTCACCGAGATCGGTGGGCGCCTTCGTCGCGCCCGGTGTGGTTCAGCGATGGGCCGAGGGCTCGCGCAGGCGAGCACGCTCAGGCGCGGGTATGGCCGAGCACCTTCACGATGACGCCGCGGCGGCGCAGCTCGGCGATCGTGCGAGACTCCTCGTCGACCGTGCGCCCGAGTGCGTGCTTGTCGGCGACGACGACGACATCGCCCGACTCGAGCCGCCCGAACAGTCGGGTGAGTCGCTCTGCCCAGCTTTCGCCGGTTTCGGGCGCGGGATGCCGGAAGCCTTCGATCGGCACCCCGAAGTCGGCGAGCGCATCGCGCTGGGCGATCACGCTCGGCAGATCGTCGCGGGCGACGACCAGGCCGACGAGCCGTGACCCGGCGGGGCGGGCGGCCCACCAATCGGTGCCCGACACGATGACCGGCACGGCTTCGGTGAGGGTCGGCAGGGACACCGACTCGGCGTAGTCGGCGGGTGCGCGGTCGTCGTCAGCTGGCATCGACATGCAGGCTCCTTCGTCGGGATGATCCATTGTCACAGGTCCCCGCGATCATTGCGGGCCGCAATTGTCGCGTGAGCCCCCTGGTGGCGACAGAAGCTGCCCGGTGTGCGTGTGCCGCGGGCGCCGCGGGTTGCGCATCAGCAGCGCCGACGTCCCGCTCAGTCGTCTTCGCGCAGCCGCAACTCGGTGCTCAACTGGTGGGCATCGAGCTCGGCGAGGCTGTGCCGGAGCGACCGGGTGCTGAACGTCCCGCCCGAACTCAGCGTGTCCAACCGTGTGCGCATGGCTTCGATGATTGCGATGCGCAGTTCGAGCATGTCCTGCGCGCCGACGGAAAACTCCTCTGTGATCGGCTGCGCGTAGCGCTGCCGCATCCGTTCGACGAGGTCTGAATCGAAAGCCGTGCCATCGCGACGCCTGAGCGCGGGGTCGTCGAGGGCGGATGCCGCGGCTGCGCGCAGCTGTTCCTCCAGGCGGTCCTTCTCGTCGTGGTCGTCCGCCGACTCATCGCCACGGTCGAGTCGGAGCTTCCGCACGACCCAGGGCAGGGTGAGCCCCTGGAGCATGAGGCTCACGAGCGCCACGAGGAACGCGATGTAGATGAGGGTCGGCCGCTCCTCGACCGACCGGGGAATCGTCTGTGCCGCAGCGAGGGTGACGACACCACGCATCCCGGCCCACACGATGATCGAACCGTGTTTCCAGCCGAGGGGTGAGGCCTGGTAGTAGTCGATATCTGCCAGAGCGCGCGCCACCCGCCGGCGCATGAGGCCGGTGCGGCGCTCGATCCGCTCCGGGGAGGGCTGTGCGCGAACCGGCGAACCGGGTCCCCCGCGCGAGGGGAAACCGTTCTCCGCGAAGGAGTCCAATCGGGCGTCGAACTCTTCGAACCGGGCGCGATCGGTGCCGTGCCGGCGCGCCCGACCGGCCCAGAGAAGGAACGCCACGTAGGCCGCCCGCACGACGAGCACGATCAACAGCGCGGCCAGCGCGACGAGCGTGGGGGACACGATGCCTTCGTGGCGGGCGAGGACGTCTTCCACGATCTGGTCGAGCTCGAGCCCCATGATCAGGAAGATCCCGCCCTCGAGCACGAGTTCGACGGTGCGCCAGTTCACTTCATCCGACAGGCGTTGCCCCGGTGTGAACCAGCGCTGGGCGCCTTGCCCCGCGACGATGCCGGCGACGACGGCCGCGACCAGGCCCGATCCGTTGAGATGCTCGGTCGGCAAGTACGCGAGGAACGGCACCGTGAATCCGATCGCCGTGCTGGCGCCCGAGCTGCCGACCCATGAGCGCAGCCGCAGCGCGAGGACGCCGACGACCGCCCCGATCACCAGGGCGATGAACACGGCCCAGAGGAAGCTCAACACCGCACCGCCGAACGAGAACGTGCCGGCGACCACGGCCAGCAGCGCCGTCCGCAGGAGCACGAGCGCGGTGGCATCGTTCAGCAGGCTCTCGCCCTCGAGCATGGTCGTGACCCGCGGCGAGATCCCGAGCCGTTTGGCGATGCCGGTCGCCACGGCATCGGTCGGGGAGAGGATCGCCCCGAGCGCGACGCCGAGCGCGAACTCGACGCCGGGGATCACAAGCGAGAAGAACCACCCCAGGATGAGCGCGGTCACGACGACCAGCACGACGGCGAGACCCGTGATGGGAGCGAGGTCCCGGCGGAACTCGATCGCCGGCAACCGCACGGCCGACGCATACAAGAGGGGCGGGAGGATGCCGACGAGGATGAGTTCCGGGTCGATCTCGGGCACGTCCACGAACGGCAACAGCCCGACGCCGAGGCCCAGGGCGACGAGCAACAGCGGGCCGGCCACACCGAGGCGCTGACCGAGCGCCGTGACGACGGCGACGGCGATCACGCCGAGCAGGATGACCAGCAGGAGATCCATCGGTCAGAGTGCGCCGAGCGCGCGCACGGCATCCCGCTCTGCGACGAGTTCGGCGACCGACGCGTCCAGACGCCCGCGCCCGCGCGCGTCGAGCTCGAGGCCCTCGACGATCCGATACCCGGAGCCGTCGCTCGTCACCGGGAAGGACGAGACGAGACCTTCGGGCACGCCGTACTCACCGTGCGAGACGACGGCGGCCGAGGTCGAGCCGGCCGGCGTGCCGAGGATGCTGTCACGCATGTGCGCGATCGCCGCGTTGGCCGCGGACGCCGCCGAGGAAGAGCCGCGGACGGCGATGATCTCGGCCCCGCGTTGCGCGACGCGGGGCACGAACTCGTCGTCCAGCCACGCGGCCGCCTGGGCTGCTCCGCCGAGGGCGTCGGCCAGCGCGTCGAGCGCGGGTCGACCGTCGACGGTCGCGTGCGCGACATCGGGGAACTGCGTTGCGGAGTGGTTGCCCCAGATCGTGAGGTCCCGGATCGCCGAGGGCGCCACCGCGAGCTTCGCCGCCAGTTGGGCGACGGCGCGATCGTGGTCGAGGCGGGTGAGGGCCCCGAACCGGTCCGAGGGGATGCCGGGGGCCGCCGCGGCGGCGATCAGCGCGTTCGTGTTCGCGGGATTCCCGACGACGACGATGCGCACATCATCCGCGGCAACGTCGCCGAGCGCCGCCCCCTGCGGCCCGAAGATACCGGCGTTCGCGGCCAGCAGATCGGCGCGCTCCATCCCCGCCGAGCGGGGACGCGCGCCGACGAGCATCGCGACGTTCGCACCATCGAACGCGACGCGCGGATCATCTGTGATCTCGACATCCTGCAGAAGCGGGAACGCGCAATCCTGGAGCTCGAGCGCGGTGCCCTCGGCGGCCTTCAGGCCCTGGGGGATCTCCAGCAGCCGCAGACGCACCGGTCGGTCGGGTCCCAGCATCGCGCCCGACGCGATGCGGAACAGCAGCGCGTAGCCGATCTGCCCTCCGGCGCCGGTGACCGTGATGGTGGTGGGCAGCGGGGGCAGCGAAGCGGCATCCATAGTCCTGAGCCTATTCCTCCCGCGAGACCGCACGCCGGGCCATTCCGGGCAGGTGGCGGGCCCACGCGGTACGGTGAGCGCATGACTTTCAACAGCAATGCCAACGTCGGGGGCAGCGGCGCGAAGAGGCGCGGACCCGGCGGTGGCGCGATCGCCGGAGGTGTGGGTGGCCTCGGCGCGATCGCCGTGATCCTCCTCCAGATCTTCACCGGTGGCGACTTCTCGAGCCTGTTGGGTGGCGTGGGCGGTGGGGCTCCGTCGGCGGGGTCGGAGACCGAGATCACCGACTGCGAGACGGGTGCGGACGCGAACGCGAACATCGACTGCCGTCTGGCGGCAGGCTCGAAGGCCATCAACCAGTTCTGGACCGGCGAGGTACAGGGCTACCGCCCGCCGCAGCTGATCATCGTCGACGGGTCGACGTCGAGCGCGTGCGGCACGGCATCCAACGCGACGGGTCCGTTCTACTGCCCGCCGGAGGAGACCGTGTACATCGACCCGACCTTCTTCGACGTGCTCGAGCAGCAGTTCGGCGACGATGCGGGCCCGCTCGCGCAGCTGTACGTGCTGGCGCACGAGTATGGCCACCACATCCAGCAGATCGCCGGAATCATGGATGCCCACCCCAGCAACGGCACCGGGCCCGAGAGCAACGGGGTGCGCATGGAGCTGCAGGCCGACTGCTTCGCCGGAGCGTGGGTCGCCGGCATGACCCGGCAAACCGATGAGAACGGTGTGCCTTTCCTCGAGTCGCCGACCGAGGAGCAGATCCGCGATGCGCTGGATGCCGCCGCCGCCGTCGGGGACGACCACATCCAGGAGCAGTCCTCCGGCCGCGTCAGTCCGGAGAGCTGGACGCACGGCTCGAGCGAGCAGCGTCAGCGCTGGTTCACGACCGGGTACCAGGGCGGCGTCGGTAGTTGCGACACGTTCGGCGCCCCGGGGAACGCACTGTGACCGTCGCCGATCTGGACGCGATCCTCTATCCCGAGATCGAGCCGTACGAGACCGGATTCCTCCTCGCCGGCGACGGCCAGCGCGTGTACTGGGAGCAGTCCGGCAACCCTGAGGGCAAGCCGGTCGTCTTCCTCCACGGCGGGCCCGGCGGCGGCACATCGCC
Source organism: Microbacterium memoriense (assembly GCF_025398275.1). Classification (GTDB taxonomy): domain Bacteria; phylum Actinomycetota; class Actinomycetes; order Actinomycetales; family Microbacteriaceae; genus Microbacterium; species Microbacterium memoriense. The sequence goes on along the minus strand of NZ_JAODOR010000009.1, from coordinate 32,973 downwards.
CTGGCAGCGCCGCTTCTTCGACCCCGCGGTGTACCGCATCGTCTTGTTCGATCAGCGTGGATGCGGCAAGTCGACGCCCCACATGAGCGCTCCCGACGCGGACCTGCGCTTCAACACGACGTGGCATCTGGTCGCCGACATCGAGCTGCTGCGCCGCAATCTGGGGATCGAGCAGTGGCAGGTCTTCGGCGGCTCGTGGGGCTCGGCCCTCGCCCTCGCCTACGCGCAGAGTCACCCGTCGGCCGTGACCGAACTCGTCCTGCGCGGTATCTTCACGCTCCGCCGCCACGAGCTCGAATGGTTCTACGAGGGGGGCGCCGAGGCGATCTTCCCCGACCTCTGGCAGGACTTCGTCGCACCGATCCCGGTGCTCGAGCGCTCGCGCCTCATCGAGGCCTACCACCGGCGTCTCACCGACCCCGACCCGGCCGTGCACCTGCCCGCCGGGATGGCGTGGACGACGTGGGAGGCATCCACCCTGACGCTCCGGCCTGACCCCGACCTCGTCTCGGCGATGGCCACGCCCGAGGCGGCGGTCGCGTTCGCCCGCATCGAGAACCACTACTTCATGAACGAGGGGTGGTTGCGGCCCGGACAGTTGATCGAAGACGTTGCGGCGATCCGCGGCATCCCGGCGGTCATCGTGCAGGGTCGCTACGACGTGTGTACGCCCATCATGACGGCGTGGGACCTCCACCGAGCGTGGCCCGAAGCCGACTTCGTCGTGGTTCCGGATGCCGGGCACTCTGCGAGCGAGCCGGGCATCGCCGCAGCCCTCCGCGCAGCCACCGACCGCTTCGCCTGACCTGTCCTCCCTCGTCCCACTTCGGGCAGGGCTTGTCCCACTTCTGCCAGGGTGTGTCCCACAAATGGCTGGCCAGGCGACCGAATTGCGACCACTTTTGGGACATGGAACGCGGCGCTGCAGCGGCCGCGGCGGGCTGACCAGGGTGGCGACTGCTAGACTGGTCCCACTTGTAGCGCCGATCCTGGCGCTCTCGCGTCGTAGAACGCTTCCCTCGCCGCCCGGCTCTGACCGGATGATCGGCTGACATTCTTCGTACGGCGACCCTGTGCGCATCCGCGCAGAGGCCACCGATCCGGGCTTCGCTGCCCAGAAATCCGCCATGACTGATACTTCTTTCCGCACGCTCGGCGTGCCCGCCCCGCTTCTCGAGGTCCTCGCGAAGGACGGCAAGACCGAGGCGTTCCCCATTCAGGTCGACACCCTTCCCGACACCCTTTCCGGCCGCGACGTCCTCGGCCGCGGCAAGACCGGCTCGGGCAAGACCCTTGCCTTCTCGATCCCGATGGTCGCCCGCCTCGGCGGCGTCCTCGCCGGTGGAGCGCGCCGCCAGGGCCGCATCCTCGGCCTCATCCTCGCGCCGACGCGTGAGCTGGCCACCCAGATCAACGCGACCCTCGAACCGCTCGCCGCGGCCTACGGCCTGAAGACCACCACGATCTTCGGTGGTGTCAGCCAGACCCGCCAGGTGCAGGCTCTCAACGCCGGCGTCGACATCGTCGTGGCGTGCCCCGGCCGCCTCGAAGACCTCATGAAGCAGGGCTACGTGAAGCTGGATGCCGTGGAGATCACGGTCATCGACGAGGCCGACCACATGGCCGACCTCGGCTTCTTGCCGTCGGTCACCCGCATCCTCGACAAGACCCCCCGCGACGGCCAGCGCATGCTCTTCAGCGCGACGCTGGACAACGGCGTCGACAAGCTCGTCAGCCGCTTCCTGCAGAACGAGGTGTTGCACTCGGTCGACGAGGCCAACTCGCCCGTCGCTGCGATGACCCACCACGTGTTCCACGTCGAGGGTGCCGACGCGAAGAAGGAGCTCGTCCGCACGCTCGCGTCGGGCACCGGCCGCCGCATCCTCTTCATGCGCACGAAGCACCACGCCAAGAAGCTCGCCCAGGCGCTCACGGCGCAGGGCATCCCCTCGGTCGACCTGCACGGCAACCTTTCGCAGCCGCAGCGCGACCGCAACCTCGCGGCATTCTCGGCCGGCACGGCCAAGGTGCTCGTCGCGACCGACGTCGCCGCGCGCGGCGTGCACGTCGATGATGTCGAGCTCGTGATCCACGTCGACCCGCCCATGGAGCACAAGGCATACCTGCACCGTTCCGGTCGCACGGCGCGTGCCGGCGCCGAGGGGTCGGTCGTGACCGTCGTCCTCCCCGGCCAGGAGAAGGACGTCAAGGATCTCCTCCGCAAGGCCGCGATCACCGTGACCCCCACGCGCGTCACGCCGACGTCGCCCGAGGTCGCTGAGCTCGTCGGCCAGGTCGCCTCCTACGTCAAGCCCGAGCCGAAGGTCGAGCAGCCCCGTGGCGGCGGCCGTAGCCAGGGCGCCAACGCGCAGCGCAAGCGCGCGGCGCGCGATGACAGCGGACGCGCCGGCGGTCAGGGCCGTTCCGGCCAGGGCCGCTCGGGTGGACGCGGCGCTGGCGCTGGTCGTGACAACGCCGGTCGCTCGGCCGAGTCGCACGGTCGTCCGGCTGCAGAGCGCGCGGCGCGACCGGCGCAGCAGCCCGCGGCATCCGGCAACGCCCGGACCACGGGTCGCCGTGCCTCGACCGGCGGTGGCAGCAAGCTTTCGGTCGGCTCGGTCGTCCGCAGCAACGGCGGCGGTCAGCGCCGGGGTCGCTGACCTCTCACCTGAACAACTCCTGCAGCCGGCTCGGTTTCCGAGCCGGCTGCGCTGTGTTTCCGGGGCGCGCGCCGCGCGTTGAGACGCGGCAGCAGGAGTTATTCAGGCCGCGGACAGGAGCCAAGAGCGGTGTCCGAAGTCCGGTGCCCAAGTCCGGTGTCCGACCGCCGCCGCGTACCCAACGCAGGAGAACCTCCAGCTCGCCGAGCTCGCGTGGCCAATAGACCGTGCGTCCCTCGAGCGCGGACTGCGGCACGGTGTCGTAGTTCCAGTCGTAGCGGCCGCGGAACAGCTTCGAGAAGGCCGCGGGAATATGCAGTTCGACTGCGCGGTCTGAGGGACCGGCCTCGAGCAGCAGCACGCTGACCGTCGGGTCCTCGCTGAGGCGGGCGGCGAGCGCCGCCCCGGCCGAGCCGGCACCGACGACGACGTAATCCGCGTCGAGGGTGCGGGCGCTCACGCGCCGAACGCCTTGACGAGAGTGACCGCTATCTTCGGCCAGTTGCCGTCGATGCGGAACCGGGTGAAGCCTTCGCACACGGCCGCGCCGGTGCGTGAGGTCACGAACCACGGCGGCTTCGGCAACGCGGAGAAGGTCCCCCGTCCCAGCGAGCGCGGGAACGGCCGGAAGGGTCCGCGCACGACCGTGCGTTCGACCCCGTCCAGCAGGAGGGCGTTGTGCACGATCCCGATACCGCTCGGGGCATCGTCGAGCGTCCCGCCGGGAAATGCGCCCCAGGTCGCCGTCGGGGTGAGGAATCCGAAGGCCGTCCAGGCGTTGATCGCGACCGTGCCGTAGCGCAGCTCGACGATCGCCCGCTCGAAGTCCCTGCCGAGAGCGGCATGGGTCGCAGGGTCGATCAGGACGTTGGCACCCAGGGTTCCGGTCAGGCGCTCGTTCGCGTGCGCGATCGCCCTGTCGAGGAACTCCTGCCCGGTGCCCGGCAGATCGATGATCCCGAGCACGGGGGCGAAGTATTCCGTCGTCTCGAGCGCCGTCGCATCGGCGCCGTCCGTCTGGATGAATGCGCGTGTTCCGTCGCCGCACCATGTGGCGTCCGGGTAGGCGTCGCGCACGGCATCCATCTTTCCGTCGCTCTGCGGGTACCAGACCGGACGTCGCGGCGCGCGGTCGTAGGCGGTGCGCAGAGCCCGCAGGAACTCCTCGCGTTGCGGCCAGTCCGCGCTCAGCAGCACGACCTGACCGGCGATGCAGTTGTGGCCGCTGTTGTGCAGACGCATCGTGGCGATGTGCTCGGCCTGGTAGGTGAGGTCGGCCGGCGACCACTCGCCCGGGACCACGATGATCGGTGCGACGCCGCCGAGTTCCGCCGAGATCGGGACCTTGAGCTTCGGGCGTGACGGACGTTTTCCGGTGCCCCACACGATCGCGCGGAAGGTTGCTTCCGACCCGGTGATGTGGACGTGGTCGATGTCCGGATGCTGGGTCAGATACCCGCCCACATCCCCGCCGCCGCGCACGATGCGGAGGAACCCGGGTTCGATCAGCGGCGCGAGCGCACGTTCGAACACCGGCACGAGCGCGTCCTGCGTGGGGTTGACCTTGAGGATCGAGACCCGGTTGAACGCCATCAGCTCATAGAGCACGTCGAGGTACGGGATCGAGGTGATGTTGCCGGCGCCGAGCACGAGACCCACGCCGCCGGACGTGGCCGGTGCGCGCTGCGCGAGGCCCGCGGTACGGACCGCATCGGCCGCCGTGACACCGGGCGTGAGCCACACTTCGGTCGTGTAGCCCGACAGCAGCAGCCCATCCGTCGCGGAGAGCGGCGATGTGTGGACGACGGTCCGCCCACCCGGCGCGGTCCCGATCTTCACGGTGTCGAGCGGGCTCCCTCCGGCCACGAGCGCGGTGAGGGTATCGGCGTAGGCGTCGAGCGCGACGAGCGCGGCGTACGGCCCCGACAGCCACTCTTCTCCGCGCAGCGGATGCCCCGGTTCCAACCCCTTGGAGGTCGCGGCGACGTCGGCCCACTCCTCGGCGACGGCGGCTGCCGCCGCGCGCAACCGTCGCAGGAGCGTGCGGCGCTGATCGAGCGTCAGCAGGCTCCACGCGCGGGCGCCGGACCGGACCGCCGAGACCGCGTTATCCAAGGGCTCGCGCACGTCGCTGGTCAGATCTACGGGGGCGGTGGTCGTTGCAGCAGGGGTCACGGCGCTCTCCTTCGGGCGGACATCTCAGCATACGTCCCGGTGGTACGCCGTTCCGAGATCGGTGCTACTCGATGTCGTCGCGGCGCAGCCGGTAGCGCCCGAGCCAGACAAGACTCCCGAGCACGAGCGCCGCGGGCACCACGCTGAAGCTCAGCACGATCCCGGAGATCGCGGCATCCGGCTGCGTGGGGCTCTGGCCCGCGACGCTTTCGATGTACCCCGTTGCGGCGAGCGTCACCGCCAACACGGTGGCGCCGAGCGCGAACCCGGTCGTCTCACCCGCCGTCCACATTCCCCCGAATGCGCCCGCACGGCCCGGGCCGTGTCGCCGCGCGTCGTGACTGATGACGTCGGGGAGCATGGCCATCGGCAAGGACTGCATTCCGGCGTAGGCGATCCCGACGGTCGCGACGGATGCGTAGAGCCACGCGCCGGGTGCCCACAGGGCGAACACGGTCGTCAGCGCGGCGAGCGTGAACAGCACGCTGGCCGCGGCGAACGCCCGCTCTTTGCCGACCCGCCGCGCGGCGATGCCCCAGAGCGGCGCGGCGAAGAGCGCCGGCGCGATCAGGGCGACGAACAAGAGCGTGACGGCGTCCTCCGATCGCAAAACCCAGGTCGCCAGGTACTGCGCGCCGGCGAGCATGAGCCCTGTGGCGATCGCCTGCAAGAAGAAGGTGCCGAGCAGTGCGCGGAAGGGCTGGCTGCGTCGCAGTGATTCAAACCCAGCGCGGAAGTTGTCGCGGACGCCGCCGCCCGGAGTCGAGGCGTCCGGGCCGACGGGACGGATCGGTGTGTCCCCGACGGACTCCGCGGCGAGCTCTGCCGTTTCGGCCGCGCTCGTGCCGGCGGCGGCCATGGCGGAGCGCGGCCGGAGGCCCTGGCGCGCGACGGCGGTGGATGCCAGCATCCCGAGGCCGATGACGATACCGGCCACGATCCCCATCAGCAGATAGCCGGTCGTCGGGTCGCCGGTGGCACGGCGGAGGAGGGGGCCGCCCGCGCCGAAGAGCAGGATCGCGAACGTGAGCACGACGACGCGCCACGTGAGGAGTCTCGTGCGCTCGTCGTATCGGTCGGTCAGCTCGGCGGGCAGGGCGATGTAGGGCACCTGGAACAGGCTGAACGCGGTCGCCGTCAGCAGGAAAGCGATGAGCACCCAGATCGCGCCGACGGCGGGAGCGAGCCCCGGCGGCACAGCGAACGTGAGGGCGAACAGCACCGGCAGTGCGATTGCACCGATCACCATGAGACGTCGGCGTGATCCGTGCCGGGCGAGATCGCGATCACTCAGAGCGCCGATCACCGGGTCGACCAGGACGTCCCAGATCTTCGCCGCCGTGACGATGACGCCCGCCATAAGGGCGGCGACGCCCAGACTGTCGGTCAGGTAATACGTGAGGACGAGACCGGGGAGCGTCGCGAAGCCGCCGGTGCCGATCGATCCGGCCGCGTAGGTCGCGATGGTTTTTCGCGACAGCGGCGCGGCGGGGGTGGTCGCGGCATCCGTCCTCATGCGAGTCACGATAGCCGGGTCGCCGTGCGTTCCCGCTGACGGCGCGGGGTCAGATCAGTGCGAGTTCGCGCAGCTTCGACTCGACGTCGGCGTTCGACGGTTCGACGTGGTGCGACGCGTCGGGGTAGACGACGACGGGGATGTTCGTGCGGCCGGAGATCTCGCGCGCGACGTCCGCGGCATCCGGCTCGGCCACGAGGTCGACGTAGGTGTACGAGACACCCAGCTCGTCGAGCTGCTTCTTCGTGCGGACGCAGTCGCGGCACCAGTCGGCACCGAACATCGTGATGGTGGGCTCAGAGGAAGTCATACCTCTATTCTCCCCCCGCTGGGCAGCGTCGGCGCTCAGCCGATCAGTTCGGTGAGGTCGGCGACGCCCATACCGAAGTTGATGCGGATGCAGGGGAGCGCGAGCTTGTCGGAGCCGACCGAGACGTAGCCCTGCTCGATCGTGCGGGCCATGTCGAAGCCTGCCGCACGCAGGCCCTCCTTCGAGCGTTCGTCGTGGTGACCGAAGGGGTACGCCACGACCTCTTTCACGCCGCCGAGCGCGTCGGCCGATGCCTCCATGTCGGCGGCGATCTCGGCGGGCGTGAGATTCACCATTTGGCCTTTGCCGTTGGCGCCCGCGGTGTGCATGTTGTGGGTGTGCGAGCGGGGCAGGATGAACCGGTTCTGCTCCGCGACGCCGTCGCCCGTGATATCGAACGAGGTCGCCATGAGCTGTAGCTGCTCGTTGATCGGCGCGGCCATCGTGAGCCAGGTCGGGTCGGCGTCATCGTCGGTGATGATGACCGCGTGGTCCGGGAGGAAGAGGACACCGTCGATGAAGGCACTGAGCTCATCCCAGGTGGGCAGGTAGAACGCGCCGTCCTTGATGTGGTGCATGTGCGCGCGGTAGTCCTCGACGTACGCGAAGTTGCCGCGCAGCCAGCCCTCTTCGCCGCCCGGCTTGTCCGTGAACTGGTGGTACATGAGGAGCGGGACGCGCGCATTCTCCGCCGTGACGGCCTCCGGCGTCGTCCAGGCTCCGTAGAGCGTGGTCTGCTGCGCTGTGCACGCGACGAGGTCGGCGCCGTTGACGCGGGTCGCCGGGTTGCCGGCGTTCGCGGCCGGGTCCGCGGATGCGGCCGTCGCCGCGGTGGTGTCGGCGTACCAGCCCGCGAACACCCGCCCGTCTGCGCGCGGAATCGGCAGCAGCGAATAGAGCGCGTCCTGGGTCTGGAGTTGGGGATCGAGCGTCGTGCCGTCGAGGACGAACGACACGGCGCAGGCCGCCGGGTCTCCGGCATCGGCGAGCAGCTGTTCTGCGGCGGTCAGCGGCATCGGCGTCGGCGTCGGCGTCGTGGTTTCGGCGACCGGAGTGGATGCCGGCACCACCTCCGTCGCACAGCCCGTCACCGCGAGCAGCGATAGCGCCGCGCCCACCATCGCGATCCGCGCCAGAGCGCGCGTCATCGTCCCCATGTCGTGCCCTTTCGCAGTCCCGGGATCGACCCTATCGGGGGGCGGGCCGTTGCCTGTGAAATTGGACACCTGCGCGACCGGTCGGGGTGTAAGGATAGACGGGCTCGTCACCATGACCCGGCGAGTGATCTCGTTTCCCAGGGGGACACCATCAACCTGTCGATCATCGTGCCGACCTACAACGAAGCTCCCAATGTCGCGGAGCTCGTTCGGCGCACCACTGCGGCTGTCGTCGGGATCGACGCGGAGATCATCTTCGTCGACGACAGCATCGACGACACCCCCGACGTCATTCGGGAGGTCGCCGCGGCGGCCGCGATTCCGGTGCGGGTGATCCACCGTGATCAGGCGACAGGTGGACTCGGCGGCGCCGTGCTCGAGGGCTTCCGCGCCGCCTCGGCCGAGGCGTGCGTCGTCATCGACGGTGATCTGCAGCATCCGCCGGAGAGCATTCCGGACCTCTTCGCCCGGTTCGGCCAGGGCGATGTCGACGTCGTCGTCGCCTCGCGCTACGCCGCCGGCGGCGCGGCGCAGGGCCTGGCCGACAAGACCCGGGTGTTCGTGTCGAAGGCAGCCACGGCCGTCACCAAGGCGATGTTCCCCATTCGCCTGAAGGACACGACCGACCCGATGACCGGGTTCTTCCTGATCGACCGCAACGCGATCGGTCTCGAGGGTTTGCAGCCACGCGGGTTCAAGATCCTCCTCGAGATCCTCGCGCGCAAGACGCTGCGGGTCGCCGAAGTGCCGTTCGCCTTCGCCGACCGCTTCGCGGGTGAATCGAAGGCGTCCCTGCGGCAGGGCATCCACTTCCTCGCCCAGCTCACGGCGCTCCGCTTCGGCAAGATGTCGCTGTTCGCCGTCATCGGCGGTCTCGGCGCCGTCGCGAACGTCGCGATCGTCTGGGCGCTGACCTCCGCCGGAGTCGGGTACATCACCGCCGCCGTCATCGCGGCGGAAGTGACGATCATCGTGAACTTCCTCCTGATCGAGCGCTTCGTCTTCCACGACATGCGTCATGAGGCGTCCGGCGTCGGATCGCGGTTCGCCAAGTCGTTCCTCTTCAACAATGCCGAAGCCGTCATCCGCATCCCCATCGTCGCGCTGATGGTCTCGACAAGCCATATCTCGGCGGTCTTCGCGACGGCGATCACCCTCGTCGTGGCGTTCTTCGTCCGGTTCGTCTTCCACTCGCTCGTCGTCTACGCGCCCAAGAAACCGGGCGCGGCAACCTCGCCCGCCCGCGCCATGATCGTAAAGATCGACGAGCAGGCCATGCAACCCGGAGAACTGTAGGCACGGTGATGGATGCCGTGGCCACGCTCGTCGTGCAGGTCGCCATCACGAAGATCGACGCGCTCGCCGTGATCGCCCTCGCCGCAGACAGCCCGGTGCTGTCGCCGGGATCGGCGCGGCCCCGTGTGGCGCTGGACGGCGGGGCGTGGGCCGAGGTCGACGTCCCGAAGTTCGGTGAACCACCGCCGCTCGCGATCGATGTGCGCTCGCCGCTCGGCCTCGAGCACGCCCGACTCTCGGCGCTCACCCTCGCTGCCGCGCTGGAGCGCGAAGCCGGCTGGGTCGTGCACCCGGACTTTCCCGTCGCCTCCGGTCGCTGAAGCGCTACGACGCAGCGAGGGCGGCGCGGAGCGCGCGTTCCTCGTCATCGGAGAGCCCGGCCGGCCGCGGACCGGTGCGGAGATTCTCGAACGCGAGGGCGTCGGCGAGGGTGTCTTCGAGCGGGCGCGTGCGCAGCCCCGCGCGGATCGCGGCGGAGGAATCGGCGGTCGCGAAAAAGCGCCACTCGGGGTCGTCGATCCAGAGGGGGAGCGACGGAGAACCCATCCAGGCCGAGATTCCCTGCGCGGCCAGAACGGCTGCGGGGACAGGCCGTGCCGCCACGTCACTGTGGGCGACTCGTGCGGCGGTGGTGAGCACGTCGCCCAAGGCCACGGTCGGACCGGTCGCGTTGAACGTCCCGTCGAGACGGTGTGTTGCGGCGTGGACGGTCCATTCGGCGAGGTCGTCCACGTGGATCAGCGCACACGGAAATGTCGGATCGTCGGGGACGAGGACATCCGCCCCGGTGGGGTGAGCGAATCGCCACGGGTAGTAGCCGCTGCGGCCTGACGTGTCGCCCGGACCGGAGATGAGCCCGGAGCGGATGATCGTCGCGGGCGCATCGGCGGCCCGCACGATGTCTTCGCAGGCGACCTTGGCCGCACCGTAGGCCGACATGTCTTCCATGACGTCGCCGCTGAGTGGCGCGAGCACGGGAGAATCTTCACTCTGTTCTCGCCGGTCGAAGGCGGCGTAGACGTTCAGCGAGGAGATGAAGGCCCAGTGCCGCGTACGGAGGTCCCGCACGGCGCGTCGTACCTGCCCGGGATGCCGGGAGACGTCGACGACGGCATCCCAGATGCGGTCTGCGACGGGGGACAGCCCGTCGTCGTCATCGCGGTCGACAGTGACGAAGGAGGTTCCCTCGGGCGCAGGGGCGGTCCCGCGCGCGGCACACGTCACGGTGTGTCCGGAACGCAGTGCCGCCTCGGCGATCGCGCGGCCGAGCAGGGCTGTTCCCCCGAGGATCAAAATATCCATACCCGGAGTCAACGCCATGCCGGGGGCCCAGACCAGGGCGGTTCGCTGTCGGCTGACGCTCGTACTCTTCGGCGGACCCCGGGTCAATCCCCTTCAGTGCTTCACGCCCCGCGCGCACACTGAAGTCCTGTCGATGGGGAGGACCACATGACTCACGCACTCGTGCTCAACTGCACACTCAAGCCCTCGCCCGCCGCATCCAGTAGCGAACTTCTCGCCCAGCAGGTTCTCGACGCGCTCGCGGCCTACGACGTCTCGGGAGAGATCGTCCGCGTCGTCGACTTCGATGTGAAGCCGGGTGTGGAGGCCGATATGGGCGAGGGGGACGAATGGCCCGGCATCCGCGAGAAGGTGCTCGTGGCCGACATTCTGGTCTTCGCGACGCCGACGTGGATGGGCAACATGTCGTCGGTCGCTCAGCGCACGCTCGAACGATTGGACGCGGAGCTGTCCGAGACGGATGCCGAGGGTCGCCCGATCCTCGCCGGCAAGGTCGCGGTCGCCGCGGTCGTCGGCAACGAAGACGGCGCCCACGCGATCACCGCGGCGCTGTACCAGGGACTCGGCGACGTCGGCTTCACGATTCCGAGTCAGGGTGGCGTGTATTGGAACGGCGAAGCCATGCACACGACCGACTACAACGACCTTCCCGAGACTCCCGACAAGGTGCCGGGCACCACGCAGACGGTGGCCCGGCACGCCGCTCACCTCGCGAAGCTCCTCGCCGCTCAGCCCTACCCTGCGCCGAAGAACGGCTGAGCGCGCGGGACTACGGCGTCGGCATGCCGCCGTTGACGTTCAGCGTCTCGCCGAGCACGTAGCTGGATTCGGCGGACGCGAGGAACACGTACGCGGGAGCGAGCTCTGCCGGTTGCCCCATGCGTCCGAGCGGAGTGTTCTCGCCGAAGTGGGCGAGCTTCTCCTGCGGCTGTCCGTCGGTCGGCTGCAGCGGCGTCCAGATCGGTCCGGGCGCGACCGCGTTCACCCGAATACCCCGCGGCGCGACCTGCTGGGCCAATGCCTTCGTGAACGCGTTGATCGTGGCCTTCGTCGACGCGTAGTCCACGAGCACATCCGAGGGGGAGTACGCCTGGATCGAGGTGGTGTTGATGATCGTCGCGCCGGGCTTCAGGTGCGGCAGGGCCGCTTTCGTGATCCAGAACATCGCGTACACATTCGTCTTGAACGTGTCGTCGAACTGCTCGTCGTCGAGCGTCGTCAGGTCTTCATTGAAGATCTGCTTTCCGCCGTTGTTCACCACGATGTCGAGGCCGCCCAGGGTCTCGACAGTCTCGGCGACGAGTGCGCGGCAGTACTCCGGGTCCTTCAGATCGCCCGGGTAGGTGAGCACGGTCGCGCCGGCCTCCCGGAGAAGCCCCGCGATGCGTTGTGCATCTTCCTCTTCGGCGGGAAGGTAGGAGATCGCGACATCGGCGCCCTCGCGGGCGAACGCGATCGCGGTCGCCGCTCCGATCCCCGAGTCGCCGCCCGTGATGAGGGCCTTCCGGCCCGTCAGTCGGCCGGTGCCGCGATACGTCTCTTCGCCGAGGTCCGCCTTCGGTGTGAGTTTCGCGTCGAGCCCGGGCTCCGGCATCCGCTGCTTCTGCGGTTCGATGTCGGCGTAGAGCTTCGCCGGGTCGACGAGGGTGTACTGGTCGCGAGTCATGGTTCTCCTTCTCGTGGCGGTGCGGATGTTCAGCTGTCGCGCAAGGCGGCGATCAGCTCGCTCTTCTTCTGGCGGGAGTAACCGGTCAGGCCGATCTCCTTCGCCCTTTTGCGAAGGTCGGGGACGGTCCAGTCTTCGTAGTTTCCGGATTCGCCACCTTTGCGACCGATCGTCGAACGGCCTTCGGCCGCTGCGGCGTTGCTGATGCGCGCCGCCTTCTGCTTGCTGGCGCCGTCGTCCCGCAACTTCTCGTACAGCTCGGGGTCCTTCAGGCTGGCGTTGCGTCGTCCGGGCATGGCAGCTCCCTTCGATGACGTTGGGGATCTCCGTCGTCACCGAAAATACGGCGCGGGCGCGGCGGAGTGGAGGGGATTGCCAGGGTGCGATGAGGGTGCTAGCCACCGGCGTGCGCCAGAAGAATCCTTCATCGTCAAGGGGGCGCGGACGCCCCGGACACAGGCGTACGCTCGTCGTGTCAACCCGGCGAAGGGAGCTCTCGTGATGCGTTCGCTGCGAGGTGTGTGCGGTGCGCTCGCCGCGGCTGTGGCCGTCACCGTGCTCGCCGGATGCGGCATCAGCGTGCCGACCGATCCCCGCGGCACATTGGACCGCATCACCGGAGGAGAGCTGCGTGCGGGCGTGTCGCCGAGCGACGGGCTCGCGGTCGCCACGGGCGTCGGTGAGGATGCCGAGGTGTCCGGACCGCTCCCGTCGGTGATCGAGGAGTTCGGGGCGGACCGGGAGGCGACGGTGACCTGGACTGTCGGCAGCGAAGAGGACCTCGTCGACCTGTTGGAACGCGGAGAACTGGATCTCGCGATCGGCGGGATGACCGACGCGACGCCGTGGTCCGAGCGTGTGTCGGTCACGAGGGGGTACCCCGACCTGCCCGGAGCGGACGGCCGGCGAGTCGTCGTCTTCGTGCCGCTCGGGGAGAATGCGATGCAATCGGCCGTGGAGACCTACCTCGATCGCGAGGTCAAGTGATGCAATCGATGGGTCGTACCGACCTGCCGGCGGAGCAACGGCGGGCGCTGACGAGCGCGATCCGCTGGGAGTGGTTCACGATCGGCTACACCGTTGTCACGATCGCGATCATCGCGTTCGTGGTCGGCGGTTCGCAGGCGATGAAGACCGCGTGGATCGAGGACATGCTCTCGCTCATCCCGCAGATCGCGTTTCTGCTGTCGCTGCTGGTGATCCGGCATCCGCCGTCGCGGAGATTTCCCTACGGACTGCACCGGGTGATGGGTGTCGGTCACCTCGTCGCGGGTGTCGCGCTACTCGCGATCGGCGGAAGCCTCGCGGTCGAATCGGTGATCGGACTCGTCACGGCGGCGCATCCCGCGATCGGCACGGTGTCGCTCTTCGGGCACACGATCTGGCTCGGGTGGCTGATGGTCGCCGTCATGGTGCTGGTCGTGCCGGGGCCGTTCTTCTACGGGCACGCGAAGGCGAAACTCGCCCCCACCCTGCACAACAAGGTGCTCTACGCGGATGCCGACATGGCCAAGGCCGACTGGACGACCACGGTCGCCTCGATCGTCGGTGTGCTCGGCATCGGGATCGGTTGGTGGTGGCTGGACGGCGCGGCCGCCCTCTTCATCTCACTCGGCATCGTGTGGGACGGCGTGAAGAACTCCCGCTCGGCCGTGCTCGATCTGATCGACCAACGCGCGCGCACGCACGACGACACGAAGCCGCACCCGTTGGCCGATCGCATCGTGCGCGACCTCGAGGCACAGCCGTGGGTGCGGGCGGCATCTGTGCGGATGCGCGATATGGGCCAGGTGTTCCATGTCGAGGCCTTCGTGGTCCCCGAACGGAGCCGGGTGCGTCTCGACCAGATCGAAGCGGCCCGCCAGCACATCGCCGACCTCGACTGGAAGGTGCAGGATGTCGTGGTGATCCCGGCATCCACGCTCCCGCCGGAGACGCAGCGAGCAGCGTCTGGCGTGGGTGGTGGTGCTCCGTCCAGGTGAACGGGGAGCACGTTCACGCGCGACGGCCAGAAAGCACTCCCAGCGCTGCGGCAAGAGCGCCGAAGCCGGCCGGCGGCATGTCGAAAAGCCCCGCGGGGAGAGGATCAGTGACGTTCCAATCCACGCGGCGTCGAACGAGCTCCTCGTAGGCAGTGTCATGGGCGCGCAAGACGCCCAGCACGGTTTCCAGCGCCTCGGTGTCATCCGCGATCTCACGGAAGCTCGACCCCAGCGAGCGCGACGGCAGAGCCGCATCCGCCGGTGCCGCGATGACCCACGCGTGCGTCCCCGCGCCGACCTCGGCCGTTGTCCCGTCCGGCAGGTGCACCTCGGCGGTGGCGTGCGGCGCCGCCGATGTGCTCGCCCGGTTCGCGGGTCCGGAGGCGATCCACCTGAAGCACGCGCACGCGTTCACACCCGCCTGATCCGCACGCGTTTCGGTTCCCGTCGGCTGATGTCCGATTCGCCTGTGTGAGGGGTACCCCCGGAATACACCTCTCCGGAGGGACTCCCTCGAATGGTGACGAGGCGCTTTGCTGGAAACCATGACCCACACCGAACCTGCTTCCCCGGCGAAGGCCGGGATTATTCGCTATCTGAGGCAGAACCCGAACGTCACTCGCAAGTCGATCGCCGACGCGCTCAACCTCCCGCCCACGACCTTCATCGCCTACCTCGGAGATCTCGAAGATGAGGGATTCCTAATCGCGGATCCGCCCCGACCCAGCCGCCGAAAGGGTGAATGGCCCTCGTATCGAGTCAACGACGCGATTGTCACAGCGCTCTATTTGAGGCTCGGCCAGGAGATCGGCGAGATCTAGCGTGATCTCGGCGGGCGGTGCCCTTGGCATCGGACACTCGTTTGCGCTCGATGGTGGGGGTTGCTTGCAAAGCGTTCCGCCGGTGTCCCGCGCCGGACACGACGGAGCCGAGATTATCCAGGTGATCCGTTTGGTCGCGCGCGGAAGCTACGACGGCGTCGTGCGAACGGAATCCCCACGCCTGAGGTGAGCGCGGGATTAGTGCGCATCCAGGTCAAGTCGTTCAGAGTCAACGATTCCGAAGTGATTAGCGCGACAGGCGAATCCCCGTAGGGTTTCACTTCCCCCGCATCCTCGGCATCGAATGCATCGGCGTCCCCGACGCTGCCACCGAGAGCAGCACGCTGAAGGCCGGCGAGCCGGTCGCCACGACGATGGGGAGGGGTGGGTCGCGAGATCGATGGCAGCTACGCCGACGACGACGGGCTCGTTTCGGGAACGAAGGTGTTGCCTATGCGGCCGTACCTGTCGCAGACTGTGAGCTTTGCAAAGCGCCGGCGGAGTGCAAAGCGCGCCGTCCTCGCAGTCGAAGACCGGTGGTGGGTACCAACGCGACGTCGTCCCGGAATGACGTGATCCCCTCCGCCGCTCTTCGCCCGTGGACGCCTGCGAGGGGCGCTCACGACCCGCAGTCCGAGCGCCAGGGCAGGCGGAGCGGTGTGCGCCCATCACTCCGCGCAGGCCTGCCGGGCCGAAGGTCGCTTCACGCAGACGCCGGTCTGCGCTCTACCGATGAGTGCTCGGCGCTGGCATCGCCGCGGCCGAGGACGAACCGGCGGATGCCTAGTACTGCTGCTCCTCGGCACCATTCCTCGTTCGTTCCGGGCACCAATTCGATGCGGACTTCAGATGCGCGGGCGTCGCGATGCTCTGCCAGGCCGCGATGGATGTCGGCGCGCGCCACCTCGGCGAGCTCCACCCCCTCGCCGCCGATGACCACGAACTCGGGTGCCGTCAGGTTCGCCACCGCCGCGATGAGCTGTCCCAGCGCTCGGCCGGACCGGGATAGAAGCCGTGTGACGGTCTCATCTCCTCGTCGAGCCCGAGACATGATCTCCTGCCACGTCACGTCCTCGCCAGTGGCGAAGTGCACAGCGCGCTCGATGGACGGGATCGTCAACATCGCCTCCGCGCAACCCTGGTGGCCCTGTCGGCACAGGGGGCCGAGCGGATCGAGCGGCCAGTGCCCGACGAGGCCGACTCCCGAATCGGGGCTAGTCAGCGCCCGGCCATTTGCGATGCACCCGTAGCCCACGCCGATCCCCAGAGTAAGCGCGGCGAAGTTCGAGTGACCCGAGCCGACGCCGAACCAGTGCAGCGCGTCGACGAAGGCCTCGAGATCGTTCGCGCAGACGGTCGGACGCCCCACCGCATCCGCCGCCGCCGCCGCCAGCGGGACGTCCGTCCAACCGAGGAACGGTGCGGAGGCGATCGTCCCGTCGCCGTCGACGACCCCGCCGACGGCGATGCCGACCCCGTCGATAGGATGCCGCGACTCGGCGTCGTCGACGAGCGCGCCGATGATGCCGACGACGTCCTCGGGGGCTCCGGAATGCCGTCGTTCCCCGAGAGTGCGTACGACGTTCGCGCGCAGATCGGTGACCACGGCGAACAGGGAATCGCTGGCGAGCTTCACCCCCAGGAAGTGATGCGCTGCCGGGACGACGTCCAGGGGAGTGGTCGGTCGCCCGCGCCCCTCTATGACCTGGGAAGTCTCCGTCACGATCCCCGAGCGGATGAGTTCGGAGCTGATGCGCGTGAGTGTCGCGGGGGCGAGATCGAGCCGTCGAGCCAACTCTGCGCGACCCAACGGGCCGTGCAGCAGCACTTCGAGTGCGACGTCCTGCGTGAGCTGATCGCTCGGTTGCCACCCCATCGTGATTTACCTCCGTAGCCGAATATATCGCGCATCGAAGTCAGCGAGAAATTGGATCTTGCGCACGGTTTACTTCGTGTGCTCAAATAAATCATCGGCAACGACTGCCGCGTCGGAGAGGGCATCCCTCCGAGTACCACCTGATACTGGGAGATCTGCAATGAGGCATTTTCGTTCTGCGACGACGGTCGTCGCTCTGGTGGCGGCGGGTGCTCTGCTCGCCGGCTGCAGCGGTGGCGGCTCGCCGTCCGCGTCGGACAACGCGGTTACCCTCACTTTCTGGGGCACATACGGCAACGGCGGAAACAGCGCCCAGACCGACGAACTGGAGAACGAGTTGATCCCCGCGTTCGAGAAGGAGAACCCGGGCATCACCGTCGAGTACGTCGACATGCCGTACGACGGTTTGAAGCAGAAGCTCACGACCTCCGCGGCCGGCGGTGAACTGCCCGACCTCATCCGATCGGACATCGGCTGGGTCGCGCAGTTCGCCAAGCTCGGGGTCTTCAAGCAGCTCGACGGCACGATGCCCGGTTTCCAGGACCTCGCCGACGCCGTCTACCCCGGCACTTTGGAGACGACCTCATGGAACGGGCATTACTACGGCATCCCGCTGAACACCAACACCCGCGTGCTCGTGACCGACGCCGCCACGCTGCAGAAGGCAGGCCTCTCGGCGCCGCCGGCCACCTTCGACGATCTCGCGAAGCTGGCGGCGGGTCTGGACGGGTCGGGAACGTTCGCCTTCGCCGACAGTGGTCTGAGCGCCTGGAACGTCATGCCGTGGATCTGGTCAGCCGGCGGTGACATCGCCGATGCCGACCTGACCACGTCCACCGGCTACCTCGACAGCCCGGAGAGCGTCGCCGGCGTCCAGCTGCTGGTCGACCTGTATCAGAAGGGGCAGATCCCCAACCTCATCACCGGGAACACCGGCGCCACGGGCACAAGCGACGGGCTGCCGGGCGGACAGTACGCGTCGATTCTCGACGGTCCGTGGATGCAGGACATCTGGGCCGGACAGTACCCGGATTTCGCACCGGTCTATTCGCCGATGCCCTCCGGCGACGGCGGGTCGATCAGCGTCGTCGGCGGTGAGAGCCTTGTGGTGACCGAATCCACCGCGCACGCCGACGCCGCGTACAAGTTCCTGGAGTTCAGCCAGAGCGAGACCTTCCAGCTCGGCATGGCAAAGGCCGGCCAGATGTCCGTCAAGCCAGAGTTCGCGCAGAAGCAGGCTGACCTCGTGCCCTACTTCGCGACGTTCTCCGATCAGCTGGAGACCGCCCGCGCGCGCCTGCCCATTCCGCAGGCCGGCGAGGTGGACACCATCCTGAACGACGAGCTCGTGCCCGCCTTCGAGGGCAAGGTCACGGTGGCGGATGCGCTCACCGCTTCCGCGAAGAAGATCGACGCGCTCCTGGCCGACAACGGCTGATGACCCTCACCGCCGGCTCGCGCGAGGCAGCCACCGCTGCCTTGCGCGAGCCCTTCCCTCCGCGCCGTCGGCGCAAGCCGAACCTCACACCGTGGCTGTTCATCGCGCCCGGGGCCATCCTGTTCGGGGTGTTCATCCTGTACCCGATCGTTCAGGCGCTGCAGATGAGCCTGTACGACTGGAATATCCTGCGCGGTGCGGCGAGCGAGTTCGTCGGACTCGATAACTACGCACGCGCCGTGCAGGACGACCGCTTCTGGCTGAGCCTGTCCAACAGCGGCATCTACATGCTGTTCACCGTCCCACCGCAGATCATCCTCGGGCTCGCGGTGGCCATGCTGCTGCGCTCCAAGGCGCCGGCGCAGCCGCTGTTCCGCGTGCTCTTCTATCTTCCGGTCGTCACCAGCTGGGTCGTCGTCTCCCTGCTGTTCAAGTACCTGTTCGCCGATCAGGGCCTCGTGAACTGGGCACTCGGCGACATCCTGCCGCTCACCGACGGCAGCACCTCCTGGCTGTCGGGGCGGTGGACGGCGCTCGTCGCGATCTGCGCGCTGGGGGTGTGGAAGGGCGTGGGCTGGTCCATGATGATCTTCCTCGCCGCGCTGCAAGGCGTCCCGCAATCCCTCGAAGAGGCGGCCGCGCTAGACGGCGCGAACTGGTGGCAGCGGTTCCGTGCCGTCACGATTCCGGCGATCTGGCCGGCGATGCTGTTCGTCGTGGTCATGCTGGTCATTGGCGGCTTCAACGTGTTCACGTCGGTTCTGCTGATGACGGCCGGCGGACCGGGCGGTCAGACCGAGGTGGTCTTGACGTTCATGTACCAGCAGGCGTTCTCCAACCTCGACTTCGGGTACGGGGCCGCCATCGCCGTGCTGCTGACCATCGTGGTGTTCATCTTCTCCGTCGTGCAGCTTCGCGTGTTCCGCGACCGTTCCGACGAGGAGGCGTGATGAAGCGCTCGAGCGTACAGCGCCGCGCCCTGACCGGGATGCGGCTGGTCGCCCTGATCGTCGGCGCGATCGTCATGGTCACGCCGTTCCTGTACATGGTGTCGACGTCTTTCAAGCCGCAGGCCTACGTGCTGACGACGCCCCCGCAGTTCATCCCCGACCCGTTCACGTGGGCAAACTACGTGCAGGCGTGGACGAGCCAGGACTTCTCCCGCTACGCGCTGAATTCGGTGATCGTCGCCGTGGTCTCCACCGCGCTGTCGGTGCTGATCAGCTCGATGATGGCCTATGGCTTCGCCCGGTTCGAGTTCCGCGGCCGCGAAGTGATCTTCCGCATCATGCTGATCGGCCTGATGGTGCCGGCGATGATGCTGATCATCCCGCAGTTCGTGCTCGCGAAGTACTTCGGCCTCTTGGATTCGCTCGCAGGACTCATCGTGTTCTACGTGGCCGGCTCGCTGGCACTGAACGTGTTCCTGCTGCGCGGGTTCTTCGCGGCGATCCCGGGTGAGCTCGATCAGGCGATGCAGGTCGACGGCGCGAACGCGTGGACCCGATACTGGCGGCTGGCCATTCCGCTCGCCAGACCGGCCCTCGCCACTGCCACGATCTTCACCTTCCTCGCCAGCTGGGACGAGTTCGCGTGGGCCCTGACCATCATCAACAGCCCCGAGAACCGCACCCTGCCGATCGCGATCCAACTCTTCCAGGGACAGAACGCGACGCAGTGGGGTCTCGTCTTCGCGGCGTCCGTCATCGCGGTGATCCCGGTGATCGTCGTGTACCTCATCTTCCAACGCCACTTCGTACAAGGCCTCACCTCCGGGGCAGTCAAAGGATGACCGTGACCGACCTGACACTCCTGCCCGCCCGCGCCAGCTTCGCGCCGGGCGAGAATCTGCACGTGGAGATCCGCGGAGCGGCGCCGGTGGACGGCAGCCTCTCTGTGTGGCGGCTCGGCGAACTCGTCCATCGCCAGCCGGTCCGCCCCGGCGCTCTCCAGACGCTTCCCGACCTGACGCCCGGATGCTACGGCGTCGACCTCGAGCATGCGGGCGGCGTCGTCCGCACGGCGATCGAGGTCACGGACGATGCGCGCGCCCGGCTGCGCTATGGGTTCGTCGCCAGCTACGCGCCCGGCAAGGACGTCCACGCCGTCGCCGACCTCGCGCGCAGACTCCACCTCAATGGCATCCAGTTCTACGACTGGGCGTACCGGCACGCGGATCTTCTCGGTGGCGGCGAGCAGTACGACGACGCGCTGGGCCAGCCGATCACTCTCGAGACGGTCCGGGCGCTCGTGGACGCGCTGCGCGCAGCGGGTGCGGCTTCGTACGGGTACGCCGCGGTGTACGCGGTCGGTCCCGAGGAATGGCCGCGGTGGCAGCAGCACGCGCTGCTGCGTCCGGACGGGGAGCCTTATGCGCTCGGTGACTTCCTCTTCATCCTCGATCCCGCGTCACCGCCCTGGCTCGCCCACTTCGCACAGGATCTGCGCGCGTCGGTGGAACAGGTCGGCTTCGACGGTTTCCACCTCGACCAGTACGGGTACCCGAAGCACGCCGCCACCCCGGACGGCACCGCGATCGACGTGGCCGAGTCCTTCCATCGGATGATCGACGTGGTGCGCGACAACCTGCCGGACGCGCGGCTGATCTTCAACAACGTCAACGACTTCCCGACGTGGGACAGCGCGTCGGCGCCGCAGGACGCGGTCTACATCGAACCGTGGAAGCCGGTGCTCACACTCGGCGCGCTTGCTGCCGTGGCGACACGGGCGCGCGCGGTAGCCGGGGACAAGCCCGTCGTCCTGGCCGCCTATCAGCACGTGTACGACCAGGCTCCCGCCGACGCATCCGATCGTGCGACGGCCTTCACCATGGCGACCCTCCTCTCGCACGGGGCCACCCAGCTGCTGGCCGGTGAGCACGGCAGGCTGCTCGTGGACCCGTACTACGTCCGCAACCACGACGCCGAGCCGCGGACGCTCGAGTTCCTCACGCGCTGGTCGGATTTCGCGCTCGAGCACGATTCCCTGCTGCTGGATCCGCAGATCGTCGACGTGACCGCGTCGTACGTCGGCGACTACAACGACGACCTCGACGTGGCCTACGCCGACGTCGCCGTCGCCGAGACGGCGGTAGCGGGGGCGGTGTGGCGGCGGGTCACCCGTGCCGCCGACGGTCTCGTCGTGCACCTGATCAACCTGGCGGGGCAGGAGGACACCTCCTGGGATGCGCCGCGGAACGAGCCGGCCGCCACCGGCGACGGGGAGCTGCGCTTCCGACACATCCGCGGCCGGATGCCACGCGTGCGCGTCGCCGATCCCGACGCCGGCGGGCGCTTGAGCGATCTCGAGGTGCGTCTCGAAGAGAACCACGCCGTGGCCGTCCTGCCGCCGGTGCACATCTGGCAGGTCGTCCATGTCGCTCTCTGAGGTGCTCTTCCCCGGTGCGGACGTGCCGGCCTCGTCGCAGTGGTGGAAGAGCGCGGTCGTCTACCAGATCTACCCGCGGAGCTTCCAGGATTCCGACGGCGACGGGATCGGCGATCTGCAGGGTATCCTGCAGCGCCTCGATCATCTGGAACGGCTCGGCGTGGACGTGATCTGGCTCTCGCCGATCTACCCATCGCCGCAAGCCGACAACGGCTACGACATCAGCGACTACCAGGGCATCGACCCGGTCTTCGGCACCCTCGATGACTTCGACGAACTGCTGACGGCGTTGCACTCTCGCGGCATGAGGCTCGTGATGGACCTCGTCGTCAACCACACCTCCGACGAGCATCCGTGGTTCGTCCAGTCGCGGTCCTCGATCCACAGCGCCAAGCGGGACTGGTACATCTGGCGACCGCCGCGAGCGGGGCACGCCCCCGGCGAACCCGACCGCGAGCCCACGAACTGGGAGTCCTTCTTCTCGGGGCCGACGTGGACGCTCGACCCCGAGACGGGGGAGTACTACCTGCACCTTTTCGCGCGGAAGCAGCCCGATCTCAACTGGGAGAATCCCGAAGTTCGTCAGGCGGTGTACGAGATGATGCGCTGGTGGCTCGACCGTGGGGTCGACGGCTTCCGGATGGATGTCATCAACCTCATCTCCAAGAACCCGGACTATCCCGACGGACCCGTCCGCCCGGGTGCCGAGTACGGCGACGGATTCGCGCACTACTCCGCCGGCCCCCGCCTGCACGAGTATCTGCAGGAGATGCGCCGCGAGGTCTTCGACGGGCGCGGTTCACTGCTGACCGTCGGCGAGACGCCGGGCGTCACGAAGGACGCGGCGCCGCTGTTCTCCGACCCCGCGCGGCGCGAGCTCGACATGGTCTTCCAGTTCGAGCACGTGAGCCTCGACCACGGCAACGGGAAGTTCCGTCCCCGCGCGCTCGAGCCGGGGGAGTTGGCGGCATCCTTCACCGAATGGCAGGACGCGCTCGCCGACGCGGGATGGAACAGCCTGTATCTCGCAAACCACGATCAGCCCCGCCCGGTGAGCCGCTTCGGCGATGCCGGCGAATGGTGGCGGGAATCGGCCACCGCGCTGGCCACGGTCCTGCACCTGCAGCGCGGCACCCCGTACGTCTACCAGGGCGAAGAGCTCGGCATGACCAACGCACCCTTCCACGCGATCGAGGACTACCGCGACGTCGAATCGCTCAACTACTACGCGGACGCCGTGACGCGCGGAGAGAAGCCCGAAAGGGTGCTTTCGGGGCTCATGAGGATGAGCCGCGATCACGCGCGGACGCCCGTGCAGTGGGACGCCAGCGCGAACGCGGGATTCTCGACGGTCGTCCCATGGATTGCCGTCAACCCGAACCACCGTCACGTGAACGCGCAGGCGCAGTACGGCGATGCCGCTTCGGTGTTCTCCCACTACCGGGCGCTGATCGCTCTGCGACACCGGCTTCCCGTGGTCGCTGACGGCGACTTCGAGCGACTGGACGTCGGCGCGCCGGCCGTGTTCGCCTTCCGGCGCACCCTCGGCGCCCAGCGCCTGCTGGTGATCGCGAACCTGTCCTCGTCGGCGGTGACCCCGCACCTGCCCGAAGCTGAGCGCGAATATTGGCGCGACGAGCGTCTGATCTTGAACAACGTGGACGGCGAGGATCGTGCCGATGCCGCCCTGAGTCCGTGGGAGGCGAAGGTGTACGCCCGCTGACGTCGCTCCGGCGGGGACCAGCTCACCGGGTATGCCTCCAACGACGCCGGCCCGTGCCGCGCACCGATGCGCGGGAACCGCCCGGCCGTTCGAGCGGGACTCGACCAGTCAATCCATGACATAGATACGACTAGTATCTATGTCATGGATACGTTGGAGAGCGGCATCGCCGCAAGCTCGACCCGCGCGGTCGACACGCGCTCCGCGGCGGAGATCGCGTATCAGGTCGTCAAGCAGCGGATTCTGGACGGAGAGCTGCCCGGTGGGTCGATGGTCAGTGAGGGCTCGATCGCCGAGGCGCTCGGGATGAGCCGCACGCCCGTGCGTGAGGCATTCTTGAGCCTGCAGGCCGAGGGGTGGATGCGGCTGTATCCCAAACGCGGGGCCCTCATCGCCGAAGCCCAGCCGCGCGAACTCGAAGACGTCGTCGACGCCCGCGTGCTCATCGAGACGGATTCCGTGCGCCGAGTCGGTCGCGACAGCGAGCGGGCGCAGGGCCTCGTGGCCATTCTCACCGCCATCATCGAGCGGCAACACGCGGCCTTCGTCGCGCAGGATCTCGACGGACTCGCCGAAGCCGACACCGCCTTCCATGCCACCATCGTGGAGGCGGGTGAGAACGCCCTGCTGGCCGGATTCTTCGCGACGCTGCGGGACCGTCAACGACGGATGGTCACGCGCTCGCTCTGGCGGCGAGAGGATCGCACCGCGCAGGTGCTCGCCGACCATGAGCTGCTCGCACGCCTCATCGGCGATCGTGACCCGGATGCCTTCGAGGTGGCGCTCGCGCGGCACATCCGCAACACGCACCGGGATCTGCTGTCGTGAGCGCAACCGCCGAGGTTCCGACCGCCGCCGCCGCGTCCCGCGCTGCCGCGTCCCGCGCTGCCGCGCCGTGGCTGAGCGTGGGCGCCGCGCTGTTCACCGTCGCGTGGGGAGGGAACGAGTTCACCCCGCTGCTGGTCATGTACCGGCAGATCGACCAGATGAGCGCGCTGACGGTCAACGTCCTGCTCGGCGCCTACGTGCTCGGCATCGTGCCCGCGCTGCTGCTGGGCGGTCCGCTCTCAGACCGCTACGGCCGGCGCCCGCTCTTCGTGCCGGCACCGCTGATCGCCGTCGCCGGCAGCGCTCTGCTGGCGGTCGGCGCGGCCTCGGCGCCCCTGCTGTTCGCCGGCCGGGTGCTCTCGGGCGTCGCCCTGGGCCTGGTGATGGCGGTGGGGACCAGCTGGGTCAAGGAGCTCTCTGAGGCGCCGTTCGAACTCGACAGCGTCGACGGCCGCGGCGCGTCGCGTGCCGCGCTCGCGCTGACGTCGGGCTTCGCGCTCGGCGCCGGCGTCGCCGCCGCGCTCGCCCAGTTCGGCCCGCTGCCGGCGGCAGCTCCGTACGTGGTGCACATCGCCATCACCCTGGCCGCCTTCTTCGTGCTGCTGCGGGCGCCCGAGACCCGCCGGCGCCGCGTAGACGCCGCGCCGCTGCTCGATGACCTGCGCATCCCGACCGCAATGGACCGGCGGTTCCTGCTGGTGGTCGCGCCCATGGCGCCGTGGGTATTCGGCACGGCCGCCAGCGCCTACGCCATCCTGCCGGGGCTGATGATGTCGCAGGTGCCGGGCCTGGAGGTGGGGATCTCGGGCCTGCTGTGCGTGGTCGCCCTCGGCTGCGGCGTCGCCGTGCAGAAGCTCGCCGCCCGGATCGACTCGCCGCGCTCCGCGCGCGGCGTCGTCGTCGCGCTGGCGGTGACCGTCCCCGCGATGTGCCTGGCCGCCGTCGCCGTCGGCCTGCACTCGCTGCCCTGGGCGTTCGTCGCGGCCGCCGCGCTGGGCACCGCCTACGGCATGCTGTTGGTCGGCGGTCTGCGCGAGATCCAGCGCATCGCAGGACCCGACGACCTCGCGGGGCTCACCGCCGTGTACTACTCGCTGACCTACCTGGGCTTCTTCGTCCCGGCCATCCTGGCGGCGCTCGGAGCGTGGATCACGTACTCGACGATGTTCCTCGCGGGCTCCCTGATCGCAGCCCTCAGCCTCGGCGTGGTCGCCATGAGCGGGCGTCGCCACCTGCCGACCGGCTGATCCGGCGATCGCGGTGCAATGCCCCTGTGAGCCGCGGCGATCACACGGGTGCGAACCTGCCGAGCGCGAAGGCTTGGATCGCCAGGACGGCCGCTCCGCGCGCCCATTCGAGGTTGTCGCCGCTCGACAGGTCGATCGGGGGAGTGTGTGCTTGGGGTGCCCGGTGATCGCGGACGGACTGCAGCAGCGTCTGCCACCCGACTTCGGCGAGGCGCACGCCCTCTCCGGCAATGATGATGCGCTGCGGGAGGGTGAGATTGCACACCGCCGCGATCAACACTCCGAGACCACGTGCCGCGTCCTGGACGATCCGCAGCGCGGCGGGGTGGTGCTGGGCGGCGAGCTCCACGGCATCATCGAATGAGGTGTCGGCACCGAGTGCTTCGGTGGCGTAGCGGGCGATCGCGTCCGAATTGAGGAGCGCGGCGGCGCATCCGCGGTGTCCCTGCTGACAGAACGGCCCTGAGGGATCCATCGGCCAGTGCCCCACGAGGCCGATGCCGTAATCCTCACTGACGATGGGCTGTCCGTTGACGACGAGCCCGAAGCCGGTCCCGATGCCGAGCGTGATGACGGCGAAGCGGTCGTCCTTGCTCGCGGCGCCGAACCAATCCTCATACTCGCACAGCGCCACCACGTCGTTCTCGACGAGCGTCGGTGCTCCGGTCGCCGCCTCGATGAGGTCGGCGAGTGGCACGTCGCTCCAATCCAGGAATCCGGCGCTGATGACGGCACGTCGCTCATGCACGGCTCCGCCGATGCCGATCCCGACGCCAGTGATGACCCGTTCGGCTGATGCCGCGAGGTGCTGGGCTCTCACGAGTCCCACGACCGCTTCCGGTGTCCGCTCGTCCAGTGGCGCGATCGAGTCGGCCACGATGTCGCCGCGCATGTTCGTGACCGCGGCGATGATCTCATTCTCACGGATCTTCAGGCCCAGGAAGTGGTGCGTAGAGGCATCCACATCGAGCAGCCGCGTGGGCCGGCGCTCAGGCTCTCATCGGGGCGTCGCAATAGAGGTCAGGTCGCGATCCGCCACCGCATCAGCCGCGGGACGACATTAACTGCCGCGACGACCGCGCCAGTTTTCGCCGCAAGTTACACAGGTGATCGCAATCGGTGGCAAGACCGTCGAAATCGATCGTTTTTGGCAGGCGCATCAAGTTCTCGTCGGGCTCGCACCGCTAGAAGGACCGAGTCACGCGGGAATGCGCGAACCGACCTTGAGTTAGATACCCCCAGGGGGTATCTTTTAACCATGAACGGGTACAGCGACGGCAAGGCAGATCTCGCTAAGCGGTTGAGTCGCGTCGAAGGTCAGGTGCGAGGAATCGCACGGATGGTCGACGAAGACAAGTACTGCATCGACATCCTCACGCAGGTATCTGCAGCGACGAGAGCGCTCGAAACGGTGGCGTTGTCGCTGCTGAGCGATCATCTAAGTCATTGCGTGGCCGAGGCCAGCGCCGAGGGTGGCGAGGTTGCGGCAGAGAAGGTCCGCGAGGCTAACGAGGCCATTGCCCGTCTGGTCCGTTCATGACCGCCACATCTGTCTATTGAAGGAGCACACGATGACTGATCGCATTGAACTTGGCCTAAAGGACGCGAACGCTGGCTGCGCGTGCTGCGCCGTCCCATCGAACACCGAGGCGTCCGCACCGGCTGCGGCCTCATCTTCGTCCTCCGAAGAGGTTTTGGTTGCGGGGATGACGTGCTCGCATTGC
The DNA here is from genome assembly GCF_025398275.1 of Microbacterium memoriense. Taxonomy (GTDB): domain Bacteria; phylum Actinomycetota; class Actinomycetes; order Actinomycetales; family Microbacteriaceae; genus Microbacterium; species Microbacterium memoriense. The sequence continues at coordinate 5,865 of NZ_JAODOR010000009.1, read as the reverse complement.
GTGTCGAGCGTCAGTGAAGAACTGGCGGCTGTGGACGGTGTCGAGTCCGTCGACGTCGACCTGAACGCCGGCGGCACCTCCCGCGTGACTATCCACAGCGCAGCACCGGTCGATCCTGCCGCTGTGAGAGCTGCGGTCGAAGAGGCCGGGTATACCCTCGCGACCAGCCAGGCCTGAGTCGCTAACCTTCTGCACCCGGGCTCAACCGGGCGCATCTGAGCAAGGAATTCCGATGAGCCAGCACGACGAACACAGCCATCGCGCCGCACACGAGAACCACGGCGCGGCGCCGACAACGGAGCATGACCACGCGGCGATGAGCCACGATCACGACGCTTCGCCAGAACATGGCGGCCATGGTGGGCACGGCGGACATGGTGGGCACGGTGATCATGTGGGCCAGTTCCGGCGGTTGTTCTGGATCATGCTGGTCCTTGCGGTTCCGGTCGTCGGGTTTTCGATGATGTTCTCGATGCTGCTCGGATACCCGCTGCCGGACGCTGCGTGGGTCGGTTGGGTGTCCCCGGTTCTCGGAACGGTCATGTATGTGTGGGGCGGGGCGCCGTTCCTCACCGGTGCGGTGAGCGAACTCCGGGCCCGCAAGCCCGGCATGATGCTGCTGATCGCTCTCGCGATCACGGTCGCGTTCCTCGCATCATGGGGCGCGAGCCTGGGCCTGCTGCACCACGAACTGGACTTCTGGTGGGAGCTGGCCCTGCTGATCGTGATCATGCTGCTCGGTCACTGGATCGAGATGCGTTCCCTCGCGCAGACGACCTCAGCGTTGGATTCCTTGGCTGCGTTGCTGCCTGACGAGGCGGAAAAGATCGAGGGCGATACAACCGTCACGGTTGCCCCGTCTGATCTGCTGGTGGGTGACGTGGTGGTGGTGCGCCCGGGCGGGCGGGTCCCCGCAGACGGGCGGATCGTGCAGGGCTCGGCCAGCATGGACGAGTCGATGATCACCGGAGAATCCCGGCCCGTGCGCCGCAGCGACGGCGACCAGGTCATCGCCGGCACCGTCGCGACCGACTCCGGTGTGCGGGTGGAGATCACCGCGATCGGCGAGGACACTGCTCTCGCAGGTATCCAGAAGCTGGTGACCGAGGCGCAGAGCTCGTCGTCGCGGGCGCAACGGCTCGCTGACAAAGCTGCCGGGTGGTTGTTCTGGTTCGCGCTCGGCGCTGCCGCGATCACCGCGATCGTCTGGACGGTTGTCGGCATGCCCGACGCCGCGGTGATCCGCGCGATCACCGTGCTGGTGATCGCGTGCCCGCACGCTCTGGGCCTGGCGATCCCGCTCGTTGTGTCGATCGCGACGGAGCGGGCGGCTCGTGGGGGTGTGCTGATCAAGGATCGTCTCGCGTTGGAGAGTATGCGCACCGTCGACACCGTCTTGTTCGACAAGACCGGCACGCTCACCAAGGGCACCCCCGCCGTCACCGCGATCGACCCCGTGTCCGGCACCGATTCTGACCAGCTGTTGGCCTGGGCCGCGGCTGCGGAAGCCGACTCTGAGCACCCGCTCGCTCGCGCGATCGTCAACGCGGCGAAGGAGAAGAACCTCACGGTCCCTGCCTCGTCCGAATTCGAGTCCTCGCCGGCGGTCGGGGTCCGTGCGCGTGTCGATGGGCACATCGTGCAGGTCGGTGGGCCGTACATGCTCGAGCAGGAGAACGCCCAGGAGCTGGCGGTTGCCGATGAGTGGCGCAATGAGGGTGCGATCATCCTCCACGTCCTCGTCGACGGTCAGGTCGCGGGCGCACTGCGATTGGCGGATGAGATCCGCTCAGAGTCGCGTCATGCCGTCGAGGCCCTCCACGAGCGGGGTGTGCAAGTCGTCATGATCACCGGTGATGCCGACGCGGTGGCCGCCTCCGTGGCGGGCGAGCTGGGTATCGACCGGTACTTCGCCGGGGTGCGACCGGAGGACAAGGCCTCGAAGGTGAAAGAACTGCAGGGCGAGGGCCGCAAGGTCGCGATGGTCGGAGACGGCGTGAACGACGCCCCCGCGCTCGCGCAGGCGGATGTCGGTATCGCGATCGGCGCGGGAACGGACGTCGCGATCGCCTCGGCCGGGGTCATCCTCGCCAGCGACGACCCTCGGTCGGTGCTGTCGGTGATCGAACTGTCACGGGCCAGCTACCGGAAGATGAAGCAGAACCTCTGGTGGGCCGCTGGCTACAACCTGCTCTCCGTCCCGCTCGCGGCCGGCGTGCTCGCCCCCATCGGGTTCGTGCTCCCGATGTCCGTGGGGGCCGTGCTGATGTCCCTGTCGACCATCGTCGTCGCGCTCAACGCGCAGCTGCTGCGCCGGCTGGATCTCCGCCCGGACGCAGTAGCGGGTAAGTAGCAAGAAACGGTCAGGGTGACGGACGTAGGCTGAGGAGAACGGGAGGTGAGTATGTCGCTGATCAACGTCGCACAACAGGTGCGGGGACCGCGCACGCTCACCCATACCGTCTTGGCCGTCCTCGCGGTCGCGGTGGGCGTCATCGCGGGTCTGCTGGCGATGCACTCCTTCAACTCGCACGCGACAACTGCCGGCCACCACGACACCGTCGCTGTCAGCACGCAGGCCGATGTATCTGCCCATCACCACGACACGTCCGAAGCCGCCGCCGTGCCGGACTCACTTACGGCGGATGCGGGATGCGCGACGTGTGGGGGCGGGGACCCAATGACGTGGATGGCGTGCGTTCTCGCGCTCCTAGTCGCCACGATCCTGCTCGGGCGGATCGGGCTCGGCTGGCGGCACGCGACACTGATCGCAATACTTACGGCCGCGACCATGCGCTGGCCCGCCCGTGCCCACGCCCTTCCGCCACCCCCCTCTCTCACGGTTCTCTGCATCAGTCGCACGTGATAACGCGCTAGCCCGCTCTGCGGGCACGCACCCCTGGCACCGGCAGCAGCCGGGCCTCATCACCGACCCTTGGAGAACACTCATGAAGATTCGACCCGCGGCGATCGCCGCACTCACCCTCACTGCCCTTCTTGCCCTCACGGGCTGCGCCGGAAACACCGGTTCTGGCAACGGCATGGAAGGTATGGACCACGGCGGCAGCTCGTCCGCACCCGCCGAAACAGCGGACGCGAACGACGCCGACATCATGTTCGCCAGCATGATGAAGGAGCACCACGCACAGGCCATCGAGATGTCCGATGTCGTTCTCGGCAAAGACGGCGTCGATGAGCGCGTCGTCGCCCTCGCGGAAGAGATCAAGGCCGCTCAGGAGCCGGAGATCCAGAAGATGGATCAGTGGCTCGAAGACTGGGGCGCGGATATGGACAGCATGGAGGGCATGGATCACGGCAGCGGCATGATGTCCGAAGAAGACATGCAGGCCCTCGAAGATGCCACCGGTCCCGATGCTGGCCGTCTGTTCCTCGAGCAGATGATCCAGCACCACGAGGGCGCTGTCGACATGGCGCAGGACGAAGTCGACAACGGTCAAAACAGCGACGCCATCGCACTCGCTGAGACGATCATCGACACGCAAACCGACGAGATCGCCACCATGAAGGAGATCCTCGCAACTCTGTGATCCCCGGGGTGGGGTGCGGGGCTCCCGCACCCCACCTCGTGATCTGTTGCGCACACCATCATGCGAACCCTCAAGAAGCTCACGTTGCCCACTTTTCGACAGCGACACCGAGCGGCACTCACGCTCTCCACAACGATCGCGGCCAGCATTGTGCTGGCCGGCTGCACGGCACCCGCCGAGCCCACCACCGGGCACGACCACGCCGCGTCCATCAGCCACGTCCACGCGATCGTGCCTAACCCCTCCGAGGACGGATACCTCCTGGGTGCCCATGACGGGATCTACACGGCCACACCGGATGGGGAGGTCGGCTCGCGTATCGAGACGACCGACTTCGACGCAATGGGCCTCATCACTGTTGGTGATGCTCTCCTCGCGTCCGGGCATCCCGGACCGACCACGGCCCCAGAACTCGGCTCCCCCAACCTCGGAATCATCCGGAGCGACGACAGCGCCAGATCTTGGACGCCTGTCTCATTCACCGACGAGAAAGACTTCCACGTGCTTGCCGTCGGGAAGAACGACACCCTCTACGGGATCGCCTCGGACTCTGCGGAGCTCCTCCGCACTGACGACCTCGGTGAGACCTGGTCGGCGGTCGGAGAAATTCTGGCGTTCAGCCTCGTCATCGACAGTGAAGGGCAACTGATCGCCGCCACCCCAGACGGGGTGCAAATCAGCACTGATGAGGGCACCACTTTTACACCTCTGAACGAGGCGCCTGCGCTCTATCTACTCGCCGTGTCACCTGACGGCAAACGGCTTGTCGGTGTCGGTCGCGGCGGACAGATCTGGGCCAGCACAGGATCCAAAGCCGAGTGGGTTCCAGCCGGCGTCACTCATGGCTCCGCGCAAGCGCTCGCGACCACGAACGACGGTGACATCTTGGTCTTCGATGACAGCGGCCTGGCGGCAATTGCCAAGTAAACGAGGGGACGATATCTCCAGCGAAAGACGCTCACCTGTCCCGCTACACGCCGAAACTGTCTGCCGATACGAGGTTTCGGCGAACCATAGCGGCACGCCTCAAGCTGTGGAGTTCGGCACCTCTTGGCGCCCTTTTGTGAGTGCTTAATGTCACTGGTTCCGACGACGAGCATGTCGGGGCTAAATCTCCTCGCGAAAACGCGGGCTGCGCGTTGCGTGGCGGGGTATGGTCAGAGCCCGCCCTTGACAACACCGTAATCTTCCACCGCGCGCGTGGGCGCTCCTCACGTTTCGGCCAATGCGCTGACCAGAAGACGATCAATCCGCCGAGCGGTACCGCGATGATCGCGGCGCTCCAGACGAGCTTGGCAAACCAATCGCCCGGTCCTCGGTGCAGGACTTGTAGCCGGTCGTCGAGGCCGCCGCCAGCATCCTCGTGATCGGTAACTAGCGACACTGAACGATCACAGAACACCGCCAAAGAGCGACGAACTCCACAGGCACGGAGTTTCGGCACGGCGTGTCGACGTCGCGGCGCTGCACCTGGTCGACGTGCCGCAATCGATCAGTTTCGAGCGATTGCGGGAACCTACAAAGAGAACCACGTGCCCGGCCCGGTGCGTTGCCTACCTCGGCCGATAGATTGAAAGCGTGACAACACCTCGCGCACGCCTCCTCCGACTTCGATGGGCGAGCGGCTTGCTGATCGCCCAGGGCGCGCTGATGGAGCTCTCAGTTGTCATCGGCGTTGTAGCACTGCTCGCGCTGGGCGTCCCTCAGGGCTCGATCACCGATCGGGTCGACATCTTCGCGCTGCCATACCTAAACGAGCACCTCTACCTGATGATGGCGATGAGCGGCGTGTTCGGAGTGCTTCGCATTACCGGCGCCATAGCCATGGCCCGAAACCGCATGTGGGGATTGGTGCTCTCCCTCTTCAATTGCGGCGTCACCCTGGTGCTGATGATCTTCCTCTTGCCCCCCGGTCTACTAGACGGCATCCTCACCGGCACGGCTCTGGTGCTGATCCTCTCCGGCTGGCTACAGCTCCGCCCCATCGTCGACCGCGCTGAACCCACCGAGCAGACAGGCCGAAACTCCGACCCGAAACTACTCGTCCCGTAACCGAGTTTCGATACGGGCCGCGTTTCTGGTGGCTCTACTTGTGGAGTTCGGCACCTCTTGGCGCCCTTTTGTGAGTGCTTAATGTCACTGGTTCCGACGACGAGCATGTCGGGCCTAAATCTCCTCGCGAAAACGCGGGCTGCGCGTTGCGTGGCGGGGTATGGTCAGAGCCCGCCCTTGACAACACCGTAATCTTCCACCGCGCGCGTGGGCGCTCCTCACGTTTCGGCCAATGCGCTGACCAGAAGTGTCATCTCGCAGGACA
>NZ_JAODOR010000001.1 GCF_025398275.1 Microbacterium memoriense | reverse complement strand
AAGTCCTGAGACATCACAAGACAAAGCTCCCAATAGGAACGAAAGTCAGGCCGATTCAGGGTACGCTTACGCGGGTTCGATGTCAGGCGTTGACCTGTTGCGCCGCTGTTCCGGTGGTCCTCTCGCTCTTCGGCATCGTGGTGGAGCCGCGGGCGTTGCGCAGTAGTCGCATCGCGTTGGCGATGACCACTAGTACGGAGGCTTCGTGGACGAGCATGCCGATCGACATGGTCACTCCGCCGGCGAAGACGCCGGCCAGCAGCAGCACCACGGTGATCAGGGCGATCGCGATGTTCTGCCGCATGACGGACACGGTCCGCTTGGCCAATCCGATAGCTTCCGGCAGCTTGAGCAGGTTGTCGCCCATCAGGGCGATGTCCGCGGTCTCCACGGCTACGGCCGAGCCGGCCGCCCCCATCGCCACGCCGATGTTCGCGGTGGCCAGGGCCGGGGCGTCGTTGACGCCGTCGCCGACCATGGCGATCGTGTGGCCCTCTTGCTGCAGCTGCGCGACCACGTCCAGCTTGTCCTCGGGAAGCAGGGAGGCGTGGATCTCGTCGATCCCGGTCGCCTTCCCGATGGCCTCGGCCACCAGCCGGGTGTCACCGGTGAGCATGACCACCTTCTCCACGCCGGCCCGGTGCAGGCGGGCGACCATCTCGGGTGCATCCTGTCGGACCTGATCGGCGACGGCGACGACGCCGATCACCTTGTCATCGACCGCCACGATCATCGGCGTCTTGCCCTCGGCGGCCAGCGATTCCGCCGCCTGGGCGGCGCTGCCGTCATCGACAACGCCGTACTGGAGTAGTAGCGGCGGGTTACCGATCAGCACCCGCCGACCGTCGACATCGGACACGATGCCCTTGCCGGGGACCGGGGTGACCGTGCCGGGGATGCCGTGCGGGCCTACTCCCTCGGCCTGGGCGGTGTCCAGGATGGGACGGGCCAGCGGGTGTTCGGAGCCGGCCTCAGCGGCGGCAGCCCAGCGCAGCACCTCGCTGCGCTCCAACGCCGAGTCCAGGACGACGACGTCGGTCAGCTGCGGGCGTCCCTCGGTCAGGGTGCCGGTCTTGTCCACGGCGACCGCGGAGATCTTCGCCGAGGTCTCCAGGAATTCGCCGCCCTTGATCAGGATGCCGTTGCGGGCGGCGCGGCCGATGCCGGCCACGATCGCGACCGGGATGGAGATCACCAGGGCGCCGGGACAGCCGATGACCAGCAGAGTCAGGGCCAGCACCACGTCGCCGGAGATCAGTCCGGCCGCCAGGGCCAGCACCATCACCGCGGGGGTGTACCAGCCGGAGAAGCGGTCGATGAACGCCTGGGTGCGGGCCTTGGCGTCCTGGGCCTCCTCGACCCGGTGAATGATCCGGGCTAGGGTGGTATCGGCACCGATGCCGGTGGCCAGCACCTGCAGGAAACCGCCGCGGGAGACGGTGCCGGCGAAGACCTGTCCGCCCTTGGATTTTTCCACCGGGATCGATTCGCCGGTGATCGAGGCCTCATCGATGGCGCCGGTGCCCGAGACGACTTGACCGTCGACGGGGACCTTCGCGCCGTTCTTGACCAGCACGATCTCGCCCATTCTCACCTGCGCGGCAGGGACCTCCTGTTGCTGACCGTCGCGCACGACGGTCGCGGAATCCGGGGCGACAGCGACCAGTTCGGCCAGTGCCGAGCGCGTCTTGTTCAAGGTGGCAGCTTCCAGGGCGTGGCCGATGGCGAACAGGAACGTCACCGCCGCGGCCTCCCAGAAGTTGCCGATGATGACAGCGCCGATGGCCGCGACCGACACCAGCAGGTCGATGCCGATGACCTTGGCGATCAGCGCGCGAACCGCCTTGAGTACGATCCCGTAGCCGGCGACGGCGGCCGCGGCGATCATGAAGACATCCCCGAGGGTGAAGGCCGCGCTGGCATGCGCGGCGTGGGTGCCGGCGTCCAGCCACCACTGCGGGCTGACGGCGAGGTTGGCGACACCTCCGCCCAGCCACTGGAGGGCGAACGAGATGATGATGAGCACGCCGGACACGACGGGAACGGACCAGTTCCCATAGACCCATTTCTGGAGCCTGTTCACTTTCGGGTACGACCTTTCTGCGTCTTGAGCCGGCGTACCGGCAGGATGAAGGGGGAAATGTGAGCGGGCCCTGTGGGGCCCGCTGGCGTTAGAAGGCCGCGGGCGTGGCCTTGTAGCCGGCCTTCACGACGGCGGCAACAAGGTCATCCACCGAAACGCGCTCGGCGTCGTGGTCGATCTCGACGCGGGCGGAGGCGAAGTGGACCTTCACGTTCTCGACACCCTTGAGGCGGCCGACCTGCTTCTCGATCTTGGCCACGCAGGAGGGGCAGGAAAAACCTTCCGCGCGGAGGATGGTGTGGGTTGTGGTCGCGGTGGTCATTGTGGAATCCTTCCGTCTTGGTGTTTCTTACTGACACCTTCACCGTAGGTTCGCTGTGCCGCGAACTCCTTGACATAGATCAAGTTCGCGGGGCTCCTCCCCGAGCGCCGCTGGCCCGTCCGTTACGGTCGCGTCGGGTCGGCGTGGGATAAAGTGGTGTCATGCCCGAGGATGACTTGTGCGTCACCCGCGTCCCGATCTTCCAAGGCCTCACCCGTCAGGAACAGTTGCGTGTTGCGGACTTCGCCCGCCCGGTACTCGCCGAAAAGGGAGAGATCGTCTATGCGCCCGGACAGCCGGTCTCGCGCCTGCTGGTGATGCACAGTGGACAGCTCAAGGTCAGCCACGCGGCCGCCAATGGTCAGGAGCAGATCCTGCGAACGGTGACCGACGGTGACGTCGTGGGTGAACGTGCCTTCCTGACGGGCCACCGTCCGAACGATCTCGCCGTCGCGCTGGAAGAGAGCAGGATGTGCGTGTTCGACCATGCCGACCTTGCAGTCCTACTTCGTGACTACCCCGACATCAGTCAGCGGATGCTGCGGACGCTCTCCGACCGCCTCTCTTCCGTCGAGCGACTGCTGGCCGCCATCACCTCCAGCGATGTCAATGCCCGTGTCGCGGCCTACCTCCTGGACCTACCTGGCACCATGCGGGACGGAGCGGCCACGGTGAGACTTCCGATGGCGAAACAGGAAATCGCGGCGTACCTCGGCACGACGCCGGAGACCCTGAGTCGACGCCTTGCCGCGCTCTCTGCCTCCGGCCTTATCGAATTGCACGGGCGCCGGGAGGTCACGATTCTCGATATCGATGCGCTTGAACACGTAGCCACACCTCGATAGTCCGGTGCCGCTGCGGCGTGGCGGCCTCCTGGGCAGTATCCGGTGCAACTCGAACCCGCCCTTGACCTTCTTGCAGTGGCGTCACCTGTGTGGGCTGCTCCCTACGAGCTTCCCCCGGCACGGGCGCAAAGCGGGCGAAGAGGCCGATATCTTGGTTTTGCGGTGGCAATGCCGCAACCAGGGGGTGGTCCCGGCCGGTGTTGCCGAGCTTGACGGCACCACCCGGTGAACCGAGTTCGTCGAAGAATTCGACATTGGCCTTGTAATACTCTGCCCATTGGTCCGGGACGTCGTCCTCGTAATAGATGGCCTCAACCGGGCAGACCGGCTTATCCGTCGACTTCCAGGGCGACCGGGGCGTCGGATAGCGCGCCGAAGACTTTCGTGCCCAGCTGCTCGTTGAGCACGTCGAGCATCTCCAGGAACGACATGTCCGGGGAAATGTCCTCGACTCCGTAGGAAACCATCCGTCCCTTGTCGTCGAGGTTCTGTTGGCGCCAAATACGCAAGGTGATGTTCATTTGTAGCTCCTTTGCTGCAACTCCACATACTCGAAGGTGAGTTCCTCTTTATGCAGGCACGGTGGAGCCCCGGCGCCGGTGAATTCCCATGCGGCGACATACGTGTACTCGTTGTCCTTGCGTTGAGCCTCGCCCTCCTCGGTTTGGCTTTCGGAACGGAAATGGGCACCGCAGGATTCGCCACGGTGCAGAGCGTCAATGCACATCAGTTCGGCGAGTTCGAAAAAATCGCCGACCCTGCCGGCGCGCTCCAGCGCCTGGTTCAGCTCTTCGCCGTGCCCAGTGACTTTCACGTCGTTCCAGAACTGTTCCCTGAGCCCGCGGATCAGCGTGATGGCATGTTCAAGGCCTGGCGCGGTGCGCTCCATCCCGCAGAGGAGATCAAGGCTGCGCAGGGTCCGGAGATCGAGCTGATGGAGTCCTGGTTGGATGACTGGGGCACCCCGATGGCCGACATGGGCGACATGGATCACAGGGGCGACGGAATGATGTCCGACACCGACATGCAAGCCCTTGAGGAAGCCTCCGTCGTTGAGGCGTCGCGGTTGTTCCTCTCGCAGATGATCGTCCACCACGAGGGCGCGATCGAGATGGCGCAGCGCGAAGTCGATAACGGTCAGAACCCCGACGTGATCACGCTTGCGGAGGACATCATCGCGTCCCAGACCGCCGAGATCACCACGATGGAGGACATTCTCGCGACGCTCTGACCGTCAGGGGCGGCCGCACCCGACGGCCGACCCCTTTCCACACTCCGCTGACCCGCACCAACTCGAGCTGCTGCTGGGAGGCGGCTATTCTCGCGATCCGACGGTCGCCGTCAATGCCGCGTCGAGGTCCTTGATGAGGTCCTCCGGGTCTTCCAGCCCGATGGAGAAGCGGAGGTGCCCCCAGGTGCGGAACTCCTCTGGGTAGTACGCGACGCGCGGTCCGCCCGTGCCGACATGGACGATGAGCGACTCATCGTGACCGAGCGACACCGCGGAGGTGATGACCCGAAGGTTCGCGACGAACGTGTTCTGGGTCTCGGGGTCGCCTTTCACCGCGAACGCCATCATCGCGCCGAACCCGCGTCCCCCGAACTGGCGCAGCGCCACCTCGTGTTGCGGATGCGAGGGAAGGCCGGGGTATGAGACGAACGCGATGCGGGGGTCTTCGTCCAGGAAGCGTGCGATCAGCGCCGCGGATTCGAGATGGCGGGCCAGCCGGAGCGGCAGGGTGACGGAGCCGCGGGTGATCAGCCAAGCATTGAACGGAGAGATTACGCCGCCCACATCCACCATCGCGTCGGACTTGATGGGCTGGATCAAGTCCCGCGACCCGACCACGACGCCGCCCATGGCGTCACCGTGGCCGTTGATGTACTTCGTGAGCGAGTGCACCACCAGGTCGGCGCCGTCAGCCAGCGGCCGGTAGAGCGGAGGCGGCGTGAAGGTGGAATCCACCGACAGCAACGCGCCGGCCGCATGCGCGATCGCGCTGACGGCGGCAATGTCTGTCACCTTCGTCGTCGGGTTCGCGATCGCCTCGACGTGGATCAGTTTCGTGTTCCGCTGGACCGCCTTCTTCACCGCGGCGATGTCGCTCGTGTCGACGAACGTCGCTTCGATCCCATACTTTTCCGGCAGCAGTTCGGCGAACAGCCGCCACGTCGCCTCGTAAGTGACATCTCCCACCACCACGTGGTCGCCGGTTCTCAGGTACGTGAAGAAGATCGCGTGCAGTGCCGCGACTCCGGAGGCGAGCACGACAGCATCTTCGCCCCCCTCGAGGGCCGCGAGCTTCGTCTGCAGCGCGAGCTGATTGGCGCCCGTATTCCTCGTGTACAGCGGAACATCGGTCCCGGACCAGCTCACTGTCGACGGGTCATCCGGCAGCGCATAGGAGTTCGCCATCACGATCGGCCGGCGAATTGCACCCGAACCGGTGTCGACGTCGTTGCCTGCATGCACAGCCTGCGTCTGGAAACCGATCGTCAACGGGTCATGTTTGTCAGGGCGTTGGGGCATGCTCTCAGCCTAGAGCCGACGTGGGATCGTGCACGAAGACATGACATGATGACATCATCAAATCATTGATTCGTGTGCCACCGGAGTGCACGGCAGGAGTTGTGGATGCGAGGCGTTGTGGAAGGTCCGCTGGGTCAGGATCGCCCGCTGTACGAGGTCAAGGCCAATCTGTTCAAGGGGTTGGCGCATCCCGTGCGTGTCCGCATCTTGGAGATCCTGATCGCGTCCGATGAGGTCGCAGTGAGTGCTCTCATCGAAGATCTGACTATCGAGGCCTCGCACCTTTCGCAGCACCTTTCGGTTTTGCGTAAGCACCACTTGGTGGTTTCTGAGCGCAGGGGAAGTCAGGTGTTCTACCGTCCCGCCTTCCCCGAGGTCGCCGATCTGCTCCACGCGGCGCGCCGCTTGCTCGTCGACATCCTGACTCAGGCGCAGCAGCAGATGCACGACTCGCAAAACCTCCCGGCGCTCCCGGAACGATCGGTGGGTTCACGGTGACTGTGAGAGGCTATTTCGCCCCGCTTCTCCCCGGCGCTGCCGACTATCGCCGGCTACCACGGACATGGCGCAGCGATCTGGTCGCCGGGATCACGGTGGGGATCGTCGCGCTTCCTCTGGCCCTCGCGTTCGGAGTGAGCTCCGGAGTGGGCGCTGAGGTCGGGCTGATCACCGCGATTATCGCCGGGATCGTCGCCGCCGTCTTCGGAGGCTCCAACGTGCAGGTCTCTGGCCCGACCGGGGCCATGGTCGTCATTCTTGGCCCGATCGTCGCCGTCCAGGGACCCCAGGTCGTGCCTCTGCTCAGTCTGATGGCGGGCATCTTCGTTCTGATAGCGGGCGTTCTGAAGATCGGTCGCGTCGTCTCATACATTCCCTGGCCGGTGATCGAAGGGTTCACCCTCGGCATCGCCGTCATCATCTTCCTCCAGCAGGTCCCCGCCGCTTTCGGAGTCTCACCCGGCCCCAGCACGAACACCTTGGTCGCAGTCGTCGAGGCGCTTCCGACGGTGGCGTGGCCGGTTACCGCCACGGCGATCGCCACCACGGTCGCCGTGGCGGCGATAATGGTCTTCCTGCCCCGGCTGAATCGCCACATCCCTGCTTCCTTGATCGCGATCATCGTCGTGACGATTGTGGTGACGGTTGCGAACCTGCCCATTGATCGGATTGGCCAGTTGCCATCCGCGCTACCTGCTCCGACGTTCCCCGCCGTCACCCTTCCGCTGGTGGCCACCCTGGCCGGCCCGGCGCTCACGATTGCGGCTCTGGCTGCGATCGAGTCCCTCTTGTCCGCGCGTGTTGCCGCATCGATCTCGGACACCGGACCCTACGACGCGGACCGGGAACTCGTCGGGCAAGGGCTCGCATCCGTCGCATCAGGATTCTTCGGTGGCATGCCCGCCACCGGCGCAATCGCGCGTACCGCTGTGAACCTTCGCTCGGGTGCGCAAAGCAGGCTCGCTGCAATCATCCACTCGCTCGTGCTGATCGCCGTCGTCTACCTTGCGACATCGGCCGTATCGCTGATTCCGCTGGCCGCGCTCGCGGGAGTGCTCATGATCACCGCCATCCGGATGATCTCCCGCTCCACCGTGCGCAGCGTCATCACCGCCAGTAGATCCGACGCAGCCGTCTTTGTGGGCACTGCCGTGGTCACCGTGTCCTTCGACCTCATCATCGCCGTGGGCATCGGAATCGCTGCCGCGGCCTTCTTTGCCCTCCGCACCCTCGCCGCATCCGGCGGCGTTCACCGCGAGGAGATCAGGGAATCTCCCCAGCCGGGAGACGAGGAGATCGCGGTGTTCCGCCTCGACGGGGCGCTGTTCTTCGGGGCCGCCGACCGGATGGTCGAGGAAATCAACCTGATCAGCAGCGTCTCCGTCGTCATCCTCCGCCTCTCCCAACTGCAGGTCCTCGATGCCACCGGCGCCCGCGTCATCACCGAACTCGTCCAGTCCCTCGAACGGCGGAACATCACCGTTCTCATCAAAGGAATCCAGGAACGCCACCTCCACGTCGCGACCCGGGTAGGGGTGATCTCCGCGCTGCGACATCAGAATCATCTCTTCGTCGACCTCCCCGCCGCCATCGAGCACGCCCGCAGCCACGTTCGCCGCACCCGTGCGCAGCAATCCGGCGCACAAGGGCACCCAAGCTGAATGAGTGAGATGGAGGATCTCATCAATGACCGAACCACCGGAAGGCTTCGTCGAGGTCTCTTCGGCGTGGGTGGCATGAATCACCTGGAGCCGCGATGCTGAAGGCGTGCAGATGATCAGGACAATCAGGCGATACCCCGTGATCACGGCCTCGACGGCAGTCCTCACCACGGTGCTTGTCCTCGCGGCGATGGGCGCGACGTCGGCGCCTCGGTGGCTGGCAACCGGCTACGTCGGAGTGTTCATCGTGTGGACGCTCGTCGGAATGGTGCGGGATGTGCTCCGAGGGCATGTCGGGCTCGACATCCTCGCGGTGGTCGCGATGATCGCCACCCTCGCCGTGGGGGAGTACCTCGCCTCCTTGATCGTCGTTCTCATGCTCTCGGGCGGGGAAGCTCTTGAAGATTTCGCTGGTCGCCGGGCTCGACGTGATCTGACGGCGCTGCTGGATCGATCACCCAGGATTGCGCATGTCGTCCGTTCGGATTCCGCCGATTCCGACGAGGTGGAGGACCGAGCAGTGGACGATGTCGCGATCGGCGATGTCCTCCTCGTGCGGCCCTCGGAGATCGTGCCTGTTGACGGGCTCCTGCTCACTTCCAGCGGGACGTTCGATGAGTCCTCGCTCACCGGCGAAAGCATGCCGGTGAGTCGGGAAGCAGGAGGCGAGGTGCTGTCGGGGGCCATCAATGGAACACGCGCAGTGCGGATCCGAGCGACCCGCCTCAGCGCGGACAGCCAGTATCAGCAGATTGTGGCCCTCGTCCAGGGCGCCCAGGACTCCCGGGCTCCCGTCGTCCGGCTCGCTGACCGTTTCGCGATACCGTTCACCGCGATCGCCCTCGTCCTGGCCGGCACTGGCTGGGCGTTGTCGGGCGACCCGACCCGCTTCGCCGAGGTGCTCGTGCTCGCGACTCCCTGTCCGCTCCTCATCGCAGCGCCGGTCGCCTTCTTGGGCGGACTCTCGCGCGCGGCCAAGACCGGGGTGATCATGAAGAGCGGCGCGGTGATCGAGCAGCTGGCGGGCGTGCGCTCGGTCGCGTTCGACAAGACCGGAACGCTCACCGAGGGCAGACCAGATCTCGTCGAGGTCCGGCCTGCAGAGGGTTTCACCGCCGACGAGGTGCTGCTCCTCGCGGCATCCGCTGAACAGTATTCCTCCCACGTTCTCGCCGAGGGCATCAGGCGGGCCGCTCTGGACAGGGGCCTCCAACTCTTGGCGACGGACGACGCCAGCGAAGTCGCCACCAATGGCGTCGAGGCCGTCCTCAACGGGCGCCGTGTCGTTGTCGGCAAACCGGCCTATATCGCTGCACTCGCGCCCGAAACACACCCGGCAATACTCGGCCCCGGCGAGGCTGCCGCGTACGTCGCGATCGACGGACGGTTCGCCGGCGTCCTCGTCCTTGCCGACGACCCCAGGGCCGAATCCTCCCGCGTCGTTGCATGGCTTCGCATGAATGGCGTCGAGCGGATCACGATGCTCACCGGGGACGCCCACCCCACGGCCACCTCGATCGCCCTCCAGGTGGGGATCGAGGAAGTGCACGCCGATTTGCTGCCACCGGAGAAGGTCTACCTCGCTGCACAGCTCCATCCCCGACCCGTGATGATGGTGGGAGACGGCGTCAACGATGCTCCCGTGCTGGCAGCTGCCGACATCGGGGTCGCGATGGGCGCGAAAGGCGCCACGGCCGCCGGAGACGCAGCAGATGTCGTCATTCTTGTCGACTCTCTCGCAAAGATCGTCGACGCAGTGTCGATCGGACGACACACGCTGCGCGTGGCGCTCACCGCAATTTGGATCGGCATCGGGCTGAGCATCGGGCTCATGATCGTTGCGATGACCGGGACGATCCCCGCCGTCGCCGGTGCCCTTACCCAGGAGCTCGTCGACCTCGCGACTATCGTCTACGCGCTCCGCGCCCTGGGAGGTCCACCCAGCGGACTACCAGCGCCCGCGCCGCCCGGCGCTCAGGCGCACGTTGCTGCCTCACAGGGTGCGTGATCCCGGGCGGTAGCCGCGTACCTGCCCGCAGAGGGTTGTGTCCTCCAGCTTCCCCGGCGACATTCCTGAGTGAATGCTGTGCGCTGGGGTACAACGGCGGTAGCCTCGGCTCGAGTCCACCGTCGGGCGGATCACCACTCGGGTTGGAGACACGATGAAGTTCTTCCAGCGACTCGGCAGATCGCTCATGCTGCCGGTGGCCGTCCTTCCGGTAGCGGCCATCCTGTCCGGAATCTCGTACTGGATCAGTTCAGCAGCCGGCGGCGCGAACATCGTCTCGGCGTTCCTGGGCGCCGCCGGTGGCGCGCTGCTGGACAACATGCCGCTCCTGTTCGCCGTCGGCGTGTCTCTCGGCATGGCCAACAAGACCGATGGCACATCAGCCCTGGCGGGGCTCGTGTCGTGGCTCACCATCACCACGCTGTTGGCTCCCGCGACGATCCAGAACCTGACCGGTGCGGCAGAACTCGAAGACGTCAATCCGGCATTCGGGAAAGTGCAGAACGTGTTCGTCGGCATCATCGCGGGACTCATCGGTGCCTGGTGCTACAACAAGTTCAAGGACACGAAACTCCCGGACGCGCTATCGTTCTTCTCCGGCAAGCGCTCTGTCGCGATCGTCACGGCAGGTTTCTCCCTCATCGTCGCGCTCCTGCTGATGTTCATCTGGCCGGTCGTCTACGGCGGACTCGTCACGTTCGGCGAGTGGATCGCCACGATGGGTCCCTTCGGGGCCGGCCTCTACGGGTTCTTCAACCGCCTGCTGATCCCCACAGGCCTGCATCACGCACTCAACTCCGTGTTCTGGTTCGACGTGGCCGGCATCAACGACCTCGTGAACTTCCTCGCCGGTGACTCGGGTGACGGCGTGTACGGGGTGACGGGTCAGTACATGGCGGGCTTCTTCCCGATCATGATGTTCGGTCTTCCCGGCGCCGCTCTCGCGATCTTCCTGACCGCCAACAGCAAGCGCAAGAAGATCACCTACGGCATCATGCTGTCGGCGGCCTTCGCCTCGTTTTTCGTCGGCGTCACCGAGCCGCTCGAGTTCTCCTTCATGTTCGTCGCACCGTGGCTGTACCTGATCCATGCCGTCTTCACCGGCATCTCCGTGGGGTTGGCGGCGCTCCTTCCGACCCGGCTCGGGTTCGGCTTCTCGGGCGGTTTCATCGACATGGTGCTGCAGTGGGCCAACCCGCTCGCGCAGAACCCGTGGATCCTCCTGCTCATGGGTGTCGGTTGGTTTTTCATCTACTTCTTCACGTTCTCCCTCGTGATCAAGCGCCTGAACCTGAAGACGCCCGGCCGTGAAGACGACGAAGACACTCAGGATGCCGACAACATCGAGACGAGCCTCACCGGCTACCACGGCACCGCGGAGAAGTTCATCGCCGGGCTCGGTGGCAAGGACAACATCATCGACGTCGACAACTGCGCAACACGCCTGCGCATGGAGATCGCCGACCCCTCGAAAATCGACGAGCACGCGCTCAAACGCGCTGGCGCGGCCGGGACGATGAAGGCGGGCGGCCAGTCGGTTCAGGTCATCTACGGATTGAATGTCCAGTTCGTCAAGGACGCGATGGATGACATCCTCAACGACCGCACGGAGCGGATCGAAGCCTTCCGGGGGGCGGATGCCGGCCAGACCGGTGCCGTGGCCGGAGCGGTCGCTCCGGGGCTCGCCGGCACCACGATCGCCGCGGGCGCTGCCGGGGAGCACCGGGACCGCTCCGCGCGCAGGCCGGCGCAACCGGCGGTGGTGCGGCTGGTGCAGCCGGTCGCCGGAGCCCTGCTGCCGCTGTCGGAGGTCCCGGACCCGATGTTCGCACAGGGGTCGATAGGCCCGGGCGTGGCCATCGACCCGACCGGTGAAACGATCTCCGCCCCTGCGGCCGGCGTTGTGGCATCGGTCTTCCCGACCGGTCATGCGGTGGGCTTGGCGCTGCACGACGGGACGGAGCTCCTCATCCATGTCGGCATCGACACCGTGACGATGAAGGGTGACGGATTCCGCACTCTCGTCGCGGCCGGTGACTCGGTCAACGTCGGCGACCCGCTCGTCCAGTTCGACCTCGCGAAGATCCGCGCGGCGGGCCTCTCGCCCATCACGCCGGTCATCATCCTGAACAATGACCAGGCCACGATCGAGCTGACCTGATCCGCGACTGAACACAACGGGCGTCGGAGCGATCCGGCGCCCGTTGTCGCGTCGGCGGAGCGGTCACGCGGCCGGTGCGACCAGTTCCGGACCGTTGTTGCGCACGTTGCCGACGGCAGGGTCGACGGGATACATCTGAAGCGTCTCGGCCAACAACGGCGCAGCGTCGATCGTCGCGTCGAGCAGATCTCCCACGTTCTCGGTCGTGGGATCCAGCCACACATCGGCGTGATCGGCGTCGATGAACAACGGCATCCGATCATGGATCGACCCGAGCGGGCCGACCGATGCGCGCGTCATGATCGTGAAACTCAGCATCCACCTCGTGGCGTCGTCGTCGGCTTTCGACGGATCTTTCCACCACTCGTACAGACCGGCGAACAGCAACGGCTCCTCGCCCTGCGGCCGGATGTAGTACGGAGTTTTGACCCCGGCATCGGTATGCCACTCGTAGTACCCGGATGCCGGTACCACCGCACGCCGCTTGATCAATGCCTGCCGGAACATCGGCTTGTCCTCGACCTCTTCCGAGCGGGCGTTGATGGCA
Source organism: Microbacterium memoriense (assembly GCF_025398275.1). Taxonomy (GTDB): domain Bacteria; phylum Actinomycetota; class Actinomycetes; order Actinomycetales; family Microbacteriaceae; genus Microbacterium; species Microbacterium memoriense. The sequence goes on along the minus strand of NZ_JAODOR010000001.1, from coordinate 188,897 downwards.
CGGACGCCGATCGACGGGTCTTTCGCCCATGCCGGCACGAGACCCCAGCGGGCAGCCTCGAGACGGCGCGTGGGCGGCTCGGTCTTGGCAGAGTCGAGCACGATCGCCACCGGATCGGTCGGCGCGACGTTGAAGGACGGGGGTGGAAGCTCATCCGCTGCCAGATCGACGCGGAGTACCCCGACCAGCTCGGAGGCCACATTGGCTACGACGAATCGACCACACATGCCGTCAGCCTACGGTGAGCCTCCGACACGGGCGCCTACTCCGCCGAGGTGACACCCACCTCGGTGAGACGCTCCAGAAGCGCCGCCCCGTCCTCACCCGTGACCCAGGGCACATTCGCTGCCGAATGATCGTTCACGGCCGTCCGCCCACCGGCGAGCACCGCTTCGGTGGGGGAGAGGCGTCGGATGCCGACGGCCGTCACATGGTCGGGGAACTCGCTCGTGAACGCGGTGTAGAGGTCATCGTCGTGCTGGCCGTCATCGCCGAGAAGAATCCACTTGATCTGGGGGAACTCCGTGCCGAGGCGTCGGAGGTTCTCCTGCTTGTGGTCGCGCCCGCTCCGGAACCAGCGGTCGTGCGTCGGACCCCAATCGGTGAGCAGAAGCGAGCCGGACGGAAACAGGTGACGGCGCATGAAGCGTTGGAGCGTCGGAGCCACATTCCATGCACCGGTCGAGAGATAGATGACCGGAGCACCCGTGTGATCACGCGTGAGACGCTCGAGAAGGACGGCCATGCCGGGCACGGGCTGTCGTGCGTGCTCGTCGACGACGAACGAGTTCCATGCCGCGACAAACGGACGGGGGAGCGCGGTGACCATGACGGTGTCGTCGATATCGCTGATCACCCCGAAGCGGACGTCGTCGGCCACGATGAACACGCGCGTTTCGACCGGGTCGGAGTGTTCGACCGCCATCGTGAAGGTCTGCCATCCGGGCTCCAAGCGGGCGGACAGAACCGTGTCGATGACGCCACCCCGGTCAGCGACGACCTCGTGGGTCACCCCTTCGATCGTGACCGTCACCTGCGCGTAGCCGACCGGAACGGCCGCGAAGCTCCGCCATCCCCGCACGCTGGCATATTCGCCGCGCTGGCGTGTCGGCGGCACGATGAGCACGCGTCCGAGCACGCGCACCCACTCCTGGCTGCCGTAACCGGGGTAGGCGGACACCGTCGGTCGCTGCCCGCGCGAACGGGCGCGACGCTCACGCCAGGCATGGAAGCGATACTCCAGGCGCGCGAACCACAGCACCTTCGTACGGGGGGTGCGGGAGGAAGCCATCGCTCTATTCTCCCATGCGGTCTTCCGCGGCCGACCCTTCCGGAGCGGCATCGGTCGTCATGTGCCGAGCTTCGCGGGCGACGATGACCTTCTTGAGGACGTACGCCAGTACCAGAAACAGCATGAGGACGCCGACGAAGATGTAGCCCGCGAAATGCAGCTGATCGGCGAGTTCGCGGTACGTCCCCGCGGCTGCTGCGGCGACGGACACATACGCGATCGCCCAGAGCGTGCACGCCGGCGCGGTCCACGCGAGAAACCGGCGGTAGGCGAATCCGCTCATGCCGACCGTGAGCGGCACGACCGAGTGCAGCACGGGCAGAAAACGGGAGAGGAAGATCGCCGGCCCGCCGCGCCGCCGGAGGTAGCGTTCGGCGCGACTCCAATTGTGTTCGCCTATCCGCGCACCCAATCGTGAGAATCGCAGGCGCGGTCCGAGCCAGCGCCCCAGCCCGAAGCCGATGCTTTCGCCGATCAATGCGCCCAGGATCACCACGAGGATCAGGACCACCGCCTCGACGACCGAGCCCACCGCGGTTGCGGCGACGATCACCACGGTGTCGCCCGGAACGACGAGTCCGATCAGGACACTGGTCTCCAGCATGATCGCCACACCCGCAAGCACAGTCCGCACGATCGGATCGACGCTCTGCACGGCATCCAGCAGCCACGTGAGGAACTCGTTCACGGATTCAGACTATGCGTCTAGCCTGAACGTGTGCCGCCGCTTTCGACCCGCCGACTGGAGGCATGGGTCGACCCCGAGATCCTCTTCCTCGGGGGCCCTGCGCGTGCACCGCACGGGTTCTGGCTGGATGCCGGGCCCACGGCGCAGGTCGGCTGGAGCTGGCTCGGCCTCGGTGCACCGGAGGACCCCGATTTCGACGGGCTCGTGTGCGGCTCTTCGGAGGCGGATGTCGGTCCCTTCCCCGGTGGATGGGTCGGCTGGTTCGGCTACGACGGCGGTGCTGCGGCAGCGGGGGCGCCCGCCGCCGCCGAGGGCCCGTCCTCACTCTGGATGCGGGTCTCGCGATTCGTCGCGATCGACCACGCCGCGCAAGAAATCTGGTTGTGCGCCCCCGAGGGGGAGCTGTCAGCGTTCGCGAGTGACGTCGCGGGATGGTCCACCGTCGGTCGCACGTCACCCGCGATGCCTTCTCCCACTCCCACCGAGGCGACCGCCCGCGTGAGCCCGGAACGCTACGCCGCGCTGATCGAGGAGTGTCGCGAAGCGATCCGCGCCGGCGACGCGTACCAACTGTGTCTCACGACGCGGTTCGAGGTCGCCGCAACCGGGACCGCGCTCGACCCGGTCACGAGCTATCTGCACCTGCGCCGCGCGCAGCCCGCCCATCACGGTGGATTCATCCGGAACGGCGCGTGGGCGCTCGCAAGCGCCAGCCCCGAGCAGTTCCTTCAGGTGGCGGGCGGCACGGTCCGGACGCGTCCCATCAAGGGCACGCGGCCTCGAGGTGCGGATCGTGCGACGGACCGCGCACTGGCGGCCGAACTTCTCGCGAGCGAGAAGGAGCGTGCCGAGAACGTCATGATCGTCGATCTCATGCGCAACGATCTGCAGCGGGTCTGCCTTCCCGGGACCGTCGTGACCGAACGTCTGCTCGAGATCGAGTCCTATCCGGCCGTGCACCAACTCGTCTCCACCGTCGCCGGACGGCTGCGGCCGGATACGACGATCGGCGACGTCGTGAAAGCCGCCTTCCCCGCCGGAAGCATGACCGGGGCACCGAAGCTGTCGGCCATGGCGATCCTGCACCGGCTCGAGCGCGGACCGCGCGGGGTCTACTCGGGGTGCTTCGGCTGGGTGGGCACGGACGGCAGCGCGGACCTCGCCATGGTGATCCGCTCGGTGGTCTTCCACCCTGGGGGTGCGACTGTCGGCGCCGGCGGAGGGATCACCTGGCTCTCCGACCCGGCAGCCGAAGTCGCTGAGGTCGCTGTCAAAGCGCGGGCGCCGTTGGCAGCACTCGGGGCGTTGCTGCCACCCGGCTGGTGAGCTGTGACGTCCGTCGGGTGAGACGGCGCGTCCGGTAACCTGGGAAGACGCGTGCACGCGTGCACGCGTCCCCGACTTCCCGATTGGTGCTCCAGTGTCCACAACGTTTCCTCCCGCCGGCGAGACTGCCGAGGGCAGTAGCTTCGACCCCTCCGCGATCCAGGCGAAGTGGCAGCGGCTCTGGAACGAGGCCGACCCGTTCCGTGCCGGCGGCGCGGAGGACACGCGTCCTCGCAAGTACGTCCTCGGGATGTTCCCGTATCCCTCGGGGGACCTGCACATGGGTCACGCCGAGAACTACGCCTACGTCGATGTCGTCGCGCGCTTTTGGCGGCACCGCGGATACAACGTCCTGAACCCGATCGGTTGGGACAGCTTCGGCCTCCCCGCAGAGAACGCCGCGATCAAGGGCGGCGCAGGGTCTGACCCGAGGGAGTGGACGTACCGGAACATCGACCAGCACAAGAAGAGCTTCCGCGAGTTCGGGTCCTCGTACGACTGGAGCCGGGTCCTGCACACGAGCGACCCGGAGTACTACCGCTGGAACCAGTGGCTGTTCCAGCGTCTCTACGAGCGTGATCTGGCCTACCGCAAGGAGAGCCCGGTCAACTGGTGCCCGAACGACCAGACCGTCCTCGCGAACGAGCAGGTCGTCGACGGTCACTGCGAACGCTGTGGGGCCGAGGTCGTCAAGAAGAAGCTCACGCAGTGGTACTTCAAGATCACCGACTACGCGGACCGACTCCTCGATGACCTGAACCAGCTCGAGGGCTTCTGGCCGTCGAAGGTCATCCGGATGCAGCGCAACTGGATCGGTCGATCCGTCGGCGCCGACATCGACTTCGAGATCGAGGGTCGCGCGGACAAGATCAGCGTGTTCTCGACGCGGCCCGATACGCTCCACGGCGCGACGTTCATGGTCGTCGCGCCCGACTCCGATCTCGCCGCCGAGCTGGCAGCCGGATCCACACCCGAGGTGCAAGCGGCATTCCAGGCATATCTGGAGAGCGTCGGGAAGTCCACCGAGATCGAGCGGCAGGCCACCGACCGCCCGAAGACGGGCGTGTTCCTCGACCGCTTCGCGGTGAACCCGGTCAACGGCGAGCGCCTGCCGATCTGGGCAGCCGACTACGTCCTCGCCGATTACGGCCATGGCGCCGTGATGGCCGTCCCCGCGCACGATCAACGCGACCTCGACTTCGCCCGCGCATTCGGGCTTCCGGTCAAGGTCGTCGTCGATACGACGGCCCCGGTCACCGGCGCGATCCCGGTCATCGAACTCGATGCCGACGGCGTGCCGATCGACCCGTTCGCCGACGACCCCAGCCTGGACGAACTCGACCCCGCGGTCACCGGCATCGCCCTCACCGACGACGGACGCCTGATCAATTCGGGTTCGCTCAACGGACTCAGCAAGCGGCATGCGATCGCTCGCGCGATCGAGGAGCTGTCGGCGCAGGGCACCGGCCGTGCGGCGAAGTCGTACCGCCTGCGCGACTGGCTGATTTCCCGCCAGCGGTTCTGGGGCACGCCGATCCCGATGATCCACACCGCGGACGGACGCACCGTTCCGGTGCCCGACGACCAGCTGCCGCTCATCCTGCCGGCCGCGCAGGGTCTCGATCTCGCTCCCCAGGGCACGTCGCCGCTCGGCGGCGCGACCGAATGGATGCAGACCACCGATCCCGAAACCGGTGAGCCTGCACTGCGCGACGCCGACACGATGGACACCTTCGTCGACAGCTCGTGGTACTTCCTGCGGTTCCTGGCACCGAACGACACATCCGAACCCTTCCCGACGGCACAGGCCGCGCGCTGGGCGCCGGTGGATTCGTACATCGGCGGGGTCGAGCACGCCATCCTCCACTTGCTCTACGCCCGCTTCATCACCAAGGTCCTGTTCGACATGGGCCTGATCGATTTCACGGAGCCGTTCTCGAGCCTGATCAACCAGGGCATGGTGTTGCTCGACGGGTCAAAGATGTCCAAGAGCAAGGGCAACCTCGTCGAGTTCGCCTCGAGCATGCTCGACCCGGGCGCCGATGCGGTCCGTACCGCGATCGCGTTCGCCGGTCCGGTCGAAGACGACATCAACTGGGAAGACGTGTCGACCACGGGGGCGCAGAAGTTCCTGGCGCGCGCGTGGCGGGTCGCCACGGATGTCTCGAGCGCGCCCGAGGTGGTCTGGGCCGAGGGTGACCCGGCGCTTCGCCGAGTGACGCATCGGCTCTGGGCCGATGCGCCGGGACTCGTCGAGCAGACGAAGTTCAACGTCGTGATCGCCCGTCTCATGGAGTTGGTCAACGCGACCCGGAAGGCGATCGATTCGGGAGCCGGTGCGGCCGACCCGGCCGTGCGCGAGGCCGCCGAGGCGACCGCGATGATCCTCGACCTCTTCGCGCCGCACATGGCGGAGGAGATGTGGGAGATCCTCGGCTACGAGCCGTTCGTCGGTCTCGTCCCGTGGCGTCAGGCTGACCCCATGCTCCTCGTGGAGGAATCGGTCACGGCCGTCGTGCAGGTCGACGGCAAGGTCCGCGGCACGTTGACCGTCTCCGCGCGCATTTCGTCGGACGAGCTCGAAGCTCTGGCGCGTGCCGATGAGAAGGTCGTGCGTTCGCTTGCCGGACGTCAGATCGCACGGGCTGTCGTGCGGGCTCCCAAGGTCGTCAGCTTCACGACCGCCTGACCGGCCGCGGAGCTTCCTCCACAGGGAGGGGTTTCCGGCATCCCTGCACGGATCGCTCGTTCGGCGGTGTCAGCGAGCAGGCAGGATGACACCCTGATCCGGTGTCCGTGTCGTCAGCCCCGCACGCGCGCCGACGCCTCGGCGTCGGCGCGGCGGTGGTCGTTGTGCTCGTGGCAGCGGGAGTGTCCGTTTTCCTCGGCGTCGTGCGGTCGGCATCCACGCCGGTCGAAGAGATTCCGTACGCAGAGTCGTCCGCCCAGCCGGCGGCGGTGTACGTGCACGTGTTCGGGGCCGTCGCGAAGCCCGGCCTGTACCGCCTCGCCGACGGCGCCCGAGTCGTCGACGTCGTCGCCGCAGCGGGGGGACTGCAGAGCGACGCCGACACGGGAGCGGTGAATCTCGCCCGGCGCCTCGCCGACGGCGAGCAGCTGTACGTTCCGGCGGTGGGGGAGACGATCGTCGATTCTCCGGGCACGTCGCCGGCCGGAGACGGCCGCGTCAATCTCAACACGGCGGATGCCGCGGCCCTCGAGACGCTGCCGCGGATCGGGCCGGCGCTGGCAGAGCGGATCCTGGCCTGGAGAGACGAGAACGGCCGCTTCACGAGTGTCGAAGACCTGCTGGCCGTTCCGGGTATCGGCGAGAAGATGCTCGAGGGCCTGCGCGACGTGGTGACGGTGTGAGCCTGCGCTCCGCGCGCCGCCGAGACCTGCGTCTCGTGCCGATTGCGCTCTGCACCTGGCTGACCGCGGCGCTCCTCATCCTGCACGCGGCGGCGGCACCGGCGACGGCGACCGGCCTGTGGATCGCGGCCTCCGGTCTGCTCGGCGCGGCGCTGATCTGGCGCCGTCGGAACAGCCTGTGGCGCATCGTTGTCATCGCCGCGGTGTGCGCGGCCGTGTCCGCGGCTACCGCTACCACGATCGCGATGACCGTCGGATCCCGCGCGCAGGTGACCGGGTGGGAACTCAGCGGAGGTCGAGCTCTCGAGGCTGAGATCGTCGTCGTCGGCAAGGTCGAACGGACCGCGACCGGCTGGCGGTTCGACGCGCGGCTGCGCTCCCTCGCGACCGGACCCGTCGTCCGCGTCTCACACGTACCGGTGGTCGTCCGCGTCGCTCACGTCCCCGCAGGACTCGACCTCGGTGCCGTCGTCTCGGTCGCCGGCACGGCTTGGGCGGCGGATCCCGGCCAGCGCGCGGTGCTCGTCATCCAGTCCACCGGTGAACCCCGTGTGCTCTCGCCGCCTGGCGGCGTGTTCGCGGCCGCATCGGCGCTCCGGCGCGGGTTGCTCACGACGACGGCGGGCCTCCCTGCGCCCGCAGGAGGTCTCATCGCCGGGCTGGCAGTCGGCGACACGTCCGCGGTGTCGAACGATCTCGACGCCGCAATGAAGACATCGTCGCTCTCGCACCTGACGGCGGTCTCCGGTGCCAATTGTGCACTCGTCGTGGGCATCGCCTTCGCCGCCGCGGCATTGTGCGGTGCGCGACGGGGTCTCCGTGTCGTGATCGGACTCGCCTCGCTCGCCGGGTTCGTCGTCCTGGTGTCACCGGAACCGAGTGTCGTCCGTGCCGCGGTCATGGCCGCGATCGCGATGCTCGGCGTGCTCCTCGGGCGCACCGGCGCCGGGGTCTCTCTGCTGAGCACCGCGGTCGCCGGCATCCTGGTCCTGGATCCCTGGCAAGCCGGTTCGCTCGGGTTCGCGCTGTCGGCTGCGGCGACCGGGGCGTTGCTCCTCGGTGCGGGACCGCTCGCCGACGGCCTCGCGCGATGGATGCCCGCGCCCCTCGCGCTCGCGCTGTCGGTGCCGCTCGCGGCACAGTTGGCGTGCGGTCCGCTCCTCGTCCTCATCACGCCGGAGGTCCCCGTCTACGGCGTTCTGGCCAATCTGCTCGCGGCGCCGGCGGCGCCCCTCGGCACCGTGTTCGGGTTGCTCGGATGCCTGACGGCCGGCATCCCCTTCCTCGGACCAGGCCTCGCCGCGATCGCGTGGCTTCCCGCCGCGTGGATCGCCGGGACTGCCGACCTGCTCGCCCATGCGCCCGGCGCGACGGTCACGTGGCTCGAAGGATGGCCGGGGCTGCTCGCGATGGCGGTGCTCGGCGTCGCCATCGCAGGGATGATCGTGAGCGTGCCGGGCCGCGTGCGGGTGGGGTCGACACTCATGGTCGCCACGGCGCTCGGACTGCTCCTCGCGGTCGGCCCCATCGCCGGAATGCTGACGCGCGCGCAGGTCCCCGAGCAGTGGGCGATCGCCGCCTGTGATGTCGGCCAAGGCGATGCGGTGCTCGTTCGCTCGGCGGGCGTCGTCGCCCTCATCGATACGGGTCCGGACCCCGCGCCGCTCCGCGACTGTCTCGAACTGCTCGGCATCGATCGGATCGACGTGCTCGTCCTGACACACTTCGATCTCGATCATCGCGGGGGAGTGGATGCTGTCGTCGGCCGCGTCGGGACCGTTCTGCACGGGCCACCGGGGGATCGTGACCATCAGGGCGTGCTCGATGCTCTTGTCACGGGCGGGGCACACCTGCAACGCGCCTCGATCGGTCTCGGCGGCGCGCTCGGCGGCGCCCAGTGGCGGGTTCTGTGGCCTCCACGCGACGTGATCCCCGGCAACGACGCCAGCGTCGTGATCGACATCCAGGGCGGCGGCGTGCCCGCCTCGCTGTTTCTCGGCGACCTGTCGGGCGCGGCCCAGCGCGCCGTCGCCACGCACGCGGTGCTCCGCACGCACTACGCCGTGGTCAAGGTCGCCCACCACGGCAGCGCCGACCAGGATCCTGCGTTGTATGCCGGCGCCCTGCCCGCGATCGCCTTGATCTCTGTCGGCGAGAACACCTACGGTCACCCCCGTGCCGAAACACTCGGATTCCTGCACGACGACCGGGCCCGGGTCATCCGCACCGACCAGGGCGGCACCGCGGCCGTGTGGACGGAAGGCGGCGCACTGCGCCTCTGGCGGGCCGAGCCGGTCGAGGCCGGTGCCGATCCTGTCGGTGCCGGTGGCTAGGCTGGGACGATGCCGCCTGCCCCCCGCCGCCCCACCGGACGCTCCTCGTCCGCGATCCCGCAGGTGTCATGGCGTGCGCCTCAGCCGGCGCCGATCGTGCTGGTGTCCGGGCCCGAGGAAGTCTGCGCCGAACGGGCTGTCGCCGGCATCCGCGACTACCTGCGCGCCGAAGATCCGAGTGTAGAAGTCTCCGACCTGCGTGCCGATGACTATACGTCCGGCAGTTTGCTGACGCTGACGTCGCCGTCGCTGTTCGGCGAACCGCGACTGGTGCGGGTGGCCGGGGTGGAGAAGTGCTCCGATGCGTTCCTGACCGAAGCGCTCGCCTACCTCGAAGCTCCGCAGGACGGGGCGACCGTGACGCTCCGCCACACCGGGGCGAGCGTGCGCGGCAAGAAGCTCCTCGATGCGATCCGCGGCGGTACGGGCGGAGGCATCGAGATTGCGGTTCCGGCGATCAAGCGCGATTCGGACAAGTTCGACTTCGCCGCGGGAGAATTCCAGACAGCGCAGCGGCGGATCGCCCCGAACGCGCTCCGGGCCCTGGTGAGCGCCTTCGCCGATGATGTCACCGAACTCGCGGCCGCCTGCCAGCAGCTCATCGCCGACGTCGCCGGTGACATCGACGAGACCATCGTCACCCGGTACTACGGGGGGCGCGTGGAAACCTCCGCCTTCGCGGTAGCCGATACGGCGATCGCCGGACGCTACGGCGAGGCGCTGATCACGTTGCGCCACGCGCTCGCGAGTGGTGCCGATCCTGTGCCGCTCGTGGCTGCGATCGCGATGAAGCTGCGCACGATGGCCCGCGTCGCCGGGTCGCGGGAATCGTCCGGCGCGCTGGCCGCGCGCATCGGCATGAAGGATTGGCAGGTCGACCGCGCGCGACGAGACCTCACGGGCTGGAACGAAGCGACACTCGGCATGGCGATCCAGGCTGCGGCCCGTGCGGACGCCGAAGTCAAGGGCGCATCGCGCGATCCGGTGTTCGCCGTCGAGCGGCTCGTGACAGTGATCGCGACGCGCGCACCCTTCGGTACCTGAACCCCGCGCATCACCCTCGTTTGGGTCTTCGCGGGGCAGGTGGTGTCGCATCAGGGCGAGGATGCGGCCACAGGTGACCCCGCACGACAGCGCGACTGACGTTCAGCGGATCGGCCAGGCCCCGTCGAGCCGCTCGGCCGGATCGAGGCGACCGACGCGGATGAAGTACTCGGTGAGGCTGTCGGCCTGATCGCGCGCCCAGCCGATCTGCTGCGTGTGCAGTTCCCGCACGTCGGCCGGTAGTGCGAAGCGCCCGGCGAGTGCCTGAGCGACGCGGCCCGCGGCGATCGCGTCGGCGGCGGCATCGTGCGCACCCGTCAATTCGACCGCGTAGTGGGCGGCGACGACTTCGAGCGTGCGCTTTCCCTTGCGATATCGGTCGTGTGCTTTGTCGAGAACGAGCGGGTCGATCACCGGCCACGGGTCGGCGATCGGCTCGATGCCGTGTCGGAGCGCCTCATACTTCAGGAGCGAAAAGTCATACGGTGCGTTGTACGCGACCACGGGGATGCCGGCATCCAAGAGGTCGCGGAGCGCGGCGACGACTTCGGCCACGACCTCCGCGGCGGGACGTCCGTGCTCGCGGGCGTGATGCGTCCTGATGCCGTGGATCGCCGATGCGCCTTCCGGGATCTCGATACCGGGGTCGGCGAGCCACGACTGCGCGCGCAGGGCGACACCGCCGGGCCCGAGGAGGCCGACATGCGCCGTGACGACGCGATCGACAGTCACGTCGACACCGGTCGTTTCCAGGTCGAACACACCGACGGTGTCCGCCCAGTGCGTGGGCGCCACTGTCACCGAGGCATCAGCGGCGACCAAGAGATCGTCGTCGAAGAGCGAGAGCGGCTCGGGGTGCCAGGACTGCATGATTCGACGCTAGAGCGTGCCTCCGACATGACGGGGAGGCCACGCCGCGCTCGTAGACTCGACGGATGGTCGTTCCGTCTCCCTACGCCGTTCGTCTCGCGCAGATCCCCGTGGAGCGCCACGAGGTCACCGTGCGCGGAGGGACCACGTCCTACTGGGTCTACGGCGATGCCGACGCTCACACCACGCTGGTCGCTGTGCACGGGTACCGCGGTGAGCACCATGGACTGGATCCTGTCGTCGCGTATCTCGACGGCATCCGCGTCATTTCTCCCGACCTCCCCGGCTTCGGTGAGACCGCCCCGCTCCCGGCCGTACCGCACACGTTGCAGACGTACGTCGACTGGCTCCACGATTTCGTGGATGCCGTCGCACCGGGCGCCGTCATCCTCGGCCACTCGTTCGGCTCGATCGTGGTTGCCGGGGCTGTCGCGGGCGGCCTGCAGACGCCGCGGGTCATCCTGGTCAACCCGATCGGTGCACCGGCACTCGAAGGCCCGAGAGGGCTCCTCACGCGGCTCGCGGTCTTCTACTACTGGGCGGGAGCACGGCTGCCCACGCCCCTGGGTGAGGCTCTTCTTCGCAACCGACTCATCGTCCGGGTCATGAGCGCCTCGATGGCCAAGACGAAGGATGCGGGGCTGCGCACCTTCATCCACGATCAGCACGACACCTACTTCTCGCGGTTCGCCGACCGTGATGTGCTCCACGAGGCCTTCATCGCCTCGGTGTCCCACGATGTCCGCGCCTTCGCGCCCCGGATCACCCAGCCGACGCTCTTGATCGCGGCGGACCGCGACGACATCACTCCGATCGAGGCGGAGCGGCACTTGCAGACGCTCTTCCCGGACGCCGAACTCGTCGAAATCACGGGCGTCGGCCACCTGATCCACTACGAGAAGCCGCGCGAAGCCGCCGCCGCGATCATGCGCTTTCTTCAGCCTTCCGCCGACGGTACGCGATGACGTTCATGCGGTTGCCGCAATTGCCCGTGTCGCAGTAGCGCTTGGATCCGTTCTTCGAGAAGTCGATGTAGACCGCCTCGCAGTCGTCCGCCTCGCAGCGGCGCACGCGGTCCCACTGGTCGGAACGGATGACATCGACGAACGCCATCGCGGACTCGACGAGCATGCGGACGGACAGGGGAGCATCCGGCTCGGTGGCGTGGATGTGCCAGTCGAATCCGTCGTGGATCACGAGCTGGGGGAGCGCCTGACCGTCACGCAGCATCGCGTTGACCAGCGGCACGGCGGCGGTGCGATCGACGCTCCACAGCTCTCGCAGACGTGCACGGTTGCCTCGCACGGTGTGGAGCTCATCGTCGTCGCGGTGAAAAGTCCCTGTATACGCGTATTCGTCGAAGTACGCGTCCAGGTCTGTCCGAGAAACGAGCCGATCAACGCCGTCGGTGTCGATGTCCGGCAGGGTGTTCACCAGCGCGGCAGCGGCGCGCAGCGACATTTCGGTGTCATGTATGAAGACCACGTTGACTCCTGACTGTCGGTGGCAGTACCGTCATTAGTGTAAGCATCTCACACCCCTGACAGGTCGATTCGATCCTGTCTCAGTAGAACGCAGACCGCTGGTGACACACACGGCTTCCACCCCGCTTCTGATCGCGCAGCCCGCCCGCGTGACGGTCCATCGCAGCGCGGGTATCGTCATGGCGGTCGTTTCGGCACTCGCGTTCTCGTCGAGCGGGCCGCTGGTCAAGCCCCTCCTGGAGGCCGGGTGGTCACTGTCGGCCGCGCTCATCGTGCGGATGGGCCTCGCCGGCCTCATCCTCTCGCCCGTGCTCGTGCGGACGGTGCTCCGTGAACGATCGTTCCTGCGCCGGCACGGCTGGTCGCTGCTGGCCTTCGGACTCATCCCGGTCGCGGGATGCCAGCTCTTCTTCTTCACCGCGATGCAACGGATGCCGGTCGCGGTCGCGCTGCTGATCCAATACCTCGCCCCGGTCATGCTGGTCGCCTTCGTCTGGTTCCGAACGCGACGCACGCCGTCGCGACTGGTTCTCGGCGGTTCGGCCGTCGCCGTCGTCGGGCTCATCCTGGTCGTCGACATCGCCGGGGCACGCTTCGACCTGCTGGGCACGATCCTCGCGCTCGCTGCGGCAGTCTGCGTCTGCGCCTACTTCGTCATGTCCGAGCGGACGGGCGATGACCTGCCGCCACTCGCCCTCGCGTCGGGTGGACTGCTCGTCGGCGCACTGTTCATGGCCGCACTCGCGGTCACCGGCATCCTGCCGTTCGCAGCCCCTGACGTCACGGTCGCTTTCCGCGGTATCGAGATGCCGGGCCTCCTGCCGTTGCTGTGGGTCGGCGCCGTCGGGACGACCCTCGGCTATGCGCTCGGCGTCATGGCGGTGCCGCGCATCGGCTCCCGGCTGGCCTCGTTCATCGGGCTCTCCGAGGTGCTCTTCGCTCTCGCCTTCGCGTGGTTGCTGCTGGGCGAGACTCCCGCGCCCATCCAGTTCGTCGGTGGTGCGCTGATCCTCGTCGGCGTCGTCCTGGTGCGCATGGATGCCGCCGAGATGGATGCCGTCACGACGAGCGCGGTGCTGACTCCGGTCGAAGTGATTCCGCTCGCACCGATTCCAGCAGAGGACGCACGCGATAGCCGATGACTTCGCCCATGACGAGGGAGGTTTCGGTGCGCTCGACGCCCTCGATGGAGAGGATGCGGGCATCCACCTCGAACAGGTGCTGCGTATCGCGCGCGGCGACGCGGGCCAGCAGGTCGATCTGGCCGCTCAGTCCGTGCACCTGCAGGACTTCGGGCAGTTCCGCGAGCTCGGCCGTGATGCGCGGGAGATCGGCTTGATGCACGGTGATGCTGATCATGGCTTCGATCGGGAGACCCAGCGCTTTGGGTGACATGGCACGTTCGAACGACAGGAAAACCTCTGATCGCTCGAGCTTCGCCATGCGCGCCTGAACCGTGTTGCGAGAGAGTCCGAGACGGTCGGCCAGAGCGACGACGGTGGCGCGGTGATCATCGGCCAGCGCGTTCAACAGCTCCAGATCTACGTGGTCGAGGAGTCCCATAGTGCCCAACCATAACAGGGTGAACACGCGCGTGTTACGCAACATGCTCAACCCACTGCCGAATGCTTGAGCGAGGTGCGATGTCGACGTAGCCTCGACTCCGTCGGCGATGAGGCCGACGCTCTGCAACGGCCCCCGGTTCACGAGACCTGCGGCCGGAAAACAGAAGGGACGACGATGACGTACACCCTGACCCCGCCCACCTCCCGCGACGCCGATCTCGACGATCTGGCTGTGCTGCTGACTCCGAGCGGTGAACGGCGATCCGATCCCCAAATGGATCGGTGGGTCACCGACCTGGACGCGGAGGCACTCCGCGGCATGTACCGCGATATGGCGCTCGTCCGACGGATCGACGCGGAGGGAGTCGCGCTGCAGCGTCAAGGCCATCTCGGCCTGTGGGCGCCCGCGCACGGGCAAGAGGCTGTTCAGGTGGGCACGGCACGCGCCGCTCGGCTCGACGACTTCCTCTTCCCGAGTTACCGGGAAGTCGGCGTGCTCACCATGCGCGGTGCACGCCCGGCGGACCTGGTCCTCGGATGGCGCGGCGAAATGCACGGCACGTTCGACCCGCAGAAGCTTCACATGGCCACGCCCCAGATCATCATCGGCGCCCAGACACTGCACGCGGTCGGCTATGCCATGGGCATTCAGCGCGACGAAACCGATCAGGTTGCCGTGGCCTACTTCGGCGACGGAGCGACGAGTCAGGGCGACGTCAACGAGGCGATGATCTTCGCGTCGTCGTTTGCAGCGCCCGTCGTCTTCGTCTGTTCGAACAATCAGTGGGCGATCTCAGAGCCCGTCACGGTGCAGTCGCGCTTCCCGCTCGCCGGGCGTGCACCCGGGTTCGGCATCCCGAGTCTGCGCCTCGACGGCAACGACGTGCTGGCCTGCACTGCCGCGATGCGGTGGGCGCTCGACCACGCACGCCGCGGTCGCGGACCCGTGTTTCTCGAGGCTGTCACCTACCGGATGGGTCCCCACACGACCTCAGACGACCCCACCCGGTACCGCCAGGCAGCGGAGCTCGAACGCTGGCGTGCACGCGATCCACTGACCCGGCTCGAGGCCTACTTGCGTTCCGAAGACGCATTCGACGATGCGTTCGTGGCTGAGATCGCCGTAGCCGGTGATGACTTCGCGGCCGAGATGCGCAGCGTCGTGCTCACGGCCACGAGTCGCCCGCCGCTGGAGGTCCTCGATCACGTCTATGCCGAACCCCACAGTGGGATCGAGCGCGAGCGTCGCCGCTTCGCCGCGTATCTCGACGGATTCGCGGCCGTCGAGGAGGCGGGACAATGACGCAGATGACGATGGGCAAGGCACTCACCGCCGGACTGCACCGCGCGATGAAGAGCGATGACCGTGTGCTGTTGATGGGCGAGGACATCGGCGCCTTAGGTGGGGTGTTCCGCATCACCGACGGCCTGCTCGACGAGTTCGGCCCTCGCCGGGTGATCGACACCCCGCTGGCGGAGTCGGGCATCGTGGGCACGGCGGTCGGCCTCGCCTTCCGGGGATTTCGGCCGGTCGTGGAGATCCAGTTCGACGGATTCGTGTACCCCGCCTTCGATCAGATCGTCTGTCAGGTCGCGAAGCTGCACTACCGCACGGCGGGGCGCGTGAAGATGCCGTTGACGATCCGCATCCCCTGGGCCGGCGGTGTGGGAGCGGCCGAGCATCACTCCGAGTCGCCCGAGGCGTACTTCGTGCACACCGCCGGGCTGCGCGTGGTCGCCGTGTCCAACCCGCAGGATGCGTTCACGATGCTGCAGCAGGCGATCGCGAGCGATGACCCGGTCGTGTTCTTCGAGCCCAAGCGCCTTTATCACGCGAAAGGCGACGTCGACCTGGACGGCGATATCGCCGATGCCGCCCCGATGGGGCTCGCTCGGGTGGTGCGCGAGGGCAGTGACGCGACGATCGTGACCTACGGTGCGCAGGTGGGCACCGCGATGGATGCCGCACTCGCCGCAGAGGACGACGGCATCTCGCTGGAGGTCATCGACCTCCGGTCGATTTCCCCGGTCGACTATCGCACCGTCGCGGCATCCGTCCGCAAGACCGGGCGGATGGTGGTGACCCACGAGGCCGGTGGGGAAGCCGGAGTCGGCGCGGAGGTCATCGCGAGTGTGACAGAACAGTGTTTCTCGTACCTCGAAGCGCCGCCGCTGCGGGTGACCGGGCACGACATCCCGTATCCGCCCGCCAAGCTCGAGCGGCACCATCTCCCCGATCTCGATCGGATCCTCGATGCCGTCGACCGGGTCCTGGACCGGCCGCACAGTCTCAGCGCAGTGGCCGACGACGATCTCGCACCGAGGGAGGGGAGTTCCCGATGACCGCCGAGTTCCGTCTCCCCGATCTGGGCGAGGGCCTCCCGGAAGCCGAGATCGTGCAGTGGCTCGTCGCCGTCGGCGACATCGTCACCCTCAACCAGCCGATCGCAGAAGTCGAGACCGCGAAAGCGATCGTCGAGCTGCCGTCGCCGTTCGCCGGAACCGTGCGCACGTTGCACGCAGCGCCCGGTGAGGTCATCGCGGTCGGCGAGCTCCTCATCTCGATCGATGTCCCCGCTGTGGCCGGAGCCATGGAAGGCGTCGTCGACGACGACGACGACGAGGTGATCCCGCCGAACCTCGTCGGGTACGGGGCGACTCCCCGTGCCAGCGGGCGACCGCAACGTCGGGTGCGCTCCCTCGCGTCGGTGTCGGCATCCGACACCGACGTCCTCGTCGCGGCGCCCCACGATGTTCTGCCGCCCGCGCCCGCCGAGGTGCGGCACGAGCGTCCGCGTTCGACGCCGCCGGTGCGGGCGCTGGCGAAACAGCTCGGCGTCGACCTTTCCCTGATCGAAGCCACGGGGGTCACCGGCGTCATCGGGCGTGAGGACGTTGAGCGGTACGCGGCTCAGCACGCCACTCCGGCAGAGGTGCCGGCATCCGCACCCACCACGGATAGCCGGCGCGAGACCCGCACACCGATTCGCGGAGTGCGCAAGCACACCGCGGAGGCCATGGTGCGCAGCGCCTTCACCGCGCCGCACGTCACATGCTTCCTCGAGATCGATGTGACCGAGACGAGCCGGCTGCTCGCAGACCTTCGCGCCGATCGGCGCCTCGAGGGCCATCGCATCGGCGTGTTGGCGGTCGTGGCGAAGGCCGCCTGTCTCGCGTTGCGCCACGAGCCGTCGCTGAACTCCCGATGGGACGCCGGAGCAGCCGAGATCGTGCAGCATCACTATGTCAACCTCGGAATCGCCGCGGCCACCGAGCGTGGACTCATCGTGCCGAACGTGACCGATGCCGAACGACTCACGCTCGTGGAGCTGGCCGACGCGATCGGCGAGCTCGCCGCCACGGCCCGTACGGGCCGCACTCCGCTGTCGGCTCTCACCGGAGGCACGTTCTCGATCACGAACTTCGGGGTCTTCGGGGTCGACGCCGGCACACCGATCCTGAACCCGGGGGAGGCCGGAATTCTCGGGGTGGGAGCCGTGCGCTCACGTCCCTGGGAGCACCGCGGCGAGATCGTGCTGCGCGATGTCATGACCCTCAGCCTGTCGTTCGACCACCGTCTGGTCGATGGAGAACAGGGATCCCGGTTCCTCGCGGCGGTGGGCGACGTGCTGCGCGAGCCTGGGCGGGCGATGCTCCTCGGCTAGTCGCGCAGTGCGGCGAGCGTCATGGCCGAGAGCACATCGTGCACGACCGCATTTCGGGGCGCCTTCGCCAAGGCGCGCACGCTGTACGGCGTCGAATTGATGAGCCCGAATCCGGCGTGTGCACGCACACGCAGCTCATCGGGCGAACGGTCCGGATGCAGCAGACCGAGGACGACGATCCACAGTTCAACGTACTCGCGCTGAAGTCGCCGCACACGGTGCCGGTCTTCATCGCTGAGATGCGGCAGGTCTCGATCGTGCACGCGGATGACGTCGGCGTCGGCGAGCGCGAACGTCACGTGGAATCCGACGAGGGCACGCAGGTGCGCCCCGGGATCAGCCGGCTCGCTCACGACGGCTTGTCCACCGCTGAGAAGGTCTTCGCTTGCGCGCACGAGGATTGCTCCGAGGAGAGCGCGTTTGCTGGCGAAGTGGCGATAGACCGCAGGGCCGGTGACCCCGACCGCGGACCCGAGGTCTTCCAGGCTCACGCCGTCGAAGCCCCGCGCGGCGAACAGGCGCGCGGCTTCGCGGAGCAGGGCGTCGTGGCGGTCGACCTTCGCGCGCTCACGGGCGGTGGCGTCTGCGGTGGGGGATGTCGTTGCCATTCCAGTTAATCCTCGCTAACCTGATGACGCTCGGGTTAATGAACACTAACCCATAGCCGCGCGGGCGCGCCAGCAGGCGCCGTTCTCGGCATCCGCAGACATCGAAGGAGATGGCATGGGAGCGCTGGATTTGTCCACGTACGGCCTGACGGAGGACCAGCGCGAGCTCGCCGCCCTGGTGCGGACATTCGCCGATGAGGTGGTCGCCCCGCAGGCATACGACGCGGATCGCACCAAGACCCTGTCGATGCCGGTCGTCGCTCAGATGGGGGAGATGGGCCTGTTCGGTCTCCCTTTCCCCGAGGATGCCGGCGGACAGGGGGGCGACTATGTCGCGCTCGGGCTGGCGATCGAGGCGCTGGCGCGCGTCGACCAGTCGATCGCGATCACTCTGGAAGCCGGCGTGAGCCTCGGCGCCATGCCGGTCTTCCGCTTCGGCACCGATGCGCAACGCGCCGAACTGCTGCCCGACCTCCTCTCCGGCCGCGCTCTCGCGGGCTTCGGGCTGACGGAGCCCGAGGCGGGGTCGGACGCCGGGGCCACGCGGACAACCGCACGGCTCGACGACGGCGAGTGGGTCATCGACGGCGCGAAGCAGTTCATCACGAACTCGGGAACACCGATCACGCGCTTCGTCACGGTCACGGCCGTCACGGGGGAGCAGGACGGGCGCAAGGAGATCTCGACGATCATCGTCCCGTCGGGAACCCCGGGATTCACGGTGGGGCCCGCGTACGACAAAGTCGGCTGGCATGCGTCCGACACTCATCCCCTGTCCTTCGCATCGGCGCGCGTGCCCGAAGGGAACCTTCTCGGCGCGCGGGGGCGAGGCTTCTCCCACTTCCTGCACATCCTCGACGAAGGACGCATCGCGATCGCCGCGCTGTCGACGGGAGCGGCGGAAGGATGCCTGGAAGCGGCGATCGATTACGCACACACCCGACGCGTGTTCGGGGAACCGCTCGCGGGCAGACAGGCGATCCAGTTCCAGATCGCGCGGATGCAGATGCGGGTCCACAACGCGCGGCTCGCATGGCTCCACGCCGCGCGGCTCCGCGACCGAGGCCTGCCGTTCAAGACGGAAGCCGCGATCGCCAAGCTCACCGCGAGCGACGCCGCGATGGACAACGCGCGGGATGCCACCCAGATCTTCGGCGGCAACGGGTTCATGAACGAATACGCGGTGGCGCGCCACTTCCGTGACTCGAAGATCCTCGAGATCGGCGAGGGGACGACCGAAGTGCAGCTCCTCGTCATCGCGCGCGCACTCGGTCTCACGGCGGGGGACACGCGATGACCGACATCGTCCAGCGTGGCCTCTACGTCGAAGAGTTCGTGGTCGGGGCACGCTATCGCCACAGTCCGGGGCGAACGGTCACGGAGACCGACAACGTGCTCTTCTCCTCGCTCACGATGAATACGCAGGCACTGCACATGGATGCCGCGTACGCGGCCACCCAGCCGTTCGGCCAGCGTCTCGTCAACTCGATGTGGACGCTCGCGACGATGGTCGGGGCCTCCGTGTCACAGCTCACACAGGGCACACTCGTGGCGCAAGTCGCCCTGTCGGACATCTCCTTCCCGCATCCGCTCTTCGCGGGTGACACGCTCACGACCGAGACGGAGATCATCGATGCCCGCCCATCGTCCTCGCGCCCCGGCCAGGGCGTCGTGACGATGCGGCACACCGGGCGCAACCAGAACGGCGACGTCGTCGCGACCGCGACACGGGTCGCCCTCATGTGGTGTCGGCCCGAGGGGGCACCGGCATGAGAACGGGGTTCGGTCCGGCGCTGCTCTTCTGCCCCGCAGACCGTCCCGAGCGCTTCGCGAAGGCCATGGCGAGAGCGGATACCGTCATCCTCGACATGGAGGACGCCGTTGCCCCCGGTGCGAAAGCCGCCGCGCGCGGCGCACTCATCGCTGCGCACCTCGACCCGGCACGAGTCATCGTCCGCGTCAACCCGTTGGGCACAGCGGACTTCGACGCCGACATCGCCACCCTGTCGCAGACCGATTTCCGCACGATCATGCTCGCGAAGGCCTCCTCTCCCACACACATGTCGCGCGTGGATCCGCGCTTCGCCGTGATCGCGCTGTGCGAGACCGCTGCCGGCGTCGTCGCGGCGGAGAAGATCGCCCGGCTCGACAACGTCATCGCCCTCATGTGGGGGGCGGACGACCTGATCGCATCGCTCGGTGGCACGTCCAGCCGTGATTCGCGGGGTCTCTACCGCGATGTCGCCCGTCACGCCCGTGCGCGAGTGCTGTTGGCTGCCGGCGCCGCGGGGAAGCCGGCGATCGATGCGGTACACCTCGACATCGCAGATGACGAGGGGCTCCGGCGCGAAGGGCAGGATGCGGCCGCGAGCGGATTCGCGGCGAGCGCGTGCATCCATCCGGCCCAGGTCGAGACGATCCGCGCCGCCTATCGTCCGGACGAGGCGATGATCGCGTGGGCCCGGGGCGTCCTTGCTGCCGCCGCGGGCGAGCGCGGTGTGTTCGCATTCGAGGGCCGTATGGTCGACGAGCCCATCCTCCGCCACGCGCGGTCGGTGCTCGCCCGGGCGTAGCGACGGCGCCCGTACGCTGCTGAGGGGGCAGTACGCGCCGCATCCCGCCGCGGATGCGGCCTTACGCGACCCCGCGACGCAGGATCAGCCGATAGGCACGGCGGCGTACGAGCGGACGCTCAGGTGGTGGCGCTCGACCAGGAACTCGTGCGTCGATGCGTTCGCGAGGCGTTCACCCACGAGCGGCAGGGTGTCACCACTCGCGTGCCGGATGAGCTGGGAGATGAGCGCGCCGTGGGACACCGCGATCACCGGCACGTCCCGCGGAGAGTGGAGCCGCCGGGCGTCGCGCACGACGCGGCGGACCGCCCCCACCGCACGTCGGCGGAGCTGGGGGGAGGTCTCGGCATCCGGCACATTCTCACGGTCCCACACGCCGAACTTCTCGTGGTATTCCTCGATGGACAGGCCCTCGGCGACGCCATAGGCGCGCTCACGCAACTGGGGATACGTGTGCGCAAGATCGGTGCCGAGAGCCGCAGCGATGATCTCCGCGGTCTCGCGCGCTCTCGACAGATCACTGGACACCACGAGCGGGTTCACGCCGGCGAAGCGCTCGGCGAGTACCGCGGCCGTCTCGCGTGCTTGCGCGCGTCCGGTGTCGTTGAGCGCAATGTCGGTCGATCCCTGAATACGGCGCGCCGCGTTCCAGTCGGTCTCACCATGGCGCACCAGCAGCAGCGTTGTCACGGTTCGAGCCTACGCCGCCTGGCAGCGAGAGAGGTCCGCTCAGCGCAGGGCAGGGAGCGCACGAGCCAGCGCCCGGAGTACCTCTGTCGTGCCGGCATCCACCTTGACCGTCGCCCGCGCGTCCGCCCTCGTCTGCCCGCGGTTGATGATCACGACGGGCAGTTTCCGGCGTCGCGCGCGTTCGAGGAGCCGGATGCCGGAATTGACGACCAACGACGATCCGGCGATGACGAGCGCGTCGCTCGAGCGGACGAGTTGCTCCGCCTCCTGGAACTTCTCGATCGGGATGTACTCGCCGAAGAAGACGACGTCGGGTTTGAGCATGCCCTGGCAGATCGAGCAATCCGGGACGATGAACCCCTCGCTCGATGACGGCAGCACGTCACCGTCCGGGCCCAGCTCGACATTCTCGGGCACCGTGATCCACGGGTTGTCGGCTTCCACCCGTACCGCGAGATCACGTCGGTCGAACACCTGTCCACAGTGGGTGCAGAACACGCGGCGCATCGTGCCGTGCAGTTCGACCACGCGGCGACTGCCGGCGCGCAGGTGCAGTCCATCCACGTTCTGCGTGATGATGCCGCTCGCGACGCCATGGTGTTCGAGATCTGCCAGCGCGGTGTGGCCGTCGTTCGGGGCGGATGCCGCGAACGCGCTCCAGCCGAGGTGACTGCCCACCCAGTAGCGACGGCGGGCGGAATCGCTCGCCAGAAATTGCTGCGCGGTCATGGGAGTGCGCGTCGGAGCGCCTTTTCCGCGGTAGTCGGGGATGCCGGAATCGGTCGACACGCCCGCGCCGGTGAGGATGGCGATGCGGCGCCCGGCGAGCGCGTCGATCGCGCGGCCGACGGCAGCGGTCGCCTGTGGATCCAACTCGAGCACGGTGGACATCCCATCCTCTCCGGGGCCGAGCCTACGCGTCCTGCTTTTCCGGGATGTTACGGATGCCGTGTCACCATGGAGCCATGCCCGTCCTCAGGATCGCCGAACCCACCGATGATCGGTTGGCGGACTACCGCAACCTGACCGATGTGGCGCTCCGGCGCATCCTCGAACCCGCCGGGGGCCTCTACATCGCGGAATCGGCCAAGGTCATCTCCCGCGCGTTGGCTGCGGGCCATCGCCCGCGGTCATTCCTCGTGCAGGAGAAGTGGCTCGACGACGTGCGCGACCTCGCCGGCGATGCGCCGATCTTCGTCGTCGAGGATGCCGTGGCCGAAGATCTGACCGGGTACGCGGTCCACCGCGGTGCTCTCGCCGCCATGCACCGCCCCGCACTGTTGCCGATGCCGGAGGTGATCGCCGACGCGCGTCTCGTGCTGATCCTCGAGGACATCGTCGACCACACGAACGTGGGAGCGGCCTTCCGTGCGGCGGCAGGGCTGGGAGCGGACGCGGTAGTGATCAGCCCGCGCTGCGCCGATCCGCTCTATCGGCGGAGCGTGCGGGTGAGCATGGGCACGGTCTTCCAGATTCCGTGGACGCGGATGCCGGCCTGGCGGGATGCCCGCGGCATCCTCACCGATGCGGGAATGCATGTCGCGGCTCTCGCACTGAACGAGAAGGCGGTGCCCCTCGACGACTTCGTCGCGAGCCGGCCGGAACGTGTCGCTCTGCTGATGGGGGCCGAAGGCGACGGTCTGTCACGTCGCGCGCTCGAAGCCGCCGACAGCGTCGTCACGATCCCGATGGCCGGGGGAGTGGATTCGCTGAACGTGGCGGCGGCGGCTGCCGTCGCGCTCTGGGCGCTGCGTCCCTGAGGGCTCGTCAGGTCCGCGAGCCGGGCCCGGCGGAGCGGTCGCGCGCGGGCGCCTCGGTGACCACCGGCATGCCGACGGGGCCGGCATCCGGACGCTTGGCGGTGATGTTGTCTCCCGAGGACTGATGACGGAGCCGACGCAGCACCCACGGCACGAGGTGGGCGCGTGCCCACACGAGATCGCCGGCGCGAGCGGACCGCCACGTCATGCGCGGGACCGGATCGGGTTGCATCGGCGCGAGGTCGTTGGGCACGTTGAGCGCGCGGAGCACCATGCGCGCGACCTCGTGGTGACCGAGAGCGTTCATGTGGAGACGGTCGTCGTCGAAGAACCGCATGTCCTGGATCTCTTTGAGCGCCCATTGATCGGCCACGATGCAGTCGTAGCGGTCGGCGATCGCGCGGATGTTCTCGTTGTAGATCGCGACACGACCGCGGATTCCACGGAAGACCGGTGTGAACGCCGTGTCGATGCCCGTGAACACGACGACCGTCGCTCCCTGCGAGCACAGCCGCGCGACGGCATCCTCGAATCGCTGCGCGACAGCATCCGGGTCGCTTCCGGGACGGAGGACGTCGTTGCCGCCGGCCGAGAACGTGATGAGATCGGGGCTGAGCGCGAGCGCCGGTTCGACCTGGTCGGCGATGATCTGCCCGATGAGCTTTCCGCGGACAGCGAGATTCGCGTAGGCGAAGTCGTCGACCTGTTCTGCGAGTACCTCCGCGACCCGATCAGCCCATCCGCGATGCTCATCGACGGTGCCGGGAATCGGATCACCGATGCCCTCCGTGAACGAGTCACCGATCGAGACCATCCGTCGCCACGGGTGCGCCGTCTCATTGGGCACATACGGCGTGCGGTGCTGATCCGGCGTGGGTTCGTTCTTCGCCATGACTCTCCTGACTTGTGGTCACTTCGAGGCTACCGTGTCCGTCCCAGCGCTTAGGGTGGTCACTCGTGGACGCGGACGAGCAGGAGCATTTCGGCAGCTTTGCAGCCGAGCATCTCTCGCCTGCGTTCCCACAGCGGGCACCGTGGGGAACCGCGCAGAATCTGCGTGCCTGGCAGGCCGAGGCGCTCGAGGCGTACTTCGATGCCGACGGGCCGGATGGTGTCGGCAAGGGCCCGCGGGACTTCCTCGCGGCGGCGACCCCCGGCGCCGGCAAGACGACGTTCGCGTTGCGTTTGGCCAGCGAGTTGCTGCGTCGTGGCGTGATCGATCGGATCGTCGTCGTCGCACCCACCGAACATCTGAAGACGCAGTGGGCCGATGCGGCAGCGCGGGTCGGTATCCGCCTGGATCCTCGGTTCAGCAATCGGCAGCACGCGCCGGCTCGGCACTACCACGGCGCCGCCGTGACGTACGCGCAGGTCGCGGTGAAGTCTTCGGTCCACCAGAGGCTGACGATCGAAGCACGCACGCTCGTCGTGCTCGACGAGGTCCACCACGGGGGTGACGCCCTCAGCTGGGGAGAGGCGCTGCGCGACGCGTACGGGCGCGCAACGCGCCGACTCCTCCTGTCCGGCACGCCGTTCCGCAGCGACACCGCTCCTATTCCGTTCGTGGAATATCACCCGAACGACAAAGGCATCCGTCTGTCGCGCACGGACTACAACTATGGCTACGGCCGCGCGCTCGCTGACGGTGTCGTGCGCCCCGTCCTGTTCCTGGTCTACGCCGGGAAGATGCGCTGGCGCACGAAAGCGGGCGACGAGCTCGAGGCGCACCTCGGTCAGGACAATACGAAGGACGTCACGGCGCAGGCGTGGCGGACCGCTCTCGATCCGGAAGGCGACTGGATTCCGGCGGTGTTGCGCAGCGCCGATCGACGGCTGTCCGAAGTACGCGAAGACATCCCGGATGCCGGTGGTCTCGTCATCGCGACCGATCAGACCGCCGCCCGGGCCTATGCCGCGATCCTCCGGGACATCACCGGCGAACAGCCCGCCGTCGTGCTCTCCGATGACAAGGCCGCCTCCGGCCGGATCGAGACATTCGCCCAATCGACGTCGCGATGGATGGTCGCCGTGCGGATGGTGTCGGAGGGTGTCGATGTCCCGCGGCTCGCGGTGGGCGTGTACGCGACGAGCGCGTCGACGCCGCTGTTCTTCGCGCAAGCCATCGGGCGCTTCGTGCGCGCGCGTCGGCGCGGTGAGACGGCATCGATCTTCCTCCCGAACGTCCCGCAACTGCTCGCGCTCGCGGGCGAAATGGAACGCGAACGCGACCACGCGCTCGACCGCGAGAAGGACGACGACGGCCTCCTCGACGACGACCTCCTCGCCGATGCGGAACGCGAAGAGAAGGCCTCCGATGAGCTCGAGCAGGAATTCTCCTACCAGGCGCTCGGATCCGTCGCGCACTTCGATCGGGTGCTGTTCGACGGTCGGGAATTCGGCCAGCTCGCGGTTCCCGGTACACCCGAAGAGGAAGAGTTCCTCGGGCTTCCGGGCCTGCTCGAGCCCGAACACGTGCACGAACTGCTGATGCAGCGGCAATCCCGACAATCGCGTCATCGCCGAGTGCGCGAAGCGGGGGAGTCGGGTGCCGCCACGACAGAGGTCTCGTCGGATGCCATGGATCCGGGGTTGCCGCCCGCCCTGCATCGCACCCTCAAGGAGCAGCGTCAGCTTCTCAACAGTCTGGTCGGACTGTACGCCCGGCAGAGTGGTGAGCCGCACGGCGCAGTGCACGCGGAGCTGCGACGGGTGTGCGGCGGGCCCGAAGTGGCCCGCGCGACGGTCGCGCAGCTCCAGGCCCGTATCGAGGTTCTGCGACGGCGCGTGCACTCCTGACCGGCCCTGCTTCGGAAGCCCGAAATGCTGGCAATCCCGGCATCCGTACCGTGCCCGAAACACCTGCGGATTAGCGTGTGATGGTGAGTGTTCCCCACCCTGTCCAGCCCACCGCACGGGATCGTCGTCGCTGGGCGCAATACCTCGTCGACGAGCGCGCCGAGGGTCAGGTCTACCGTGACCTCGCGCGGCGTCGCGACGGCGAGGAGCGGGAGATCCTGCTGGCTCTCGCCGACGCCGAGCGGCGCCACGAGCACCACTGGCTCGAACTGCTCGGGGGCGAACCGCCGCGATTGCCACGCGCGAGTTCCGGGTCGCGGATGCTGGGCCTGCTGGCCCGCCGCTTCGGTTCGATCTTCGTTCTCGCCCTCGCGCAGAATGCCGAGGGCCGCTCACCCTACGAGAGCGAACCGTTCGCGACGGCGCGCATGGTCGCCGACGAGCGGATCCACGGTGAGGTCGTGCGCGGCCTCGCCGCCCGCGGCCGCCGCCGCCTCTCGGGAACATTCCGCGCCGCCGTGTTCGGAGCGAACGACGGGCTCGTCTCCAACCTGGCACTGGTTCTCGGTATCGGCGCCACCGGCGTGGCACCGCAGTTCGTGCTGTTCAGCGGCATCGCCGGCCTCCTCGCCGGGGCGCTGTCGATGGGCGCGGGGGAGTTCGTCTCGATCCGCTCGCAACGCGAACTCCTCGATGCCACGGAGCCGAGCAATGATGCCGACGAGGTGCTGCCCGATCTCGACCTCGACGCGAACGAGTTGGCTCTCGTCTACCGCACCCGCGGGATGGCGGCTGAAGAATCCCTCGTGGCCGCGCAGCATGTGATCCAGGTCGCTCAGGCTGCCGACCGGTCCGTTCCCTACGCGCGCGCTCCCGAGCAGTCCGCCGAGCACGAAACCGTCGGAAGCGCGCTGGGCGCGGCCGGATCCAGCTTCCTGTTCTTCGCCTCGGGCGCCATCATCCCTGCCGTGCCGTGGCTGTTCGGCATGAGCGGCACCGCCGCCGTGGTGCTCGCGCTCGTGCTCGTGGGCGTCGCGTTGCTCGCGACCGGCGCCATGGTCGGTTTGCTCTCCGGCGCGCCGCCGCTGCGCCGCGGACTGCGCCAACTCGCGATCGGGTACGGCGCGGCCGCGGTGACCTATGCCCTCGGCCTCGCCTTCGGGGTCGCGGTCTGACCTCGATTTCTGAGCGGACCGCGGGTCATGCTAATGTCGTTCTTCGGTTGAGAAACCGAAAAAAGATCTGCGCGGGTGGCGGAATAGGTAGACGCGCTAGCTTGAGGTGCTAGTGCCCGGATAGGGCGTGGGGGTTCAAGTCCCCCCTCGCGCACAGATCGAAAAGGGTCCCGAAAGGGGCCCTTTTTCGTGCGTCCGCGGCGGACACCGGCATCCACCCGGCACATCGGATTCGGCGAGTGTCACTGGATTCGGGTGCCACGGGTTGTTCTCATCCGAATCTGCCGCATCCATCCGAATCCGGTGCAGGGGCGGCGGAGGTCACGCGGCCAGATGGCATCCCTGGGCGATGGCGCGGGCGATCGCGCGCTCCACCTGTTCCCAGCGGTAGAGCACCTCGACGTACGAGAACCGCAGCACCGTGTAGCCGCGCGCGATGAGCTCGCGATCGTGCGCGAGATCCCGCGTTCGGTCGGCGGAGGACGAATGGTGCGCGAAGCCGTCGATTTGGACGACCAGTCGGTCGCCGACGAGGGCATCGACCGCGTTCCCCGCGATCACGACCTGTGCCCGGATGGCGAGGCCCCAGGGCGCGAGTCTGGTCGCGAAGTTCGTTTCAAGCCCCGAATCCATCAGGCCGGTGATGATCGCAGCGAGCTCGCGTGCGCGCGGTGTCCGCCAAGCGACGCGTCGTATCTCCTCCGCTGACAGGCGCAGGGCGCGGATGCCGGACTCCCAGATGACGAGCGCGTGCTCGCGCGGCAAACACTCGGCGACATGTTCGAGTGCGTCGTAGATCGACGCAACCAGTGCTGTGCGACTGGTCGGGACCAGGGCGCGCGACCAATGGGTCACGATCTCACGGTCTTCCGAGAGCGGAGTCTGCGCGTGGGGAGGAACTCGCAGGTGAATGCGGGCGTCTGCGTCCGGCGGGATCCACCAGCCGAAGTGACGCGCCGCGGTGATGCACGAGATCTGCGCGGTGTGCGCCGCAGCGATCACCAGAACGGGTGGCGCAGCCGGCGTCGCTACCCAATACCGGCGGACACGAGCGGCGGCGCCGTTCGCGATTTCTGTGCGGAGCGCGCGCGGCGAGACTCCGGCATCCAGGAGAGTCTGGCGGTGCACGATGCCGCCTCGTTCGTCGATCCACGCGGTCAGGTCCATCGCCCCACCCTGCCGAGCACGGCCATAGCCCGCGGCGCACGCGGACCGATCGGTGGACAAATCCGCGTCCGGGCCCGCGGGGGAGGAGGCTTTGTGCGGTCACCGGATTCGGACAATGTCACCAGAATCGGATGCTGCGGCTCGCCGCACGCCGCATCCGCGGCATCCATCCGAATCCGGTGCACGCGGGGACGCGGCGGAGCGAAGCCTACGGCGGCCGGTAGCGTGGAGCGCATGTCTGAGGAGCTCCCCGAAGTCGCCCAGGTCGCACGAGACCTGATCCGCTTCGACACCACGAACTACGGCGAGGGCCGCGCGAACGGTGAGCGTGAGGCGGCCGAGTACGTCGGCGCCTACCTCGAGTCACTCGGCCTGACGCCTGAGTACTACGAGCCAATCCTCCGGCGCACGAATGTCATGGCTCGGATCCCGGGCCGCGACCCGAGCAAGCCCGCTCTCGTCCTGCACGGACATCTCGATGTCGTTCCGGCGGTCGCCGATGACTGGAGCGTCGACCCCTTCGGCGGGGTCGTCCGCGACGGCATGCTCTGGGGCCGCGGTGCCGTCGATATGAAGGACATGAACGCCATGATCCTCACCTCGGTCGCCGAGCTCCTGCGTGCCGGTGAGCAACCGGCCCGGGACCTCATCGTCGTCTTCTTCGCCGACGAGGAGAACGGCGGTGTCGAAGGCTCGCAACTCGTCGTGCGCGACCGGCCGGAGTGGTTCGCCGGGGCGACGGAGGCCATCAGCGAGGTCGGCGGCTACTCGATCCCGGTCGGTGATCGACGCGCCTATCTGCTGCAGGTGGGGGAGAAGGCCCTCGTCTGGCTGCGGCTGCGCGCGCGCGGGACGGCCGGGCATGGGAGCCGTTTCCACCCGGACAATGCCGTCACGCGGCTCGCCGAGGCCGTGGCGACCCTCGGACGCACGGCGTGGCCGGTCGAGCTGACCGACACCACCCAACAGACGATCGACGGTCTCGCGGCCCTCTGCGGCGCGGACCCGTCGGACCCGGATGGCGTCGCGGATCGCACGGGACCGGCATCCGGGTTTCTGCGGTCGACGCTGCGCACGACGACCAATCCGACCGGGTTGACGGCCGGGTACAAGCACAACGTCATTCCGGATGCCGCGATTGCCGCGATCGATGTGCGCACGCTCCCCGGACAGGAGGACGCGGTCCTCGCCGAGATCCAGCGGATCGTCGGCGACGACATCGAGATCGATATCGCGCACCGTGACATCGGATTGGAAGTACCGTTCTCGGGCGCGCTCGTCGAGGCCATGGTCGCGGCCCTCGACCGGCACGATCCCGGCATTCCCGTCGTCCCGTACCTCATGGGCGGCGGTACGGACAACAAAGCGCTGGCGGAGCTCGGCATCGCCGGATACGGGTTCGCGCCGTTGCGCCTTCCCGCGGAGCTCGATTTCACCGGTATGTTCCACGGTGTGGATGAGCGTGTCCCGATCGACGCGCTCGTGTTCGGTCAGCGCGTGCTCACCGATCTGATCCGTACGTACTGAACCCCCGCGAAAGGCCGTCATGCACCTCATCGAGGCGATCATCCTGGGACTGCTGCAGGGACTGACCGAGTTCCTTCCGGTCTCGTCGAGCGCACACCTGCGCATCGCCGGGGAGATGCTGCCGTCGGCCCAAGACCCGGGCGCGACCTTTACCGCGATCACCCAGATCGGCACCGAATTGGCGGTGCTGGTGTATTTCTGGAGTCGGATCATGCGGATCATCGCGCAGTGGGCGCGATCACTGACCGGCGCCGTTCCGCGCAACGACCCCGATGCGCGGATGGGGTGGATCGTCATCCTCGGAACGATCCCGATCGGAGTGCTCGGCTTCCTCTTCCAGGACGTCATCCGCGACACGTTCCGCAACCTGTGGCTCGTCGCGATCGTGCTCATCGTGTTCGGTCTCCTGCTCGGGGCCGCCGACGCTCTCGGCCGCCGCACGCGCAACGAGGAAGACCTCACCTACCCGCACGGCGTGGCGCTCGGGTTCGCGCAGGCGCTTGCCTTGATTCCGGGGGTCTCGCGCTCCGGGGCGACCACCACGATGGGATTGGCGCTCGGTTACACACGACCCGCGGCCGCCGAGGTCGCCTTCCTCCTGGCGGTGCCGGCGGTCTTCGGCAGCGGGCTGTACGAGCTGTTGCAGGCGCTGCGAGAGCCGGGCGAGCAGGTCTTCACGCTCGTGGAAACCGCCGTCGCCACAGCAGTCGCCTTCGGCGTCGGACTCGCGGTCATCGCGTTCCTGATGCAGTATCTCAAGCGCGGCAGCTTCCTGCCGTTCGTGATCTACCGCCTCGCGCTCGGCGTCGTGCTCATCATCTTGCTGAGCATCGGCGTGCTGCAGGCCTACTGACGCGGCGGGAAGTCCCGGCCCGGCTTGCCCGGCCCTTCGCCGTCGCGGCGGAGATACCGCTCGAACTCCTGCGCGATGGCGTCACCCGACGCTTCGGGGGAGTCCCACGTGTCGCGCGTCTGCTCGAGCTGACGGATGTACTCGGTCATCTCCTCGTCATCGGCGGCGGCCGCGTCGATCGAGGCTTCCCACGCGACGGCCGCCGCGGGCAGGTCATCGCGCGTGAACTCGGCGCCGGTGAGCTCGGACAGGCGGTCAAGCAGCGCGAGCGTCGCCTTGGGCGACGGGCTGTGGCCCGCGACATAGTGCGGGATCGACGCCCAGAGTGCCGCCGACGGGATGCCGGCCTGCTCGGCCGCGAGCGTCAACACGCTCAGGATGCCGACCGGGCCCTCGTACGTGGGTCGCTCGAGGCTGAGTGATGTCCGAAGCTGCTCGTTCTCACTGCCGGAGAAGATCGAGATCGGCCGCGTGTGCGGCACATCCGACATCATCGACCCGAGTGCCACGATTCCGGTGATGTCTTCCGCGAGTGCAGCGTCGATCAGCTCGGCGGCGAAGGCCTGCCACGCGCGGGCCGGCTCGACTCCGGTGAGGATCCACAGACGCGTGCCGTCGGATTCGGCGGGCGGACGCCAGAGGGTCGCTTCAGGCCACGAGAGGGTGCGCGACCCGTCGGTCTCGAGAGCGATCTGCGGCCGGGTGTACTGGTAGTCGAAGTAGAGCTCGGGATCGACCGACAGCACCGCGGTGTAGTCGGCACCCTCGCGCAGACGCGCGACCGCCGACGAGGCCGCTTCGCCGGCATCGTTCCAACCGTCGAACGCGATCACGAGAACCCGCTGCCCCAGTGTGTCCACCGTTCTCCTCACCCTCTGCGAATCGATCCCCCCACGATACGCCGAGTGCCTCCGGCCGGGTCGGAGCACACGGGTGCGGAGCCGTCATCGCTAACATGGACCGATGACCTCTTCGCTCCCCGCCGCCGTTCTCTGGGACATGGACGGGACCCTGGTGGACACCGAGGTCTACTGGATGAGCGCCGAAACGGCGCTGGTCGAAAGCTTCGGCGGCACCTGGACGCACGAGCAGGCGTTGACCCTCGTGGGCCAGGGGCTCGAGTCCTCCGGCGCGATCCTGCAGGATGCCGGGGTCCGGATGAGCGTGTCCGAGATCGTCCAGCACCTGACCGAGCAGGTCATGAATCAGCTCGCGGAACGCGGAAATCCGCTGCGCCCCGGGGCTGCGGAGTTGCTCCGCGATCTCCGTGCGGCCGGTGTCCGCACGGCGCTCGTCACGATGTCGCTGAGGTCGATGGCCGAGCTCGTCGTGTCCCGCCTGGATCCGGACTCGTTCGACGTCATCGTGTCCGGCGATGACGCCACGCGCCCCAAGCCCCACCCCGATCCGTACTTGCAGGCGTGCGCGGCGCTGGGGGTCGCTCCGGCCGACACCGTCGCGATCGAAGACTCGCCGACCGGCGTGGGGGCGGCAGTGGCCGCCGGCATCCCGACGATCGGCGTGCCGCTCATGGTGTCGCTCATCGGCACGGGCGCCACCATCTGGCCGACTCTTGAGGGTCGCACGCCCCAGGACCTCACCGACTTCCACGCCCACGCGACCACCCACCGCGACGGAGGTCGCTCATGAACACCGATCTGCGCCCGAGTGGCCCGTTCCGCCTGGGAGATCGCGTGCAGCTCACGGGCCCCAAGGGCCGCCTCAACACCATCACCCTGCGTGAGGGTGGTGAGTTGCACACGCATCACGGCGTGCTGAAACACGAGGCGCTCCTCGGCCAACCGGACGGTTCGGTGCACACCAACAGCGGGGGTCACGAGTATCTCGCCCTGCGTCCGCTCCTCCGGGATTTCGTGATGTCGATGCCACGGGGGGCCGCGATCATCTATCCGAAGGATGCCGCGCAGATCCTCGCCTCCGCCGATATCTTCCCCGGGGCGACCGTCGTGGAGGCCGGGGTCGGATCAGGAGCTCTTTCGCTCTGGCTCCTGCGCGCGATCGGCGCATCCGGACGTCTCATCTCGTTCGAGCGCCGCGCCGAATTCGCCGACGTCGCCCGTGCGAACGTCGAGACGTTCCTCGGACATGAGCCGGAGACGTGGCGCGTGGCGGTCGGAGACCTCACCGAGGTGCTGCCGAGGGAAGTGGAGCCGGCATCCGTGGACCGAGTGGTCCTCGACATGCTCGCACCCTGGGAGTGCATCGACGTCGTCGCCGACGCGCTCACGCCCGGTGGGGTCGTGCTGTGTTACATCGCGACGGCGACGCAGCTCAGCCGCGTCGCCGAGTACCTTCGCGGCACCGGCCTGTTCACCGAGCCCGAAGCCACCGAGACGATGATCCGCGGCTGGCATGTCGAGGGACTTGCCGTGCGCCCCGATCATCGGATGATCGGACACACCGGTTTCCTCCTGACGGCCAGGCGGCTGGCCCCCGGCGCGATCCCGCCGGATGTCCGCAAGCGCGCCCTGAAGAAGCCGACGTATTCCGATGTCGACGTCGACGCGTGGACGCCGGGAGCAGTCGGTGACCGTCAGATCACCGACAAAAACCTCCGCAAACGTGTGCGCGACGCACAGCGCGCGGTCGACGGTGCCCGCCTCGCCGCGGCGGGGAACGGCTCTGACGAGGTCGTAGACTGATGCGGTGCTCCGGATCCCTGCTGCCCTGGCCGTCGTCGGCCTGACCGCTCTGACCCTCGTCGGTTGCTCCGCCATGTCGCCCACCGCGTCGTGCGAGCGTCCGGTGAACGATTCGACGGTTCTCGGCCTGTTCGATGTGTCCGGTGACACAGGGGCTCCCGCAGTGCAGGTGAACTCGCCGGTCTACGTCGATCACACCGTCTTCGCCGACGAGACGGTCGGCGAAGGAACGACCGTGACGTCCGAGACGCAGGATGTCGTCTTCACGGTCGCCATCGCGAACGGCGCGACGGGGGAGACCATCCTGACGTCCGGCACACAGGTCATGCCCCTGTCGCAGTGGCAGACCGACTACGCCGGCTTCGCGACCATGATGATGTGCGCCACGGAAGGCTCGCGCATCGTCGGCGCCATCCCGTCATCCGACCTCTCGGAGGCCGCGGCGTCGAACCTCGGTCTCGCCGAGGGCACCTCCGCCGTCGTCGTCATGGACTTGCAGAAGGTGTACCTGGCCGCAGCCGACGGCGCACCGCAGTACAACGACCGGCGCGGCATGCCCTCGGTCGTCCTGGCGCCGAACGGTGCGCCCGGGATCATCGTCCCCGGCACTCCGCCCCCCACGGATCTCGCCGTCGAGGTGCTGAAGAAGGGCGCGGGACCGGCCGTGACCGCCGACGACTCGATCCGCATCCACTACACGGGTGTCACCTGGGCCGGCCGCGAAGTCTTCGATTCGACCTGGGACAAGGGCGCATCGACCGCGGTCACCCTGGACGGTGTCGTCGACGGATTCGCCCAAGCCCTGGACGGTCAGACCGTCGGCTCGCAGATCCTCGTGGTGATCCCGCCCGAACTCGGCTACGGCGACCAAGCGTCGGGATCGATCCCGGCTTCCTCGACCCTCGTCTTCGTGATCGACATCCTCGGGATCGACCCACCCGCGACGTCCTGACGCTCGCGTCGCGGAGCCGGTCGCACACCCGCCGCCTAGGATGGTCGCGTGGCCAAGGAATCGACGCGCACTGCTCCCGAGGAGCGCCTGGTCAACCTCGTGGTCGCTCTCATGGCCACCGAGCAGGGACTGACGAAGGACACAATCCTGTCGTCGGTCGCCGGCTACC
The DNA here is from genome assembly GCF_025398275.1 of Microbacterium memoriense. GTDB lineage: Bacteria > Actinomycetota > Actinomycetes > Actinomycetales > Microbacteriaceae > Microbacterium > Microbacterium memoriense. The sequence continues at coordinate 154,326 of NZ_JAODOR010000001.1, read as the reverse complement.
GCGAGCAGAGTGACTCCGGAGCATCCAAAGACGCCCTCGAGAAGATGTTCGAGCGCGACAAGGAGAACATCCGAGGCCTCGGCATCCCGGTGGAAACGATCGGCGACTACGCCGACCCCGATGATCTGCGCGACGCCCGTTACCGGATTCCCACGGCGGAATACGAGCTTCCCGCAGACATCGAGTTCACCTCCGCCGAGATCGCGGTGCTGAACCTCGCCGGCGGAGTCTGGAGCGAAAGCTCGATGTCGGCCGATGCCCGCGCCGGACTCCGCAAGATCCGTGCCCTCGGCATCGACGTCGATGCCCCCATCATCGGATATTCGCCGCGCATCAGTCTGCGCGCACCCTCGTTCGCCCCTCTCCAGCGCGCGATCGAGCAGGGCCGCGTCGTCGAGTTCTCGTATCTGAAGGCGGGAGAGGATGCCGCCCACGTGCGCCGAATCCAGCCGCTCGCACTCCTGGAATATGAGGCACGCTGGCACGTCTACGGCATTGACCTGGCCCACGATCAACCACGCACCTTCCTCCTGGCGAGGATCGTGTCGGACGTGCACATCACGCGCACGACCTTCGACATCGCGTTGCGTGAGAATGCGGGGGAGCACGCACTTGCGGGCCTCGTCGATCTGGCCGCACGCCAGCGTGCACTCCTGGAAGTCGACCCGGGCACCGAGGCAGCGCTGCGGCTGAGTCGTCGTGCGCAGCCGGCCGAACAAGGCATCCGCGTGCCCTACGTCGACGTCCACATCTTCGCCGACGAGCTCGCCTCGTATGGTCCCGAGGTTCGCGTCGTGGAGCCGGCTGCGCTCCGCGACGAGGTCATCGCGCGACTGCAACGTGCGCTCGCGCTCCACTCCGACATGGAGGACCCGACATGACGACGCGACCGCTGGTGGCCACCGATCGGGCCGCTCTGATTCTGCAGCTCGTGCCCTACCTGATCGGCAAAGGCGAGGTGTCGCTCATCGAAGCCGCCGATGCCTTCGAAGTCTCGCCCGATCAGATGCGCGGGATGGTCGAGAAGCTCACCGTCATCGGGTTGCCGGGCGAAAGCGGCTTCTGGCAGATGGCCAATGATCTCTTCGACATCGACTGGGACCTCCTGGATGAACGCGACCTCATCGTCATCACCAATTCGGTGGGCCTCGAGCGCACGCCGCGACTCACCGCGCGGGAGGCGGCGGCGCTGCTGGCCGGCCTGCAACTGGCCGCCACTCTTCCCGGCGTCGGCGACAGCGGGATCGTCCAAGGTCTCCTGGCGAAACTCGCCCGCGGCGCATCCAGCGCTCCGGCAGAACTCATCGTGGCTCCCGATGCCGTCGATGACGTCCGCGTCGCCGTCGCGGCGGCACTGCGCGACCGCGTCGCTCTGGCCTTCAGCTACAAAGCACCCGATGCGCCGTCGACGATCCGCACGGTCGATCCCGTCAAGGTACACATCGCCTCGGGACAGTGGTATCTGCAGGGCTGGTGCCACTTGCGTCAGGCGATGCGCACGTTCCACCTTGACCGCGTCGCGGACGTCCGCGTGACCGACATCCCGATCGCGCACGCCGAAGACAGCGTGCCCGACCTTTTCGAGCCCGCCGACACGGATATCGCGGTCGACGTGCGTTATCGCCGCGCGGCGGCGCCGTTGCTCGCCGATCTCCTCGCGGTCGATGAGACCCGGGCCGAGGGCGATATCGTGACCGCCCGCGCCCGCGTCGGCGACGCGCGCAGCCTCAAGCGCGCCGCGGCGCGCCTCGGCGGAGAGCTCGAAATCCTCGCCCCCGAGTCGGCGCGCCACTCGGCCGCCGCGTGGGCCGAAGCGGGGCTCGCCCAGTACCGCTGAGCGTCTCTGCGAAGCCTGCGGGTAGACTGACCTACAACCCCACAACGGAGGAGACCCTCATGCTCGGAGGCTTGACCGGCTGGCACCTGCTGGCCCTCGTCATTATCATCCTGCTCCTGTTCGGGGCGGCTAAGCTCCCGGCGTTGGCCAAGAGTGTCGGTCAGTCCGCGCGCGTCTTCAAAGGTGAGATGAAGGCGATGAAGGAAGAGGACGCGTCGTCCGCGACGCCGTCCGTACCGTCGGCGACACCCGGAACCGGCGTGACCACCGCGGCCACGACGGTCGACCCCGGTGCGGCTGACCCCAAGATCTGACCCGGTGGCCACGGTCGAATCGCCGCGCGTCGACGAGGACGGCGCCTCCCGCCGCGACCGGCGGATGCCGCTCGGCGAGCATCTGAGGGAGTTTCGGCGGCGGTTCATCATCGGGATTCTCGCCCTCGTGGTCGGCATGATCGTCGCGTTCGTCTTCACCGACCAGATCATCTGGGCGATGACCGAGCCGATTCGCGTCGTCGCGGAGCAGCGGGGCAAGGACGATGTCGTCACACTGATGTATCAGAGCATCACCGGCCCCTTCGACATGCGGCTGCGCATCTCGCTCGCTGTGGGCATCATCATCTCCGCGCCGGTGTGGCTGTGGCAGCTTTGGGCATTCCTCATGCCGGGTCTCACCCGCAAGGAGATCAAGTACACCGTCGGCTTCGTCGCCGCGGCGATCCCGTTGTTTGCCTCGGGTGTGCTCGTCGGCTGGCTGATTATGCCGCACATCGTCGAGCTGATGGCGTCGTTCACGCCCCAGGGCGCCTCGAACATCTACGACTCGAAGTACTACTACGATTTCGTCTTCAAACTCTTGTTCGTTGTCGGCGTCTCCTTCGTGCTGCCGGTGTTCCTCGTCGCCCTCAACCTCGCCGGCGTCATGAGCGGCATGGCGATCTTGAAGGGGTGGCGGGTGGCCATCCTGGTCGCGTCTGTCTTCGCTGCACTAGCGACGCCCGCGGCCGACATTGTCAGCATGCTGATGCTCGCCGGCATCCTCACGGTGCTCTTCTTCGCTGCCGCGGGCTTGTCTGTCCTGTTCGATCGCCGACGCGCTAAGCGCGAGAAGGCGCTTGGTCTGAACCTGTGACTAATCCCGCGGTGCGTTATGCCCAGGCTCAGGGCCGTCAGGCACATCCCCTCACCACCGCGTTCGCCGAGGCGCAACGGTTCGACCTCGATCCGTTCCAGCTCGCCGGGTGCCACGCGCTCGAAGACGATCGCAGCGTCCTCGTTGCCGCGCCCACGGGTGCCGGGAAAACGATCGTCGGCGAGTTCGCGATCCACCTGGCGATGCTCCAGCCGGGGGACAAGGCGTTCTACACGACACCGATGAAGGCCCTGTCGAATCAGAAGTTCCGTGAGTTGCAGGCGATATACGGCGATTCCGAGGTGGGCCTCCTCACGGGCGATACGAACATCAACGGGAACGCTCGCGTCGTCGTGATGACCACCGAGGTCCTGCGCAACATGCTCTATGCCGATTCGCCCGCGCTGCACGGCTTGCGTTTCGTGGTGATGGATGAGGTGCACTACCTCGCCGACCGCTTCCGTGGTGCCGTCTGGGAAGAAGTCATCATCCATCTGCCGCCGCAGGTGCGTCTCGTGTCGCTGTCGGCGACGGTGTCCAACGCCGAGGAATTCGGCGACTGGCTCGACACGGTACGTGGCGACAACGAGGTCATCGTCTCCGAGATCCGCCCGGTTCCGCTCGAACAGCACGTCCTGGTGCGCGGAGACCTGCTGCCACTCTTCGACGACCGCGCCGGGGTCGCGACCGCGCTCGTCAACCAGGAGCTCATGCGCATCCGCTCGCCCAAGGGGGCGAATTTCGACAACAATCAGCGCGCGCACCAGTTCCGTTCTTCCGGTGGTCATGCCGGCGGTGCGCGGCGTCCGCACAAGGGCGGCTCGCGACCCGTGCGCTCCGCGAACGTTCAGCGCATCGAGCGACTCGACCGCCCCGACGTCGTCGAACTGCTGGCACGAGCCAACCTGCTGCCCGCGATCTTCTTCATCTTCAGCCGTGTCGGTTGCGACGCGGCAGTGCAGCAGGTTCGCCGCGCGGGCGTGCGGTTGACCAACCGCGACGAGCGGGACGAGATCCGCCAGATCATCGACGAACGCCTGCGGACGCTCCAAGACGAGGATCTCGCCGTCCTCGGATACTGGGACTGGCGCGAGAATCTCGAGCGGGGCGTAGCCTCTCATCACGCCGGCCTCCTGCCCGCGTTCAAAGAGGTCGTCGAGGAGCTCTTCCAACGCAAGCTGGTCAAAGCCGTGTTCGCGACGGAGACACTCGCCCTCGGTATCAACATGCCGGCGCGTACCGTCGTGCTCGAAAAGCTCGAGAAGTTCAACGGCGAAGCGCGCGTGGCCATCACGTCGGGGGAGTACACCCAGCTGACGGGTCGCGCGGGTCGGCGTGGCATCGATGTGGAAGGCCACGCTGTCATCCAGTGGACGGAAGCGCTCGACCCGCAGGCGGTCGCGGCGCTCGCGTCGCGGCGCACCTATCCGCTGAACTCGAGCTTCCGCCCGACGTACAACATGGCCGTGAATCTGATCGACCAATTCGGTCGCCCTCGCGCGCGCGAGATCCTCGAGTCGTCGTTCGCGCAGTTCCAGGCCGACCGTGCGGTCGTCGGTCTCGCGCGTCAGGTGAAGGATGCCGAAGAATCGCTCGCGGGCTACGACAAGGCGATGACCTGCGATCGGGGTGACTACTCCGAGTACGCGCGGATGCGGCGGGAACTGACTGATCTGGAGCGCAAGAGCGATCGGTCCGCGCCTCCGGCTGCCCGCAAACACCGTCAGGAGCAGATCGAATCGCTCCGGCGCCGCCTGCAGCGGCATCCGTGTCAGACCTGCCCCGACCGTGAGAAGCACGCCCGGTGGGCCGAGCGTTTCTGGAAACTCCGGCGGCAGACCGACAAGTTGCGCCAGCAGATCGACACCCGCACCGGCACGGTCGCGCGCATTTTCGATCGTGTCGTGGACGTCCTCGCGGCGCTCGACTACGTCACGGTCGATGCGTCGGGCGCGACGAGCCTCACGCCCGCCGGCGCGACGATGAAACGGATCTACGGCGAGCGTGACCTGCTGGTGGCGGAGTCGCTCCGCACGGGCATCTGGACCGATCTCGACACGGCCGGGATGGCGGCACTCGCGTGTTGCCTCGTCTACGAGCCGCGACGCGATGAAGCCGGACCCGGCGAGCACGGTCTGCCCCGCGGACCGTTCCGCACGGCTCTGAACGCGACACAGGAGCTCTGGGCGCGTCTCGACGACCTCGAACAGGATCATCATCTCCGAGGCTCGAATCCCGTCGCCACCGGCCTCGCAGCGGCCATGCACTCGTGGGCACGCGGCGGCACCCTCGACCGTGTGCTCGACGAGGCGGATCTTGCCGCCGGCGACTTCGTCCGCTGGACGAAGCAGACGATCGATCTCCTGGATCAGCTCTCGATCGTGGCCGAGCCGCCCGTCGCGACGACCGCCCGAAAAGCCCTCGACGCGGTGCGCCGCGGAATCGTGGCCTACGCGTCCGTCTGACTCCGGCGCACGATTAGGCTCGGTGTGTGCCCGAACGCCCACGACCGCTGCTACCGCTGTGGGCCGCGTCCCTCGCCGCGATCGCCGGCGGGCTGATCCTCACCCTCGCATTCCCAGCCCTGGCCTGGTGGCCGACGGTGTTCGTCGCCGTTCCGCTTGCGCTCGTGAGTCTCATCGGCCGCCGGGCGTGGGGCGCCGTCCTCGTCGGATTCCTTTTCGGCGCCGCTCTCTTCTTCGTGAACCTGTCCTTCACGGCCCGCTACCTCGGTCCCGTCCCCTGGATCGCCCTGTCGGTGCTCCAGGCGGCGCTGACGGCTGCCGCCGCCGTGCCGATCACTCTTGCCTACCGCTTGATGCCGCGGCTCGCCCCCGGCGCAGCCGGGCGTCTCATCGGCCTGCCAGCGCTCGTCGCGGCGCTCTGGGTGGCGCGGGAAGAGCTCCTCGGCACGTTCCCGTACGGGGGGTTCCCGTGGGCCCGCGTCGCGGTGACGCAGGCGAGCTCACCCCTGGCTGAGGTCGCCTCCTGGACCGGGATGAGCGGCTTGTCCTTCTTGATCGTCTTCGTCTGCGCTGCCCTCATCGAGTACTTTCGGCGGGGTGCGTTCGCCGACATTCGCACCGCGCTGCCGTACGCGTTGCCCGCGATTCTGCTCCTCTCCGTGCCGCAGTTCCCGACGACGGATGCCGGGATGCTCCGCGTCGGTGCCGTGCAGGGGAACGGCCCCGCGGGCTACTTCGATGAGCGTGAGGCCTACGACGTCTTCCGGGCACAGCTCGCCGCCACGGAACCGATCGAAGATGACGACATCGACGTCCTGCTGTGGCCCGAGGGCGGCGTCGATGCGGACCCCACGACGAACTCATCGGTCGCGCGCACGCTCGATGATCTCTCCGAGCGGTTGGACGCGCCGTTGCTGATCGGCGCCGTCACCGCACGCGGCGAGCAGTACTTCAACTCGTCGATGCTGTGGGATGCCGGTGCCGACAACCCCGTCAGCACGTATGACAAGCGGCATCCGGTGCCCTTCGGCGAGTACGTGCCGAACCGTGCCTTCTTCATGCTGCTGGCTCCCGATCTGATCGGTCTGATCCAGCGCGAGTTCTCGCCCGGCACGACGGCGCCGTTCGTCGATGTCGACGGCGTGGGCGTGGGGCTCGCGATCTGCTTCGACGTCATCTATGACGATGTCATCCGCGAGGGCGCTCAGGCCGGAGCCGAGGTCTTCATGTTCCAGACCAACAACGCTGACTTCCGCGGGACGGACGAGAATCTGCAACAACTCGCGTTCGCGCGGATGCGGGCGATCGAAACCGGTCGCGCTGTCGTGAACCTCTCGACCGTCGGGACGAGTCAGGTGATCGCGCCCGACGGCGCGACGCTCGACGCGCTGCCCGCGGACGAGCCCGGCGCCATGGTGACCGATGTACCGTTGCGGACCGGACTCACTCCCGCGGTCGTCGCCGGCGAGGCGATCCAGAGCGTTCTCGGGTGGGGGAGTGTGATCGTGCTCGCCGTCATCGGTGTCCTCGTCCGACGCCGCGGCGGCACGACGAAGACGCCGGCGCCCCGCCACGGAGGGCAGGGAGCCGGCGTCGACTCAGCGGTCTGAGCTCAGGCGCTCAGACGAGACGTGTCTGCGCCACGGCGCTCACGCAGGAGCGCGAGGCGCTCTTCGAGAAGTTCTTCCAACTCGGGGATGCTGCGGCGCTCCAGCAGCATGTCCCAGTGGGTGCGGGCGACCTTGTCTCCGGAGTGGTCGATCTCGGCCACGGAGTCACCGATGCGGCGCACGGCTTCGGCACCACAGGTGCGGCATTCCCACGCTTCGGGAAGCTCGGCGTCCGCCGCGAAGGTCATAACGGTCTCACGCTTACACTGCGTGCAAACGTAGGTGTGATTGGCGCGCTCATGAAACACGACGCCTTCCTCGCTCTGTAGGCTGGAAGCGCCGAGTCGGATGCCGCGCAAGCTGCGATCTGCCATTGTGTGGTCCTCTCGTCGTTGTCAGGTATAACGAACTCACCTGTGCGCATCATCCGAACGGGCCGCCCTGACCTTCCTTTCACAGGGGATCCTCAGCCCGCGAAGAGCGTGCGCACGCAGGCGACTCAGGCCCGTCCGGCGACCGTTCGCAGCGCCAGATCTGCGCGGTCTGTCACGAGTCCGTCGACACCCAGATCGAGCAGTCTCGTCATGTCCGCGGGATCGTTGACCGTCCACACATGCACCTCCACGCCGGCGGCGTGCACGGCATCCAGCATGCGTCGCGTCACGATCCGTGCCCGGCCCTGGCGCTCCGGAACCTGGAGCGCGTCGATGCCGGTCAACGCACGGCGGATGAGGGCCGCCGACCCGGTCGCGACCGCCGCGAGTCCACGCAGAACGCTCGTTTTCCCGGCGGAGGTCGCCGGCTCTCCACCGCGCGCACGAGCGGCGGCCAGCGCCGCCCGTCGCCGCTCGTCCGAAAAGCTCGTCAGCAGGACGCGGTCGGCGTGGGGCGCGACGATCCGACCTACCGACCCCGCCGCAGCGCCGGCCTTGACGTCGAGGTTGAACCGCAGTGTCGGAAACGCGTCCATCGCGTCGGCGGCAGTCAGGAGACCTCCGCGATGCACCATGAGCCGATGCAACTCGTCGTGTGTGACCGCGGCGATCGGGCGCGGGTCGTTCGCGACGCGACGCAGGTCATCGTCGTGAAAGAGCACGACCACCCCGTCCGACGTGACGTGGCAGTCGGACTCGACGTAGCGCGCGCCGGCCGCATGCGCGGCAGCTACCGCAGCGACGGAGTTCTCGACGATGCCCTCGGCATCCGGCGGCACGAAGCCACGATGAGCGAGCACCCGCGGGGAAGCGGATGCGGTGAACCAGGGATGCGTCACGGCGCGGGGAGGGGCCCGCCGGGAAGCGTCTGCGCGGCAGATGTGATCTTCTCCGCCTCGGACGCAGCAGCCTCCGCTGCGGCAGAAGCCTCCGCTGCCGCCTCGCTCACGCTGCCGCTGTCATCACCGCGCGGGCGCGGGGACGGTTCTGTCGCACGACCGCCGAAGGCATTCCCGATGCCGTGCAACGCCTCGGTCAGTTCGCTCGGAATGATCCACAGCTTGCTCGAGGAGCTCTCGGCGATCTTCGGCAGTGTCTGCAGGTATTGATACGCCAGCAGCTTCTCGTCGGGCTGTCCCACGTGGATCGCGTCGAAGACCATCTTGATGGCCTCCGATTCGCCCTGAGCGCGCAACACCGCGGCCTGTTTCTCGCCCTCGGCCCGGAGGATATCGGCCTGACGACGCCCCTCCGCTTCGAGGATCTGCGACTGCTTGGATCCTTCGGCCGTGAGGATCACCGCGCGACGGTCGCGCTCGGCGCGCATCTGCTTTTCCATGGAGTCCTGAATGGAGTGCGGCGGATCGATCGCCTTCAACTCGACACGCGACACACGGATGCCCCACTTGCCGGTCGCTTCATCCAGCACGACACGCAGCTGACCGTTGATCTCGTCACGGCTCGTGAGGGCCTCTTCGAGGTTGAGCCCACCGACGACGTTGCGAAGGGTGGTGGTGGTCAGCTGCTCCACAGCGCCCAGGTAGTTGGCGATCTCGTAGGTTGCTGCGCGCGCATCGGTCACCTGGAAATAGACGACCGTGTCGATCGAGACGACGAGGTTGTCCTCCGTGATGACGGGCTGTGGCGGGAAGGAGACGACCGTCTCGCGCATGTCCACCAGCGGACGAAGGCGGTCGATGAACGGCACCAGGAGGTTCAACCCGGGGGAGAGGGTGCGCTGATAACGACCCAGGCGCTCGACGACTCCGGTGTAGGCCTGCGGAATGATCCGCACCGACCTGAAAATGACGACGACCACGAAGATCGCGATCACCGCGAGCAGCACGATGATGAAGATCTGGCCGGCGAAGGGTCCGATATCGATCATTCGTCAACGCTCCTTTCCGTTGTGGCGGCTTCCGGCGTGACCTCGACGGTCGCGCCCCGCACGGCAGTGACGAAAGCGCGCGCGCCCACCGCAAGTTCTCCGTCGGTATCGGCGAGCTGGGCGGTCCACTGTTCACCGTTGTCCAGACGCACCGAGCCTCGCCCGTTGACGAACGGCGCGACCACGCGTGCGCCCATGCCGTAGATGGCATCGACATTTGTCGGATGGAGCACGCTCGATCGGTGCAGGACACGCAGGAGCAACGGCCGAATCGTGAACAGCAGGAGTGCCGACACGACGGCTGCGGCCAGGACCTGCAACCACCACGAGCCACCCAGCAGGTTCACCCCGAGGCCGCCGATCGCGGTGCCGGCAGCGAGCATGAGGAAGGTGAACTCGAGCGTCAGAAGCTCGATGATCACGAAGAGCACGGCCAAGACCAGCCAGGCGATCCACAAGTACTGCGAAAGGTCGGGCAGCATCTCCGCTCCCATCTTCGGTGTTGTTCGAACCCTAACACTCCGGCTCTCAGAAGCCGTGGCCGTCGCCCGGCGCGGCCCGGCGACCGATTGATAGTGTCGAAGGGATCTGGCGAGAACGCCGGCATCCGTCAACGTCATCGCAGGAGCGCCCATGTCCCAGCCCATCCCCGCCGGCACCCTCAGCGGCCGCACTGCCCTCGTCACGGGTTCGTCGCGCGGAATCGGAGCGGACACCGCTCGCTACCTCGCCGAGGGCGGGGCGAACGTCGTCATCAACTACCGCAACAAGGCACCGCGCGCGCAGAAGCTGGCCACCGAGCTCGACGCGCTGGGCGTTGAGACGCTCGTCGTCGGGGCCGACCTCACCGACGAAGGATCGGTCGCGGCGATGATGGCAGCCATCGGCGAGACGTTCGGCACGCTCGACATCCTCGTCCTGAATGCCTCGGGCGGCATGGAAGCGGGCATGGGGGACGACTACGCGCTCGCACTCAATCGTGACGCCCAGCTCAGCGTGCTCTCGGCGGCCCTCCCGTTCCTGCACGATGGCTCCCGCGTCGTCTTCGTCACGAGCCACCAGGCGCACTTCATCCGGACGACCCCGACGATGCCCGAGTACGAGGCCGTCGCCCTGTCGAAGCGCGCCGGGGAAGACGCCCTCCGTGCGCGCATTCCTGAGCTGGCCGAGCGGGGGATCGAGTTCGTGGTCGTCTCCGGCGACATGATCGAAGGGACGATCACCGCGACGCTTCTCGAACGCGCCAATCCCGGTGCGATCGCGTCGCGGCGCGAATCGGCCGGCAAACTCTACAACGTGTCGGAGTTCGCCGCTCAGATTGCTTTGGCCGTCGTCGAGCCCATCGCGGCCGACAACACGCGGCTCGTCGGCGACGTGGGCTCCTTCGGCGGCGAGTGACCGCACACAAAACGCCCCGAGGATCGATCCCCGGGGCGTTTTGCGTGGTGCGGACTAGTTCTTGCCGAACGAGAACGCCCGGAAGATCTGGATGATGCCGAGCACGATCGCCGAGATGCCCAGCAGCCACCACAGCACGACCGCTCCCCAGAGGGGCGAGAAGAGCAAGGTGACACCGGCAATGAGCGAGACGATCGCGAAGAAGATCGTCCACCCCTTCGACGGTGCGTTGCCGAGGGTCGAGAGCGAGACGATGCCCTCGATGATCCACATGATGCCGACCAGGATGCCCAGGAAGGCAGCCAGCCAGACGGTGGTCGCGCCGAGGTTCGTGAAGGCGATGATGCCCGCGATGATGAAGAGGATGCCGAGCGCGATGTGTCCGATGCGTGCCCAGCCGCCCTTGCCTACGGAGAAAAGGCCGAGGCCGACGTAGATCAGGCCGGCGACGATCGCGTAGATCGCGATGATCGCCGCGACGACCATCGCTGTCTTGCCCGGCCAGACAAGGATCAGAATGCCGAGGATGACCGACAGCAGGCCACCGAGGCCGAGCGCCGTGCGGATTCCGTTGGTTGCGGCTTTTTCGAGGGTGGGTCCAGATGCCATGGGATCCCTTTCTGGGAGAGTCCTGTGAAGGATGACACCTCACATTAGCGCCATGCAGCGTGCGCTCGCGGCATTGACGCGTCATCGACCGGGGGAGTGGGTTACCCGAGAAGAACCGTGATGAACAGCAGAATCGGAATGCATCCGACCGTTGTGAGGAATACGGTGTCGCGGGCGATCGTCTCGCCGACATCGAATCGCTGCGCGTAGTTGAAAACGTTCTGCGCGGTGGGGAGCGCCGCCAAGACAGTGACGACGAGCACATCCCGGGCGCTGAGGTGGAAGACGAAATCTGCGACCGCCCACGCGATCACCGGCATGACGAGAAGTTTGAGACCCGAAGCGAGAAGGATGTCGCGGCGTCGTCCCGAGGGGCCGAACACCCGTTGACCGTGCAGCGAGATGCCATAGCTGATGAGCAGAATGGGCACGCACGCATCGGCGATGAGTTGCGCCGGATCGAGGACGATCGGAGGCAACGGAACTCCGGATACCGAGACCAGAACACCGAGCACGGATCCGACGACGATGGGATTTGTGAGCGTGCGGCGGATGATCGGGAAGGCACGCCGGTGACCGCTCCCCGTCGCCTCGAAGATCGCCATCGTGATCGGCGTGAAGACGAGGAGCTGCAACAAGATCACCGGCGCCGGAAAAGCCGCACTTCCGAGCAGATAGAGCGACAGCGGGATGCCGATGTTGTTCGAGTTGACCTGACCCGCCGACAGTGTTCCCACCAGGGTCTCGCCGATGTTGCGGCGCCACACGAAACGGGCGATCACCGCGTAGATGACGAAGATGACCACGGCCGCGATCGCCGAGACCGGTAACAGAGCCGAAAAGAGGGTGCGCACGTCGGCCTGAGCCAAGACGACGAAGAGAAGAAACGGCGACAGCACGAAGAAGGTCATCCGGCTCAGGACGTGGCGGGCATGAGGGCCCAAGAGATCGATGCGCCCGAGGATCCAGCCGAGAGTGATCGCCACGCCGACGACGACGAACCCGGTCAGCGTGTCGAACATGATTCGAGACTATGCCGTCGCACGACGCGGTTCGGATCCCGTTCACCCTGTATCGATAGGGTGACCGCGATCCCACCCTGACACAGGACCGAGCATGAACAACGAAGCAGAGGTCGCCCCTCGCCCCAGCGTGGGCGAGGTGTTCCGCGTTTTCCTGAAACTCGGGCTGACGTCGTTCGGGGGACCGGTGGCGCACTTGGGCTACTTCCGCACGGAGTTCGTGGAGCGCCGCGCGTGGATGGACGACCGGGAGTACGCCGATCTTGTCACGCTGTCACAGTTCCTGCCGGGACCGGCCTCGAGCCAGGTCGGGTTCGGCATCGGCCTCGTGCGTGCGGGGGGATGGGGCGCTATCGCCGCGTTCGTGGCGTTCACCCTGCCCTCGGCCGTTCTGATGATCGCCTTCGCGTACGGGGCGACACTCGTGTCGGGACCGATCGGCGAGGGCGTGGTTTCGGGCCTCAAGATCGTCGCCGTCGCGATCGTCGCCCAGGCCGTCTGGGGGATGGCCCGCACTCTCACCCCCGACGCGCGCCGAGCGGGCATCGCCGCGCTCGCACTCGTGTGCGCGGCGATGGTTGCAGGTTCCGGGGGTCAGATCCTGGCGATCACGATCGGTGTCATCGGCGGACTGGTTCTCTGCCGGGCGCCGACCGGACCGCAGTCCGAGATGATTCGCTTTCCCGTGTCACGCACGGCGGGGTACGTGAGCCTGACGGTCCTCGTGGTGCTGCTCCTCGGGGGACCACTGATCGTGCTGGTGACCGGCAACGGCCCACTCGCGCTCTTCGACATCTTCGCCCGTGCGGGCGCGCTCGTCTTCGGCGGTGGACATGTGGTCTTGCCTCTCCTGCAGGCAGGTCTCGTCGACCCGGGATGGGTGTCGGAGGCGGAGTTCTTGTCGGGATACGGGGTCGCCCAGGCGATGCCCGGGCCGTTGTTCAGCATCGCCGGATATCTCGGCGCGATCGCGGACATCGGACCCGGCGGTCTGTGGGGCGCGATGATCGCGCTGGTCGGCATCTTTCTGCCAGGGTTCCTTCTGCTGATCGGCGTGCTGCCGTTCTGGAACACACTCTGTCGGCGCGCAGCGGCTCAGGCCGCGATGCGGGGTGCCAATGCTGCCGTCGTCGGCATTCTGGCGGCGGCTCTGTATTCGCCGGTGTTCACAACGGCGGTCACCGGCGTCGCGGCATTCTGCCTCGCCGCTGTGTGTTTCGTGTTCCTCACGGCATTCCGGCTTCCACCCTGGCTGGTCGTCATTGCAGGCTCGGTTGGCGGTGTGCTGATTGGTCTCCTCTGAGCTTCGCGCCGATTGCCGATAATGCACATTATGTCAACTCATCGGGGCGACGATCATCCGAAGAGTCGCCCGACTCCCTCTGGCCGGGCAACCTCGACAGCACCGCGGAGCTGCTCCAGGATGGTTGTCCACTCCACCCGGCAACGCTCCGCTGGCGCCGGATCGCTCCAGGGGCCGGTGTGGTCCAGTGAGACACGGCACCCGCTCGCGATTTCCGTCAGAACGAGCGTGCAGGATTCGCCGACCGACGTCCCATCGCTGTCAGACCACACCCACGTGAACGCCAGCCGGCCCGACCCGCGATCCACGTCCGTGTACTCGCCCGCGACCACGATGCCTTCCGAGTCGGCCTCGATCCGGTAGGTGCCGCCGACGCGGGCATCGACCGCGACACGCACGTCCTCCCACTCCGCCCACCACCACGCGCGGAGGCCGTAGGTGGTGGTCAGCGCCGTCCAAACGCGGCCCACCGGCGCGGCAAGGTCGACCTCGAGCTGCAGCGCGTGCGTCATGTCATCCGTCACCCGTCGAGTCAACCACGAGCCTGGAGATCCGTCTCGCGCGTGCAACACAGACCCGACATCCTCCCGCCTTCGCATCTCATCGCAGCGGCGTCCAGCCGGGCGGCAACGGGCCGTCGACCTCGGCCCGCTCCCGATCGGCCGCAGCCGACCAACCCTGCGCTGCGCCGTTTCCCTCGAACCCACCCCGGGCGAAGCGCACCCCGACATCGTCATGATGCATGCGGGGTGCTCCCCCGCGTCGCGTGGATGCGCGGGCGCTCCAGGCATCGTCGGCGAATCCGCCGCCGCGGAACACGCGATAGTCCCGATACCGTGCCGGGTCCAGCAGATCCCAGCACCACTCCCACGCGTTTCCGAGCGTGTCGAAGAGTCCGTGGAGGTTCGGTAACTTGCCACCGACATTCTGCGGATGACTGAGCCCGTCCCCCGCTGTCCACGCAACGTCGGGCAAGGGTCCGTAGTGGGCCCCCGTCGAGCCCGCCCGGCACGCGTACTCCCACTCCGCCTCGGTCGGCAGCCGGTATCCGTCCGCATCGACGTGCCAGGTGACGTCTTCGCCGTCGAAGGTGTAGACAGCGTCGAGGCCCTCCCACTCGGAAGCCGCGTTGCACAGACGCACGGCCCGGAGCCAGCTCATGTCGACGGCAGGCCGACGCGGATGCGGTGCCGGCTCGCCCAGCAACTCGGCAACCTGTTCTTGTGTGACGGCGTACACGCCGATCTCGAACGGTTCGAGATCTACCGTTCGGCGGATCTTCCGACGGGCGTCGTGGAGCGTCACGGATCCCGCGGGGAGACGAGCCAACTCGAAATCAACCACGCAGGAACTCTAAGCGGTGGCGACCGCACGCAGTACCGGGAGTAGCGTGGACAGGTGCCCTCCCCCACTCGCGACCGCTCCGCGGGACCGGATGCTCGGGCGTGGCTGATCTGGGGCGTCGGCGTCGCGGCCTATATGCTCGCCGTTGTCAACCGCAGTTCGCTGTCGGCCGTCGGGGTGGATGCGGCAGACAGATTCCAGGCCGATGCCGCGACGTTGTCGATGTTCGCCGTCGTGCAGTTGGCCGTCTACGGCGGCATGCAGATCCCGGTCGGACTGCTCCTGGACCGCTACGGAGCGCGCCCCATCATGACGATCGGCATGCTGCTCATGGCCATCGGCCAGCTCACAATGGCACTGTCTCCCAGTGTCGGCGTCGCGATCCTCGCTCGGGCGTTGCTGGGAGCGGGTGATGCCGCCATCTTCCCGGGCGTCCTGCGCCTCGTCGCGACCTGGTTCCCCGCTCAACGCGGACCGCTCATGAGCCAGCTCACCGGACTCGTCGGGCAGGGCGGACAGTTGGTAGCGCTCGCGCCGTTGGCCGCGCTTCTGCATGCCACGACGTGGACGATCACGTTCGGGAGCATCGCGGGGCTGTGCGTCGTGTTCGCGATCCTTGTCGGACTGTTGATCCGCAACCACCCCCCGGACCGTGCCGCCGATGTGTCGGTCAACACCGACACCGGGGCGATCCGCGTCGTCCGTTCGTCGATCGACACGGGCGTCGGCATTCGTGCCGCATGGGCCCATCCGGGCACTCGCCTCGCGTTCTGGTCGCACTTCACGACTCCGTTCGCGGGGACGGCGTTCATCCTCTTGTGGGGTGTGCCGTTCCTCATGGCCGGCGAGGGGCTGACCCGCGCCCAGGCAACGGGAGTCACGTCCGTCTACGTGGCGGTGGGCATGCTGCTCGGCCCGGTGATGGGCGAGATCTCCCGCCGCATCCCCCATCTGCGTTCGCGCGCGCTCGTCCTTCCGGCGGTCGCCACGCAGATGATCGTCTGGACAATTGTCATCGCCTGGTCGGGCCCCGCCCCGCTGTGGCTGCTCTACGTCCTCGCGTTCGGCCTCGCGATGGGCGGCCCGGCATCCATGATCGCGTTCGACCACGCCCGGACTCACAATCCGGCGCACCGGTTGAGCACCGCGACCGGCATCACGAATGTCGGTGGCTTTCTCGCTGCCCTGATCGCCATCTTCGCGATCGGGCTTGCGCTCGATCTTCAGGGTGCCGGCACGCCGGAGACGTATCGCCTCGATGCGTTCCGGCTCGCGTTCCTCACGCAGTATCCCCTGTGGATACTCGGCTGGACATTCATCGTGATCGAGCGTCGGCGCACGCGCGTTCTGCTCGGGATGGATCCGGCGCGCGCGCCGCGCCGCTCGCGCTGAGACGGCAGACGCGCCACCGCCTCAGCGCGGGTGCTCAGATCGTCGGGTCGCCGCTCGTCCGGGACTCGGTCTGCGTGACGCGCTCTCCGCCGACCGGGTCGACCGTGCGAGTGGTCTGCGCGGTGGAACGGCGCCGGAACATGAAGATGAGCCCCAGCAGGAAGATGAGCGCGCCGGCGCCCATCAGGATGTAGCCGATCAGGTCCAGATCGACGTACGAGACGTCGACGTCGACGGCGTAGACCAGGATGGCGCCGATGACGAGGAGGGCGATGCCCGCTCCGATACTCATGGGTACTCCTTCGGGTAGAGGAAACGACCCTCATCGTGTCGAAGGCGCGCACTCCGTGCCAGACCCTTGACAGCGGTCCAGACAGTGTGGGATGCGAAGAATCCGCTCACACTCAGGACGGTGAGACCGCTACCCAATGTCCACCGAACTTTGCCTCGCGGCCGTCTCCGGACGATGTACCCGTCAACCGCCGGTGGAACCAGGGGCCGAGGTGCTCGCGAAAGTACTCGCCGCGCGCCATGCGGGCCTCCGCCGGAAGGTCGGGCAGAGACCACCAGCCGTCGGGTACGCGCTCCCCCAAGGCCTCGAGCACGCGCGCGGCCACGCGGTGATGACCACGGCTGTTCATGTGCAGCCGGTCCTCCGACCAGAACGAGGGATCGCTGAGAGCGACGTCCGGCCAGTTGAGAGCCTGGATGACATCCGAGCGATCTTCCAGGCGTTCCACGACCGCCACAGACATCAGATCACCGCGGCGTTGGATCATCCTGCTCATCGGGAGCTGAGCGGAGGGGTTGGCACCCGACAGCAGGATCAGTCGCACACCTTCCTCGTCGCACCGGCGCAACACGTGCGAGAACGCGTCGGCGATGTACCCGATCGAGGTGCGGGGGCGGAGCATGTCGTTGCCGCCACCGTTGAACGACAGGTGCGTGGGTTTCAACGCGAGCGCGGGCTCCAGCTGCTGTTCGACGATCGGCCAGACGAGCTTGCCGCGGATCGCCAGATTCGCATACGCGATTTCTGCGCCTCGGGATGCGGCCCATCCCTGCGCGACGAGATCGGCCCATCCGCGCACGGTCCCGTCGGCACGCTCGTCACCGACGCCCTCGGTGAAGGAGTCGCCGATCGCGACGAAACGTACAGCATCCATCAGTTCAGCCTATGGCGCACCGGCGGGATCAGCGATCGTCGAGGGCTTCGCCACGCACATCCTTCAGCCCCCACGCGGCCGCGGCCGCGAGGACGAAGAATGCCGCGAATACGACGAACAACAACGGCGCCCCGCCCATGCCCAGCAGCACCGGGACCGTGAGTGGCGCGACGATCGAGGCGATCCGGCCGACACCCGCCGCCCATCCGGACCCCGTCGCGCGCAGCGAGGTCGGGTACATCTCCGGCGTCACGGCGTACAACGCGCCCCACGCGCCGAGATTGAAGAACGACAGCGCCATTCCGGCGGCGATGATCGCGCCCTCGGTGCTCGCCGTGCCGAACAGCACGGCGGCAACCGCGGAACCTGCGAGGAACACCGACAGGGTCACGCGCCTCCCCCACACCTCGATCAACCAGGCAGCGACGGCATAACCCGGGAGCTGGGCGAGCGTGATGATCAGCGTGAAGCCGAAGGACTTGACGAGGTCGTATCCCTGCGAGAAGAGGATCGTCGGGATCCAGATGAACGCTCCGTAGTAGGCGAAGTTGACACAGAACCACACGATCCAGAGTGCGGCCGTCCGTACGCGGAACTCCGCCGACCACAGCACGCGCAGCCGTGATCCACCGGTCATCGCCGCCACCGGCGTCACGGGAGGATCCGTCCGGCGCCGCTGATCTGCACCCACCGCTGCGGACTGCTCGAAGCGCGTGACGACGGCTTCGGATTCCGCGCGCCGCCCCTGCCGCTCCAGCCATCGGGCCGATTCGGGGAGCCCCCATCGCACTACGAGTGCATAGACGGCGGGAATCGCCCCGAGCGCGAACGCCCACCGCCAGCCTTGATCGATGTTCGGGATGACGAAGAAGCCGATGAGAGCAGCCGCCGTCCAGCCGACGGCCCAGAACGCTTCGAGAATCACGATCAGCCGCCCACGCATGCGTGCGGGAGCGAACTCGCTGACATAGGTGCTCGCGACGGGAAGCTCCGCACCGAGGCCGAGGCCCACGACGACGCGAAGGATCAGCAGCGCGACGATCCCGCCCGCGAGCGCGCTGGCACCGGTCGCGATCCCGTAGACGAGCAGCGTGATCGCGAACACCGAGCGTCGGCCGAACCGATCGGCCAGAAGCCCGCCGAGGCTTGCGCCGATCGCCATCCCGACGAACCCGGCCGAGGCGATCCAGGAAGCCTGTTCGCCCGTCAGGGACCACTCGACGACCAGCGCCGCGAGGATGAACGACACCAGGCCCACGTCCATTGCATCCAACGCCCAGCCCAGACCTGATCCCGTGAGCACCTTGAGGTGCGCGCGGGTGAACGGCAGGGCGTCCAAACGCCTCGCGACCGTGGCTTCAGCGGTATCCGTCATGAGTGAATGCTACGGATACGGCGCGGTCCGTGTCGCGATCGGCTACCGTGCCGCCAGCATGTCGGTCACGAGCGGCGCGACGCGGGTGCCGTACAGCTCGATCGATCGCATCATCTTGGTATGCGACAGGGTGCCGTTGGAGTACTTGAGGTCGAATCGGTCGGCATCCAGAACGGAGACGGTTGCGGCGATCTTCCGCGCGACGGTCTCGGGCGACCCGGCGTAGACGGCCCCGTCCGGACCCACATCGTGCTGGAACTGCATCCGACTGTAGGGCGGCCACCCACGTTCCGCGCCGATGGCATTGCGATTCGCTTCCATAGCGGGGTACAGCTCTTCCCACGCCTGCTCGTCGGTGTCGGCGATGTGGCCCGGCGAGTGGACGCCGACCGGCAGTGCGTCACGACCGAACTGGTCGAGCGAACGGTGGAAGAGGTCCACATAGGGGCGGAACCGCGCCGGGGATCCCCCGATGATCGCCAGCAACAAGCCGTATCCGTAGCGGGCGGTACGCACGACGGACTCCGGCGATCCACCGACACCGACCCAGGCGGTGATCCCGTTCTCCGTTTTCGGGAAGACATCCGCGTCGCGCAGTCCCGCACGGGTCGTGCCCTGCCACGTGACCGGCTTTTCCGTCAACAGCTGCGAGAAGAGGTCGAGCTTCTCTTCGAAGAGCACCTCGTAGTCGCTGAGGTCGTACCCGAACAGCGGAAAGGATTCGGTGAACGAGCCGCGCCCGAGAATGACCTCTGCGCGGCCGCGTGAGACAGCATCCAGCGTCGCGAATCGCTCGTACAGGCGGACGGGATCATCGCTGGAGAGCACCGTCACCGCTGTGCCGAGACGAATGCTGTCGGTCCGCGCAGCCGCTGCCGCCAGAACGATCTCGGGGCTCGAGATCGCGAACTCGTGCCGGTGGTGCTCTCCCACGCCGAAGAAGTGCAACCCGACCTGGTCGGCGAGGACGGCTTGGTCGACCGTGTCGCGAATAGCCTGCGCGTCGCTCACGCGCTGACCGTCCTCATCGATCGTGATGTCACCGAAAGTGTCGAGTCCCAGCTGCAGCGAAGAAGTCACCGGCCGTCCTTTCTATCCATATGAATATAACGGACGACCGGTGGCGATATTCCCGCGCGCTCAAGACTCCGCGAGAGCCATGCGCAAGGTATCGAGACCGACCCCACCCACCGCCAGCGCCTTCTTGTGGAATGCCTTGATGTCGAAGTCGGCGCCGGCGCGCTCGGCCGCATCGTCACGGATCTGCTCCCAGATGCGCTGGCCGACTTTGTAGGACGGCGCCTGCCCCGGCCAGCCGAGATAGCGGTTGACCTCGAACTGGATGAACTCGTCAGACATGTTCACGTTCCGGCGCATGAAGGCGAGGGCGTAATCGGCGTCCCACGTGCCGGTGCCGTCCAGCCGCGGCTTCTCGAGGTGCACGCCGATGTCGAGCACGACGCGGGCCGCCCGCATGCGCTGACCGTCGAGCATGCCGAGGCGGTCGGCGGGGTCGTCGAGATAGCCGAGCTGCTCCATGAGCCGCTCGGCGTACAGCGCCCACCCTTCGGCGTGACCGCTCGAACCCGCCAGCAGACGGCGCCACGAGTTGAGTTCTGCGCGGTTGTAGACGGCCTGCGCGATCTGCAGGTGGTGACCCGGAACACCCTCGTGATACACGGTGGTCAGCTCCCGCCACGTGTCGAATGAATCGACGCCCTCCGGCACCGACCACCACATCCGACCGGGACGGGAGAAGTCGTCAGTCGGCCCGGTGTAATAGATGCCGCCCTCGTTCGTCGGCGCGATCATGCACTCGAGCGTGCGGATCGGCTCAGGGATGTCGAAGTGGGTCTTCCCGAGCTCAGCGACCGCACGGTCGCTCGTGGCCTGCATCCATTCCTGGAGGGCCCGCGTGCCCCGGAGCTTGCGGCTCTCATCGGCCTCGAGGAAGGCGACAGCTTCTTCGACACTGGCACCGGGCTTGATCTCGTCGGCGATCGATTCCTGCTCGGCGACCATGCGCGCGAGCTCCTCGATCCCCCACTCATAGGTCTCATCGAGGTCGATCGTGGCACCGAGGAACCGGCGCGAGTGCAGCGCGTACAGGTCACGGCCGACGGCGTCCTTCCCGGTCGCGGCCGGGGCGAGCTCCGAGCCGAAGAAAGCGGCGAGCTGATCGTAGGCGACGCGTGCGGCGTTCGCATTGTCGGACAGGTCGCGGGCGAGGGATGCCGGCAGATGACCTTCGACCGGAGCTGCCTCGGCGGCGAACGTCGCGAAGAATCCGGCGTCGGCGGTGTAGCGCGCGATCTGGGCCATCACTTCGCTCACTTGACGGCGCGCCGGGACGACGCCCGACGCGATGCCTTCACGCAGAGTCTCGATGTAGCCGTGCAGTGCGTCGGGGACGGCCTTCAGGCGCGTCGCGACAACGGACCAATCCTCGACCGTGTCGGTGGGCATGAGGTCGAAGACGCTGCGAAGGTCCTGCGCGGGTGACGCGATGACGTTGACGTCCCGCAGGTGCGCGCCGGCCTCGTGCAGGGCGATGTTCAGCTCGAGATCGGACGACAGATCCGCCTTCGTGACCCGGTCGACCTCATCGACGGGTTCAGCTGCCTGGAGAGCGCTCAAGGTCGCGCGCGTCGCGGCGAGACGCGACTCGGTCCCCGCCGGCGACAGATCGTCGAGACGGTCGTTGTGCTCGAAGCGCCCGATGTAGGTGGCCAGCCCCGGAGAGAGCTCGGCGACGGTGTCGACCCAGGCGTCGGCGATCGCATCGATCGGCGTGGAAGTGCGCGGTGCATCAGTCATGCGTACGAGCCTACGACGCACGGTATCCGTCCGCAGGGGTGTGGATCGCGCCTCCCGCCGGTTGAGTGCGGGCGGTGGTTCGTCCGGCTCGGATCGCGGTACCCGGGCGCGATAGGAGCAATATCAGCCGGATGACGCGCGCGCGGTCGCGATCGCCGCCGAGCACCGGCACCGGGCCGTCGGGCGGGCGCCGGTGGTCAGTGGCCCGCGATGTCCCAGTTCGCGCCGCGGCCGATCTGCACGTCGAGCGGCACGGTCAGGTCAGCGGCATCGCCCATGCGGTCGCGGACGATGCGTTCGACATCGTCCCACTCCCCCGACGCGACCTCGACGACGAGCTCATCGTGGATCTGCAGGAGCACGCGAGAGGACAGTCCGCCGGTGCGCAACTCGTCGTGGATGCGGAACAGAGCGATCTTCATGATGTCCGCTGCGCTCCCCTGGATCGGGGCGTTCAGTGCGGCGCGCTCGGCGTTCTCTCGCAGGACTCGATTCGGGCTCGCGAGATCGGGGAACGGGCGCCGGCGACCGAAGATCGTCTCGGTGTAGCCGTCGATGCGCGCTTGCTCGACCGACGAGCGGAGGTAGTCGCGGACCGCGCCGAATCGCGCGAAGTACTCCGTCATGAGCAGCTTCGCCTCGGACTGCTCAATGCGCAGCTGCTTGGACAGGCCGAACGCGCTGAGCCCGTAGACCAGGCCGTACGACATCGCCTTGACCTTCGTCCGCATCGCCGGGGTCACATCGGCCGGTTCGACACCGAAGACTCGGGCACCCACGAAGCGGTGGAGGTCCTCCCCCGAATTGAAGGCCTCCACGAGCCCCGCATCGCCGGAGAGGTGCGCCATGATGCGCATCTCGATCTGCGAGTAGTCCGCCGTGAGCAGCGTCTCGAACTCGGATCCGACTTCGAACGCCGCGCGAATCCGGCGGGACTCCTCGTTGCGGATCGGAATGTTCTGCAGGTTCGGGTCAGTACTCGACAGCCGCCCGGTCTGACTGCCGGTCTGCACGTAGGTGGTGTGCACCCGCGCGTCTACGCCGATGGCGCCGTCGAGCGACTCGATGATCTGCCGCAACTTGGTCGCCTCACGGTGCTGCAACAGCAGATCCAGGAACGGATGCGGATGCGACTCCTGCAGATCGGCCAGGACGGCCGCATCCGTCGAGTAGCCGGTCTTCGTCTTGCGCGTCTTGGGGAGCTCGAGCTGTTCGAAGAGCACGTCCTGCAGTTGCTTGGGCGAACCGAGGTTCACCTCTCGACCGATCTCGGCGAAAGCCTGTTGTGCGACCGTCTCCGACCGCGCCCCGAGCTCTGCGGAGAATGACGACAGCTTCTCGTGCGAGACCGCGACCCCGGCGAGTTCCATGTCTGCCAGAGCGTCGAGTGTCGGCAGTTCGATGTCGCTCAGGACCGTCGCGAGCGGAGCCGGCAGCTCCGCGCGGACAGCCGCCGCGACACGGAGGCTGTACCACGAGAGTTGTCCCGCGGTCGCTCCCTCGGTCTCGGGCACCAGTTGCGTCGGATCGGCTTCAGGGAGCTTCTCATCGAGATAGCGGTCGACGAGATCCGCGAGCCCCTTGTCGGGGAAGCTCGGCCGCAGGAGCCACCCGGCGAGAACTGGATCGAACGCGAGTCCGCCCAGGCGCAGGCCCGCACGTCGAAGCGCCTTGACCTGCGGTTTGGCGTCGGCGATGACCTTCGGAGCACTGCCGGTGAGCCACTCGGCCAGGGAACTGGCCACGACATCCGACCAGGTCGCTTCGGCTGCGGCGTCGGCCGTGGCCACGCCGATGCGGGCGGGCAGACCGCCGGCGACCGTGACGGTCAGCGCGATCTCCCCGGTGTGGCCGGCGACCCACGTCGCGAGACCGGGACCATCGAGCTCGGCGGGGGGCGGCGCGACGACCGCGGGTGGAGCCGATGCGGCAACCTCCTCGGCGTCGGCGCCGATCGCCTCGAACACGCGCGGGAGGAGCGTCTTGAACTCGAGCCGGGCGAAGATGTCGCGCACGGCCTGCGCGTCGACGGACTGCAGGGTGAGATCGGCCGGTCCGGCTGGCAGCTCGACATCACGCAGCAGCGCGTTCAGCGACCGGTTGCGTCGAACGTCATCGAGGTGCTCGCGGAGATTTCCGCCGACGACGCCGGGGATCTTCTCGGCATTCTCGATCAGCGCGTCGAGCGTGCCCCACTGCGTGAGCCACTTGACGGCGGTCTTCTCTCCCACCTTCGGGACTCCGGGCAGGTTGTCGCTCGTCTCACCCACCAGTGCGGCGATGTCCGGATAGTTCGCCGGGGGAAGCCCGTACTTCTCGACGACGGCGTCGGGGGTGTAGCGCTTGAGCTGCGAAACGCCCTGCACGCTCGGGTAGAGAAGTGTGACGTCGTCGGTGACGAGCTGGATCGTGTCACGGTCCCCCGAGCAGACCAACACGTCGAAGCCCTGCTCCGCACCCTGCGTGGCGAGAGTCGCGAGGATGTCGTCAGCTTCGACACCTGCCTTCGTGAGGACCGTGACGTTCATCGCCGCCAGGCACTCCTGCAGGAGCGGGATCTGGCCCTTGAACTCGGAGGGCGACTCAGAGCGGGTTGCCTTGTACTCCGGGTACACGTCAGTGCGGAAGGAATGGCGCGACGTGTCGAATGCGACCGCGAGATGCGTCGGCCTTTCCGCTTTGACGAGGTTCACGAACATCGACAGGAACCCGTAGATCCCGTTGGTGTGCTGACCGTCCTTCGTGGTGAAGTTGTCGACCGGGAGCGCGAAAAACGCCCGATACGCCAGCGAGTGGCCGTCGACGACGAGGAGGGTAGGCTTTCCGGAGTCCGTCACCTAAGCAACTCTAGACGCGGGTGCCGACACCGGAAATCCCCGCACAGACGCGCCCGAAGGTGAACGATGACCGCTGAGTACACACCCACCGATACCGACGGCTTCGCGTGGGCCATGCAGCGCGGCATGGGCGCCCTGGCGGAGAAGATGGGCCTCGAGCTCAGCGAGTTCTCCGTCGATCGCGCCGTCGCGACCATGCCCGTCGAAGGCAATACACAGCCCGTCGGGCTCATGCACGGCGGGGCATACGTCGTGCTCGGCGAATCGCTCGGCTCGATGGCGGCGAACCTCCACGCCGGGCCCGGACGCCTCGCCGTCGGTGTCGACATCAACGCGACGCACACGCGCTCGGCGACCAGTGGCGTCGTGACCGGTGTCTGCACCCCGGTCCATCTCGGGCGGAGCATCACGGTGCATGAGATCGTCGTCTCCGACGATCAGGGCCGGCGCTGCTCGACGATCCGCATCACGAACATGATCAAGGATCTCCCGCGCGCCTAGCTCGCGCGGCATCCTCACCTCACCCGTGAGTCTTCACAGGCGGGCGAGGAGCCGACTCAGCCCTTCTTCGGGGAGAGCTGCTCGATGATCGCCTTCGCGACGTCCTGCATCGTCAGGCGACGGTCCATCGACGCCTTCTGGATCCAGCGGAAGGCCTCAGGCTCGCTGAGACCCATCTTCTCGTTCAGGAGGCCCTTGGCGCGGTCGACGAGCTTGCGGGTCTCGAAGCGCTCGACCATGTCGGCGACCTCGGCCTCGAGCGTGATGATCTGCTCGTAGCGAGCCAGGGCGATCTCGATCGCGGGCAGCAGGTCGTTCGGCGTGAACGGCTTGACGACGTACGCCAGGGCTCCCGCTTCACTCGCCCGCTCGACGAGCTCCTTCTGGCTGAACGCCGTCAGGAGGACGACCGGCGCCACATGGTTCTTCGAGAGCTTCTCGGCGGCGCTGATGCCATCGAGAATGGGCATCTTCACATCCATGATCACGAGATCGGGACGAAGCTCGGTTGCCAGCTGCACAGCGGTCTCGCCATCACCGGCCTCACCGACGACATCGAAGCCGTTGTCGCGGAGAATTTCGACGATGTCCAGGCGGATCAGCGATTCGTCCTCGGCGACGACGACGCGTCGCGGGGCGTTTGCCGAAGGCGGCGGGGTCAGTTCCTGCTCAGTCACCTTTGAATCCTACGGTATCGTCGATGAGGCACAGGCCGGTGTGGCGGAATGGCAGACGCGACCGACTCAAACTCGGTTGACCGAAAGGTCGTGTGGGTTCGACTCCCACCACCGGCACGAACAAGAAGGGCGGATGCCCGGGTCTCCCCCGGCATCCGCCCTTCACCTATCCGCGTGTCAGGCCTCGGCCTTGTAGATCGGCGCCTTGCCGTGCACGGCGTCCCCGATCCGGTGGATACGGATGTCGTTGGTGGTTCCTTCGATTCCTGGAGGGGAACCGGAAATCACGACGACCTTGTCCCCCTCGGCGGCGAGGCCGTTGCCGAGGAAGAAGTCGTCCACCTGCAGGAACATCAGGTCGGTGTGGGCGACGTGCTCGACGAGCGTCGACTGCACACCCCACGTGAGCGCCATACGGCGACGGATCGCCGGGTCGGCGGCAAACGCCATCATGGGGATCCCGGGGCGCAGACGCGACATGCGCCGCGCCGTGTCGCCGGACTCGGTGAAGATGCAGATGTACTTCGCCTCGACGAACTCGGCCACTTCATTCGCGGCGAGCGTGATGATGCCCCCCTGCGTCCGAGGACGCGCCGTCACGGGCGGGATGCGGTCGAGGCCGTGCTCCTCTGTCGACGCGACGATCCGGGCCATGGTCTCGACGACCCCGACCGGGTACTTGCCGACGCTGGTCTCGCCGGAGAGCATGACCGCGTCCGCTCCGTCGAGCACCGCGTTGGCGACGTCGCTGGTCTCGGCGCGAGTCGGGACAGGGTTCTCGATCATCGTCTCGAGCATCTGCGTCGCGACGATGACGGGCTTCGCCATCCGGCGGCAGAGCTCGACCGCACGCTTCTGCACGATCGGCACGGCCTCCAGCGGAAGCTCGACACCAAGGTCGCCACGAGCGACCATGATGCCGTCGAAGGCGTCGATGATCTCTTCGAGGTTGTCGACGGCCTGCGGCTTCTCGATCTTGGCGATCACCGGGACCTTGCGGCCCTCCTCCGCCATGATCTCGTGCACTCGGGTGACGTCCGCGGCGTTACGCACGAACGACAGGGCGACGAGGTCGCACCCGTGCTGCAGACCCCAGCGGAGGTCGGCTTCGTCCTTGTCGGAGAGTGCGGGGACGCTCACGGCGACACCGGGCAGGTTGATGCCCTTGTTGTTCGAGACGGCACCGGCCACGAGGGCCTTCGTCGTCACGACGGGGCCGTCCACAGCCGTGACCTCGACGCGGACCTTGCCGTCGTCGATCAGCAGCTGGTCGCCGGGCGCGACATCGCCGGGCAGGCCCTTGAAGGTCGTCGAGACGATCTCCTGGGTGCCGAGGATGTCGTCCGTCGTGATCTTGAACACATCGCCGACGGCGAGATGGTGGGGTCCGGCGGCGAACTTGCCGAGTCGGATCTTGGGGCCCTGCAGGTCGACGAGGATGGCGACAGCGCGCCCCGCATCGTCTGCGGCCTTGCGCACGTTCGCCCATCGGGCATCGTGCTCGGCATAGTCGCCGTGGCTGAGGTTGAATCGTGTCACGTCTACACCCGCGTCGATGATGGCGCGAACCATCTCGTACGTGGATGTGGCGGGACCGAGGGTGGCGACGATCTTCGCGCGTCTCACTTCACTGACTCCGGTCGGTCGTTTTTCGGTTTATCGGGGATGGTTTTCAGCCTACGCGGGGAGAAGGCCGATGGCCACGTCGCGCGGAGCGACGGGCGACGGCAGGGTCGTACGCCCCATGAGGTATTCGTCCACGGCGGCGGCAGCCGCACGGCCCTCCGCAATCGCCCAGACGATCAAGGACTGGCCACGGCCGGCGTCACCGGCAACGAAAACGCCGGGGGCGGTCGACTGGTAGTCGTCTCCGCGATCGACATTGCCGCGGCCACTGAACACGGTACCGAGTTGCTCGTCGAGGGTGCTGCGCTCCGGGCCGGTGAAACCCATCGCGATCAGGACGAGGTCGGCCGGGATCTCATGCTCGGTGCCGCTCTTGGGGACGCGGCGCCCGTCGACGAATTCGGTCTCGGCCACACGGACGGCGCGTACTTCGCCGGCATCGTTGGCGAGGAACTCGACCGTCGAAGCCAGGTAGGTGCGCTTTCCGCCCTCTTCGTGCGCAGACGAGATCTCGAACACGTTCGGGTCCATCGGCCACGGTTGGTGACCGGGACGCTCGTTGGGTGGTTGCTGGCCGATCGCGAGGTTCGTGACGCTCAGCGCGCCCTGGCGGTGCGCGGTGCCGATGCAGTCGGCGCCAGTGTCACCGCCACCGATCACGACGACGTGCTTGCCTTCGGCGTGGATCTGGTGCGGCACCTGATCTCCGGCGACGGCCTTGTTGGATTCGATGAGGTATTCCATCGCGAAGTGCACACCGGCGAGGTCGCGACCAGGGATCGCAAGGTCACGCGGCAGCGTCGATCCGGTCGCGATCACGACCGCGTCGTACCGGGCCCGCAGATCGTCCCACGTGATGTCGACACCGATCTCGACACCGGCGCGGAAGCGCGTGCCCTCGTCCTGCATCTGACGCAACCGCGTCTCGATGTGGCGCTTCTCCATCTTGAAGTCGGGGATCCCGTAGCGCAGCAGTCCGCCGATCCGGTCGTCACGCTCATACACGGCGACCGTGTGTCCGGCGCGCGTGAGCTGCTGCGCGGCGGCGAGTCCGGCGGGGCCGGATCCGACGACGGCAATCGTCTTGCCGGTGAGGCGCCCGGGGGGCTCGGGCTCGACCCACCCGTGCGCGAACGCCTCGTCGATCGTCGAGACTTCAATCTGCTTGATCGTGACGGCGGGCTGGTTGATACCCAGCACGCACGAACTCTCACACGGTGCCGGGCACAGGCGTCCGGTGAATTCGGGGAAATTGTTCGTGGAGTGGAGACGCTCGATCGCCGCGCGACCCTCGCCACGCCACATGAGATCGTTCCACTCGGGGATGAGGTTGCCCAGCGGGCACCCTTTGTGGCAGAACGGGATGCCGCAATCCATGCAGCGCCCTGCCTGGCGGCGCAGGACCGCGGTGTCCCCCGGTTCGTACACCTCTTTCCAGTCCATGATGCGGACGGGAACGGGCCGACGCGCGGGGAGCTCGCGCTCGGTGACTTTCAGGAAGCCTTTGGGATCAGCCACCGGTCACCTCCATGATGCGGGTCCAGACGATGTCACCATCGGGGTCGAGCCCCTCAGCGACCGCGTCCTGACGGGTCTGTAGGACCGCGGCGTAGTCGCGCGGCAGGACACGGACGAAGTTCGCGGCCTCGGCCTCGAAATCGTCCAGGATGCCGGCAGCCAGCGCCGACTCGGTCTCGGCGACGTGCTGCTCGAGCAGGTCGCGGAGGATTTCCACGTCACCCGATCCGAGCTCGAGCAGCTCGAGCTCGCCCGTGGTGAGCGCTTCGCGGTTGACGAGACTGTGATCGAGCTTGTAGACGTAGGCCGTTCCGCCCGACATCCCGGCGCCGAGGTTGCGCCCGGTCGTCCCGAGGATGATGGCCAATCCGCCCGTCATGTACTCGAGTGCGTGGTCGCCCACACCCTCCACGACCGCCGTCGCACCGGAGTTGCGGACGAGGAACCGCTCCCCCACGACACCGCGGAGGAACATGCTTCCCTGCGTCGCGCCGTATCCGATGACGTTTCCGGCGATGACGTTCTGCGCGGCGTCGAAGCTCGCCTCCCGAGGCGGACGGACGACGATCCGGCCCCCGGAGAGACCCTTGCCGACGTAGTCGTTCGAGTCCCCCTCAAGACGCAGGGTGATCCCGGCGGGCAGGAAGGCACCGAACGATTGACCGGCGGAGCCCGTGAGGTTCACTTCGATCGAGCCGGTCGGCAGGCCGTTCTGGCCGTGCGCCAGCGTCACCCGGTTGCCGAGCATCGTGCCGACGGCACGCTCCGTGTTGCGGATCGGCAACGAGACCTCGAAGTGCCCGCCGTGGGCGATGACGTCCTGAGCCTGCTCGATCAGCGGTACATCGAAGTGCTGCTCGAGTTCGTGGTCCTGGTGGCGGGTGTTGCGTCGCGGCACGTCGGGTGCGAAGGCGGGACCCTCCAGGATCGGCGTGAGGTCCAGGCCGCTGGCCTTCCAGTGCTCGATCGCGCCGTTCACGTCGAGCAGTTCGTTGTGGCCGACCGCCTCCTCGAGGCTGCGGAACCCGAGCTCGGCAAGGTATTCGCGAACTTCCTGCGCGATGAACTCCATGAAGTTCACGACGAACTCGGGCTTTCCCGAGAACCGCGCGCGCAGCACCGGGTTCTGCGTCGCCACACCCACGGGGCAGGTGTCCAAATGGCAGACGCGCATCATGATGCATCCCTCGACGACAAGTGCCGTCGTCGCGAACCCGAACTCCTCCGCGCCCAGGAGCGCGGCGATGATGACATCGCGTCCGGTCTTGAGCTGACCGTCGGCCTGCACGACGACGCGATCGCGCATGTCGTTGAGCATGAGCGTCTGCTGCGTCTCGGCAAGACCGAGCTCCCACGGAGTACCCGCGTGCTTGAGGGAGTTGAGCGGACTCGCACCCGTGCCGCCGTCATGACCGGACACCAAGATCACATCCGCGAGGGCCTTCGCCGTCCCGGCAGCGACGGCACCGATGCCGGACTGGCTCACGAGCTTCACGTGGACGCGAGCGGCCGGGTTGGCACGCTTCAGGTCGAAGATGAGTTGCTTGAGGTCTTCGATCGAGTAGATGTCGTGGTGCGGCGGCGGCGAGATCAGCCCGACGCCGGGGGTACCACCACGAGTGCGCGCGATCCACGGATACACCTTCGCGGGCGGCAACTGACCTCCCTCGCCGGGCTTGGCGCCCTGCGCGAGCTTGATCTGGATGTCATCGGCGTGCGTCAAATACATGCTCGTGACGCCGAACCGACCGGATGCGACCTGCTTGATCGCGCTGCGGCGCTCGGGATCGAGGAGCCGGTCGACGTCTTCTCCGCCCTCACCGGTGTTCGATTTGCCGCCGATGCGGTTCATCGCGATCGCGAGCGTCTCGTGTGCTTCCTTCGAGATCGAGCCGTAGCTCATCGCGCCGGTCGAGAACCGCTTCACGATCGAAGATACGGGCTCGACCTCGTCGATCGGCACCGGCTGGCGTCCGGCCGTTTTGAGACCGAACATGCCACGGAGGGTCTTCAGCTCCGCGGCCTGGTCGTCGACGAGCTTCGTGTACTCACGGAAGACGTCGTAGCGACGCTCGCGCGTCGAGTGCTGCAGGCGGAACACCGTGTCGGGCGTGAACAGGTGCGGAGCACCGTCACGGCGCCACTGGTACTCGCCGCCGGTCCACAACCGTTCGTGAGCGCGGGCTGCGCCGTCTTCGGGGTAGGCGTACGCGTGCCGAGCCTGATTCTCGATCGCGATCTCGGCGATGCCGATGCCGCCGAGCTTGGTCTCGGTGCCGGTGAAGTACTGGGCGATGAACTCTTTCGAGAGCCCCACGGCTTCGAAGGCCTGCGCGCCGGCGTACGACGAGACGGTCGAG
Source organism: Microbacterium memoriense (assembly GCF_025398275.1). Taxonomy (GTDB): domain Bacteria; phylum Actinomycetota; class Actinomycetes; order Actinomycetales; family Microbacteriaceae; genus Microbacterium; species Microbacterium memoriense. The sequence goes on along the minus strand of NZ_JAODOR010000001.1, from coordinate 123,016 downwards.
ATCCCCATCTTCGACATGATCTTCAGTACGCCCTTGCCGAGCGCATAGATGAGGTTCTTGACGGCCTTCGCCGGCGAGATCCCCGTGATGAATCCGGCGCGGACGAGGTATTCCACCGTCTCCATCGCGAGATACGGGTTGACCGCCGACGCGCCGTACCCGATCAACGTCGCGACATGGTGGACTTCGCGGACGTCGCCCGCCTCGACCACGAGTCCGACCTTCATCCGGTTCTCGCGGCGGATCAGGTGGTGGTGGATCGCCGAGACCATGAGCAGCGATGGCACCGGGGCAAGGTCCTTGTTCGAGTCGCGGTCGCTGAGGATCAGGAACTCGGCGCCCTGCGCGATCGCCTCGTCGACCTCTGCGTACATCTCCTCGAGGCGCGCTTCGAGCGCACCGGGACCCTGGTCGAAGTGGTACAGCCCGCGGATCGTGACCGACCGACGCTCAGGCAGGGCCTTGTCGATGTTCTGAAGCTTGGCCAATTCGTCGTTGTCGATCACCGGGAAATCGAGCGTGATCGTCCGGGTGTGCTCGGCGCCCCAGGACAGGAGGTTGCGCTCGGGCCCGAGACCGAGGGCGAGGGAGGTGACGACCTCTTCGCGGATCGAGTCCAGCGGCGGGTTCGTCACCTGCGCGAACTGCTGCGTGAAGTAGTCGAACAGCAGGCGCGGGCGCTCGCTGAGCACGGCGATCGGGGCATCGGATCCCATTGCGCCGAGCGGCTCCGCACCGTTCTGCCCCATCGGCGTGAGGAGGATGCGCACTTCCTCTTCCGTGTAGCCGAACGTGCGCTGGCGGCGCGTGATCGACGCGATCGGATGCACGATGTGCTCGCGCTCGGGAAGGTCCTTGAGGCGGACGCGACCGCTGTCCAGCCACTCCTGCCACGGCTCCTGAGTGGCGAGCTGCGCCTTGATCTCGTGGTCTTCGATGATGCGCTGCTGCGCAGTGTCCACGAGGAACATCCGGCCCGGGCGCAGGCGTCCGCGCCGCTTGATGCGCGACGACTCGAAATCGAGCACACCCGTCTCGCTGCCGATGACGACGAGACCGTCCGTGGTCTCCGTCCATCGTCCGGGGCGGAGGCCGTTGCGGTCCAGAGTGGCGCCGACCAGGGTGCCGTCGGTGAAGATGAGGGCGGCGGGACCGTCCCACGGTTCCATCTGCATGGAGTGGTAGTCGTAGAACGCACGAAGTTCGGGCGTGATGTCCGCCTGCTTCTCGTACGCCTCCGGCACCATCATCATGATGGCGTGGGGAAGGCTGCGGCCCGTGAGGGTGAGCAGCTCCAAGACCTCGTCGAACGACGCCGAGTCACTCGCGCCGCCCGTGCAGATCGGCAGCAGGGGGCGGATGTCGCCGATCAGCTCGGATTCGAGTTGCGATTGGCGGGCACGCATCCAGTTGCGGTTGCCGTTCACGGTGTTGATCTCGCCGTTGTGCGCCAGCATCCGCAGCGGTTGGGCGAGCGGCCACGACGGGAACGTGTTGGTCGAATAGCGCGAGTGAACGACCGCCAACTCGCTCTGGAAGCGCTCATCCTGCAGATCAGGATAGAACGGCTCGAGCTGCAGCGTCGTGACCATGCCCTTGTAACCCAGCGTCCGGGCCGACAGGGAGACGAAGTACGCGTCGTGCTCGCGGCGCGCACGCTTGCGCAGTCGGTACACACGACGGTCAAGGTCGATCCCGCTGAGCGCGGGTGCGTCGCCCACCGCAGGACGGGAGACGAACAGCTGCTCGAACGCGGGGCGCGCGTCGTGGGCGAGCTTGCCGAGGTGTTCCTGTTCGGTCGGCACGTCACGCCAGCCGAGCACCGTCAGCCCTTCGGAGAGGGCGATGCCCTCGACGCCGGCCTTGATCTCGCCGCGGGCAGTCTCATCGAGAGGGAGGAAAGCCATGCCGGCGGCATACTCGCCTGCGGGTGGCAGGTCGAAGTCCACGACCTCGCGGAGGAATGCATCGGGCATCTGCGTGAGGATGCCCGCACCGTCACCGGTACCCGCATCCGACCCGATCGCACCGCGGTGCTCGAGGTTGCGCAAGGCTTCCAGCGCCAGCTGGACGATGTCGTGGCCCGCGTGGCCCCGGAGCGTGGCGACCATCGCCAGCCCGCAGGCATCCTTTTCGAACGCCGGGTTGTACATACCCTGCGCGGCGGGGAACACTCCTCCGGCGGTGCCGACACTGTGGCGGGGGCTCGCTTGCATGGCAACCGTCCTCACTCTTGTTTCAAGTTGGGACGACGTCGGCCCGGATGCGTTACTTAACGGCGCTGGCGCTTGTGGCGGTGCCTGCGTTGACGTCGGACGTGGGGGGTGCGCTCACGTCCACGAAGTCATCGGTGTTCTGTGAGTGTACAGCCCCGTCGGCGGACCATTCGCGTCCGCGCTGGTACGGCGAGGGCTCGAGGCCCGGGTGACGCCGCTTCTGCACGAAGAAGATCACGAGACCGACGACGACCCCGAAGATCGCCGCCCACACGTTCGTGCGGACTCCGAAGAAGATCTCGCTGGGATCGATGCGAATCGACTCCCAGACGATGCGTCCCGCGCTGTACCAGACGAGGTACAGCGCGAACAGACGCCCCCACTGCAGGCGGAACTGCTTGCCCACCCAGAGGAGGAACAGGACGCCGAGCGTGTTCCAGATCACTTCGTAGAGGAACGTCGGGTGGAACAACGTCCCCTCCGGCAGGCCCGCCGGCCACGCAGCGTTCTGGTAATCGATCTCCAGGCCCCAGGGGAGGTCGGTGGGCAGTCCGAACAGTTCCTGGTTGAACCAGTTTCCGAAGCGGCCCATGGCCTGGGCCAGCAGGAGTCCGGGTGCCAGGGCATCGGCGAAACTCCAGAACCGGATGCCCGTCCACTTGCAACCGAGCCAGGCACCGACCGCGCCACCGATGAGAGCGCCGAAGATCGCGATCCCGCCCTCCCAGATGAAGAAGACCGCCCAAAGGTTCTTGCCCTCGCCGAAGTAGAAATCGGGGTGGGTCAGCACGTGGAAGATGCGCGCACCGATGATCGCGAGCGGCACAGCCAGCAGGCAGATGTCGATGACCACCCACGGCTCGGCACCGCGCTTCGTCAGGCGCCGGTTGGTCATGAACGCCGCGACGACGATGCCGGCGAGAATGCACAGGGCGTAGAAGTGAATGGTCAGCGGCCCGAGTGGAAACGAGCTGATGCCCGGGCTCGGGATGGAGGTCACGACGGCGACGGAGGAAAGCACGAACGAAGTCTACTTCGCTCCGCGAACGTGCCCCGTCGCGCCGGGTGTCGGCGGCATCCCGCTCGCCCTCAGGTGGACCGACGGCCGTCGACGCCGCGTTCACACCGCACGATGTCCGCAGAATGTCGAGATGTCCGCACCGGATGCCGGTTATCCCTGCGGAGTTGGTGACATTCTGCGGAGTTCGTCGCCGGCGGCGACGGGGAGCGACCGCGCGTCAGGAGCGGGCGGTACCGGCGGCCAGGGCGCGCGCTTCGGCCGCCAGGCCCTCGACGCCACCGTCGCGGAGTGCGCGCACGAGGGCCGTGCCCACAATCGCACCGTCGGCATAGTCCACAACGCCGGCGACCTGTTCGGGCGTCGAGATGCCGATACCCACACACGCGTTCTCGACTCCGTGTGCACGCAGTCGCCCGACGAGCGCGCGCGCGGCGGCATCCAACTCGGCGCGCTCCCCTGTGATGCCCATCGTGGACACGGTGTAGACGAAGCCCGTCGACGCACGCGCGATCATCTCGAGGCGTTCGTCGGTCGAGGTGGGCGCGGCGAGGAAGACGCGGTCGAGGCCCGTGCGCTCCGACGCGGCGATCCAGTCGGCGGCCGCATCGGGCGTGATGTCGGGGGTGATCAGACCTGCTCCCCCGGCAGCGACCAGGTCGTCCGCGTAACGGTCGACGCCATACTGCATGACGGGATTCCAGTACGTCATCACGAGCACGGGGACATCCACGCGCGCGCTGATCTCACGGACGGCGGTGAACGTGTCGCGCATGCGGAATCCCCCCGCGAGAGCCGCGACGGTCGCTTCTTGGATGACCGTTCCGTCCATCACCGGGTCGGAATACGGGGGGCCGAGCTCGAGGATGTCGGCGCCGCTTTCCGCCAGAGAGACGGCAGCATCGATGCTCGTCTGCAGGTCGGGATAGCCCAGCGGGAGGTAGCCGATGAAGGCGCCACGACCCTCGGCGTGTGCGGCGTCGATCGCGGCCGCGACCCGGCTCACAGCTCGATCCCTTCACCCGAGGCTGCGTCGGCCGACGGCCCGGCTTCGACCGGATCTGCACCCTCGTCATACAGACCGAACCATTTCGCGGCCGTGTCCATGTCCTTGTCACCGCGGCCGGAGAGGTTCACAGCGATGATCGCATCGGGACCGAGCTCGCGACCCAGACGCAGCGCGCCGGCGAGGGCGTGCGCCGACTCGATCGCCGGAATGATGCCTTCGGTGCGGCTGAGGAGCCGCAGCGCGTCCATCGCCTCCGTATCCGTCGCCGGAATGTAGGTCGCGCGCCCGATGTCGGCCAGCCAGGCGTGTTCCGGCCCTACACCGGGGTAATCGAGCCCCGCCGAGATCGAGTGCGACTCGACGGTTTGACCGTCTTCGTCCTGCAGAACATAGGTCTTGGCGCCGTGGAGCACACCGGGTCGTCCACGTTCGATGGATGCCGCGTGCTTGAGCGTGTCGACGCCGTCGCCGGCCGCTTCCACGCCGTACAGGCGCACGGTCTCATCGTCGAGGAACGCGTCGAACATGCCGATCGCGTTCGATCCGCCGCCCACGCACGCGACAACGGCGTCGGGAAGGCGACCGGTTTCCTTCAGGAGCTGCTCGCGGGCTTCCTCGCTGATGATCTTCTGGAAGTCGCGGACCATCGCGGGGAACGGGTGCGGACCGGCAGCGGTGCCGAAGATGTAGTTCGTGGTATCGACCGAGGCGACCCAATCCCGGTACGCCTCGTTGATCGCATCCTTCAGCGTCCGAGATCCGGTGGTGACCGCGACGACGTCGGCGCCGAGCAGCCGCATCCGCGCCACATTCAAAGCCTGGCGTTCGGTGTCGACCTCACCCATGTACACCGTGCAGTCGAGGCCGAACAGGGCCGCCGCCGTTGCGGTCGCGACGCCGTGCTGTCCGGCGCCCGTCTCGGCGATCACGCGCGTCTTGCCGAGGCGTTTGGTCAACAGCGCCTGACCGAGCACGTTGTTGATCTTGTGCGAACCGGTGTGGTTGAGGTCCTCCCGCTTGAGGAAGATCCGTGCTCCCCCGGCGTGCTCGGCGAATCGCGCTACTTCGGTGAGAGCCGACGGACGGCCCGCATAGGAGTTCAGGAGCGCGCTCAGCTCGGCCTGGAAGGTCGGGTCGATCTTCGCGGCCTCGTAGACCGCCGTCAGCTCATCGATCGCCGCGATCAGCGACTCGGGCATGAAACGTCCGCCGAACTCACCGAAGAACGGTCCGTGCTGGTCACGCAGGCTCATGAGCCGGCCTCCAAGAATGCCGTCAGGGTCGTGACGGGGTCGTTCGTGACAAGGGCTTCGCCGACCAGGACGACATCGGCGCCGCCGGCACGGTAGTGCTGCACATCCGCCGGAGTGAGGACGGCCGACTCGGCGATCTTGACGGCATCCGACGGGAAATGTTCGGCCAGGGACCCGAACAGGTCACGGTCGAGCTCGAAGGTCGAGAGGTTGCGAGCATTCACGCCGATGAGTCGCGCGCCGAGATCACCGGCACGATCGAGCTCTTCTCGCGAGTGCGTCTCGACGAGCGGAGTCATCCCGAGCTCGCGAACCAACTCGTGCAGTTCGGCGAGAAGGGGCTGCTCGAGCGCCGCGACGATCAGCAGGACAAGATCCGCGCCGGATGCCCGGGCCTCGAGCACCTGGTACGGCGTCGCGATGAAGTCCTTGCGCAGCACCGGCAGCGACACCCGCGCCTTGACGGCCTCGAGGTCGGCGAGCGATCCCTTGAACTTCCGGCCTTCCGTGAGCACCGAGATCGCCGAAGCGCCACCTTGCTCGTACAAGGATGCCTGCAGCGCCGGATCGGGAATCTCCGCGAGATCACCGCGAGACGGGCTCGCGCGTTTGACCTCCGCGATGATCTTCACCTGCGCGGCAGGGGCGAGGGCCGCGAGTGCATCGCGGGCCGGGGGCTGTGCCAGGGCGGTCTTCTCCACGAGGGCGAGAGGACGCGCCTGTGCGCGAGCCTCCGCATCCGCTACCGCGCCGGCCGTGAGGCCGTCGAGCACGTCAGTGCTGCTTCGGCGTGTACTTGTCGCCGTGGGCACCGTAGCCCGCGCGAGCCATCGCCCAGCCGACGATGCCACCGACCGCCAGGAGCCCGGCGGACGCCCAGACGAGCGCGGGCATGTCGAGGAAGAAGAACAGTGTGCCGAGCGTGACCGCAACGAGCATGATCACGACGGCGGTCCAGGCGGCCGGCGAATGTCCGTGGCCGGGGTCGTCGATCGAGTCGCTCATTGTTCTCCTTCGGTGGCGCGTGTTCTCTGAGAGAGTCTAGCGGGAGGTCGGATCGTCGCCGCGCGAGAGGTCGTCCCACGAGTCGATCGCGTCATGCGGACGCGACGCCGGTGCGGCCCCGTCAGCCGTCTGATAGCGACGACCTCCGGAGGCCCACGCATGACCGGTCGCGAGTGTCAGGACGCCGCCGAGGCCGATGATCGCGCCCGCAATCCCGGTCAGATACGGCCAGATCGTCGGCGTGATCGACACGACGAGGCTGGCGACGGCGTCGTCTCCGGTGAGACCGGTGGTCGTCGTGACCGTTCCCGCGATCGCGTCGACGGGCAGGGTGAAGCCGACGCGGAGCGCCTGCACACACAGGGCGACACCGATGAACACCGCGATCCCGCCGAACGCGTAGCGCAGCACCCGACCGACGACGGTCAAGGCCAGGCCGAGGGCAAGCGCGGCAAGGCTGAGTGGTGCCAACAGCGTGACCGCCGCAGCTCCCGGCACCGGAACCGGATCGGTCGCGCCCGCACTCAGGGCGATGTCCATCCACGTCTGCGTGGACGAGATGATCGCCAGCGCGCCGCCGGCGACGATCGCCAGCACCGCAAACAGGCGCCCGCGCCGCGTCACCGTTCGCCGATCACGGGGGCCAGCGCATCCGCGTCGAAACATGTGCGATCACCCGTGTGGCAGGCCGCGCCGACCTGATCGACCTCGATGAGGAGCGTGTCGCCATCACAGTCGAGGCGGGCATCCTTGACGAACTGCGCATGGCCCGAGGTGTCGCCCTTGCGCCAGTACTCCTGCCGCGACCGCGACCAGAAGGTCACGCGCCCCTCGGTGAGCGTGCGGCGGAGAGCCTCGGCATCCATCCACCCCAGCATGAGAACCTCTCGGGTGTCGTGCTGCTGGATGATCGCCGGAACGAGACCGTCCGCCGTGAAGCGAACCCGGTCGATTCTCAGGTCACTCATCTGCGCACCTCGATTCCTTCGCCCATGAGCTGGGTCTTCACGTCACCGATCGAGAAAAGACCGGAGTGGAAGACGGATGCGGCGAGAACCGCATCGGCACCCGCGCGGACAGCGGGGGCGAAGTCGGAGAGTTTGCCGGCACCGCCCGAGGCGATCACCGGAACGCTCGCGACCTCGCGCATGAGCGCGACCAGTTCGAGATCGAAACCGTCACGCGTGCCGTCGGCGTCGATCGAGTTGACCAGGAGTTCGCCCGCACCACGCTCGATCGCCTCGCTCGCCCAGTCGACGGCGTCGAGCGTCGTGGCGGTGCGTCCGCCGTGGGTCGTCACGACGAATCCCGAACGCGTCGCATCGGATCGCTTGACGTCGAGGCTCAGCACGAGCACCTGCGCGCCGAAGCGGTCGGCGATCTCACCGATGAGAGCGGGTCGGGCGATCGCGGCGGAATTGACGCCCACTTTGTCGGCGCCGACCCCGAGCAGACGCGCAACGTCCTCGGCGGAGCGCACTCCCCCACCGACCGTCAGCGGAATGAAGACTTCTTCGGCGGTCCGCCTAACGACGTCGTAGGTCGTCGAGCGGTCATCGACCGTCGCCGTCACATCGAGGAAGGTGAGCTCATCGGCCCCTTGCGCGTAGTACAGCGCGGCAAGCTCGACGGGATCGCCCATATCGCGCAGGTTCTCGAAGTTGACGCCTTTGACGACCCGGCCGGCAGCCACATCAAGGCAAGGGATGACCCGGCAGGCGAGGCTCATCAGAGTCTCGCGTTGTGGATGGGGGTGACCAGGATCGCCCGCGCTCCGATCGCGTAGAGAGCGTCCATCACCTGGTTGACGCTCGAGCGCGGGCTCATGACGCGCACGGCGACCCACGCGGGATCGCGTAGCGGCGAGATCGTCGGGGACTCGATACCCGGCGCGAGGGCGACGGCAGCGTCGACGAGATCGGCCGGGAGGTCATAGTCGATGAGGACGAATCGTTTCGCGACGAGCACGCCGCGCAGGCGCCGCAGGAGCGTCTCTGTTCCGGGAGCCTCCTCCGGCGCGCCGATGAGGACGGCTTCGGACTGCAGCAGCACGGGTCCGAAGATCTCCAGACCGGCCTGCTTCAACGTCGTCCCGGTGGAGACCACGTCGGCGACCGCGTCGGCGACCCCGAGCTGGACCGCGGACTCGACGGCGCCGTCCAGCGGGACGAGATCGACGGCCACGCCCTGTTCGTCCAGGAATCCGTCGACGAGCCCCGGATACGCGGTGGCGACGCGCAGGCCCTCGAGGTCACCGACCTCGGTGAAGGTCCCGGGAGGGCCGGCGAAGCGGAAGGTCGACGCGCCGAAGCCGAGCGCCTCGATCTCGCGCGCGCCCGGCATTCGAGCATCCAGCAGCAGGTCACGGCCGGTGATGCCGACATCCAGCGCGCCGGACCCGACGTAGGTCGCGATGTCCTTCGGACGCAGGTAGAAGAACTCGACCTCGTTGACGGGGTCGATGACGTGCAGGTCTTTCGGGTCGCGTCGGCCGGTGTATCCGGCCTCGGCGAGCATTTCGGCGGCGGTCTCGGCGAGCGAGCCCTTGTTCGGCACAGCGATTCGCAGCATGTTGCGGGCTTTCGGGGTCGTGAGCGGCGGGCGTGGGACGCGCTCAGAGATGTCGGCCGACGTCCTCGAGGGTCAAGCCCTTCGAGATCATCAACACCTGCAAGTGGTACAGGAGCTGCGAGATCTCCTCGGCAGTCTCGTCGTCGGATTGATACTCGGCCGCCATCCAGACCTCGGCGGCTTCCTCGACGATCTTCTTGCCGATCGCGTGGACGCCGCGATCGAGTTGGGCAACCGTGCCGGAACCTTCGGGACGCTGCGCGGCGATCGCGGTGAGCTCCGCAAAGAGGGCATCGAAGGTCTTCACCATCACAGGTTACCGGCAATGGCACCCGCCCCGCCGCCGCTAGGGTCGAGCAATGGACCCGATCCACGCCATGCTCGCCGGTGTACTCGATGACGTACGAGATCGGGACGCCGGCGACCTCGCCGGTTACATCCCCGAACTCGCCGCCGCGGAGCCCGATCGGTTGGCGTTGGCGGTCATCGGCCCGCGCGGCCGATTGACGGCAGTGGGCGACGCGGACAGCGCGTTCACGATCCAGTCGATGTCGAAGCCGTTCGTGTTCGCCCTCGCGCTCGAGGCGCTCGGGCGAGACGAGGTCCTCCGCTTCGTCGGCGTTGAACCGAGCGGTGAGCCGTTCAATGCGATCAGCCTGGAGCACGGCACCGGGCGTCCCGCCAATCCGCTGATCAACGCCGGCGCGATCGCCACGACCGGTCTCATCCCCGGTCCCGGGCTCGATGCCCGGAGCGGCCGCATCCTCGAAGGCCTCTCCCGCTTCGCGGGGCGCCGGCTCACGGTCGACGAGAGCGTCTATGCATCCGAATCCGCCACCGGCGACCGCAATCGGGCTCTCGGGCACTTGATGCGCTCGCACGGAGTGATTCTCGGCGAGGTCAGCGACACCGTGGAGGCGTACTTCCGCCAATGCTCGGTGTTGGTGACCGTCTCCGACGTGGCCGTGATGGCCGGGACTCTCGCCTTCGGCGGCCGAAACCCGCTGACCGGGGAGCAGGTCATCTCAGAGCGCACGGCGCGGGACGTCATCTCCGTCATGACGAGTTGCGGAATGTACGACGCGTCCGGATCGTGGCTGTTGCGCGTCGGGCTCCCGGCCAAGAGCGGTGTGGCCGGCGGACTCTTGGCACTGGCGCCTTCGCAGTTCGGCGTGGGCGTGTTCAGCCCCCGGCTGGATGCACACGGGAACAGCACGCGCGGTCAGCTCCTCCTGGAGCGCCTCTCCGATGTTTTCGGCATGCACATGTTCGAGCAGCACGAAGGGATTTCCGCCCCGGGACTCGCGATCACCCGCGGCGCCGACGACGCGGTCCGGGTCGTGCTCGATGGCGAACTCTCCTTCAGCGGTGCGGAGCGCGTGCTCGCTGCCTTGAGCAGCATCGAGCTGGGGTCAGGGAACGAGCAGCTCGTCGTCGACCTCAGCGCGCTGACGCGGTTGCACCCCGCTGCGCTCGCCGTGCTCCGCGAGGAGATGGACACGGTGGGTGGCCGCATCCACATCGATGGCTGAACCGTTCTCAATGCCGGTGGTGGCGCGTCGCCTCACTGCGAAGCGCTGCGATCGCGCGGCCCGGGTCATCTGCTCCGAACACGGCTGAACCGGCGACGAACGTGTCGGCTCCCGCTTCGGCGGCCTGAGCGATCGTCGACTCCCCGATTCCCCCGTCGACCTGCAACCACACCTGCGAGCCTCGCCGCCGGGCCTCGGCGCGCAGGTGGGCGAGCTTGGGCATCTGGTCCGCCAGGAAACTCTGGCCGCCGAATCCCGGCTCGACGGTCATCACCAGGATCTGGTCGAACTCGTCGAGCACATCGAGCAGGCCATCGATCGGGGTCGCCGGCTTCACGGCAACACCGGCGCGCGCGCCGATCTCGCGCAATCGTCGCGCGAGCGAGATCGGATCGGTCGCCGCTTCCAGATGGAAAGTCACCGACGCGGCACCGATCTCCGCATACTGCGGCGCCCACTGCTCGGGATCGCTGATCATCAGGTGCACGTCCAAAGGCACGGGGCTCGTCGCCTGGATCCGTTCGACCATCTGGGGCCCGAAGGTCAGGTTCGGCACGAAGTGGTTGTCCATGACGTCGACGTGGACGAAGTCGGCCGTGGTGATGCGCGCGAGATCGGCTTGCATGTTCACGAAATCGGCGGCCAGGATGCTGGGGTTGATACGAACGGTGTCGGACACGGCATCCACCCTAGTTGCGGAGATCTTGCGGAGCCCGGTGGCGCGCAGAGGGGGCAGCTGTGGTCGCAATCTCAGGCGGATGCGATACCAACTGACCCCGCAACAGCGCGAGAAGCTCGCTCTCAGCGCCGCCGCAAGAGCGAGATCGACATCGCGTCGGTGCCGTGGCGGTGGGGCCAGAGCTGGGCGCGCCCCGAGCCGTCGAGCTGCGCGGGAAGGTCGATCTCGGTGTCCGAAACGGATGCCAGTACCGCGCGCGCATCGAGTTCTTCGATCCCCTCGCCGAAACGCCGCCGCGCTTCGGCGATGACCCCCGCCGTCTCGGCCAGGTGCGGCGAGCACGTGACGTACGCCACGATCCCGCCGGGCACGAGCGCGTCGATCGCCGCGGTGAGGAGGCCACCCTGCAGCTCGGTGAGATCGGGGACATCGACGGGGCTCTTCCGCCAGCGCGCTTCGGGACGGCGGCGGAGCGCGCCGAGTCCGGTGCAGGGGGCATCGACGAGGATGCGGTCGTACCGGCCGCGCGCGGCGCGTGTGCGGCCGTCTTCCTCCGACACCGGGACCTCCAGAGGAACTCCCGCGACGGAATCGCGCACGAGCTTCGCGCGCGTCGATGACAGTTCGTTCGCTTCGACGACGGCACCCGCAGCGAGAGCTTCGGCGGCGAGCACCGCGGTCTTGCCTCCGGGCGCAGCGCAGAGATCGAGCCAGCGCTCGCCCGGGCGCACCGCAGTGGCACGCGTCAGCGCGAGAGCGGCGAGCTGCGAGCCCTCGTCCTGCACGCGGACGCGGCCGTCTGCGGCGGCGATCACGGGACCGGGGTCTCCCCCACCGAGGCGGAAGCCGATCGGTGAATACGGGGTGGCGGCGGCGTCCTCGGGCCGGGCGGCGAGTCCCGGAAGCGCCGCCATCGTCACCGCAGGCGCGTCGTTGTCGGCGGCGAGAAGTGCGTCGAGTTCATCCGTGCGCCCCTCGGCGGCCAGTGCCCGACGGAACGCGCGGATGACCCACACCGGATGCGCGTGGCGGAGCCCCAGCCGTTCGTCGTCGGAGCGCGCGCCGCGTTCGAGGCGCTCGTCCCATTCCTCCACCGTGCGCTCGGACACCCGTCGCAAGACGGCGTTCGCGAATCCTGATGCCGAAGCGCCGGCGACGTGACGCACCTGACGGACCGTCTCGTTCACCGCGGCGTGGGTCGGCGTGCGCATCGCCAGCAGCTGATGCACGCCGAGGCGAAGCGCATCGAGCACCGGCGGATCGATCTCGCCCGGCGGCCGGCCCGCGGCATCCGCGATGATCGCGTCATAGGTACCTTGATGGCGAAGTGTGCCGTACGTCAGCTCGGTGGCCCACGCGGCATCCGGCCCGGACATACCGGCCCGTCGGAGTTCACGCGGCAACAGCAGGTTCGCGTACGCATCGGATTCGCTGACGGCGCGAAGTGTGTCGTACGCGACCCACCGCGGTGACGACGAGCTCATGCGGGGACCTCCGTCGCGGTGTCGACGCGGGGATCGTCGAGCCTCAAGCCACGCCACCAGTCGGCGGCGGCCATCGCTCCCTTCCCGGCGGGCTGAACAGTCTGCAGGAGGACGGTGCCCGAGGGGGTACCGACGACGACATCGCGTTCGACGAGGGCGAGCGCACCGGCAGCGAGTGCCATGTCGGGACCGCGGTGCGCGGCGAGGATCTTGAGCCGCTGTCCGCCCACCGAGGTGTGCGCTCCGGGCTCGGGTGTCGTTCCACGGAACCGATCGATCACGGTGTCGGCGGCAGCAGTGAAATCCAACGCGCCGTCGGCGAGGGAGAGCTTCGGCGCGAGCGTCGGCTGCCCGGACTGGGGCTGCGCCGTCGCGGTGCCCGCCGCGATCGCATCGACCACATCGACGAGAAGCGCGGCACCGAGGTCAGCGAGCGCATCGAGGACGACGCCCGCGGTCGCGCCGCGCGGAACGCGATAGCTGACTTCCCCGAAGACATCCCCGGCATCCAACGCGGCGACGAGCTGGAACACACTTGCTCCGGTGACCTGATCGCCCGCGATCAACGCGTGCTGAACGGGGGCCGCCCCCCGCCACCGTGGAAGCAGCGAGAAGTGGAGGTTGATCCAGCCGCACGTCGGGGTCGACAGCAGCGGCTCGCGCACGAGACCGCCGTAGGCGACGATGACGCCGAGATCCGGAGCCAGGTCCGTGACCGCGCGGGTCGCCTCATCGTCGAGTCGATCGGCCTTGATCGTCGTGACCCCGAGTTCGGCGGCGAGGGACGCGACGGGTGATGGGGTCAGCACGCGCTTCCGGCCGAGGGACGCATCCGTGCGGGTCACGACGCCCACCAGGTCGTGTCCGGATGCCGCGACAGCGCGGAGGGAAGGGACGGCGGGCAGGGGTGTCCCCGCGAAGACGATGCGCATGAGGCTCCTCACAGATCGAGCTCGGGCACGTCGAGCCGCACCTTGAGTGTAGTTCGCGGGCCGCGATCCTTCGCGGCGCGTCGGGCGCGCAGAGCGTCGGCGACGACTGCCGCGCGAAGGTGCTCGGCGACGGCCGCCCCATGCGCATAATCGAAGCGGACGAGCGCGCGCACTCCCCCACTCTCCAGCGGCACGGGACCGAGCAGAGCCGTGGGACCGAGACCGAACACGGCCTCGCGGAGGCTCTCGAGCGTCGCGGTCACCGTCGTCGACGAACCCTCGACGGCGGCCACCCGCACCGTCGGGGGCATCGCGAGCGGACCGCGGTCGGCAAGTTCGGCGCGGGCGTACGCGGGTTGGGTCCAGGTGGCGAGCGCACGCGCGACCGGCCCGGACACTCCGACGAGGTGAACTGGCGCGCCGGGCGCCGCCAGCGCCGCAGCATCGGACCACCAGCGCAGGCACGATTCGCCGATGCGCAGCTGCTCGGCCATCAGCATCCGGTCACCATCGAGCAAGATGATGGCGCGGTAGCCACCCGCGGCCTGCGGTTCGGCGCCCCGTGTGGCGATCACGAGCGCGGGGCGATCATCCACTTCCGTGATCGGGTGGGCCCCGTCGGCGACGACGATACGGATGCCGGGGAATGCCCGGCCCAGCTCATCGGCCGTTCGCTCGCTCCCTGAGGAGGCCATGCGCAGCTTCGTCGACGTGCAGTTCGCGCATGTCCACGTCGGCGCCGATCGGCCGCACCATCCGCAGTCCGGCGTCGCGCCCGGGCGCTTGGCGCGAAGTGGCCCGGTACAGTGCGCGCAGCGGGACGGGGTGCGGCAATCGGCGCACACCAGCACCGGCGAATAGCCGGGGCGGGCCACCTGGACGAGCACCGGGCCATGAACGAGCGCCTCACGGGCAGCCGCGAAAGCTGCAGAAGGAACGCGGGCGCCGCGAGATTCGCCCTCGCGCGTGGCCGACAAGATGACGGTCGGACTCTCCCGCCGCTCCGCCGGAAGATCACGCACCCATCCGAGCTGGACGAGCCGCTCGACATCCGTCGTGCGCGTGTGGCCAGCGAAGACGAGCGCACTGCCCTCGAGCTCCTGACGCACGAGCGCAGCATCGCGCGCGTGGACGCCGGGGCTCAGCGGCTCGGCGAGGAGCGGGTCGCCGTCATCCCAGACGACGACGCATCCGACATCGTGGGCCGGGGCGTACACGGTCGATCGGTTGCCGACCACGATCGCCGGATGCGGGGACAGGAGGCGGAGGTAACTCGCGTACCGCTCCGGGCCGGACCTGCGGGCATCATCGCGGATGACCGATTCGGCGGGAGCGCGGTCGGCCAGCGCAGCGAGCACGTGATCCTGATCGCGCTGATCGGGGACGACGAGCAGGGCGCTGCGGCCGGCGGCGAGCGTCTGCAGTGCGAGGGCGGCGAGGAGCTCCGCCCACGCCCCCAGCACGCGATCGCGGCTCGGTCGTGGCGGCGCATCGAGGGCCACCCGTGCGCCGGACGTCGCGGCCTCCAGAAGCCCCGGGTAGGGCGCGAGGATGCCGGTGGCCCACTCGGCCGCATCCGCGCCGACCACCGGCGCCTCGAGGGGAGCCGCGGCGAGCCAGGTCTTCTCGGTTCGGACCATGCGCTTGGGGATCACGAGCCGCAGGATGTCGCCGGCGCCTCCCGCGGCTCGGTCGGCCGCGCGGCGAGCCAGTGCGTAGAGCGCGGGGGGCAGCACACGCACGGGCGAGATGATGCTGTCGAGCTCGGACAGCGGGCGCACGGACGGTTCCGCGTCACCGAGCTCGACGAGATACCCCTCGACGACGCGCCCGGCCGTGCGCAACGGCACTTTCACCCGAACGCCCGGGACCGCGTCGGCAGCGAGCTCCGCAGGGATGGCGTAGTCGAACAGCCGGTCCAGTTGGGGCAGCGGTGAGTCGATCAGAACCCGCGCGACGGTGGTCACGGCCGCTCAGAGGCCAGCGGCCGCGCGCAGCTCCTCGACGCGAGTCGTCTGCTCCCACGTGAACTCGGGCAGCTCGCGGCCGAAGTGGCCGTACGCAGCGGTCTGCGCGTAGATCGGACGCAACAGATCGAGGTCATCGATGATGGCCTGCGGGCGCAGGTCGAAAACATCGCGGATTGCCCGCGTGATGACGTCGTCGGCAACGTGGCCGGAGCCGAACGTCTCGACGTAGAGGCCGACGGGGGCCGCGCGACCGATCGCATACGCGACCTGGACCTCAAGCCGATCGGCGAGCCCCGCCGCGACGGCGTTCTTCGCAACCCACCGCATGGCATAGGCGGCGGAACGATCAACCTTGGACGGGTCCTTCCCGCTGAACGCGCCACCACCGTGGCGCGCGGCGCCGCCGTAGGTGTCGATGATGATCTTGCGCCCGGTGAGTCCGGCATCGCCCTTCGGGCCACCCGTCACGAAGGGTCCGGCAGGGTTGATGACGTACTGCACGTGGGAGAGGTCGAGACCTGTCTGCGCGAGGACAGGATCGATCACTTCGGCTTGCACGGCGGCGCGC
Source organism: Microbacterium memoriense (assembly GCF_025398275.1). Classification (GTDB taxonomy): domain Bacteria; phylum Actinomycetota; class Actinomycetes; order Actinomycetales; family Microbacteriaceae; genus Microbacterium; species Microbacterium memoriense. The sequence goes on along the minus strand of NZ_JAODOR010000001.1, from coordinate 106,779 downwards.
AGCGCCGGAATCGAGATGTCGAGGTTGTGTTGTGTCGACAGCACGACCGTCTCGACCGAGCGCGGCACGGCGCCGTCATAGCCGAGCGTGACCTGTGTCTTGCCGTCTGGGCGCAGGAAGCCGAGCGCACCTGAGCGCCGAGCGTCGGTCAGACGCTCCGCGAGGCGGTGCGCCGTCCAGATCGCCATCGGCATGAGTTGCGGTGTCTCGTTCGTCGCATAGCCGAACATGATGCCCTGATCGCCCGCGCCGAGTGCGTCGATCGGGTCGATCGACCCGCCCTCGCGGTGCTCGAGCGCATTGTCGACGCCGGCGGCGATGTCGCTGGACTGCTCGCCGATCGATACCGTCACGCCGCACGAATCGCCGTCGAAGCCGGTCTCACTCGAGGTGTATCCGATGTGATTGACGACGCGGCGCACGATCCCCGGAATGTCGACGTAGCCCTCGCTGCGCACTTCACCGGCGACGTGGACGAGGCCGGTCGTCACCAGGGTCTCGACGGCGACGCGACTTCCGGGATCGACCTCGATGAGTGCGTCGAGGATGGAGTCCGAGATCTGGTCGCAGATCTTGTCCGGGTGACCTTCCGTCACGGACTCGGATGTGAACAGACGCAGGGCGCTCATCGATGCTCCAGGTTCTCGGGGGTACACACCATCATGCCCGCGGGCTCCGACACAGCGGAGAACGCGGGCATGGCGACGCCATACGGCGTCATGAACTCACTCGGCGGGACGGAGGCGGAGCTTGTCCTCGTGGATCTCGTGCATCGCGATCGTCAGCGGCTTGTCCTCGACGTGCGAGTCGACGAGCGGTCCGACGTTGTCGAAGAGGTTTCCCTCGTGCAGGTCGGAGTAGTAGTCGTTGATCTGACGGGCACGCTTGGATGCGTAGATCACGAGCTGGTACTTGGAATCGACCTTCTCGAGGAGCGAGTCGATGGGCGGGTCGATGATGCCCTGGTCACGTGCAGCCACGGGGAACCTCCTGGGATCGGGCGGCGGGGAAGACTGTCGCGCGGTGGTGAATCCGCGGCATCCGATCATTCTACCTCGGATCGCGCCCCCGGCTCGCAGACTTCCGGCGGCGGGGCGATTAACGCGTCAACGAGACCACCTCGGCCGCGGCCCGGGCGACGTCGTCGTTGACGACGTGGAAATCAAACTCACCCTGAGATGCCAGTTCGACCTTCGCGGTCTTCAACCGTCGTTCGCGCTCTTCCGCATCCTCCGTGCCGCGACCGATGAGCCGGTGAACCAGTTCATCCCAGCTCGGCGGCAGCAGGAAGACCAACGTCGCGTCGGGGGCCGCCGCGCGCACTTGCCGCGCGCCCTGCAGGTCGATCTCCAACAACACGGTGCGCCCGTCTGCAAGAGCCCGCTCGATCGGCGCCTTCGGTGTGCCGTAGCGGAAGCGGTTGTGCACGGTCGCGTGCTCGAGCAGCTCCCCCGCGGCGATCAGACGGTCGAACTCGGCATCGTCCACGAAGAAGTAGTGCTCGCCGTCGACTTCGCCGGGCCGCGGGCTCCGCGTCGTCGCCGATACCGACAAGAGGAGCTCGGGATGGTGCTCCTTGATGTGCGTGGCAACCGTGCCTTTGCCGACGGCGGTGGGCCCCGCCAACACGATGAGGCGGCTACGCCCCTCTCGCGGCTGCGGCTCGGGCCACCGGTCATCCAGGAATGCGACGAGCGCGACGCGCTGACGCGCCCCCAGTCCACCCAGTCGCTTGACCGGGGAGATCCCGAGCGAGGCGAGGATCCGGTCGCGCTTGCCCGCACCGATTGCCGGGATCGCCGTCAGGAACTCGGTGACGCGCATGGCGCCGGGGGGTGAATCGTGTGCGGCTTGGGCGCGACGCAGAAGTTCTTGCGGCGTGATGACGCGAGTGGTCACATCACGCTTGAGCGCGGCGCGCTCGCGCCGTGCGGCGACGGCTCGGCGCGATGCGGCCGCGCGATCGACTTCGGGAGGAGTGCGGGAATCAGCCATGGAAATCTCCACGGTACAGGGCTGAGCGCACATCGATCCGCTCGGCCAGAGCTTCGGGGCCGGCGGAGAGGATGCTGCGGCTCTCGCTCGCGATCACCGCGGGCGAGAGAGGTCCGAAGATGCGCGGAAGGTCCGCCGGCTCGGCGCCCTGCGCGCCGAACCCGGGCGCGAGGAGAGGAAGTGTGCGATCGAACGGGACGTCGAGTCCCCGCGCCGCGAGATCGACGGTGGCACCGACCACGAGGCCGAGCGAGGACCAGCCGCCCTCGAATCCGGCGGCGTCATACGACGCGACGGCCGCGGCGATCGACCGCGCAACGGTGCCGTGATCCGTCCGCGCCGACTGCACGGTTGTCCCTTCGGGATTGCTTGTGGCAGCCAGAACGAACACGCCCTTGCCCTGAGCGAGCGCCAGCTCGAACGTCCCTGCCAGGGCGCCGACACCGAGGTACGGGTTCACCGTGAGCGCGTCTGCTTCCAGCGGCGAGCCAGCCGTAAGCCACGCGGCCGCGTACGCATCCATCGTCGTGCCGATATCGCCGCGCTTCGCGTCGGCGATCACGAGAAGCTGTGCTGCACGCGCGGCCGCCAGGACCTCCTCCAGGGCAGCGAATCCGGCCGCACCGAACCGCTCGAAGAAGGACACCTGCGGCTTCACGACCGCGACCCGACCGGCGGCCGCATCGACGACCCTGAGACCGAACTCACGGACCCCGGACGCATCGACCGGCAGTCCCCATGCCCGCAGCAGAGCTTCGTGCGGGTCGATGCCCACGCAGAGGGGTCCCCGTGCGGCCAGTGCGGCGCGCAGTCGCGAACCGAATGTCGTCACCGACGAGCCTCCCGGTCGATCGCGTACTCCTGCAGGCTCTTCACTGCGAACCCTTCGCGCAGCACCGGAAGGGCACTGACGGCGGCGCCGAGGACGGCCATCGTGGTGAAGAGCGCCTTGTCGGCGGCGACAGCAGCCGCACGGATCTCGTAGCCGTCGGCACGGGCGATACCGCCCGACGGGGTGTTCACGACGATGTCGATCTCGCCCGCGTTGATGAGGTCGACGATGTTGACCTCACCGGTCTCGTGCGTCTCGGAGTACTTGTTCACGATCTCGACGCGAATACCGTTGCGCGCCAGGATCTCGGCGGTGCCCTCCGTCGCCGTCAGGCGGAAGCCGAGTTCCTGCAGGCGGTGGGCCGGCAGGATGACGGCGCGCTTGTCGTCGTCGGCGACCGAGAGGAAAACGGTGCCCGAGGTCGGCATGCCGCCGTAGGCGGCCGCCTGGCTCTTCGCGAACGCGGTCGGGAAGTCCCGGTCGATGCCCATGACCTCACCCGTCGAACGCATCTCGGGGCCGAGGACGGAGTCGACCGTGTGGCCGTCGGCCGTGCGGAACCGCTTGAACGGCAGCACGGCTTCCTTCACGGCGACCGGCGAATCGAGTGGCACGCGCGAGCCGTCCTGCGCGGGGAGCAGCCCTTCGGTCTTCAGCTCCGCGATCGTCGCTCCGGCCATGACGCGTGCGGCCGCCTTCGCGAGCGGAATGCCGAGCGCCTTGGAGACGAACGGCACCGTGCGCGACGCCCGCGGGTTCGCCTCGATGACGTAGAGAACACCCGCCGAGACGGCGAACTGCACGTTGAGCAGCCCTCGCACACCGACGCCCTCGGCGATCGCCAGGGTTGCGGTACGCACCCGGTCGATTTCGGTACGACCGAGAGAAATGGGCGGAAGGGTGCACGACGAGTCACCCGAGTGGATGCCTGCTTCTTCGAGGTGTTCCATGACACCGCCGATGTAGAGCTCATGGCCGTCGTAGAGTGCGTCGACATCGAGCTCGATCGCGTCGTCGAGGAAGCGGTCGACCAAGAGCGGCTTGCCCTCTTCGATGACGACCTCACCCGCGGTGCGCACGAAGTAGTCGCGCAGGCTCTCGGTGTCGTAGACGATCTCCATGCCGCGGCCGCCGAGCACGAAGCTCGGACGAACGAGCACGGGATAGCCGATCTCCTCGGCGATCGCGACGGCTTCCGCCTCGTTGACCGCGGTGCCGTGACGGGGCGCGATCAGACCGGCTCGGTCCAAGAGCTGCGAGAAGAGCTCCCGCTCCTCGGCGATGTCGATCGCGGCGGGCGACGTACCGAGAATCGTGTATCCGGCATCCTCGATGCCCTTGGCGAGCCCCAGGGGTGTTTGCCCGCCCAGCTGGCAGACGACGCCGAGGATCGTGCCGGACTGTGCTTCGGCATGGAGGACCTCGAGCACGTCCTCGAGAGTCAGCGGCTCGAAATACAGGCGATCGCTCGTGTCGTAGTCGGTCGAGACCGTCTCCGGGTTGCAGTTGACCATGATGGTTTCGAACCCGGCATCCGATAGCGCGAACGAGGCGTGCACGCAGGAGTAGTCGAACTCGACGCCCTGGCCGATGCGGTTGGGACCCGAGCCGATGATGACCACCTTGGTGCGCTCGGAGGGAGTCACCTCGGTCTCCTGGTCATAGCTGGAGTAGTGGTACGGAGTGAGCGCCGGGAATTCTCCCGCGCACGTGTCGACCGTCTTGTAGACCGGGCGTACGCCGAGCGTCCAGCGCAGACCCCGGATCTCGGCTTCGGAGACACCACGGAGCTGCGCGAGCTGCGCGTCGCTGAAGCCGTGCTCCTTGGCGATGCGAAGGGTCGCCGCGTTGAGCTCGGGTGCTGCCTGGAGGAATTCGGCGACCTCGTTGATGAGGGCGATCTGGTCGAGGAACCAGGGGTCGATCTTCGTTGCCTCGAACGCTTGCTCGGTCGTCGCGCCCCGGCGCATCGCCTGCTGCAGCACCACGATGCGGCCGTCGGTGGGTTTCTTCGAGATCTCGAGCAACTCGTCGGCGGACCGTTCCTCCGGTCCCCAATGGAAGCTCGAACCACGCTTCTCCAGCGACCGCAGCGCCTTCTGCAGGGCCGTCGCGTAGTTGCGGCCGATCGCCATCGCCTCGCCGACCGACTTCATGGTGGTCGTGAGGGTCGTGTCGGCGTTCGGGAACTTCTCGAAGTTGAAGCGCGGCACCTTGACCACGACATAGTCGAGCGTCGGCTCGAAGCTTGCCGGCGTCGCCCCCGTGATGTCATTGGGGACTTCGTCGAGCCGGTAGCCGATCGCGAGCTTCGCGGCCAGCTTCGCGATCGGGAATCCCGTGGCCTTGGACGCCAGAGCCGAAGAGCGCGAGACCCGCGGGTTCATCTCGATGACGATGATGCGCCCGGTGGCGGGGTCGACAGCGAACTGGATGTTGCAGCCGCCGGTGTCGACACCGACGGCCCGGATGATGTCGATGCCGATGTCACGGAGCTTCTGGTACTCGCGGTCGGTGAGGGTCAGCGCCGGCGCCACCGTGATCGAGTCGCCCGTGTGAACGCCGACGGGATCGACGTTCTCGATCGAGCAGACGACGACCGTGTTGTCGGCCGTGTCGCGCATGAGCTCGAGTTCGTACTCCTTCCAACCGAGGATCGACTCCTCCAGGAGAACCTCGGTCGTGGGAGAGTCACGAAGCCCCGCGCCCGCGATACGGCGGAGATCGTTCTCGTCGTACGCGAAGCCCGAGCCGAGGCCCCCCATGGTGAAGGACGGACGCACGACGAGCGGATAGCCGAGTTCGGCTGCTCCGGCGAGCACTTCGTCCATCGTGTGGCAGATGCGGCTGTCAGCCACGTCCGCGCCCGAGTCGAGGACGAGCTGCTTGAAGATCTGCCGATCCTCACCCTTGTTGATGGCCTCGAAGTTCGCACCGATGAGTTCGACGTCGTACTTCTCGAGGATGCCGTGATTGTGCAGGTCGATCGCGGCATTCAGCGCCGTCTGGCCGCCGAGCGTCGGGAGGATGGCGTCGGGCTTCTCCTTGGCGATGATCGTCTCGATGACCTGCCACGTGATCGGCTCGATGTAGGTCGCGTCGGCGAAGTCGGGGTCGGTCATGATCGTCGCCGGGTTGGAGTTGACGAGGATGACGCGTACGCCCTCTTCGCGAAGCACCCGGCACGCCTGGGTGCCGGAGTAGTCGAACTCACACGCCTGACCGATCACGATCGGGCCGGAGCCGATGACGAGGACAGAGTTGATGTCGGTGCGCTTGGGCATTAGTTCTTGTTCTCCAGGGTGGTGCGCACGAGGTCGGCGAAGCGGTCGAAGAGATAGTTGGCATCGTGCGGACCGGCGGCGGCCTCGGGGTGGTATTGCACGCTGAACGCCGGGATGTCGAGGGCGCGCAGGCCCTCGACGACGTTGTCATTGAGACCGATGTGGCTGACCTCGACGCGGCCGTAGCCGTTCGGGCTGTCGGTCTCGCCCTCGAGCGGCGCGTCGACGGCGAAGCCGTGGTTGTGCGCGGTGATCTCCACGCGGCCGGTCTGCTTGTCCAGCACCGGCTGATTGATGCCACGATGCCCGAACGGCAACTTGTACGTGTCGAAACCCAGCGCGCGGCCGAGCAGCTGGTTGCCGAAGCAGATGCCGAAGAACGGCAGCTTGTCGTCAAGGACGTCACGCAGGAGCGTGACGTGGTCGCCGGAAGCAGCCGGGTCGCCGGGGCCGTTGGAGTAGAACACTCCGACGGGCTCGATCGCACGGATGTCCTCGATCGACACGTCCTGCGGCAGGACATGCACGTCGAAGCCGCGCGCGGCGAGGTTGTCGATCGTGGCTCGCTTGACCCCCAGGTCGAGGACCGCGAGGTTGCCGATCCTCTCCCCCGTTGCGGGCGTCACTTCGACCGCGGCGACCGAGACCTGCGCGGAGAGATTCTGGCCGGCCATTGCCGGCGCCTCCCGCACGATCCGGAGCTGCTCTTCGGGAGTGAGGTCAGCGGCATCGCCGGAGAACACTCCCCCGCGCATCGACCCGGCCGAGCGGAGGACGCGCGTGATGGCCCGCGTGTCGACACCGGAGATGCCGACGATGCCGTCGCGCACGAGCGCGTCGTCGAGCGATTCGTCGGCGCGCCAGTTGGACACCACTCGCGAGGGGTCACGGACGATGTAGCCGGCGACCCAGATACGGCGGGACTCGGGGTCTTCCGCGTTCATGCCGGTGTTGCCGATGTGCGGCGCGGTTTGCAGAACGATCTGCCCGGCATACGACGGATCGGTCAGGGTCTCCTGGTAGCCGGTCATGCCGGTCGCGAAGACGACCTCACCGAGGGTCGTGCCGCGCGCGCCGTACGCGCGTCCGGTGTGGCGACTGCCGTCTTCGAGCACGAGGACGGCGGGGTCGAGAGTCAGGGAGAAGGCGGAGGGGGTCATGCGTCGGTTCCCGTCGGGATCGTCGGAGTGGAAGGTTCGAGGGGACGAGGAAGGATGCCGGCGATCGCATCTGCGAGTGCACGCGAACCGGCATCCTGCGCTCGCAGGAAGGTGTCGACGGTCACGTCGCCGATGAGCCAGGAGAGACGGACGAGACCGCCCGGCTCGACGACCCGGTCGATCGCCACGGTGGCCCGGTCAACCGACACGATGTCCGCGACCGGCACGAACATCCGGGGCTGGCCGGTGAGGTCCAGGGCCACACCGGCATTCATCACGGTGACCGCGGCGCGCGACCGGAAGCCGAGGCCGCGGATCGCGAGGCGCTCGAGCGGAGCATCGTGCGCGGTCGTGGCGACGTAGAAGCCCTCGAACCGGTCCACGACCACGGCATCCGCCGGGGCTTCGGCGATCGGAGCGACAAGGCCGCCATCGCGGCGCGTCCGACGTAGCCAGGCCCAGACGCCGAGCGCGATCAGCACGACCGCGAGAGCGATCATGAGCGCGATGACCATCTCGCGGGTCATGCGGAGGCTCCGGGGCGCAGAATGCCATCGGCAACCGTGGGCGCGCCCCGGAAGAACGTCCAGCGCACCTCACCGGGAAGCTCGCGGCCGAGGTAGGGCGAGTTGATGCTGCGCCCGTGGAGGTCTTCTCGGGAGAACGTGCGCACCGGAGAGGGGTCGTAGAGCGTGAGGGAGGCGGTGGATCCCGTGACGAGAGACCCGGTCTGCACGCGACCGATCCGTGCGGGGGCGCTCGACATGACGCGCGCCACGTCGTCCCACGACAGCAGGCCGGTGTCGACCATGGCTTGCTGCACGACGCGCAGGGCCGACTCCAGCCCGACCATGCCGTTCGCGGCAGCCTGCCACTCGCACGACTTGCTCTCGGCCGGGTGCGGGGCGTGGTCGGTGGCGACGATGTCGATCGTGCCGTCGGCGAGACCCTCGCGAACCGCACGCACGTCCTCGTCGCGCCGCAGCGGCGGGTTGACCTTGTACCGCGCGTCGTATCCGCGGACGAGCTCCTCGGTCAGCAGCAGGTGATGCGGGGTGACTTCAGCCGTCACGTTCACGCCGCGCTTCTTGGCCCAGCGGATGATGTCGACCGATCCTGCCGTCGACAGATGGCAGACGTGCAGGCGCGATCCGACGTGCTCGGCCAACAGGACGTCGCGAGCGATGATCGACTCCTCCGCGACGGCGGGCCAGCCGGCGAGACCCAGCTCGGCCGACACGGTGCCCTCGTTCATTTGAGCACCCTCGGTCAAGCGGGGGTCCTGAGCGTGCTGGGCGATGACGCCGTCGAACGCCTTCACATACTCGAGCGCGCGCCGCATGATCAGCGGATCGAAGACGCAGAATCCGTCGTCGCTGAAGACCCGCACCTGCGCGCGTGACGACGCCATGGCGCCGAGTTCGGCGAGCCGCTCGCCCTTCTGACCGACGGTGACCGCGCCGATCGGCTGCACGTGGACGTAGCCGGCGGCTTCGCCGAGAGCGAGTTCCTGCTCGACGACGCCGGCCGTGTCGGCCACGGGCGAGGTGTTCGGCATCGCGAACACTGTCGTGTAGCCGCCGGCGGCCGCCGCGCGGGAGCCGCTGAGGATCGTCTCGGACGCTTCGTAGCCGGGCTCCCGCAGATGGGTGTGCAGGTCGACGAGGCCGGGCAGGGCGATCAGGCCCGCCGCGTCGACGACGTCGGCGCCGGCTCGGCTGAGACCCGACCCGATCTCGGCGATCCGGCCGTCCTCGACGATCAGGTCGACGGTCTCACCGGAGTGCAGTTCTGCCCCGCGGATCACAGTGGTGGTGGTCATCGGGCATCCTCTTCTGCGTGCGTCGTCTCGCGCTCCCCCGCCAGCAGCAGGTAGAGCGCCGCCATGCGCACCGACACTCCGTTGGCGACCTGTTCCAGCACGGTCGAACGCGGTGAATCGGCGGCGTCGGCGGAAATCTCCAGGCCCCGGTTCATCGGCCCCGGGTGCATGACAATGCTACCTTCCGGCAGTCGCTGAAGGCGTGCGGCATCCAACCCCCAGCGGCGCGAATACTCCCGTTCAGTGGGGAAATATGCCGCGTTCATGCGTTCGAGTTGGATGCGGAGCATCATGATCGCGTCGGGGGCGCCGTCGATCGCCTCGTCGAGGTCGTAGACGATGCGCACGGGCCACGCTGAGACGTCTTGCGGCACGAGCGTCGGCGGCGCGACCAGCGTCACCTCGGCGCCGAGGGTCGTCAGCAGCCATACGTTCGAGCGGGCGACGCGTGAATGCAGCACGTCACCGACGATCGTGACTCTCAGGCCCGCGAGGTCGCGCCCACGGCTGTCGCCTGCGAAGAACCGCTTCCGGATCGTGAAGGCGTCCAGCAGCGCCTGCGTCGGATGCTCATGCGTGCCGTCGCCGGCGTTGACGACGCCGGCGGAGATCCACCCGCTCGTGGCGAGGGTCTGCGGCGCGCCGGAGGCACCGTGGCGGATGACGACGGCATCCGCTCCCATGGCCTGCAGGGTCTGAGCGGTGTCCTGCAGCGACTCGCCTTTCGAGACCGATGAGCCCTTCGCAGAGAAGTTGATGACGTCGGCCGAGAGGCGCTTCGCCGCCGCTTCGAACGAGATGCGGGTGCGGGTCGAGTCCTCGAAGAAGAGGTTCACGACCGTCTTGCCCCGCAGCGTCGGGAGTTTGCGGACCTCCCGCGACTGTGTGTCGCGCATGTCCTCGGCCACATCCAGGAGGCGCAAGGCGTCCGCGCGGGTGAGGGTTCGCGTGTCCAGGAGATGTCTCATGAGGCGATCGTCACCTCGTCGACACCGTCGACCTCGATCAGGCGCACGTGCACGCGTTCCTGTCGGGCGCTGGGGAGGTTCTTGCCCACGAAGTCGGGGCGGATGGGCAGTTCGCGGTGCCCGCGATCGACCAGAATCGCGAGCCGCACCGCCGCCGGACGCCCGATGTCGCTCAGGGCATCGAGCGCGGCGCGTATCGAGCGGCCCGAAAACAGCACGTCGTCCGTGAGGATGACCGTCTTCCCGTCTATGCCGCCCGCGGGGATCTGGGTCGGGTGGGGTGTGCGCGTCGGGTTGCGGTGCAGATCGTCACGGTACATCGTGACGTCGAGAGCACCGACCGGGACGGCATGCCCGGAGATTTCGGCCAGTTGCGCGCCGATGCGCTCGGCGAGGGTGACGCCGCGGGTCGGGATGCCGAGGACGATCAGACCGTCGGGGCCTTTGTTGGACTCGAGGATCTCGTGTGAGATCCGAGTCAAAGCCCGCGTGATGTCGGCTTGCTGAAGCACGGTGCGCGTGTTGTCGCTGATGCTCATCCGCCGCTCCCTTCTCCGCCTCTCTGGACGGTGTTAAAGGTTGCTGTGGTTCCGTTGTCCAGCTTACCGGACGGTGGGCGCAAGGATCAGACGAACTCCCTTGCGGGCGAACGTCAGGGCGAAGACCAGAATCGTGACCGACCAAAAGCCGCCGAGGCTGACGGCGTCGCCGAACACCAGGTCCTCGAGCCACAGGATGACGAACTTGCTGCCGGGCAGGATCAGCACGAGCATGGCGACGGAGGTGACCCGCTGGAAGCCGGTGGATGCCGCGGCCCGCCGCGCGAGCACGGACTTCTTCACCTTCAGCACCGCCTCGACCACGAGTTTGAGGAGCACCGCGGTCAGCAGAGACATCGCGAAGGTCTCCGCGATCATGTCGGGCACGAACTGGAACGCCAGGTTCAGCACGACGACGTAGACGAACACATCGACGAGGTGCAGGGGGTCGAGTTTCATGGCGTGCTTCACCCTGCGGCTCGGTCGCGGAGGCGTTCGTACAGCCCGAAGTCCATTGCCAGCTGCACGAGCTGACGCCCATCGAGCGTGCGGATCGCGGCGAGAACCTCGGCGCTGGCGGTCTCGTGCGTCCAGACGGCGTCTTCGAGCACGACCTGGAGGGCGGGTGAGTTGACGAAGTCGACTTTCGTGTTGTTGCGGGCTTGCTCGGCGAGTCCCGCATCGCGCACCGCTTCGACCAGCAGTCCTTCGATCGCTCCCACTTTGTGCTCGTCGGCCGCGTCGAGATTGCCGAGGTACTTGTTCACCTTCTCGATGAGCTCCGTGGTCGACGCCCGCTCTTTCTCGCGCAGGGCCGCCATACCGGCTTCCGTGATGCCGCGCAGGCCCGCCGCATCGCCGGACGCGAAGCCGAGGTCTTCGTCCTTGAGCTTCTCGAGCTTGTAGTGGGTCAGCACGACATCGGAGACGTCGACGATCTCGCCGCCTCCCCCACCGTCGAGCGCGCGCAGGCGGCGAGCGAGCAGGTCAGCGAAAACCGAGAGCTTCTCGTAGCGCGGGTCGCCGAAGTGCAGCACTTGCGAGAAGAACGCGTACAGCGTCGCGTACTGAGCAAGGGTCGCGCGGAAGTCGAGAAGCCGCTCGCGCTCCTCGTCGTCTTCGGCCGCGAGCCACCGCGCGTCGTACCGATCGACCGCCGGGTCGAGGTGCGCGGACAGCGCGTTGTGGGCCGCGCCGGGCGTGCCCCTGTGCGCCGTCCAGTCGGTCCACACTTGGTCGACCTCGGCCCAGGTGAAAATGCCGATCGCATCGAGTTTGTTGGCGAGGTTCAGCACCAGGTCGGGGTCGGATGCCGTCTCGATGCGGGCCTCTTCGTAGTACTCCTGGAATGCGGCCTGGATGATCGCCGGCTCGTTGACGAAGTCGAGCACGTACGTCTCGGTCTTTCCCGGAGTCGTGCGGTTCAGCCGCGAGAGCGTCTGCACGGCGGCGATGCCCGACAGCTGCTTGTCGACGTACATCGCCACGAGAAGCGGCTGGTCGAAACCGGTCTGGTACTTGTTCGCGACGATCAGCACGTGGTGGTCGGGCTGGGCGAAGACATCGGCGAGGTCGCGTCCCTTGAGGGTCGGGTTCATGGATGCTTCGGTGACGACGGGCTGGGTGACGCCCGGCAGCGCGGCAACCTCCGGGTCGGGCACCTCCCCCGAGAATGCCACGAGGGCACGCACCGGGATGTCGCGTTCGGCCGCGAGCTTTTCGAACGCGCGCGCGTAGGTCACCGCGGCGGCGCGCGACGACGTGACGATCATCGCCTTCGCCCGACCGCCGAGCTGCGGCTGGACGACCTCGCGGAAGTGCGTGAGGATCTCCGAGACCTTCGAGGCGATGTTGGTGGGATGCAGCTCGACGAGGCCGATGAGGGCGCGCGTGCCCTTCCGTACGTCGATCTCCTCGGTCCCTGAGCCTGCCGAAGGGTCGATCTCGTCCGACCCCTCGGCCGCGCGCTTCGCGATGCGCGCCGCCATGTCGTAGGTCGTGTAGTTGCGCAGCACGTCGAGGATGAAGCCCTCGTCGATGGCCTGCTTCATCGAGTACAGGTCGAAGGGGTGCGGAACGCCGTCGGAGCCGCGCGTACCGAAGAGCTCGAGCGTCTTCGCCTTGGGTGTCGCCGTGAACGCGAAGAAGCTCAGACGGGCATCGGTATCGGCGTGCGCCGCCATCGCGACGAGGGCGTCTTGATCGGCGCCCGGTTCTTCGTCGTCGAGGTCGACCGGCTCGCCGAGATAGAGCACCTCGCGCACAGCGGCCGCGGCAGAGCCCGATTGCGACGAGTGCGCTTCGTCGGCGATGACGGCGAACCTCTTGCCGGCGAGCGGGCTGCCCGCCTCCTTCATCTGCTTCAGCACATGCGGGAAGGTCTGCAGCGTGACGCCGATGATCGGCGTTCCACCGGCCAGCGCCTCGACGAGCTGCTTTGTCTTCGACCCCTCCGATCCGCGCGTGATGGCCTGGAAGGTGCCCGTGACGGTGACGAGTTGATCGACGGCATCCTGGAGCTGCCGGTCGAGCACCTGCCGGTCGGCGATCACGATGACCGAGTCGAAGACCTTGTCGCCCGCGGGTGTGTGGAGCGAGGCGAGCCGGTGGGCGGTCCAGGCGATCGAGTCGGTCTTGCCTGAACCGGCGGAGTGTTGGATGAGGTACTTCTCGCCCGGGCCGTCGGCGCGCGCGGCGGCTGTGAGGGCCGTCACGGCCCGCCACTGGTGGAATCGGGGGAAGCGAATCTGCGAGCGTGTCGTCACTTTTCCGGTGAGCGGGTCGGTCTGCTTCTCGTGGTTCGTGTAGACGAACTTCGTGACGATCTGCAGCCACGCGTCGCGATCGAGCACGTCTTCCCAGAAGTACGCCGTGCGCGGCTTGTCTGCGTTCGGGGCGTTGCCCGCACCGCCGTCGTGACCGCGGTTGAACGGCAGGAACCGGGTCGCGTCGCCCTGCAGCTTCGTCGTCATCGCGATCTCGTCCTGAGTGAGCGCGAAGTGCACGAGCGCCCCGCGACCCGGGGTGAGCAGTGGCTCGCCCTGCGGGTGCCGGTCGTGCTTGTACTGCGCGATCGCCGCGCCGAGGCTCTGCGCGAAGTTCGTCTTCATCTCGACCGTCGCCACCGGGATGCCGTTGACGAAGAACGCGAGGTCGAGACGGTCGTCCTTCTTCATCGAGTAGCGCAGCTCGGGAACGACCCGGAGGATGTTGCGCTCGTACAGAGCTGTCATCGCGGGGTTGCGATCGTCGGCAGGGGGCTGCTGGATCATGCGGAAGCGCTTGGCGCCGACGACATCGAACCCCTTGCGGAGCACAGTGAGCGTGCCGCCGCCGTGCTGCTCGTCGGTGGCGAGCGACGCCGCCAACCGGTCGAGCACGCGGGTGCGTCCCTTCGCATCGGCATCAGACGCGACGATCTTGCGGAGGTTCTTCTCGTCGTCGAGCGCGAGCCACGCGAGCACATCGTCGGGATAGAGGGCGCGCTCACGGTCGTAGTTCGCGCTGGCGCCGACCTCCCACCCGTTACTCGCGAGGTGCGCGACGATGAGCTTCTGAAACTCGGTCTCGGCGTACTGCGTGCTCACGGCTCCCCTTGCGTGCAACGGACGACCGCGACGATTCTGTCTCGGCCTCCCCTCACGTTATCGGCACGACGCGTGCAGCCTCCGTCGGATCCACTCAGATCGGCCAGTTGAGCCGCTTGCGTCGGAGTCCGTGCTGAGCAAGCGAGAAGACGAACGGCGGTTGCACCGCGGCCAGCCGGTGAATCGCTGCGGAGTACTTCATGCAGAGATCGCCCATCTGATCAGCGGTGAGATCGCCCCGAGCGAAGGCGACGATCCGAGCGTCACTCATGTAGATCGCGCGGGCTTCCAGCGGTCGGCTGGCGACGCGGTGATCCTTGGCCATGAGTACGAATCCACTCTTCGTTCCCGCGCTGATCCATTCTTCGTCGCTCATGCACTGCGCACGATCGTCGCCGAACACTTCCGCGAGAGTGGTCGCTTCCCATCCGGCATCGCGGAGCCGTGCGACGAGCTTCCGCTGACCGAGTGATCGATCGAGCAGAAACCGCGCCGCGGCCATCTCACGCGGCCTGGATGATGAGCGAGCGAAGTTCCCGCGCGTCGAGTCCGAAGTCTTCGCCCACCTCCGCCAGCGGCTCACCCGCGCGCACCCGACTGAGGATGTCTTCGACGCCGACGCCGATGCGATCGACCGTCGGCTGCCCCGAGTTGCGGTGCGGGTCTACGACCACATCGACGGTCTCGAACGCCGGGAGGTGGATGATGCTGACGAAGCCGTCGCGGTAGGTGATGCTCTTCAAGAACTCGCTCACGACCTCGTTGAAGACGCCCTGGTGATTGCGCACCACGACGAGGTCGCCTTCGCCGTTGCGGTACAGGATCTCGGCGCCGTCGGTCATGAGACGTTCGCTGAGGAGCGCGTTCTCCAGCCCGATCTCCTCACGGAGCACGTCGACGGCCGGCCGGATTCTGGCCATCGGAAGTCCCGCGCGGCGGAACGACTCGATGATGAACCCTTCGGCGAGGGCTGTGAAAGGGACAGTGACCCCCCGGCCCGGTCGGACACCGGTGAGCAACGCGGGGCTCGAGCCCCATTCGCCTTTCGTCCTTTGCTTGAAACGGTGGCCCTGAGCCCATCGGGTGAAGGAGGTCGCCGGAGCCTGAACGATACGCGCAGCCTCGGTCTGCGAGTAGATCGGCGTGGTGTAGGCCACGTCGACCGCAGGCGATGTTTGCATGCAAACAGGGTACCGCGCCCGTGCGACCTACGGAGCGGACGTGGTCAGCGGAATTCGTCGATGGCGGTCTGGACGCTGACACTTCCCGGTGGTTGAGTAGCGCGCGCAGCGCGCGTACCGAAACCGCTCACGTCGATCTGGCCGGTGACGGCGGCGGTGATGAGCGCTGCGCGACGCTCCTTGGCCAGGGTGATTGCGGCGTCGATGTCAGCGATCGCTGCCTGAACTGCCGTCGACTTATTCGACCACGCAGAGAAGCGCGCAGCTTGTTCTGAGACCGAGACGAGCGGAATGCGAAGATTGCCGAGCGACTCCACATTGAAATGCGCCTGAATCGCCCCGACGCTCCCGTGTTTGATCTTTGACTGGATTTCTCGCGAGTTGATTAGGGCGGCGAGGTAGTCACCGCGCAATGACTCACGGGGTTTGACTATGAGGAGGTCAATCGCATTCCATCCATTGCATTCAACGGGCACAACTGCCGCCGCTCCAGCCTGCCCCGTGCGTACGACGACGACATCGCCCGTCGTCAACTCTGACTTCGAGTTTGCCGCATGTCCAGACTGCGAAATCTTCACTACACCTGCGGTGGAGACGCGTTCAGGCGACACATTCAGGCCACGCAGCGTCGGCACGCCTTCGTCGGTGTAGTAGCGGGACGGCTCGACGACGATACCCACAGTGACGCGCGCGAAGTATTTGAGCGGTGCGAACGATTCAGTTGATTCAGAACCAAGGAGGATCGCCGACCGAATTGACTCGTTCTCTTCAATGCTCAGGTCTCGAAGCTGAAGAAGGTCGGCGATGAAGGCGTCGATCTCGGCGGTCTCGTGGTCGAGGTAGTCCGCGATCTGCCGCTGGCCGGGGAGCGGGGCAAGCGGCAGATCAAATCCTGTCAGCATGGGCCGCCTTAGCGAATCGACTGTGGACTTCGCAGTTTCACCACGAAGTGAGTCGAAGAACAGTGCGGTCATCGCGTAGTAGAGGAATCGGGCAGTGACGAGAGCAGTGGGCTCGATCACGTAGACACGTTGGTGAACGGCGAATCGTCCGCGAGCGTGGTGAAAGATCTTGCCCACGTTCCCGTCGCCCGCCGTGAGGATCGCCTCAGTGTCGTGGGTGTGCATGCCTAGTCGCAAGACATCGGGAGAGCGGACGTAGAAGGGATACTCGCCATCCGAGTCTGAGTCTTGAACATCTGCCGACCCGGTCGAAATGCGAGCGACTTGACCCATCTGGGCCCATCGCCATCCTGGCGGGAGCGATATCTCCAAGAAGCTGCTCATGCCTTGACCGCTTCCAGCCGCGCGCGGATGCGCCCGAGCACCTCGTCGAGATCGCGGTCAATTTCCTCGAGCGGACGCGGTGGGACGTATTCGTAGAAGTGGCGCGTGAAGGGGATCTCGGCGCCCTCCTTCGTCTTCGACTCGTCGATCCAGGCATCCGGGACGAAGGGCTTCACCTCGCGCTCGAGGTACTCGTGGATGTCTTCGTCCCACGGCACGTTCTCGGTGTCGCGGCGGGACGCATCCGATACCGGCTTGCCCGCGACCGTCACGAGTTCACCCTCGTCGTCGGGCTCGCCGAGTTCGGAGATGAGGGTCTTGAGCTGGGTCGCGGTGAGCGTGATGTCGGCTACCGTCAGGAGCTCGGTGAGGGCGCTCGTGAAGGCGGCTCGCGTGGTCTCGGTACGCTCGCTGCGCGAGCTACTCGACCACCGGTGAAGGGAGTCGCGAAGGGACGCGTCCCACTTCGCAAGCGCGCGCGAGGCGAGCGCCTTCTCGACGCGCTCGGGGGTTAGCGCGTAGTTCAGGCGCAGGGGGCGCTCGACGGTGATCGTGCGGTAGAAGAAGTCGGTCGTGCGGAAGATCTTCGAGTGCTTCGACTCCTCGAAACCGGTGAACAGACGCGTGATCTCGGTGATGTGCTCAGGCGACAGCATCCGTCGTTTGGAACCGATCGACTTGCGCATCTTGTCGTACATGCCGGTCGCATCGATGAGTTGCACGAGGCCACGCCGATGCGCGGGCTTGTCCTTGTTGAGCACCCACACGTAGGTCGCGATGCCGGTGTTGTAGAACATGTCGGTCGGTAGCCCCACGATGGCCTCGAGGTAGTCCGACTCGAGAATCCACTTGCGGATGTTCGACTCGCCCGAGCCGGCACCGCCGGTGAACAGCGGCGAGCCGTTCAGCACGATGGCCCCTCGGCCTGCGACCGCATTCGCATCGCCCGGCTTCGGCTCGCGCAGCTTCGAGACGAGGTGCATGAGGAAGAGCAGCGACCCGTCGCTCACGCGCGGGAGTCCGGGGCCGAACCGGCCCGCGAACCCCGCGACGGTGTGCTCGGTGTCGATCTGTGTGCGGAACTGCTTCCAGTCCACCCCGAACGGCGGGTTCGACAGGCCGTAGTGGAATGTGCGCCCTTCAAACGCCGGATCGGTGAGGGTGTTGCCGAGCACGATGTTCTCGATCGGCTGGCCCTTCACGACCATGTCGGCCTTGCAGATCGCGTACGAAGCCGGGTTGATCTCCTGGCCCAGCAGATTCACCTGCGCCTTGGCATTGTGCGCGTGGATGCGGTCGGCCGCGACCGACAGCATCCCTCCTGTGCCGGCGGTTGGGTCGTACACCTCGCGCACGATGCCCGGCGTCATGAGGCTCTCGTCGCTGTCGACGAGGAGCGACACCATGAGCTCGATCACCTCGCGCGGGGTGAAGTGCTCACCGGCAGTCTCATTGCTCGCTTCGGCGAACTTGCGGATGAGCTCTTCGAAGATGTGACCCATCTGCTCGTTGCTCACGACATCGGGATGCAGGTTCGCCTTCGCGAAGTGCTGCAGCACCTGCAGGAGCAGATCGTTCGCACCCAGGTCGATGATCGCGTCGTCGAACTTGTACCGCTCGAAGATGTCGCGCACGTTCGGCGAGAACGCCCGCACATAGTCGCGCAGATTCTTCTCGAGGTTATCGGGGTCGCCTTGCAGCGACTTCAGATCGTGCTGCGAGCGGTTCCAGAAAGAGTACGAGTGCGCCGCCTTCGCGCGCAGCATCGCCTGCGGCGGCTCATCGTCGGGCCCGTACCCCTCGGATGCCGCGAGCACCGCCTTCTTCGTCGGCGCGAGCACGGCATCGAGGCGAGCAAGCACGGTGAACGGCAGGATCACGTCTCCGTACTGGTGCTGCTTGTACGTACCGCGGAGGATGTCGGCGGCATTCCAGATGAACGTGGCGTGATTGAGCACAGAGGGCCTTCGGAGAGAGCGCGGCAGAGACTGATCTCACTCTATGTGAGAGGGTCCGACACAGATGAGAAGACTCTCATTCTTGGGTGGCTTTTTCCATGCTTGATCTGTGCTTTTCCGGCTCTCAATGTCGGACCCCCCGAGGATGATCATGGGTATGGACCTCCTCGCACAGCCCCTCTCAGACCTGCAGTCGCAGGTCGCGGCGCTGGTGGCGGAGTGCGCGTCGGCGCGGTCCTTGCAGCGGGCCACGGAGCATGAGCTCGCGGCGCAGCTCGGGGCGATCGCGACGGTCCACCGGCTCGTCGAGGCGATGCTGATCGACGCGACGGGCGAGGTCATGCGCAGGTCTGAGACCGGTGACCGCGACGCGCGGATGACGTCGCACCTCGGCTGCCGCGACGTCACCGACCTGGTCGAGCAGATCACCCGCGTGAGCGCGCAGACCGCGGCTCGCCTGCAGCGGGCGGCGCGGGCGACGCGCCCGGCGATCTCCGACATCTCCGGCGAACTCCTCGAGGCGCCGTTCCCGTCGGTGCGCGACGCGATGGTAGACGGGGTTATCGGTGTCGACGGCATTCTGTCGATCACCGATCCCCTGCAGCAGACCGCACCGCGGGTCACGCACGACGCGCGCCGGCAGGCGGCCGACGTCGTGGTCGCCGAAGCGCGCGGCGAAGGTCCCGATGGGGCTCCGCCCGCCTGCGCCGCATTGCTCAAGATCCACGCGCAGACCTGGTCGATCGCGCTCGATCAAGATGGCGCAGAGCCGCGCGAGCGGGCAGCGATCCGGAAGCGGGCTCTGGTGCTCGGCGTCGCGACGCCGACGGGCGTCCCGATCCGAGGGATGCTGCTACCCGAAGTCGCCGCGCAGTTGCAGACAATCTTCGACGCACAGCTGTCGCCGAAAGTGAGCTTCGACGACCCGGCCGCGGCAGACGCGAACGGTGAACTACTCCCCCTCGCCGGGGCCGACGATCGCACGCGCGCCCAGAAGCAGCACGACGCATTCGCCGCCGCGCTCGGGGTCGCGGCATCCAGCGGGCTGTTGCCGACCCTCGGCGGGTACGCGCCGACGCTCGTGGTGTCGGTGACAGCGGAAGACCTCGCCGCAGACACCGGGTACGCGCACGCGCAGGGATGCGCAGAGCCGATTTCGATCACCGTCGCCCGGCACATTGCCTGCGCGGGCCGGATCCAGCGCATCACGACGCGGAAGAACGGCAAGATCGTCGACATCGGAACGGAGGAACGCGTCTTCAACCGCCATCAGCGCCGCGCGATCGCTCTTCGTGACGGCGGATGCATCATCCCCGGATGCGGAACGCCCGCCGCGTGGTGCGAAATCCACCACGTCACCGAGTATGCGCAGGGCGGCAAAACCCACACCGACAACGGGGTTCTCTTGTGCTGGTTCCACCATCGGTTCCTCGACCGGATCGGGTGGCAGATCCGGATGAACGTCGGGGTTCCCGAGGTCAAACCGCCCCCGTGGCTCGGAACCGACCATCGCTGGCGCGTCGTCACCACCTCACCGATCCGGCTGAAGCGGCGGCTGCAGCGCACGTGAGTCGGCGCGGGGTGATCTCGGTACACCGCGGCTGCGCCGCGGCACTCGATCACCGGAGACAGGGATGGGCCGCGGTGTGCCGAGCGAGAGATCAGGACGTCGGGGCAGACGCCGTCTCGATGATGCGCGATGCGCGGATCGGGTGTCCCTGCGTCGACAGGCACTTGCCCGTCTCGAGGTCCCACTTCCAGTCGTGCAGGGAGCAGGTGAGCACACCGTCTTCGATCTTCGCCGTCTTGGTGAGGTCGGCGCGCAGGTGCGGGCACCGTCGCTGCACGGTCCACTCGCCGATCTCGGCATCCTCGGTCTGGTCGGACTGCTCGGCATACCAGTTCTCGACATACTCGATGCGGTCACGGGAGAGGCACTTGAGGAACGTCGTCAGGAACTCGTTGAACTTGCCCGAACGCCCCACCTCGAACTGCATCGAGAGGAAGATCGAGTTGGACCAATCGATCTCGTGGTCGACGATGTTGGTCGAGACGAGGTCCGCCGGAATCGTGTACCAGTAGATGCACTCCTCCCCCGCATATTCGCGGACCTTGGCCTTGGGGAAGTCGACGACCATGTCAAGCTCACCGATGCGGAAGCGGACATTGCCTCCCACACCCATGCGGATCGTGCGAGCGCGGCGCAGGAGCGGCTCCCACCACTCCTTGAGCGCCGCGAGCATCTCCTCCGGCGGCAGGATCGGCGCGCGTGACGCGACCTCTGCCGCGATCTCGCCCTGGCGGGCGTCGCGCTGCTGCGCGAGATAGTTCCACTTGTCGTGGAAGACGCGCTCGATCTCGGCATCCGTGTACAGCGTCTGGCTGATCTCGGCCGTGCTGCCGGCGAGATCGACCTGGGTGCCCGGCACGAACAGGTGACCCTGCTGGGCGGGACGAAGCTCAGCCATGTGCGCGAGGAACTGCGCCTGATCGGTGAAGATCGAGTCGTTCTCCTCGCCCCAGCCGTTGTAGCGGAAGAGATCTTCGCGCAGGAACATCGGTGGGCCCGCCATCGGGAAGACGTGGGGCGCATCGACCTTCTCGATGTAGTACATCGCCCGCTTGTTCTGCGCGTCGCGCTTGAGCTGCGCGAAATTCTGCTTCGCGTCCTGCGGCAAGTCGTAGGCCATCGGCCACCAGATCGCGCCCGACGTCTGGGTGAAGTAGGCATCCGGGGTCCCGAAGCTCAGGAGCGCGTCGAGATCGAGAGGGTGCGAATCGTTCTGGTTCAGGATGCTGGCGGTGCCGTCGCCGACCGACAGCGACGAGTCTCCGATCGGTCCGTCGCTCGGGGCTCGGAGCGGCGTGATCATGATCTTCAGATCGCCGTACTGCAGCGGCACACCGGCCTGCGTGTAGGCGATGTTCTCGTAGCCGAGGGCGCGCAGATCGCTCTCGAGATCATCCGTCGGATAGTCCGGCAGGAGCACCGGAATGTCACGGCGCACGAACCGCTGGAGCAGCGCCGGGTCGAAGTGATCGCGGTGCCGGTGCGAGATGTAGAGGAAGTCCGCGGCTCCGAAGCGTTCCCAGTCGAGCCCTCGGTTGTCGGGGAACGGGAACCACGATCCGAAGAAGCTCGGGCCGAGGACGGGGTCGCAGAGGATGCTGCCGCCGGTCGTCTCGATGAACATGCCGGCGTGGCCGAGTCCTGTGATGCGCATGGAAAACCTCCTGGTCGAGCGACACCGAGTCTACGCGGCGAGGCCGACGGCATCCGGCAGACGGGCCGTGCAAAGACCGGACGTCACGCGTCGAAAAGACCGCGGATGTCCTCTGCCGTGAGCGATCGCGCCAGCAGATCGTCATCGCCCATGACCGACTGGAACAGGCGCGCTTTGCGTTGCTGCAGCGCCAGCACCTTCTCCTCGATCGTGCCGCTCGCAATCAGGCGATAGACGTTGACCGGCCGGGTCTGGCCGATTCGGTGCGCCCGGTCGACGGCCTGCGCTTCGGCGGCCGGATTCCACCACGGGTCGAGGAGAAACACGTAGTCGGCTTCTGTGAGGGTGAGCCCGAATCCACCGGCCTTGAGACTGATGAGGAACACCGGTGCATCGCCCGCCCGGAAAGCATCGACGACGGCGGCGCGGCGACGCGTCGATCCGTCGAGGTACTCGTACCGGATGCCGTGGGCATCCAAGTCCGCCCGGACAAGATCGAGGTACGACGTGAACTGGCTGAACACGAGTGCCCGGTGCCCCTCGGCGAGGAGCTCGTCGAGGAGCTCCCTGAGCGCGTCGAGTTTGCTGGAGCGGATTCCCGCATCCCCCGCGTCGACGAGTGCCGGCGCGAGCGCCAGCCGGCGCAGCAACGTCAGCGAACGGAAAACGGTGAACCGGTGACGATCGAGGTCGGCGAGCAGCCCCAACACCTTTCGCCGTTCGCGCTGCAGCGCGAGATCGTAGACCGCACGGTGGGCGGGACTCAACTCGACGTGCAGCTCCTGCTCTTGGCGCGCGGGCAGTTCGGGTGCGACGAGATCCTTGGTGCGTCGCAACAGGAACGGGCGGAGCCGGGCACGCAGCCGCCGCAGCCGATCCTCCCGGTAGGGCCCGCCCTCCTGATTCTCGGGCACCTTGCCCTGTTCGATCGGGCGCACGTACTCCTCGCGGAACCGGCGCGCGGAGGGGAACAGACCCGGGCACGCGAGCGCCAGCAGTGCCCAGAGTTCACTGAGCGAGTTCTCCAGCGGCGTCCCGGTCACCACGAGCACCATGTCGGACTGCAATCGCTCCACGGCGCGGTAGAGACGCGTGCGCGGGTTCTTCACGAATTGCGCTTCGTCGAGAATCACCCCGGCCCAGCGGGCGGACGCGTACGCATCCTCGTCAAGGCGAAGGAGCGTGTACGACGTGACGACGATGTCCGCGTCCGCGGCATCCGGCGCCACCCCGCTCTTGGCCATCGTCGACTCGGCGAGGTGCACGCGCAATCCCGGGGCGAACCGGGCGGCTTCCGCCCGCCACGTCGCCAGGACGGACGTCGGGGCCACGACCAGGAACGGCCGGCGCTCGCCGGTCTCGCACGCGTGCAGCATGAGCGCGAGCACCTGCAGCGTCTTGCCGAGCCCCATGTCGTCGGCGAGGACTCCGCCCAGACGGTGGCGCCACCAGAGCGCCAAGCGCTGGAAGCCCTCCAGTTGGTAGGGACGCAACTGCGCGTCGAGGCCCGCGGGCGCGGGAACGGGGTGCGCGTCGGCGCTGCGGAACGCGTCGACGGCCGCGCGCCAGCCGACCGCGGGCAGAGCCTCGTCGGCGAGGTCCTCGAAGTCGTCCCAGAGCGGCAGCTGATACCGGCTGATCTTCGGGCCCGACTCCCACTCGGGAAGCTCGGCCGCCTCGGCGATCAGGTCGCGCAGGCGGTCGAGCGCGGGGTGCGCCACCGAGAAGTAGTGGCCGTCGGAGAGGAGCAGCTTCTTCCGCCCCGTCGCGAGCGCGGAAAACAGCGGGCGGAACGGAATGCGATGACCGTCGATCTCCACGAGCACGCCGAGATCGAACCAATCCGCGTCGTCACTCTCGAGGGTCTTCACCGTGATCCGCGGGTCTCCCGTGAGCTCCCGGAAGACACGCCTGCGTCCGCGCACCTCCACACGCACGCCGTCGATGGCCTCCAGCACGGGCAGGACGTGCTCGGTGAACTCGGCGGCATCCACGTCGGCGAGCGTCGTGCCTGCGACGAAGCCGAGTCCACGATCGGTCCACGCGCGGGCGATCGCGACGCGCAGCTCCGATTCGCCCGCCGATCCGTCGGTCGTGTCGAAGGCCGCGCGGCCGAACCCCGGACGGTGCCACTCGAGCGCGTAGCGCACGGTCGCGGAGGGACCGAAGGTCACCGTCATGACCGCGCTCGTCTGCTCGGGAGCGGGAAGGCTGACGCCCGCGCCGGCGATCACGTCGGATTCTCGCGCGATGCGCGGGTACGCCTCGCGGAGGAACTCCGCCGCGTCGGCGGCCGGCACCTCCACCCGGTCGCGCGCCATCAGGAGAGCATGCTGCGCGTCACCGAGAAGCACCGGCGCGAGCGTCAGGCGGACGCCCGGTTCGCCGGCCTCGAGCGAATAGACGCCGATGTGTCCGACCGGGCGCACCATCCCCGGATCGGGGGTGGCGTCATCGATCGTCACCACCGACGACAGCGTCAACCCGCCGGCAGGCCCTCGGTCGAGGGCCACGGTGACCTCGCCCGCCTCCGCGATCACCACGGTCTGGCTCTTCGCGGCCGGGACGATCGGGATGCCGAGAGCCTCCGCACCGCGCAGATGCGGCCAGAAGAGCGCTGATTCGACGCTATCGAGAGTCAGCCAGGCCGAGTCGTCTCGGGCGGCCCCGCCGAGCAGGCGCGCATCGTGCACGATCCCGTGGAGCTCCGCGAACCACCGCGCCTGAGCGCGAGGATACGGGTGGCTCGATGCCTGATGCGCGCTGCGGCGCACGATGTCCCACGAGACGTCAGCCCGCACCCACGCGCCGGTCCCGGTGCTGCGGGCCAGCGGGCGAAGACTCACCGAGATGTCCTCGGCGCGGCCGCGCGCGAGCGCCTCCTGCAGCGCGCGCGGCGTCGCCGTCTGCACGCGACGCGTTCCCCAATGCGCCGATTCACGCGATTCGCGCAGGCGCACCTCGACGCCGAGCGCCAGGGGCCGCACGAGGCCCGTGGGCACTTCTCGCGCGAGCAGAGACCGCCAGTCGGGAGTCCGCGATGAGTGGGGAGGCATGGCGGGCACGGCACCGGCATCCGTGTGCACACCGGCCCCCGCGCCCGCATTGCTGCGCAACAGAGTCGCCACGGCGTGCTTGCACCGTTCACCCACCGGGCACGAGCACCGCGCGCTCATCACCCGCGGTGCCGCACCGGTCACATCAAGCTGGATCGCGCAGCGGTAGAGCGCAGACCCGCTGCCCGCGATCACCCCGCGAAGCGTTGCGTCCGCGTCATCCCAGGTGATCCGGCGGACCGCCCCGCGCCGCGCGTAATCGAGCCCGCGCTCGTACGGGCCGGGGCCCGCCACACGACGGATCTCGGCGTCGGAAACGAGCGGCGCGGGCACGATGCGTCCCCTCCTCGCTATGTCGGCGAAGGAACGGTCAGTTGGCCCGCGTGATGCGAGCGAGCACACCGTGGATGAACGAGCCGGAGTCGTCGGTCGAGAACTCCTTCGCGAGCTCCACTGCTTCGTCGATCGCGACCGCGGCGGGAACCTCGTCGTTGTGGAGCAGTTCCCACACTGCGATGCGGAGGATCGCGCGGTCGACGGCCGGCATCCGTTCGATCTTCCAGTCGCGTGCGTGCGTGATGATCTGTTCGTCGATGTCGTCGTGGTTGTCGAGCACCCCGTCGACGATCTCGCGAGCATAGAGCCACGACGCTTCGCGCGCCGGCTCACTGGCCGCGCGCTTCGCCTCGACCGCGAGGGTCAGGGCGAGATCGTCGCCGCGGACATCGGACTGATAGAGGATGTCGAGGGCGCGCTTACGCGCCTTGCTGCGGGCGCTCAACTCAGTTGACGCGGCCGAGGTAGTCACCCGTGCGGGTGTCGACCTTGACCTTCGTGCCCTGCTCGACGAAGAGCGGCACCTGGATCTCGTACCCGGTCTCAACCGTGGCGGGCTTCGTGCCCGCCGACGAGCGGTCGCCCTGCAGGCCCGGCTCGGTGTAAGTGATCTCCAGGACGACGGATGCCGGAAGCTCAACGTAGAGCGGGTTGTCGTTGTTCAGCGCGATCTGGACCTGCTGGTTCTCCAGCATGAAGTTCTTCGCGTCGCCGACGGTCGCGGCGCCCACGGTGAGCTGGTCGTAGTTGTCGACGTCCATGAAGACGAAGCTGTCGCCGTCGTTGTAGAGGTAGGTGAAGTCGCGGCGGTCGACGTTCTCGATGTCGATCTTCGCGCCGGCGTTGTACGTACGGTCGACGACCTTGCCACTCATGACGTTCTTGAGCTTGGTGCGCACGAATGCACCGCCCTTGCCGGGCTTGACGTGCTGGAACTCGATCACGTTCCACAGCTGTCCGTCGATCGAGAGGACGACGCCGTTCTTGATGTCTGCGGTGGATGCCATGAGCGAGTTTCCGTTCTGAAGTGTGCGGGGGCGCGACGCCTGCGGAGGTCACGGGCGGGCCGACAGTCGATTCTAAGGGATCTCCGGCGGCGGCACCGGCATCCCGCTGCCGGTTCAGCCGTCAGCGCGGCCCGTGATGACGTCGATCAGCAGGCGTGTGGCACGCGCATAGCCGGCGACGCCTTCACCGATCACGTGCACCGCGGCGACATCGCGGACATAGGAGACGTGCCGGAACTCCTCGCGGGCGTAGACATCGGAGATGTGGACTTCGGCGACGGGCAGCGAGACGCCCGTGAGCGCATCGCGGAGGATGACGGATGTGTGGGTGAGCCCGCTCGGATTGATCACGATGCCGGCACAGTCCTCGCGGGCGGCATGGACGGCGTCGATCAGCACGCCCTCGTGGTTGGACTGGACTGCACGCACCTCGAAGCCGAGAGCGGAAGCGGCATCCACGACGATCCGTTCGACATCAGCGAGGGTCTCGGTGCCATAGATTTCGGGCTCTCGCGTGCCGAGAAGGTTGAGGTTCGGCCCGTTGACGAGGAGCAGGCGACGCGGTGTGGACACGTCAGAACCCTATCGGGCGGCGCATCTCGATCTCCGCTCCGATCGCACTTGTGAACGTGACGCCGGTGGGGAGGAAACCGTTCTTCCGGTAGGCGGCTTGTGCGCGGGCATTGTCCGCGTGGACGTCGAGGAACAGTTCGTTCGCCTCGTGCGCCGTCGCCCATCCGACTGCCGCATCGAACAGTTTCGCCAGGATGCCGGTGCCCCGATGGCGGGGAGCGACGAAGACGCCGACGACGTCGATACGTCGGTCGGCGACGATCCGGTCAAGGTGATCGCGGGCGCCGGCGTCGCGCAGGAGCACGGTGGCCGACGCAACCCACTCCTCGTCCACCTCGGCGACGAACTGCGCGGCCTCATCACTGAGCGCGGCCCCGGCCGTGCGCTCACGCCAGAATGCGTCGTCACGGGCGAGTTCCTCCGCGCGCGACGTGAGGAAGGCGATCGCCGCGTCCGGATCGCTCACCGCCTCGATCCGGAGGTCTCGGACCTCGCGCCACTCGTGGAGCCGGACGCGCCGCACACGGACGTCAGCCGTCACCCGGCGACCTCTTGATAAGCGGCGAAGAGCAACGACTCGTCGGGCGCCTGCAGGACGGTCGGCTTGCCGATGTCGTCGAGCACGATGAAGCGCAGCATGGCACCACGCGTCTTCTTGTCGCGTTGCATCGTGGCGAGCAGCTGCGGGAAAGCACCGGCGCGATACGTGGTCGGCAACCCCAAGAGCTCGAGGATGTCGCGGTGACGCTGGGCGGCGGCATCGGGCAGACGTCCGGCCAATCGCGACAGCTCCGCCGCGAACAGCATGCCGACCGAGACGGCTGCGCCGTGGCGCCATCGGTAGCGCTCGGCGTGCTCGATCGCGTGGCCGAGCGTATGGCCGTAGTTGAGGACTTCGCGCAATCCCGCTTCGCGCAGGTCCTCGCCCACGACGCGGGCTTTCATCTCGATCGCCAACTCGATGCACCGACGGAACGCGTCGCTCCGCGGATCGACGGCCGCCACCGGGTCGGCCTCGATGAGATCCAGGATCTCGGGGTACCAGATGAAGCCGGCCTTGACCACCTCGGCGAAGCCCGCGACACGCTCGTTGTCGCTCAGCGTGTCCAGGAGATCGAGGTCGCAGATCACGGCGCGCGGGGGCCAGAAGGCGCCGACGAGATTCTTTCCCTCGGCCGTGTTGATCCCCGTCTTGCCGCCGACAGCCGCATCGACCATCCCGAGGACCGTGGTCGGCACCTGCACGAGCTGGACGCCGCGCAGCCACGTCGCCGCGACGAACCCGGCGAGGTCTGTCACGGCGCCTCCACCGAAGCCGATCACGGCGTCGGTGCGGGTGAAGTCGGCTTGGCCGAGCACTTGCCAGCAGAATGCGGCCACTTCGACCCGCTTGCCCTGTTCGGCATCGGGAACCTCGGCCAGCAGCACTTGTCGTTCGCCGGAAGCCTGCAGGCTTTCGCGGAGCCGACCGGCCGCGTCGGTCAAGGTCGGCGGGTGGACGATGAGCACTTTCCGAACGCCGGGTGCGAGGGCGTCGGCGACGCCCTCGACGATGCCGCGACCGATCAGGATGTCGTATTCGCTGTCACCGGCGACGTGGATCGTGGTGGTGTCTGTCATGCGTCTTCCTCCGTAGTCAGGTGGGGCACGGCGGCATCGCCGCCAGCCCACGCGACGATCTTCGCGACGATGTCGGCGAGCGGACCGCTCGACGTGTCGAATGTGACGTCGGCGACGGCGTCATAGATCGGCTGGCGTTCTTCGAGAATGCGCGTCCAACGGGCGATGGGGTCTTTGCCGGCCACGAGCGGGCGGGCATCACCGGCGATCCGGGCCGCGACGACGCGGGGCTCCACCGTCAGTTGCACGACGCGATGCCGGGCGAGGTCGGCGCGAGTCTGCTCATCGAGCACGGCGCCACCGCCGAGAGCGACGACCCCGCCGCCCGCGAGTGCTTCGCGTACCGCGGTTCGCTCGAGCTCACGGAAGTGCGCTTCGCCTCCGTGTGCGAACAGCTCCGCGATCGAACCGTGATCGCGCACGACGATCTTGTCGGAGTCAGCGAACGGTACCCCGAGCGCCCGGGCCACGCGGCGCCCGATGCTCGTCTTGCCCGCGCCCATCGGCCCGATCAAGACGATCGCGGACTCGGTCATCCGAGCGAGTCGTCGCTGTCGGCGGCGCTCTGGAGCCCCTCCGGAATCGCGGCGAGGTAGGACTGCAGGTTGCGACGGGTCTCGGCAACCGAATCGCCGCCGAACTTCTCCAACACGGCTTCGGCCAAGACGACCGCGACCATCGCTTCGGCGACGACGCCGGCCGCGGGCACCGCGCAGACGTCGGAGCGCTGGTGGTGCGCCGTGGCAGCTTCGCCCGTGGCCACATCGATCGTGCGCAGCGCGTGCGGCACGGTCGCGATCGGCTTCATGCCCGCTCGCACCCGCAACACGGTGCCGGTGGACATGCCACCTTCCGTGCCGCCGGCCTTGTCGGAGGCACGAGTGATGCCGCCGTCCGCGCCGAACAGTTCATCGTGCGCGGCCGATCCGCGGCGGCGGGTCGTCTCGAACCCGTCACCGATCTCGACGCCCTTGATCGCCTGGATGCTCATGATCGCTTGCGCGAGTCGGCTGTCGAGCCTCCGGTCCCACTGCACGTGCGAACCGAGGCCCGGCGGGAGGCCATAAGCGAGCACCTCGACGATTCCGCCGAGTGTGTCGCCGTCGCGGCGAGCCGCGTCGACTTCCTCGACCATCGCGGCAGACGTGGCCGCGTCGAAGCAGCGCAACGGATCGGCGTCGAGCAGGTCGACGTCGGCGGGTGTCGGCAGCGCCGTCCCGGCGGGCACCTGAACCGGACCGATCGACAGCGTGTGGCTGACAAGCCCGATGCCGAGCTCGCCGAGGAATGCGCGTGCGACGGCGCCCAATGCGACCCGGGCGGCCGTCTCCCGCGCGCTCGCGCGCTCGAGAATCGGTCGCGCTTCGTCGAAGCCGTACTTCTGCATGCCCACGAGGTCGGCATGACCGGGCCGCGGCCTGGTCAGCGGAGCGCCACGGCCCCGCGAACGATCCGTCAGCTCGACGGGCTCGGCGCTCATCACTTCGACCCACTTCGGCCACTCGGTGTTGCCGATGCGCAGGGCGATCGGGCTGCCCATGCTGAGCCCGTGGCGCACGCCCGAGGAGATCGTGAGGGCGTCTTCTTCGAACTTCATGCGGGAGCCCCGGCCGTAGCCGAGTTTGCGGCGGGCGAGGTCGGCTTGGATCGCCGCACGGGAAATCGGGACGCCGGCCGGCAGTCCCTCCATGAGGGCGACGAGTTCTGGGCCGTGCGATTCGCCGGCCGTGAGCACGCGGAGCATCCGTCTAGTCTCCCATGAGCGCGCGGCGCATGACGGCCACAACCGACGGTTCGTCCGGGAGGGGCTCGTCCGGGTTGCCGGTCGCGAAGATGCGAATCTGCAGCACCGCCTGGTGGAGCAACATGCCGAGACCGTTGATCGCGGTGTGCCCCACCCGTTCCCACGCCGCCGCGAGGGCGGTCGGCCAGTGGCCGTAGACGACGTCGTAAAGCAGTCCACCCGAGGCGGCGAAAGCGTGCGCGTGCTCGTCCGGCAGAGCGGCTCCGCCCGGCAGGGTCGAGATCGTCACCGGCACGGATGCCGGGGCCCCGCCATCCGCCGACCACATCGACACGGCCACACCGACGCGCTCCCCCACCGCGCTCAGGGCTGCGACGGCCTCGGGCCGGCGTGCCACGACCTCGACCCGCTCCACTCCGAGGTCGCTGAGCGCGACCAGCGCGGATGTCGCGGTCGCGCCGGCGCCGATGATGCGGGCATGCTCAACGCCGTCCACCCCGTGAGCGCGCAGGTCGGCCACGAGCCCGCCGACATCGGTGTTGAATCCGCGCGGGCCCGACGAGGTCAGCAGCAGCGTGTTGACCGCGCCGGTCACCTCGGCCGTGCGGTCCTTCGTGGTGGCCGCCGCGAACGCCGCCGCCTTCAGCGGAAACGTCAGTGACAGCCCGCGCAGGCCCGAGGCATGCTCGGTGAGCTCGGCCGTAAAGCCCGCCTCATCCACGCGGCGGCGCCCGTACGACCAGGCCCAGCCGAGCGCGGTGTAGGCGGCGGTGTGCACACGCGGCGACAAGCTGTGGTCGATCGGATCGCCCCAGACCTCGAGCGACGCGCGCGCGGGGATCGCGAGGCGGTCAGGCACAATACGGCTTGTTCGCTTCGACGCGGCACCACTCCTGCATCTGGGCGACCGCCGCGAGGTGCTGCTCGTACGTGTCCGAGAACAGCGTCTCGCCCGTCTGCAGGTTCACCGCGACGAAGTACAGCCACGTGCCGTCGGCCGGCGAGATCGCGGCTTCGATCGCGTCCTCCCCCGGATTGGAGATCGGTCCCGGGGGGAGCCCCTCGTGCACGTACGTGTTGTAGAGGTTCGATTCGTCGGCGCGCTCTTCGTCGGTCGTCCACACGGTGCCTTCGATCCCGGCGCCGTAGGCGACCGTCGCATCGGACTGCAGCAGCATCCCGTCGTCGACGCGATTGAGGAACACGCGTGCGATCTTGTGCATGTCCTCGACCGACGGACCCGACTCTTTCTGTACGAGCCCGGCCAGAGTGAGCACCGAGAAGCGGTCACTTTCCGCGACGCCGAGAGCATCGAGCCGGGCGAAGGTCTCGTCGACGAGTCGCTGCAGCACCTGATCGGCCGTCACCCCAGGATCGAACGTGTACGTCGCCGGAAAAAGGTACCCCTCGATACTCGGCGCTTCGGCCGGCACCCCAAACCGCGTGTAGTCGGCGGCGGCGGCTTCGAGTTCTTCCACCGTCACGTCGGTGCTCGCGGCGATGGCTTCGTAGGCGCGCTCGGCGGTCATTCCCTCGGTGACAACAACCTGATTCGCCAGCTTGGATGCGGGGTCTAGCAGCGCGGCCAGCGCGGCTTCCGACGTCATCTTCTGCTGGATGCTGTAGGCACCCGGGAGGAATGTCGGATTCTGCGCCGTGTCGATGAGGTAGTCGTAGAACGCGGTCGGGGTCTTGGTGACTCCCGCTTCGTAGAGCGACTGCGAGATCGAGGAGCCGTTATCGCCCTCGATGATCGTGACGACGACTTCGCCTTCCGCGATCCCTGCTTCGTAGTCCTGCGGTTCTTCCCAGCCCATGAACGCGCGGATCTTGTCTTCGTACGTGTTCCAGACGGCGAATCCGCCGGCGGTCAGGCCGCCCAGAATTGCGAGGATGACGCCGAAGATCACCCACCCGGCGATGCGGCTCTTACGCCGGTCGCGGCGCTGCCGGG
This sequence comes from Microbacterium memoriense, assembly GCF_025398275.1. GTDB lineage: Bacteria > Actinomycetota > Actinomycetes > Actinomycetales > Microbacteriaceae > Microbacterium > Microbacterium memoriense. The sequence goes on along the minus strand of NZ_JAODOR010000001.1, from coordinate 74,653 downwards.
CAACGCGCTCGCGTTCGTGTTCGTCGTCGACGAAAAGCGCCGCAAGTGGAGCATCATCACGAGCGGCTGCCACGGTCGACGGGGCCGCTGCGCTGGGCGGGCTCGCTGCGGCCTCCGTGCCCGAGGTGCCCTCCGCGTCGTCCGTGTCTTCCGTGAACGACTGCGGTGCGTCCGGCGCGCTGTGCGCCGCGGCGCGGGCTTCGCGCCGACTGACAGGCGCGGCTGTGGCGTCGGCCCCCCGCTGGTTCGGGTCGGGGAGTTTGCGGAACAGATCCGCGAACTGATCGTCGTTCGGCGGGGATTCGGGCATCAGGCGGACTCCTGCGTATCGGGGAGCAACTCTCCGGTCGGGGTACCGGTGCTCTTCTCGACGTCGATCGCCTGCTGGAGCAGGACGACCGCGGCGACCTGGTCGACAATGCTACGAGACGAACGCTGGGAGCGCCCAGAAGATCGCAAAGCGGCGTGCGCGGACACCGTGCTCAGTCGTTCGTCGACCAGGCGCACCGGCCGGCCGGCCACCTGCTGTATCTCGCGGCCGAAGTCGCGCGCATCCGCCGTCGATGCCGTCTCGTGTCCCGAGAGCCCGATCGGCAATCCGACGAGAATCTCGAGTGCGTCGTACTCGCTCGCGAGCGCGGCAATGCGCGCCGACGCCGCATCCGTCCGCGGAACCGTCTCGACCGGAACGGCCAGCATGCCGTCCGGGTCGCACCGGGCGACTCCGACGCGTGCCTTGCCGACATCCACGCCCAGTCGCACTCCGCGACGGAATCCGCTCACGCGGCCGACGCCTCGAGGCTCCGGACGATCGCGGCAAAGGCATCCGGCAGAGCCGCTGCATCCGCGCCACCGCCCTGGGCGACGTCATCACGGCCGCCCCCACCACCGCCGAGAACGGAGGCCGCGGTCTTCGCGAGCACCCCGGCCTTCGCTCCCGCAGCGCGGGCGGCGTCGTTGGTCGCGACGATCACGACCGGACGGTCGCCGACGATTGCGCCGAGCGCGACGACACCCGCCTGGGCACCGAGGCGGTCCCGCGCCTGCAAAGCGACCGTCCGCACGTCATCCGCCGAAGCGGCGGCGCCGATCGACTGCGCGATGACACGGAACGCACCGACGGGCTGCGCTGCCTCGACGAGCTGCGGAAGCCGATCGCCGAGCGCTTTCGCCTCGAACTGCGCGATCTTCTTCTCCGCCGCTTTCAGGCTCGCGGTCAGCTCGGCGATGCGTGTGGCCAACTGGTCTTTGGGAGTCTTCAGCGTGCTGGTCAGCTGCGAGACCAGGGCGCGCTCGGCAGCCAGCTCGCGGAACGCGTCGAGTCCGACGAGCGCCTCCACGCGACGGTTCGATGCCCCGACGGATGCCTCCCCCACGAGGCTGATCAGACTGATCTCTGCACTGGAGGCCACGTGCGTTCCGCCGCAGAGTTCGCGCGACCACGGGCCGCCGATATCGACCATGCGCACGGTCTCGCCGTATTTCTCGCCGAACAGAGCCATCGCGCCGAGGTTCTTCGCCTCGTCGAGCGAGAGAACCCGCGTGGTGACCTGGAGGTTGTCGCGCACGGCGTTGTTGGCGATCTCTTCGATCTCGGTCTTGGTCGCGTCGGACAGCGCCTGACCCCACGAGAAATCGAAGCGCAGGTAGCCGGCGCGGTTGAGCGATCCGGCCTGCGTGGCGGACGTGCCGAGCGTGTCGCGCAGGGCCGCGTGGATGAGGTGCGTCGCGGAGTGCGCCTGCTGCGCCGCGCGTCGGTTGACGGCATCCACGACACTCGTCGCCGGCTGATCGACGCCGACTTCACCCGAGACCACCTCGACGGTGTGGCTGATGAGGCCGGCCACGGGCTTCTGGACATCGAGCACGTCGAGTTCGAACCCGGGGCCGACGATGACGCCGCGGTCGGCGACCTGGCCGCCGGATTCGGCGTAGAGCGCCGTCTCCGCGAGGATCACTTCGGCGATCTGGCCCTGGACAGCGCGCTGCACGGGCTGTCCGTCTACCAGCAGCCCGAGGATCGTCGATGCGGTCTCGAGTTCGGTGAATCCCGTGAAGACGGTCTCGCCGGGAGCCCGGAACGCGCGATAGACACTCGTGTCGGCCAACTGGCGCTTGCGGGAGCGTGCGTCCGCCTTGGCGCGCGTCCGCTGCTCGTGCATGAGCGCGTCGAAGGCGGCCCGGTCGACCGAAAGTCCGGCCTCCTCGGCGATCTCGAGCGTCAGATCGATCGGGAACCCGTAGGTGTCGTGCAGGAGGAAGGCCTGGGATCCCGATAGTTGACCGCCGCCGGACGTCTTCGTCTCGGTCAGTGACTCGTCGAGAAGTTCCGAACCGGCCGCGAGTGTCCGCAGGAACGTCGCTTCTTCCGCGAGCGCGTATTGCTCGAACCGCGGGTAGTCCGCCTCAACGATCGGGTAGGCCTCCTTCATCGCGTCGCGCGATGCCGCGAACAGCACGCCGAACGTCGGGCCGTCCACGCCCAGCAGACGCATCGCCCGGATCGCGCGGCGCATGAGGCGCCGGAGGATGTAGCCACGTCCCTCGTTGGAGGGGGTCACTCCGTCGGAAAGCAACATCAGGGAGGAGCGGATGTGGTCGGCGATCACGCGGAAGCGCACGTCGTCGTCATGGACGGCACCATAGGTCTTGCCGGAGAGAGCGACGGCAGCATCCAGCACGGGACGCACCTGATCGGTCTCGTACATGTTGTCGACGCCCTGCTTGATGAACGCAATGCGCTCCAGGCCCATGCCGGTGTCGATGTTCTTCGCGGGAAGCTCGCCGACGACGTCGAAGTCGTACTTCGAGCGGACGTTCGTGATCTGGTACTGCATGAACACGAGGTTCCAGATCTCGACGTAGCGGTCGTCGTCGGTCGCAGGTCCCCCGTCGATGCCGTACGCGGGACCGCGGTCGAAGAAGATCTCGGAGCAGGGGCCCGCGGGTCCGGGCAACCCGGTCGACCAGTAGTTCGTGTCTTTGCCGAGTCGCTGGATGCGCTCTTCGGGAAGATCCGTCAGCTGCAACCAGAGGTCGTGCGCCTCATCGTCTTCTTCGTAGACCGTGACCCAGAGATCCTTCGGGTCGAACCCGAGACCACCCGCGTCTTCGGCGCCGGTGAGGAACTCCCACGCGAATCCGATCGCGCCTTCCTTGAAGTAGTCACCGAAGGACCAGTTCCCGAGCATCTGGAAGAACGTGCCGTGGCGGGGGGTCTTTCCGACCTCTTCGATATCGAGCGTGCGGATGCACTTCTGGTTGTCGGCCGCGCGACGATACGGCGCGGGCACGTCACCACTCAGATACGGGATGAAGGGGACCATCCCGGCCACCGTGAACAACAGCGCGGGGTCATCGGTGACGAGCGAGGCGGACGGCACGATCGTATGCCCGTTCTTCTCGAAGTAGGTGAGGTAGCGCTGGGCGATTTCGGCGGTCTTCATGTGGTCCTCGGGCGTCGTACGGCACCGGTCCCCCCTGTGGGGCGGTCCAGGTGAGCGTGATCAGTCGGTGAGTTTGGCTGCAGCGTCGCGAACGGCATCGGCGGCCGACTCGACGCCGTCGACGACAGCATCCTTCGCGTCCGCGGTGGCGCTCTTGGCGGCGTCGATCGCTCCGGCGGCGACATCCTTCACGTCGGCGACAAGGCCGTCGATCTTGGCCTCCTGTGCGCGATACGCGTCGCCGATGCGATCCGTGAACTCGCTGATGCGAGAGTCGACGTCGGCGAGTACTTCGTGGCCGCGAGGGTCTTTATTGACCAGATGGGCGGCGACGAAGCCACCGGCGATGCCCAGCACGAACCACGCGAATTTCTGCATGGTGTCCATGCTATGCGGAAACGCCGAAGGGCGCCGGGATGAACCGGCGCCCTTCGGGCAGTGCGATGACAAAGCGTCAGCGCGCTGCGTAGTACTCCACGACGAGCTGCACGTCGCAGGTCACGGGGACCTCGGCGCGCTTCGGGCGACGCTCGAGGCGTGCCTGCAGCTTGTCGAGCTCGACCGAGATGTACGAGGGAACCGGGGGCAGGACCTCGGCGTGACCGCCGGCGGCTGCGACCTGGAACGGCTCGGTGCCTTCACTCTTGGCCTTGACGTGGATGAGCTGACCCGGCTTCACGCGGAACGACGGGCGGTCGACGAGCTGGCCGTCGACGAGGATGTGACGGTGCACGACGAGCTGGCGGGCCTGCGCGGTCGTGCGGGCGAAGCCAGCACGCAGCACGAGGGCGTCCAGACGCATTTCGAGCAGCTCGACCAGGTTCTCACCGGTCAGGCCGTCCTTGCGACGTGCCTCGTTGAAGGTGTTGCGCATCTGCTTCTCGCGGATGCCGTACTGCTCGCGAAGACGCTGCTTCTCACGCAGACGGACGGCGAAGTCGCTATCCTGCTTGCGCTTCGAGCGGCCGTGCTCACCGGGAGCGTACGGGCGCTTCTCGAGGTACTTGGCTGCCTTGGGTGTCAGCGCGATGCCGAGGGCTCGCGACAGACGCACCTTGCGGCGGTCCTGGGACTTCGTAGCCACGAAGTATTCCTTCCTTCACGCGGCCGTGACTGTCACGGCCTGCGGACGTATCTCCCGCTCCTCGCCCTACTCGAAACTGCACGCCGGGGCACGCCGAGAGGTCTGTGTCAGAAGAGGGGGATGCCCGAAAACTTGGTTTCGAGCCGTTCTAGCGTATCAGAGCGCAGTCAGCGCCCGCTGTCTCCCCCGCGGATCGCCGCGGGCAGTTCATCCGCGTCGGCCCAGAACACATCGAAGGGATCGGTGGCCTCACTCATCCTGCGATCCTCTCACCGGCACGGGCGCGAAACCGGGGTCAGCTCAGCGCGAGCGCCAGGGTTGCTATCGCCAGCACGACACACGCACTCGCCATCGTCCAGCGTTCCGCGCGCGAACGCGAGGCGAGATTCATCACGATGCCCAGGCAGAAGTAGCCGAAAAGCACCCACGAGACAATCCTCGCGAGACCACCGGGCGCAGAGCCCGCACGGTCGATGAGCACCCACGCGAAACCGGCGTACAGGAGTACTGATGCGGCGCTGGCCGCACGCAGCCGCGCCGGCAAGACCCGATGCGCCCCACCCCAGACGAGCTTTCCGAACGGGGCACCGCACGCCACGGCGACCTGGAGGAACGCGAGCGCCGCGAGGATCGTCAGCGCAACCGCCAGGGCGGTCAGCTCCATAAGAACACCGCGACGAGAAAGACCAGGTAGACGACGCCACCGCCGAGCGCCAGCGCCTGAGAGACCCCCGACCATCGACCGCGAGCGGCGGCGACAGCGAAAGCGCCGCCCAGGAGCGCCCACACCAGTTGATGACCCGTGTCGAGGACGACGCGGCGCAACCCGGTGGCATCCGGAACGTCCACGCCGTCACCGACCGTGGCGAACAGGATCGCGACGGCGCTTGCACCGAGCGCGGCCACGAGGTACCAGAGCCGGCGCCTGCGGGGCACGGACGTGTCCGCGGTCATGAGTACGCCTCCTCGAGTTCGACCAGCCAGGCACGCAAGGTGTCGTGTGCGCGCAGCCCGTAGTCGAGTGTCGCTCGTTGCGGCTCGAACAGCCGCCGCGCCGCCGCATCCAGATCCGCGGCCTGGATGTCGACGGTGCGCGCGACGCTCAGCAAGGTCTCGTGCGACGCTTCCACTTCGGCGCGAATCCTGGTGAGCACGTCGCGCTGCTCGTCGGAATTCTCGAGTCGACCGAGCAGGAAGACCTTCGCGAGAGCTGTGGTCTCGGCGTCCGACCCGCTCGGCGTCGGCGCATGCATCCATTCGCGCCACGCGATCCGGCCCGCGTCGGTGATCCGGTAGAGCTTCCGTCCCCGCGCACTACCGGGTTCCGCGTGGATGCTCGCGTCACCCGCCTCGACGATGCGCCGGAGAGCCCTTTCGATGCTTCCCGAACTCGCGCTGTAGAAGTGCGACAAGCCCGCGCTGAAACGCTTCTGCACGTCGTAGAGCGACAGGGGCCCCGACAGCAGGAGTCCGAGGATGACAGGATGCATAATCGGACTATATCCCTCAGGGGGATATCAGCGCGACCCCACCGTCACTCCCCCAAGATCTTGCGGATCTTTTCCACCCTCGCCGAGATGTCCCGCTCGACTCCGCGTCCGGTCGGTTCGTAGTACCGGCGGCCCCGGAGCTCGTCAGGCAGATACTGCTGGGTCGCGACACCGACGTCCAGGTCGTGGGGATAGATGTAGCCCTTGCCGTGTCCCAACCGTTTCGCGCCGGGGTAGTGCGCATCGCGCAGATGCGGGGGCACCCGCCCGAAGCCACCGGCGCGGACGTCGGCGATCGCGGCGTTGATCGCGGAATACGCCGCGTTGGACTTCGCCGTCGTCGCGAGGTACGCCGTCGCCTCGGCCAGTGGAATGCGCCCCTCGGGCATACCGATGAACGCGACCGCGTCAGCCGCAGCCACAGCGATCTGCAGCGCCTGCGGGTCGGCGAGTCCGATGTCTTCGGAGGCGGAGATCACGAGGCGCCGGGCGATGAAGCGCGGATCTTCGCCCGCCTCGATCATGCGGGCGAGATAGTGCATGGCGGCGTCGACATCGGACCCGCGGATCGATTTGATGAACGCGCTGATGACGTCATAGTGCTCGTCGCCTTGCCGGTCGTACCGCAGGAGCGCACGGTCGACCGCCTGCGCGACGTGCTCGGCCGTGATCGTCGGGGCGGGCCCGTCCTCGTCCTCCCCTTCGCGCGATGAGGGCAGAACCATGGATGCCGCGGCCTCGAGCGACGTCAGCGCACGACGGGCGTCACCCGAGGCGAGTTGGACAAGAGCCGCGCGGGCCTCGGCCGACAAGACGACGCGTCCGTCGAGCCCCCGCGCATCGGTGACGGCGCGGTCGATCAGAATGCCCAAGTCGTCATCGGTCAAGGGCTGGAGAGTCAGAAGAAGAGAGCGGGACAGCAACGGCGAGATGATCGAGAAAGACGGGTTCTCGGTCGTGGCCGCGATCAGGATCACCCACCCGTTCTCGACTCCGGGAAGCAGCGCGTCTTGCTGGGCCTTCGTGAACCGATGGATCTCGTCGAGGAACAGGATCGTCGACGCACCGTAGAGATCACGCTGCGTCATGGCGTCCTGCATGACTTCGCGGACATCCTTGACGCCCGCCGTCACCGCCGACAACTCCACGAAGCGACGCCCGGAGGTCCGGGCGATCGCCTGCGCGAGGGTCGTCTTCCCGGTACCGGGCGGGCCCCAGAGAATGACCGAAACCGCCGTGCGGGCGGCGCCCGCGGGATCCGCGAGGGCAACCAACGGCGACCCGGATCGCAACAAATGGGCTTGGCCCGCGACTTCGCTGAGAGAGACCGGTCTCATCCGCACCGCCAGGGGGGTCTGGCCCTGAAAGAGAGCGGATGTCGATGCCACCCGTCCAGGCTAGTCGCGACCACCGACAGCGAGGCGTTTTGTCGCGCGTGCTCACCGCCACGTAGGCTTCGGTCAGGCGTTGTGCAGCCCCGGATCTCCGGGAACGAGGGAGGTCCCGTGGCGACGGGTGCAGGAAAGAACCAATCGCGTGTCGCGAAGGAGCGGACGCGGCTCTATCAGGCGCGTCAGGAGTTCCATGACGGACTCCTGCGCCGACGACGTCGAGACAACCTCATCGCCGGAGTCGCGGGCGGAGCGATCATCCTCGCCGTCATCGGCGGCCAGATCGCGTACTACACGGTGGGCCCCGGCACACCTGTGCCGGAACCGACCACATCACCGAGCCCCACCGCAACACCCCTCACGACACCCACTGCCACTCCCACCCCCTGAAATCGGCCGCCGTACTAGGCTGTGACCCGACCAAACCCCCATGCGGCGTGCGCCGCGCCGAGGTGCTACCCGTGACTAACGTCCCCACTCCCGAATCCGCTGAGACCGAGCCGGTTGTCGAGGCTCTGCCCGACGAGAGCGCCGATCTCGTCGTCGAGGAGATCTCCGAGTCCGCCGCGCCGGATGCCGAAGCCGTCGCCGAGGACGCCGCTGAGCCGGAAACCGATGCGGTGCCGGCCGCGGCCGACGCCGAGACCCCCGCAGAACCGGATGCCATCGCCGCGCCCGACTCGGCTGTCGATAGCCTGCTTGAGGAAGCCCCGGCCGCGCCGGCACCCGCAGCGTCGCCGAAGCCCCGCGCCGTACCAGGCAAGCCGAAGTCGGCGATCCGACCCATTGCACCTGCCACACCCACCGTGTCGGCCGCGTCCGCAGCCGACGCCCTGTCGGCGGCATCCTTCGGTCGCGTGGAGATCGACGGTACCGTCTCGGTGCGCGACGGCGATGGCTGGCGCGAAGTCGGTCAGTACCCGGACGGCACGCCCGAAGAGGCGCTGGCCTACTTCGTGCGCAAGTTCCTTGATCTCGCCGGTGAGGTGACACTGCTCGAGGCGCGCAATCGTCGCGACGGCGCATCGGCATCCGAACTGCGGGGCACGTTGCAGACCATTCGCGAACGGGTCTCCGGAGCCTCCGCGGTCGGCGATTTCGCCGCACTCGAGACCCGCCTGGCACGCTTGGAGTCCGCGCTGAACAAGGCGTCCGCCGAGCAGAGCAAGGCGCAGCGCGTCGCCGTCGATGCCGCGATCGCGGAGCGCACGGTTCTCGTCGAGCGCATCGAGGCGATCGCTGCCCGCGACCCGAAGTCGATTCAGTGGAAGCAGACCTCCGTCGAGGTCACTGAGCTGTTCGAACAGTGGCAGAAGCACCAAGCCGACGGACCTCGTCTGCCCAAGACCGTCGGCCAGCAGCTCTGGAAGCGATTCCGTGACGCGCGCGCGACGCTCGACAAGCTTCGTCGTGAGTTCTACTCGGGCCTCGACGAGCAGCACAAGTCCGCACGCGACAGCAAGGCGAAACTCGCGGAGCGCGCGGAGGCCCTCATCAGCAAGGGTGAGGACGGCATCGGCGACTACCGGGCTCTCCTGGACCAGTGGAAGAATGCGGGTCGCGCCGGTAAGAAGGCGGACGACGCCCTCTGGGCGCGCTTCAAGGCCGCCGGCGATGCCCTCTACGCCGCCCGCGCGGGTCGCGAAGAGGCCGATGTCGAGGCATCCAAGGAGAAGATCGAAGCCAAGCGGGCGTTGCTCGTCGAAGCGGCTGCCGTCCCGAAGCAGAAGGACACGGCCAAGGCCCGTCAGCTGCTCACCGGCATCCAGCGCCGCTGGGATGAGATCGGTCGCGTCTTCCCGCGCGAGGTCGAACGTGGCCTCGACGATGACCTGCGCAAGATCGAACAGGGCATCAAGCAGCGCGAAGAGACCGACTGGAAGAGCAACAACCCCGAGACGAAGGCGCGTCAGAACGACATGACGCAGAAACTGCGCGATGCCATCGCGGGGCTCGAAGCCGATCTGGACGCCGCGAAAGCCAAGAAGGACAAGGCCGCCATCGCGAAGGCGGCCGAAGCCCTCGATGCACGCAAGGCGTGGCTCAAGGCGCTCGGCGGCTGAGTCCCTCTCCCCCGGTCACGTTCTCGGCGGGTTCTCCACAATCACGGCGAACCGGACGGTCCGCGGCACGGGGGTGGGGCACACTGCCAGCATGAGCTGGCCGTTCCTGTACTTCTCCGACGAGGGATTGTCGCTCGCCGAGTTGACCGCCGCACGGCTGGACGGCGACCTCATCGACGTCGGCGAAGCGTTCATGCCGACGGATGCTGTCGAAACGAGCGCCCTGCGTGCGGCGTCACTGGGCCGACTGATCCCGCCGGCGGTGGCCCTGACACACGTGTCCGCCGCGTGGATACACGGTGCGATCTCTGCTCCCCCGTCGCGTCACACGGTGCAGCGGCTCTCCCGCGTGCGCACTCACGTGCGCGACCCGCGTCTCGTCTATCGTGATCGCGCCGTCCCGATCGACGATGTGACCGTGATCGGCGGGGTCTCCGTGACGACTCCTGCGCGCACTCTCGCCGATCTCGTCCGGGATCTCTGTCGGGGCGAAGTGAGATCGCGACCGGCCATCGAGGCCATGGCGCTGTGGAACCCGGATCTCGCCGGCGAGACCGCGCAGTGGCTCCAGCACGCACCGCCCCTGCACTTCAAGCGGCCGGCGCTCGTCTTCCTCCGGCTCCTGGCGGAACGCGAGCCCGCTCAGGAAGAAGTGACCCGGTAGACGTCATAGACCGCATCGATCCGGCGGACCGCGTTCAGCACACGGTCGAGGTGGACGATGTCCCCCATCTCGAACACGAAGCGGCTGATCGCGAGGCGATCGTTGGTGGTCGATACCGACGCCGACAGGATATTGACGTGGTGCTCGCTCAACACACGTGTCACATCGCTGAGCAAGCCCGAGCGATCCAACGCCTCGACCTGGATTTGCACGAGGAAGATGCTCTTCGTCGTCGGAGCCCAGGTGACCTCGATCAAACGCTCGGCGTCCGCCTTCAACGCCTTCACGTTCGTGCAGTCGCCGCGGTGCACGGAGACGCCGCTGCCGCGCGTGACGAATCCGACGATCTCGTCGCCGGGGACGGGCGTGCAGCATTTCGCGAGCTTGACGAGAATGTCCGGCGCGCCCCGGACGAGCACGCCGGAATCTCCCGAGCGCGGCGCTTTCGAGCGTCCCACATGCGGGATCTCGATGGCGCCGGTCGACGTGTCTTCGTGCGTTCCGACCTGTGCAGTGACTTTCTCGATGACGGACTGCGTCGAGACGTGTCCCTCACCGACGGCGGCGTACAGCGCCGTCACGTCCTCGTACTTCAGCTGGTGGGCGACCTCGGTGAACGAGTCTTGGCTCATCAACCGCTGGAGCGGGAGATTCTGTCGACGCATGGCCCGCGCGATCGCGTCCTTGCCTTGCTCGACGGCTTCTTCGCGCCGCTCCTTCGTGAACCAGCCGCGGATCTTGCTGCGCGCCCGCGTGCTGGAGACGAAGGCGAGCCAGTCCTGGCTCGGACCGGCATCCGGGTTCTTCGACGTGAAGACCTCGACGACGTCACCGCTGCTGAGCGCCGACTCCAACGGCACGAGTCGCCCGTTCACCTTCGCACCCATCGTGCGGTGGCCGACTTCGGTGTGCACGGCGTACGCGAAATCGACGGGTGTCGCGCCCGCGGGCAAGCCGATGACGCGTCCCTTCGGTGTGAAGACGTACACCTCTTTCGCACCGATCTCGAAGCGCAGCGAATCGAGGAATTCTCCCGGATCGGCTGTCTCAGCCTGCCAGTCCGAGATGTGCGCGAGCCAGGCCATGTCGGTGTCGAGCGATTTAGCCTCGGCCTTGCCGCCGTTCATCCGCTCTTTGTACTTCCAGTGCGCCGCTACACCGTACTCCGCCTGCTGATGCATCTCGTTCGTGCGGATCTGGATCTCGACCGTCCGCCCGCCCGGACCGATGACCGTCGTGTGGAGGGACTGATAGAGGTTGAACTTCGGTGTGGCGATGTAGTCCTTGAAGCGACCCGGCAGCGGCGTCCATCGCGCATGGATCGAGCCGAGCACGGCGTAACAGTCCCGCACCGTTCCGACCAGCACACGGACGCCGATGAGGTCGTAGATGTCGTCGAACTCACGACCCCGGACCACCATCTTCTGGTAGACGGAGTACAGCTGCTTCGGGCGTCCCATGATGCGTCCGCGGATGCGCAGGTCGCGAAGATCCTCTTCAACCGACGTGATCACGTTCTGCACGTACTGCTCGCGCTGCGGGGTGCGTTGCTTGACGAGGCTGTCGATCTCGGCGTAGAGCTTGGGATGCAGGACAGCGAACGAAAGGTCCTCGAGTTCGCTCTTGATCGCCTGGATGCCGAGGCGATTGGCCAGCGGCGCGTAGATCTCGAGGGTCTCGGTCGCCTTCTTGGCGGCTTTCTCGGGCGGCACGAAACCCCACGTGCGGGCATTGTGCAGGCGGTCCGCGAGCTTGATCAGCAGCACCCGGATGTCCTTGGACATCGCGACGATCATCTTGCGGACAGTTTCGGCCTGAGCCGCGTCTCCGTACTTGACCTTGTCGAGCTTCGTGACGCCGTCCACCAGCATGGACACTTCATCGCCGAAGTCGCTTGTGAGCTGGTCGAGGCTGTAGTCGGTGTCCTCCACCGTGTCGTGCAGCAGCGCCGCGGCGATCGCTCGTGGGCCGAGACCGAGGTCGGCCAGAATGTGCGCCACGGCGAGCGGATGAGTGATGTAGGGCTCACCGCTTTGCCGCTTCTGCGAGGCGTGCGCACGTGCGGCGACCTGATAGGCCCGTTCGATGACCGAGACATCGCCCTTGGGATGATGCGTGCGGACGGTCCGGATGAGCTGTTCGACGCCGTCCCGCGCGGGTGCACGGGAGAAGATCCGGGGCACCAGGCGACGCAGGGACGAGCTCTGCGGCGGGTTCTGGGCGGACGCCGGCGACGTTTCGGTCACCCGATCACCTCCGCCTCATGGAACCTTGTAATTCTATGCCCGCGCGGAAGCCCGGTCGTTCAGACCGTGGCCGTCGCGAGCTCCCGCGCCGCGATGATGCGGGCGTCGCGCGCCTTGAGCGCCGGCTCGTTCTCGCGCAGCAGCGAGTACAGCGGCGCGGCGACGAACAGCGTCGAGTAGGCCGCCACGATCGTGCCGACGAAGATCGACAGCGAGATGTCGGTGAGCGTTTGCGCACCGAGCCACAGTGCGCCGATGAAGAGGATTGCGCCGGTCGGAATCGCCGCGACTACCGTCGTGTTGATCGATCGGATCAACGTCTGGTTGACAGCGAGGTTGACCGATTCGGCGAATGTGCGTGGAGATCCTTCGCCGTCCTCGTGGGTGTTCTCACGGACCTTGTCGAACACGACCGTCGTGTCGTAAAGCGAATACGACAGGATCGTGAGGAATCCGATCACGGCAGCAGGCGAGATCTCGAACCCGAAGAGCGCGTACACGCCGACCGTGATCACGAGCACGTCGACGAGACCGATGATCGCGGCGACCGACATCTTCCAGGTGCGGAAGTACACCGCAAGGATCACGAAAGTCAGGGCGAGGAAGATCGCCAGACCCCACAGTGATTGGCGGGTGACGTCTTGTCCCCAGCTCGGACCGATGAAGGAGGAACTGACTTCGTCAGTCGTGACACCGAACTCTTCCGCGAGAGCAGCCGTGACGTCGCGGGTCTCGGCCTCCGTCATCTGATCCGTCTGCACGCGGACGGCGTCCGAGCCGATCGTGGTGACCTTCGTCGTGGTGCCGGGCACCACCGACTGCACCGCCGTCGTGGCGGCCGCCTGGTCGGGGCTGCTGACATTGTTGACGGTGAACTGGGATCCACCCGTGAACTCGATCGAGAACTGGATCGGACGAAACAGCGGGACCAGCGCCGCGCCGATGACCAGGATGGCGGCGATGATGAACCACAGGCGGCGGCGGCCGACGAACGGGAAAGAGGTCTTCCCGCTGTAAAGGTCGTTGCCGAGGTCATTCATGGAGCGCATCAGACGTCCCCCTCCGTCGTGGAGCGGCTCTTGGCCGCGCTCTCGGCTTGCTTGCGCTCGGCAATGGTCTGGCGACGTTCCGCTTCGCCGCGCGATCGACCAGCACGGCGGGCCGCGGCGCCCTTCGTGGCGGTCGCCTCGACCGGGGTGCGGAACTGCGCGCGCCCCCGGTAGACGGCTCCGAGCGCTTCGGGGTCGAGGCCCGACAGCGGATGTCCGCCACCGAAGAATTTCGTCCGGGCGAGCAGTTGCAGCACCGGGTGGGTGAACAGGATGAAGATCAGGATGTCGATGACGGTGGTGAGACCGAGCGTGAACGCGAAGCCCTTCACCGTGGCATCGGCGAGGATGTAGAGCACGACGGCGGCGAGGATGTTGATCGACTTCGAGATATAGATCGTCCGCTTCGCGCGGCCCCAGCCGTCTTCCACGGCGCCGGTGATCGACTTGCCGTCACGCAGCTCATCGCGGATACGTTCGAAATAGACGATGAACGAGTCTGCCGTGAAGCCGATGGTGACGATCAAGCCGGCGACACCGGCGAGCGACAGTCGGAAGCCCATGCGCCACGCCAGGATGCAGAGCGTGATGTAGGTCAACACGCCCATCACGAGCAGCGACGCGATGATCACGAAGCCGAGCGCGCGGTAGACGATCAGGGAATACAGTGCGACGAGTGCCAGGCCGATGAGGCCCGCGATGAGGCCGATCTGCAGCTGCTGCGATCCCAGCGTCGCCGAGATCGCGTTCGTGCTCTGGACCTCGAAGCTGAGCGGCAGAGCTCCGTACTTCAGCTGGTCAGCAAGGACCTTGGCGGTCTCCTGCGTGAAGCTTCCGGTGATCTGCGGCTTGCCGTCGAGGATCACGCCGTTCATCGACGGGGCCGAGATCACTTCGCCGTCGAGGACGAAGGCGAACTGGTTCTGCGGCGACGTCAGCAGGAAGAGACGCTGGCTGATCTCACCGAAGGTCTCGGTGCCGTTGCTGTCGAAGACGAGGTTGACCGCCCACTGGTTGGTCTGCGTGTTCAGGCCGAAGGTGGCATCCGAAATCGATGAGCCGTCGAGCTCGACGGGACCGAGGAGATACTTGGCAGCGTTCCCCTCACACGTGATCAAGGGCTGATCAGCCGGAGCATTGGCGGGGTCATTGGCCGGGTCGGCGCAGTCGTAGGCGAGGAACTCGGCCTGCAACGCCGGAGTGATCCAGTTGATGTCGCTGCCGTCCGTCGGCGCGGCGGTGGGCGTCGCCTCGAGCGCCGGGTCGGGCGTCGGATACGGCGTCGGATTACCGTCCTCGCCGATGAACTGGTTGCTCGCGGCTCCTGTGTAGAGCACCGCGCGTAGTTGCATCTGCGCGGACGACGCAATGCGATCGCGCGTCTCGTCGTCGGCCGGGCCCGGGATCTGGACCACGATCTGGTTGCCGGACTGCGTCGTGATGTCCGTCTCACCGACACCGGATGCGTCGACACGCTGCCGGATGATCGACGCTGCCTGATCCATCTGCTCGGGTGTGGGCGCGGAGCCGTCCGGCGTCTTCGCCTGCAGGATGATCTGCGTCCCGCCCTGCAGATCAAGAGCGAGCTCGGGAGTCCACGAGCTCTTCCCGAAGGCGTACACGCCGAGAGCATTCACGCCGAACAGGACGGCGGTGACGATCAGGAGGCCGGTCAGTGCACGCCAGGCATGGCGAACAGGGGTGGGTGTGGCCACGAAGGGTCAGCTTTCTGAGAGAAATCCGCGAACGCGGACGATGCGTGTGTCAGGCCTGGGGCTTGTCGTCGCCGTCGGCGACGGGACGGCTTTCAACCGGGGTGATGATTCCTTCGGCGACATCGGCCTCGTACTCGGCCTGAGCTTCCTCAGCTTCGTCGAACTCTTCCTCGGAGATCTCCTCGACCTCGGGCTCGACCACGCGCAGGATCGCCTGGCTGTGCACCTCGACGATCGCGCCGGGAGCGAGTTCGACCTCGGCCGACTTCGACAGATCCTCAGGGTCGTAGGCGACGAGCGTGCCGTACAGGCCACCCTGAAGGAGCACCTTCACGCCGGGCACCATCTGTCGGGCCTTGGTCTCCTGCTCCGTCTTGAGGCGTGCTGCGCGCCGGCGCGAGCTCCAGAACATGAAGCCGAGCAGAGCCGCCATGGCGACGAGCAGAATCCAATCCATGCGGATGACACCTTTCGGGGAGTGCGCTCGATGGGGGTGACGGTGAGCGCGAGAATGGCCGTGAAGCCTTCAGCGATTATAGGTCATCGATTCGGAGGGCCCCGCCCGGCTCCGGCACGCGCAGATGGGCGTAGGCCTCCGCCGTCGCGATACGACCCCGCGGCGTGCGCCCCAAGAATCCGATTCGCACGAGGTACGGCTCCACGACCGATTCGATCGTCTCGGATTCTTCACCGACCGTCACAGCCAGCGTGTTGAGCCCCACCGGTCCCCCACGGAACCGTCGGACGACGGCATCCAGAACAGCACGATCGAGGCGGTCGAGCCCGATCGCATCGACGTCGTACAGGTCGAGCGCCGCATGCACGTCGCTCTCTGTCGCTTGACCCCCACGCCCAGGTCCCGCCCCTCCGTGCACGATGACGTAGTCGCGGACACGACGCAGCAGCCGGTTCGCGATGCGGGGGGTACCGCGCGACCGACGGGCGATCTCGGCACGCGCGACCGGAGGCAACCCGATGCCGAGGACCACAGCGGAGCGAGCGATGACCTCTTCCAACTCGCTCGGATCGTAGTACTCCAGGTGTGCGGTGAAGCCGAAGCGGTCGCGGAGCGGATTGGGCAGCATCCCCGACCGTGTCGTCGCGCCCACGAGCGTGAACGGGGCGAGGTCCAGGGGAATACTGGTCGCCCCCGCACCCTTGCCCACCATGATGTCGATGCGGAAGTCCTCCATCGCGAGATACAACATCTCTTCGGCGGAGCGGGCCATGCGGTGGATTTCGTCGATGAAGAGCACTTCGCCCGGGACCAGGCTCGAGAGCAGGGCGGCGAGGTCCCCGGCGTGTTGGATCGCCGGACCACTGGACAGACGCAGCGGCCGTTCGCTCTCGTGGGCGACGATCATCGCCAGGGTCGTCTTGCCGAGACCCGGTGGGCCGGAAAGAAGGATGTGGTCCGCGGGACGCTGCTGGATGCGCGCCGCGTCGAGCAGCAGCTGAAGCTGTCCGCGCACCTTGTGCTGTCCGACGAACTCCGCCAGCGACGCCGGACGGAGCGCACCTTCGACCGCGAGTTCGACCTCGTCTTGCGGGAGGGCGGGGTCGAAAGACTCGGGGAGCGGTTCAGACACCCGTGCGCTCCGTTCGAGCGGGACCGAGTTGAGCGAGAGCCGACCTCAGCAATGCCGGCACCGAGCCTTGTTCTGCCGGCGTCGCAGCTGCCACGACATCGGCCGCGATCTGCACACTCGTCCGTTCGTTCCAGCCGAGCGCGACGAGCGCCGCAGCGACCTGAGCAGTCGTCGACGGCGACGCGGTGGCACCGGCCGCGGGAGCGATCACGGTCGTGAGCTTGCCCGCCAACTGGACGACGATGAGCTTCGCTGTCTTCGGTCCGATCCCCGACACGCGGCGGAACGGTGCGTCGTCCTCTGCGTTCACGGCATCGGCGATCTGCGGCACCGAGAGCGCAGCCAGCACGCCGAGGGCCGACTTCGGGCCGACGCCCGAGACGCTGAGCAGCTGCGTGAAGACCGTGAGCTCCTCCCGCTCCCGGAATCCGAACAGCGACAGCGCGTCTTCGCGGACGATGAGCGTCGTGTGCAGAACGATCTCATCGCCGAGATGGAACTCGCGCACGACCTCCGGGGTCACGGCGACAGAAAAGCCGACGCCGCCGACCTCGACGATGAGGAGGTCGGTGTCCAGATGCAGGACCCGGCCGCGGAGGGAAGAGATCATGAAGCGAGCCTAGAGAGTGGTTCGCAGTTTTGTTCGAGCGACACGCAGCCGGCTTCTCACCGGCGCGCGGCGCGTTCCGCGTCCGCCCACGCGCGTTGGGCTGGGGTGAGGCCGCTGTCGCCGGTCGCGGCGATCGCCGGACCTCGTCGCCACGCGTGACAGAGGGCGAGAGCGAGCGCGTCGGCAGCGTCGGCGGGCTGCGGAAGAGCATCGAGCCGCAACACCCGGGCGACCATCGTCTGCACCTGGAGCTTGTCAGCGGCACCGTATCCCGTGACAGCAGCTTTGACTTCCGAGGGCGTATGGGTCGCGGCCGGCAGTCCGTGCTCCGCCGCGAGGAGCAGGGCGATTCCACTGGCCTGCGCCGTTCCCATGACGGTGCTCCGATTGTTCTGGGCGAACACACGCTCGACCGCCACGACGTGCGGTTGGTGTTGAAGGAGAACAGCCCGGATGCCTGCGGCGATGGTGGCCAGTCGTTGCTCGATCGGCGCCCCGGCATCCGACCGGACGACTCCGACGTGCACGAGGGTGGCAAAGCGGTCGCGGGCGACGTCGACCACACCGACACCGCACCGGGTCAGGCCGGGGTCGATCCCGAGAACGCGAAGAGCGGATGCCACTCCCCCACGCTACGCGCGGAAGAGGCGGCATCCGCCCGCGAAACGCTGCTTACTCGTCGGTGTCGTTCTCGAGTTCGGCCTGCACCTCGACGCTGAGGTCGAAATTGCTGAAGACATTCTGCACGTCCTCGCTGTCTTCGAGCGCATCGATCAGGCGGAAGACCTTGCGTGCGGTGTCGGCGTCGATCTCGACCTTGAGGTTCGGGACGAACTCGACGTCGGCCGATTCGTACTCGATCCCGGCTTCCTGCAGGGCAGTGCGCACGGTGACGAGGTCGGTCGCCTCGGTGATCACGCCGAAGCCCTCGCCATGCGGCTCGACCTCTTCGGCACCGGCATCCAGCACGGCGAGCATGACGTCGTCTTCGGTCGTGTCCTCAGCGGAGACGACGATGACCCCCTTGCGGGTGAAGTTGTACGCCACCGAACCGGGGTCGGCGAGAGTGCCGCCGTTGCGGCTGAGCGCCGTCCGGACCTCGGCGGCCGCACGATTCTTGTTGTCGGTCAGACACTCGATCATGAGGGCGACCCCGTTGGGGCCATAGCCCTCGTACATGATCGAGGTGTATTCGACCGCTTCGCCGCCGATGCCGGCACCGCGCTTGACCGCGCGATCGATGTTGTCCTTGGGGACCGACATCTTCTTCGCCTTCAGAACGGCGTCGAACAACGTCGGGTTGCCCGCCATGTCAGCTCCGCCGAGCTTCGCGGCGACTTCGATGTTCTTGATGAGCTTGGCCCACGACTTCGCACGGCGCGAGTCGATGATCGCCTTCTTGTGCTTGGTGGTGGCCCATTTGGAGTGTCCGGACATGACGACAAGTGTATTCCGATGCGGTCCGGGCTCGGTGATGCCGTCCTCAGGCGCTGCGGACGGCGTTCAGGAACAACTCGTGGAAGCGGGTCTCGCCCGACACCTCCGGATGGAACGCGGTGCCCACCAGCGGGCCTTGGCGCACGGCGACGATCCGTCCGTCGTCCAGGGCCGCGAGCGTCTCCACGTCGGCTCCGGTCTCGATCACCAATGGAGCGCGGATGAACACGGCGCGCACCGATGGGTCGCCCAGAACGGGAACGGCCAGGTCGGTCTCGAACGAATCGGCCTGACTCCCGAACGCGTTTCGTCGCACGGTGATATCCAACCCACCGAATGTCTCTTGTCCGACGATCCCGTCGGCGACACGATCCGCGAGCAGGATGAGCCCCGCACACGTGCCGTACATCGGCATGCCGGCCGCGATCGCCGCCCGGATCGGTTGCTGCATCCCGAACGCACGCGAGAGCTTGTCGACCACGCTCGACTCCCCGCCGGGCAGCACGAGCCCCTGGACCTCAGCGAGCTCGTCGGGCCGGCGTACCCGCACGACCTCGGCACCGAGCGCGGTGAGCACGCGCGCGTGCTCCCGCACGTCGCCCTGCAACGCGAGGACCCCGACCTTCACCGGCATCCCCTCCCTCCCCCATCCCACCCTCGCCGTGTCCCACTTTCGGCAGCGCATGTCCCACTCCGCGTAGCCCATGTCCCACGTGCGGTCGGATTCGGCACGTCCGGACGACCAGAAGTGGGACATGGATGCTGCGCGCGAAGAGTCGTCACCATCCGCGCTCGGCGAGGCGATGCGGCGCGGGAAGGTCGCTCACGTTGATGCCGACCATCGCTTCACCGAGCCCGCGCGAGACCTCCGCCACGACCTTCGGGTCGTCGAAGAACGTCGTGGCCTTGACGATCGCGGCCGCGCGTTCGGCCGGGTTGCCGCTCTTGAAGATTCCGGAGCCGACGAAAACGCCGTCTGCGCCCAGTTGCATCATCATCGCGGCATCGGCCGGAGTCGCGACCCCTCCGGCGACGAACAGGACGACGGGGAGGGTGCCGGTCTCGGCGATCTCCGCGACGAGGTCGTACGGCGCCTGCAAGTCCTTCGCGGCGACGTAGAGTTCGTCCTTCGAGAGGGCCGCGAGACCGGCGATCTCACCGCGGATCTTGCGGATGTGCTTCATCGCCTCGGAGATGTCGCCGGTACCGGCTTCACCCTTGGAACGGATCATTGCGGCGCCCTCCGTGATGCGGCGCAGGGCCTCGCCGAGGTTCGTCGCCCCGCAGACGAAGGGCACCGTGTACCCCCACTTGTCGATGTGGTTGACGTAGTCGGCCGGTGAGAGCACTTCGGACTCGTCGATGTAGTCGACGCCGAGCTCCTGCAGAATCTGAGCTTCGACGAAGTGTCCGATACGGGCTTTGGCCATGACGGGGATCGAGACGGCGTCGATGATCGAGTCGATCATGTCGGGGTCGCTCATCCGCGACACGCCACCCTGTGCGCGGATGTCGGCGGGCACGCGCTCGAGCGCCATGACGGCGACGGCTCCGGCGTCTTCGGCGATCTTGGCTTGATCGGCAGTGACGACGTCCATGATGACGCCGCCCTTGAGCATTTCGGCGAGGCCGCGCTTGACGCGGGATGATCCGGTGGCGGGAGTGGACATGACAGCTCCTTCGGGCGCGCGGCGCCGAGCATCGGGTGATTGGCTTAGGCCAAAAACTAGCACGTACCAAGCCCATAGGATGGACAGCGACATGAGTCCGGACGATCCCATCGACGACGGCATCCGGGGCGGCTCCGCCCTCGAGATCGCCGACAGTCTTCGTGCGCTCATCGAGCGGGGCGGGATCGAGGTCGGCGCGGCGCTGCCCCCGGTGCGCGCGCTGGCAGATCGGCTCGCCGTCAACCGCAACACCGTGATGGCGGCGTACCGACAGCTCGCGCAGGCCGGGCTCGTCGTCAGCAGAGGTCGCGGCGGAACACTCGTCGCAGGCCCCGAGCGCGTCGCGCAAGAGGGCTACGCGACAGACAGCATTCTGCGCGATATCGGGACGGGAAATCCGGATGCCACCCTCATCCCACCCCTGCACCCCGTACTGCCGGAACTCGGCCGCCGGACCGTGCTCTACGGGGAGCCGGTGATCGACCGCGACCTCGAAGCATGGGCGACCGAGTGGATGCGTGCGGACCTCGCGGCCGGCGTGCCCTTCCGCCTCACGGTCACCAGCGGCGCCTCCGACGCGATCGAACGACTGTTGGCCCAGACGCTGACGCGCGATGATGCGGTCGCGTTGGAGGATCCCTGCTTCCTCTCGAGCATGAATACCGTGCGGCTCGGCGGGTATCGCGCCGTCCCCGTGCCGGTCGACGGTGAAGGGATGACGGTCGCCGGTCTCGAAGCGGCGCTCGCCGCCGGGGTGCGCGCCGTCGTCTGCACCCCACGTGCGCAGAATCCCACCGGCGCGAGCCTGAGCGCGACGCGCGCCGCCGCCCTCCGCGCCGTGCTCGCCGATCATCCGTATGTGCTCGTGATCGAAGACGACCACTTCTCCCTCCTCTCCTCACGGCCGTTCCACTCGATGATCGGTCCCACGCACCGGCGTTACGCGCTCGTCCGGTCGGTATCGAAGTTCCTCGGACCCGACATGTGTCTCGCCGTCACCGCATCCGATCCCGACACCGCCGAGCGGTTGGCGATGCGACTGAGCCCGGGCACGATCTGGGTCAGTCACCTGCTCCAGCGCTTGACGCACGCGTTGGTGACCGACGATGCGACGCGCACCGGCATCCAGACCGCCGCCGCACATTACGCCGCGCGCAACGCCGCCTTCGCGGAACGTCTCGTGGACCACGGAATCGACGCCGCCCCCGGAGACGGCCTCAATCTGTGGGTGCGCGTGGCGGCTCCCGCGCGCGCGGTCGCCGAACAGCTCATGCGCCGCGGGTGGCTGGCGCGACCGGGCGACGAATTCGTGCTCTCCGACGACGCGGCCGCGTTCCACCTGCGGTTGACCGTCCACGACCTCTCCGATGCCGACGCCGCCCGGCTGGCATCAGACCTCTCCACCGCCGTTCAGGCGGCCGCATCCAAGAAAGCGGGATGATCGTGAAGATCCTGTCCATCCAGTCCGCCGTCGCGTACGGCCACGTCGGCAACTCCGCCGCTGTCTTCCCCCTGCAGCGCATCGGCGTCGAGGTCCTCCCCGTCTACACGGTGAACTTCTCGAACCACACCGGCTACGGGGCGTGGCGCGGTCCACTCATCTCGCCCGATGACGTCCGCGACGTCATCACCGGCATCGAGGATCGTGGTGTGTTCGGTGACATCGACGTCGTTCTTTCCGGTTACCAAGGCGGCGAAGGGATCGCCGAGGTCATCCTCGACGCCGTGCACCGTGTCAAGTCGGCGAACCCTGCGGCCGTCTACGCGTGCGACCCCGTGATGGGCAACGCGAAGAGCGGATGCTTCGTCGCGCCCGCCATCCCGATCCTCCTGCGCGAGCGGGTCGTGCCGGCGGCGGACATCATCACGCCGAACCAGTTCGAGCTCGGCTTCCTCACCGGCACCGAGCCGACCGATCTCGCATCGACGTTGGCGTCGGCGGACGCGGCCCGGGCACTCGGCCCGGCGACCGTGCTCGTGACCTCGGTGGAGCGACCCGACCGCCCCGAGGGCACGATCGAGATGCTGGCCGTGACGGACGAGGGTGCGTGGATCGTGCAGACGCCGCATATCCCGATGAAGGCCAACGGTTCCGGCGATGTCACGGCGGCACTGTTCACAGCGCACTACAGGGCCAGCGGCGACGCGGCCGGCGCCCTCGCCCGCACCGTCTCGAGCGTTTTCGACCTCCTGCAGAACACGTACGACGCCGGCGCGCGGGAGCTCCTCCTCGTCGAGTCGCAGGAGTCCTACGCGCACCCGCGGATGCAGTTCGCCGTCACGCAGGTCCGTTAGCCGAAGACCTCGGTGTACGCGGCCTCCCACTGCGGGGAGTCCGCGGGGCACAAAAAGCTGGTGCCGAAAACCATGACGGAGGCGAGATTGCCCGTCGCCGCCGTGCGCTGGTCTTCCGGGACACCGTCGAGCAGGGTCGCCACGAGCGGCGAGGTCTGCAGGTGGGTCGTGAACGTGGTCGTCTCGAGCGCATGTCCGTTCAGAATCGATGTCTCGCACGCGTCGGCGGTCAGCGCGAGGTAGACGGTTTCGTACTCGGGCGACCACACCGCCCCCTGCGATTCGATGTAGGCGCGTTGCTCAGCGATGAAATCCTTCTGCGCGGGGGTCACCGCACTCAGGGACGTGCTCCCGGAGGCGAACTGCTGGTCGCGGAAGAACTGCTCGCGCTCGGCGAACGCATCCTCCAGATCGGGATCGCCGATCGCGCCGGTCGGTGTCGCCGTGGGCGACGCTGAGGATGCCGCCGTCTCCGTCGGCGACGCCGTTCCTGCGCCGGTGCACCCGGTCAGCGCTGCAAAGGCGACCAGCGTTGCAGCGAGGGTGAGCGATGTGCGACGGGTCATGCGGCATCCTTTCCCGGAATACCTCAACCTAATGACGACCTGCGTCTGCCCGGGAGGGTTGTCCACACCCGGCGCGGGTTCCTCAGCCCCGCGGCCAGGCGGAGGCTACGGCTTCGCGTACGTCGCCGAGGAGCTGGGGCAACGCCTTGGTGCGAGCGATGATCGGGAAGAAGTTCGCGTCGGTGGCCCAGCGCGGCACGATGTGCTGGTGGAGGTGCTCGTCGACGCCAGCCCCGGCCACGGCGCCTTGATTCATGCCGATGTTGAAACCGTCGCACCGCGAGACTTCACGCAGCACCCGCATCGCGGTCTGCGTCAGCTCCGCGATCTCGCCGACTTCCCCAGGTGTCGCCTGATCGTAGGTCGCCACATGCCGATACGGGCATACGAGCAGGTGGCCGGAATTGTAGGGAAAGAGGTTCAGCAGAACGTAAGCCGTGCGCCCACGGTGGACGATGAGCCCGTCCGGGTCGGAGAGCTCGGGCGCGACACAGAAGGGGCACCCGCTCCCCCGGTTCACATCGGCGCCCGCCGTGATGTAGGCCATCCGGTGCGGCGTCCACAACCGCTGAAAACCGTCGGGGACGCCGGCGAAGGTGCTGGCGTCGATGAGCGCCGATTCGGGGTTCTCGCCGCGCTCGCTCACCGATCGGCGCCCGTCACGCGAGGTCCGCCGCCGTGTTGACGAGCGTCCGATCGGCGATCGCCGCGGCGATCTTCGCGACCGCCTCATCCACGGTGATGCCGTTGGTCTGCGATCCGTCGCGGAAACGGAACGACACGGTACCCGCCGAGCGGTCCTGCTCGCCGGCGATGAGCTGCAACGGCACCTTCTGCGTCGTGTGCGTGCGGATCTTCTTCTGCATGCGGTCATCGGAGTGGTCGACCTCGGCGCGGACACCCGTCGCGCGCAGCCGCTCGACGATCTCATCCAGATAGTCGCCGAACTGCTCCGCGACGGGAATCGCGACAACCTGAACCGGTGCCAGCCACACCGGGAACGCTCCCGCATAGTGCTCGAGCAAGATCGCGAAGAATCGCTCGATCGAGCCGAACAGTGCGCGGTGGATCATGATCGGACGGTGCTTCTCGCCATCCGGACCGGTGTACTCCAGGTCGAATCGTTCGGGCAGGTTGACGTCGACCTGCACGGTCGACAATTGCCAGGTGCGACCGATCGCATCGCGGGTCTTCAGATCGATCTTGGGTCCGTAGAACGCGGCTTCACCGGCGACTTCGGTGACTTTCAGTCCACTCGCGATCGCGACCTGGCGCAGGGCATTGGTCGAGTAGTCCCAGAACTCATCCGATCCGATCCACTTCGACTTCTCGTCATCACGCATCGACAGTTCGAGTTCGAAGTCCTCCAGACCGAAGTCGCGGAGCATCGAGATCACGAACTCCAACACCCGTGCCGTCTCGGTCTCGAGCTGGTCGGGAGTGACGAAGAGGTGCGAGTCGTCCTGGGTGAATCCCCGCACGCGGGTCAGCCCGTGGAGAGCGCCGGAAAGTTCGTTGCGATACACGGTGCCGTTCTCGGCGAGCCGCATCGGCAGATCGCGATAGCTACGCGCCCGCTCCTTGTAGATGAGGATGTGCATCGGGCAGTTCATGGGCTTCAGGTAGTAGTCCTGGCCCTTTTTGGTGATGTTCCCCTCGGCATCGCGCTCTTCGTCCATCACGATCGGCGGGAACATGCCCTCGCGATAGGTGACGAGGTGGTTCGAGGTGAGGAAGAGATCTTCCTTGGAGATGTGGGGTGTGTACACGTACGTGTAGCCGCCCTCGACGTGGCGACGGCGTGCGTGCTGCTCCATCTCGCCGCGGATGACACCGCCCTTGGGGTGCCACACCGACAGGCCTGAGCCGATCTCCTCGGGGAAAGAGAAGAGGTCGAGTTCTTTGCCGAGCTTGCGGTGATCGCGCTTCGCCGCTTCTTCGAGCCGCTGCTGGTACGCGCGCAGTTCGTCTTTGCTGGGCCACGCGGTGCCGTAGATCCGCTGGAGCTGAGGGTTCTTCTCGCTCCCGCGCCAATACGCACCCGCGATGCGGGTGAGGTCCCAGCCGTTGCCGACGATGCGGGTGCCGGGTACGTGCGGACCGCGGCAGAGGTCTTTCCAGACCGTCTCGCCGTCGCGGTCGACGTTGTCGTAAATGGTGAGGTCGCCGGCACCGATTTCGGCCGACGCGCCTTCGGCCGCGTTCGCGCCCGATCCGGGTCCACCGGCCAGATCGATCAGCTCGAGCTTGAACGGCTCGTCCGCCATCTCGGACCGCGCCTCGTCCTCGGAGACGACTCTGCGCACGAAGCGCTGGTTCTCTCGGACGATCCGCTCCATTTCCTTCTTGATCGCCTTGAGGTCCTCCGGCGTGAACGGCTCGTCCACCGCGAAGTCGTAGTAGAAACCGTCGGTGATCGGCGGACCGATGCCGAGGTTCGCCTGCGGCTTGATGCGCTGCACTGCCTGGGCGAGGATGTGCGCCGTCGAGTGCCGCAGGATCGACAGTCCATCCGGGCTGTCGGCCGTGACGGGCTCGACGGTGTCGGCGGCCTCGACGGTGACCGCGAGGTCTTTCAGCTCGCCGTTGACGCGGAGCGCGATGACGGAGCGGTCGGGAAAGAGGGCGAATCCGTCGGCCGGGAAGGACACGTCCGAGGAGGGTGAGGCGACAGTCACGGGAAGGTCTCCAGAAGGTGGCTCGAAACCCCGAGTCTATCGCCGTGGCGCGTGACCCGAGATGCAGGGGCCATGATGGATGCCGTGATCCTCGCGCTGCCGGCGAGCGAAGCCCTCGCGATCGCCGACCGCGTCGTCGGGCTCGCTGTACTGCCCCTGGCCTTGTGAATCCCTGTCAGAGCCGCCGCAGAGCTTCGCGCGCGCTCAGCGGGCTGAGCGGATACGCCGCGACGAACGACCGCACCCAGTCGGGATCTGTGCGCGCGGCATCGCGCAGCGCCCACCCGATCGCCTTCCGAATGAAGAACTCGGGGTCCCCCAGGTTGGGGATGATCACCTCCGCCAGGAGGCCACGGTCGAGCGCATCACGGCGACCGAGCTGCGCGATGATCGCGAGCCGCCGCATCCAGAGGTCGTCGTCGGCGCTCCAGGTGCGGATGACGAAGGACATCTCCGGCGTGTGCGCAGTCAGGAGATCGGTGACGCGGTGGACGACCTCATCCGTGAAATCCCACCACTGCCCGGTGCGCACCACGTGCTCGATGACGGGCAACAGTGCACGGTCTGCGCGCAGGGGACGGACCCCGAGCACCGCGAGGGCTGCGTACCGCTCCTCTCGGAAACCGGCCTCGTCCCACAGTCGTTTCGCGGTTTCGAGGAGCACGGCGGGGTTCTGCTCGCCCCGGACCTGCTCGCGGGTGAGCCGCCGCACCGCCGGCACCCGCACGCCGACGAACGGCATCACCGACTTCATGTAGGCCTGCTGACCGAGCGCGATACCGGGCTCGGCTGCATCGTGCAGAGCCTCCCGGATGCCGGTGACCAGTTCGTCGGCACGATCCATCGGGTCGCACCTCAGGCGACGGACAGGTCGACCTGGATCTCTCCGGCGAGTTCTTCCAGCGCGGAGATGATCGCCACCGCATCCGCCTCACGCGGGATGCTGACGGTCACAGTCGCTTCGAACAGCGTGCCGCCGGCCATCGGCGCCTCGACCGTGCGACTGCGGAAACTGTCGATGCTGAGGGCGTGTGCGGTGATCGCGGCCGTGACATCGCGGACGATTCCGGGTCGGTCGTTGCCGAGGACGGTGAACGACAGCGGCCGCCCGGTCCGTTCGGACTCCAGCGATGTGCCGGCGTGCGCTGTTACCCGGAGCAGGCCGGCGAGACCCGTGAGGGCGTCGCTCAGTTCGGCGACCCGCTCGTCCGGCACCGAGACCAGGACGATTCCTGCGAACGCGCCAGCCAACTCCGCGAGTTCGCTCTGCTCCCAGTTGCCGCCGTGTGCGGCGACTTCGTGGGCGAGGGCGCTGACGAGTCCGGCGCGATCGTCACCGACGACCGAGAGCACGAGGTGGGCCATGCGCCGAGCCTAGCCCCGCTCGCGCCCGCGCATCAGCTCGTCGGCAGCGTCATCCTGCGATCCTCCGGACGGGTGGGGTCGCGATACGAAAAAACCCCCGGCGAACCGGGGGTTTTATCTTGTGCGCGATACTGGGATCGAACCAGTTCTAACGCCCTCCTCCAGATCCCCGGAATCACGCGGCGAAACGGCCCCGATCCCGTGTCTCGACTGGGGAGTCGCCACGCGCGGGTAGGATCATAAGTGGACACGAGATCTCTCAGATGGACAGTAGATCTCCCACATATATCCCACGGAGGGTTCAGATATGGCGGCTCAGAGCAAGCGCAAGCGTCGGGAGACGTTCGGCCAGGTCGAGAAGTTGCCCAGCGGCAGAATCCGCGCCCGCTACCTCGGCCCAGACGGAGAACGCCACAACGCCCCCGCGACGTTCTCCACCCTCACGGACGCCCGCGCCTACCTCGCCCGCGTCCAGGATCAGATCGCCCGGGGAGCATGGCTCTCCGCCGTCGATGCCGCCGCCGCCGAAGCGGAGCGACAGCAGACCCTCGGCACCTACGCGGAGAAGTGGATCACCGAGCGGACCAACTCCCGAGGCGAGCGGCTCCGCCCCGCGACCGTCCATGAGTACCGCCGCCTCCTCGCCGGCCCTCTCGCCCCGCTCACGTCGCGGCATCTGAGCGGCATCTCCCCCGCCGCCGTCCGAACCTGGAGAACCGGCCTCCTCGACACGGGCAAGATGACTCAGGCCTCCCGCGCCTACGGGCTCCTCAACGCGATCATGAGCACCGCCGCCGACGATCGGCTGATCTCGGAGAACCCCTGCACGATCAAGGGCGGGCAGTCCACCCACACGGGCCGGAAGGTGCTCCCCCCGGCTGACGCCGAACTCGACACGATCCTGGAGACGATCACGCCTCGGTTCCGGGCTCTCGTCCTCCTCGCCGCATGGGGCGGGCTCCGCTACGGCGAGGCGACCGAACTGCGGCGGCGGGATCTCACGATCACCCGCAACGACGCCGGGGAGATCGTCCTCATCCGCGTTCGCGTCGAGCGCGGCGTGACCCACACGACGGCGGGCGGTTTCCAGGTCGGTCCCCCGAAGTCCGAGGCGGGCATCCGAACCGTCGCACTCCCCCCTCACGTCCACGGCGAGATCGTCGGCCACCTGGAGGAGCACACGGGCCGCTTCCCTGACTCGCTGCTGTTCCCTGCTGCTGACGGTTCCTCGCATCTCGCACAGTCCACGTTCACGAAGCATTGGTATCCGGCGCGGCGGGCGGCGGGCCGCGACGATATGCCGTTCCACGCCCTCCGCCACTACGGCGGGACCGCCTACGCGCAGACGGGGGCGACCCTCAAGGAGATTCAGGCTCGGCTGGGGCACTCCTCGGCAGGAGCGGCGATGCGCTATCAGCACACGACCGATCGGGATGATGAACTGGCGGCTCGCATGGCTCGGAGGGTCTGAAAGGGCGGTGTCCTGACACTGCGGTAATCTAGAGCCCACAACAGAAGATCTCGCTAGAACCCGAGGAATCGCGAAGCAGGTAGAGCCAGGTGCTCCCCCGCGATCTCCCGGGGTACGGAAGGCCCGCCAGGAGCGGGGCCGCGATTGCGCCAGGTGCGGATCGAGCAACGACACAGACCCAGCCTGGGTCGTCGTTTCTCGGTCTTCGTGCATCTAGGAGCAACCATCATGAGCACGACTCCCGCCCCCGAATGGCTCACCCTCCGCGACACCGCCGAGCGGCTCTCGATCTCCGAGAAGTCGGTCCGCCGCTGGATCGCTGACGGACGGCTCAAGGCCGTTCGCATCGGCCCTCGTCTCCTACGCGTGGATGCCGACAGCATCCTCGCCGTCGCTGAACCCCTGACCGTCGCCTGAGGCGTCGGATCGAGCAACCAGGGGTGCCGACCATGACAGAGCAGCCACACCGCTACAAGCGGTTCGAGAAGGCCCGCCAACAGGTAGCCGAGGCCCGAGAACAAGTCCGCCGAGCCGATGAGGAGCGCAGGACCAACCCGCCGCTGTTCGATCTTCGCGACATCGATGAGGGCGACCGATGAGCCGCCGAGACGGTTTCGCCCAGATCCCCGACTGGCTCTACCGCCACGCGAGGCCCGCGCTCGGGCTCACAAGCGCCGACATCGCCGTCTACGTCGTACTGGAGGGCCACTCGAACGCCAAAGGGCTCACCAGCCCGTCATATCCGCTCATCGCGTGGGAGGCCGGGATCTCCGAGGCATGGGCGGCGAAGGTCGTGCGCCGCCTCATGGACCTCTGCCTCATCGAGCGGATCTCCGAGGGTCGCCAGCACCGATCGGCGGTCTATCGGATGATCTCAGATCCAGCCCTCCCGCCGATGCCAGCGCGCCCGCTCTCCAGGACGGAGGCGAGGAGACGATCCCAGACCCGAACTGAGGCAGAGTCTGGCGATGCTCAGGGTCAAACCCAGTGGCACCCTGGCGAGGCTCAGACTCCAACTGGAGGCGGTCCCAGACTCCAACTCAGTACGAGGGAAGTAGAAACCGAAGTAGAAACAAGCATCGTGGCTCCGCCCCTCCAGGCTGAGGACGAAGGCGGAGCCCCAGATCCGGTGATCTCCGACGCCTCAAAGTTCGAGGCCTGGTACGCCGTCTACCCCCGGGATCAGAACAAGCCCGCCGCCCGCAGGGAATGGGCGAAGACCCGAGCGGATCATCCGGCCGATCTCCTCGCCAGGACGAAGCAGTTCGCCCGCTCGGTGCACGGCAAGTCTCTGGAGTTCGTGAAGCATCCGGCCACCTGGCTCCGCGAGCGCGCCTGGGAGCAGGTCCAGGCTCAAGGGCCGTCCCCGGAGTTCCTCGCCTGGCTCGACTCACCAGCGGGCCGAGCCCACACCGCACGGAAGGAGTCCGGGCTGTGAACGATCAGCGCCGCACCGACACCACCTACGAGCACATCCGCGATGCCAGCCGCCAAGCGCAGCGAGTCTCCCCCGCATTCAAGCGAGCGATGGACGCCTCGCCGGCATGGGTCCGAGAAGCGATCCGCGACTACTGCTCAGCGCTCAGGGCAGAAGCCGCCGCCTATCGCGTCGAGGCCAAAACGCATCGTCTCCACCTGGAGGAGATCAGCCGCTCCCAGCCCGGGAGCAAGACACCCATGGAGCAAGACACATCGGAGGTTCACCTATGACCAACCCCAACGCCAAGGGCAAGACCCGAACGCAGATCGCCGCCTCTGCTCGGGAGCGTGAGGCTCGGGCTCTGGATCTCCGCGCTCTCGGGCATCCGCTCGACCGGATCGCCTCGGAACTCGGCTACGCGCACGCGAGTTCAGCGAGCAAGGCGATCCAGCGGGCACTCGACCGAATCCCACTGGAGGCGGCGAAGCGCCTACGAGAGACGGAACTCCACGCGCTCGATCTCGCCCAGCGCTCCCTGGCCGACAAGATCGTGCGCGGTCATCTCGGCGCGATCGACTCGATGCTCCGGATCATGCATCACCGAGCCAGGTTGCTCGGCCTGTACGAGCCTCAAACCGACTCGGGCATCGCTGAGGTCACAGCGGTTCTCGCCGCATGGCTCGGGAAGGTCCGCAACGAGGACGAGGCCCTGGACGGCGATCTGCCGGATCAGGACCCCCAGACCCTCCAGGGACCCCCGGACGGCGAGAACTCGCCTCAGGCGAGCGAAGGAGGCGTCTGAGAGATACCTACGAGGGCGAGATGCCTTGAACTCGACCACATCCGTACATTCATCCCCAGCCCAGCAGGGCCTCACTCGATCGGGAGATCATCATGACCGACACCAACCTCACAGCCCTCCGCCAGTTCTACGCCGCCGTTCACGTCGCGCTCAGCCAGAACGATCCTGACAAGACCCCGGAGGCGAACGAGCGGGCACGACGCGGAGGACTCGCCCGAGCCCGCGCCGATCTCGCCGCCCGCATCCCCTCCATCTCCGAGCCGAGCGGCCCGGATCGTGCGGCGATCCTCGCCGGCATCCGTCCCACCACTGCTGACAGCCTCGCCGTCGCCGCTCGGGAGCGTGAGAAGGTCCAGGCTCTCCTGGCTGCCGGTCGTCGCTACGACCAGATCATCCCCACGGCATCGAGGGAACGGCTCGGCGCGATCCTTGACGACCTGGAGATCCTCCCCGAGGTCCTCGCGTCGTCGGAGGGTCCGGAGATCGTCGCGGAGTTCGAGGCACACGTCTTCGACCGGCTCGCGACCCTCGGGCATGAGCCCGCTGTCGAGCGGCTCCGCGCCGAGGAAACGATCGCCCTGCCGAATGCCTGGAGTCGAGTGATGACGGAGGCGCTGACCGGGCCGGTCACGGTGGGCGCGCATTCGGCGCTCTATCGGGCGGATGCCGAGGCGTGCCGGGAGGCGCAGGGCTTGGAGATCTCCGGACTCGGGGAGGGGATCGTGCGTTCGGATCGGGAGCAGGAGCGAGCAGATCTCGCCGCCCCTCAGTCCGACGCGGCCTGATCGCGCGAGCGAGCGCCCTGGTGTCTTCGGATGCCGGGGCGCTTTGTCGTCTATGCGGGGAGGGCGTGCCCGATCCAGTGGGCGTAGCGGGGATCGTCAGACGTGACCTCGACCATGCCCTCGCCGGTCAGTCCGTCATCGCCGTAGAGGGGGACGGGGATGAGGAGGTTGCCGTTCGGGAGGGCTCGCGCTTGCATGAGGGGATCATCCCATCACTGGCCGGGGATCATGCGTCCTCGTCGCCACCCGCGACCGCGAGCCTGGATCGGCTCAGGCGCATTGTCACGCTCTCCGGGACCTCTCGATCTCCGCACGCGGCGACGTAACGTTCGAGGTAGGCCAGTTCGCGCGGGTACTCCCGGAGACGACGGAGGACCACGGAGATCTGCTCGGAAGGCCACGGATCGGGGACCTCGCCGGTCACGACGCTCTCGCGCTCTGCGGCGTAGATGCATTGCTCCAGCAGGTCGCGCGCCTCCTCGAACCGCTTCTGCCGCTTGAGTTCTGAGATCGAGGGCTTGAGGAGTGGCCAGTACTGACCCTCGACCTCGCCCGCGGTACGGCGGGCCTCCTTGTGGGCTTCGCGCGCCGCCTTCTCCGCCTCCTTGCGCTCGCGCTCGGCCTCCCGCTCGGCGTAGTAGGCGTCGGCCTCGCGCTGCTCAGCGGCGTAGTCCTTCTCGCTCTCGCGGTCCCCGGAGAACATGAGGGTCACGCGGGATCGCCAGGTGCCATCATCGTTCCGGGCCCAGATGCGAGCAAGGACCGTGGCGACGTTGCCGCGCCCGACTCCTGCACAGACTCGCGCGATCGCCGCGCTGACCTCCTGCGGGACGTGCCCGACCTGCTCGCCCAGGACCACGACGCGGACGGCGTTCCGGTCGTACTTGTTGTTCGGCTCGGGGACGAGGTAGGCGGTCTGCATGGTCACACCGCCCTCGGTGCGCCCGAGCCCTCGGAAGATCTTGCCGATGCCGTCGCGGTAGTAGGCCTCTCCGGAGACTTCGAGATCCTCCCGGAACGAGACGGGGACCTCTCGGCCTGGAGCGGAGGCGACGGGAGCGGCGCGCGGTGCGGGTGCCGGCGTGGGCTCGGCCTTCGCCTTGTCGCCGCCGAACAGTTTGGACAGGAACCCGGCCATTGGTGCCCTCTCAAGATCAGCGGGATACCCCAGGCATCCCGTCTCGCGTGAGTCTAACGATCGGCTCCCGACACTCGTTCGGGCGGTCGTCTCCCACGGGCCGAGATCGGGTGAGTTCTCAGGTCGCTCTCCCACATATCTCCCACGCGGGAATCCGAGAACGAAAAAACCCCCGATTTACCGGGGGTTTTGTCTGTGCGCGATACTGGGATCGAACCAGTGACCTCTTCCGTGTCAGGGAAGCGCGCTACCGCTGCGCCAATCGCGCCTTCGCAGGCTATTCAGTTTGAGTGGAGGTGGCGACGGGATTCGAACCCGTGTAAACGGCTTTGCAGGCCGGTGCCTAGCCGCTCGGCCACGCCACCACGTGTGGTTTGATCCCACATGCCAAGATCCCTCCGAAGAGGGATCCAGCACTCGAGCGGATGACGAGATTCGAACTCGCGACCCTAACCTTGGCAAGGTTATGCGCTACCACTGCGCTACATCCGCATGTCCCTGGTTGCCCCGGGCACTTGATCGACTTTAGTCCACGATTCGCGAAGTGCAAAACCGATGCCGCCCGCGCGTGTCCGCCGCTTCGGATTCGTCCGAGCACCGCGCATCCGGTAACATCATGACTCGGTCCTCACGGACTTTGGGCGATTGGCGCAGTTGGTAGCGCGCTTCCTTCACACGGAAGAGGTCGTGGGTTCAAGTCCCGCATCGCCCACCGTAAAGAACCCGGTCTTTTCCGGGGTTCATGTCCATGACCCTGCAAGACTTGGTCTCATGACGACTGCGCGCATCATCCTCCTGTTCGTTCTCGCCGCCGTCGCCGAGATCGGTGGGGCGTGGCTGATCTGGCAAGCCGTCCGCGAGAACAAGGGCTGGATCTTCGCGCTCCTCGGCGTCGTTGCTCTCGGCGCCTACGGGTTCGTCGCCGCGCTTCAGCCGGATGCGAACTTCGGCCGCGTCCTCGCGGCCTACGGAGGTGTCTTCGTCGCGGGGTCTCTCGCGTGGGGCATCGTGATCGACGGTTTCAAGCCCACCGTGTGGGACTACGTCGGCTCGTCGGTCGCGCTCCTCGGTGCGGCGATCATCATTTTCGCGCCGGCATCCGCTGCCGCCGCGCCCGAGTGAAGGCTCAGTCGCCTCACCGCAAGGGACGGAACGCGCGACCGATGCACCAGACGGCGAAGACCGCCCAGAGCCCCCAGACGACGACCGTGCCCGCGTCACCGAGCGGCGGTCCGCTCGTGCAGGCACTCAGGGCGGGGTCGACGGAGTCCTGACATTCCCCGACGGTCATGACGGTGAGCCACGCGGGGATGACCGCGGCCAGAGCAGCGACAACGAGCCAGTGACCAGCGAAGCGCCGTTCCTTACGCACCCGCGCTCCAGCCATAGCGTGCCTGCAGCGCCTGAGCCACGCGGGCGAATCGCGTGAGGTCGAGCACGGCGGCTTCCCGCCTCATTCCTCGGGTGTGGATGCTGTAGACCTGCTCGATGTCGACCCAGGACTCGCGTCCCTGCGAATCCCACTCACCCGAACCGATCGAGAGGAAGTCACGGTCACCGTCGTGGGACTTGCTGGTGAGTCGCACGGCGAAGACGCGCTCGGCGTTCTGTCTCCCGATCACGAGGACCGGTCGGTCCTTGCCGCGGCCGTCGTTCTCGTCATAGGGAACCCACGTCCAGATGACCTCACCGGCATCCGGATCGCCGTCGCGGTCGGGTGCGTACGTGATGCGGAGACCCTCCGCCGCCGGCGGCGTCACTTCCCGCGTCGCCGTGTCGCCTCGCTGGCCCGGCGAGGCGCCGGCATCCGCCCCGACGGCGACGGTCGGCACATCACGCGCCGGAGAGCCACTGAAGGCCGACACGACAGCCTTCAGGAAGGCGGCCAGGGTGCTGTCTTTGCGCGCGGCGGTCATGTCGAAACCGTAGCAAAACGCCGAAGGGCGCCGGACCGAAGTCCGACGCCCTTCGAGCGTGCTGTGTGATGCAGATCAGTCGACCAGGGCGTAGCCCTCTTCGCCGTGAACGACGGTGTCGATGCCGGCGATTTCGTCTTCGTTCTTCACGCGGAAGCCGATCGTCTTCTCGATGACCGTGCCCAGGACCCAGGCAATGACGAAGGAGTAGACGGCGACCGCGATGGAAGCGATGACCTGGAGGAGCAGCTGTCCGCCGTTGCCGCCGGTGAACAGGCCGGTGTCGATGGCGAAGAAGCCGAGGTACCAGCAACCGATGAAGCCACCGACCATGTGGATGCCGACCACGTCGAGCGAGTCGTCATAGCCGAGCTTCCACTTGAGCTCGATCGCCAGGGCGCAGACGGCACCGGCGACGAGGCCGAGGACGAGAGCCCAGATCGGGTCGAGGTTGGCGCAGGCCGGGGTGATGGCGACGAGACCCGCGACGGCACCGGAGGCGGCTCCGACGGACGTGGCCTTACCGTCCTTCAGCTTCTCGACGAGGATCCAACCGAGGATGGCCGCAGCCGTGGCTCCCAGCGTGTTGACCACGATGAGGCCGGCGCCCGTGTTCTCTTCGCCGAGGAGCCCGAAGGTACCCTCTGCGCCGGTGTTGAAGCCGAACCAGCCGAACCAGAGGATGGCCGCGCCGAGCATGACGAGCGGCACGTTGTGCGGCTTCTGGATGCCCTTCTGGAATCCGACACGCTTGCCGAGCACCAGGGCGAGGGCGAGGGCTGCCGCACCCGCGTTGATGTGAACGGCGGTACCACCGGCGTAGTCGATCGTGCTGTAGTCGAAGCCGAACGCAGCGCCCAGGTTGTAGATCCAGCCACCTGCGCCCCAGACCCATGCGGCGACCGGGAAGTAGACCAGCGTCGACCAGATGCCGGCGAACAGCAGCCACGCGCCGAACTTCGCGCGGTCCGCAATCGCACCCGAGATCAGGGCGACAGTGATGATGGCGAACGTCGCACCGAACGTGGCGCCGACGAGGGTGGCGCTGTCATAGCCGGCCAGTGCGAAGTTCTCGGTGAACGGGTTTCCCGAGAACTGGAAGCCCCAGCTTTCGGTTTCGGAGATGCCGGACATGTTGAATCCGTAGAGGACCCACAGGACCGCGACGAGGCCCATGGCCCCGAAGCTGAGCATCATCATGCTGACGACGCTCTTGGCCTTGACGAGTCCTCCGTAGAAGAAAGCCACACCGGGCGTCATGAACAGCACCAGGGCCGTTGCGGTGATCGACCAAGCGAAATTGCCTGAATCCATGAGTGTTCCTCATTCGTGTGTCGTGTTACTCAAGACCCCGCAGTCCGCAAGCATTCGGGAATGCGGCTCTCCGGGCAGGGCCCAGTCTGTCCACGTGCCGTTTCCTGGGGCATGCGTGTCGTGTTTCCGAATGGTTACGCGAGCGCCCTGTGCGTAAACATCACGTTTCACGATCCCGAGGATCGACCACGGATCTCAGCTGTGCGTCAGCGCCATGAGCCGAGAGAGGGCCCGCAGGTACTTCTTCCGGTACCCGCCGGCGAGCATTTCGTCGGAGAACACCTGATCGACCGGGGTACCGGTCGCGCGCAGCGGGATCTGCGCGTCGTAGGCGCGGTCGACGAAGGCGACGAAGCGCAACGCGGCCGATTGGTCTTCGAGTGTCGTGACGTCCCGCAACCCGATCGTGGTGACCCCGTCGATCACTCGCAGATAGCGCGACGGGTGCACTCCGGCGAGGTGTCGGATGAGGTCGGCGAACGCGTCATCGGAGGTCACACCCCGCCCCGACGCCTCCGCGATCGCCGCGGCGTAGGCGGCGTCATCCAGTCGGACGGCGTGTCCGTCGAGCGCACGCTGTCGGTAGTCGGTGCCGTCGATCCGGATCGTCTGGAAGCTCGCCGACATC
This sequence comes from Microbacterium memoriense, assembly GCF_025398275.1. Classification (GTDB taxonomy): domain Bacteria; phylum Actinomycetota; class Actinomycetes; order Actinomycetales; family Microbacteriaceae; genus Microbacterium; species Microbacterium memoriense. Next base: position 37,821 of record NZ_JAODOR010000001.1, on the reverse strand, counting down.
GCGTGGATCTCGCGGAGGAAGTCCTGGGCGGCGAAGCGCCCCTCACCGAGCGCGTTCGGTGGAGTGTTGGACGTGGCGGCCAGCCGGGTGCCGGTGGGAACGAGCTCCCCCAGAAGCCGCGTCATGACCATCGTGTCGCCGGGATCGTCCAGCTCGAACTCATCGATGCACAACAGGTCGGCCCCGCGGAACAGCTCGACGGTCTTCTGATAGCCGAGTGCCCCGACGAGCGCGGTGTACTCGATGAACGAGCCGAAATACTTCCGGCGTGCGGGCATGGCGTGGTAGATCGACGCGAGCAAGTGCGTCTTGCCGACGCCGAAGCCACCGTCGAGGTAGACGCCGGGCTTCAGTTCGGGAGCCTTCTTCGCGCGCCGGAACAATCCGCCACGCTCGGCGGGTGCGCCGCCGCGCGCGAATGTGACGAGCAGATCCTTCGCCTCCTGCTGGGAGGGATACTGCGGGTCGACGCGGTAGGTCTCGAACGTCGCGCCATCGAACTGCGGGGGCGGGACGAGAGCCGCCACCATTTCCGCCCCGGTCACCTGGGGGTTCCGGTCGCTGAGGTGCACGATTCCGGATGCGGTGCTGGTCACTCGTCAACCCTAGACCGCGTGGCCGCGCCGAACAGATCGTGCCGGTCCAACCAGTCTTCGATCGCGAGTGTCCAGCGGTCCTGGTCGTAATTCCAGAGCTTCGTGTGCCGTGCGGTGTCGAACACCTGCAGCTCGACGAGATCGGGGCGGGCATCGGCGAGGTGGTGCGATGCATCCGACGGCACGAACCCGTCGTCGTCGCTGTGCAGGATGAGAAGGGGATGCCGCAGCTCGCCGGCGCGAGCCACCACGTCTAGCCGGTCGAACGGGATCGCCGGGCCCCCACCGGTCGCGACGCTCGCCCAGTCGGCGCGAAGGGCGCCGATCGTCAGGTCGGCGACGGGGCTCGGAAGACCGAGGAGACGCGCCTGGTACGAGAGGACGATGCGCCAATCGACGACCGGGGAATCGAGCACGACACCGGCGATCATCTCGCGGTGAGCGGAACCGAGCGCCGCCTGCAGAGCGATCGCGCCGCCCATCGACCAGCCCATCAGGATGATGCGCGTCGCGCCGCGGCGCCGCGCCCAGGCGATCGCAGCATCGATATCGCGCCACTCCGTCGCCCCGAGGGCATAGGTCCCGGTGCGCGACCTCGGAGCCTCGCCGTCGTTGCGGTACGACACCAGGAGGGAGGTGATCCCGCGGGCATGGAAGAGCGGAACCGCGCGGAGGCACTCGGCCCGCGTTGTTCCGCGCCCGTGAATCTGGATCACCCAGGTGTCTGCATCTCCCTCGGCCGGGAACTCCCATGCGGGGCACGGGCCGAGAGCCGAGGGAACCTGCACGTCGCGGAACGGGAGGTGCAGTTCTTCAGGGCGCTGGTAGTACCACCCGCTGAAGGCGGCTTCGGCTCCCAGCTCGGCCTGGAGGCCGACCTGGGTCAACAGCTTCCGTTTGACCGTCGTGTCGGTCTCGGCCAGGACCGACCCGATCTTCAGGTAGTCCGCCGTCCCGGTGGTGAACAGTCCGTACCGACCGGGCAGCATCGTGTCGGGTGTGCGGCCCAGGGTGATCGTCTGCGCCGCGACATCGACATCGAGGATGCGCGTGTCCGGCCGGCGGCCGGCGGGTGTCACGACCCGTCGCGCCATCCTGATCGAGACGAACGAGAGCATCGCGAGGACTCCGGCCAACGCCGACGCCAGCGCGACCACGAGGGTGCGGAGGAGCGCGAATCTCCGGAGCGTTGCGCTGCCGGGCACGGCGCGCCTGGATGCCATCATCGTCGGCCCACTCTAGTCTGTCGACGTGGATGATTCCCGTCCCTCGGTTGGTTTCCCGGCCTTCCCGGCTGTTGCCGACGCTCTGCGTGCCATGACGTTCCGGTCGGACTTCACGGTGCGCGAGATTCCCGCTCCGGCATCGCTGGCGCCCGACGCCATCGCGCTCGCGGGAGATGTTCGCCAGAGCGCACACGCCGTGGATTCCGAGTACGGAACGGGACGGTTCATCCTGCTCCACGACGCCGACGAACCGGATGCGTGGGGCGGTCCGTGGCGGGTCGTCTGCTTCGCGCAGGCGCCGTTGGAGCCCGAGATCGGCACCGACCCGCTGCTGGCCGACGTCGCGTGGTCATGGCTCGTCGATGCGCTCCGCACCCGCGGCGCCGCGTTCGACTCGGCATCCGGAACAGCGACCAAGACGTTGTCGAAAGGGTTCGGCACGCTGTCCGCCGAAGGCGACGGCGCACAGATCGAACTCCGCGCGTCATGGTCCCCGTCAGGTGATCTGACGGCACACGTGGACGCGTGGGCCGAACTCGTCTGCATGCTGGCCGGACTCCCGCCGGGGTCCGAGGACATCGCTCTCTTCGCCGCGAACAAAAACGTCGGCGCGCACAGGAACACACGTGGCTGAATACACCGTCATCTCCGAACAGGCGGGGCTGGCCGAAGCCGCCGCGCTGCTGTCCACCGGGACGGGTCCCGCCGCCGTCGACGTCGAACGCGCGTCCGGCTTCCGCTATTCGCAACGGGCCTATCTGATCCAGGTCTTCCGCCGCGGCTCCGGGACCTTCTTGTTCGATCCACCGGCGATCGGCGACATGCAGCCGTTGCAGGACGCGATCGGCGGCACCGAGTGGATTCTGCATGCCGCGAGTCAGGACCTGCCGTCCCTGCGCGAAGCGCATCTGGACCCGCCGTCGATCTTCGACACCGAGTTGGCGGCCCGTCTGCTGGGCCACGAACGCGTCGGCCTCGGCGCCGTCGTCGAAGACACGCTGGGCATCACACTCGCCAAGGCCCACTCCGCCGCCGACTGGTCGACGCGCCCCCTCCCCCAGTCGTGGCTCGAATACGCCGCGCTCGATGTCATCCACTTGGTCGACGTCTACGAAGTTCTCCTGGAGGAACTCGACGAGCAGGACAAGCTCGAGATCGCCGATGAAGAGTTCGAGGCCGTACGGACCCGCCCGCTCAAGCCCGCACGCGAGGACCCGTGGCGACGCCTGAGCGGTCTGCACACCGTACGCGGCCGGCGCGCCCTGGCGGTAGCGCGCGCCCTGTGGACCGCACGAGAAGAGTTCGCGCGCGAACAAGACGTCTCCCCCGGGCGGCTCGTGCCCGACCGCGCGCTCGTCGCGGCGATCGCGGCCGATCCCGCCACGAAGGCGGACCTCGCCCGGCTGAAGGAATTCAACGGCCGCGCCAGCCGTACCCAACTCGACCGGTGGTGGGCCGCGATCGAGGCCGGCCGCGCCGATCCGGTCTTGCCGGCAGAGCGCGTTCCCGGCGACGGGATGCCGCCCCCGCGCGCCTGGATCGACCGCAACCCTGCCGCCGACGCCCGCTTGAAGGCGGCGCGCCCGCGCGTCGAGGCGATCGCCGAAGATCTCCAGATGCCGACCGAGAACCTCCTGACGCCCGACACGCTTCGCCGCGTCGCGTGGGCGCCGCCGGAGACGGTGGATGCGGCATCCATCGCCGATGCGCTGGCCGCGCACGGTGCCCGTCCGTGGCAGATCACCCGCACGGCCCCCGAGATCGCGGCGGCATTTGTCGAATCCGTGCAGGCTCCGACCGACGACGTGGCGGCCACGTCGTAGAGTCCACCCAACGGGCGACGCGGTACTCAGTCTCACGATAAGCTGGACTCAATCCCAAACTTTGGAGGCAGTGTGGCCGAGATGTCGGACGTCTGGTTCGTCGATGGAGTGCGTACCCCCTTCGGGCGCGCCGGCGAAAAGGGCATGTACTGGAACACCCGCGCCGATGACCTCGCCGTGAAGGCGACCATCGGTCTCATGGAGCGCAACGGCGGTCTTCCCGCCGACCGCGTCGACGACGTCGCGATTGCCGCGACGAGCCAGACCGGTGAGCAGGGACTGACCCTCGGCCGATCCGTCGCGATCCTTGCAGGGCTCCCGCAGACGGTGCCCGGCTTCGCGATCGACCGTATGTGCGCCGGCGCGATGACGAGCGTCGCCATGATGGGCGGTGCGATCGGCTCCGGCATGTACGACGTCGCCCTCGCCGGTGGTGTCGAGCACATGGGCCACTACCCGATCGGCGGCAACGCCGATCCCAACCCGCGCTTCGTCTCGGAGAAGATGGTCGACCCGGGCGCGCTCAACATGGGCGTGACGGCCGAGCGCATCTTCGACCGCTATCCCCACCTGACCAAGGAGCGCAGCGACCGCTTCGGAATGCTCAGCCAGCACAAGGCTCAAGCTGCGTACGACGCCGGCAAGTTCCAACCCGACCTCGTATCGGTCGCGATCAAGAGCGCCGACGGCGCGTGGGGCCTGGCGACCGAGGACGAAGGGCGTCGTCCCCAGACCACGATGGACGACCTCGCGGCGCTGAAGACCCCCTTCCGTCCGCACGGCCGGGTCACGGCCGGCACCTCGTCTCCTCTGACCGACGGCGCGACGATGTCGCTGCTGGCCAGCGGTGGTGTCGTGAAGGAGCTGGGCCTGAAGCCGAAGATGCGGATGGTCTCGTTCGCGTTCGCCGGCGTCCAGCCCGAGATCATGGGCATCGGCCCGATCCCGTCGACGGAGAAGGCTCTCCGCAAGGCCGGCCTCACGATCTCCGACATCGGTCTGTTCGAGCTCAACGAAGCATTCGCGGTGCAGGTCATCTCCCTGCTCGATCACTTCGGCATCGCCGATGACGACCCGCGCGTCAACCAGTGGGGTGGGGCGATCGCACTCGGCCACCCGCTCGCCGCCAGTGGTGTCCGCCTCATGATCCAGCTCGCGGCTCAGTTCGCCGAGCGGCCCGACGTCCGCTACGGACTCACCGCGATGTGCGTCGGCCTCGGCCAGGGCGGCTCGGTCATCTGGGAAAACCCGCACTACAACGGAAAGAAGCGGTGACCGCGATGACGACCTACGACGACATCGACTTCACGCCCATCCAGGCGCTCACCGACGACGAGGTGATCACGCACTCGCCCGTGCGTGACATCACCTTGCCCAGCGGCAAGGTTCTCGCCCTGATCACTCTCGACAACGGTCGGGATCACACGCGTCCGAACACGCTGGGACCGGCGACCCTCACCGAGCTCGGCGCGACCCTCGCGACGCTCCAGGCGCGCGCCGCCGGCGGCGAGATCCAGGCAGTCGCAATCACCGGCAAGCAGTACATCATGGCCGCCGGTGCAGACCTCTCCGACATCTCGAAGATCGGGTCGCGGGATAACGCCAAGCTCATCGCCCAACTCGGACACAAGGTCCTCGGCACACTCGGTGAGCTCGGCGTCCCCTCGTTCGCGTTCGTGAACGGACTCGCACTCGGCGGCGGGCTCGAGATCGCACTGAACTCGACCTATCGCACGGTGGATGCGTCCGCCGCGGCGATCGCACTCCCCGAAGTCTTCCTCGGCATCATCCCCGGCTGGGGCGGCGCGTACCTGCTGCCGAACCTCATCGGCATCGAGAATGCCCTCGAGGTCGTCATCAGCAACCCGCTCAAGCAGAACCGGATGCTGAAGCCTCAGCAGGCGTTCGACTACGGCATCTTCGACGCCATCTTCCCGGCCGCGACCTATCTCGAGAGCTCCCTCGCGTGGGCCGATCGCGTCCTCACCGGCACGGTCAAGGTCGATCGGAAGAACGAACCCGGAAAGATCGAGCGCGCCGTCAAGTGGCCCGTCGCGATCAAGATGGCGCGCGGCATGCTCGAATCCAAGATCGGAACTGTCCCCCGCTCGCCTTATGTCGCCCTCGACCTGCTCGAGAAGGCCAAGAGCGGCACCAAAGCGGAAGGCTTCGCCCGCGAAGACGACGCGCTTGCGGATCTCGTCACGGGTGACCAGTTCGCGGCATCCATGTACGCGTTCGACCTCGTGCAGAGGCGCGCGAAGCGACCCGTCGGCGCACCGGACAAGGCCCTGGCCAAGAAGGTCACCAAGGTCGGCATCATCGGCGCCGGCCTGATGGCGAGCCAGTTCGCACTGCTGTTCGTGCGGAAGCTCCAGGTGCCCGTCCTGATCACCGACCTCGACCAGGCACGCGTCGACAAGGGTGTCGCCTACATCCACGACGAGATCGGGAAGCTCGAGGCCAAGGGCCGGCTCGACGGCGACGCCGCGAACCGCCTGCGCGCGCTCGTGACCGGCACGACCGACAAGAGCCTGTTCGCCGACTGCGACTTCGTCATCGAGGCCGTCTTCGAAGAGGTCGGCGTGAAGCAGGCCGTGTTCGGCGAGATCGAGAAGATCGTCGCCGAGGACGCCGTGCTCGCCACCAACACCTCGTCGCTGTCGGTCGAGGAGATCGGCGCGAAACTCGCTCATCCGGAGCGACTCGTGGGCTTCCACTTCTTCAACCCGGTGGCGGTCATGCCGTTGATCGAGATCGTGAAGACACCGCAGACGACGGATGCCGCGCTGTCGACTGCGTTCGTGGTCGCTCGCGGGCTCGGGAAGAACGCGGTGCTCACTGCCGACGCTCCCGGATTCGTGGTCAACCGTCTCCTGGCCAAGGTCATGGGCGAGGCTGCCCGTGCCGTGTACGAGGGCACGCCGGTCGCCGACGTCGAGAAGGCTTTCGGCCCGCTCGGGCTGCCGATGGGGCCGTTCCAGCTGATCGACCTGGTGGGCTGGAAGGTCGCCGCGCACGTGCAGGACACTATGGTGCGCGCGTTCCCGGATCGTTTCTACGCGAACGAGAACTTCCACGTCCTCGCGGAACTGCCCGAGGTCGTCGAGAAGGACAAGGGCGGACGGGTCACCGGCTTCACGAAGGCTGCGCAGAAGGCTCTGGCCGGGGTCGGCTCGTCCCCGGCATCCGCCGAGACGATTCTGCGTCGCGTGCAGGACGGTCTCGCACACGAGATCAAGCTCATGCTCGACGAGGGGGTCGTCCCGGAGGTCGAAGACATCGACCTCTGCCTGATCCTGGGCGCCGGTTGGCCGTTCATCGACGGTGGCGCCTCGCCCTACCTCGACCGGGAGGGCGCCTCCGAGCGCACGTTCGGCGCCACGTTCCACACGCCACCGATCCGCGGCATCCACTAGCCCGAAGAACGGTTCGCAGAAACGGATCGGGACACCAGAATCGGATGCCGCGGCTCGCCGGCATCCGATTCTGCGTGCGGGAGACGAATCCGCTCCCCGGGGGCGAACACTCGATGACGACTCGGGGAAGGATCGGTGCCCCGGGCCGGATGTGTACCGATGGGGGCGGCGGGCGCGGCATCCTGGCTCTGTGATCGAAACCATCACCTCCGTGTTCGGTACCGGCAGCATGAACTCGCTGATCAAGACGGGCGGCGCGGTGCTGACCGTGCTGCTCGTCGTGCCGGCTCTGTTCAAGCTCCTGATCGTGACGATCGACGAGGGCGAGGCAGCCATCCGCACCCGCAACGGTCGCCCGATCATCCGGAAGCGGTCGCGCGCCGGCCACGAGGCCGGCGAAGTCCTCGTGCTCCGGCCCGGATCTCATGCGGTCTTCCCGATCCTCGCCTGGTACCGCCGCGTCGACACGCGCGTGCGGTCGACCGACCTCCCGGCGCGACAGCTCACCGGGAGCGCAGGGCACCAGCACCTGGTGCATGCATCCTTCGACTGGCGCCCGGTCGTCACGGGGACGGACCTGCGCGTGTTCGAGCTGGAAGTCGTCCATGTCACCGAGCGCACCGGGAACATCGTCGGTGCGGCGTTGCGCGATCTCGTCCGCAGTGATGGACGCCTCGAGCTGCCGATGAACGCCGATCTCTCCGCCGCCGTGCTGGATGCGTGTGCGCACCACGTCCGTCGCGCCTGCGGCATCGAGCTGTTGTCGGTCGTGATCACGGGCGATGCCCTCACCGACGGCTACCTCCTCTCGACCGCCCTGTCGGCCGCACCCGCCGCTGACGATCTCACCGCTGCACGCGCCGCCGCCGTCCTGTCGGCGCACCTCACACGCACCGCGTGACCCCGCGACAGCGTGGGAGCATGACTTCGCCCGCGCCCTCATCGCGGACGGCCGAGGAACCGATGGCTGCCGGCATCCGTCGCCGCACTCGTCGTCCTTCTGGCGCCGGCCTTGTGGCTGGGTCGAGCGCTTCGCCATGAGCGGCGGATCGACGTGCACCTCGCCGCCTTCGCGGCATTCGGCGCCGTCGATCGCCCTGGGAGGGCGCATCACAGCGCGCCGCGTGCTCGGGCTCGGGCGCGCGCACACACGATCCCGACGCGGTCGCCGAAGACGCGAACGTCCGCGCGCAAAGCGGACACGCGGGCCATCACCCGGTCGGCTGCTCCGACCGCACATGGAGCGCGCGGGCGAGCCCGTCGCGCTGCTCGATGACCAAGCGACGCAGCGACGCGGGCGCGTCGGCGTTCGCCGCGAGCCAGGCGTCCACATCCGCGAGCGAATCGGAGGCCGGGAACAGCCCGACGACGAGCCGTCGCGCGATTTCGATGCTTCGCGCGGCCCACACCGGTCGGATCCGCGCGAAGTAGTCGGCATCATGAGCGGCGATGAGGTCGCGGCGACCGCCCGCGCGCACACCGGCGATCGTCGCATCGAGGTGATCGTTCGAGAGCGACTCATCTGTCCACGCCGCGTGCCACGCCTCGGCGCGGATGCCGGCATCCGGGCGCGCCGCGAGGACCGTACGGTGGCGCGACCGGCCGCTCGCGCTGGGGTCGCGCAGCAGTTCCGCATCGGCCTCGGCGGAGCCGGCATGTCCTGTTGCCGCCAGCGAGATCAGCCAGCTCCAGCGCAGATCGGGGTCGAGGGCGAGGCCGAGGGGCGGCGCCGTGTCGCCCCGCAAGATCGCACCGATCTCCGCAGCACGATCGCCCGCGACGGCCGCCACCGCACCGACGCCGCGCGCCCATGCGAGCTGCGCATCACTGCCGGGCGCGGCCGCCTGTAGCGCGTTCCAGGTGGCCTCGAGCCACGCGGCGGCCAGAGCCGCTCGGTCCTCCTCGCGCGCGTAGCGGGAGATCGCGAAGCCGGTGTGGGCGATCGCGTCGGCGAGAAGCGCGACGTTCGGTTCGCCGGGTGCGTGTCGGCAGACGATGTCGACATAGCGCGCCACCGGTAGTTCGCCATCACGAACGGCATTCCAGAGGGCCGCCCAGATGACGGCACGGGTGACGGCATCATCGATCGACGACAGGGCGCGGGTGACGGCATCCGTTGAGCGCTCGTCAAGACGCACTTTGGCGTAGGTGCGGTCATCGTCGTTCGGGACGATCAGATCCGCATCCGGCAGCACGGGCGCCGACAGCGGCGTGCGCGCGGAGTCGATATCCAGCTCTACCCGTGCACGGCGGACCAGCCGGTCGCCCTCGAACGCGTAGAGACCGACCGTGAGTCGGTGCGGACGCGGGTCGGTCTGGACGAGCGTCAGCGCGTCCCCCCGTTCGACCCGGATCTCCGACATACCCGTCGTCTGCAACCAGGCATCGCTCCATGCGGTCAGGTCGCGGCCCGAGGCCCCCTCCAGTGCGGCGAGGAGGTCGGCGAGCGTCGTGTTGCCATACGCGTGCGCGGCGAAGTACCCCTGCGCGCCGCGGAAGAACGCCTCCTCGCCGACGAAGGCGACGAGCTGCTTCAGCACCGACGCGCCCTTCGCATACGTGATGCCGTCGAAGTTCAGCTTCGCCGCTTCGAGGTCGGTGATGTCCGCGACGATCGGATGCGTCGTGGGCAGCTGATCCTGCTCGTACGCCCAGCTTTTGCGTCGGCTCGCGAAGCTGACCCACGCCTCTGGGAACGCGCCGGTCGCGACGTTCGCGTGCGCACCCATGAAGTCGGCGAACGACTCCTTGAGCCAGAGATCGTCCCACCACCGCATCGTGACGAGATCGCCGAACCACATGTGCGCCATCTCGTGCAGGATCGTGTTCGCGCGGGCCTCACGCTGCGCGGCGGTCGCTTTGCCGCGGAAGACGTAACTCTCGGTGAAGGTCACGAGACCCGGATTCTCCATGGCCCCGAGGTTGTACTCGGGGACGAAGATCTGGTCGTACTTCCCCCACGGATACGCGTACGCGAACGCGGTGCCGTAATAGTCGAGGCCGCGCCGGGTCACGTCCAGGATCTCGTCGGCGTCGAGGTGGGGTGCGAGCGACGCGCGGCACAGGACGCCGAGCGCGACCGACTGTCCGTCACTCGCCCATGTCCCGTCGACGCGGTGATAGGGGCCTGCGGCGACCGCGGTGATATAGCTCGACAGTGGCAGCGTCTCGGCGAAGGCGACGCGCACTCCCCCGTCGATCGGCGTGCGCGCCGACTCGGCGCCGTTCGACAGGACCTCCCAGCCGACCGGTGCGGTGACCGTGAACCGCCATCGCGCCTTCAGGTCCGGCTGCTCCAGGCACGGATAGACGCGCCGACAGTCCGCGGGTTCGTACTGGGTGTACAGATAAACCTGGTCATCCACCGGATCCCGGAAACGGTGCAGCCCCTCACCCGACGTGCTGTACCGACCCTGGCCGCGGACGACGACAGTGTTCTGCTCGACCAAGCCGGAGACACGGATGCGCGCTCCGTCCCACTCGACCGCCTGCGACACGCCATTGAGAATCACTTCGTCGACGGACGCGCCGATGAAATCAACCCACGTCTCGGCAACGGTTGCCGCGAAGACGAGCGTGGATGCTGCCCCGAAAGTCGCCGCATCCGTCTTCGGCGCGTCGCGCAGATCGAGGTCGACGTCGACGGTGTCGAGGCGGATGCCGGCGGCGCGCGCCGCGGTCTGTTCGCGGGTCAGATTGGCAGAGCTCATCACTCCATGCTGTCACGCAGAATCCGCTCAGCGATCCTGCGGCTCGTTCACCGTCCAGATGGCGCCGGTGTCCGCAGAGGGGCGCGCAACCGGGATGCGGGTGCCCAGGACCTGAGAGACGACATCCTGCGCGATCTTCGCGGCCGACAGTCCGGCATCCGCGAGGATCTGCTCACGTGTGGCGTGGTCGATGAACTCATCCGGCAAGCCGAGCTCGTCGACCGCCGTATCGACACCCGCTTCGCGCAGCACTTGCCGCACTCGCGTGCCGACCCCACCGACTCGGATGCCGTCTTCGATCGTGATCACCAGACGATGGGATGCGGCCAGCTCCACGATCGACGGCTGCACCGGAATTGCCCACCGAGGATCGACGACCGTCGACCCGATACCCTGCGCGCGCAGCCGAGCCGCGACATCCATCGCCAGGTGCGCCATCGGCCCGATCCCCACCAGGAGCACATCCTCGGCGCCGTCGCGGTAGAGGACGTCGGTCCCGTCGGCGCGGCGCTCGATCGCCGGCAGCTCCGCGCCCACCGTGCCCTTCGGGAAGCGCACGACCGTGGGCCCGTCCGCGACCTCGATCGCTTCGTCGAATTCTTCACGCAGTCGCGCCGCGTCACGCGGGACGGCGATGCGGATGCCGGGGACGAGCTGCAGCATCGCCAGATCCCAGATCCCATGGTGGCTGGGCCCGTCGGGACCCGTCACCCCCGCCCGGTCGAGGACGAACGTGACGCCCGCCTTGTGCAGGGCTACATCCATCATCACCTGATCGAACGCGCGGTTCATGAAGGTCGCATAGATCGCGACGACCGGGTGCAAGCCGCCGAAAGCCATTCCGGCGGCGGATGCGGCCGCGTGCTGCTCGGCGATCCCGACGTCGTAGACGCGGTCCGGGAAATGCTGCGCGAAGCGCTGCAGGCCCGTCGGGCGGAGCATCGCGGCCGTGATCGCGATCACATCGTCGCGGCGCTCCCCGGCATCCACGAGCGCGTCAGCGAAGACATCCGTCCACGCGATCGAGGAGGACGATCCGAGCGGCTCACCCGTGAGCGGATCGATCTTGCCGACCGCGTGGAACTGGTCGGCCTCGTCATTGCGCGCCGGCTCGTAGCCGCGCCCCTTTTCGGTGATGACGTGCACGATGACCGGCGCATCATGGGCCTTCGCCAGGGCGAGGGTCTCCAGCAACGCGTTGAGGTCATGGCCATCGATCGGGCCGAGGTACTTGATGTCGAGATTGGAGTACAGAGCTTCGTTGTTCGTGAAGCGGGAGAGGAATCCGTGCGTGCCGCCGCGCAGACCGCGGTAGACGGCACGCCCCGCAGGGCCGAGTCGGCGGAAGAAGGTGGCCGATCCGCGTCGAAGATTCTCATAGCCGTCGGTCGTCCGCACACGGTTGAGGTAGCGCGCCATACCGCCGATCGTCGGCGCGTAGGAGCGGCCGTTGTCATTGACGACGATGACGAGATTGCGCTCATTGTCGTCGGAGATGTTGTTGAGTGCTTCCCACGTCATTCCCCCGGTGAGGGCGCCGTCTCCGACGACCGCCACAACATGGCGATCCGTGCGCCCCGTGCGGGTGAACGCGCGGGAGATGCCGTCGGCCCAGCTCAACGAGCTCGAGGCGTGCGAGGACTCGACGACGTCGTGTCCGCTTTCGGAACGCTGCGGGTAACCGGCGAGGCCGCCTCGTGAGCGAAGATCGGTGAAGTCCTGCCGCCCCGTGAGCAGCTTGTGCACGTACGACTGGTGACCGGTGTCGAACACGATCGGATCATTCGGGGAGTCGAAGACGCGGTGCAACGCGATCGTCAGTTCGACGACGCCCAGGTTCGGGCCGAGATGCCCGCCCGTGCGCGACACATTCTCGACGAGGAAGTCCCGGACCTCCTGGGCGAGCTCGATCAACTGCTCGGCGGAGAGGGCGTCGAGGTCGCGGGGACCGGTGATCGATGCGAGCACACTCATTCTCCGATTGTATGCGGCACGCATGCGAAACGCCCCGGCATCCGCGCCCCCTTGCGGGAGACGGTGCCGGGGCGTTATGCGCCTCAGACGATGCTGGTGCAGTCGGAGGACGCGGCAGTCTCGGCCGCGCGGCCGGAGACTCCCCCGCCGCTGTCGCCAAACGTGATCGCGCGGGTCTCGCTCTTGCCCCACCAGTCGAGGGCGTCCACCCAGTACTGCTCGGCGGCGGCGTCGCCAGCGGTGCGGGCGTCCACCACGGCCTGGCTCGCGCCACACATCCACCAGAAGTTCGCGTACTGGGCGGCGAGGCGGCCGCTGTAGTAGTCGTACTCGTTGAGCGCATGGAGCGGGATGGCGGCGGGGAACGGGTATGACTCGGGCACCGGGAGCGGCCAGGCGGCGATTGCCCGCGTCCACGCCTTCTCAAGCTCGGCGTGGTCGGAGTGGCCGTACGGCATCGCATCCCACACCGCTTTGTCGTCTCCCGTGACGAGCGCGGACGAAGGTTGGACGGCCCCGGCGGTGGCGACCGGCTCGGCGTCGGCGGCGCCAGCGAAGCCACCCGCGAAGGCAGGGACGGCAAGCGCGACGAGGCCCGCGAGGACGGCGACGACGGCTCCCGCGGTGACCTTCTGGGTGCGGTTCATGCCTGCGACGCTACTTGGCTGGACGGCCGGAAGGCCAGCCGACGGCCGCCCGCCAGCCACCAGGTCTCGGTGTTGTGCGCATGGAGGGTCCCCTCGTCGGTCGCGGCCCCACGGCGGGGCTCGCGCCGGCTGCGCGTCATAGCCCGACGCTACGCCCAGCGCGCACGACGAAGCGCCCCGCCGGGCAGATGCCGGACGGGGCGCTTTCGCGTCGGAACTTATACGAGTGAACGCAGCACGTACTGCAGGATGCCGCCGTTGCGGCCCGCGGTCAGTTCTTTGCCTTAAAGTCCTCGGCGAGGAGCGACAGCCGCATCCCCGGCTGCAACTCGGCGTAGTCGATGCCGTTGTGCAGGATGATCAGGTCAAAGCACAGCCGAGCCTCGATCGCCGAAGCCGCATCATCAGGAGCAACAATGTAGGCGACGGGTGTGCCTGCCCCGTCCGTCTCGACCGTGCCGTTAGCCGCCTCGCGCGGGCCGTAGTCTCGGGGCGTGCCCTCAAGGGCTGACGTCACAGGTCCGCCTTCGACCTGAGAAATGGAAAATCGTCCGGGGTTGCTGCACTTCGGCTGCGCGGGCGCGGCGGACGCTGGAACAGCCCGCTCATCTATGCGCTCGGGAGGAGTAGTTGCATCCGGTGCGCTCGAGGTCGAGGTCGAGGTCGCGTTCGGTGCTGGGAGAGCATCGGAGCTGACCGCCGCCGCGCAACCGACCAAACCCGCCGCGAGTGCGATGCCGCCGAGGGTGAACAGAAACTTGGAAGTGGTGTTCATACTTCGAACGTATCTCGCCTCGGCGACACCAAGACAACGACGAAGCGCCCCGCCTGGCAGATGCCGGACGGGGCGCTTTCGCGTCGGAACTTATACGAGCGAACGCAGCACGTACTGCAGGATGCCGCCGTTGCGGTAGTAGTCGGCTTCACCCGGCGTGTCGATGCGGACCTTCGCGTCGAAGACGACGGTCTGCTTGCCCTCGGCGGAGAACTCGCTCGGCGTCGCGGTGACCTTCACGGTCTTCGGGGTGACACCCTCGTTGAGCTGCTCGAGGCCTTCGATCGAGACGATCTCGGTGCCGTCCAGGCCCAACGACTTCCACGACTGGCCATCCGGGAACTGGAGCGGAACGACGCCCATTCCGATCAGGTTGGAACGGTGGATGCGCTCGAAGCTCTCCGTGATGACAGCCTTCACCCCGAGGAGGGACGTTCCCTTCGCCGCCCAGTCACGCGACGATCCCGAACCGTACTCCTTGCCGCCGAAGACGACGAGCGGAGTGCCGGCTGCCTGGTAGTTCTCGCAGGCGTCGTAGATGTACGACTGCGGGCCTTCGGGCTTGGTGAAGTCACGGGTGTAGCCGCCCTCGACGACCTGTCCGTCGTTGACCGCTGCGACCAGCTCGTTCTTCAGGCGGATGTTCGCGAACGTTCCGCGGATCATGATCTCGTGGTTGCCACGACGCGAGCCGTACGAGTTGAAGTCCTTCTGACGAACGCCGTGCTCTTCGAGGTACTTCGCGGCCGGCGTGCCGATCTTGATGTTTCCGGCCGGCGAGATGTGGTCGGTGGTGACCGAGTCGCCCAGGGTCGCCATGACGCGGGCGCCGGAGATGTCGCTGACCGGAGTCAGATCCATCGACATGCCCTCGAAGTACGGTGCCTTGCGCACATAGGTCGAGTCGGCATCCCATTCGAAGATGGGGCCGGTCGGCGTCGGCAGGCTCGTCCAGCGCTCGTCACCGTCGAAGACCGTGGCGTACTGCTTGATGAACTGCTCACGGGAGATCGACGAGTCGATGACCTCCTGCACCTCATCGGGCGTCGGCCAGATGTCCTTGAGGAACACATCGTTGCCGTCGTGGTCCTTGCCCAGCGCGTCGGTCTCGAAGTCGAAGTGCATCGACCCGGCGAGGGCGTAGGCGACGACGAGCGGGGGCGACGCCAGGTAGTTCATCTTCACGTCGGGGCTGATGCGACCCTCGAAGTTGCGGTTTCCGGAGAGCACCGCGGTCACGGCGAGGTCGTTCTCGTTGATCGCCGCCGAGACCTCTTCGATCAGGGGGCCGGAGTTGCCGATGCAAATCGTGCAGCCATAGCCGACGGTGAAGAAGCCGAGGTCCTCGAGAGACTTGTCCAGGCCGGACTTCTCGTAGTAGTCGGTGACGACCTTCGACCCCGGGCCGAGCGTGGTCTTGACCCACGGCTTCTGCTTGAGCCCCTTGTCGACGGCCTTCTTCGCGAGCAGGCCCGCAGCCAGCATGACCGATGGGTTCGACGTGTTCGTGCATGACGTGATCGCCGCGAGCGTGACCGCGCCGTTGTCGAGGATGTAGGTGGTGCCGTCGGGAGTCGTCACATTCACCGGATTGGATGCCGAGGCCGGCGACCCGCTGGAGATGTGGACCTCACGCGTCTCGGGCTCTTCTTCGCCCGGCGCCGAGCCGGGGTCGGAAGCCGGGAACGAGTGCTTCGACTCGAGGTCGACGATGTCGTTCGACACCGTCGCGCTCGCGTAGTTGAGGATGTCCTTCTCGAACTGCGACTTCGATTCCGACAGCAGGATGCGGTCCTGCGGGCGCTTGGGGCCCGCGATGGAGGGGACGACCGTGGAGAGGTCGAGCTCCATGTACTCGCTGAACGTCGGCTCGAGCGACGGGTCGTGCCAGAGCTTCTGCTCCTTGGCATAGGCCTCGACGAGCGCGATCGCCTGCTCGTCGCGGCCAGTCAGACGCAGGTAGTCGATCGTCACGTCGTCGATCGGGAACATCGCCGCCGTCGAGCCGAATTCGGGGCTCATGTTGCCGATCGTGGCACGGTTTGCCAGCGGGACGGAGCTGACTCCGGCGCCGTAGAACTCGACGAACTTCCCCACCACGCCGTGCTTGCGGAGCAGGTCGGTGATCGTGAGGACGACGTCGGTCGCCGTGACACCCGCGGGAATCTCGCCGGTCAGCTTGAAGCCGACGACGCGGGGAATCAACATCGAAACGGGCTGACCGAGCATCGCAGCTTCGGCCTCGATCCCGCCGACGCCCCAGCCGAGCACGCCGAGGCCGTTGACCATGGTGGTGTGGGAGTCGGTGCCGACGCACGTGTCGGGGTAGGCGCGCAGCACGCCGTCGCGGCCGGTGCGGTCGTAGATAACCTTCGCCAGGTGCTCGATGTTGACCTGGTGGACGATGCCGGTTCCGGGCGGGACGACCTTGAAGTCGTCGAATGCCGTCTGACCCCAGCGGAGGAACTGGTAGCGCTCGCCGTTGCGCTCGTACTCGATCTCGACGTTGCGCTCGAGCGCGTTCTCGGAGCCGAACAGGTCGGCGATGACGGAGTGGTCGATCACCATCTCGGCGGGCGAGAGGGGGTTGATCTTGTTCGGGTCACCGCCGAGGGCGGTCACGGCCTCGCGCATCGTGGCGAGGTCGACGATGCAGGGAACGCCGGTGAAGTCCTGCATCACGACGCGCGCGGGCGTGAACTGGATCTCGGTGTCGGGCTCTGCGTCGGCATCCCAGCTACCGAGCGCCTCGATCTGCGCCTTCGTGACGTTGGCGCCGTCTTCTGTGCGCAGGAGGTTCTCGAGCAGAACCTTGAGGCTGAACGGAAGCTTCTCGTAGCCGGCGACCGTGTCGACTCGATAGATCTCGTAGTCGGTTCCCCCGACGGTGAGGGTGCTCTTGGCTCCGAAGCTGTCAACAGTGGACACGTCTGTTCTCCTTCGTCCGCGGATGCAGAAGCGCGTGGCCCTGCTCTCCCATCTTCCCCGCCCTCGTCGGGATGGGCTAGTGAGGCGTGCCTAACCGCGATGAACGAGGAAGATTTATCTTGATATCAAGATAAATCTATCACTCTGCCGCCGGCTTGTAGAGCGCGCGCGAGGTGAGCCACGTCACCGCGAGCAGCGGCGCGAACAGCGGCAGTCCCATCACGAGCTTGAGCGTGCCGAGTGTGGCGACATCCCCCGCGAAGTAGAGCGGCAACTGCACCGCCAGGCGGACGAAGAACAGCGCTGACCACGCGGTCGCCAGCCAGAAGAACACGCGGCGCTTACGTGGATCCGCCCGCCATGCGGTGCCCTCATTCATCAGGAAGCCGACGGCGAGCCCGATCAGCGACCAGCCGATGAGTGCCGAGACGAGGAGACCCGTCCCGTAGACGGCGTTGGTGATGAGTCCCGGAACGAAGTTGTCCTCGCCACGTCCCGTGAATAGGGCGAGGGCTGCCGCGAGGCCGGTCGCGATGAGGCCGCCGAGCGCCGCGCTCACCGGAGAGCGTTGCACCAGGCGGACGACAGTGAAGACGGCGGCGATGCCGACGGAGACCGCGAGGGCGAGGGGAAGCTCCGACGTTGTCGTGTAGAGCAGCAGGAAGGCGAGGCTCGGCAGGACGGACTCGGCGACGCCACGCCAACCCCCCATCGCGTGCCACACGACGTGCCCGGTCGATGCTTCCTTCGCCGGGTCGAGGCCGGCCTTGAGCGCAGCCGATCCCAACGCTTGGCCGATCAGCTCGGATGCCGTCGGCTGGGTGGCGTCGTTCGGTTCGGGCGGAGTGAGGCCGGGAGAGGTCATGCCGTTCCGGGTGCCGCAGGCATCTTCAACGGGATGAGGTCGCGCGGAGGCATAGGCGACCCGCCTCGCACGACGACGATCGAGCGGAAGAGGTCCTCGACGGCGGCCGCGGCATCCACATCACTCGTCGCGGCACCGCCGACGACTCCGCGCAGGAACCAGCGGGGTCCGTCGACGCCGATGAAACGTGCGAGACGCTTCCCCGCTGCGCCGTCGACGCCGGCCACCGGCACCTCCGCGAGAAGCTCGGGACCCAACGGCCCTTCGCGCTCTTCGACACGACCGCCCTGCTGGCGGATCTGCTCGCGGATCTGCTGTCGCGTCTCCTGCCACAGCCCGGTCGTGCGCGGAGCCGCGAACGGCTGCACCTGGAGGGTCGAATCGGCGAAGTCCAAGCCGACCGCGACGATGCGCTTGGTCTGTTCTTCGACCTCGAGTCGAAGATTCAGACCTTCCCGCGGCAGAACCTTGATCCCGCCCAAGTCGATGTAGGGCCGAACGGGGTTGGCTTCGGACTCGTCGAACGGTCCGGTCGTGGCGCGGTCTTCCCGCGCAGCGATGTTCTGCAGCTCGTCGCTCATGACGTCGCTCCTGTCTGATAGCCCGTGGATCCGAACCCGGCGTCGCCGCGCGTACTGTCGGGCAGCTCGTCCACCGGGACGAAGCGGGTGCGCGGAACGGGCATGATGATCACCTGCGCGATTCGGTCACCCACCGCGACATCGTAGGCCTCGGAGCTGTCGGTATTCAGCAGGGAGACCTTGATTTCGCCTCGATAGCCGGAATCGACCGTCCCCGGCGCGTTGACGATCGTGATGCCGTGCTTGGCGGCCAGGCCGCTGCGCGGAACGACGAAGGCGACATAGCCGTCGGGAAGCGCCAGCCGCACGCCCGTACCGACGAGAGCGCGCTGCCCGGGCTCGAGACGCACAGCCTCCGCAGCCACAAGATCGGCGCCCGCATCACCGGGGTGGGCGTAAGCGGGGATGTGCGAAGCGATAATGGGTACGTCCACGGAATCGATCACTCCACGAGGGTAATGCACAACTCGACTGCCACCGCCGCCCGTTCGCGCGCCCTGTCCGGCGATTACCGCGAGCGACTCAGCCCATCTCTGTGGGCACTGCTCAGCGCCGCCGTCGCCGCTCCGATGGTCGGCCTCGTATTCGTGCCACTCGATGCCACCGTGGCGCTTCTGGCGGGCCTCGGCGTGGCCACGGTGTTGATCGTCACGCTCGTCGCGTCGTCCCCCGTGGTCGCGGTCCGGGACGGTGAACTCCGGGTCGGACGCGCGCACATCCCCGTGGCACTCCTCGGTGATCTGGTTGCGCTGACCGGCGAGGAGGCCAAAGAGGCGCGCGGGCCGGGACTCCACCGCGATGCCTGGCATCTTCTGCGGCCCGGTGTCGACGGGATCGTTCGGGCGGAGATCCGCGATGACCGTGATCCGGCGTCCGAATGGGTGTTCTCCACTCGCACACCGGACCGGGTCGTCGCGGCGATCCGACGCGCTCAGCGCGCCTGACGCGCGTTCAGCGGCGTGTCAGGCCGCGCACTCGAGACAGACGGCGCCGTGAGCCGAATCGTGGTCGATCTGGGTGCGGTGCTTCACGAGGAAGCATTCGCTGCAGGTGAACTCGTCTTCCTGGGGCGGGAGCACGACGACATCCAGCTCCAGATCGGACAGGTCTGCACCGGGTAGCTCGAAGCCCGAGGGGTTGTCGGCGTCTTCATCGCCGACTGTGCCGGAGAGCTTGTCCGGCACGCGCTCCTTGAGGGCCTCGATCGACTCGCTGTCGTCGTCGGTCTTGCGGGGGGCGTCGTAATCGGTAGCCATGCTCGAAACGTCTCAACTTCCAGAAGGTGCCTGTTGCCGGTCCACTGGGTCCAGAGTCGATGAGAGTTCTCGACCCAGTCGGGCGGCGATAGTTTGCACGACCTCCCAGCTTTTCGCAAATGCCAGGAGGCGACCGCCGTCATCCGGCGGGTGCGAAAGCAGGAACTCGCGGCGCGCCCACGATATTCCCGGATGCGGCTGAGCCCTGTGACACCATGGGCCCACACGCACGGAACTGGAGGTGTGTTTCGCATGGAGCAGCTCAAACTCATCGGGACCGAAGAGGGCGTTCTCGTTCTCGCGACCGAGTCGGGTGAACGGTTCGCGTTGCCCGCGGACGAGACGTTGCGCGCGCACTTGCGCCGCCTGCAGCGCGATGCAGAGCCGCGCGCCGTCCGCGCGAATCCCCGCGAGATCCAAGCCCACATCCGCTCCGGCCTGTCGGCCGAAGAGGTTGCCGAGCTTCTCGGTGCGCGCCTGGATGACGTCCAGCGGTACGAACGTCCCGTCTTGGCGGAGCGTGAGCACATCGTCGGCCAGGCCCTGGCTGTTCCCGTGCTGATCGGTGGCGAACTCGACCCCGACGCGCAGCCCACGTTCGGCACCGCCGTGCGCGCGAAGCTCGCTGAGGCAGGCGCCGTCGGTGAGCGGTGGACCAGCTGGCGCGAAGAGACCGGTTGGATCGTCAAGCTGGAGTTCACGTCGAACGAGGTCGGCCATGATGCCCGCTGGAGTTTCGATCCGCGTCGCAGCGCGCTTGCTCCCCTGAACGCCGATGCGACCCAACTGTCCCGACAGGGCTCTCTCCCCGAAGGATTGATTCCGCGTCTGCGCGCTCTCGACTCGTCGCCGTTGAAGGATGCATCGCGCTTCGACAGCGGAGCATTCGGCCCGAGGCGCGTCGAGCCCGACGCCGACATCGCCTCGCCCGAGGTGCGCGTGCCCGTCACCGCGGCCGTTCAAGAAGCCGCCATCAAGCGAGCGCCCGACGGCGCCGTGACCTCCGCCGAGACCGCCGACCTCCTCGAGGCGCTGCGCCGACGTCGCGGTCAGCGCGAGTCGATGCCCGGGGACGAGCCGGACGCACGTCCGACGCAGAGCCCGGTCGCCTTGTTCGACGCATTGGAGCCCGGGTACGACGACGCGCGACGTGAGAACGATGACGTGTCCGACATCGACGACACGGTCATCAGCGACAACTCCCGCCGCAAGGGTCGCACGTCGATGCCCTCTTGGGATGAGATCGTCTTCGGTGCGCGCACCGAAGACGGTTCCTGAACCCCACGCCGGGCGATTCCTGAGCGGTCTCAGCGCGCGAAGGCACCCAAGCGGATCAACGGCACGATGCGCTCCTGATCGGTGAGCGAGCCGTGTTGCCCGATCATCCGTTGCGGCCTCTTGTCCGCCACACGGTCGTCGTAGTACGCGACCCCGGACCGTGCCGCGACGAGGACGTCGCCGATTCGAGGTGCGACGTCTAGCGCCACATCCGGGCCGAACAACCCCGCGCTGATGGCCTCATCGCGTGACATGACCCACGCGCGTTCTCCCTCGGCCACGCGCCACCGCTCCAGGACGCCGTCGGCGCCTCCCTCGGCGGCGTACAGATGCAGCATGCGCGGTTCCCCCGCGATCACGGCGACATCGGTGAGCAACGGATCGTCAGCGCCGAGAAGCACCTGACGGTGGGCCGGGACATCGATCATGCCGTGGTCGGCCGTGAGAACAGCCCCCACTCCGTTCTGCAGCGCCTCGTCGAACCTCTGGACGTCCCCATCCAACGTCTCCAACTTCGACAGCCAGCGGTCACTCTCCCACCCGTAGGTGTGGCCGGTGGCATCCATCTCGGACAGATAGACGTAGATCAGCGCACCCGGGTGTCGCGCGGCGATGCGCGCGGCTTCCGAAAGGCGCTCTGCCGGCGCCGTGACGCCGACGAAGGTGGCACCCCGCTGAATCGCCCGGGTGAAGCCGGTCGCGGCGTACGAGGGCTTCGACACGACGAAGCAGGGGCGACCGGCGGCCGCTTCGCGTGCCAACAGCGGCTCGCTGCGTTGCCAGCTCTCGGGGTCGAGCCCATCGGTCTCCCACCCCTGCAGCTGGTTGACGGCGCGCCCGGCGCCCGGCACCCGCACGCTGTAGCCGACGATCCCATGGATACCGGGGCTCTCACCGGTGAGGAGGCTGGTGAGCGCCGACGCCGTGGTCGACGGGAAAACAGTGCGGGCGGCATCCTTCTTCGCCATCCGCGTGGTGAGGAACCGGGCGTGCCCGGCTCGCGCGGACAGGTTGGCCCGACCGAGACCGTCGACCATCACCACGATCGCCGACCGCGCCTCGGGAAACCAGCCCGGCGTACCGGTCATCGAGCCCAGCAACTGCGGCAGGACACCGGTGAGGCTCCGGGCTGACAGCGGGTCCGCGGGTAGGCTGAGTGACATCGGGGCCAGTCTCGCATATGGCGGACGGCCCCCTTCCCGTCACCGGAGGAACCCGAAGATCCATGGCAGCTTCGCGCACCGAATCGATCCCTGCAGACCACGGCCGCATCGAAGATGTCGACGTCTCGGCCGAGATGGAGGAGTCGTTCCTCGAGTACGCGTATTCGGTCATCTACTCGCGCGCACTCCCCGACGCGCGCGATGGTCTCAAACCGGTCCAGCGTCGGATCCTGTACCAGATGGCCGATATGGGACTCCGACCCGATCGGGGGCACGTCAAGAGCGCCCGCGTCGTCGGTGAGGTGATGGGAAAGCTCCATCCGCACGGCGACACCGCCATCTACGACACCCTCGTGCGCCTCGCCCAGGACTTCGCTCTGCGCGTCCCGCTCGTCGACGGCCACGGCAACTTCGGCTCTCTCGACGACGGACCTGCGGCGGCGCGCTACACCGAGGCGCGACTCGCGCCGGCGGCGATGGCGTTGACCGAGAATCTCGACGAGGACGTCGTCAACTTCGTCCCGAACTACGACGGTCAGTTCCAGCAGCCGGACGTCCTCCCGGCCGCGTTCCCCAATCTCCTCGTCAATGGCGCGACCGGCATCGCGGTGGGTATGGCCACGAACATGGCGCCGCACAACCTCATCGAGGTCGTCGCGGCGGCCATCCACCTGCTCGAACACCCGGACGCGACGTTGCCCGAGCTCATGGAGTTCGTCCCGGGGCCGGACCTTCCGGGCGGCGGAGTCATCGTCGGGCTCGACGGGATCAAGGACGCCTACGCGTCCGGTCGCGGCACGTTCCGGACGCGCGGGAAGGTCTCGATCGAGTCGCTGGGACCCCGCCGAACCGGCCTCGTGGTCACCGAGCTGCCGTACATGGTCGGGCCGGAGCGAGTGATCGAGAAGATCAAGGATGCCGTCAACGCGAAGAAGCTGACCGGCATCGCCGACGTCGTCGATCTCACGGACCGCAACCACGGCCTTCGACTCGTGATCGGCATCAAGACCGGTTTCGATCCGAACGCCGTGCTCGAGCAGCTGTACCGCTTGACGCCGCTCGAGGACTCCTTCGGCATCAACAACGTCGCCCTCGTCGACGGTCAACCCCAGACGCTCGGCCTCAAAGAGATGCTCCGGGTCTATCTCGATCATCGCCTGCAGGTCGTGACGCGCCGCAGTCGGTATCGGCTGGCGCGGCGCCAAGAGCGGCTCCACCTCGTGGAGGGTCTGCTGATCGCGATCCTCGACATCGATGAGGTCATTCAGGTCATCCGCGGCTCGGATGACGGGGAGCAAGCGCGGACGCGGCTGATCGATGTCTTCGAATTGACCCAGCTCCAAGCCGAGTACATTCTCGAACTCCGCCTGCGGCGCCTCACGAAGTTCTCGCGCATCGAGCTCGAAAGTGAGCGGGCCACCCTCCTCGCCGAAATCGCGCAGTTGGAGGAGCTCCTCGGCAGCGATGCGCTGCTGCGGTCGCAGGTGGCGCGCGAACTGGATGCCGCGGCCGAGGCGTACGGGACGCCGCGCCGCACGCTGCTCCTCAACGGCGGCCCCGTCGCGCCGCGCTCCCGCTCGGCGGCACCCGCGGATCTCCAGATCGCCGACGCGCCCTGCCGTGTCTTCCTGTCCGCCACGGGGCGGATGGTGCGCGCCGAGCTGGCGGTCGACATCCTGGGCGGGGGCCTCGTGCCGCCGACACGGCGGTCCAAGCACGATGCGATCCTCGCCGCGGTCGATTCGACCACGAGGGGATCCCTCGGCGCGGTGACGAGCGCGGGGCGTCTTGTGCGCTTCTCCCCCGTCGATCTCCCCTCCGTGCCCGCGAACTCCGTCCAGGTGGCAGCCGGAACGAAAGCCGATCAGTACCTGGGGCTGAGTGGCCCCGAGCACGTCGTGACGATCGTGGCGCTCGACGCGACGGAGCCGGTGGCCCTGGGAACCCTCCAGGGCGTCGTCAAGCGAGTTTCGACCACGGAGCTGGCCCCGGGTAAGCCGGAGGTCGAGATCATCGCTCTCAAGCCCGGAGACCGTGTCGTCGGCGCGGCACCGGCCGGAGACGATGCCGAGTTGGTCTTCGTGTCCAGCGACGCGCAACTCCTGCGTTTCAGTGCCGATGCGGTCAGGCCCCAGGGCAAGTCCGCCGGCGGAATGGCCGGTATCCGCCTCACACCCGGTGAGCGCGTCGTCTCGTTCCGTGTCGTCACCGATCCCACGGATGCCGTCGTCGTGACGGTGGCGGGCGCCACCGGCGCTCTGGCGGGCACAGACGCCGGCAGCGGGAAGGTGTCGACGTTCGATGAGTTCCCCGCGAAGGGGCGCGCGACCGGCGGCGTACGAGCCCACCGCTTCCTGAAGGGCGAAGACACCCTGACGCTCGCGTGGGTCGGGAGCGAGCCCCGCGCGGTGGGCGCCGACGGAGCCGTGCGCCAGCTTCCGGATGCCGGCGCGAAGCGCGACGCATCCGGAACGCCGTTCGACGCCGTGATCGGCGCGATCGGTACCGCGATCTCCTGAGGGCGCGCGCTTCGCTCAGGTGAGCATGACCAGCCGCAGCTGCGCCGCGCGGATGAGAACCTGGATGCGGTCGCGCACTCCCCATTTGGTCGTGATGCGGCCGAGGTGTGACTTCACCGTCGCTTCGGACACGAACAGTTCCTGAGCGATCTCGGCATTCGACATGCCCTTGGCGAGGAGTGCGACGACCTCGAGCTCACGGTCGGTGAGGGCTTCGTCCCGGCCGAGCTGACGAGGCGCGGGCGGTTCGTTCGCCTGGATCGAGTTCACCAGGTTTTCCGCGACGCGCGGTGACAGCACGTACCCGCCGTCGAACGCCAAGCGGGCGGCATCCAGAATCCGCTCCGGCGACGTGTCCTTCACGAGGAATCCCGAGGCGCCGGCGCTCAGCATCGGAACTACGACGCGTTCGGTGGAGAACGTCGTCAGCGCGACGATCTTGATCCCGGGAAACTCGCGCGTCAGACGGCGCGTCGCTTCGATACCGTCCATTATCGGCATCTGCACGTCCATCAGCACGACGTCCGGGTGCACGGCACGCACGAGGGCAACCGCATCCGCACCGTTGGCCGCTTCACCCGCGACCTCGAAGCCGTCGGCGGATTCGAGGAACACTCGCAGGGCAGCACGCACCAGGGACTCATCGTCCACGACGATCACCCGAATCACATCAGTCACGTGGCCATCATACGAACCCCTGAACCATCGCCGAGACGCGGAACTACGACGAAAGTCGTAAGCGATCTAGCTATTAGTCGGTCGCACCCGAGGACGTCTGTTTGAAGAATCGATTCGAGACGTTGCAGGAGGTGAATCTCATGGGTATCTTCTACATTTTTGGCAAGATGATCGGCATTTTCCGCTGATCCCGCAACACGGGATAATCGGAGGGTGACCGCTCACCGATCGACATTATGGACACGCGTACGCGCTCCATTTTGGACCTTTCAACCCCTCCGCGCAGGAGCGCGTCGGGTGTTGCTGGTCCTCATCGCCGTCGTTCTGATCGTCGACTCGCTCGTGCGGGCGACGAGTACATTGCCGGCGACCCTCATCGGCGCGATCGTGGGAACCGCGCTGATCATCACGATCGCGCTCTTCGCTTGGCGTCCCCCCCTTGCCGCGGCGGCTCTCATCGGCGTCATGGTCATCGCTGCCGTGTTCGGTGTCTCCACGGAGTACCTGATCGGCATGGCTCTGGTCGTCGGGCTGGTCTCGGCGACGTGCAGTCCCCCTCTCACGGCGCTGTACGCCTTGACCGTCACCGCATGGGCGATCGCCGAAGCCGTTCGTCCGACACGTGTGATCGAACCGGGCGGCGTGTTCATCATCCTGATCCTGGGGCTCGTGAGCTTCTTCATCGGGTTGTCCATCCGTCAGCAGTACAGCCGGTGGCTCCAGCTGTCCCAACAGGTCGAAGAGAACGAACGCGAGCTCGCCGACCAATTGCGCCGCGAGCGTGACCTGATCGCGGACGAACTGCACGACATCGTCGCCCATGAGATCACGATCGTCGCCCTGCATGCCGCGGTACTGGAACGGACGCAGGACGCCGACACACGCCACCTTTCCCAGACAGCGATCCGGGAAGCAGCCGTCCAAGCGCTCACGGATATCCGTCGAGTTCTCGGCATGGTGCGCGGCGAAGAGAACCTGACTCCCGAACGCCTACCCTCACCGGACACCCTCGACGCGACGATCGGAGCGGTCGTCAAGGAACTCGAGATGGCCGGCATCGCGGTCAGCGTCGAGATGCCGGATGAGGTCCGACTCCCCAATGCCTCGCTGCTCGCCCTCATCCGCGTGATCCGGGAAAGCTCCACCAATGTCCTCAAGCACGCGACGGGTGCGCGGCACGTGCGCATCGCCCTCACCGTGCAGCACGGCTGGGTTCACCTGGAGTTCTCCGACGACTCCCCCGCCGCCAGCACCGCCGGTCTCCCCTCCTCGGGCTATGGGATCATGCGCCTGCGCGAGCGTTTCCGGGTCTTCGGCGGAACGTTCGACGCCGCACGACGTCGCCAGGGATGGGTCGTGAGCGCATCGCTCCCCCTTGCCGCGTGAGAATCCGCGCGGCAGAAGCTAGACGAAAGTCGTAGGCGTACTAGGCGAAGGTCGACGGCCCTCGCCGAGAGCCATCCGTAATCTGGGTTCAGCCGAAGTACCGCTCCCCCAGCGGTTTTTCACTTGCGAACGGCACCTGTGAGCCCGGTCATTCGGGGATGAAGAGTCGCTATGCGCCTTCGTCGGCCGGAAACTGGTGCCCAGACGCACGGCACTGCCCGGGATCGACCCCCCAGATCGATCCCGGGCCCTCCGTGTGCCCGGAGTCGACGGGCATTCTCACGCCGATCAGGCGTCGATCGCTTCGCGCGACAGCCGATCACTCGATCCGATGATGAAGTCGCGACGGGGCGCGACATCGCTCCCCATCAGCAGCTCGAAGACTCGCGACGCCGCTTCGGCGTCTTGCACGCGCACGCGGCGGAGGGTGCGGCCGGCGCGATCCATCGTCGTCGTGGCGAGTTGATCGGCATCCATCTCGCCGAGCCCCTTGTACCGCTGCACCGGTTCCTGCCAGCGCTTTCCGGACTTCTGGAGGCCTGCCAGGAGAGTGTGGAGTTCCTTCTCCGAGTACGTGTAGATCATGTCGTTGGGCTTCGCGCCCGGATTCGGCACGATGACACGGTGCAGTGGTGGCACGGCCGCATAGACCCGCCCGTCCTCGATGAGCGGACGCATGTATCGGAAGAAAAGTGTGAGCAGCAGGGTGCGGATGTGTGCCCCGTCGACGTCGGCGTCGCTCATCAGGATCACCTTGCCGTAACGCGCCGCGTCGAGGTCGAAGGACCGCCCAGACCCGGCGCCGATCACCTGGATGATCGCGGCGCACTCGGCGTTGGACAGCATGTCGCTGATCGACGCCTTCTGCACGTTGAGGATCTTTCCCCGAATCGGCAGGAGTGCCTGATACTCGCTGTTGCGCGCGTTCTTCGCTGTGCCGAGGGCCGAATCACCCTCGACGATGAACAGCTCC
Source organism: Microbacterium memoriense (assembly GCF_025398275.1). Classification (GTDB taxonomy): domain Bacteria; phylum Actinomycetota; class Actinomycetes; order Actinomycetales; family Microbacteriaceae; genus Microbacterium; species Microbacterium memoriense. The sequence goes on along the minus strand of NZ_JAODOR010000001.1, from coordinate 10,024 downwards.
GACTGCGCGATGTCGTTCGTGCGACAGTCAGCGAGCTTCACCGGGAGTGAAGAGCTCTCCAGCGCGTTCTTGCGTCGTTGGGTCTCTTTGTGCGTGCGCGCGGAGATGCGCGCTTTCATCTCGGAGACGACTTTGTCCAGGAGCAACGACGTCTGGGCCTTGTCGTCGCGTTTGGTCGAGGCGAACCGCGCGGCGAGCTCGCGCGTCACGACACTCGTCACGATGTTGCGAACGGCCGGCGTACCGAGGATTTCCTTCGTCTGGCCTTCGAACTGGGGCTCGGGCAGGCGCACGGTGAGCACTGAAGTGAGCCCGGCGAGGATGTCGTCCTTCTCGATCTTCTCGCCCGTTCCGACTTTCAGCCGCCGGGCATTCTGCTGGATCTGATCGCGGACGACTTTCATCAAGCCCTGTTCGAAACCGGCCTGGTGGGTGCCGCCCTTGGGCGTCGCGATGATGTTCACGAACGACCGTCCCACCGTCTCGTACCCGGTCCCCCACCGCAGCGCGAGGTCGACCTGACACGTGCGTTCGACCTCGGTCGGCACCATCGCACCCGTGGCCTGCAGCACGGGCACCGTCTCGGTGAAAGTGCCCTCGCCGCTCAGCCGCCAGGTATCCGTGATAGGTGTGTCGGGGGCAAGGAAGTCGGCGAATTCCGAGATGCCCCCGTCGAACCGATAGCTCGTCGAGCTGGGCTCGGTCCCCGAGACAGCCTGCGGCCGTTCGTCGTCGATGACGATTTCGAGACCCGGGACCAGGAACGCGGTCTGGCGTGCGCGCTGCTCGAGCTCATCGAGATGGAAGGCGGCATCCTTCGTGAAGATCTGCCGGTCCGCCCAATAGCGGATGCGGGTGCCGGTGACGCCCTTGGCGACCTTGCCGACGACGCGCAGCTCAGACGACCGCTCGAACGGGGTGAAGGGTGAATCCGGGGACGGCCCCGCGAATTGACCCGGCTCACCGCGGTGGAACGACATCGCGTACGTCTTGCCGTTGCGGTCGACTTCCACATCGAGTCGTTCGGAGAGGGCGTTGACGACGGAGGCACCCACGCCGTGCAGACCGCCGGAGGCGGCGTACGAGCCACCGCCGAACTTGCCGCCGGCATGCAGCTTCGTGAACACGACCTCGACCCCGGTGAGGCCGGTGCGTGGCTCGACGTCCACGGGGATGCCACGGGCACGGTCGCACACCTCGACGCTCCCGTCGGGGTGCAGACGGATGTCGATGCGCGTGCCGAATCCGCCGAGGGCCTCATCGACGGAGTTGTCGATGATCTCCCACACGCAATGCATGAGCCCGCGTGAGTCGGTGGACCCGATGTACATACCCGGGCGCTTGCGGACGGCCTCGAGCCCTTCGAGCACCTGAAGGTGGTGGGCGGAATACTCGGCGGTCACAATCCTCAAGCGTATCCAGCCCCGACGACACGGGCCGCAGGACACACTCAGCACGCGAGGTCTGGCCGCATCTCGGGCCAGCCTCGTACGCGTACAGCGAAATGTGACCGGATCTCGGCATGAATCATGGATTCGCGTGGTTGTATGTGAGACATCCGCACCGACGGGGATGCATCATCCCACCGATCGAGGAGGCCCCGAAATGAGCATGACTGACACCGCTGAGACCACCGCCGTCCTCGAGTACCGTTTGACCACAGGAGACCGTTGCGATTCCTGCGGCGCTCAGGCTTATATCTCCGCCGAAGTCAACGGTAGCGAGTTGCTGTTCTGCGCCCACCACGGCCGGAAGTATGAAGAGAAGTTGCGCACGATCGCGACCAACTGGCACGACGAGACTGCTCGGCTGATCGACGCTCGCTGAGCGCTCCCTCGTAGACTGGGGGGACACAGTCTCCACCAGTCCGGGAGGACGCCCCATGCCTTCGAGCGCCCTCGCGCCCATCGACCGACTGCGCTTCCTGTGGGAGCGTGCGCGCGGCTTCGACGTGAGATCCGTGACGGATCGCGCCCGAAAGACCGCCCGCATCCACGGGAAGAAGTACCCGGTCGTGCTGGTCGACATGCTCTGGTCCGCCGGTGTGAAGCGCGTCGGATTCAACGACTACATCGAGTTCGACTTCGCGATTCTGAACAGAGCGGAGCGTGCGACCTGGGTGACGAGCCCTCTCGCGCTCGAGCTGTCGAAGACCTTCGACGACCCTGCGTTCGTCCACCACTTCCACCACAAGATCGAGTTCAATCGACTCTTCGACCGATTCCTCGGTCGCGAGTGGCTGGACTTGGAGGAGGCGGGTGCGGATGAACTCCGCGAGTTCGCGCAGCGTCATCCTGTCGTGATCGGGAAGATGCCGGTGAGCAAGTCCGGCTTCGGTGTCAGCCGCTACGACACCACGACGGTCACCGACTGGCCTGCGTTCCACGCTGAGCTGGTCGCGAAGGGCGAACTTCTCGTCGAGGAGCGCATCACGCAGCATGAGGCACTCGAGGCGATCGCTCCGGGAACCGCCAACACCACTCGCGTCACAACGTTCGTGAAAGACGACGGCACCGTGGAGATCATCAACATGGCGCAGAAGTTCGGTCGCGGCAACGTGAGCGATCAGGGCGCATTCGGCGGTTTCTACACGGCTCTCCACGAGGACGGCCGCGCGATGGGCATGGGCTACGACATCCATGGCGAGCTTTACGAGACCCACCCCGACACCGGCGCGCGCATCGCCGACTTCCGCCTGCCGATGATGGAGGAGGTCCGCGCTCTCATCACCGAGGTCGCCCTGGTCGTCCCGCAGGTCCGCTACGTCGGATGGGACATCGTCGCGACCGCCTCCGGCCCGGTCCTCGTCGAAGGGAACTGGGGCGCCGGCGTGTTCGAGAACAAGCCATCGGCCACCGGCATCCGCCGCGGCCACCTGCCCCGCTACCGCGCCGCCATGGGAATCTGACGGCGCGATCTACGGGTCCGTATTCAGTCTGGCCGGCGCGGACACCGCCGAATCATCGGGGATCGGCGCGATTGCTCTCCGGGGAGACTGAATACGGAACGCGCTGCGCGTTGTCACGCCGCGGATCGGTGTCCAAGGCGTGTGCCTCAGGCGGGACGGATGATGCCGAGCGGCGTGGACTGGTGTCCCTGCCCCAGCGGGTTGTCACCGAGGATGCGGACGAGACGCTGCTCCGCCGCCTTGTCCAGCGTCGAGCCGAGGATGTTGCCGCCGATGTCGTTGATGTCGACGACCGCAACATCCGCGATGTCGCCGAGGAGCGCCTTCAGGTGTGCGGCGACGGCATCGGGGTCAGTGGGTCCCAAGACGACGGCCTTGTTGTACGGCGGGATCGTCCCAGGGGTGGGGCCGTCGATCGCACGGGCCTTGTCGCCCGCGATGCGGTAGAAGTCACCGCGTCGGCCGAAGAGTTTCGTGATGGCGCTGACGCCGGCGGCGAAGAGGATGCGCGGGGTTCCGCACTCGCGGAGCGCCATCTCCATGGTCTCGGGCATGCCGAGTCCGATCCCATACGAGGTACGGGTCACGTACTTCGAGAGGAACCGGGCGAGCGGACGCGGTGTGATTTCGTCGAGAGTGAACGAGCGTCCCTGCGTGATGGCGACGATCTTCTCGGTCACGAACAGGAGGTCGCCGGCGCGAACGACGTCTGCGGCGTACTCCGTAATGAACGCATCGAGGTCATCGCCCGGCATGACGACGCGGGTACGGATCGGAATGCGCGCGAACGCCGTCCCTTCGACCGTGACCGTGAGCGCCTTGCCGTCGTTGGGAACGTCCGCGCTCATTCGAGGTAGTCCCGCAGCGACTGCGAACGGGACGGATGCCGGAGCTTGGCCATCGTCTTCGACTCGATCTGGCGGATGCGCTCGCGCGTGACGCCGAACGTGTCGCCGATCTGATCGAGCGTCTTGGGCTGACCGTCGCCGAGACCGAAGCGCATGCGGATCACACCGGCTTCACGCTCGGACAGGGAGTCCAGGAGCGACTCGAGCTGACGCTGCAGCATCGTGAAGCCCACCGCGTCGGCCGGGACGACCGCTTCGGTGTCTTCGATCAGGTCACCGAACTCGCTGTCGCCGTCCTCACCGAGCGGCGTGTGCAAGGAAATGGGCTCACGACCGTACTTCTGAACTTCGACGACTTTCTCGGGGGTCATGTCGAGTTCGCGGCTGAGCTCTTCGGGCGTGGGTTCGCGACCGAGGTCTTGCAGCATCTGCCGCTGGACGCGAGCAAGCTTGTTGATGACCTCGACCATGTGCACGGGGATGCGGATGGTGCGCGCCTGGTCGGCCATGGCGCGCGTGATCGCCTGGCGGATCCACCACGTCGCGTAGGTGGAGAACTTGAAGCCCTTGGTGTAGTCGAACTTCTCGACGGCACGGATGAGGCCCAGGTTCCCCTCCTGGATGAGGTCGAGGAACTGCATGCCGCGGCCGGTGTAGCGCTTGGCGAGCGAGACCACGAGACGCAGGTTGGCTCCGAGCAGGTGGCTCTTCGCGCGCTGACCGTCGCGGGCGACCCACTGCAGATCGAGCCCGAGCTGCTTGGACTTCTCCGCAGTCGACATGTGCGACAGCTTCTCTTCGGCGAACAGGCCCGCCTCGATGCGCATCGCGAGTTCGACCTCTTCCGCCGCGTTCAGCAGCGGGACTTTACCGATCTGCTTGAGGTAGTCCTTGACCGGGTCGGCCGTGGCGCCTGTGATCATGGTCGAGTAGACGGGGGCGTCGTCTTCATCGCTGGACGAGATGACGATCGCGCCGGTCGGCAGCGGCTCGCTGAAGGCCGGCTTGGTCGACTCTTCTTCGTCCTCGTCGTCTTCGTCGTCGTCTGCGGCGGCCGCCTTCTTCGGGTCGACCGTGGTCGCGGCACCCGTCGCGGTCTCGTCGAGGTCGTCCTCTGCGACCACGATCTCGCCGTCGGCCTCGTCATCGAGGTCCTGATCGGCGGCCTTGGCCTTTGCGCGACTCTTGGCCGGCGCGGCCTTGGCGGCAGTGGTCTTCGCCGGCGCCTTGGTTGCCGCAGTCTTCGCGGCGGTGGTCTTCGTGGCGGCGGCCTTGGCCGCGGCCGTCTTCGCCGGGGCCTTTGCCTTTGCGGCGACCTTCACCGGAGCCTCTGCTGCATCGGTGTCGTCGGCCGTGGGGGTGCGGGGGGTCTTCGTGCTCGAGGTCACGTCTCGCCTTTCACCGACGGGGACCGCCGGGCTTTCGGACACTAGTAAGACCCTTGTCAAGTCCTCGGGACGTTCCGCACGCGGAACATCACCACTGGTGACAACGGGTCAAGTGTCTATTGTCGCATACATCATCGCGGGGGTGACGCGGGTCGCTGAGCGCCCAACCCCCGCCCCCAGACACAACACGGGGACGACATCCGGCATTCCGTCAGCGACGCCCGCGCTTGTCGTCGTCGCTGCGCCGGTCAGCCAGGAATCGCTCGAGTTCCGCCGCCAATTCATCCGCACTCGGAAGGTCGCCGGCGTGGATGATGGGCTGACCGAGGTTCGATCCCGCCATATAGGAGTCGTAGCGTTCCTCGAGAGCGTGCAGCATCGAGGTGAGTTCGTCGCTCCCCGACACCTGGTCCTCGACCTTCGCGAGGTAGTCACGGTTCTCTTCGCGCACAGCATCGGCATCGAAGACCAGACCCGTCGCGACCGATAGACTGTCGAGCCCCGCGAGGGCCGCAGCGGGATACTCGGTCTCGGCGAGGTAATGCGGCACGAGCAGAACGAAGCCCGACACCGCGGCGCCGGCAACGGCGAAGCGGTGCTCAAGCAGGTGGCCCACGGTCGCGGGAACCTGGGTGTGCGGCTTCCACACCGAATGCGCCTGCGTCAGGTCGGTGCGCGTTCCACTGACCGTGGTGCCGAGGGGTCGGGTGTGCGGCACCGGCATCGGGATCGCATGGACCCAGGTCACGTGCGCGACTTCGAGCCCTTCGGCGAGTCCGACGACGGTTTCCGTGAAGGCATCCCACGCGAAGTCCGGCTCGAAGCCGGACAGCAGAACGAACGGTTGGCCGACCGCATCGTGGGCCAACGACAACTCGAGGCGCGGGGGACGATAGTCGACCAAGTGGTCCTCGTCGAACGTGATCGTGGGGCGCCGCGCACGGTAGTCGAGCAGGACGTCGGCGGAGAAGGACACGATCGGGGTCGGTTCCAGATCGTCCCGGAACAGCTCGATCATGCGCCCGATGGCGCCGCCGGCATCCGTGAAGCCGGTCAACGCGATCACGAGAGGAAGGCCCGAGGGCACGGGCGGTGCCGACGCGACGCGCTCGTACAGGGGTCCGGACAGTGGCATGGTTCCACTGTACGAGCACCTCCGGACCTCGGCGCCGCGGGCATCCCGCTGACAGCGAACACGTCGAACAGGGGCGATCCCGCCTCGGCAGCGCGGGCAAACCTAGGATGGGAGACATGCCGTTTCCGGAGCTGACGCTGTCCACCGCCTCCTTTCCCGACTCGTCGCTCGACGTCGACGCGATCGTGGTGGCCCTCCCCCCACTGTCTGCCCTGTCGGACGACGAGGGCTTTGTCGCGGCGTGGCCCGGCCTGATCGAGACCCTCGGCGCGCTGGGCTTCACCGGCGCCGCGGGCTCGATCCTGCGCGTCCACGTGCCGCAGTCGACGACCCTGCCGCTGTTCATCGTGGGGACCGGTGACGACGTGGATGCCGCCACACTTCGCGATGCGGTCGGAGTCGCCGTGCGCACGACGACCGGTTTCGCACACCTGGCGGTCGCCGCCCCACTGGCGCCGGCCGACCTATGGCAGGCCGCGGCGGAAGGCGCCTTGCTCGGTGGATATCACTTCGCCGGGTATAAGAGCACCCCTGGCCCGGAGCGCGCGACGCGCGTCACGGTGTACGCCACCGGCGACGTCTCGGGCGCGGAGCAATCCACCGTGCAGGCCACCGCGGCCGCCGCCGCTCTGGTGAAGGACCTCGTCCACGTCCCCGCCGAATGGCTGGGCCCCCAGGACTTCGCCGAGCGCGCCGTGGAGTCCGTCATCGACCTCCCCGTCGACGTCGAGATCTACGACGAGGAGCGTCTGGCCGCGGAAGGATTCGGCGGCATCTTGGGCGTTGGACGGGGGTCCGACCGTCCGCCGCGCATGATCCGGCTGGACTACGCGCCGGAGGGTGCCGAGCGCCACGTCGCCCTCGTCGGCAAAGGCATCACGTTCGACACCGGCGGACTGTCGTTGAAGCCGCCGACCGGCATGGTCGGCATGAAGTACGACATGGCCGGCGCCGCCACGGTGCTCGCCGTCGTGCGTGCCGCCGCTGCACTGGCCCTCCCCATCCATGTCTCCGGATGGCTGTGCGTCGCCGACAACATGCCGTCCGGGCGCGCCATCCGCCCCGGAGACGTCCTGCGGATCCTCGACGGCACGACGGTCGAAGTTCTGAACACCGACGCCGAAGGTCGCCTCGTCCTGGCCGACGGCCTCGTCGCGGCGAGCCGCGAACAGCCGGACGTCATCGTCGACATCGCGACGTTGACCGGCGCGATCACGGTGGCCCTCGGCAACCGTCACACCGGCGTGATGGGTCAGGATGCCGCCGTCGCGGCGTACCTCGCCGCGGCCACCCGCTCGGCGGAGCCCGCATGGCACATGCCCCTCCCGGCGCACATGGAGGACGAGTTGGACTCCCCCATCGCCGACCTGCAGAACGCGAAAATCGGCGACCCCTCCGGCGGGGCACTGTTCGCAGGGCTTTTCCTGCAGCGGTTCATCGGGCGCGTCTCGGATGATCCCGATGCGCCGCGCATCCCCTGGGTCCACCTGGACATCGCGGGCTCCGGCTCGGCCAAGACCGCGTTCGGGGCAACCGACAAGGGACCGACCGCAGCGACGGTGCGCAGCCTCATCGATTTCCTCACCCACATCGATGCCCTCGAGGAGGCCGGACGATGACCGAGCACACGGCAGACCTGGTCATCCTGGGCGGCGGATCCGGCGGCTACGCGGCGGCCCTCCGCGCCGCGGAGCTCGGCCGCTCCGTCATCATCATCGAGAAGGACAAGATCGGCGGGACCTGCCTGCATCGCGGATGCGTCCCCACCAAGGCGCTGCTGCACTCGGCAGAAGTCGCCGATCACGTGCGCGAGTCCACCGCCGTGGGGGTGAGGGCGACGTGGGAGGGCATCGACGTCGCGGGGGTCACCGCGTACCGCGAGAACATCGTGGCGAAGAAGTACAAGGGCCTGGAAGGACTCGTCGCCGCGCGGGGCATCACGGTCGTCACGGGCCACGGGCGACTGGTGTCCGGACCCGCCGTGACGGTCGGCGACGATGTGTACCGAGGGACCGACATCGTCCTGGCCACGGGTTCGTACAGTCGCCTCCTCCCCGGCCTCGAAGCCGGCGGACGCGTCCTTCGCAGCGAAGAGGCACTCGCACTCGACGAGGTGCCCGGACGGGTCATCATCCTCGGCGGCGGTGTCATCGGCGTCGAGTTCGCCAGCGTCTGGCGCTCCTTCGGGGCCGAGGTCACGATCGTCGAGGCCCTGGATCACCTCGTGCCGAACGAGGACGTGACGCTCAGTAAGGCGCTCGAGCGGGCCTACCGCAAGCGCGGGATCGCGACCCGGCTCGGCACCCGATTCGCCTCGGTGAGCCAGACAGACGACGACGTCACGCTCACACTGGAGGACGGCTCGACTCTGACGGCGGACTACGTGCTCGTCGCTGTCGGGCGCGGACCTGCGACGGCCGAACTCGGTTTTGAGGATGCGGGTGTGACGCTCGATCGTGGCTTCGTGACGGTCGATGAGCAGCTCCGCACGAGCGTCCCCCATGTGTGGGCGGTCGGTGACATCGTGCCCGGTCTGCAATTGGCACACCGGGGATTCCAGCAGGGTATCTACGTCGCCGAGCAGATCGCCGGTCTCGCGCCGGTCGCTGTGCCCGAACACACGATTCCCCGGGTCACGTACAGCCGGCCCGAGGTCGCATCCGTCGGACTGACCGAGGCGCAGGCCCGGGCCGAACACGGTGACCGCGTGCAGACCTACGAGTACAACCTGGCCGGAAACGCGAAGAGCGAGATCATCGGTACGGCCGGCATCGTCAAGATCGTCCGCGCGACCGAAGGCCCGGTCCTCGGCGTGCACCTCGTCGGCGAACGCGTCGGCGAACTCATCACGGAAGGCCAGTTGGCTGTCGCGTGGGAGGCACATCCGGAAGACCTCGCGCCCCTGATCCACGCGCATCCGACGCAGAGCGAAGCCCTGGGCGAGGCGTTCCTCGCTCTCGCGGGCAAGCCCTTGCACGCGCTCTGACATCCCGTGGGCGCGCTGTTCACTAAGCTAGACACGACATCGACTTTCTGAAGGAGACACAGTCATGAGCACATCCGTGGTCCTCCCCGCGCTCGGCGAGAGCGTTACCGAGGGAACGGTCACCCGCTGGCTCAAGAAGGTCGGAGACTCGATCGAGGCCGATGAGGGCCTGCTCGAGATCTCCACCGACAAGGTGGATACCGAAATCCCCTCCCCGGTGAGCGGTGTGATCGAAGAGATCTTCTTCCAGGAAGATGAGACCGTTGAGGTCGGCGCGGTCCTCGCGACGATCGGCGATGGATCCGGTTCGGGCGAAGCGCCTGCCGCGGCCGCCGCTGAGCAACCCACGCCCGCGGCAGAGGCCCCCGCCGCTGAGCCCGCACCCGCAGCTGAGGCGCCTGCCGCAGCGGCTCCCGCTGCCGAGCAGCCGGCCGCACCCGCCGCCGGTGGCGACGCGAAGGATGTCCTCCTCCCCGAACTCGGTGAGAGCGTCACCGAAGGCACGGTGACGCGCTGGCTCAAGCAGGTCGGCGACGATGTCGCGGTCGATGAGCCGCTTCTGGAGATCTCAACCGACAAGGTCGACACGGAGATTCCCTCCCCGGTTGCCGGCACGCTCCTGGAGGTGTTGGTCTCCGAAGATGAGACCGTCGCCGTCGGTGCGACGCTCGCTCGCATCGGTTCGGGCGCGCCCGCCGCCGAGGCACCCGCGCCCGCCGAGACGCCCGCCGCCGAGGCCCCCGCCGCGCCCGCTCCCGC